>NZ_VUYU01000040.1 GCF_011682065.1 Massilia rubra | reverse complement strand
CCGCCGACACGTCCGACGCCGCGTGCGGCTACCGCTTCTAAGGCGCTCCCCCGGGGTCTCCCCTCTGATTCGAAAGATTTCTAATCAGAGGTCAGACCCCGGTTAAGAAATTGCTGGCTTCATTTCAACAGGATCTGTGCGACTTGCTCGGGCGTGAGGCTGCTTGACACCACTTCGATCAGCTTGCGTTTGTTGCTCAGGCCGTGCGTGATCGTGAGCGCGCTTTTCGGCACGCCCAATTCTCCCGATAAATATTTGATCAAGGCCTCGTTGGCCTTGCCTTCGATCGGCTGCGCCTGCAACTTGAGCTTGAGCGCGTCGTCGTGCACGCCGATCACCTCGGTCTTCTTGGCGTTCGGCGTGATCTGCACCGCCAGCCGCAGCGCGCCCGGCAGCGCCGAGCACCAGGCACGACTCATCGCAGCCCGAACAGCATCTGCACCAAAAGATGCACGATCTTGATCAGGATCAACGCCACCATCACCGACAGGTCGATCCCGCCGATCGGCGGCACCACCTTGCGCAAGGGGCGCAGCAGCGGGTCGTTGAGGGCCTGGACGAAGGGCGCCATCGGCGCCTGCGGGTTGACCCAGCTCAGCACCACCTCGATCAACAGCGTCCCCATGAAGCCGTACAGTATCCAGGTCAGGAAGGTGTACAGGGACATGATGGCCACCAGCTCGAACGAGGCGCCAAAAAACAGGATCACCGACGTCGCCAGCGCCACCACCAGGAAAGCGCCGATCAGGCTGGCCCAGTCATAGCCGCCCACGCCAGGAATGATGCGCCGCATCGGCAGCACCATCCAATCGGTCAGGGTAAAGATAAATTGCCCGATCTGCGGCGGCGGACGCACGCGGATCGCCTGCATCCAGAACCGGAGTAACAGGACCCCACCAAGGATGGTGGCGATGGTGTCGACGATCAACTGAACAATACTGTACACGTGCTCTCCTTAAAAAAAAACCGCTGTGTGAATCAAGTCACACAGCGGTATTTTGCCTGATCCAGGCCCAACAACCTGTTACGGACGGCTGCTGGTCGGGAAAGGCCATGCTGCTGCCGGAGCCAACACAGTTTTCGCCGCTGGCGCCGGAGCCGGCGCCGCCACTGCTGGTGCAGGAGCTGCCGCTGGCTTCGATGCTGCGTCGGCTTTCGGCGCAGCTGCCTTCTTAGGCGCTGCTGCTTTCTTTACGACCGGCTTGGCTGCTGGCACGGCAGGAATTGCCGCTGGCGCTGCCGCTGGCTTGGCTGCTGGCGTTGCCGCAGCCTTAACCGGCTTTTTTGCTGCTGGCTTAGCCGCCACCTTTTTTGCTGCTGGCTTTGCTGCTGCTTTCGCTGCTGGCTTTGCTGCTGCTTTAGTTACTGCTGGTTTCTTGGCGGTCGACGTCGCTGCTGCTTTTTTGGCGGCTGGCTTGGCTGCGGCTTTGGTGGCTGCTGGCTTTGCTGCTGCTTTCTTGGCGACAGGTTTGGCGGCCGATTTAGCGGCGGCTTTCTTCGCTACCGGCTTGGCCGCTGGCTTCGCTGCCGACTTGGCTGCTGGCTTGGCCGACGATTTCGCTACGGCTTTTTTCGCTGCTGGCTTGGCTGCGGCTTTTTTAGCTGCTGGCTTCGCTGCTGGCTTGGCTGCGGCTTTCGCTGCAACCTTTTTCGCTGCCGGCTTGGCTGCAGGCTTCGCTGCGGCTTTCGCGGCTGGCTTGGCTGCGACTGCTTTCGCTGCAACTGCTTTCGCTGCGACTTTCTTCGCTGGTTTCTCGGCAGTGGCTTTCGCAACTGGTTTCTTTACTGCGGGTTTCTTAGCGGCTGTTGCCATTTGGGTTCTCCTTCATCTGCGATGGGAAAAAATCACGCTACAAGATGTAAAACCCGTCCGACCCGTAACTGGAGGTCAGGCGAATTATTCATCGGCACAAACGTGTTCGGTGTTTATGCTAATGAATTCGGCACCAGCTGAACTGCTGCAACTCCTCAAGTTTGCAGCGCTTCAGCTATAGTCGTTTCTGAAAACAGAGACGACGGATACGGTGTTCATGGTTCGCTGTCCGCATCAAGAGCCCACAACCGTAAAAGAAAAAGCCGCCATGCCTGAACCGGATCAGGCAGTGCGGCTTTGTCTTTTGCAGAAGTTTAAGCGCATATCTGTTTGAATCAGCGTCCCATTTTGATCGATGATTTTGTCGTCGCGCGCGGCTTGCATCACCGTGTTCACGTTTTGACAAATTCAATCACGTAAAGTACACGAAAACCTTGTCAGTGCGCAACTGGCACACAGCATTTGTTTGACTTTTTTTTTCGCGTGGTGCACGCGTCTGCGCATCATCATGCCGCGCGCCGGCGCGAAGGTGCGCGCGGCACCGCCTGTCGATGCGGCCCGGGAGCTGCGCTCGCGCTCCACCGCGCAACGCAGACATGCCGTACCTAAAGGCGCTATGCGATGCGCGACGATGCCGGCGCGGATCGCGCCGAGGCCGCCGGCGCCATGCGGCGCGCACCAATGCGCGCTGCGCGGCGGCGCACGCGCGCGAATGCGTCAGGCGCGCCGCGACGCGCGCAGCACACGCTGTTCGTTGCTACTGCGAGACGTATTCGCGCAAACGCACACGCGATGACCGCGCCCGCGCACGCACCGTGTCGCTTGATGTAAACGATTTGGCGCGCGCCGTGACGCTCCACGGCGCGCATCGCGCGTGCGCGCTTGTGCCGCGGTCGACGCTGGCATAGCATCGTTTCAGGCGCCGCGTGGCGACCATAACAAGACGGGAGAAGATCGATGAACAAACTAGTCAAGTGGCTCGCCATCGCCGGCATGGCAACGCTGATGGCGGCGGCCGGAGCGGCGCAAGCGGCGGAACGCGGCACCAGCGAGGAAGCGGTGGCCCTCGTGAAAAAGGCGATCGCCTATTACCAGGCGAACGGCATGGACAAGACCGCCTCCGAGATTAACGGCAAGACCGGCATGTTTGAAAGCAAGGACTTGTATCTGTTCGTCGCGCCCGTCGCACCGGGACCAGTGACGGCGCATGGCGCCAACGCCAAGCTGGTCGGCAAGGAACTGGGCGAGCTGCGCGACGTCGACGGCGTGTATTTCACGCGCCGCTTCCGCGAAGTGGCCGCCAAGGATGGCAAGGGCTGGGTCGAGTACAAGTGGCCCAACGCCAAGAGCGGCGCGCTGGAATCGAAGAGCACCTATATCGAGCGGGTCGACGATGTGTACTTCGCCTGCGGCGTGTACAAGGCCGGCAAGTCCTGAGGCGCGGACGCGGAATGCAAAAAGCTCCCCGAGGGGAGCTTTTTTACTGAGGGGACGGCAGTCTGGCCGCGTTCCCGGTGTTACTCCCAGTTCAGCGCGCCGCCGGTCTGGTACTCGGTCACGCGCGTCTCGAAGAAGTTGCGTTCCTTCTTCAAGTCGATCATCTCGCTCATCCACGGGAATGGGTTTTCCTCGTGCGCGAACAGCGCGTCCAGGCCGATCTGCTGGGCGCGACGGTTGGCGATGAAGCGCAGGTAACCCTTGAACATGGTCGCGTTCAGGCCCAGCACGCCGCGCGGCATGGTGTCTTCGGCGTACGCATACTCCAGGTCGACCGCTTGCAGGAACAACACCTTGATCTCTTCGCGGAAGGCCGGCGTCCACAGCAGCGGGTTTTCCATCTTGATCGTGTTGATCAGGTCGATGCCGAAATTGCAGTGCATCGACTCGTCGCGCAGGATGTACTGGTACTGCTCGGCCGCGCCCATCATCTTGTTCTGGCGGCCCAGCGCCAGGATCTGGGTGAAGCCGACGTAGAAGAACAGCCCTTCCATCAGGCAGGCGAACACGATCAGCGACTTGAGCAGCTTCTGGTCGTTTTCCACGGTGCCGGTGGTGAAAGCCGGATCGGTCAGCGTGTTGATGAACGGAATCAGGAATTCATCCTTGTCGCGGATCGACTTGACTTCGTTGTAGGCGTTGAAGATCTCGCCTTCGTCCAGGCCCAGCGACTCCACGATGTACTGGTAGGCGTGGGTGTGGATGGCTTCCTCGAAGGCCTGGCGCAGCAGGTACTGGCGGCATTCCGGCGCCGTGATGTGGCGGTAGGTGCCGAGCACGATGTTGTTCGCGGCCAGCGAATCGGCGGTCACGAAGAAGCCCAGGTTGCGTTTTACCAAACGGCGCTCGTCGTCGGTCAGGCCGTTGGGATTTTTCCACAACTCGATGTCGCGCTGCATGTTGACCTCTTGCGGCATCCAGTGATTGGCGCAACCGGCCAAGTACTTGTCCCACGCCCATTTGTACTTGAACGGGACCAGCTGGTTCACATCGGTCTTGCCGTTGATGATGCGCTTGTCGTCGGCGTGGACGCGCTTGGCGACCAATGCGGCGTCGGCTACGGGTTCGGTACCCGCTACGGCGCCATTCGGCGGCACGGGGCGCGCGGCTGGCGCGCTGGCTGTTTCATCGTCCCAGGACAACATGGTGATTCCTCTTTTCGTCTGTGTTCAATTCGGTCTTGCGTGGAGCGCCGCAGCGCTCCACCTCGGTACCAGCTATTACTGGCAGGCTTCGCATTCCTCGAAGCCATCGTCGCCCGGACGCAGGTAGCACGCCGCGCCCTCTTCCTCGGCCGCCGCAGCGGCTACCGATGCCGCCGTCGCCGCGGCAGCCGCCGCCGCCGTATCGGCCGCCGCACCCATGGCGTGGGCCGACATGCCGCCGTCCACCGCCACCGCGTTCAGCGCGCCGGTCTTGGAGGTCGACTTTTCCATGTGGGTCGCCGCGATGGTGCGCAGGTAATACGTGGTTTTCAGGCCGCGCAGCCAGGCCAGCTTGTAGGTTTCGTCCAGCTTCTTGCCGGACGCGCCAGCCATGTAGATGTTCAGCGACTGGGCCTGGTCGATCCACTTCTGGCGACGCGAGGCCGCTTCCACCAGCCAGCTCGGCGAGACTTCGAACGCGGTGGCGTAGATGTCGCGCAGGTCTTGCGGGATGCGGTCGATCTTGGCCAGCGAGCCATCGAAGTACTTCAGGTCGGCGATCATGACTTCATCCCACAGGTCGCGGGCCTTGAGGTCGCGCACCAGGTACGAGTTGATCTCGGTAAATTCGCCGGACAGGTTCGACTTCACATACAGGTTCTGGAAGGTCGGTTCGATGCAGGCCGACACGCCGATGATGTTCGAAATGGTCGCGGTCGGGGCGATCGCCACGCAGTTCGAGTTGCGCATGCCGAACTGCTTGATGCGCTCGCGCACCACGGTCCAGTCCATGGCCGAGGACATGTCCACTTCCAGGTAGCCGCCGCGCTCGTCGGCCAGCAGCTTGACCGAATCCTGCGGCAGGATGCCACGGTCCCACAGCGAGCCGCTGTACGACTCGTAGCGGCCGCGCTCTTCGGCCAGCTCGGTCGAGGCCAGGTAGGCGTAGTAGCACACCGCTTCCATCGACGAATCGGCAAATTCCACAGCCTGGTTCGACGAGTAAGGCACGCGCATCATGTGCAGGCAATCCTGGAAACCCATGATCCCCATGCCCACCGGACGGTGGCGCATGTTCGAATTACGCGCTTTTTCGACGGCGTAGTAGTTGATATCGATGACGTTGTCGAGCATGCGCATCGCGGTGCGCACGGTTTTCTGCAGCTTGACCGGATCGAGCTTGCCTTCTTTCATGTGCGCCGGCAAGTTCACGGAACCCAGGTTGCAGACCGCGATTTCGGACTCGTTGGTGTTCAGGGTAATCTCGGTGCACAGGTTCGAGCTGTGCACCACGCCCACGTGTTGCTGTGGCGAACGGATGTTGCATGGGTCTTTAAACGTGATCCATGGGTGGCCGGTTTCGAACAGCATCGACAGCATCTTGCGCCACAGGTCGAGCGCGGCGATCTTCTTGAACACGCGGATCTCGCCGGCGGCCGCTTTCGCTTCGTAGCCGGTGTAGGCTGCCTCAAAAGCCTTGCCGACCTTGTCGTGCAGGTCGGGCGTTTCGGATGGCGAGAACAGGGTCCAGTCGCCCTTTTCCATCACGCGCTTCATGAACAGGTCGGGAATCCAGTTGGCCGTGTTCATGTCGTGGGTGCGGCGGCGGTCGTCGCCGGTGTTCTTGCGCAGGTCGAGGAATTCTTCCACGTCCATGTGCCAGGTTTCCAGGTAGGCGCATACCGCGCCCTTGCGCTTGCCGCCCTGGTTGACCGCCACGGCGGTGTCGTTGACCACTTTCAGGAACGGCACCACGCCTTGCGACTTGCCGTTGGTGCCCTTGATGTGGGCGCCGAGCGCGCGCACCGGGGTCCAGTCGTTACCCAAGCCGCCGGCGAACTTGGCCAGCAGCGCGTTTTCCTTGATCGCGTCGTAGATGCCTTCCAGGTCGTCCGAGACGGTGGTCAGGTAGCACGACGACAGTTGCGAGCGCAGGGTGCCGGAGTTGAACAGGGTCGGGGTCGAGCTCATGAAGTCGAACGACGACAGCAGGTTGTAGAACTCGACGGCGCGCGCTTCGCGGTTTTCTTCGCGCAGCGACAGGCCCATGGCGACACGCATGTAGAACGCCTGCGGCATTTCGATGCGTACGTCGCGCACGTGCAGGAAGTAACGGTCGTACAGGGTTTGCAGGCCGATGTAACCGAACTGCAAGTCACGGTCGGCGACCAGGGCTTTGGCCAGCTTGGCCAGGTCGAAAGTGGCCAGGACCGGGTCCAGCAGCTCGTTTTCGATACCCTTGGCGATGTATTTCGGGAAGTACTCGATATAGTGTGCCGCCGCTTTGGCTTGCGGCACTTCTTCGCAGAACACTTCCTTGCGGATGGTGTGCAGCAAAATGCGGGCGGTGACCTGCGAGTAAGCCGGGTCCTTTTCCATCAGCGCGCGCGCAGCCAGGATGGCGGACTTGTGCAGCTCTTCGACCGGCACGCCGTCGTACAGGTTCTTGACCGTTTCGGCCAGGATGGCGTCGGCGTCGACGTGTTTTTCCAGGCCGACGCAGGCGGCGGCGATCAGGTCGCGCACCTGGTTCATGTCGAGCAGGCGGCGCTGGCCGTTTTCAAGCACGTGGATTTGCGGGGCGGCCACGTCGGCCGAACCGCCCAGCGCTTCCTTCTGCAGGCGGCGCTCTTCCATGTGCTTGGCGCGGTACAGCACGTAGGCACGCGCCACGTCGTGCTCGCCCGAACGCATCAGCGACAGTTCGACCTGGTCCTGCACGTCTTCGATGTGGAACGTGCCGCCCGATGGCTGGCGGCGGATCAGGGCCGACACCACGTTCTCGGTCAGTTGCTCGACCAGTTCGCGCACGCGCGCGGAACCGGCGCTCTGGCCGCCGTTCACGGCCAAAAAGGCCTTGGTGACGGCGATCGAGATCTTCGATGGTTCAAATGCGACGACGGCGCCGTTGCGGCGGATGATGCGATAGTCGCCGCGGGAGGCGACAGCGGCGGCGCTGGTGGCCGAGGCCGGAGCGGCTGCTCCAGGTGTGACGTGCAATTGGTTAATCGAAGAATCTTGGGATGTTTGCATGTGGGACCTCCTGGAGCGGCGGGCTTTGGTCTGCCGCCGGTTGTTATCAAGTGGACGGCGTCGATCAACCGTCCCCAACAAATGTAAAAACAAAAAACTACCCCGCCGGCCTGGAATCCGAGGCCGGCGTCGTGACGCGCGATGGTGGGTTGAGTGCGTTAAGAACTAGACTTGCCGTGCTGCGTGCCGTACTGTATTAAGGGGCCGACCAATCGGTGGCAGAGCGCTAAAAACCACTATATCTAGTCGATTGCTCGATTCTGGGACTAATTGTAGTACCTCACTCCGGGAGTGGCAATAGAATTAAGTAGCAATATTTTCCTGTGCTTCGCTTGACTTTTTTGAGTCAGGCCACAGGAAGGACTGCCCGGTTAGCAGGTACTAACGACTGCCATTTTTTGCGGCAGCCGCACGCCCGCACGCTTGCCGTTTTCGGGTCGCGGGGCAGTATTATAAACCGTGGGGGGAGCGGGCGTCGGCGTCATCGGCGGGAACCCAAGTTTGTCGCTCGCGAGCGCGTCACCCTGCACATTCACCGTCGCTCGCGAGCGCTTCACCCGGCACATTCACCGTCTCCCCCGCGCAGGCGGGGGTCCATAGCACCTCTGCTCATAGGTGGTATAGACCCCCGCCTGCGCGGGGGAGACGGCTCCGAGTTCGCCAGGTAAAGTTGGAACTGGTGAGGCGCGAACAGCGATGCACCTGCAAACAAGGCAATTCGGGGCCGGGCCGACTACCCTTCCGGCTCCTGGATATCGAGCTTCTGCATCTGGTAGCGCAGCTGCCGGAAACTGATCCCCAGCAGCAAAGCCGCCTGGGTGCGGTTGAACTGGGTCTGGGTCAGCGCGCGCAAGATGATCTCGCGTTCGACCTGTTCCAGGTAATCGGGCAGGCTGCTGGGCAGCTCGGCCGGGGCGCCAGGGCTGAACCGGGCCAGCGGCGCGGCGCCTGCCGGCGGCGCCGGCGCCACCTGCGCCACCGCCTCGGCCGCCGGCGCCTGCTCGGCCACCCGCGCGCCCTTGAGCGACAAGTCGCCCACCTCGATCACGCCGTCATTGGCAAACGCCAGCGCCCGTTCCAGCACATTTTCCAGTTCGCGCACATTGCCCGGAAACGAATACGTGCGCAAGGTATCGAGCACCTGCGGCCCGAGCGCGGCCGGCTGCCCCGCTCCCGCCAGGCGCGCCAGCATGCCGCCAACCAGCACGCCCAGGTCGTCGAGCCGCTCGCGCAGCGGCGGTACGCTCAGTTCGATCACATTCAAGCGGTAAAACAGATCCTGCCGGAATTTGCCGGTCTCGACGCACTGCGCCAGGTTCTGGTGCGTGGCGCTGATAATGCGCACGTCGACCGGCTCCTCGCTGGTGGCGCCGATCTTGCGCACGCGCCGCTCCTGGATCGCGCGCAGCAGCTTGACCTGCATCGCCAACGGCAGGTCGGCCACTTCGTCGAGCATCAGGGTGCCGCCGTTGGCCGCATGGAAAAATCCGTCGCGCTCGTCGGCCGCGCCGGTAAACGCGCCCTTGCGGTAGCCGAAAAACTCCGCTTCCATCAACGCTTCGGGAATCGCGCCGCAGTTGACCGCGATAAAAGGCTTGCCCGCGCGCGAGCTGCGCGCATGGATTTCGCGCGCCACCAGTTCCTTGCCGCTGCCCGACTCGCCGGTAATGGCGATCGGCGCCATCGAACGCGCCAGGCGCTCGATCTGGTTGCGCAGCGACTGCATCACGGCCGACTCGCCGATCAGGCGCGAGGCGGTGCCGGCCGCCGCCGGGCTGCCGGCCTGGCTGGACGGCGCCGACAGGCGCAAGGCCGACTGCACCATCACCCGCAAGTCGTCCAGCACCACCGGCTTGGAAACGTAATCGAAGGCGCCCGCCTTGAGCGCCACCACCGCGTTTTCGGCGCTGCCGTAAGCGGTGACGACCGCGATCGGGGTCGACTTGTTGGAGGCGCCCACTTCCTGCACCAGTTCCAGGCCCAGGCCGTCGGGCAGGCGCATGTCGGTCAGGATCAGGGCGTAATCGTTCTGCGCCAGGAAGGCGCGCGCCTCGCGCAGCGTTTCGGCGCTGTCCACATCGAGCCCCATCCTGACCAGCGTGATTTCCAGCAGTTCGCGTAAATCGGCCTCGTCATCGACGACCAGTACGCGGGGTGATGTCATGTTGTTGCCTTTCTGTTAGCAGTAGCGCCGCGCGCGCCCAGCGGCTGCGCGAACGAAATCACAAAGCGGCCGCTGGCCGCCCGCACGCCGGCGCCGCTGGCATCGAAGCGGTATTCGTAATCGAGCATCGCCGCGTTGTTCAGGCACAGCTCGCGCGCCAAATACAGCCCCAGCCCGGTCCCCTTGCTCGAGGTCGTATAAAACGGCTCGAACAGGTGCGCCCGCACGTCCGGCGTGATGCCGGGACCGTCGTCCTGCACGTGCAGCTCCATGCCGCCGGCCGTATCGGTGACGACGTACACCCGGATACTGCCCACCCCGCCACTGGCGTAGCGCAGCGCATTGGTCAGCAGGTTGATCACCACTTCGCGCAGGTGCAGCGCGTCGAAACGCACTGGCACGGCTCCGGTGTTGCCTAGCCACACTATATCATTGGCAACCCCTTGGGTTTCATCAAATTCGGTCTTCAACTCATTCAAAAACGGGCCGAGCAACAACGGCTCGCTATTGGGCTGGACCTTGCGCGACAGTTGGAGTATGTCTTCCACCATGCGGTTGACGCGCGCCACATTGTCGCCGACGATCTTGAGCAGGCGCGCCTGGCCCGGCTCGTGCAAGTCTTCGGCCAGCAGCGCGGTGGCGTGGCCGATGGCCGAGAGGGGATTGCGCACCTCGTGCGCGATGCTGGCGGTGAGCCGTCCCATCGAGGCCAGTTTCAGTTCCTGGGCCTGGTTTTCGATGGCGGTGACATCCTGCAGGAAGATCACGCAGCGCTCGGAGGCCTCCTCGACCGTGTCGACGCGGGCAAAGCGCAGCTTAAGGTGGGCCGCCAGGTCGCGCCGCCCGCTCCAGGCGGCCGTGCCGGCGTGGCCGCCGCCGCTGTCGCGATACGGCTTGACCGTGACAAAGGCGGCGCGCGGGGCCCCGCTCACGGTGGCCGGCCCGACTTGCTGCTGCCACTCGGAAAACGCAAACGCGACCGGTTCCAGCGCCGCCACCTCGGACAGGGCAAAACCGCTGTCGCCGTTGGCCAGCCCCAGCATCTGCTGGGCGGCCGGGTTGCCGGCAAAGATGTGGCCGTCGCGGTCGACCACGAGAATGCCGTCGGCGACGTCGGCGATGACGATCTGGTTGATCGCCAGCTGGATCTGCAGATCGGCGCCGTGGCGCGCGGCCAGTTCTTCCTGCCGGATCAGCTTGGCGGCGAGGCGGCTGACCACCATCACGATGGCGAAGAAGGCGCCGCCGTACAGGCCGGCCTGGGTGACCGGCATGCCGTTCGTGCCCATGAACATCTGGTACACCGAGTCGAGCAGCAGGAACATGGTGACCAGCGCGGCCGAAAACAGGGCCAGCACGCGCGGCGCCAGGATCGCGGCCCCGGCCAGCGGGAACAGGTACAGGATCACCAGGCTGCCGCGGCCCTCCTGGCCGGCCATGTACAGTACCGAGATGACCGCGATGTCGACCGCGATCTGCACCACCACCTGCGCCAGGAAGCGGGTGCGCACGTACAGGCAAGCCAGCGCAAAGGCGCCGGACATGACCAGGTAGGCGATGCAGGTTTCGGTATACAGATAGTGGCCGGCGGTCGGTGCATCCCTGCGCTCGAACATCAGGTAGGCCAGCAGCACCAGCGAAATGACGATGCGGGTGGCGGAGAGCGCCTGCAGCGAGCGCCAGAATGTTTCGCGCGACTCGGCCGACAAGCCGCTCCAGAACGACATCGGTCAGGCCGGCGGCAGGTTGACGTGCTCGGCGCTGCAGTACGCGCGGCCGTTGGCCGTGACCGCTTCCGACTCCGGGAAATACACATGGCAGTGCGCACACTCGACGGTGGCGCCCAGTTCGCGCGTCGGCGCCGCCTGCGGCCCGGCGCCGGGATAGCCGGGATGCCCGGGCGGCGGCGTCATCTCGCGCAGCTTGCCGCGAATCTTGCTGCGAATGGCCGCGATGACCAGCACGATCAAGCCGATCCAGAACAGAATGCGCATCATGCCAGGCCCCGGTGCAAAATTACTTCAAGAACGAAACGGCTGCCGACATAGGCCAGCACCAGGGTGGCGAAACCGGCCAGGGTGAAGCGCAGCGCGGTCTTGCCGCGCCAGCCGCGCCAGCGCCGCCCGGCCAGCAGCGCGGCGAACAGGAACCACGACAGCAGCGCAAAGACGCTCTTGTGATCCCACTTGAGCACGGTGCCGAACAACTGTTCCGAGAACACGATCCCCGACAGCACGGTCAGGCTGAGCAGCACGAAACCGATCCAGATCAGGCGGAACAGCAATTTTTCCATGGTCAGCAGGGCCGGCAGCTGGTCGAGCGCGCTGGCCAGCCAGCCGGCTTGCGGGTTGCGCGCATGCAGGCGCGTTTCCTGCAGCGCCATCAGGACCGCGTGGAAGGCGGCGATGGTCAGCGTGCTGTAGGCCAGGATGGCGACCGCGATATGCCAGCCGAAGGCCGGCGCGCGCCCTTCGAGCAGCAGCACGCTGCCCGGGAACACGGCCGGCAGCAGCGCGGCGGCGGCGGCGCACGGCATCACCAGGCGGCGCAGGCCGTCGAGCGCGAAATTGCGGTTTTCGATCCAGTAGGCCGCCACCGAGATCCACAGCGCGGCCGAAATCATCAGCGCGAAGCCGATCCGCACGCTGCCGGGCGCCATCATGTCGAGCCACAGGGCGGCGCCATGCAGCAGCCAGGCCACGGCCGTGACGGCGGAGATGAGCGAACCCCGGGGCGAGGGAAGAAGGGCGCACACCGCGTACAGCAGCGCCGCTGCGATAAGTAAGTAAGTCTGCATTGTGCAAGTTTACACTATCGGCGCGTGCCGGCGGGGACGGCGTTCGAATCGATGGCGGCCATGCCCAACGCGGCGTCGGGCGCCGACATTGGACGCCGACCTTGGACGCCTGCGTTGGGCAGCTACTTCATGCCCGCGCTTTTCTTGGCCGCCTCGAGCAGGTCGGTGCGCACCCAGTCGGTCGCCAGCGGCGGGCGCGCCATGCGTCCCACCCCGGTCTTGAGCATGGTGTCGGTGGTGACCTGGATATGGGCGGCCGTCACATCGAACGCATACGGCGAATTGGCGATCGCGTCCGCGAAGTCGTCCTTGCTGATCTGGCCCTTGAACATCGTTTCGCGCACATACTTTTCGGCCAGCGCCGGCTCGCCGATGAAGGCGCGCGTGGCCTGCACGAAGCAGCGCATGAATTTCTCGGCCAACGCCCGCTTGCCGCCATAGAAAGCTTCGGTCATCACCATGGTGCGCACCGGCTCGCCGATCGGGGTATCGTAGGGTTTCAGCACTTCCACCCCGAACCCCTTGTTGATCGCTTGCGAGGATTGCGGCTCGGACTGCATCATGGCGTCGATATTGCCGCCCATCAGCGCCTGGTTCAGGTCGGCGAACGGCAGGTAGATCAGCTGCACATCCTTGCCGGGGGCGCTGTCGGCGCTCATGCCGTGCTGTTGCAGCTTGGCCATCAGCAGCACTTCCTGGATGGCGCCGCGCGTCACGCCCACCTTCTTGCCTTGCAGGTCGCGCATGCCCTTCACACCCAGCCCGGCGCGCGCCCCCAAGCGCGCGCCGCCCCTGGCGAAACCGGCCACCACGACAATCGGCGCCCCGCTGGCGCGCCCCGAAATGGCGGCCTCGGACGCCGTCGCGCCCACATCGAGCTCGCCGGCGATGATGGCCTGCATCACATCGAGCCCCTTGGCGAAGATTTTCTCTTCGACCCGGATGCCGCAGGACGGCGCGATTTCCTTGATGTACGAGACGGCGCCGAAATGCGCCAGTTTGAGGTTGCCGAGCCGGACCACCTCCTGCGCCTGGCTGCCAGCGGCGACGCACAGGGCCGCCAGCGCCAGGGTCGTTCTGAGGGTGTTGCAAAGAAGCTTGCCTGTCATGCCAATCTCCGGTCAGTGATGCAGAGTCGATGGGGGCGCTTTTGATTGCGCACAGGAAATGTATCGCGCCAAATCCGCGCCGTCCCACGACGGGCGCAAGCTGTGTGCGCAAAAAGACTGGCCGGCGCCTGCGAAAGAGACCGTGATGTGGCGGCGCCACCGGCAGCGAGCGCGCGCGCGCCCTTCCGCCGGCCGGCCCGGCGCCGGTCTTTTTTCCTTCGGACATAGGGTAAAATGACGCCACAACCGGCGCGTGCCGGCATCGCCCTATATATTAGTCAGGTCTGCCATGCTAGATAACTTAACCCAACGCCTTGCCAAGGTCGTCAAGACCATGCGCGGTGAGGCGCGTCTGACCGAATCGAATACCGCCGAGATGCTGCGCGAAGTGCGCCTGGCCCTGCTCGAAGCCGACGTGGCGCTGCCCGCCGTGCGCGAGTTCATCAGCCGGGTCAAGGAAAAAGCCCTCGGCGAAGAAGTACTGGCCTCGCTCAGCCCGGGCCAGGCCCTGGTCGGCGTGGTCCAGCGCGAGCTGGGCGCGCTGATGGGAGCCGACCTGGGTCCCGAAGCGTCGCAGCTGAGCTTTGCCCAGCAGCCGCCGGCGATCATCCTGATGGCCGGTTTGCAGGGTGTGGGTAAAACCACCACCGTCGGCAAACTGGCCAAGTACCTCAAGGAAGAGAAAAAGAAAAAGGTCCTGACCGTCTCGGCCGACGTCTACCGTCCGGCCGCGATCGCCCAGCTCGAATCGGTGACCAAGCAGGTCGGCGCCGACTTCTTCCCGTCCGCCGCCACCGACAAGCCGGTCGACATCGCCCTGGCCGCGCTCGACTGGGCCAGGAAGCACTACCACGACGTGCTGATCATCGACACCGCCGGCCGTCTGGGCATCGACGAAGCGATGATGCAGGAAATCTCGGCCGTGCACGCGGCGGTCAACCCGATCGAAACCCTGTTCGTGGTCGACGCCATGCTGGGGCAAGATGCGATCAACACCGCCAAGGCCTTTAACGACGCGCTGCCGCTGACCGGCATCGTGCTCACCAAGCTCGATGGCGACTCGCGCGGCGGCGCGGCGCTGTCGGTGCGTCACATTACCGGCAAACCGATCAAGTTTGCCGGCGTATCCGAAAAACTCGACGGCCTGGAAGCCTTCGACGCCCAGCGCATGGCCAACCGTATCTTGGGCATGGGCGACATCCTGGCGCTGGTGGAAGAAGCGCGCAAGGGCGTCGACAGCAAGGCTGCGGCCGACCTGGCCAACAAGATCAAGGTGGGCGGTCGCTTCGACATGAACGACTTCAAGTCGCAGCTGGGCCAGATGAAGAAGATGGGCGGCATGTCGAGCCTGATCGACAAATTGCCGGCCCAGTTCCAGCAGGCGGCCGGCGGCGCCAACATGGACCAGGCCGACAAGCAGGTACGGCGCATGGTCGGCATCATCGACTCGATGACGCCGCAGGAACGCGCCAAGCCGGAACTGATCAAGGCCACGCGCAAGCGCCGCATCGCCGCCGGCGCCGGCGTACAGGTGCAGGAAGTGAACCGCATGCTGGCGCAATACGACCAGATGCAGGCCATGATGAAGAAATTCAAAGGCGGCGGCATGATGAAAATGATGCGCTCGATGAAGGGCATGATGCCGGGCGGGATGCGCTAAGCGCCCCTCGGCGGCTCGTGCAAAGACAGCGCTTGCGCAGTGGTTAACCGTCAAACCGTCGCCCCCACGCAGGCGGGGGTCCAAGTTCTTCGCTAAGCAGCCAACTTGGCCCCCCGCCTGCGCGGGGGAGACGAATCGTCAAAATCGGCCTTCTCGGGCCATCGTTCTGCCTTTTCCCTATGAAAACGCCGAAAAATTCTTGAAAAACACTTGCGTCATCGGTAAATCCCCACCAATATAAGCCGTGCGATGAATTGCGCAATTTCCCATGTGTTCGTTAAGGAGGCTTGAAGATGGCAACAGCCAAAAAAACCCCAGCAGCAGCGCCAGCAAAAAAGGCCGCCGCAGCTAAGCCAGCCGCAGCGGCAAAGCCAGCAGCAGCGAAGAAAGCCGCTCCAGCAAAAGCTGCGGCAGCACCAAAAGCAGCAGCCGCAAAAAAACCAGCAGCAGCCCCACGCAAGCCGAACGCCGCCTTCATGAAGGCGATGACTCCGTCCGCCGTCCTGGCAGCCGTGGTTGGCGCAACGCCGCTGCCACGCACCGAAGTGACCAAGAAAGTCTGGGACTATATCAAGAAGCTCGATCTGCAAGACGCGGCCAACCGCCGCATGATCAATGCTGACGACAAGCTCAAAGCAGTCTTCGGCGGCAAAGCGCAGGTATCGATGTTCGAAATGACCAAACTCATTTCCGACCATCTGAAATAAAAACAGTTCGCCTGTCCAAGCCGGATTACAAAAAGCCCCGTTCTCGCGAACGGGGCTTTTTGTTTGCGGGTCGCGTCAACACCTCAGAAACCGAAGGCCGCCTTCATCAGGTGGAACACCTTGGTGTTTTCCATGGTCCCCTTGAACACGCCCGCCCCGGCGCCGGTGGCGAACAGCTTCACATCGCCGCCGCCATGGGTCTCGCCCTTGAGGCGCACCCCGGTCTCCTGGTGATAGGCGTCGCCCAGCGCCGTGGAGCTGTCGACGTCAAGCCGTTGATGCGGGCGGTTCGGGCCATTGCCGAACACCAAGGTGGTAAAGGTCTTGCCATCGGCATCGCGCGCCGGCGCGCCATCGTCCACATTGCGCACCAGGTCGAGGATCGGGTTGCCGCGTTTGGCATAGCCGTTCATCACGATCGTGTGATCATGGTCCGCCGTGACCACCAGCAGCGTATTGCGCAGGCCAGGGTCGAGCGCCTCCATCTTGTCGAGCGCGGTCTTGATGGCGTCGTCGAAATCGACCGTTTCGGCCAGCGCGTTCTTGATGTTGGTATCGTGCAGCGCATGGTCGATCTTGCCGCCTTCGACCATCAGGAAAAAGCCCTTCGGATTGGACGCCAGCAGATCGATCGCCTTGGCCGTCATCTGCGCCAGCGGCGGCTGGCCGGCGCGCCGCGCCAGCGCGTAATCGAGGTGGCTCACGTCGCTGTAGATGCCGACGAATTTCTTACCGACTGGCGCGGCCTGCATCTGATCCGCATTCGCCGCCACCGTGTAGCCCTGCGCCGCCAGTTCGGCCATCAGGTCGCGCCCGTCGGCGCGGCCCAGCGCATTGCGCGCCGCGTCGAACGGCGTGAAGTGATTGCGCCCGCCGCCCATCAGCACATCGACCCCGTCTTTCAAGGCCGGATTGTAGCCGGCGCCGCCCGGCACCACCTGCGCGGCGATCTGGTACGCCATGTCGCGCTCGCACACGTGCGAAAAAGTCGATGCCGGCGTGGCGTGGGTCAGCTCCGTGGTCGTGATCGAGCCCACCGACTTGCCGGCCGCCTTGGCCAGTTCGAGGATGGTGGCCGCCGCGCGCCCGTTCCCGGCCGGGCAGGCGTCGATGGTGGCGTTGCCGTTGCCATCCTTGCGCGGGGCGAACGGCTTGGCGTCGGCCATCGAGATCACATCGTTATTGATCTTAATGCCGGTCATGTAAGAACCCATCGACGGTGCGCTGTCGGTGGTCTGGGCATCGTTCGAATAGGTCTTGATGCGCGCCGAATGCGGCATGCGCTCGAAGTGGAGCAAGCCCTCCTCCTTGTAGCGATAGATGCGCGCGGCGGTGATGGTGGTCGGGCCCATGCCGTCGCCGAGGAAGAAGATGATGTTCTTGGCGGCAGGCTGGGGGGCCGCTCCGGCCAGGGATGGCGCCAGCGCGCACGCGGCGGCCAGCAGGAGCAAGGGAAAGCGGGAAGGCGTCATGGTGACTCTCATTATGGTGACTTTACAAAGGGGGCGCCGCTTACCAGCCGGCGGCCGCCTTGATCAGTTCAAACACGCGGGTGTTATCGATGGTGCCGCCGAAGCGCGCGGCGCCCGCGCCGATCGCCCCCAGGTACACATCGGTGCCGCTGTGCGTCTCGTAACCGGGCTCGGTGCGCACCACCGCCTCCTGGCGGTAGTCGTCGGCGCTGACCTGGGCGCTGGTCAGGTGCGGGGCGGCGCCGCGGCTGCCCTGCACCCGGTGCTCGCCATTACCGAAGCCGATGATGGTAAATGGCGCGCCATCGGCATCGAGCTTGATCTCGTTGTTATCGACCCGGCGCATCAATCCCAGCACGCCCGGTTCGCTCGGCGTGGTCTTGCCGGTGCGGCGCGCATAACCGTTCAGGAGCAGCGAATGATCATGGTCGGCGGTGGCCACGATCAGGGTGTTCTTCAAGTCCGGATCGATCGAGCGCATCTGCGCGATGGCCGCCTTGAGGGTATTGTCGAAGACGACCGTCTCCTGCAGGGCGCGGCGCGCGTTCGAGTTATGCAGCGCCAGGTCGATCATGCCGCCCTCGACGACCAGCAAGAACCCCTTCGGATTATTCGCCAGGATGCCGATGGCTTTGCCGGCCATCTGGGGCAGGGATGGCTGTTTGGCCGCATCGCGCATCGAATCGAAACTCAGGTCGTGCGGGGCGAACAGGCCGACCAGCGGAGCGCCGGCGCTGGCATCGACCGCGTTCAACTGGGCGCTGTCGGACACGGTGCGCACGCCCTGCGCGGCCAGTTCGGCCAGCAGGTCGCGCCCGTCGCTGCGCTTGCCGCCTTTGGCGGTGCTGGTGAAATAGTCGCTGCCGCCGCCGAGCAGCACATCGAGGCCGCGCGCGCCGAGGGCCGCGTTGTAGCCGGCGCCGCCGGGAACGAGGGCGGCGGCGATATCGTTCTCCATGGCGCGATGGCACACGTGCGCGAACACCGCGCCCGGGGTGGCATCGGTCACGCGGGTCGTGGTGACCACGCCGACCGACATGCCGCGCTGTTTGGCCAGTTCGGCCAGGGTGGCGACCGGGCGCCCGGCGCCGCAGCGGCCGGCCAGCTTGTTACCGGAGGCGTCAAGCGCGGGAGCGCTGGCCGGCGTATCGGAGCTCATCGACAACACATTGTTATTGACCTTCACCCCGGTCATATAGGCCGACATGGACGCGGCGCTGTCGGTGACCTGGGCGTCGTTCGAGAACGTCTTGACGAACGCCGACTCGGGCAAGGTATCGAGGGTCAGCTCGCCGTCTTCGCCGACGGCGTAGATGCGGGCGGCGGTCAGGGTATTGATGCCCATGCCATCGCCGAGGAAGAAGATGATGTTTCTGGCTGGCGCGTGGGCGGTGGCCTGGGACGGCGGCTGGACGCTGGCGCATCCCGACAACACCGCCAGCGCGGACGCTGCGGCAAGAAGAGTCAATCGCATGTGCACTTTCGTGAGCTCTGAGAAAAATGGCAGTCTACACCCCCGACCGCCGCCGTGGTGCCGGACTTCAACAGCTACTCACCTGCAAAACTTGATAGCTAGCTGATCATCTAGTCCCGAACCGGGGTCTGACCTCTGATTCGAAACTTTCGGCTAAAGCGCCTACAACCGCCCTCCAAACTTCCTACAACCGGGGTCAGAGCTTTAATTCGAAAGATTTCATGCAAGCTCGCGTTTGAGGCGAACGTAAACTACCGTAAAGGTCAAAACCGCCCCTCCCCCAAGGAGAAAGACGGTTTTTCGTTTCAATTGGCATCCTTGCGATGCGCTAGCCTGGCAATTAGTTTCAGATTAAAGCTCTGACCCCGGTTGTGAGGCTGGGAAATATTTCGAATCAGAGGTCAGACCCCGGTTGTAGGTGGGGTCTGAGTTTTTAGGTAGGAAATTTCCACTTTTCCCAGGCGGCGAGTACCGCGTTGGGGTAGGCGGGCTTGCCTCGGCTACCGTTGTAGCGGCCCAGCGCGAGGTACAGGTTGCCGTTTTCGATGTCGAGGTACATGCGCAGGATCGAGCAGCCGTAACGCAGGTTGGTCTGCATATTGAACAGCTTGCTGCGGTCGCTGTCGCCGATCGCGTTGGTCCAGAACGGCATCACTTGCATGTAGCCGCGCGCGCCCACCATCGATACCGCGTACTTGCGGTACGCCGATTCGACCTGGATCAGCCCCAGCACCATGCCCGTATCGAGACCGGCACGGTTCGATTCGTACCAGACCGATTGCAGGAATTCGAGCCGCACCTGGTCGTCCGGCAGCTTGCGCTTGAGCCGGTCCGACATGGTCGAGAGCCATTGCTGGTAGCGCACCCGCCCCGCCTCGTCGCGAAACACGGGCTGCGGCGGACGCGTGTCCTTGATCGCGTTCGACAAGGCCACCCGCACCGAGTCGGCCATCGCCTCCTCTTTCTGGTTGCCGGCCCACGCGGCCCAGGACCAGAGCAGGCCGGCCACCAGCACCGCCTGCGCCAGTCCATTCACCATGACCGAAGCGCTCACTGGCTCAATTTGCCTTTGATGAACAGGGCCATGCCGGCCACCGGCACGGCGGTCGCTTCAAGATCGCGCCGGCCCTGGTATTCGAGGTTGCCTTCCTTCAGGCCACGCTCGCCGATCACCACGCGGTGCGGCACGCCGATCAGTTCCCAGTCGGCGAACATGGCGCCCGGACGCAGGCCGCGGTCGTCGACGATGACGTCCACGCCCGCCGCTTGCAGCGCCGCGTACAGGCTCTCGACTTCGGTCTTGACCATCTCGCTGCGGTCCATCCCCATCGGGCACAGGACGACTTCGAACGGCGCGATCGCGGCCGGCCAGATGATGCCCTTGTCGTCGAAATTCTGCTCGATCGCCGCGCCCAGGATGCGCGTGACGCCAATCCCGTAGCAACCCATCTGCAGCGGCGCAGGCTTGCCGTTTTCGTCCAGGAACGTCGCTTTCATGCTCTCGGAGTAGGAAGTCCCGAGCTGGAACACGTGACCGACTTCGATGCCGCGCTCGATCGCCAGCACGCCTTTGCCATCCGGCGAGGCGTCGCCTTCGACCACGTTGCGCAGGTCGGCCACCAAGCCTTCGGGCAGGTCGCGCACCCAGTTGGCGCCCGTGTAGTGGAAGCCTTCTTCATTGGCGCCGCAGACAAAATCGGCCATGTTGGCAACCGTGCGGTCGGCCACGATGGTGACCGGCTGCTTGGTGCCGATCGGCCCCAGGTAGCCGGGAATGCTGCCGTAGCAGGCCAGGATCTCGGCTTCGGTGGCGAAGCGGTGCCCGGCCAGGCCAGGTACCTTGCCGACCTTGATTTCGTTCAGATCATGGTCGCCGCGCAGCAGCAGCATCCAGTTTTCCAGCACCTGCTTGCCGGCGACTTCTTTTTCGACCGTCAGGGCGATGGTCTTGACGGTCTGGTTCAACGGCAGCTTGAGCATCTCGGCCACGGCTTCGCATTTGGTCGCGCCAGGGGTGGCGGTTTTGGTGAGCGGCGCAGTGGCGGCGGCGCGCGCGGCGGCCAGCGGCAGCGCTTCGGCCGCTTCCATGTTGGCCGCGTAGTCGGACGTCGGGCAGTAGACGATGGCGTCTTCGCCGGTGCTGGCAATGACGTGGAATTCGTGCGAGCCGGAGCCGCCGATGGCGCCGTTGTCGGCCGCCACCGCACGGAATGTCAAGCCGAAGCGGTTGAAAATGGCGGTGTAGGCGTCGTACATGATCTTGTACGACGCCTTCATGCTCGCTTCGTCGCGGTCGAACGAGTACGCATCTTTCATGGTGAATTCACGGCCGCGCATCAGGCCGAAACGCGGACGGCGCTCGTCGCGGAACTTGGTCTGGATGTGATAGAAATTGAGCGGCAACTGGCGGTAGGACTTGATCTCGGAGCGCACCACGTCGGTGATGACTTCTTCCGAGGTCGGCTGGATCGCGTATTCGCGGCCGTGGCGGTCTTTCACGCGCATCAGTTCCGGACCCATCTTTTCCCAGCGGCCGGTTTCCTGCCACAGCTCGGCTGGCTGCACCAGCGGCATCAGCAGTTCGATGCCGCCCGCCTTGTTCATTTCGTCACGGATAATCGCTTCGACCTTGCGGATCACGCGCAGGCCGGTCGGCATGTAGGTGTAGATACCGGAGCCGAGGCGCTTGATCATTCCTGCGCGCATCATCAGCTGGTGACTGACGATTTCAGCGTCGGAAGGTGCATCTTTTAAAGTTGAAATAAAAAAACGGGAGGCACGCATATCGGTGAATTCTTTTTAAAAAGAGAGGGTTATAATCAACCTAATTTTAAAGGATTAGCTGGCTGATGCGTCCAAATCTTATACAAATGGACCCGTTTGACGCGGTTCCTGCCGTTTTCGTACCCCGAAAGCCGGGCGGGGACCAGAATTTGTGGGTAAATATGTAAAGAAGGCGCGCGCTGGCAGAAAGTTTCGAGGTGCACTATGCTCGATCGTGAAGGGTTCCGGCCCAACGTCGGCATCATCCTGCTAAACGCCCATAACGAGGTGTGGTGGGGCAAGCGGGTGCGCGAGCACTCGTGGCAGTTCCCGCAAGGGGGCATTAAATACGGTGAGACACCGGAACAGGCAATGTATCGCGAACTGGAGGAAGAAATAGGGCTGCGTCAGGAGCATGTGAAGATTGTGGGACGTACCCGCGACTGGCTGCGCTATGAAGTACCCGACCATTTTATCAAGCGCGAGATTCGCGGTCATTACCGCGGGCAAAAGCAGATCTGGTTCCTGCTGCGCATGTGTGCCCGTGATAACGACGTCAACCTGCGCCTGACCGACCATCCCGAGTTCGACGCCTGGCGCTGGCACGATTACTGGGTGCCGCTCGATGTGGTCATCGAGTTCAAGCGTGATGTGTACCAGCGTGCCTTGCAGGAGTTGTCGCGTTTCCTGACCTGGCCGGCCAACGGCGGCCATACGCACGAACGGCGCCACACGGCGCGTTACCTGCGCCAGCCGCACGCCCCGCGCCAGCCAGCCCCGGATCAGCCCTGCGCCCCGGAACCGGAACTGGTGCTGGTGCCGAGCAAGGACTAGCAATCGACCCAAAACGGCGCTTCACGGCGCCGTTTTTCCGCCTGGAACGTTGCATTTTATGCAATTTGATCGCGTATAATCCCTGCCATGCCTATCTTCCGCCTCCCTTGTTGCGCCCTGCTTCTGTCCGTGCTGTGCGGCGCGGCGCCCGCCACCGGCTTTGCCGCGCCGTCCCCCACCTGCAAATTTGTCCAGCAACAGGAGCTGCCGATCACCTTGCGCGGCCTGGCGCTGCAGCCGGCCGTGCAAGGCAGCATCAACGGCAAGCCGGCGCTCATGCTGCTCGATACCGGCGCCTTCATGACCATGCTGACCCGCACCGGCGCCGAAAACCGCAAACTGGCGCTGCGCTCGGGCGGCGGCCGTAAAGTGCTGGGAACGGGCGGCAGCAGCGCGCTGTATCTGGCGAGCCTGGACGACTTCACCGTCGGCCCGAGCGGCGGCGGCAAGATCACCCTGCCGGTCCTCGGCCAGATGGGCACCACGCCCTGGTACGACGCGATCGTCGGCGCCGACTTCCTGATGCAGTCCGATCTCGAAGTGGCCCTGGCCGACAAGGTGCTGCGTTTTCACCGCAGCGAGAACTGCAACGACGACAATCTGCTGTCGTACTGGGACGCGCAGGCCATGATGGTGCCGATGACAGGCGCCAGCCGCAAGGCGGGCACGCCGCAGGTGGAGGTGCGGGTCAACGGCGTGACGCTCTCGGCGATTCTCGACACCGGCGCGGGCGTCAGCTCAATTACCCAGAGCGCGGCGCGGCGCGCCGGCGTCACCACCGACATGGCGGACGTGAAGCGCAACGGCTTTTTCATCGGCGCCGGCGGCGGCAGGGCGGCGCGCTGGAACGCCGTCTTCAAGACCTTCACCATCGGCGACGAGACAGTGCGCAATGCCGATATCGCCATCGCCGAATCGCTCAACCGCGAGTACGGGCAGGTCGATGTCATCCTCGGCACCGACTTCCTGCGCGCGCACCGGGTCTTGTTTGCCAACAGCCAGCGCCGCGTTTACCTGAGCTACCTGGGCGGCGAGATGTTCGCCAAGCCGGGCAGCGGCAACCTGGCCCTGGTGCGCAAGGAGGCCGACGGCGGCAACGCCGACGCCCAGTACATCCTGGCGCGCGACTACTACAATGGCGCGCGCCTGCCCAAAGACCAGATCGAGGCCCGTGCGTGGCTCGACAAGGCGGCCGCGCAGAACCATCCGGCCGCGCTGCTGCTCACGGCACGCCTGCTGCGCGAAGCCGGCAAGCCGCAGGAGGCGGTCACGCGCCTGCGCGCCGTCCTGGCCGGCAAGCCCGACAAGATCGAGCTGGACCTGGAACTATTTTTGGCCCAGGTCGAGGCCGGCGAGCGCGAAGCCGCCAAACGCGAGCTGGCGGCGGCCACCGACACGCGCTGGCCGGCGCCGGTGGCCGCCTTCTACCTGGGCCGGATCGACGCCGCCGCGCTGATGGCCGCCGCCCGCGACGGCAGCACCCAGGAGCGGGCGCGCCTCTGCCAGGCCGGTGGCTACATCGCGTCCCTGCAGCGCAGCGTGGGCGAGCTGGCGCTCGCGCACCAGACCATGGAAAGCATCAGCGACGCCTGCAAGCCGAGGAAGAACTAGCAGCCTGTCGGACTTGGGGAGTCGAAGCGAAAAAATAGCTGGGCGAGGCCAGATTTTGACGATTTCGCAGTGCCAATAGCGAGCTATTGGCCGAGAAAGCGGCAGAATATGGACCGTCCCAGGTATTTTTGCAGCCGACGATCCCAAGTCCGACAGGCTGCTAGCCGCAGCGACGAGGGCGCGGCGATGGCGGTACAATGTGGCCTGACTCATTTGCCCGCCCCGCCAATCATGTTTACCCCCTCCTCCGACGACGTTCGCCGTTTTTTCTGCGAAGCCTACCGCAAGCAGCGCAGCGGCGAGATCCTCAGCCCGATGGACGCCATCGCCGCCGACTGGATCGTCCAGCATCCCGAATATGCCGACGTGCTGTCCGACGCCGAAGCGGCGCTGGCGCGCGATTACTCGGTCGAGGGCGGGCAGGCCAATCCGTTCCTGCACTTGTCGATGCATCTGTCGATCGCCGAGCAGGTGTCGATCGACCAGCCGCCGGGAATCCGGGCCGCCTGCAACGCGCTCACCCAACGTTTGGGGGCGCATGACGCCCATCACGAGATCATGGAATGCCTGGGCCAGATGATCTGGACCTCGCAGCGCAACGGCGTGCCGCCGGACAGCGTGGCCTACGTCGAATGCGTGCGTGCGCGCTGCGCTTGATCCGGTCCGCGCTCACGCTATTTGTTATCCGCCGCCAGCGCCTCGCGCGCCGTCTGCTCGCCCCGCACCCACACCGTCAGCACGCTGTCATATGCGCTCACATCCTCCAGCGGCGAGGTTTTCATCAAGAGCAGGTTGGCCGCCTTGCCCACTTCGATCGATCCCAGTTCTCCATCGAGCTTGAAGGTGCGTGCATTGTTGATGGTCGCCGCCTTGAAAATCTGCGCCAGCGACATGCCCGCCGCGTGCAATTGCCGCATCTCGCGATAGCCATTCAAGCCCGGTAAATTGCCATAGGTCGGCGACGACGGCGTATCGGACCCGAACACGAAGTTGGCGTCGCGCCCGGCCAGGTAGGCCACCACCGCGCGCTGGCGCCGCAGCGGCCCTTCCATCGACTGCATCACGGCGGCGTCCTCCTCGCCGTCGGTCACTTCCGGCTTGAACCACTGCCCTTGCGGCGTTGAAAACCAGGCCAGCAGCGAGGCCGGCACCACCTTGCGCAAGGCGGGATCGTTCAGATAATCCGGCTCCACATACGCGCGCAAGCCATACAGCACCTGCATGGTCGGCTGGTAGCCGGTGCGCTGGTCGACGATCTTGTCGAGCAGCGCCTTGATCTCCGGCGGCAGGCCGGGCCGCCCGTTCAGCGCTCCCCAGTGCCACATGCCGTGCGCCAGCACGTCCGCCCGCCCGGCCACCGCGAACGACTGCGCTTCGAACGAATTGGCGTGCGTGACGAGCACCTTGCCGGCCTGCGTGGTCGCGGCCCGCACTTCGGCAAATTTGGCGGGGCTCATCACCGGCAGGTTGCGATTGGCCCCGAAACCGCGCTCGAAGTGGGTTTTCACGCAGATGCCGCCGGCCTTGGCCACCCGCGCCACCCCCGCCGCCACGGTGTGCGCCGAGGGCGCAAACTGCTCCGGCACCGCGGTCGGCATGGCCGGATCGAACAGGTAGTTGCCGAAGCTCTGGAAGCGTTTATCGGGCGCGTAAAACGACATCGGGTAGCCGTTGGCCAGCACCAGCGGCTCGCCGCAATGGAATACATCGGGATGCAGCGGCGCCTTGCGCAAGCGCTCGATCACGCCGTAATCCGACACGGCCAGGTCGATCACGGTGGTGAAGCCGTAATACAGGAAGGAGCGCGGCAGCTGGCGGAAGTAGGCCTGGGCCATGCTGTCGCCGGACGCGCCCTGCTCCATGCTCATGCCCGGCACGGCGTGCAGGTGCACGTGCGAGTCGATCAGGCCCGGGGTGAGGTAGTAGCCTTTGCCATCGACCACGCTGGCGCCGGCCGGGGCGGGGCTGGACGGGCCGCGCTCAACCCGGGCGATGCGCCCGTCCTCGATCAGCACAGCGCCCGTTTCGACGCGGTCGAGCTTTTCGGGCGAGACCAGTTTGACGTTCGAAATCCAGATCGTGCCGGCGCCAATGGCCGGGGTGCACAGCAGCAGGGAGGCCAGAAAGGCCGGCAACAGGGTAGGTTTCATCAAATCTCCGTGGCGGTAAGTGAAGGGGCGAATGGACCCATTTTCACGACTTAGCCCGGAGGAGTCGTCCCGGATGATGATTCGGCACCTGTCCTGGCGCCGCCACGGCGAAATTCGGACGGGGTCAGGCCGGTCTGCTTCTTGAATGCGCGGTTCAGGGTGGTCTTGCTATTAAAGCCACACGCCAGCGCCAGCTCGAGGATGCTGGCATTGGCCTGCCCGGGCGCCAGCAAAGCCACTTTGAGCGCATCGACCCGGTAGCGGTTCAGGTATTCCTGCAAGTTGACGCCACAGGCATCGTTGATCAGCTGCGACAGTTCGTGCGGCGTCATGGCCAGCAGCGCGGCCAGTTCGTCGAGCGTCAGTTCGCCGTTGCGATACACCTGGTCGACTTCCATGCACCGTTTCAGTGCATCGAGAAAGCTGGCGCGGTCCGGTTCCGACAGCCGTTTGTTGGCGTAGCGCGGCGCCGGTTCCGGTTCCGGTTCCGGTCCCGGTTCCGGCAACGGCGCAGGTATCGGCACCTGCGCGCGATACCCGAGCGGCAGGCGAATCGCCAGGAACGCGGTGGCGTAGACAAAACAGGCCAGCGCGATGGCGCCGAGCGCGTCCGACGACAGCGGCAGCGCCACGTCGAAAAATTCGATGCCGAAGGCGGCCACGCTGCCAGCGGCGCCGATCACCCAGATCTTGGCCAGCCGCGCCAGGCCGCCGGCCAGCGGACCGCCGGCGGCGCCGCGCATCAGGCGGTAGCTGGCGACGACATAACAGACAAACATCGCCGTCTTGACCAGCACCGACAGCCCGATATACCAGGGCAGCACCGGGCGGTGCTGCATCCAGGCCAGCTTGGCCGCGGCGCTTTGCAGGTAAAACGGCAGCATGGCCACTGTCGCCAGCAAAAACGGCGCGCCGTGGAGCCAGTCGCGCGCGGCCAGGCGCCGTTCGGTCAGCGCGCTGCGCAGATATAAATACAGCAGCGGCCCGCTCAGCAAACCAATGGTGGCAATCGCCAGGGCGCTGTGCGGATAGGTCGTATATAAATGGTTGATGCCCAGCCAGGCGTGCCCGATGACCGCCACGCTCCCCAGCAGCAGCGCCGCCAGCAGGCGGTTGGCCCCGCGCAGCTCGGCCTGGCGCGCCGCCAGCAAGGCGATCGCCAGGAACACGCCCTGCCCCATCGCCAGCAGCAGGAGTACGGAGAGCGCGCTTTGCGTCATGATGCTCAGGCCAGCTTGTCGTCGGCGACGTGGTAGCGCGGGTCCTCGGCCAGGTTCACCTCGATCATGTCGCGCGCATTCTCCAGCAGTTCGCGGCAATCGGGGCTCAGGTGGCGCAGGTGCAGGCGCTTGCCGGCCTGGCGGTAGCGCAGCGCCAGCGCGTCGATGGCCTGGATCGCCGAATGATCGACCACGCGCGCGCGGGCAAAATCGACCACCACGTCCTGCGGGTCGTCCTTGGGCGCGAACAGCTGGCTGAATTGCGCCACCGAGGCGAAAAACAGCGTTCCCTCCAGTGCGTACACTTTGGCGCCCTGCTGGTCCGGATGGATGCCGACCCGGATGCGCTTGGCGTGCTCCCACGCGAACGCCAGCGCCGAGACGATCACGCCGGCGACCACCGCAATGGCCAGGTCGAAGATCAAGGTCAGCACGGCGACCAGCAGGCCGACCGCGATATCGGCGCGCGGCACCTTGCCGAACAGGCGAAAACTGCCCCAGGCGAAGGTTTTCTGGCACACCACGAACATCACGCCGATCAGGGCGGCCAGTGGAATGCGCTCGATCCATGCGGACGCGAACAGGATGAACGAGAGCAGGAACACGGCGGTGGCGATGCCCGACAGGCGCCCGGTGGCGCCGTTGTTCACGTTGATCATGCTCTGGCCGATCATGGCGCAGCCGCCCATGCCGCCGAACAGGCCCGTGACCACGTTGGCCACGCCCTGCGCCATGCTTTCGCGGTTCGGCTGGCCGCGCGTGTCGGTCATGTCGTCGATCAGGGTGAGCGTGAGCAGCGACTCGATCAGCCCCACCGCGGCCAGCACCAGCGCGTACGGGAAGATGATGCGCAGGGTCGCCCAATTGAGCGGCACGTCGGGCAGGTGAAAGGCCGGCAGGCCGCCCTTGATCGAGGCCAGGTCGCCCACCGTCTTGGTATCGATACCCAAGGTCGCCACCAGCACCGACACCAGCAGGATGGCGGCCAGGGTCGAGGGAATCGCGCGCGTTACGCGCGGCAGCAGGTAGATCACGGCCATGGTCAGCGCCGCCAGGGCGAGCATGGTATACAGCGGCGCGCCAACCATCCAGTGCTGCGCGCCGTCGGCACCAAGCACCTTGAAGTGCCCGAACTGCGCCATGAAGATCACCATCGCCAGCCCGTTCACAAAGCCGAGCATGACCGGATACGGCACCATGCGGATGAATTTACCCAGCCGCGCGGCGGCGAACACCAGCTGCAAAAAACCCATCAGCACCACCGTGGCGAACAGATATTCGACCCCGTGCGAGACCACCAGCGCCACCATCACCACCGCCAGCGCACCGGTTGCGCCCGAAATCATGCCCGGCCGCCCGCCGATGGCCGAGGTAATCAAGGACACCATGAAGGCGGCGTACAGGCCGGTCAGCGGCGACACATGCGCCACCAGCGCAAAGGCGATCGCCTCCGGCACCATGGCCAGCGCCACGGTCAGGCCGCTGAGCAGGTTCGATTTGAGGTAGTGGGGCGACAAGGCAGGCAAACGCGGCTCCGTAAGCGGGGGACCAATACAAAACGCCCTCCCCTTCCCGATAAAGAGAAGGTGGAAGGCGCCCGGGGTGCTGCGGGTGGGTGCCGCTTAGCGCTGCAGCACCAGTCCCGAAGGAAGGCTGTGCAGGTAAGCTGCCAGGTCTTCGACATCTTTACCGGACAATGGCTTGGCGAAGCCGCCCATGATGGCGTTGTTACGGCCGTTCGGGCCGTCGCCGCGCTTGTAGGCGGTCAAAGCGTGCTTCAGGTATTCGGCGTGCTGGCCGGCCAGCTTGGGGTAGCTCGGGTCGGTCGCCTTGGTGTAGTCGGCGCCGTGGCAGGACGCGCAGTTGTATTTCTTGGCCAGGGCTTCGCCATTGGCGATATTGCCGCCGGCGGTTGCGCTCAGGGATACAGCGCCGCAGAACAGGGCGATCATCAGTTTTTTCATGGCTCTGTCCTTATTTTTTCACTTGCTGCGAGTAGTAGGCAGCGACGTCGGCGATATCCTGGTCGGTCATGCTGCCGGCCACACCGCGCATCGAAGGATGTTTGCGGTCGCCCTTTTTATAGGCGTTCAACGCGTTTTCGATGTACTTGGCCGACTGGCCGCCAATCATCGGCACCGGATAGACTTCGGGGAAAGTCGCTTTGTAACCGGGGATGCCGTGGCAGCCGATACATTGTTCAACTTTGGCAGCCTTGGCGTTTCCAACGATGTCCGCTGCGGCGGACACGTTCGCGACGCAGGCGAGCACGAGGAGTGCGATGAGTTTTTTCATGGTGGCGAGGGTAAGTGATAATCGGGTATCGCACGTGCAAACTTATTATGTTTTGCACTATCAACCTGAGAGTTTAACCGAACTGACGTGACGCGTCCACTTCCACGGTGTTGCAGTGCCGCCCTTCCGGTTCTGGCATATACTCGAAATAATTCCACTTTTGACCATACACGCACATGCACGCATCGACTTCGCAGGCGCACCGCTTCCAGGGTTCGGACAGTTACGTCGCCACCGCCGACCTGAAACTGGCGGTCAACGCCGCCCTCACCTTGCAGCGTCCCTTGCTGATCAAGGGCGAGCCGGGTACCGGCAAAACCATGCTGGCCGAAGAAGTCGCGGCCGCCCTGAACATGCCGCTGATGCAGTGGCATATCAAGTCCACCACCAAGGCCCAGCAAGGCCTGTACGAGTACGACGCGGTGTCGCGTTTGCGCGATTCGCAGCTCGGCGACGAGCGCGTGCGCGACATCCACAACTACATCGTCAAGGGCGTGCTGTGGCAGGCCTTTACCGCGCCCGAGCCGGTGGTGCTGCTGATCGACGAAATCGACAAGGCCGACATCGAGTTCCCCAACGACCTGCTGCGCGAACTTGACCGCATGGAGTTCTACGTCTACGAGACGCGCGAAATGGTCGTGGCCAAGCACCGCCCGCTGGTGATCATCACCTCGAACAATGAAAAAGAACTGCCGGACGCGTTCTTGCGCCGCTGCTTCTTCCACTACATCAAATTCCCCGACAAGGACACGATGGAGCAGATCGTCAAGGTGCATTACCCGACCTTGAAACAAGACCTGCTGGCGCAGGCGCTGCAAAGCTTCTACGAAGTGCGCGACGTGCCGGGCCTGAAGAAAAAGCCCTCGACCTCGGAATTCCTGGACTGGCTCAAGCTGCTGCTGGCCGAAGACATCCCGGCCGAAGCGCTGCGCAGCAATGACGCCAAGGCCATCGTGCCGCCGCTGCATGGCGCCCTGCTGAAAAACGAGCAGGACGTGCACCTGTTCGAGCGCCTGGTCTACATGTCGCGGACCAACCGCTGATGATCCAGGTCGACGCCCTCACCCTCGAGTTCAACGGGGTTCGCCTGGAACCGCTGTCGCTGGCGCACGCCGAGGGCCTGCGCGCGGCCGCCGCCGACGGCGAACTGTGGAACATCCGCGTCACCTCGGTGCCGGAGCCGCACAACGTGGAGCAGTACATCGGCCATGCCCTCGAGACGCCCGACCGGCTGGCCTTCGCCGTGATCGACATCAGCAGCGGGCACGTTGTCGGCTCGACCAGCTACCACGACATTTTGCCCAAGGTCGACCGGCTCGACATCGGCTGGACCTGGTACGCCAAGAGCCGCCAGCGCAGCCATGTCAACACCAGCTGCAAACTGCTGCTGCTCTCGCACGCCTTCGACACGCTCGGCTGCGCGGTGGTCGGCCTGCGCACCGATAACTTCAACCACGCTTCGCAGGCGGCCATCGAGCGCCTCGGCGCCAAAAAAGATGGCGTGATCCGCCACAACGCCGTGCGCCGCGACGGCACCGTGCGCGACACGGTCATGTACAGCATCGCGCGCGGCGAATGGCCCGAAATCAAGTCGCACCTGCACTACCAGCTGCAACGCGCGGGAGCCTGATGTGCTGATCGACTTCTTCTTTACCCTCAAGGACGCCAAGATCCCGGTCACGATCAAGGAGTTCCTCACGCTCCTTGAAGCGATGCAGCGCAACGTGGTCGGCGCATCGATGGACGACTTCTATTATGTATCGCGCCTGACCCTGGTCAAGGACGAAGCGCACTACGACAAATTCGACCGCGCCTTTGCCCAGTACTTCAAGGGCATCAATGCCGCCTTCGAGACCAATGCCGCCATTCCGCTCGACTGGCTGGTCAAGCGCATGGAGCGCGAACTGTCGGACGAGCAGAAACGCCAGCTCGAAAAATTCGGCTACGACAAGTTGATGGACCGTCTGAACGAACTGCTCAAGGAACAAAAAGAGCGCCACGAAGGCGGCAGCAAATGGATCGGCACCGGCGGCACTTCCCCGTTCGGGAACGGCGGCACCAATCCGGAAGGCGTGCGCATCGGCGGCAAGGGCGGCAACCGCACCGCCGTCAAGGTGTGGGAACAGCGCGCCTACCGCGACTACGACGCCGAACGCGAACTGGGCACGCGCAACATCAAGGTGGCGCTGCGCCGCCTGCGCAAGTTCGCGCGCGAAGGCGCCGAAGATGAACTGGCGCTCGACGCCACCATCCACGCCACCGCCAACAACGCCGGCTTCCTGGACATCAAGATGCGGCCCGAGCGCCGCAACAAGGTGAAGGTATTGATGCTGCTCGACGTGGGCGGCTCGATGGACGACCATATCGAACGCACCGAAGAACTGTTTTCGGCGGCGAAGACGGAATTCAAGAACATGGAGTTCTTCTACTTCCATAACTGCGTCTACGACTACCTGTGGAAGAACAACCGGCGCCGCAACGCCGAGCGCTTTCCGACCTGGGATATCCTGCGCAAGTACCCGGCCGACACCAAGCTCATTTTCGTCGGCGACGCCACCATGAGTCCCTACGAAGTGCTGCATCCGGGCGGCTCGGTCGAATACAACAACGAAGAAGCCGGCGCCGCCTGGCTGGCGCGTTTTTGCCATGCCTTCCCCAAGTTCGCCTGGCTCAATCCCGAGCAGGAAGGCGTGTGGCAGTACCGCCAGTCGATTTCGGTGATCCGCCAGATCATGAGCAACCGCATGTTCCCGCTGACGATCGACGGCCTTGAGCGCGCCATGCGCACCTTGAGCAAATAGCTTTTTGCGACGCCGCCCGGAGCGCCAACTTGTACTTTGGGCAATATTTTTCGTTATGCGGAATCGTGCGCACGGCCTCGTCTTGTAGAATCTTGGCGCACCCATCGACCGGTGGAACGAAAGGAATTCATGCCCGATCTGCTGACGATCCTCACCAATCTCGCCTGGCCCTTCGCGATCTGTATCGCCTGGATGGCCGGCGAATTCGGCAAGCGCTGGACCGGCCTGCCGCGCATCAGCTTCTACGGCATTGTCGGTTTTGCGCTGGCCAGCACCCAGATCGGCGTGCTGCCCGCATCGACCTCCGGAACGGGCACGGTCCTGTTCATGGCCGACGTGGCCTTCGGCCTGATTTTGTTCGAACTTGGCTACCGCATCAACCTGCGCTGGCTGCGCATGAATCCCTGGTTCGCCATGGCCTCGCTGGTCGAAGCGCTGGGCACCTTTGTGGCCGTGTATTTCGTCGCCCTGTGGTTCGGCGTAACCACCATGACGGCGCTGATGCTCGCCTCGCTCGCCATGTCCACCTCGCCCGCCACGGTGGTACGCATCATCAATGAACAGCGCAGCTCCGGCCAGGTGACCGAACGGGTGCTGCACCTGTCGGCGATCAACTGCGTGCTGTCGGTGTTTACGTTTAACGTGATCGTCGGCTTCTGGCTGTTCCACAGTTCGTCGGACATCGGCGACGCCACCATTAACAGCCTGGTTGCGCTGTTGATCTCGGGCGTCATCGGCGCCGTGTTCGGGGTGGTGGTGCCGGCCATGCTGCGCCACCTCGGCAACCTGGCGCAGGACGCCACGGTGGCCTTTGCACTGGCCGTCATCTTGATTGTCTCGATCACCTACACCATGCACCTCTCGCCGGTGATGGCCACCCTGGCCTTCGGCCTGACGGCGCGCCACCGGCGCGTGGCCTTCAGCGGCGCGCAGCGCAATTTCGGCGCGCTCGGCGAGTTGCTGACCGTGCTGCTGTTCGTGTACGCCGCCTCGACCCTGGAATGGCGCGAACTGATGGCCGGCGGCGCCTTGGCGGTGACGGTGGTGATCGTGCGCCTGCTCACCAAGACGCTGGGCGTGACGGTATTCTCGCAGCTGTCCGGCATATCGTGGCGCAAGGGCGCGCTGACGGGCCTTGCGCTCGCGCCGGTGTCGGTGTTCGTCATTTTGCTGCTCGAGCATGCGCGTTCGCGCGGGATCGACGTGCAGGAACTGCGCTCGATGGCCGCGGTGACCATGATGCTCGAAGTATTCGGCCCCATTATCATCCAGCGCGCCCTGATCTGGGCCCGCGAAACCACGGAGGCCTGAGATGGCGCTTGAACCGTTTGCCACTTCCAAGGCACTGACCTTTGGCGTGGAACTGGAGCTGCAATTGGTCAGCCTGTCGAACTTCGACCTGACCGCCGCCAGTCCCGACCTGCTGCACCTGCTCGCGCAAAAGCCCTTCCCCGGCAATGTGACGCCCGAAATCGCCGAGAGCATGATCGAGATTAATTCGAGCGTGCATTCGAGCCACCTGCCGCTGCTGGCCGAACTGCTGGAGATCCGCGACATCCTGGTCGCTGCCGGCGACCGGCTCAATATCGGCTTGTGCGGCGGCGGCACGCATCCGTTCCAGCACTGGTCGGAGCAGAAAATCTATCCGAAGCAGCGCTTCCAGGAGCTCTCGTCCCTGTACGGCTACCTGGCCAAGCAGTTCACGGTGTTCGGGCAGCACGTGCACATCGGCTGCGCCTCGGGCGACGATGCGATGTTCTTGCTGCATTCGCTGAACCGGTATATTCCGCACTTTATCGCGCTGTCGGCCTCGTCGCCGTTCGTGCAGGGGCACGACAGTTTGTTCGATTCGGCGCGTTTGAATTCGGTGTTTGCGTTTCCGATGAGCGGGCGCGCGCCGTTTACATTGAGCTGGGACGAATTTGCGAATGTGTACTTTGCGAAGATGGAAGGCACCGGCATCATCAAGAGCATGAAGGATTTTTACTGGGATGTGCGGCCCAAGCCGGAATACGGCACCATCGAACTGCGCGTGTGCGACACGCCGCTGACGGTGGAACGGGCGGCGGCCCTGGCCGGGTATTTACAGGCGCTGTGCCGCCATCTGCTGGAGCGGCGCGAAGAGCCGCCGGTGGAGGATGACTATCTTGTGTATAACTTCAACCGCTTCCAGGCGTGCCGCTTTGGGTTGGATGGGGCGATTACCCATCCGAAGACCTACGAGACGATGTCGCTGCGCGAGGATATCCTGACGACGTTAAGGAAGATGGAGCCGCATGGCGAGGCGCTCGGGAGCCTGGGCGCGTTGCGGCATTTGTCGACGGCGGCGCAGGAGGCCAGCGACGCGACGTATTTGAGAAGGCAGTACGAGGAACAGGGGAGCGCGGAAGGCATGGTCAATGCGGCGATCCGGCGCTTCAGGGGCAAGCGCTAGCCTACGTCGTTCCCGCGCCAAGGCGGCCCTCGGCGGGAACGACGGGGGTAGTGGAAGAATGAGGGAAGTAGCTACACGACGTTCAAAGCCGCGTCTCGCGCGCCGCCCGCAAGAACTCGTCCAGGATCGGCGTGCAATCGAGTAAATCGACCCCGCCGGCCCGGTGAAACTCCGGGTGCCACTGCAATCCCATCACGAAATTGGCCCGTTGATAGCGGATCGCTTCGATAATCCCATCCGGATCCGACATCGCCTCCACCAAAATATCGCGCCCCAGGTCTTTGACCGCCTGGTGGTGAATCGAATTGACCACCGGCCGTCGCACGTCCGGGAACATGCGCCCCAGCGACGACCCCGACGGAAAAATCACCTTGTGCCGGTGCGCGTCGTAATCGCTGTGCACGTGCGCGTGCGCGGCCGGCACATTGGTCGCCACGTCCTGGTACAAAGTCCCCCCGAACGCCACATTGATCAACTGGCACCCCCGGCAAATACCCAGCACCGGTTTACCCGCATCGACGAATTCGTGCAGCAGTTCGAGTTCGTACACATCGCGCGCGCGGTCGCCGCTCCATTCGGGCCGGGTCGGGCTTTCCGAATACGTCTGCGGCGACACGTCGGCCCCGCCCTGCAGCACCAGCCCGTCGAGATGGCGCGCGTAATGGCGCAAGGTGATGTTACTGGGATGTAGCAAGCCGTTGGTGTTGACCGTCGGAATCATAAACACCAGCACATCGCGCGACATCACCCACTGCGCAATCGACTCTTCCAGGTACTGCAAATTCTTGCTGCGCAGGCCAGTCGAGCCAGGCTCGGGATGGAAAATCCGCGCCGAGACCCCGATGCGCAAGGTGCGTCGCATGAAGTCGCGGCCGATTTTGTCGCGCAGGTTGCGCCAGCGCGAGGCCAGCACGCGGCGCGCCAGGGCCAGCGGCGTGTCGCTGTCTTTCTGGTAGCGCGGCAGGGCGTCGGCGGCGCGGCGGTCGGGAACGCGGGGGGCATGAATGCCGCCGTCGGCATCCTGCCCGGGCACGGGTGCGGGAACAGGATCGGGAACAGCGGTGGGCAACAGGGGCTTGTCGGTATCGGGCATGCCTTAAATATAGCGCTCCCATGCGGGCGCACGATTCAAAGTTGTAACAAAATTGTGACCGCCACTTCCTAAGCCGGCAGCGACAGCAGCTTCTTGAGCGCCGCCAGCAGATGGCGGTCGGCCATCGGCTTGTCGAGCAGGCCGCGCACCCCGGCCGCGCGCGCGCGCGCCGTATCGTAGCCGGACGCCTGGTTCACCAGCAGCACCACGGCGATCCGTTCGGCCCCGTCCTGCCGTTTGATCTCGCTGCACAGCGCATACGGATCGACGCCGGGCGTGGAGGTATTGATCATCACCACCGCCACCGGCGTCTCGGCGCACAGGCGCACCGCCGCCACCGCGCTTTCGGTCCACTCCACCGCCACCTGGTGCGGCGCGAGCAGGCGCGCCACATGGTCGCGCAGCGCGCCGCGCTTGTCGACGATGAGCACCGCGCCGGCGGGGGCCGGGCGCCGCATCTTGATAAACTCGGCCGGGTCGGTGACATCGAGATCGAGGCGGATGCGGCGGCGCCGCTCGTGCTGCGGCTCCGCGACGGGGGCCGGCATGTTTTTCACCGCCTCGGCGCGTTTGCGTCCCAGCTCGGCGAGCATCTTGAACATCTGGAACATGTCCAGGGGCCGCGCCAGCTGCGCGCACGGAAATTCCATCCCGGCCGAGCCGATCACCAGGCCGGGACGCAGCACATCCGGCTGCCACGCCAGCAAGGCGGCCAGGGCGCTCAGGTCGTCGCCGTTGGCAATCATCAGGTCCGGCTCTTGCAAACTATCGCCCAGCAAGCAAGAATACGACGGGCCGTCGCGCGGGGGATGCGCCAGCGCCGTCCCCAGCTCGGCCCCTTCGGAAGAAGGAAAGCCCAACAGGCGAACGCTCAGAGACTGCCTTTTTGAATGCATTTTTAGCAACTTATGGAATATTTTTGACCACACCTGTTGGTGTGCGTACAAATCTAACCACAATCGTGCGGGCTGGCAAGCACATTCAGCGTGCTCAAATTTGGCTTCTTTTCCGGCTGACAAGATAGAATGCGCAGGCATCCGCATAAAGAACTTAGATATGGCCACCAAAAAACCTGCATCCGACTACAGCGAATCCTCCATCCGGGTCCTCAAGGGACTCGAACCCGTCAAACAGCGTCCGGGTATGTACACCCGCACGGAAAATCCGCTGCACATCATCCAGGAAGTGATCGATAACGCCTCCGATGAAGCGCTCGGCGGCCATTGCAAGAATATCGGCGTGACGGTCAATGCGGACGGCTCGATCACGGTCGAAGACGACGGCCGCGGCATCCCGGTCGGCCTGCATCCCGAAGAAGGCGTGCCGACGGTGGAAATCGTCTTTACGCGCCTGCACGCGGGCGGCAAATTCGACAAGGGTTCGGGCGGCGCGTATGCCTTCTCGGGCGGCTTGCACGGCGTGGGCGTATCGGTGACCAACGCGCTCTCCTCGCGCCTGGAAATCACGGTCTGGCGCAAGGAAGACAACGGCACCGGCCTGCACAAGATGGTGTTCGCCGACGGCGACGTGATCGAGCCATTGGCGTCGATCCCGGCGCCGCGCGACGGCAAGAAGAGCGGCACCCGCGTGACCGCCTGGCCGAACCCGAAGTATTTCGATTCGCCGGCGATCTCGCAGGTCGAGCTTGCGCGCCTGCTGCGCTCCAAGGCGGTGCTGCTGCCCGGCGTGACGGTCACCCTCACCATCGCCAAGACCGGCGACGTGACGACCTGGAAGTACGACGAAGGCCTGCGCGGCTACCTCAATGAAATGCTGGCGCAAAGTACCAGCGGCGACACCGTCATTCCGGTGTTCGAAGGCGCCCAGTATTCCAACGGCGAGTCGGACGGCTTTGCCGAAGGCGAAGGCGCGGCCTGGGTGGTGGCGTGGACCGAAGAAGGCGCGGTGGTGCGCGAGTCGTACGTGAACCTGATTCCAACCTCGAACGGCGGCACCCACGAATCGGGCCTGCGCGACGGCCTGTTCGGCGCCGTCAAGAGCTTTGTCGAGATGCACGCGCTGCTGCCGAAAGGCGTGAAGCTGATGCCGGAAGACGTGTTCGCGCGCGTCTCCTTCGTGCTATCGGCCAAGGTGCTCGATCCGCAGTTCCAGGGCCAGATCAAGGAACGCCTGAACTCGCGCGACGCGGTGCGGCTGGTCTCGACCTTCGCCAAGCCGCCGCTCGAACTGTGGCTGAACCAGCACGTCGAATACGGCCGCAAGCTGGCCGAACTGGTGATCCGCCAGGCCCAGTCGCGCCTGCGCTCGCTGCAAAAAGTCGAAAAGAAAAAATCCTCGGGCGTGGCCGTTCTGCCGGGCAAGCTGACCGATTGCGAATCGAGCGACATTGGCCGCAACGAACTGTTCCTGGTCGAGGGCGACTCGGCGGGCGGTTCGGCCAAGATGGGGCGCGACAAGGAATTCCAGGCCATCCTGCCGCTGCGCGGCAAGGTGCTCAACTCCTGGGAAACCGACCGCGACCGCCTGTTCGCCAACAACGAGATCCACGACATTGCGGTGGCGATCGGGGTCGATCCGCACAGCGTGGGCGACACGCCCGACCTCTCAAACCTACGCTACGGCAAGATCTGCATCCTGTCGGATGCGGACGTGGACGGCTCGCACATCCAGGTATTGCTGCTGACCTTGTTCTTCAAGCACTTCCCGGCCCTGTTCGCGCCCGGCCACATTTGCGTGGCGCGCCCGCCGCTGTACCGGGTCGACGCCCCGGCGCGCGGCAAGAAGCCGATCCAGAAGCTGTACGCGCTCGACGATGGCGAGCTGGTGGCGATCCAGGACAAGCTGATGAAAGAAGGCTTGAAAGAAGGCAGCTGGAGCATTTCGCGCTTCAAGGGTCTGGGCGAGATGAACGCGGAACAACTGTGGGAAACCACGATGAACCCGGACACGCGGCGATTGCTGCCGGTATCCTTGGGCGACTTCAGCCACATCGACGCCTCGGCGCGCTTTAATATGCTGATGGGCAAAGGCGAAGCCGCCGCCCGCCGCGCCTGGATCGAAGAACACGGCAACGAAACCGAAGCCGACATTTGATGTTGTTGTTGCAAAGCCGGTGAAAAATCGGGGTCAGACCCCGGTTCTTCAGTTAGGGGTCTGACCCCGGTTTTTCGCCGGCTTTGCAACAGTTAGGGGTCTGACCCCGGTTTTTCGCCGGCTTTGCAACAGTTAGGGGTCTGACCCCGGTTTTTCGCCGGCTTTGCAACAGTTAAGGGGTCTGACCCCGGTTCTCCACCGCTTTTGCAACACAGTGAGGTGCAAAAACGGGGGCAAACCGGGGTCTGACCCCCAACTGAAAAACCGGGGTCAGACCCCGGTTTGCCCCCGTTTTTGCACTTTGCAATTTCTGATTTAGTTGTAAAACCGGCTGTCGCGACGCTGCGGCGGCGCAAACGGACACTGAACCATGATTATCGGAATCGACCTCGGCACCACCAATAGTCTCGCGTCAGTCTGGCGCGACGGCAAGGCGCACCTCATTCCCAATGCACTGGGCAGCTTCCTGACGCCATCCTGCGTCGGCATGGATGACGATGGCACCGTGCTGACCGGCGAAGCGGCGCGCGCGCGCCTGCAGACCCACCCCCACATGACAGCGGCCCTGTTCAAGCGCTACATGGGCAGCGAGCGCGAAACCCAGCTCGGGGCGCGCAAGTTCCGCCCCGAGGAATTGTCGTCGATGGTGCTGCGCGCACTGAAAGAAGACGCCGAAGCCTGGCTCGGCGAAACGGTCACGCAAGCCATCATCACCGTGCCCGCCTACTTCAGCGACGCCCAGCGCAAGGCGACCCGGGTGGCCGGCCAGCTGGCCGGGCTGCGCGTCGAGCGCCTGCTCAACGAGCCGACCGCCGCGGCGCTGGCCTACGGCATCCAGGACAGCAAGCGCGAAACCAAATTCCTCGTCTTCGACCTGGGCGGCGGCACCTTCGACGTCTCCATCCTCGAACTGTTCGAGGGGGTGATGGAAGTGCGCGCCACCGCCGGCGACAACTTCCTGGGCGGCGAAGATTTTGCGAGCGTGCTGGTCGAGGCCTTCCTGTCGCGCAGCGGCCTGTCCAAGGACTTGAACGGCGCGGAACTGAACGGCACCCAGCGCCAGCGCCTGCGCGAAGAAGCCGAACGCGCCAAGCGCGCCCTGTCCGACAGCCTGACCGCGCGCATGGCCTACACCAGCGCCGGCAAGGAATACAGCCTGGAGCTGACCGAAGACTTGTTCGTGCTGCTGTGCGACCACCTGGTGCAGCGCCTGCGCGGCCCGGTCGAACGCGCGCTGCGCGACGCCACCATCAAGGCGTCCGAACTCGATTCGGTGGTGCTGGCCGGCGGCGCCACCCGCATGCCGCTGGTGCGCAAGATGGTCTCGCGCATGTTCGGGCGCTTCCCGTCGATCAATCTCGATCCCGACCAGGCCATCGCGCTGGGCGCGGCCGTGCAGGCCGGCCTGATGGCGCGCGACGCGGCCCTTGCCGAAGTGGTGATGACCGACGTGGCGCCCTATTCGCTGGGTATCTCGATCGCACGCGAAATCGGTCCGAACCAGTACGAGGGCGGCCATTACCTGCCCATCATCGAGCGCAATTCGACCGTGCCGGTCTCGCGCGTGGAGTCGATCACCACCATCAACGACTACCAGAAAGAACTGGTGGTGCATGTCTACCAGGGCGAGTCGCGCCGCGTGTCGGACAATGTTTTTCTCGGCAAGCTGGCCTTCCCGATCGAGTCGAAACGCTCGGGCGAAGTCAGTGCCGACGTGCGCTTCACGTATGACATCAGCGGCGTGCTGGAAGCGGAAATCACGCTCCAGCCAAGCCTGGAGAAGCACACCCTGGTCATCACCGAGAACGCCGGCGTGATGACCCAGGCCGAAGTAGCCAAGCGCCTGGCCGAACTGAACGAACTGAAAATCCACCCGCGCGACAAGATCGAAAACCGCACCCTGCTGGCCCAGGCCGACCGCCTCTACGAGCAGTTGCTGGGCCAGGAACGCGCCTACCTGGCCGAGCATATCGCCGCCTTTACGGGCGTGCTCAATACGCAGCAGCCCACGGCCATGCGGCGCGCCCACGAAACGCTGACAAAAGTCATGCGTGAGCTGGGCGGGAGTTCCTTTTTATGAACGTCTGGAGCGTGCTCGGAATGACGGCCAGCCGCGATGAGCGCGCGATCAAGCGCGCCTACGCGGCCAGGCTGAAGGTCACCCGTCCCGAGGACGATCCGGTCGCCTTCCAGGTTCTCAACGACGCTTACCAGGCCGCGCTGCAACTGGCGCGCCAGGCCAATGACCTGGACTGGCCGGACGACGAGCAGCCGGCCCCGCGCGTCGAGGCGCGCGAGACCGGGCAAGGCCAGGACGATCGCGAGCAGCCGGTCTACGTGGCGGCCTACGAGTTCGATCCGGACGCGCCGCCCGCACCGGCGCCGCCGCCAGACGAGGCGCCGGTGTACGTGGCCGCCTACGAATTCGATCCGGATGCGCCGGTCTACAGCGCTTGCTACGAAGTCGATCCGTCCGCGCCGCCGCCCGAAGCGTCGGCCCCGGCGCCGGCGTTCGAACCACCCGCGCCGGCGTTCGAGCCGCCCGCGCCGCCGCCGCGCCCGCGTCCGAAGCCCGAGCAATATCGCCTGCCCGAGATCCTGCCGGCGCCCCTGCCCGGCGCCGGTCCCGACACCACGATCATCCAGGCGCGCCGCGTCTGGGCCGCGTTCCTGACGCGCGCGCACAGCAACCCGCGCGAGCATCTGGCGCAGCTGTTCGCCGGCGAGGAACTGCTCAACATCGACGTGCGCGACCACTTCGAAGAGTGCGCCGTGCAGTACTGCGCCGGCGAAGGCTGCGAAGACGACTTCCGCGAGGCGATGGCGGGCCATTTCAACTGGGTCGACGACGCCGGCTTCGTGGGCCGCCAGATGCCCGACGAAACCGGCATGATGCTGGCGCGCCTGCGCGCCCAGCGCTCGTACGCCCACTTTTGCCAGCTCGCGCTGGAAGACGAGGTGGTGCGCGCACTGCTCGATGGCGACCCGCGCGGCGTCATCGGCAGGTATCCGGACGCCGCCTTCACGGAGCGCATGCGCGAACTGCTCGAACATGTCCACTGCTACCATGGCGACATGCTCGACCTCAAACTCGATGCCGATATCGTCGAACACTGGGTCGCCGTGGTCCGCGGCAGGGGCTGGTCGGCGTAAGAGTCGCCCCCCGCCACGCAGGCACCCGAACCAACACACTCCTTTTTTACTTAGCACCTACGCATAAGCACCTACGTACATGTCCTCACAAACCAATCTGTTTGACCCGCCACCGCCGCCACCGCCGGAAGACACCGAAACGCTGACCCTGTCGACCTTCGCCGAGCGCGCCTATCTCGATTACGCCGTCTCGGTCGTCAAGGGCCGCGCCCTGCCCGACGTGTGCGACGGCCAAAAGCCCGTGCAGCGCCGCATTTTGTACCGCATGAACGAGCTGAAACTGGGCGCGAGCGCCAAGCCAAGCAAGTCGGCCGCCGTAGTCGGCGACGTCATGGGAAAACTGCACCCGCACGGCGACCAGTCGATCTACGACGCGCTGGTGCGCATGGCGCAGGACTTTTCGCTGCGCTACCCGCTGATCGACGGCCAGGGTAACTTCGGCTCGCGCGATGGCGACGGCGCGGCGGCGATGCGCTACACCGAGGCGCGCCTGACGCCCATCGGCAAGCTGCTGCTCGAAGAAATCGACGAAGGCACGGTCGACTTCCAGCCCAACTACGACGGTGAACACGCCGAACCGAAAACGCTGCCGGCGCGCCTGCCGATGGTGCTGTTGAACGGCGCCTCGGGCATCGCGGTCGGCCTGGCGACCGAAATCGCCTCGCACAACCTGACCGAAGTGGCGCGCGCCACGGTGGCCATGATCCGCAATCCGAAGATCACCCACGCCGAACTGATGGCGATTATTCCGGGGCCGGATTTCCCGGGCGGCGGCCAGATCATCACGCCGCCGGGGCAGATCGCCGACATGTACGCCAGCGGACGCGGGTCGATGAAGGTGCGCGCGCGCTGGAAGATCGAAGAACTGGCGCGCGGCCAGTGGCAGGCGGTGGTGTCGGAACTGCCGCCGGGCGTGTCGTCGCAAAAGGTGCTCGAAGAGATCGAAGAGCTGACCAACCCGAAAATCAAGCTCGGTAAAAAAGCGCTCTCGCCCGAGCAACTGGCCATGAAACAGACCTTTCTCGGTTCGCTCGACGCGATCCGCGACGAATCGGGCCGCGCCGCCGCCGTGCGCCTGGTGTTCGAGCCGAAGTCGAAAAACCAGGACCAGACCGAATTCATGCTGATGCTGCTGGCGCATACCTCGCTCGAGTCGTCCAGCTCGATCAACCTGGTGATGATCGGCGGCGATGGCCGGCCGCGCCAGAAGGGGCTGACCGAAATCCTGCAGGAGTGGATCGATTTCCGCTTCGTGACGGTGCGCCGCCGGACCGAATTCAGGCTGGGCAAGGTCAACGACCGCATTCATATCCTGGAAGGACGCGAAGCGGTCCTGCTCAATATCGACAAGGTGATCCACATCATCCGCAATTCGGACGAGCCGAAGGAAGCGCTAATCGCCGAATTCAATCTCTCCGACATCCAGGCCGAAGACATCCTGGAACTGCGCCTGCGCCAGCTGGCGCGCCTGGAGACGATCAAGATCCAGCAGGCGCTGGCGGAACTGCGCAAGGAAGAAGGCAGCCTGCGCGACATCCTCGAGAACCCGTCGACCATGAAGCGCCTGATCATCCGCGAGATCGAAAGCGACGCCAAGCAGTTCGGCGACGCGCGCCGCACCTTGATCGAAGAAGCGCAGCGCGCGGTGGCCGAGCAAAAAGTGGTGGACGAGCCGGTGACGGTGATCGTGTCCGACAAAGGCTGGGTGCGCGCGCGTACCGGCGTGGGACACGACGTGGCGCAGTTCACCTTCAAGGCGGGCGACTCGCTGTACGCGGCCTTTGAATGCCGCACCACCGACATCCTGCTCGGCTTCGGCGACAACGGCAAGGTGTATTCGGTGCCGGTGGCGGCCTTGCCGGGAGCGCGCGGCGATGGCGTGCCGATTACCACCCTGGTCGATGTGCCGAACGGCGCGCGCATCCCGCACTTTTTTGCGGGCAGCGCCCAGACCATGCTGCTGATGGCGTCGAACGCCGGTTATGGTTTTGCGGCCAAGGCGGGCGACATGGTCAGCCGGCTCAAAGGCGGCAAGTCCTTCATCACGCTCGACGAAGGCGCACAACCGCTGCCGCCGCGCGTGATCGCGGCCAATGCGAGCGCGGTGGCCTGCCTGACAGAAAACGGCAAGCTGCTGGTGTTCGGGATGGATGAACTCAAGACCTTGACCAACGGCGGGCGTGGCGTGATCCTGATCGAGCTCGATGAGAAGGAAAAGCTGCTGGCGGTGCAGCCGATTTCGCAAAAAGGCGTGACCGTACACGGAACCTGGGCGGGCGCCAAGCCGCGCGCGGTCGACTTGTCGGCATCCGGCCTGGCGGTCCACTTCGGCAAGCGGGCGCGCAAGGGCAAGGCGCTGGCAGCCAAGATCAAGGTGATGTCGCTGACACCGATCGGCTGATAGCGTCGTCTCCGGCACCGCCGGAGACCGCTTCCCGCGCAAGCGGGAAGGACGTACACGAACAAAAGCGGGGCAAGTGTTGCTTAATTGAGGTCAGACCCCAATCAAACAACGCTTGCCCCGCTTTCACATCCATCACCCTGCAAGAGGGTGAACTGGATAATTACTTAGCAGCAGCTTTTTTCACGTCCGAAACGGCTTCAACTTTCGCTTCGTGGGTTTTTGCAGCAGCGGTTGCCTTGTCGGCGCCGGCTTCTACAGCAACTTTTTCAGCTTTTTCGTCGGCCTTGATCATTTTTTTCTCGGCTTTCAGATTGGCTTTGGCGACTTTTTTCTCGGCCTTGGCTTCGGCTTTCATTTTGTCTTCCGGATCGGCTTTAGCCACGTCGGTGGTCGCTTCAGCGTGCGCTTTGACGGCTTTCGAGTGGGCTTTGGTCTTTTTCTCGGTAGCGTCAGCGGATGCTTTGGTTACTTTTTCATCCGACTTGGCAATCACTTTAGCTTCCTTGGCTTCGGCTTTGGCGATGTCCTTGTTGGCGGTGGCTTCAGCTTTCACAACCGCTGGGGTTGCTGCTGGTGCTTGTGCGTAAACCGAAGTAGCGAACAGGCCGGCGATCAGGGTAACGAGTAATTTGTTCATGGTGTAGTCCTTTAGAAGAATGGTTGGGGTTTCTTATTCGTGGACGTTTTGGACCGAAGTCCGTTCGCCATCTATCGTTCTCAACTTTATAGTTCGTCAAGGAACGGTGTCCAGAATATGTCTTACTGGACAGGTGGTCTGTTCGCTAGCGCACGCAGAATAAAGCTAACAAAAAGCAACTTACAATTGGGCGAACCGAACCTCGCAATGCGCGGATCGCCCGCCGTTGCAGGCCCCAGCCTATTTTCCAGCCCCCTTCTTTGCGTACAAATCGATGATCGTGGTGATGCCATCGTTACAGACGTTACAGAATCTTGCACTTCGGTCGAACATCAAACACTGCATTTCCGACCGGTAATAGCCGGTCGCCTCGTAATTGGCCCCTTCGAAGGCGCCCACGTCGTGCCGGTGGGTGGCCTTGGCGAACAGGGTATTGGTGTGGGTCAGGTCTTCGCGGAACAGCGCGCTCATCTCGGACTCGGGCCGGTTGGCGGCGCGCAGGGCGGCGCGGCGCTTCTGGTAGGCGCGCGCGTACTCTTCGTACTGCGCTTTCGGCCACGCCGTCGGCAGCGGCGTGCCAGCCTTGACGTGGCGCTGCCATTTCAGTTTGGACGGGTCGCGCAGCGCCGTCACATTCGGCTCCCACGGCTCCATGCGCCCGGAGCTCGATTGGTAAGCCACGGGCGAGGTGTAGTACTCGTCGGCCAGGCCGGCGAAATGGTGGCCGAATTCGTGCACGAACAGGTAATTGGCCCAGTCATTGCCGGCCGCCGCGGTGCTGAACTGGCCGAAGATGCCGCCGCCGCCGTAGGTATCGTTATTGACCAGGATTTCGATGAACTCGTACGGCGCATGCTGGGCGATGTCGCGCAGCGCGCGGTTGTCCAGCGTGAGCACGTAACGCTCGCTGCCAAAGATGTCGTAGCGCGTGCCCAGTGCGGACGCGTGGTGCACGCCGGTCGAGGGGCGCGAGACGCCGGACTCGATGGTCGGCACCGCGATGCCCCATACATTGAAGTCGCCGGCGCGCTCCTTGAACGGCGAGACGGTAAACAGATGATCGGCCAGGCGGCGCGCATCGGCCTCGAATTTTTTCATCTCGCCGGCGCTGTAGCCGTCGCCCATGACCAGCAGGTCGACCTTGGCCGGCGACGGCCCGTTGACGCGGATCGGGATCGGCCTGGCCGGCGCCGGCGCCTGTTTGCGCACCACGTCCGGCGCGTCCGGGTCCACCTCGACGCTCCACACGACCGAAAACTGATTGCGCTCGTCGCGCTTGAGCACCCGCACCTTGACCGGTTTGCCGAACGCCGGAAAGCGCACCGACTCCTGGAAGCCGCGGCTGATGCGATTGGCTTCCTCGGTGGTGCGCCATTCGCCGAAAATGGTGGAGAAGCCGCGCGAATACAGCAGGTCGCCGGTTTTGGCGTCGACCACTTCGACCATGTTCTGGCCACGGTTGCTGGTGTCGAGATTTTGCGACAGGTCGCCGGGCCACGGCAGCGGTTCGATCAGCACGCGTTCGAGCGCGTACTGCTCAAGCAGCGCATTGCCGCTGTGCTGGTAGTCGACGCGGACCGTGGCCGGCGGCTGGGCCTGCGCCTGGACGGCGGCGGCCAGCGCCAGCAAGCCGGCGGCGCGGCGCATGAAACGAAACGGGGACAGCGGCATGGCGGTTTCCTTGCAAGCGTGGATCGTCCCGCATTGTAAACCTGGGCGCTGTGGTTGCGGCCAGCGCCTGCGTGGTAGCATGTCGCTTCCTTTGAAATCCCAGCCAAGATGGTCACAACGATTGAAAGCCAGGCAGAGTCACTGATCCGCGATACGGGCGCGCGCCTTACCAAGCCGCGCTCGCGCGTGCTGGCGTACCTGCTGGCGCAAAACAAGCCCCTGACCCACCACGACATCCAGGAAGGCCTGGCCGGCGACGCGCTCGATTCGGTCACCCTGTACCGGGTGCTCGAATGGCTGACCGAACACGAATTGGTGCACCGCATCGCCGGCGCCGACCAGGTCTGGCGCTTCAATGCCGGCGCCGGCCAGCACGGGCACCAGCACGCGCATTTCCAGTGCACCCGCTGCGAGATGGTGACCTGTTTTACCGACATCGCCCTGCCTGCGCAAATTACCCTGCCCACCGGCTTTACCAGCCAGCAGGTCGACTTCCTGATCAAGGGCGTCTGCAATATCTGTAACGCGAACAAGTAACACCGGTTTCACCGTGTCGCCGCCGGCATCGGCCGGAGTACTAACGCAACCCTATTGCATTAAAGAGGCATCCGACCTATTATAGCAACTCAGTTGCATTACCCCCCCGCCTTGCCCGGCCCTCCCACGCCTGAAGAAATCCACGCATGTACATCAAAACCGCCACCGTCGCCCTCCTCGCCAGTATCACGCCGCTGGCGGCCATCGCCGCCGACGCCGCCCCCGCGCCCACCGACACGGTCGTCATCGGCGGCCAGCGCGAGCACTATCGCAGCCTGTCGGCCACCGGCGCGACCAAGACCGATGCGCGGCTCCTGGACCTGCCGCAAAGCGTGCGCGTGCTCACCAGCGAAGTGCTGCGCGACGCCGGCGTGAGCACCCTGGCCGGGGCGCTCGACCTGGCCAGCGGCATTGCGCGCCAGAGTGACCTGGGCGGCCTGTGGGACAGCTACGCCATGCGCGGCTTCACGGGCGACCCCAATTTCGGCTCCGATTTCCTGGTCAATGGTTTCAGTTCCAGCCGCGGTTACAACGGCTTGCGCGACACCGCCAGCACGCAGTCGGTCGAAGTGCTCAAAGGCCCTTCCGCCGCCCTGTACGGCCGTGGCGAGCCGGGAGGCACGGTCAACATCGTCACCAAAAAGCCCCGTTTCGTCCCGCAGCGCAGCGTCAGCGCCTCGGTGGGCAGCTTCAATACGTACCGCGCGGCGGCGGACGTCACCGGTCCCGTGAGCGACACCCTGGCCTACCGCTTCAACGCCGCCTGGCAGCAAGGCGACAGTTTTCGCGACACCGCCCGCCGCGACACGCTGCTGCTGTCGCCCTCGTTCGTGTGGCTGGCGGGGGAGCACACCACGGTCTCGTACGAGATCGAAGCGACCGAGCAAAAAGCCCCGTTCGACCGCGGCCTGCCGGCGGTGAACGGCAAGCTCGGTGCGCTGCCGGTATCGCGCTTCCTTGGCGAGCCGGGCGACGGCCGGGTCACCGTCAAGTCGCTCGGGCAGCAGTTGTTCGTGCAGCATGCGATGAACGACGACTGGTCGCTGCAATCGGGCCTGTCGTACCGCGACAGTGAACTGGTCGGCTTTTCGACGGAGGCCAACAACCTGCTGGCCGACGGGCGCACCTTGCGCCGCCAGCGCCGCCACCGCGATTTTTCGGCGACCGATATGTCGGGCCGCGTCGAACTGCTCGGCAAGCTGACCACCGGTGGCCTGCGCCACAGTGTGCTGTTCGGCGTCGACGCCTACCGCTTCGACGACCGCCGCGTGCAGCTGCGCCGCAATCCTTCGAACGCTAATCCGTACGCGATCGATATTTTCCAGCCGGTCTACGGCGCCGTGGCCGATCCTTTGACACTGTCGATCGATACGCTCGAACGCCAGCGCGCGCACGGCTTTTACGCGCAAGACCAGATCGACCTCACAAGCGAGTGGAAAGCCCTGCTGGGCGTGCGCTACGACAGCGCCGACCAAAGCGTTACCAATAATCGCCTTAAAGCGAACAGCGCGAGCAGCGCGCAAAGCCTGCAAGCCAGCAGTCCGCGCGCGGGCCTGGTGTACCAGCCGACCAAGGCGCTGTCGCTGTACGCCACGGCGGCGCGCGCCTACCGCCCGAACAGCGGCATCAGCATCGACAACAGCGCGTTCGAAGCCGAAAAGAGCCTGTCGTATGAGCTGGGTGCCAAAGCCGACGCCCTGGACGGAAAACTCAGCGGCACCGTCGCCCTGTACAAGATCGACAAGAAGAACGTCCTGACCACCAATCCCGCCAACGCCGACTTTGCGATCCCCGCCGGGGAAGTGGGCAGCCGCGGCCTGGAGTTCGATGTCTCGGGCGCGGTGGCGCGCGGCCTGCAGCTGTCCGCCGCCTACGCCTGGACCGACGCCACCGTCACCAGGGGCGACAAGACCATCCGCACCGGCAGCCGCTTCCCGAACGTGGCGCGCCACAGCGCCAACGTGCTGCTGGTGTCGAACTTCACGCTGGGCGACGCCGGCGCCAGTATCGGGGGCGGCGCCAGCTACGTGGGCAAGCGCATGGGCGACGTGGCCGCCTCGAGCAGCTTCGAACTACCCGCCTACACCACCGTCAAGCTGGTGGCGGCCTGGACGCCGTACCGCAAGCTGCGCATCGCCCTCAATATCGACAACCTGTTTAACAAGGCTTACTATAAGAGCTCGTACAACCAGGTGTGGGTGGCGCCGGGCGCCGAGCGCGCCGCCACGCTGACGGCCAGCTACAGCTTCTGAGGGCGCCATGACCACCCTTGCCGCATCGCCAGCCAGGCGCATCGCCGCCATCGACGCGATGCGCGGCCTGATCATCCTGATCATGACGCTCGACCACGCGCGCGAAACCTTCTTCTTGCACCGTCAGGTCAGCGACCCGATCGACCTGGCCACGACCGAGCCGTCGCTATTCTTCAGCCGCGTGGCGGCGCACTTCTGCGCGCCGATGTTCGTGTTCCTGACCGGCCTGTCGGCCTGGCTGTACGCCAATCCGGCGTCCGGCCCGCGCAGCCCGCGCGGCTTCCTGCTCAAGCGCGGCCTGTTCTTGATCGTGCTGGAACTGGTGTTCGTCAGTTTTGCGTGGTCGGGCCACTTTCCGCCGCCGGTGCTGTATTTGCAGGTGATCTGGGTCATCGGCCTGTCGATGATCGCGCTGGCCCTGCTGCACAAACTGCCGCTGCGCTGGCTCGCGCTGCTCGGCGGCGTGATCGTCGCCGGCCACAACGCCTTGTCCTTCCCCGGCCTGGAACCGGGCAGCCTGGCGCACGGCGCCTGGACGGTGCTCGAACAACGCGGCTTCCTGGTGAACGAAGGCCCGGTGCGGGTCAAGATCAGTTATCCGCTGCTGGCGTGGATCGGGGTGATCTTGCTCGGCTACGCGGCCGGCCCGCTGTTCTCGAACAAGGTGGAGCCAAGCGCGCGGCGCCGCATCCTGCTGCTGGCGGGTGCGGCCTGCCTGTCGCTGCTTGCCCTGCTGCGCGGCTTTAACATCTATGGCGAGGCGTTGCCGTGGACCGTGCAGGCCGACCCGCTGCACACGGTCATGTCGTTCCTGAACCTGACCAAGTACCCGCCCTCGTTCAACTTTTTGCTGATGACGCTCGGGGTTGGGTTGATCGCGTTGGCGTGGCTGGAAGTGGCCAACGAACGCGTGGTGGCCTTTTGCGCCACCTTCGGCGGCGCACCCCTGTTCTACTATCTGTCCCACCTGTACCTGCTGCTCGCGCTGCGCGGACTGACGGCCGCCCTCTCCGGCGGGCAGGCGCACCAGGCGGGCGGAATCGGGGAAGTGTGGCTTTGGTCGGTGGCGGTCATCGCGGCGCTGTACTATCCGTGCCGCTGGTTCGGGCGCTACAAGCGGGCGAGCACCCAGGCCTGGGTGCGCTACCTGTAGCGTTTACTTGTACTGGTACAGCGGCTGGCGGATCAGGATCGGCAGCACGTCGAGGCGGATGTTGAAGACCGAGTTCATATCCGAAATGGCGGACACGTAGCCGATGCTTTCCTTGGTGCGGCTGAAGCGGAATTCAAAGCCGAGTTCCGGCTGCAGGTCGCGCGGGCTGCCCAGGGTCAGGCCGATGGCGTCGGCCTGGTCGCTGTCGATCAGGCGGTGCATCAGGTCCACCACGGTCGTGTTACCGAGAATATCGGCAAAGAACAGCGGGCCGCGATAATACGGCTTGGCCGGATCGAGCTTGTTGGCCAGCTTTTCGGGCGACGGCGTAAATACCCCATTCTGCAGATTGAAGCGGTCGCCGTTATCGAGGTAACTGAGCCTGGCGTTACTGACGTTGAAGTCGCCCGGCGTGAAGGTGGCGCCGCTCAAGTCGATCAGCAGCGCGCCCTTGTAGCCGAGCACTTCCACATCGCGGTTGCCATGAATGATCATCGAGGTGTTTTCGTCGATCCCCAGTCCCGTCTTGTAGCCCTTGGCCAGCATGGCCGGCAGCATGCGCCCGAAGCGCCCGCGCACCAGCAAGTGCTGGTCCACAAACACATCCTTGCCCACAAAACCCAGGCCCGGCGACAGTTCCATGCCGTCGGCCACGCCGCGCTTGAGGGTCGAGAGCACCGAACTGGCGTCGTAGAACATGGTCTCGCTCATGATCGCCGCGCCGGCGCTGGTGCCGGCGATGACGCCGCCGTTACGGTACATGGCCCACAGCGCATCGAGCACGCGGGTGCTGCTGCCGTCTTTTTTACGCAGCGCTTCGGTGATGCGGGCCTGGTTGCCGCCGACGAAATAGGCGCCATCGGCATGGCGCACCGCGTCCGCAATGGCCTGGTCGTTGGCGGCGATGCGGTAGTCGCTGCCTTCGAGCTTGACGGCCACGGGAACGAAAAAAGCGTCCGCGCCGTAGGAGTTGAGCACTTCGATATTGTTCTTGCCCGCGACGTCCGGGCTGGCCGAGGCCGAGCCGAAGACGGCGATGCGCGCACCCGGGCCGCCCGCCAGTTCCACGATGCGCTTCCACACCGCCGCGTTCTCGCCGCGCAGCGCGCCGCCGATGATCACCAGCGAGCCTTTCGGCCCGCCCGGCGGGATGGTCGGCGCGGCCGCTGTCGCTGCCTGCGCCTGACCCGCCGCCAGCAGGACGAGCAACAGGAACTGTAAGTATCGGCGGGCCAGGTTCAGCATCGGTGGTTCTTCCTTTATTCGGTAGGTCGGGCTGCGCAGGCGAATACAGGCCAGCGCGCAGCCGATGTTAGTTGCAGGCAAGATGATACCCCGCTCAGAAATAATATGTCGTATTCCAGAAAGGCACCCGGCGCGGCGGCGGTTTTTTATGCCACACTTCCGGCTGACTTCATTTCACGGTCCCGATCATGCAAGCAAACACCCACCGCATCTCCCTTGAGGACAGCAGCATGTCCTCGCAACTGACCAGTTTTCATTTCGGTACGCCGGGCGCCGGCAAGAAGGTCTATATCCAGGCCGCCCTGCACGCCGACGAAGTGCCGCCCATGCTGGTGGCGCAGTTCCTGCGCAAAGAGCTGGAGGCGCTGGACGCGGCCGGCAAGATCCGCGGCGAGATCATCCTGGTCCCGGCGGCCAATCCGATCGGGCTGGCGCAAGCCATCCACGGCGCGCCGTTCGGCCGTTTCGACCTGTCCACCGGGACCAATTTCAACCGCGCCTACAAGCACGTGGCGGAGGACCTGAAAACCTCGCTGGCAGGTTTACTCGGTCCGGACCAAGATGCCAACGTGGCCCTGATCCGCGCCCACGCGCGCGACTCGGTCGCCACCTGGGAGCCGAAAACCGACGCCGACACGCTCAAGAAAATCCTGCTCGGGATGGCGATCGACGCCGACATCGTGCTCGACCTGCATTGCGATAACGAGGCGGTGCTGCATATTTACGCAGGCACCCCGCTGGCCGACGCGGTGGCGCCGCTGGCCGCGCTGATGCAGGCGCACAGCGTGCTGCTGGCGCTGGAAGCAGGCGGCGAGCCGTTCGACGAAGCGTGTTCGCGCCTGTGGTGGGACCTGGCGGCGCACTTCGGCCCGGCTTTTCCGATTCCGCCAGCCTGCCTGTCGACCACCGTGGAACTGCGCGGCGAGCGCGATGTGAACTACGATCTGGCCGGGGGCGACGCGCGCGCCCTGCTGCGGTTTTTGGCGCATGCGGGCGTGCTCGATATGCCGCTGGCCCCATTGCCCGCCCCCCTGTGCGCACCGACCCCGCTCGAAGGGGTGGAACCGATCGCCGCGCCGCATGCCGGCGTGCTGGTGTTCCTCAAGCAGTTGGGCGAAAAGGTGGTGGCCGGCGACGCCATCGCCGACCTGGTCGAGCCAAGCAGCGGGCGCACCACCACCTTGCGCTGCACTGTCGACGGCGTGTTTTTCGCGCGCACCGCGCACCGCCATCTGCTGCGCGGCATGGCGGTCGGTAAGGTCGCCGGCGCCGTGGCCTACCGCGCCGGAAAGCTGCTCAGCCAATGAAACTGCGCATCCCCAATACCTTCGTCCTGCTGTTCCTGATCCTGGCGATGATCGCCGTGGCCACCTGGCTGGTGCCGGGTGGCCAGTACGGCACCATCATGGTCGACGGCAAGCCGCGCATCGACCCGGCGTCCTTCCAGTACGTGCAGAGTAATCCGCAAGGCTTCGTGGCGCTGATGATGGCGCCGATCAAAGGCTTCGTCGAGGCGGCCCAGATCATCGGCTTCGTGCTGATCGTCGGCGGCGCGTTTGCGGTGCTGCAAAAGACCGAGGCGATCGACGCCATGATCCGTAGCGTGGCGCGCGCGCATACCCACTCGGCCTTCGTGCGCGTGATGCTCATTCCGGTGTTCGTGACCATCTTCTCGCTGGGGGGCGCCACCTTCGGCATGAGCGAGGAGTCGATTCCGTTCGTGCTCATTTTCGTGCCGCTGGCGCTCGCGCTGGGCTACGACTCGATCATCGGCGTATCGATTCCGTTCCTGAGCGCGCAGGTGGGCTTCGCGGCGGCGTTCTTAAACCCGTTCAACGTCGGCGTGGCGCAGAAAATCGCCGGGATCCAGATGTTCTCGGGGATCGGCTACCGCCTCATCGTCTGGTTCGTGGCCACCGCCCTCACCATCGGGTTCCTGATGTGGTACGCGGCGCGCATCAAAAAGGATCCGACCCGCAGCCCCTCCTACGCGCTCGATATCGAAAAGCGCAAGGAAAACAGCGCCGCCCTGGCCAACCTGGCCGGCATGACGCCCACCCACGCGATCGTGCTGCTGCTGTTCATCGGCTTCATGACGGCCATGGTGGTCGGCGTGATCCACTTCGGCTGGTACATCAACGAGATTGCCGCGCTGTTCATGGTGATGGCGATCGTGGTCGGCGTGATCGGACGGCTCGACAGCGACGAATTCGTGGCGGCCTTCCTGCACGGCGCGCGCGACCTGGTCGGCACCGCGCTGGTGATTGCGCTCGCGCGCGGCACCATGATCCTGGCGCAGGATGCCAAGATCATCGACACCATGCTGCACGCGCTGGTGCCGCTGGTGCAGTCGGCCAATCCGGTATTCGCGGCGCAGAAGATGTTCATTATCCAGACGGTGATTAACTTCTTCCTCCACTCCGGGACCGGGCAGGCTGCGCTGACCATGCCGATCATGGCGCCGCTGGCCGATCTGGTGGGTATTTCGAGGCAGACCGCGGTGCTGGCGTTCCAGTTGGGCGAACTGACCTTGCCGATGATTCCGACGTCGGGCGTGACGGTGGGCGTGCTGGCACTGGCGCGCATTCCGTGGATTACCTGGGCCAAGTGGATGGTGCCGCTGCAACTGGCGTATTTTGTGATGGCGCTGCTGTTGCTGATTCCGCCGGCGTTGACGAATTGGAGTTAAGGCGCATCGTCGTTCCCGCGAAGGCGGGAACCCAAGTTCGTACCGCAGTCTCGGGCGGCGCGACACACTTGGGTTCCCGCCTTCGCGGGAACGGCGGCGCTTTA
>NZ_VUYU01000003.1 GCF_011682065.1 Massilia rubra | reverse complement strand
CCGTGCCACGCGCTCCTGCCACTCGTTAATTTGCTCCACATTTGCCACCATATTTCTCCTCGAAATTGAAGAAAGGAGTGTGGCCGCAGCGTTCAGGAATTCATAGATGGGTGGGCTGGATGCTTACTCCGGAACCCCGCCTAGGTTGGCTTCTTCCCCATTGCGTAGCTTAGCGGAGGAGCAAGCGCTTCCGTGCGACCGAATACGCCGACCTCAGACGAGCTTTGCGACGCTGTTCACCGTAAGCATCCGACCGTCCCACCTTCCAGCGCAATCTATTTTCCCGTAATCTGAGCAAATGGCAGAAGCGAATCGATCTGACTGTTGGGACAGGTGGGTAGTTTTTCCAGCGTTTCGGTCAGTCCCAGCGGAACTGGAAGCATTAAATGGCTTTCCCCGAGGTTTTACCGATCTGGAAGGGATTCCGCCGGGTCGACGCGCTTTCATGATGGGAAATGCTCTGGTCACTGGGGTCGTAACCGCAATCGGAAAAGCCCTGGCTATTCGGCAAGCGTAAGTTAGTGAGAGAAGACGCGCGATTTGCCTCAAGAACGCCGGTCAGATGTGCGGCGCGTTTACCTCGACGGCGACCCAGCATGGCGGTCAGGGGACTACGCTCTTTTCTATCATTACTAACTTGATGCACTTCGGCATGACGGTAATCGGTCTGCCGTATAGCCATGCAGGCCAGATGTCGCTGGATGAAATCCTCGGCGGCAGCCCCTATGGCGCCACCACCATCGCAGGAGGCCAGGGCCAACGGCAGCCAAGCGATATTGACCTGGAAGGTGCGCGTCATCAGGGCGAGCTGATTGCCCGTACTGCCAACAAACTGTTCGGTTAAGTGCCGGGGGAGATACCCCTCCCTGGGACTGATGCCAAAATCCCCGGGCCGCCTCGGCCGGGGGCGGTTAATAGTACGTTGGACTTGCGAGGGGGCTTCTTGCCTTGGCGCAGGCAAGGGACATCGCACATGGGGAAACACCAGGCCAGCGCCATTTGGCCTGCCGCCAGCTTGTCTTCGGGCGTCAGGGGCTACCTGCCCGCCCTGGGGGACACCAAGGCTGGGTTCAGTTCCAACGCCGCCAGGAGGCGGTCCTGTAGGCTTGCAGCGAAAATTGCCGTGCATCCGTGGCGCGCTGCGGCCGATGCTTGGCACGAGGGTCCGGATTGCTAACGGCTGGTCCTCATTAAATGCTATGCTAACCGCTGAGCACAAGGCTGACCTTGCGTTCAACACCCATCCACACTTTCTAATCGAATTGAGGAACAATGGCCCGTAAAGTCTTTTTCAGTTTTCACTACGCCCGCGATGTTAAACGCATCATGCAGGTTCGAAATTCGTGGGTTGTTAGGCCTGGCGGCGAGGCACCTCCTTTCTATGACGCAGCTGATTTTGAAGAGGCCAAGAAACGTGCTGGCGGCATTGAAAAATGGATTGAGGACCAGCTTGCTGGTACCTCAGTAACCGTTGTGCTTTTCGGCGCGGAGACATCCGAACGCGAGTGGGTGCGGCATGAGATTAAGCGCAGCCACGAGTTGAAGAAAGGCATCCTCGCTATCGATATCCATCAAATCAAAGATCCGCGTGACGGGGCAGATAAGCAAGGTAAAAATCCGCTTGATTATTGGAAGGCAGGCGGGGTACCGTTCTCGCAAATTTACAAGACGTACGATTGGGTGAACGATGGTGGCTACCAGAACATGCCAGCGTGGATAGAAGCTGCAGCGAAAGCGGCCGGGCGTTGATGCCTTCAGTAACCATCAGAAAAGATGAGGGCGCGAGTATCGCGCCGCGCTTCCTAGAGTCTGTGTTCTGTTTGTCAAACAAACTATGACTTTCATCCTGGAATCAGATGTGCGAGCGCGAGCACATCGTCGAGCCAAATCCTCGGGCCAAACCCCACAAGATGTTCTGACCGATCTTGCCGCAGTCCGTCGACCACGCTTCGATATTTTCCTGTCCCAGACAACACGTGACGCAGAGATAGTGTTGGGAGTTTATGACCTGTTGGTCGAACAAGGGTACAGCGTATTCTGCGACTGGATTGCTGCCCCTGAGGTAAGCCGTTCGCAGGTTTCACCGGCGAACGCGGCGTTCGTTCGCGGCGCAATGATGATATGCGATACCTTGTTGTTTCTAGATACAGAGCAGGCGGACCAGTCGCTGTGGATGTGCTGGGAACTCGGCTGGTTTGACGGGAACAAGGGGCACGTAGCGATATTGCCGGTGTTAGCCGACAAAACCTTGCAGTATCGAAGCCGAGAGTTCTTAGGCTTATACCCTTACATTGAGGTCGATGAAAAGGGCCAGCTATTTCTGCGTCGCCCAGTCGTCGTCGGACCAACGGGAATTACTATTCTTGAGGCACCCAATCAGAGAAGTTTTCAGGGGTGGCGATCTGCAGACGCCTCAGAGTTCCGTCCGCGAGTCATGGGTGCATGGCGTGAACCAACCTCCCAATATTAAGAACTGCTCAGGCCTTGGCTCTGCCGGTAAAAGTGTATAAAGAAATTCCCAGTCTGCTGCTACACCCGTCCAGAGGCTGGCTAGCGGCTGCCCTACGCCCCTACTCGAGGTTCGACCGGGGACACTCCCAACTCATCGATGTAACGCTGAGTGTAGTTTGCTGCGGAAAAGTCGCGGAGCCCGGCGGACGCCAGACTCTGAGAAAGTGCGGAAGCGGCAGCACCGGTTTGTGCAAGCGGGACGATAGCAGCCTTGGGATTAATTTTATGGAAGAGCTCATACTCTTCGAGCACGCCGTTCATTCCACCAACGAACACTGCCCCATCATAAGCGTGTGAACTGAACATGGTACGCCGCATACTTTCCAGACTCGACTTTGCGTCGGCGCCCGCCTCGACAAGGACTTTGTTGCCAAATCTCTGATTGTCCGCGGGGAAGTCCTTAGCGAAGAAGCGAGATTGATACAACGTTACAGAGTTAAGAAATTGCAGCCCGAGGCTGTCGCAGGCTGCCGCAATCATTGGGGTGATAGATGGATGACCCCCAAATACGATGTGACGCCTCCCCAGCGTCAGTGCCAGCAGCGCCCGTATCGCCAATTGAATTTGCAGTGGGTCTGCGGTGCCGTAGAACTCCCGCCCAGGCGTTGGGATGCTAGCAGACAGAAAAATCGCGTTCATTCTAGTTCCAGTCAGAGAAATCCCAGCCCGCTTTGTAGCTGCTCACTAATCGTACTGCGCCTTTAACGTATTCTGTGATCCAGTTCATGTGCTCCCGCCACTCGCGCTCATCAACTCCGGCGTCATCGTAGACTACAGCGACGGGGGCAGGATGGTTGTCGCGCGTGGCGTCGTAGAGTGTATAGGAAGTGGGTACGCCTAGTGCAGGGTACACGGCGACACGCTTTCCATTAGGTGTAGCTACTATTAGACTGCGACGCAGTGAAAGACCTTCGACGTGTCCCTTTCCCCGTTCAACAGAAGCGCGAAGCGTGGTAATTAACTGCTGAAAACGTGCCGCAACGCTGCGGGTTCGAGTTTCCTCAACGCCATCACAAATTCGCTTAATGCCCGCCTCTGTTAGGTGTCCACTTTGCTCCGTGAAATCGCTGTCCGATAGCTCGACCGAGGTGGCAAGCTGTGCTCGTGCGCTCAATGCTACCTTGGGCCACGCGGCTCTTAGAAGTGGGATACCACGCCAGGTCGCTCGACCAAACTCCGCATCGGTCCAGCGGCTTTCAAAATATCCGGGTGTATCGAGGAACAACAGCACGTCGGAGTCGCACAGCCGCTGCCAAAGCACTTCCTGAAAGTGGCGTCCGGGTTGGATGTCATGCGTATCCAGAAACACGTCGTACAATCGCGCTGACAGTGCTGCGTATAGCTGCAGCGCAGCCTCTGCGGACTCCTCTCGACGATAGCTCAGAAATACGCTGCGCTGCCTTGGCAGCAAGGATGCGCATTCCATCAAGGCCAGGACTGCGCCCTTGACGCCGAGCTTGTCTAATGCGATTCCGTTGAGTTGGCCAACACTGTTTGGGAACTCAGAAGAAAACACTTTGGAAGTAGATGCGACAGGGACTACCGCAATGCCCAGCCTCATCAAGTTGGCAACGTTTTGCTCTTCTTCTTGCGGAATTTTAAAGCAGAGAGCGGAGCCGCAGCGGTCCCCTATTGGCTCAAATTTTGAGGGAGGACCGACAAATAGGGAAACTTCCTGGCCGAGTGTAAGTGACAGCTCACCGAGACGGGCAGTTAGCTCCGCAGTCAGCTCATCGAGCAGCTCGGCCGGAATGTCCCCGAAGATCGCAAGTTCGTAAAAAGGGGTCATCTTCACTCACCTAATGGCCTAGTCATTTAGAAAAATCGACGTTCAATCCGAAGCGGTCGTACAGGTTATCGAGTGCGACTCCGCCCTTTTCTCCGCAAGCCGCCCACTTCTTCAAGTCGTGTGCGGAAAGAGCAGTCATGTGCGAAAGAGGTGCTTCGTACACAAAGGTGGGTAAATTGCGTGCTTCAACCGATTCCATCGCTTTTTTAAGTACGCCAGCACGATGTGGAACAGTCCTTCTCATCAGTTTCGTCGCCACTAACTCAGTATAAATCCATGGCGATGCAGTGAGGTTAGCGTCGTTCCCCATGAACGCCGAAGTAATTAGAGACCGTGGCGTATTGAGGAAAATGACGGACTCACACCGGTCAATCATTTTGTTCAGCGCCGCGCAAAGCATCAGATGTACATGCGAGGTCGACTTGTTTCGCTGCGCATACGAGTAGGTCTTCTTGTCTGCATTGTAGCAAAATTCATCGTCGATTTCCCTGAGCAGCTCGTCGGCAAAGCCCCACACGAATGAATCCACAAAACAAGTTAGCCCTAGCTTTTCTTTTAGCCCATTGGCGAGGGTCAACGCCAATTTTTCATCTGCATGTGAGTGCGAAATGAAGACATCAGCCTGGATGATTCCAAACCAGTCGTCTTCCAACTTTTTGGCATCCACGGTACCCTGCTTGGAATATTGTAGGATGCCGTCACGGGTTTTTTGTTTTAATGTTTGCGAAACATCCGCACTGTTCCAAGTGCTTAAGTTGCTTGTGCTCAACTCTAAACTGAATCCCTGATACATTGTTGCATCCCTTGGTGAGCGTTCTTTTCGATAGCGGTGCTACGACCTGGGCCCAATTAACGCCTCTTGCCGCGTGTCCCCGAAGCGGAATCATTCTATAGTGTAAATTATGCTTGTGTGGGCGCACTTTGTCGCAAGTATGTCGTGGAGTGCGTCGAGCGATACTTGGGTTAGAGTCTTGCGACCACCAATTGAACCCGCAATCGAAACCGGCCTCTCACAATGGTCTGCACGTGCGCGGCGCCTGTGGCGTAGCGTGCGGACGCGCTTGGGCGCACTCGTGCCCGGCGACCAGAGCAGGCGGATCGCGTACGCACACGCCTTCGCTTAACGCTCCCCCCTGAGCGTGTAAATCGGCTTCTCGGACTCCCCCTTCTCCACCATCGCCAGCACGCGCTGCAGTTTCGTACGCTCGCCGTCCTCCTTTGCCGCTGACACCAGCGTGCGCAAAATGGCGACATGCGCCGTCTTCAGCGTCTGCGCCGTGGGCGCGGCGATGTCGGGTTTCACGCCGACGTGATTCCAGCTGGTTTTGGTGATGGGGTTGGTCACGCGCCCCATCGGGATCGCTACCACGATGCCGTACCCTACGCCGTACCAGCTCACGGGATTGGTGCCGCCGCCGGTGGTTTCGCCGACCACCATCCCGCGCTTCAGGGTCTGGAAGGGTCACCTTAGGCGCTAGCCGGCCGGCGGTCCAGTCAAATGCGCCGAGCCGTGCCTACCCTGCGGCCAGTCCGTTCGGACTCGTGGCAATGGGTGCGCCAGCACATGCTGGCGGCAACCTTAGGTAGAGCGCTTACTTCCTGGCTCGGAAATCTGTGTACGTTATGCGCCGGTACGTGGCGAAAGACGCATAGATACAAATGAACAATCTGGTTAGGCTAAGTACCCGCGCAGAAATAGGTGTGAGTTTTGGCAAACATAGCCGGATGCGATGCAAGGCGCCCGACGCGACGCAGTGCGAGCGGAGGGCAACGCCGCAGCGCGCCGGCTATGGAAGACAAAAATCACAGTTATTTATGGGCGGGTACTTAGATTCGCCGAAGCTAGTTTCGTCACCACGGCTTCGACATGCATCAGATATGGCGCGTTCCAGTCGGCTTAAAGCACGCAATTCGCGACGCTACTTGGTACAAGCGGAGCAACGGCTTGAGATCGAAATATGCATGTTGCATAGACCTATAAGCCCGGCATGCCGTTCACCAGATACCGACGGACATAGCCGGACAAAAACTCAGAAATCAACTAACCAAATGTTGGGGAGACACCCGTGAAAGAGAAATCGATTTGTGCAGCGATACGACTTCTATGTATGACAGGTCTGATCGGCGGCAGTACTGCACTTTGCCTGAGCGCTAACGCTCAGGAGGCAGGATTACAGCGAGTGGAAATCACTGGCTCGGCGATCAAACGCATCGCCAAGGAAGGGGCGCTGCCAGTTCAGTTTTTGAGCGCGGCGGATATTCAAAAAACTGGCGCCAAAAGCGTTGAAGAGCTCGTTCAGTCGCTCTCATCGATGCAGGGCTTTACCACTGCGTCGGAGTCCGTCAACGGCGGCGGCGGCGGTGTTCAAAACGCCTCGATCCACAGTATCGGAGCCGCTTATACGCTGGTATTGCTCAATGGTCGCCGGATCGCGTCCTACGGATCGGGCAGCGCCGTTAACCTTGCCAGCATTCCGATGAGCGCAGTCGAGCGCGTGGAAATTCTGACTGACGGTGCTTCAACCTTATACGGGTCCGATGCCATTGCGGGCGTCATCAATTTCATTCTGAAAAAGAACCAGCAGGATTTCCGATTTGATGCTGGCGCGAATCGCCCAGGAAAAAAGGGTGGAGCAAACGCCAATTTCTCGCTATCCAAAGGGTTCGGCGACCTCGACAAGGATGGCTACAACTTCCTGGTGACGTACGCGCATGACGCTCAACGTGAACTCAATGCGAAGGATCGTGATTTCGCAAAAACCGGGCTGAGGCGCTTTAACGAAAACGGAAAGACGTATTCCACTTACCTTCTGGCGGCCAATACCGCACCGGCGTCGGCCACGTTGAGCCTCAAGGACAAGACGGTGAAGATCTTCTCGCCTGCCTACTATAAAACCGGCGCCTGCGCTCCTGACACCGCATTTGTTGGCACGGCGGAGGACAAGTCGTGCTGGTACGACTACGCGGGGACTGTGCAGCTGGTTCCGAAGTCTGAGCGGGACAGTATCTTCTCGTCGTTCAACATGAAGCTCAATCCTGACCTGAATGTGTTTGGTGAGCTGGTGCTCTCAAAATACAAGCAGACGGCGCGCTATGCGCCCGCTGCCCAGCGCCTGAGTCTGCCGTTGACCGGGGCTCTGTATGCCAATGAAGTGGTGCCGTATCTTGATAAGATTGGCGTCTCGCCAGGCGACGTGGCATCCGCTTCGATGAATATCCGGTTCACGGACGCCGGAGGCAGGACCAGAGACTATGTGACAGATGCAAAGCATCTCGCCTTTGGCGCTTCAGGCGTGAAGAATGGCTTCGATTACTCGGCATCGTTTACGCACTCCGAGAATAGTCAGGAATCCAATTTTGTGGACGGCTTCCTGAGCAAGAATGCCTATAACGATATTGTCGCTTCCGGCAAGTTCAATCCATTCGGTCCATCGGGTAGTTCGGCTGCTGTTCTGGCGCCGGCAATTTTGCATACCAACGAAAACAAGACCGAAGTAAAACTGGACAGGATTAGCGGGACGCTCAGCCACGCATTGTTCGACGCACCTGGTGGTACTTCCCAGTTGGCGCTCAGCGGTGACTATTCGCAGCAACGTTACAATTTCATGCCGAGTCCAATCTCGCAGGGGGCGAACGCGCAACAGCCCAATTTTACCGACACCCCTTTGGGTGACTCGGCCGATCACCTGCCTGTCGCGGCCAAGCGCAACAACTGGGGCGCGTCAGCCGAGTGGATGACGCCAGTGTTGAAGACCTTGGAAGTGACGGCCGCAGCCCGCTACGATGCGTATTCGGCCGTGAAAAACCGCATGGTCTTCGATCCCTCGGACGGGAAGCTGCTGGCTCCAGCGGAACAGGGCAATTCCAACAAGAAGGCGACCTACAAGCTCGCTTTCCGCTTCACTCCCGTCGAGAATTTGCTGCTCAGGGGATCGTATGGGACGGGCTTCAAGGTGGCGAATATGGACTCGATCGCTTCCCCGACCGTTCAGGCCGGCAATACGTCCGGGGCTTATGCTTGCCCTGTCAAATCCCCGGATCCTCGCGCGGCGTACTGTACGGGAACGACGCAGCAGTACTTGCTCTCGGGTGGAAATAACCTCTCCGGGGAAAGTGGCTTGCGGCCTGAGACGTCTAAGCAATACGCAGTGGGTGTGCGATTCGATCCGGTCAAGAGCTTGTCGCTCGGCCTGGATTTGTGGTCGGTGAACATGAAGGACCAGCTGACGACCCTTCCGGAACAGTTTCCCTTCGCAGATCCGGCCAAATTCAACAATAATTTCTCCGTTGTCTATGACCAGGGTATCGGCGCCAACAAGCTGGTCACACTTCTTCCGACCTTTAACCTGGCCGCGGCGCGCTACCGCGGGATTGACTGGGACAACTCGTATTCAATGAAAACCGGCGTGGGCAAGTTCGACTTCAAGTGGAACGGAACCTACATGTTGAAATCCGAGGTCGACGTGCCTGGATCGCCCACGGAAAGCAGCGTTGGCCGGTTTGACGCATACAACAACGTCACCGCGCGCATTGTTTCGCGGCTGTCGGCCAGCTGGGCCAGTCGTGATACCTACACCAACACCTTGGCGATCAATTTCCGCTCCGGTTATCACGACCAGGTGTTGACGGCGGACGACAACGCCTTAAAGCTGGTCAACGATGACGGCACCTTGCCGGTCGGGTTCACCGGTCTCACACGTGACGTCAAAGCGTTCACGACCGTTGACTGGCAAACGCGAATCCAGCTGAAACAATACGCTAACCTGGGCATTTCCCTGGGCATTCGTAATGTGTTTGATGCAGAACCACCTCTCAGTATTCGTACTGCGGGCGGCGGAAATCAAGCGGGATTCGACGCGCGCTATGCGAATCCGTTGGGGCGTCAGTTCTACGTCACTGGCGGCGTTAGCTTCTAAAGTACTTTGAACAAAGGGAAGTGCTCCTGGAGCACTTCCCCCGTCAGTGAGGTTTTGGATCGGCGCCACGGCATTCGGGATACATGGCGCCGCCGACGCAGACTGTCCCCTCAGTCCCTCACGGATACAAGCCGCGCACCTCGCGCGCCTGCAGCACGCGCGTGCACGCCACGACGAACGCGGCCGTCCTCAGCGACACGTCCTTGTCCTGCGCCACCTGCCAGATGGCTGCGAACGCATCGCGCATGATGCGCGTCAGGCGGGCGTTGATGTCTTCCTCGCTCCAGAAAAAACTCGAGAAGTCCTGCACCCATTCAAAGTAGCTGACCGTGACGCCGCCCGCGTTGGCGATCACGTCCGGCACCACCAGCACGCCGTTCTCGCGCAGGATGTCGTCGGCCTCCGGCGTGGTCGGTCCGTTGGCGCCCTCAAGGATGATGCGCGCGCGAATCTGGCCGGCGTTATCCTTGGTGATCTGCTGCTCCAGCGCGGCCGGAATCAGGATGTCGCAAGCGACGCTCCAGAAGCGCTCCGGCGCAATGCTGTCCTCGGCGCCGGCAAAGCCCACCACGCTGCCCGTCTGCGCCACGTACGCCAGCAAGGCCGCCACGTCCAAGCCGCCGTCATGCACGATGGTGCCGCCGTGGTCCTGCACCGCCACCACCAGCGCGCCGGCCTCCGAAAACAAGCGCGCGGCGATCCCGCCCACATTGCCGAAGCCCTGTACCGCGACCCTTGCGCCCTCGATCCGCATGCCGCACTTGACGGCAGCCTCGCAGCCGGCGACGTACACGCCGCGCCCGGTGGCGTCGCGCCGTCCCAGGCTGCCGCCCAGCGAAATCGGCTTGCCCGTCACCACGCCGGTCGCCGTGCTGCCCTGGTTCATCGAGTAGGTGTCCATCATCCACGCCATGGTCTGCTCGTTGGTGTTCACGTCGGGCGCGGGAATGTCCTTGTTCGGCCCGATGATGATGCCGATCTCGCTGGTATAGCGGCGCGTCATGCGCTGCAGTTCGCCCTGCGACAGCGTCCTCGGGTCGACCCGGATCCCGCCCTTGGCGCCGCCGTACGGCACATTGACGGCGGCGTTCTTGACCGTCATCCATGCCGACAGCGCCATCACTTCCGACAGCGTCACGTCCTGGTGGAAGCGCACGCCGCCCTTGCCGGGGCCGCGCGACATATTGTGCTGTACGCGGTAGCCCTCGAAGTGGGCGATGGTACCGTCGTCGCGCTCGATCGGTACGTCGACCACCAGGATGCGCTTGGGCCGCTTGAGCGTCTCGACCCAGCGCGCCAGTGAACCAAGGTGCGGCGTAACGCGGTCGATCTGTTCTAGGTAAACGCTCCAGGGGTTGTTTTCCTTGGGGACGAGGTAGGATGGAATGTCGTGCTGGCGTGTCATGCGGCGGCTCCGTTGTTGTAGTTTGAAGGTAGTGTTTTTTAGTGGATGATCTTGGCCAGGAAGTCGTGCGCGCGGTCCGAGCGCCGGGTGCCGAAGAACTCGTCCTTGGTGCAGTCCTCGATGATCTTCCCCTGGTCCATGAAGACGATGCGGTTGGCCACCCGCTTGGCGAAACCCATTTCGTGGGTGACCACCATCATCGTCATCCCCTCCTGCGCCAGGCCGACCATCACGTCGAGAACTTCGTTGATCATTTCGGGGTCGAGCGCGGAGGTGGGCTCGTCGAACAGCATCGCGATCGGATCCATCGACAAGGCCCTGGCAATGGCCACGCGCTGCTGCTGGCCGCCCGACAGCTGGCCCGGAAATTTATCCTGCTGCTCCAGCAGGCCGACCCGGTGCAGGTACTTCAGGCCCTTGGCGTTGGCCTCGTCGGCGCTGCGCCCCAGCACCTTGACCTGCCCGATGGTCAGGTTTTCCCGGATCGACAAATGCGGGAACAGCTCGAAATTCTGGAACACCATCCCGATCCGCGCGCGCAGCTTGGATAAATTGGTTTTCGGGTCGCCCACTGCCACGCCGTCCACGCTGATGCCCCCCTTCTGGAACGGCTCAAGGCCGTTGACGGTCTTGATGAGGGTCGACTTGCCGGAACCCGAGGGGCCGCAGATGACCATCACATCGCCTTTGCTGACCTGCGTGGTGCACTCGGTGAGCACCTGGAACTTGCCGTACCATTTGCTGATATTGTGAATTTTTATCATTTTTCTTCTCCAATTGGAAAGCGCTAGCGGATGATCGCCACGCGCTGCTGCAGGCGGCGCACCAGGGACGACAGCCCCAGGCCCAGGACCAAATACACCAGCGCCACGAAGCTGTACATTTCGACCAGGCGGCCGTCGCGCTGGGCGATCTTGCTGGCGGCGCCGACAAAATCGGGAATCGACAGCACGTACACCAGCGACACGTCCTGGAACAGGACGATCGTCTGCGTCAGCAGCAGGGGAATCATGTTGCGAAACGCCTGCGGCAGCACCACGTGGCGCATCGTCTGCCAGTAGGTCATGCCCAGCGCCCGCCCTGCCCATACCTGGCCGCGCGGGATCGAGCCGATCCCGCTGCGCATGATCTCGCAGTAGTAGGCCGCCTCGAACATGATGAAGGTGATCAGCGCGGACGTGAAAGCGCCCACCTGTACCGGCGTATCGGCGCCGATGATCCAGGCGGCGATATACGGCACCAGGAAGTAGAACCAGAAGATCACCAGCACCAGGGGGATCGAGCGCACCAGGTTGACGTAGCCGGACGCCAGCAGCGACACCGCGCGGATGCTGGACAGGCGCATCAGCGCCAGCAGCGTACCGAGGACGATCCCGCCGCTCATGGCCAGCACGGTCAGCTTGAGCGTGAAGACCATCCCGGTCTGGAACAGATAGACCCACGAGCGGGCGATCACGTCGAAATCAAAGTCGAGCGCCATCTCAGTGTCCCCCCGCCGCGCCGGCGACGATCAAGCCGGGAATCGCCACTTTTTTCTCGATCCGGTGCATGATGAACACGACCACGGCGTTGACCAGCACGTAGACCAGCGTCGCGGCGCTGAAGGCCTCGAATACCTGGAACGAAAACTCCTGGATCGCGCGGGCGCTGGCAGTCAGTTCCATCAGGCCGATGGTCAATGCCACCGAACTGTTCTTGATGATGTTGAGGAACTCGCTGGTCAGCGGCGGCAGGATCACGCGCGCCGCCATCGGCAGCAGCACGTAGCGGTAGGTCTGCGCCAGCGTCAGGCCGAGCGCGGTGCCGGCCATTTTTTGCCCGCCCGGCAAAGCGGCGATGCCGGTCGAGACCTGGACCGCCACCCGCGCCGAGGTAAACAAGCCCAGGCACAGCACCGCCGTGACGAACGGTGCGTTGGGCAGGGCCTTGATCCAGTCGCCGGCGGCTTGCGGCAGCACGTCGGGAGCGACGAAATACCACAGGAACATCTGCACCAGCAGCGGCACGTTGCGAAAAAGTTCGACATAGCCGTTGGCCAGGCGAACCAGCCATTTGTTCGGTAGGGTGCGCACGGTGCCGACCACAAGGCCGAGCGCCAGCGCCATGATCCAGGCCGTGAGCGCGGTGGCCAGGGTCCACATCAAGCCTGAGCATAAGGTGTCGAAATACGTGCCGGCACCATCGGGCGCAATCTCCCAGAAGATGCGCCAGTTCCAGTGATAATTCATAGTATTGTTCCAGGCTGGGCTACAGAAAAATTAACGCTTTTTGGATGCCGCTTTTTGCGCATCCGGCACCACCGCATACGCGGCCGGGTCGGCCGAATCGGTCGGCCTGGCGAGCACGTTGATCAGCTCCGGCGGCATCGGGAAGCGCAGGTTGATGCCCTTTGGCGGAATCGGCGACAGGAACCACTTCTGGTACAGGCGATACACGTCGTCGCCCGACTTGTAATAGGCGATCAGGGCGTCGTCGACCGCCTTCTTGAAGGCCGGGTCGTCCTTGCGCAGCATGATCCCGTACGGCTCGACCGACAGCGCGTCGGCCGTGATCTGGTAGTCGTCCGGCTTCTTGGCGTTGGCGCGTTGCGACGCCAGCAAGATGTCGTCGTTGGCCTCGGCCGCGGCGCGCCCGGTCTCGACCATCAGGAACGATTCGGGATGGTCCTTGCCGACGACGATGTTCATGCCCAGGTTTTGCTCGCGGTTGAGGATCGTCATCTGCTTGAGGGTCGAGGTGCCGGCCGTGGCCACCAAGGTCTTGCCCTTCATGTCGGCCAGCGTATGGATGTTCGACGCTTTTTTGGCCAGCAGGCGGTTGGCGACCACGAACATGGTCGGGGCGAAGGCGACCTGCTGCTGGCGCTCCAGGTTGTTGGTGGTCGAGCCGCATTCGAGGTCGATCGTACCGTTGGCCATCAGCGGGATGCGGTTGGCCGAGGTCACCGGATTCATCGCCACCTTCAAGGAGGCCAGGCCCGGCTGCTTTTGCAGGGCGGCGACCACCTTCATGCACAGGTCGATCGAATAGCCCTGGTACTGCTGCTTGTCGTCCAGGTAGGAAAAGGGAATGGAGCCGTCGCGCACGCCCAGCGTGATGACGCCGCTTTTCTTGATCTTGGCCAGCGTGCCGGTCGGTTCCTGCGCCTGCGCGGCGGCGCCGAACAGGGTTGCACTGAGCAGTACAACGAGATAGTTTGCATATTTCATGTCAGATGATTCCAAAGGGGTGAAGAAGGCACGAAGCGATAAACCGGCCGCCCGGCGGCCGGGGGGAACTCAACAGGATCAGAAGGTGTGGCGGATGCCAAGGTTTGCCCCGGTGTTGCCGGTGCCATCCGTGGTGGCGTTGCCGACCTTGAAGGTGGCACCATTGCGGTTGCCGATGCGCGCATAGGCCGCGTACAGGTCGGTGCGCTTGGACAGTGCATAGGTGTAGCCGAGCCCCCATTGGGATGCGTCGCGGTTGGCCTGCGTGGTGTCGTCATGCCTTACATACGAGGCGACCACCTTGTGCGGGCCGAAAGGCACGCTTGCGCCGACGATCGCATCGTTGCTGCGCGCACCGAGCAGGCCCTTGTTGCGCGCGTAGCCCAGGTGCCCCTCGGCCACGCCCCAGTCGTACTTGGCGCCGAGCAGGGTATTGGCGCTGCTGTCGGTGGCCAGCGCATTTTGCTGCTGATGCCAGCCCAGCGTGACGACCAGGGTCTTGGCGGTATACGACAGCGCCGTGCTGTAGGCGCGCTTGGCGGCTGAATTGCCCGGCACTTCACCGACGCCCACGGCCAGTTCCGCCGCAAAGCCATAGAGTGTCGGCGACGCGTAGCCGACCATGTTGTCGAGGCGGGCGTTCGAGGCCGTGATGTTGCCGGCCTGGCCGGCCAGGCCGTCGCAGAACGGATCGACGATGTCGCGCATGGCGCGGTAGTACGGCGAATACTGGCGCCCGAAGCTGACCGCACCGGACTGGCCGGACACGCCCAGGTAGGCCTGGCGTCCGAACAGCAGGCCGCCCTGGGCCGCGCTGCCGGTATCGATCTTCATGCCGTTTTCCAGGACGAAGTAGGCCTTGACGCCGCCGCCGAGGTCTTCCGTGCCTTTGAAGCCCAGCCGCGAACCGGAAGCGACACCGCTGTTGATCGTGTTGACACTGCCCTCCGCGCCGCCCGTTTCGCGCACGAATCCGACGTCGGCCACGCCATACACGGTCACCGCCGACTGCGCCATGGCGGCCGCCGGAACCAGGCTCGATGCCATGATGGCGATAATGATCTTATTCATTTGTTTCCTTAATTGTTTATCGTTTTTTATATTTGACCGGCAATACCGGTCCATTCCATGCGGTGCATGGAACAGCTGAATTGCCGCGCTGGCGAGTTATCTAAATGGCGCCGCCGGGATAATCCGAAGCGTGTCGCAGGATATGCTTGGCCTTGTGGACCTGTTGCATAATGCCGAGTGCATGGCCGCGGAATACGTGGCCTGCCGGCGTGAGCGAGGGAGGGTTGCAGCTGCGGTCCACGAGCGTGGCGCCGAGCCAGGTTTCAAGCGAGCGGATGCGCCGGCTGAATGCCGGCTGGCTGGAGTGCCGCTCGCTGGCGGAACGCGAAAAGCTTCGCGTATCGGCCAGGCAAAGAAAGTCTTCGACCCATTTCATATCCACTGCTGTCTCCTGCTCTTATATATTTTTTAATGGGGCGGCGCGATTGTCCGTCACCCATTGCACTGCCGATTATTCGACATGTGTTTCCATCCCTGCCTCCTATCCATAGCAGTTTGCATGCCAGCAATGTAAATATTCCGAGAACCGCTCCACCGCCTTGATTGGAATAGATATTTTCAATTCTCGGGAAGCGCCGATCGGCAACGCGCGTGCGGTATTCCACACAAACCCGTTTCCAGGCGTGTGGATTTAGAAACCTGAGCTTTTTTGATATTGCCGAAAATTAATATCCGACAGAATTTTCTGGGGTAATATAGAGCGCAGTCGCCTCCTCTTGCCGGACCGCGCCAACACAACCACACGCGCCGAGGTGAGCCTTGCAGGCGTTCCGACAATTTGCCGTTTCCCGCTCCGCCGGCACAGTCGCGGCATGGGCCGCGATCATCGGCCTCTGCGCCGCCGTCGTCTTCGTGTATGCATGGAGCGAACGGCGCGGCTATGCGCAGCTTGGCGAGGTCCAGGCGCAGCAGCTCGACCTGTACGCGGCGGCCCTCGAAAGCGAACTGGGCCGGCATGAATACCTGCCCGGCATCGTCGCCCTCGATCATGACGTCCATGCCCTGCTGAAGAACCCGGGCGGCGCCGGCCTGCGCGAGCGCGCCAACAAGCGCCTGACCAGCCTGAACGCGCGCGCCGGCTCGCTCGCCATCTTCGTGCTCGACACGGCGGGCCTGGTGCAAGCGGCCAGCAACTGGTACCAGCCGGAGACCAGCGTCGGCATGGACCTGGCAGCCCTGCCATATTTTTCCGGCGCGATGCAGGGCGGGCCTGCACGCTATTTTTCGCGCGCAGCGGCGCGCAACTCGCCCGAGTACTATTTTGCCCAGCAAGTGCTGCAAGGCGGCTTGGTGCTCGGCGTGGTGGTGGTCAAGATCAGCCTCGACCCGATCGAGTCGACCTGGGTCGCGTCGGCGGCGCAGTCGCACAACGATTTTTTCATGGTGCTCGACGCCGAAGACGTGATCGTTCTCTCGTCCGCGCCCCAGTGGCGCAACCGCAAGGCCGATCTCCAGGCCATCGACCAGGGAGGGCCTGTCGTCGCGTGGCGTGCGCTGAACCCGGCCGCGCCATCGACCCGCTACGCAAGCCAGAGCCGGCCGATGGCGCGCCAGGGCTGGCGCCTGCTCACGCTCACCAATGCCGCGCCGGTCAAGCTGCAGGCCGGTCAAAACGCCGTGGTCGCGGGCCTGTTGGCCGGGTTCCTCGGTTTGCTCGCGATGTTCGTGGCGATGCGCCGGCGCGCGATAGCGAGCCGCCTGCACGCGCGCGAAGCGCTGCAGCGCGCGCACGACGAACTGGAACTGCGCGTGGCCGACCGCACCGCCGAATTGCATGCGATGAACCGCGAGCTGCTGCGCGAAATCGGCGAACGCGAACACGCCGAACAGGTGTTGCGCGCTTCCCAGGACGACCTGCTACACGCCAGCAAACTCGCCCTGCTCGGCCAGATGTCGGCCGGTATCACGCACGAAATCAGCCAGCCGCTCACCGCGCTGCGCTCGCTTTCCTTCAATGCCCAGCTGCTGCTCAAGCGCGGCGACCTGGCGCGCGTGGAAAAAAACCTGCGCTCGGTCAGCGACCTGACTGAACGCATGGGCCGCCTGACCGAGCAGCTCAAGTCCTTCTCGCGCAAGACGCCCCTGGCCATGGCCCCGCTCACCCTGTCCAAGGCGGTCGACAATACCTTGCAGCTGCTGGAGAACCGGATCCGCACCGAACACGCCTGCGTGCAGCTGGACCTGGCGCCGTCGGTGCGCGCCATGTGCGACGCCAACCGGCTCGAACAAGTGCTGATCAACCTGTGCGCCAACGCGCTCGACGCCATGCTGGACGCGCCGGTCAAGAACCTGGCCATCCGCCTGTGGAGCGCGGGCGGACGCGCGCACATCCAGGTCAGCGACAGCGGCGCCGGTATTCCGGAAGCCGTGATGGCGCGCCTGTTCGAGCCGTTTTTCAGCACCAAGCTGCCGGGCCAGGGACTGGGACTCGGCCTGGCCATTTCGGCCGACATCGTGCGCGATTTCGGCGGCACCTTGCGCGCGTCGAATTGTCAAGGCGGTGCCGCCTTCGAACTGGACCTGACACTAGTAGAGGAAACAAGTCATGTATGAAGGTTTCACCATCGTGTTCGTCGAAGACGACCTGGCCGTGCGCAGCAGCGTTACCGAAACGCTGGAGCTGGCCGGGTTCGACGTGGCGCCGTTCGAGTCGGCCGAGGACGCGCTCGGGCAACTGCGCAGCAGCTTTGCCGGCGTCTTCATCAGCGACGTGCGCCTGCCCGGCATGGACGGATTCGAACTGCTGCGCCGGGTGTGCGCGTTCGACGCCACCATCCCGGTCATCATGGTGACCGGCCATGGCGACGTCTCGATGGCGGTCGAGGCAATGCGCTGCGGCGCCTACGATTTCATCGAGAAGCCGTTCGCGATGGAGCGCCTGGTCGAGGTGGTGTCGCGCGCCATGGAAAAGCGCGCGCTGCGCCTCGAAGTGGACACGCTGCAGCGCCAGTTGCAGGACCGGCGCGGGATCGAGGCGACCTTGCTCGGCAACTCGCCGGCGATACGCGAACTGCGGCGCCAGATACTGAACCTGGCCGATACGCCGGCCGACGTGCTGGTGTTCGGCGAAACCGGCACCGGCAAGGAAGTGGTGGCGCGTTGCCTGCACGAGCACAGCAAACGCAGCAAGGCTAACTTCGTCGCGATCAATTGCGGCGGCCTGCCCGAAAGCCTGTTCGAGAGCGAGATCTTCGGGCATGAAGCGGGCGCGTTCACCGGCGCCAGCAAGCGCCGCGTGGGCAAGATCGAGCATGCCGACGGCGGCACCTTGCTGCTCGATGAAATTGAAAGCATGCCGATGGCGCTCCAGGTCAAGCTGCTGCGCGCGCTCCAGGAACGCAAGATCGAGCGGCTCGGTTCGAACCAGGGCGTGCCGGTCGACTTCAGGATCGTCGCCGCCACCAAGAGCGACCTGAAGGAACTGAGCGTGCAGCGGAAGTTTCGCAGCGACCTGTATTACCGGCTCAACGTCGCCGTGCTCGAACTGCCGCCGCTACGCGAACGGCGCGAGGACATTCCGATCCTGTTCGAACATTTTTCGCTGCAGGCGGCGCTGCGCTACGGGCGCGATGCCCCGGCCCTGGCCGGACAAGACATGCTCAAGCTGATGGCTGGCGACTGGCCCGGCAACGTGCGCGAACTGCGCAACGCGGCCGACCGTTTCGTGCTGGGACTGCCGGGGATGCACCTGGACGCCGCCGATGCGAGCGCGGCCCCGATGACGCTGGCGCAGCAGATGGACATGGTCGAAAAGACCCTGGTGGAACAGGCGCTCAAACAGCACAGCGGACGTCCGCAAGCGATCTGCGATGCGCTCGGCATCGGCAAGAAGACCTTGTACGACAAGCTGCACCGGCACGGCATCGTCATCGACGACTTCCGGCCGGCGCCGGGCGGCGCGCTCTAGCAGCCCGGGCAGAACTTAGTAGGTATAAAACATCCGCTGGATCTCCTTGGTGCTGGTGGTCTTGGTCAGCGCCAGCATCAGCAGGATGCGCGCCTTCTGCGCATTCAGGGTGTCGGCCACCACGAAGTCCAGCTCGTCGTCATTGGCTTCGCCGTTGCGTGCCAAAATGCCCTGGCCCACGCGGCTGGCGCGCACGATGACCGCACCCTTGGCGCGCGCCGCCTTCAACGATGGCACCACTTTGCCAGCCAGGCTGCCATCGCCCACGCCGGCGTGGATGATGCCCTTCGCGCCGGCCGCCATGAAGGCGTCGAGCGCCACCGGATTCATGTTCGCGTAGCCGTACACAATGTCGACCTGCGGCAGCGATTGCAGCGCGCCGATGTCGAATTCGGTCTCGCTGGTGTGCTTGCGCATTGGCTGGCGATAGAAGAATGGCTTGCTGCCCTGGATATAACCAAGCAGGCCCAGTTCCGGCGTGCGGAAAGAGTCCAGCGTCGAGGTATTGACCTTGGTCACATCGCGCGCCGACTGGATCTGGTCGTTCATCGCCACCAGTACGCCCTTGCCGACCGCCTCGGGGCTGGCCGCCAGCATCACCGAATTGTACAAATTGATCGGGCCGTCGGCCGAGATCGCGGTCGATGGCCGCATCGCGCCCACCAGCACCACCGGCTTGCGGCTCTTGACCACCAGGTTCAGGAAGTAAGCCGTTTCTTCCAGCGTGTCGGTGCCGTGGGTGATGACGATGCCGTCCACGTTCGATTGGGCCAGCAGGACGTTGACGCGCTTGGCCAAGGTGAGCCAGTGCTCGTTGCTCATGTTCTCGCTGGCGATCTGGAACACCTGTTCGCCGGTGACGTTGGCCACCTTCGACAGCTCCGGTACCGCCTTGATCAGGTTTTGCACGCCCACCGTGGCGGCGGTGTAGCCGACCGTGGTGGTGCTGCTGGCGCCGGAGCCGGCGATGGTGCCGCCGGTGGCCAGGATGGTCACGTTGGCCAGCTTGGGCGCGGCATGTTGCGCCTGCGTGGCCGAGGCCATGCAGAACAAGAGGGCAAACAGCGCGATCATCGATTGCGCGGGATTTTTGTGAAGCATGCGATCTCCTAAAGGGACGAGGGTTTTTTGCAGGCGACGCCATTGTTCATGACGCGTTTTACTGCTGCGGGACGGCGAAAAATCTGTTCGAGGATTACGTACGTGCGCATAAATTCTTGTCATTTCCAGCTTCCATAAGCGGCGCCTTGCTGCGTTGCCCACCGCTAGCAGTGCTCGCACTGCGTCGCGGCGTGCGCCTTGCCAGGCATCCGCTTCTGTTCGCTATAAATGACAATAATTTCTGCACACTTACTTAGCGGTAGGCGGCCGGGTCGCCCGAATCGGTGGGGGCGGCAATCGCCTTTTTCAGCGCAGGGCTCATCGGCAACTGGAGTGGCGCGAACCACTTGCGGTAGATCTGCTGCACTTCGCCGGACTTGAACAGCGCGACGATGGCTTCGTCCACCAGTTTCTTGAATTCGGGGTCGTTCTTGCGCACCACGATCCCGTACGGCTGCACCGGCAAATCGGTGGCGACGATGGCATACATGCCCGGGTCCTTGGCGGCGGCGACCAGCCCGTGCAGAAGCACATCGTCCATCACGAACGCGAGCGCGCGGTCGGCCTCGACCATCGAAAACGCTTCGGCGTGATCCCTGCCCGGAATGATGTGCAGGTCGAGCCCCTGTGCCTGGGCGGTGTCCCCCAGTGCGTTGATGGCCGTGGTGCCGGCTGTCGAGACGACGGTCGAGCCCTTGAGCGCTTGCAGCGAATCGATGCGGGCTGCCTTTTTCGCCACCAGGCTGGTGGCCGCGACGAAGGTCGTCACCGAAAACGCCACCTCCTTTTGCCGCTCGAGCGTGTTGGTGGTCGAGCCGCATTCGAGGTCGACGATGCCGTTGAGCATGAACGCGCTGCGGTTGGCGGAGGTGACCGGGCGCAGCATCACTTCCAGGCCGGGCGCCTTGAGCCGGGTGCGGATGGCGTCGACGATGCGATAGCACAGTTCGATCGAATAGCCGGTCGGCCGCTGCTGCTTGTCGAGATAGGAAAACGGGATCGATTTGTCGCGAAAGCCAATGCTGATGACGCCCGTTTCCGCGATTTTTCGCAAAGTCGGCGACTCCTGCGCCGCGCCATGGGGGGCGAGCGGGAGCAGTGCGGCAAATGCGAAGAGCAGGTGTCTGGTGTTCACGTCGTTTTTTCCTTACGGCCCGGGAATTCCAGCCGTCGCATGACACAATATTCCCATGAACAGGTGGCAACGACAATGCTTATGCAAAATTCACATGGGAGGCGATGATGCGTCAAACGCTATTCTTCGATGCCAGGGTGGCCGTTGATCTTAAATCCTTGATTCTATAGAAGTGATAGTGTCAAACTCTTTATTCGCCGATAATCTGTTGTGGAAAAACAATAAAGTCGGACACACAACAATAAGGTGAGACCCAAGGCGCCGAGGTGGACATGCGCATGGGAACTTCCGCTTACGGTCAGAAGCGGACCTTGATGTGTTTGGAGTGTACAGGTGAGACAATATTTAAGGCTGATGCGTCGGCACAGTGTGACTGCTCAATCCCAGGACGAACTCGATGCATTGTTAACGCTGCTGAAGGACGCGCGCGGCGTGTCTGACATTGATTTCCAGGGACTGCATCCCAAAGGCGGGTATCGGGTGACGTTGAATGTCGCTGAAGAGTCCTTGAACGACTTCTTTGACCTGCTCGAGAGAGGCGATTGGATGTCCGTGTTGTGAAATCCTTGCGCCGTTCTCGGACAAATACATGACTAGTCGCGATCTCATGTCCAGCACCTGTTCGTTTGTCTGCATGGACCCTCTGCTCGAGCCCTTGGGATCATCGGGCGGGCGGCTCATCGCGTCTCTTGAATGGAGGACAGCATGGGACTCTTGACCTTCAGCATCAATGTGACTCTGGATGGATGCGTGGACCATCAGGAAGGCATCGCCGACGACGAGACACACGCTTACTTCACCCGCCTCATGGATGAGAGCGGGGCGATGCTCTGGGGCCGCGTCACCTACGAGATGATGGAAAGTTACTGGCCAGCGGTCGCCTGCGGCGACGCGGAGGCGCCACCGGCGATGCGCGAGTGGGCGGTCAAGCTGGAGGCCAAGCCGAAGTACGTGGTGTCGTCGACGCGAAAGGATTTTCCGTGGACCAATAGCCACCACATCGCCGGCGATCTGCGCACAGGCGTACAGAAGCTCAAGGACGCAACCCCGGACGGCGTACTCCTCGGTAGCGGCAAGCTTGCGACCGAACTCGATCGCCTGGATCTGATCGATGAATACAAATTGCTGGTCCACCCCAGGATCGCCGGCCACGGCCCGACCCTGTACGAGAGCGGGCTGCCCGGCACGCGACGGCTTGAATTGATTTCGGCGAGGGCGCTGCGCAGCGGCGCGCTCGCCGTGCATTACCGGCGCGTGCTGAGCGAGAAGCAAACATGAATGTGAAGTAAAACAATGACTCCCTATCCCTGTTACTGCGCAGTGCGGCGACAGCGATACGTGAGGTTCAAGGACAGATCGAGGAAAAATGCATGAAACCTTTTGAGGCCTTGGTGGCCGAAGCCGAAGCGGCGGACGTGAGCGGTTGGGGCTTCGACTGGCTCGATGGGCGCGCCAGCGAAGAACGCCCGCCCTGGGGCTATGCCCGCTTGCTCGCGCAGCAGCTGGCGAGCGTCGAATCGGCGCTCGATCTGGATACGGGTGGCGGCGAAGTCGTGGATGAGGCACCGTGTTTTCCTCCCCGCATGTATGCGACTGAAGCCTGGTCGCCCAACGCGCGCAAGGCGCAAGCGCGCCTGGGCGCGCGCGGCGTGCAGGTGGTGGAAACAGTGGCGGGCGCTGCGCTGCCCTTTGCCGATGGGTCGTTCGCGCTTGTCACGTCGCGCCACCCGGTGTGCCCGGATTGGGCGGAAATCCATCGCGTTCTTCAGCCCGCCGGACACTACTTTGGGCAACATGTGGGCCCTGCTTCGTCCTTTGAGTTGATCGAGCATTTCCTGGGACCGCTGCCGGTCGAACGGCAGCGTCGTGATCCGCAGGATGAAGCGGCCGCGGCAATGGTCGCAGGGCTGACTGTAACGCAGTTGCGCACGGCGCGCTGCCGTATGCTCTTCCATGATGTCGGCGCGGTGGTCTGGATCCTTCGCAAGTGCGTCTGGTGGGTACCGGATTTCTCGGTGGCCAAGTACCACGATGAGCTGCTGGCCCTGGACCGTCAGATGCGCCAGGGCGAGCCCTTCGTGAGCTACTCGACACGTCACCTCATCGAGGCACGGCGGTGAACCGGACCTGCGCTTTCGAACGGCCGCTATCGGCCAGAAGCAGACGTATGAAGTTCCTGCATTTGGATTAAGACTTTTACGCTCAGGAGTAAGAATGCCTCGACTAGAATTGACCGATCGCGAACTCATCGTTCATCTCGGAAAATGGGATAAGATGTTGGCCTTTACGGATAATATCCGCGTTCAAATTGCACAAATTAAGAGCGCCAGGGAAGATTCCCGCTTCGGTGGTCCTGGGGGCATGAAGCTCGGCTGGCGCATTCCCGGAACTCATATTCCTTTCGTTGTTGCAGCTGGTACGTTCGTTCGTAGTGGCGAAAGACAATTTGTTTTCATGCGGCGCAAGCTACAAACGGTCGTGATAGAGGTAGCACACAAGGAATGGACTCGGTTGGTTATTGGTGTGCCCGATGCCCACGCTGAGGCGTCCCGCATTAATGCTGCTGTTACGCGTTTGCGCGGTCTCGGCTAGGGGTAGACGAATTAGTGTGATGCCACTGAATTGCTAGCGTTGTCGTGCAGGTCCGCTTTGGGGCGGCAGCGGCCGAGATCGGACGGCACCGCTGCCGTCTAGTGCAATCGGCAGTTGTCGGCCAGGAGCGGCCGTTGAAGGGACGATTAGAAAAGACATGCCCAGTACCGAAATCAACGAAATGACTCAGCGTGAGTGGCGAGAACTTGGCTTTTTCTATGACCGCCACGACGAGTCGAAAGAGTGGAGACTGATAGGGTCGAAGGCAGGACTCCGGCACTTCGCTCACGCAATGAAAAAATATGCATCGCACCCTGGCAACGAGCTAGTATCTGAGCATCAACACTTTGGTCCCTACGGTTACCTTGCGATCGGCACCTGGACAACATCGGAAATAACGGACCATTGGATCGCTGGTCCGCTGGGCGAAATTCAAGGGCTCGCGCTAACCATTATTTCTCGTCTTGATACTGCATCATCAGGGGACTGCATTTATCTTCGCCGCGCGTTCTCGCCGCTTTCACCATACGAACTCGTGATGGAAGTGCGGGAGGATTCATTCGATCCAGCCAAGGCCGATTCGGCGTGTTGGTAACGACTGCCTTCGCGTTGGTCTTCAACGACGCTATCGAGATTGACTATCCTAGCCGCGCCAGGTGAATGGAAAGAGTAGCTTGAGATGTGCGTTACGAGCCCGTTTTAGAATGTCCGGTTTGGGGCGGCAGCTGCCGAGATCGGACCGTACCGCAGCCGTCGAGTACAATCGGCAGTTGTCGGCCAGGAGCGGTCATTGGTGCTAACCTTACAACCCATCAGGGTTCAGTATGTGTTTCATTGTGATTGTGCTGCTCAGATGTGGCTGGTGATGCACGATGAAGACTAATTTCTCTCCTCTTGACTTTTCGATTCTTGAAACGCTCGCGAAACGTCCGCTGCGGCTTGATGAACTCCTTGCAATTGCCGCTGTTCGATATCGGCTTTTACAGGAAGGTGCGCATCCCCAATGGTGACCCATGCCTGGTCGTATTCGTTCGCGGAAAAAAGCGGTACGGCATGCGTATTCCCTGTGTCTTGAAGGAAGAAGATGCCGTGATAGCATGGCTTGACGATCGCCGGGCTTAGCTGCCAGGGAATTTCCATGGTTCTCGTCGATATCGCATGCGCGTCGTACTCAACAGTTCAGACCCAATGGATCCTGCGGCAATCGTTTTGACCATCAAGCCGTATTCTGGCGCGATTGAACCGGAGCTTAAAAAAATTAATGGTTGGAAACTTATTTGTGTTACTTCGGAGCAGTTCAAGCGATGGATGCGGAACAGCCTGATTAATTGCCAGTACGATTTCACACCTGGGCAGCCACGTCTTGACCGGCTTTCCCGGATTTTTCAGGGGCAAGCAGAAGACTCTGGCATCGAGGTCAGCTGGGTCAAGATGCTCGGCGACAATTCATTTGAATTTCAGGACGGGCGACATCGAGCTTGGTGGATCGCCCTGCGCGATCCGGAATTCGTGCCGCTGTTGGTTCCGGCATTCCAGCATGCCAGGTTCGAGACTTTTTTCAAGTCCTGATTAGAAGGTTCCATGAACAGCAAAGTCATGATCATCACCGGCGGCGGGCGCGGAATTGGCGCGGCAACTGCCTTGAAGGCGGCAGCGCGCGGCTATGCCGTCTGCGTCAATTATTTGAAGGATGCGGCGGCCGCGCAAGCAATCGTCGGGCAGATTCACGCCGCTGGCGGCACGGCCATCGCGGTGGGGGCCGATGTCAGCGACGAAGACGAGGTCGTGCGACTGTTTCGCAGCGTCGACGAGCAGCTCGGCACGGTCAGCGCGCTGGTCAATAACGTGGGCGTGCTTGAAAACAAGATGCGCATCGTGGAGATGGACATGGCGCGCCTGAACCGCATCTTTTCGAGCAACATCACCAGCCAGTTCCTGTGCGCGCGCGAGGCTGTGCGGCGCATGTCGCGCAACAATGGCGGCGTGGGCGGGGCCATTGTGAATGTGTCGTCGGCCGCCTCGCGCCTGGGGGCGGCCGGGGAATATGTCGACTATGCCGCTTCCAAGGGCGCGATCGACACCTTCACGACCGGGCTGTCGCTGGAGGTCGCCAGCGAGGGGATCCGGGTCAACTGCGTGCGGCCGGGATTCATCTATACCGACATTCATGCCAGCGGCGGCGAGCCCGGCCGGGTGGACCGCTTGCGCTCCCTGATTCCCATGCAACGCGGCGGGCAGGCCGACGAAGTGGCCTACGCCATCTTGTGGCTGCTCTCCGACGAAGCATCGTATGTCACCGGCTCGTTTCTCGATATTGCCGGCGGCAGATGAGGCCACCGCCGGGGTTTTGGACATCCGCCCCCACGCGTGGGGCGCTCGGTCATTGGGCGCCGGCGTCGAAAAGTTCATGATGGAAAAACAGTAGGAGCGCTTGCCGATGAACCGTACCGCGACAGTCCCATTCACCCGGTCCCCCGATTCCTTCTGGCTCATTTGCCCGGCGGGCGAGGCTGGCATGACGGTCCGGCCCTATGTGTCGCAATGGGGAGAAACCGGGGAACTGCTGTGCCATGCCGGCGGTGTGCTGATGGGCAGGCTCCTGTCACGTCACGACGACCCGGCCGATGTGCTGACCATCGCTTTGCTTCCCCACCTGGACCGCATGCGTCCCTACGACTGGCCGGGCGCCGATGACTTCCTTCACGCCTTGTTGCGCATCCTGCGGCAGGTTCCCACGGCCATGCTGTCGTGCGAGCGCGATACCGACCAGGCAGGGATCGACCATCTCGCCAGCTACGGCGAGGTGGAACAGGCGCTCCGGCTGCTCATGCGGTATTGCCGGGATGATGGCGACGTCTGCCCGAATTTCATCTATCCCCAGCCGGCGCTTGCGTAAAAACGCCGTTAGCGCCAGGCAGGGTCGATCGCGGCCTGGCGTGCCGGCACGGCGCCGGATGCTGGCGGAGCGCTTGACGCAGGTGCTTACAGGGCGTTGAGCGCCTGCAAGGCCGACGCATCGAGGCGCAGGCCGCCCGCCGCCACGTTCTCGCGCAGGTGCGCCACCGACGAGGTGCCCGGTATCACCAGGATATTCGGCGCGCGCTGCAGCAGCCACGCCAGCGCCACCTGCATCGGATTGGCGTCCATCGCCGCCGCCACCTCGCTCAGGGCGCCCGATTGCAGCGGCGAGAATCCGCCCAGCGGGAAAAACGGCACGTAGGCGATGCCCTGCGCCGCCAGCGTGTCGATCAGCGCATCGTCGCCCCGATGGACCAGGTTGTAGTGGTTCTGCACGCAGACGATCTCGGTTACTTGCTGCGCTTCGGCCACCTGGCGCGCATTGACGTTACTCAGTCCGATATGGCGGATCAACCCATCTTTCTTCAAGGCGGCCAGCACCGCCAGCGCTTCGCCGATCGACGACCCATCGGCGCCTTCCAGACCCGGCGCGCGAAAGTTCACCACGTCGAGCGCGTCCAGGCCCAGGTTCTTCAGATTGCTGTGCACGGCGTCGCGCAGTTGCGCCGGCGCCGCCGCCGGAAGCCACGACTGGTCCGCCCCGCGCAGAAAGCCGATCTTGGTCACAATGGTCAGATCGTCGCGGTACGGATGCAGCGCTTCGCGGATGAGTTGGTTGGTCACATGCGGGCCGTAAAAATCCGCCGTGTCGATATGGTTGATCCCCAGTTCAATCGCCTCGCGCAGCACGGCCACGGCGGCGGCGCGGTCTGCCGGCGGACCCCACACATGCGGGCCGGCCAGTTGCATGGCGCCGTAACCGATGCGGTTGAAATGACGCTCGCAATGGGCCGGCGTGAATGGGTGTTGGGAAGGCGAATAGGTGTTCACGGAAATCCTTGGCTGGGGTGGGATGGATGAAGGTGCGACCTGCGCGTCGCCTGCAGGTCGTCACATGCACACAGTCTAGCGGGGATCATTGCATGTGATAATCGGGGTAATCGCGCACGAGCTGTACACAATTGCGCACAATGAGGATGGCACCGATGAGTACAGAACTCCCTTCCATGGCCGATTTATCGACCTTTGCGCTGGTTGCGCAGCACCGCGGCTTTCGCCAGGCCGCGCGCGCCAGCGGACAGTCGGCCTCGGCCTTGAGCCAGGCGCTACGGCGGCTGGAAACGCAACTCGGCATCCGCTTGCTGGAGCGCACCACCCGCAGCGTGGCGCCGACCGCAGCCGGCGCACTGCTGCTGGGCCGTTTGCAACCGGCCTTGATGCAGGTCGCCAGCGCGCTCGATGTACTCAACGAGCTGCGCGACAGTCCGCGCGGCACCTTGCGCCTGAACGTGCCGGTCAGCGCGGCGCGCCATTTCCTGCAGCCGATGCTGAGCCGCTTCATGGAACTGTATCCGGACATCACGCTCGACATCGTGGTCGACAATAATTTTGTCGACCTGGTCGCCAGCGGTTGCGACGCCGGCATCCGCTACGGCGAGCGCCTGGAGCAGGACATGATCGCCTTGCCGATCGGCCCGCGCACCGAACGCTTCGCCCTGGCCGCCGCGCCCGCCTACCTGGCGCGGCGCGGCGTGCCGCAACACCCGCGCGAGCTGTTGCAGCACGCCTGCCTGCGCGGCAAGTTCCTCAGTGGCCTGGTGTATCCATGGGAGTTCGGGCGCGACGGCCAGACCCTCACGGTCGACCCGGGCGGGCCGCTGATCGTCACGCCCACCGTGGCCGACCTGGCGGTGCATGCCGCCGTGGCGGGGCACGGATTGATCTACCTGTTCGAAGACTGGCTGGCGCCCTACCTGGCGTCGGGCCAGCTGCAGCCGGTGCTGCCGGAATGGTGGCTGCGCTTTCCCGGCCCGTTTTTGTACTATGCCGGCCGGCGCCACCTGCCCGCGCCCTTGCGCGCTTTCATTGACTTCGTGCAGTCGCCTCCGCCGGCTGCGTCCCCAGGCCTGGCGACCGGTTCCGTATAAGCGGGCGATACGCTATCGGCGCTGCTTACCACGCCTGCGCGGCAGAAGCATATTCCTTCATCGCGTTGTCGAAGTCTTCCCGGCACTCTTGCACTGTCCCGAACGTACCGCACTGCGCAAGCTGCAATTGATCATCAATACCGTTGAAGGTATCGAAACGATCGGTGAATGCGAACATGCTCGTGACCATCATCGCCTTGAGAAGCGTGCTGTCGAGGTCGGCGTCGGCCGATTGCATGTGCTCCCTAAGCACGCCGAGCAAGGCCCGGCAGGCCAGGTCCCGATCCGCTTCGCCTTGCACCGCTTTCAGATTCGCAATCAGCTGCGCCAGCGGCTGTTGCCAGGATAGTTCGATCATCTCGCCGGGTGGTTCGTCCATCCGGTCGATTACCGCGATCGCCCACGCCCTGGCCTGGTCGGCTTGCAGGACGCCGCTTTCCAGGCCCACGCGAAAGTAAAGTGCGGCGGTTGCCAGGGATGCTGCCATGTTGACTCCAAACAATAGATAACTTTCATCATATCCTGCGTTCGCCGGCCGGACCCGACGCCAGCGGCGTTAGCATTTTTTTACCATTTTCACCACAGTGACAATGTGTGAGATTGCATGTAAATACGCCACCTATACTCAGTGAGTCACTTGTTCGATGTTCCCTGGAAGGATGCAACATGGACTCTCTACGCCCGCTCCCGCCCCGCTTTCAGCTGCGCCCCTTGTTCGGTGCCATCTCCCTGCTGGCGTTCAGCTGCGCCGCCCTGGCCGCCGCTCCCACCGACCCGCGCCGCGCCGCCAACGGCTCCGGCCCGGCGGACATCGTGTTCCCCTCGATCGACCCGCCCGACATCAAGCCGGCCCGCGCCCCGGCGGTCGATCTGCGCGCCTTGCCCAAGGGAGCGCAAGTGTCCCTGCCCAGCCAGGACATGGGCCACATCTTCATGCGCGTGCCGCCCACCCTGGCCGACACCTTGTCCTCCACCGAGGTGGCCGATAAAGTGATCGCGCCGCTGCTGGCCGCGCTCAAGTTCGAAGGCGGCCTGCGCCGCTTCGGCCGGGTCCCCGAAACCGGCCTGCCGCAGGTGCGCCCGCAACTGGCCGGCGTGGCCGAGCTGCTTGCCACCGAATACCAGGGCAACGAAAAAGCCACCCGCCCGCGCACCCTCGACATGGTCGACGCCTTCCTCGGCAAGCGCGCCCCCACCGACGATGTCGAGCGCAACCTGTTGATCGCGCGCGGCCTGACCTACGCCCAGTTCAAGGCCGACATCGAGCGCCAGGAAATCACGTATCCCTTCACCCAGGTCGAAGGCGGCGTGCCGATCGAACACACCCTGCTGCTGGCCTCGCGCTGGGAAGGCCAGGGCGTCACCAGCGTGCGCGGTTCGCTCATCAACCGCTACACCCTCGCCAACGTGCGCCCGCAAAGCGCCGAAGGGGCCGAACTGCGCGCCTACGCCGCCCTGAAAACCGTGCGCGGCATCGACAGCGTGGACGGGCGTCGCGTGAGCGATGGTCCCTCGCTGGTGCTGCTGCCGTATGGTAACGACGCCGCCGGCGGCGTCTCGCTGCGCTACGCCTGGCGCATGGTGGTCGAGGGCGTCAGCTTCGGCCGGCCGGTCCCGTTCCGGGTCTGGTCCGACGCCGCCACCGGCGCCATCCTCAAAATGCGCCCGCTGGTCTCGGACGTCACCGCCACCGGCACGGTGTGGCGGCGCGATCCCGGCACCGGCGCGTCCCAGGTGCGCAGCTTCGCGGTCGACCCGGCGGTCGGCGGCCAGTACACGCTCAAGCTGGCCGGCGTGGTCTCGCGCGTGGACCACCAGGCCGACGGCTTCGACGCCCAGGACGTGTCGGTCTCGAGCACCCTGGGCGGCAGCAGCGCCACCCTGGCCAACTTCAACCAGGCCCCGATCAACAACGGCGCCACCGGGATCTGCGCCAGCGGCGGCAACCCGACCTTCCAGCAAGTGAACTATTTCGGTGTGTTCCACCTGAACTGGAAGCAATCGATCTCGCACGGCATCTTCACGCCCTTCCCGACCAACCCCTGGAATCCGCGCCTCGAATCGGTCTCGGCCGGCTGCAACGCCTGGTCCAGCATGGACTTCGGCGCCTGCCAGGGCTACTTCGACGCCGCCTGCCCGAACTTTTCGGATGGCACCGCGAACGCCCCCAACTACATGAACTTCGCCCACGACAACACCATCGTCGGCCACGAACTGGCGCACAACGCCGTGCAGCGCTTCACCGACGGTCGCCCGGCCAACTGGTGCGGCGTCGGACCGTGCCCGATTCCCGTCGGCATGGGCTTGATGCACGACCTGGCCGACGCCTGGGCCGACCACTTCGACAACACCAACTGCACCGCCGGCTGGACCGCCAAGAACCTGGGCGGCGTCAACGCCAGCAATAACTGCCAGGGCAGCCGTGGCCATCACGAGGGCGGCGGCTTGCCGCGCCTGCACGAAGTGAGCACGCCGTTCAATCCCGCCACGCCGGGCGACCATTTCCCGGAACACCGCGACCTCGCCAGCGGCCCCTACGCCGACATGCAGATCGGTTCGGCGATCCTGTGGCAAGTGCGCGAGGGCATGCGCAGCAAGTGCCGGCCGTCCGGGCATCCGCAGTATTTCGTGCGCTTTACGCGCGCGCTCAAGAACGCCGGCCTGTCCGGGGCGGTGGGCGGCGGCGACCGTGGCATCTATAACCTGCTGCGCGACCTCGAACTCGAAATGGTCGAGCAATGGGCCACCTCCGGCCTGCCCGGCGGACCGCCGGCGTTTGCCCACAACGGCAACCACACCACCAACAAGGTGCTGGCCGGCTTCGCCAAGGGCGGCGTGTTCGCCATGCCCTCGGCCTGCATCGACAACGACCCCGGCACCTCGGACGCGGCCATCTGCCCGACTGGCGAGAACGGCGGCGACGCCGTGATCGACATGAACGACAACGATCTCGGCGACGACCTGACGGTGGACGGCATTACCCACCGCGAAACCGACTTCCTCAAGCTGGGCGGCCCGGCGCCGACCTTCCAGGTCTGGACCGGTCCGCGCTTTCGCTTTACCGGCACCGGCGCGCGCCCGGTCAGCGGCACCGCGATCTGCAACGCCAAATACATCGTCGAAGCGTCCACCGACCAGGCCTTCTCGCCCGCCTCGACCGTCAACAGCGGCTGGATCAATGTGGACCTGAACACCGCCACCCCGGCCTCGCCCGAGTGCTCCGGCACCTGGACCCCGAACGCGGCCCAGTGGACCACCTTGCAGGCCGGCGGGCATCTGACGCGCGTGTACTACCGCACCCGCACGCGCGACGCCCTGGACGCCAACGAACGCCTGTCCACCTCGCCCGGCGCCGGCCTGTGGACCGTGCCGCCGCCGTACGCCGTCATCACCACCACCGGAGGGTCCGACTACTGATGCGCACACCTTCCAAGCTGAACGGGCGCCTGCTCGCCGCCCTGCTCGCCACCCTTGCCTGTGGCCAGGCCGCCGCCGCCGCTCCTGCGCCGGCGGCGCGGCGCGTACTCGATCCGCCCCTGGCGGGCGCCGCCATGACCGTGGTTGACGGCCGCCTGTGGGTGGCCAGCCGTGGCGGCGGCCTGATCGGATTCGAACGCGGGGCGCGCAGCATGCGCTTCGATCTCGGGCAGGGCTTGCCGTCGGCCGTGGTGCAGGAACTGGCCAGCCTGCCCGATGGCCGCCTGGCCGCCGGCACCCAGGCCGGGCTGGTCTTGCTCGACCCGCGCAATGGCGCCAGCAAGGCGATCGCGCCGCCGGGCATGGATGGGCACGACATGACGGCCGACCTGGTGCTGGCGTCCAGCCGGGGCAGCTCGGTACTGTTCCAGCTCACCGCCCGCGAGCCCGACGGCGCCGAAGGCCAGGCCGGCGCCTCGCTGTGGCACTGGGACGGCGAGCGCGTGCAAGCATGGGACCCGGGCCTGGGCGGGGCGCTGGTGGCCACGGCCGGCACGGTGGACCGTGGCGACGGCTGTTTCCACGTGGCCGGCATGCGGGTCGATGGCGCGGCGCAGCAGCCCTGGTACGCGCGCCAGTGCGGCGCCCAGCTGCGTAGCTGGCGCCTGGCCGAGGGGGCGCCCGCCGCCACGGTCGGCATTGCCGCCCTCGCCCGCGCGCCGGATGGCCGCTCCACCGCGCTGGTGATGGTCACCCAGCCGTCGGCCGACCCGGCCTCGCGCCGGCATGTACTGATGACCCTGGACGAAGACGGCCGCCTTCATCCCCATTGCTCGCAGGCCAGCTTCAGGGAGCCGGTGACCGGACTGCTGCATTCGGGTCCTGAACTGATCGTCGCGCGTGCCGGCGCCGGCGTGCATGCGCTGGGCTGCGGCGAGCCCAGGCCGCTGTCCGACGACGCCCGCGTGAGCAACGCCACCGCCCTCATCCGCGACGCCCGCCTGGGCCTGTTGGTGGCGACCGATGCCGCCGTCTGGCAACTCGGTGCGGACGGCGCGCCGTTGGCCATGACGCCCGCGCCAGGGCGTGAAATTCCCATCGACGCCCTGCCGATGGAAGCGAAAGCGAGCGGCGATCTGGTGCTTCTCAGTTCGCCGGGCACCGGCCCGCTGGAGTTGGCGCGCACCCCCAGCGGCTGGCGCGTGGTGCGCCAGTGGCGCGCCGGCGTCGACCTGCCGTCGGCCGTGTACGGGCCGGCCGCCTACGCCGGCCCGGACCAGGTGCTGGCCGTGCAGCTGTCGCAGGGCCTGCTGCGTTTGCGGCAAGGGCAAGCGCAAGCGGTGCCGCTCGACGCAGGCGCGTTGCCGCTCGATGTGGCGGTCACCCCCGGCGGCATCTGGATCGCGGCCGGCAGCACGCCGTTCGGCGGCGCGGCCGGCTTGCACTACCTGGGCAACGATGGACTCGCCCGCTTCGTGGCGCTGCCCGACCGCCAGGCGCAGCCGAGCGGGCGCCTACTGGCCTGGCCCGACGGGCGCATCTGGGCCGGCACGCGCATGGGCATCATCGAAGCCGATGCCAAGGGCGCTGCGCGACGCATCTCGGCGGACCGGGTTGAAGCGCTGTTTCGCAACAGCACGCGCAATATCATCGGCGCGGTCGGCGCCAGCGTGCAGCGCTGGGATGGCGAACGCATGGCGCCGGTGCTGTTTGCGATCGAGCCCAAGCCGGCCCGCGCGTTGGGGCATCCGGTCGACCTGGTCATCGACGACGCGGGCCGCTGGGTGATTCTGTTTTCAGGGGGACAGGTGATCCTGCTCGACGCGCAGCTGCGCCATGTGGCCACGCTCGACGAGCGCGCCGGCATCGCGCCGTCGAGCCGGCGGCTGCTCTACGTGCCCGGCTCGCGCGAGGTGCTCATCGGTTCGGCCAGGGAAGGGGTGTTTTCGCTGAGCTGGCCTTGAATAGCGCAGCGCTCCCGCTGCGCGCCTTCAATCGCAAACCTAATCATCCGTGCCGGTAAATTTGAAACACCTCGGTTTGCGGTTGGTTCCGCCTGGTTGCCCCATGACGCACCATGGCGCGCATACAACAGCAAGAAACGGATAGATCGCCGCCACCGCCTTCCCTAAGCTGGAACTCCGAACGACAACCAGCAAAGGGATCGGCAAATGAACGCATTATCAGGAAAAGTGGCAATTGTGACCGGCGCCAGCTCCGGCATCGGTTATGAAACGGCCAAATTGTTCGCGCGCGAGGGGGCCAAGGTGGTCGTGAGCGCGCGCCGCCAGGCCGAACTGGACGCGCTGGTCGCCGAGATCGAAGTCGGCGGCGGCCAGGCAATCGCGGTTGCCGGCGACATCTGCGCCGAAGACACCGCGCGCGCCCTGGTCGAGGTCGCCGTCGGCCGCTTCGGCGGACTCGATATCGCCTTCAACAACGCCGGTATGACGGGCGAGAGCACGCCGCTGGCCGAGCTGTCCGTCGGCGCCTGGAACACCATCCTGGCCACCAACCTGAGCAGCGCCTTCCTGAACGCCAAATACCAGATTCCGGCCATGCTCAAGCGCGGGGGCGGCTCCCTCATTTTTACTTCGACCTTTGTCGGCCACACGGTCGGCTTTCCGGGCATGGGGGCGTATGCGGCGAGCAAGGCCGGCCTGATCGGCCTGATGCAAGTGATCGCCGTCGAATATGGCGCGCGGGGCATCCGCGCCAATGCGCTGCTGCCCGGCGGCACTGACACGCCGATGGGTCGCGCCGTCGTCAACACCCCCGAAGCGCGCGCTTTCGTCGAAGGCCTGTATGTGCTCAAGCGCCTGGCGCAGCCGCAGGAAATCGCGCGTTCGGCGCTGTATCTGGCGTCCGACGCGTCCAGTTTCACGACCGGATCGAGCCTGATCGTCGATGGCGGGGTGTCGATTAACCGGACATAAGCTGTTGCAGGATTGCCAACGCGGGCGCGCCGTGACAAGATGAATGCCTACTTCATCGATCGAAAGGCGCGTTCCGCCATGTTTTCCTATAAATGCACCGCATGTGGCGGGATTCACGAAGGCATTCCCAGCTATGCCGCCCTCGCCCCGCTCAGCTACGAGCAGATTCCCGAAAGCGAGCGCGCGGCGCGGGCCGTATTGGGTAGCGACGATTGCGTGATCGACGACACGAGGTATTTTGTCCGGGGCTGCATCGACATTCCGGTCGACGGGGATGCCGAACCGTTTATATGGGGCGTGTGGGTGTCGCTGAGCGAGGTCAGTTTCATGGAGTGGGGACACTCCTTCGACCTGGAGAAGCGATCGCATATCGGCCCGTTCTTCGGCTGGCTCGATACCGAGCTGACGCTGTATCCGACCACCGTCAATCTCAAAGCCAGGGTACGCCTGCGCGATGGATTTGCGCGTCCTTCCATCGAACTCGAACAGAACGGCCACCCGCTCGCCATCGAGCAGCGCGACGGCATCAGCCGCGCGCGCCTGGCCGAGATACTCACCCTCATGAGGCACGGCCACTAGCCGCTTACTGCCGGGAGCGCAGCACTTCCAGCTCGGCCCGCAAGGCACTGCGTTCGGCGTTCGAGGCGTCGAAGCGGGCCCGCAATTCCTTGATGTCGGCCTCGAAATTGTCGCGCGCGGTCACCGCGCCGATCAGTTCCATCTCGGCAGTCAGGCGCGCATCCGACACCGTCGCCTGCGACGCCACGTTGCGCTCGATCTGCGCGCGCAAGTCCACCAGCTGCTCGTTCTTGCCTTCGATGGCCAGCTGATCCTTCGCCTTGCCCACCAGGGCCTCGGTGGCCACCAGGCGCGCGTTGCGCAACTCCATCGTCAGGCGCTGGATATCTTCGTCGCGCTCGGTCACCGTGGCCAGCGCCTGGTCGCGCGCGATCGTCATGCCGGTCAGCTGCGCGCGCAATTCGTCGCGTTCGGCTTCGAGCTGCTGGCTCGACGCCAGCAAGTCCGCCATGTCGCTCTCGGACTGCGCCAGCGCCTCGCGCACGCCGGCGCCGGCTTCGTGCGCGAACTGCTGCGCCCAGTTGCCGAGCGCGCTGGCGACCGATGGCGGAATCTCCGCCGAGGGCGGCGCCGGCGGCGTAGCCTCGCTGGCGCGCCATTCGAGCAGATGCTGGTGGATGACGTTGGGCGATCCGGCGCCGAGCGCCGCGCGCACCGCGTCGATGCTGGCCCGCGTGCCGTCTTCCTGCAAGCTGATGGCTGCCGCAGCAACCTCCTCGTAGGTAACTTCCTGACGTGCCATAGCGTCTCCGGTAAAGATCTCGTTGTCGATAGCTAACATCATACGCTGCCCGTCTCATCCGCCGCGCACCCTTCTGTTTGTAGCGCATTACCCACGTTCACGCCAGTGCTTCCATTGTTTTGATGTTTCCAGTAAAATCGAAATGAAGCGGCGCCCTGCGCATTCGTCCCCAAGCAAACCACATCGGAACTGGCATGCACATCCTGTTTCTCTGCACCGGCAACTCCTGCCGCTCCATCCTGAGCGAAGCGACCTTCAATCACCTCGCGCCCGAGGGCCTGCGCGCCATCAGCGCCGGCAGCCAGCCGGCCGGGCAGCTGCATCCGCGCGCGCTCGCCCTGCTTGCGCGCAAGGGCATCTCCACCGAAGGCTATAGCAGCAAATCGTGGGATGACTTGCCGCTCACGCCAGACATCGTCGTCACCGTGTGCGGCAGCGCCGCCGGCGAGGCCTGCCCGGCCTACCTCGGCCCGGTCCTGCGCACCCACTGGGGCGTGGACGACCCCAGCCACCTCAGCGGCGCCGACCAACAGATCGAGGCCGCCTTCGAAGCGGCCTACGCCATCATCCGGGCCCGCATCGAGGCCTTTTTGCGCTTGCCGCTGGAGCAGCTGCGACACGACCCGGTCCGTTTCAAGGCCGAGCTCGACAGCATCGGCGCCTTGAACGCCTGAACGCCGCGTGCGGCCCGCGCCGCACGTTGAACCGAACCTGACCTGACTTTCCGTCCCTTGAGGATGGCAGGTTTCCTGTTGTCCGCACCACCGCCAAGGATATTGCCGTGCTTGCCGCTTCCCTGATCTTCCTCGCCACCCTGGTCCTCGTCATCTGGCAGCCGCGCGGCCTCGGCATCGGCTGGAGCGCCGCCGCCGGTGCGCTCGCCGCCCTGCTGGCCGGCGTGGTCCAGGTCGCCGATATCGCGGTGGTCTGGCACATGGTCTGGAACGCCACCGCCACCTTCGTCGCCGTCATCCTCATCAGCCTGCTGCTGGACAAAGCCGGCTTCTTCGAATGGGCCGCCCTGCACGTGGCGCGCTGGGGCAAAGGCCATGGCCGGCGCCTGTTCATCCTGCTGGTGCTGCTCGGCGCGGCCGTGGCCGCCCTGTTCGCCAACGATGGCGCCGCGCTGATCCTCACGCCGATCGTCATCGCCATGCTGCGCGCACTGCGCTTTTCGGCGCGCTCCATGCTGGCGTATGTCATGGCGGCCGGCTTCGTGGCCGACACGGCCAGCCTGCCGCTGGTGGTTTCGAACCTGGTCAATATTGTCTCGGCCGACTACTTCGGCATCGGCTTCGCGCGCTACGCCGCCGTCATGGTCCCGGTCAACCTGGTGTCGGTGGGCGCGACCCTGGGCGTGCTGTGCTGGTTCTTCCGCAAGGATATTCCGGCCGATTACGACCTGGCGCAATTGAAGCATCCGAGCGACGCCATCGTCGACCGCGCCACCTTTGTCGCCGGCTGGTGGGTGCTGGGCCTGCTGCTGGCCGGCTTCTTCTGGCTCGAGCGCCTCGGCGTGCCGGTCAGCGCGGTGGCCGGCGCCGGCGCGCTGCTGCTGCTGCTGGTGGCCGCGCGCGGACAGCGCATCGCCACGCGCGCGGTGTTGCGCGGCGCGCCGTGGCAGGTGGTTGTGTTTTCGCTCGGAATGTACCTGGTGGTGTACGGCCTGCGCAATGCGGGCCTGACCAGCTACCTGACCGCGTTCCTGGATCAGTGTGCCAGCCACGGCGTGTGGGGCGCGGCGTTCGGCGCCGGTCTCGCCAGCGCGCTGCTGTCCTCGCTCATGAACAATATGCCGACCGTGCTGGTCGGCGCGCTCGCCATCGATGCCGGCCACGCCAGCGGCGCCGTGCGCGAAGCGATGATCTACGCTAACATCATCGGCAGCGACCTGGGTCCAAAGATCACCCCGATCGGCAGCCTGGCCACCCTGCTGTGGCTGCATGTCCTGGCAAGCAAGGAAATCCGGATATCGTGGGTATACTATTTCCGCGTTGGCATCGTGCTGACCTTGCCGGTATTGCTGCTCAGCCTGGCCGCGCTGGCGCTGCGCCTGTCATGAACCCGCTGTGAGAAAAACATGAACGAATCCGACCCGAGCCACGTCACGCTGACCCTGACGAGCGATGAATCGCTGGTGCTGTTCGCGTTCCTGCAACGCTTCAGCGACACCGATCGGCTGACCATCGAAGACCAGGCGGAACAGCGCGCACTCTGGAATCTTTGCTGCGTCTTCGAAAAATCGAGCGTCGGCGCCTTCCAGGGCAGCTACCAGGAGGCGCTTGACGCCGCCCGCGCGCGTTTGCGCGACGACGACTAATGGTTCGGTGAGGAACCATCCGGCCGCGCCGCCGCCGTGCGCAGGGTCGGCCAGGCCCACAGCAGGCTGCCCACGGTGGCCAGCAACATGTCCTTGTGCGCGTCCCATATATCGCCCTGCTGGCCGTTGTAGGCCTCGGCGTCGTTATCGGACAAGGTCATCGCGATGGCGAACTCGAACCATTCGTACCACAGGCTGGTCACCATCACGGCCGAGATGGCGATATAGAATCCCAGCCGCCGCGACAGCCCGCGCCGCGTTGCCAGGTAATTGACGGCGGCCGGCGTCAGGCACAGGCCGTACAGGAAATGCACCACCCGGTCGGCGTGATTGCGGGTCCATCCCAAGCGCTGGTCGATGGAAAAGTGAAACAGCGCTTGTCCCCACGCATCGTAGGGCACGTTCGAATACAGCCAGCGCGCCGCGATCGAATGCACCGACAGGAACACGGCAATGAGCAGGAAGTCGCGCGCGCTGATGCCCCAGCGCGCGGAAAACCTCCACAGCAGTGCGAAGCCGATCACCGTGAGCGAGCTGTGCAGCGCCTGTTCCATCGGCCACGGCGGATTGATCCAGGTGGCGGCGAAGATGAGCAGCATGATGACGGTGGTGATGCGTTTGGACGGGATCATAAACATGAGAAAGAGTTGAACAAGAACCACCCCTGGCCGGCGGTTCGCTACGGCCGCTATGGTATGCGATGCCGCGTTATTGTCCATCAAGAATATTTTCTTGATCACATCAGGATGCCAGCGGCCACGCCACGGCCGTCGGGTTATGATTGTCATTCCATTCCACTGACCGACCTGCCCATGCTCCTGCGCCGCCTCACTCCCGCCGATGCACCCGCGTACCAGTCGCTGCGCCTGGCCGCCCTGCGCGAATGCCCGAGCGCCTTCAGTTCCAGTTACGAGGACGAGTGCGACACGCCGCTGTCGACCATCGAGGCGCACATGGCGCCGGACTCCGGGCGCAACCGCTTCGGCGCCTTCGATGGCGATGCGCTGGTCGGCGTCGTCGGCGTGGGGCGCGAGGGTGCGGCCAAGCTGCGTCACAAGGGTTTCGTGGGCGGCATGGTGGTGGCCCCGGCCTGGCGCAACAAGGGCGTCGGCCGCCAGTTGCTGGCGCACGCGCTGGCCTTCGCCGACGCCATGCCCGGCCTGCGCCAGGTGACCTTGACCATCACCGCCGGCAACGGCGCCGCCCTGGCGCTGTATGCCTCCATGGGATTTCGGGTGTTCGGCCAGGAGCCGCGCGCGCTGTGCGTGGACGGCGTGTTCTACGACACCATCTACATGCTGCGCGAGGTCGACGCGCCCTGACCGCCACGCCGTTTCACCACAGGTGACGCTGATGATCGATGCGCGCCACCGGCGCCTTGCTGGCCATGAGTTCATTGGCACGGTATGCCGGCCCGTGAAAAATGTTGAAAACGAACTTGTGATAGACCCAGGCCGTCTCTTGCGATACGCGAAAATTGCCGACGATGCGCACCCAGTTGTGCGGTTCCAGCAGCACGCTGGAGATGGCCTTCCTCGGCCTGCGCTGCGCCGGATACCCAAAGAAATCGATGTGCGCGCCCGCGCCATCGACCGCCACCGCCAGTGGAAAGCGCTCCTGGTGCTGCTGGGCGAAACGCAGCACCGGTACCGCGCGCGCAAGGGCGAATTGCTGGCACTCGTGGAACGCCACCAGGTGCAGCAGCAGTGCATCGTCCAGCGCGCAATCGGGCACCGGCACGCGCTCCGGTACGGCGTTGCGCGCGAGCGCTCCCGGCGCGCCGCGCGAGGCGGCGCTCCATGATGTTTCGATGACCTGGATCAGTGTCTGCACGCGCGGCCCATGATGAATGACGGTGTGGATCAATTCTAGCGTACGGCCTCGGTTTCCGAAAACGGCATCCCGCCACGCGGTAAGATGGCGGCAACCCTCCCCACTCACGAAAGAAACACGATGTTCAATCCACAGAGCGCCGCCATCGTCTCACTGCTGTTCGCCGCCGGCGCCACCGGCCTGTTCATCGTGCGCCTGCGCGAAAGCCGGCGCGCCCGTGCCTGGCCCACCGCCGACGCCGTGATCCTCACCTCGACGGCGCAACGGCGGCAAAACGGCCCGGGCTACGATTTCGTCGTCTCCTACGAGTACACCGTCGACGGCAGCAAGTACGTCAGCACCCGGATCGGCTTCAGTGGCCCGTTCGATGACCGATGGCAGCCAACCCCGGAGTCGATGTTGGCGACCTACCCACCCGGCCTGGGCATCCTGGCGCACTACTGCCCCGAGCGGCCCGAGGAAGCGGTGCTGGTGCCGAACGTGCATCCGACCGTGCTCCTGGTGCTCGGCATTTGCGTCGGCATGGCGCTGTTTACCGGGTTCAGATACCTGTTTTTCTATTACTGAGTCAAGCTCGCCGCTACAAGCGCAGCGCGTCCGACGGCAGCATGCGCATCGCCAGCCACGCATGGCGCGCCACCGCCGCCAAGGCCACCGCCACGGTCGACGCCAGTGCGAACAGCAAGGTCCAGTAGCCGACCGGGGCGTGTTCCACATAGGTCGCCAGGTAGCTGTTGATCGCCAGCCCCGCCAGCGGCAAGCCGATCGCCGCCGCCACCAGCGTCAAGGCGCCGATCTCGCGCACCACCAGCAGGCCGATGGCGGTCCGGCGCGCCCCGTGCAGTTTGCGCAGCACGATCTCTTTCGAGCGCCGCTGCACCGTGTGCGCCGACAGCACATAGGTGCCGAAGGCCGCAATCGCCAGCGCGATGGCGGTGGCAATCGCCAGTACCCTGGCCACCCGCGCATCTTCCGCGTAATTGAGCGCCAGGATCGCGTCGGCCCGGTGCGTCTTGATCATCGCGTCCGGAAAATACTTCGGCCACAAGGTCCGCACCGCCGCCTCGACCGGCGCCAGATCGCCCGTGGCGCGCACGGAGAGCGTCATCCCGGCGGTCCATAATTCGTAGGCCATCGCATGCGGTGTTTCGCGCAGCGACTGGAAGCGCAGCTCCGGCGCAATGCCCACCACGCGCTTCTCGAGGGTCTTGTTATCGAAGCCGGTAAACAACAGCGTCTGTCCCAGCGCCGCTTCGGGCGTGGCGAATCCCAGTTCGCGCGCGGCGATGGCGTTGAGCACCAGCGGCACCGGATCGTCTTCCTTGTCGGTGCGCGCCGAAAACAGCCGTCCCGCGCGCGGCGCAATCCGGTACTGCTCGAAAAACGCGGCGCTGACCGACTTCATTTCCATCGATGCGCTGATCCCGCCCGGGCGCTTGAGGTCGCGCAGCCACGACACCTGGTGGCGCCCGACAGCGTCTTCCGACACCGCAGTGCCGGCCACGCCCGGCTGGGCCGACAGGGCCGCGATGAAGCTGCGCGCCCGCGCGCTGTCGCGCACCGTCTCGGGCAGGTCGACAATCATCAGCGGCGCCGGATCGAAGCCCGGCGAGACGCGCATGGCGAATGCGGTTTGCCATGCAATGGCCAGGGTGACGCCGGCCAGGCCCATCGCCGCGGCCACCTGCACCACCGTCAGCACGCGCCGCACTTGCATGCCGCGCACCGACTCGCTGTCGCCGCGCCCGGCCAGCACCGCGCCCGGGCGAACGCGCAGCGCGATCCACGCCGGATACGCCGCCGTCAGCGCGCCCAGCGCCAGGCCCAGCGCCAGCGCCGCGCCGATATTGGCGATGGAGAGCATGCCATCGAGCTTGCGGTCGACCAGCTGCGCGAACAGCGGCAGCGCCAGCCACGCCAGCAGCAGTCCGAGCCCGGTCGCCAGCAGCGCCACCAGCATCGACTCGGCCAGCAGTTGCAGCACGAGCTGGCGCATGCCCGCGCCCAGCACCTTGCGGATCGCCACCTCGCGCTGGCGGCGCAGCACGCGCACCGCCGCCAGGTTGACGTAATTCATGGCGGCCATGGCCAGGATCAGCGCTGCCATCGCGCCCAGCGCGGCGATCACCACGCGGCTGCCGCGGTTGCCGACCGCGCTGATCTCGTTCTGGCCCACGTCGCGGTCAAAATAGGCGTCGCGCAGCGACAGCAGCGCCACATCCATCACCCTTCTCGTGCCCAGCCGCTGTTTGGTTTCGGGCGGCACGTCCTGCACCGCCGGCGAGCGGTCGACGGCCTGCTGCAGCGAGGCGGTCAACGCCGGCACCGATGCGCCGGGATCGACCCGCACCAGCACCTTGCCCCACCAGCCGGCCTTACCGGTCATCATCTCCTCTTTCACCGGCGCCTCGGCCAGCACCGACTGCACGCCCACCAGCACCTCGAACGGGATGGTGGTGTTCGCGCCAGGCGTGCGCAGCACCGCGCCGGCGCGCAGCAGCTTGCCCTCGACCAGCATGGTGCGCCCGACGATGTCGCCGCTGCCGAAGTGGCGCAGCGCCGCTTCTTCGGTGATGACAAAGCCTTCCGGCTGCTCCAGCGCCATCTTGAGGTTCCCGCGCAACGCGCGCAGGCCCAGGATATCGGCGAAGCCCGGCATCACCGTCAATCCGTCCATCCCGTGCAACTGGCCGTTGATGCTTGCGGTGAGCCCCATCACGCGCGGCCGGGTCGGAATGTACGCGGTCGACGCCACCACGCCGGGCGCCCTGGCCGCCGCCAGGCGCAGCAGCATCGGCGCCTGGTCGAACCACGGCGCCTTGGGGTCGACGTTGAAGCGCTGCTTGACGATGTAGACGTGGTCGGCGTCCGGCACGTCGGCGTTGTACTGCCACGAATAGCGCACGAAGCCGAGCAGCAGGAGGGCGGCCGCAAAGCCCACTCCCAGCCCGGCGATGACGACCAGCGAATACGCCGGGTCCTGCAGCAAGGTGCGCCAGCCGATACGAAAATCCCTCATGATCATCATCGCTCCCTCACGCCGCTTGCAGTGCGTCGACCAGGATGCGCCCGTCGAGCAGGCGCAAGGTGCGCGATGCCTGCGCCGCGTGCGCCGGCGAGTGCGTCACCATCACGATGGTGGTGCCGTCGGCGTTAATCTGGCGCAGCAGGCGCATGACCTCATCGCCATGCGCGGTATCGAGGTTGCCGGTCGGTTCATCGGCCAGCAACATCGCCGGGTTGGCCACCAGCGCGCGCGCAATCGCCACGCGCTGCTGCTGCCCGCCCGACAATTGCGACGGCCGGTGTTTGGCGCGGTGCGCCACGCCCAGCTTGTCGAGCATCGCCGCGACCCGTTCGCGCCGCTCCCTGGCCGGCACGTTCATGTACTCCAGCGCCAGTTCCACGTTCTCGGCCACCGACAATTCTTCGATCAGGTTAAAGCTCTGGAAGATGAAGCCGACGCGCCCGCGCCGCAGGCCGTTCAGTTGCGCTTCGCGCCAGCCGGCCACGTTCTGGCCGTCGAACCAGTACTCGCCGCTGTCTGGCGTGTCGAGCAATCCCAGCACCGACAGCAGGGTCGACTTGCCGCAACCGGACGGCCCGGTGATGGACACGTATTCGCCGGCGTCGATATCGAGCGTGATGCGGTCGAGCGCCGTGGTGCGCACGTCGCCGCCCTGGAACGTTTTGCTGACGTTAAGTAGCTTGAGCATGCCGTCCTTCCGGTGTGGTGTGGGGTTGTTCATTGTGTCATCTCCGCGTCGATCCATTATGAAAAAAAGTCTACTCCGTGAACTGCAGCCGCGCCGCCTTGCCGTAGGCCGCGTACGACGACACGATCACCCGCTCGCCGCCCGCCAGCCCTGCCAGCACCTCGACCTGGCTGTTGTTGCGCCGGCCGCTGCGCAGCGCGCGCCGCTCGGCCGTCTTGCCATCCTTGTCCAGCACATACACCGCCACGCCGCCGCTGTCGTTGAGGAAGGCGTCGTTCGGCAGCAGCAGCGCCTCGCTGGCGCCGCCCAGGGTCACCAGCACGTCCGCCGCCTGGCCCGGATTGAGCGTCTCGGGCTGGCCGTTGGCGAACGCCAGCTCCACGGTAAAGCGGCCGTCCTTGATCTGCGGGTAGATCCGGCTCACCGTCAGCGCATGCGCGCGGCCGTTGATGGTGGCCGTGCCCTGGCGGCCCACGGCCACCCGGTTCAGGTAATACTCGTCCACCTGGGCCGACAGCTTGAACTGGTCCACGTCGTCGATGCGGCCCAGGTGCTGGTCGGGCTTGACGGTCTCGCCGACCTGCAAATGAAAATCGGTCAGGCGCCCGGACACCGGCGCGCGCACCGCCAGCGCGTCGATGGTCGCGTTGACCAGTTGCAGGCCCGCTTCCAGGCGGCCGATGGCCTGTTCCATCTGGCGCACCGCGTCGCGCTGGGTGGCGGCCTCGGTTTTGTAGCCGGCGTTGTCGCTCTGGTACAGGCGGCGCTGCTGCGCCACGCGGTCCAGCGAATCCTCCAGCGCGTTCGGCGACACGAAGCCCTTCTGCGCCAGCGCCGCGTTGCGCGCGTGCTGCTTTTCGGCCAAGGTCAATGCGAACGCCAGCTCGGCGCCGCGCCGCTCGCGCTCCATGCGGCTCGCTTCGAGCGCGATGCGCAGGTTGGTCAGGTTCGAAATCTGCTGCGCGTGTTCGGCCTCGCGCGCCAGCAGGTCCAGCCGGCGCTGCGGGTTCGACAGCCGGAACAACACCTCGCCTTGCCTGACTGGTGCGCCGTCGCGCGCGAAGACTTCTTCCACGCGGCCCGATTCGACCGCGTCGAGCATCACCGAATGCAGCGGCGCGGCCGTGGCGCGCAGGGCCACGTCGTCGCGGAACACGCCGCGCGCCACGGTGGCGATACGGGCGTCGGCGCGCGCCACCTGCAAGCCGCGCGGGATCTGCTGCCACAGGGCCGCCGCCCCAAGCGCCAGCGCCAGCACGATGGCCGCACCAAGCAGCACGCGCCTGCCGCGCCGCTGCCGCAACGGCTGGTCCATGGCGGCGCCGCTGCTGCGCTCTGGTGCTGGGGCGATCGGAACAATCATGGCGGCTCGGGTTGCGAAGTCATGCGGGAACTGATCGCAACATCCGTGCCATGCGCGCCGCACGGGGCGATGGTCGCGTGTTCGGGCGCATTCGTGCGAAAGCGCACAGCGCAGGTGTGCGCTTTCGGACACCCGGCCCGTTTTGATTGGTGGCGCCGGCATGCTGCTGCTAGAATCGGCGCACCTGCTTCCACCCTCCCCGCCATGGCCGACAACCCCGCCCGCATCCTGATCCTCGACGACGACGCCGACGTGGCCTACGCGGCGCAGTTGGTGTTGCGCCGCTGCGCGGGCAAAGTGGCCACTCTTGCCGATCCGCGCCAGCTGGCGCGCCACCTGCTGGGCGGCGTGCCCGACGTGGTGCTGCTCGACTTCAACTTCACGCCCGGCCGCACCGACGGCGCCGAGGGCCTGGCGCTGCTCGACCAGTTGCGCGCGCTGCCCGAGCCGCCACTGGTCATCGTCATGACCGCGTACGCCGATGTGGCCCTGGCGGTCGAGGCGATGAAGCGCGGCGCCAGCGATTTTTTGACCAAGCCGTGGGATAACGCGCGCCTGCTCGCGGTCGTGGAAGGCGCGCTGGCGCAACGCGGCATGCAGGCTGCAGCGGCCGCGCCGGCCGCCGCCAACGATCCGCTGATGGGCGATTCGCTGCCGATGCGTCAGTTGCGCGCCCTGATCGCCAGCGTCGGCCCGACCCAGGCGAACGTCATGGTGCTGGGCGAAAATGGCGTCGGCAAGGAGCTGGCCGCGCGCGCGATCCACCTGGCCTCGCGCCGCGCTGCCGGCCAGTTCCTCGCCGTCGATATGGGCAGCCTGCCCGAAGCGACGCTCGAGAGCGAGTTGTTCGGCCACCGCAAAGGGTCGTTTACCGATGCCCGCAGCGACCGTGCGGGGCGCTTCCAGGCGGCGTCCGGCGGCACCCTGTTCCTGGACGAAATCGGCAACCTGCCGCTGGCCGCGCAATCGAAGCTGCTGACGGCCCTGGAACGGCGCGAAGTCACGCCGCTCGGGGCCGACCGCCCGCAAGCGATCGACGTGCGCATCGTCAGCGCCACCAATCTCGATGAGGCCAGGCTGTATGACGCGCAGGTGTTCCGGCCCGACCTGCTGTTCCGCCTCAACACCATCGTGCTGCGCGTGCCGCCGCTGCGCGAGCGGCGCGACGATATTCCGGCCCTGCTGCGCCACTACCTGGCGCATTACCGGGAGCTGTACGGCAAGGCGCCAGGCACCATCGCGCCCGAGGCGTTCGACGCCTTGTGCGCGCACCACTGGCCCGGCAATGTGCGCGCGCTGCGCCACGCCTGCGAGCGCGCGGTGATCCTGGGCCAGCCGGGCGCCTACGGCCTGGCCGATTTTGGCCTGCATGGCGGCGCGCCGGCCATCGTTGCGCGCCCGCGCGCGGCGGGCGCCGACATGCTGGCCCTGGACACCCTCGAGCGCGACGCGGTGGCCGCCGCCATGACGCAGGCGCGCGGCAATATCAGTCATGCCGCCATCCTGCTCGGGATCAGCCGCGCCGCCCTGTACCGCAAGCGCAGCAAGCATGGCCTCTGACGCCGCCGCGCGCCGCGTGGCCTGGGCCGGTACAGCGCTGCTTGGCGCGGCCGCCGTCAGCGCCGGCGCGCATGGGGCGGTGCTCTCGCTTGCGACGGCGGCCAGCGCGCTCGCGGCGCTGGTGGCCGTGGCCATGATCGGCCATGGCCTGTCAGCGCAAGCGGTGGCGCCGCTCGAAGTTGCGGTCGGCCTGTCGCAGGACCAGATGCTGCTCGCCGCGCGCGTGCTGGCGCTCGAATCGCAGCTCGAACACGCGCCGATCGCCCTGTTCCGCATCGACAGCGCGCACAGCGCCGAGCCGCTCAACGCCAATGCGCGCCGCCTGCTGGCGCCCGGCCGCGCGAGCGACCTCGATGCCTTGCGCCGCACCCTGGCCGGCCTGGCGCCGGGCCGGCGCAGCATGATCGATGTCGATACCGAGCAAGGCGTCGAGCGCGCCCTGGCCACGGCCAGCGCATTGAGCGTCGAAGGCAAGCCGCAACGGCTGGTGGCGCTCACGCCGATGGAAAACGAGCTTGCGGCCGAGGCCATGCAGGCCTGGCAAAAGCTGGTGCACGTGTTGACGCACGAGATAATGAATTCGCTCACCCCGGTGGCATCGCTCTCGCACAGCGCGCGCGACATGGTGCAGGGCGTGCGCGCCAGCCTGCCGGCCGAGGTGGCGGACGACCTGGCGCTCGCGCTCGACGCCATCGGCCGCCGCGCCGCCAGCCTGACCCATTTCGTCAGCGGCTACCGCGCGCTGGCCAGCGTGCCGCCAGCGGCGCCGCAGCGGGTGGTGGTGCAGGAGATGTTCGCGCGGCTGTCGGTCCTGATCGCGCCGGCCTGGCACGCGCGCGGCGGCAGCGCCGATTTTCGGGTGGAGCCCGGATCGCTCGAATTGATGGCCGATCCGGGCCAGCTGGAGCAAGCGCTGGTGAACCTGCTGCAGAACGCGGCCGAAGCAAGTGCGCCGGGCAAGGCGCCGCAGGTCACCGTGAGCGCGAAACTGGCGCGCGGAGGACGCCTGCGCATCGACGTGTGCGACAACGGCCCCGGCGTGCCGGACGAGGTCATCGCCGATATCTTCACGCCCTTCTTTTCCACCAAAAGCAAAGGCAGCGGCATCGGCCTGGCCATGGTGCGCCAGCTGGTGCACCGCAATGGCGGCGCGGTGCGGTACGCCAGGTCGATCGGCGGCGGCGCGCGCTTTATCATTACCTTTTGACTGTCGCCATGAACGATCCGCAGCGCCAGGCATGCCTGGGCGAGTTACTGCAAGTCTGGAAGCAAATCGGCGAAGAATCGCGTCCGCCCAGCGTCTGGATCGCCGAGCACGGGCCTGTGACGCTGGCCGTGGCGACGGACGACTACACCTACCCTTCCCCTGTGATGAACGCATGGCTGCTCAATGACCATGGCGTGGAAAGACGCGACCCGCAGGAATACGTCCGTTTCATGACGGTGCAATCGGGGATTCATTGGGCGTGGGGAGCGCCGCCGCGCGGCATCTTCAGCAACACCGGGCGGCATCCCATCGGCCTGGCCGGCTTTGCACCGATCGCAGGCACCGATCTGATTGTCCTGCATTACATCTGGGGAGGCTTGTGGGGACGTGGTTCGCACTACCGCTACGACCCGCACGCCAATGCCCTCGAATGCACGACGAACATCTGGTTATCCTGATGCCGCGCTGCGTAGACGGCCCCGTGTAGAATCCGGCGTGTGCGATCGGCACGCGTCAACCCACAGAAGGAAATCGTGAAGGCTACTCACCTCAAACTTGGCATCGCCGCGCTGTGCGTCAGCGCCGGCGTCGCGTACTGGTACTACTCCCCCGTGATCGCGCTGCACCAGTTGCGTACGGCGGCCCATGAGCGCAACGCCGAAGGCTTCAACGCCCGCGTCGACTACCCGCGCCTGCGCGCGAGCGTCAAGGCGCAACTGAGCGCGGCCATGAACGAGCAGGTCAAGCCGCGCCACAGCGCCGGCGGCGACGACCCCGCCAAGGCCGGCGCGGATTTTGGCAAGATGCTGGGCATGGCCTTCGCCGACAAGATGGTCGACGCCATGGTCACTCCCGAATTCGTCATGGGCGCGATGCAGCGCGGCTCGATCGAGCCGCGCCGCGACAGCGCGGACAAGGACGACGCCGCCAAACCCGATCCGAAGTACACGTCGGAGCGCATCGGCTTCGACAAATACATCCTGCACCTCGAGACCGATCGCGGCGAGCGTGGCCTGTCGCTGGTGATGGAGCGGCACGGCTTCGCATCGTGGAAGCTGGCGGACGTGCTCCTGCCGCCCACCCCCGCCGCGCCGAACTAGCGATTACGGGGCGATCCAGGCATCCTGCCAGTTCGCGCCCACGCCCGGCTCGTAATGGGTCGACGCCGCCGTCCACTGCGTGCACCAGCCGCTGTACGGGAACGGCTTGCAGGTGTAGACCTTGCCGTTCTTCGGCTGCAGCACGCGGGTGCCGGCCTTGTAGGTCGCCAGCGACGCCGGGAACACGTGCTCGTAGGCCGCGTTACCGTCGTCTTCCGTCAAGGTCAGCGGGAAGGTTTTCTGCAGCACCGCGCCGCCATCCTTGACCACCGCTTTGAGCACCAGCTGGTGCGCGCCGGCCTTGGGTGCGTTCAGGTTCAGCGCCAGTGCCGCGCTGTTGTTGTTCAGCGGCGCCGTGGCGAAGCCTTTCGACACGCCCGCCTGGTCGTACACATAGGCGCTGACCTCCATGTCGGCATTGGCGCTGACGCTGAAGTTGATCGTCAATTCACCGCCCTTGATCGCATACGAGGTGCGCAGGTCGCTCACGGTAAATTCCGCCGGCGGCGGCGTCTGGTCCTTGTTGATCTGCACTTCGACCCGGGTCAGCGCGCTGCTCGTTTTTGCATACACCGTGTTCTGCCCGTACACCGGCGTGATCTTGCCGTCCTGGCCCAGTTGGCCCGCGTGCAGCAAGGGCTGTTCGGCGTTCACGCGCGTGGCCAGCAGGTAGGCCCAGTTGTTGCGCAGGCCGTCGCTGGCGCTGTTGATGGTGACCTTGGTTTGCAGCTCCGGCTTTTCTCCGGCCGCGTCGAACACGCGCGTGGCCACGCTGTCGCCCACGGCCAGGTCGACCGATGGATAGATCGCGCCGCGCTGGGTCCATTCCGGCACCGGCACGGTCGGGCCGTCCTTGAACAGCACATCGACCATATTGTAAAAACTGTTCGGGGTATCGGCTATTTCCCACACGCCCAGGATCACCTGGTAGCCGCTGCGCGCGGGTACCGTGCAGTTGTGGCTGACCTGCGCCGGCGGCTGGCGGTTGCCGCCGTCGATGACGCAGAACGGGGTCAGGTCGAACGAGGCGCGGGTGAGCTTCTGGTTCGGATTCCAGCCGCTTTTGGTGATGTAGTAGCGCCAGTTGCGGGTGGCGTGGTTGGCCGTGAACTGCCACTTGAAGACGCTGGCGCCGGCCGTCATGGGGCGCTTGGTCCAGCGGCTGCTGGTCTGTTCATTGAGTTCGCCGAACTGCGCCAGCGCGGCCGAGGCGATGACGCCGTCCGCCGGTCCCTGCGCCGGAAAACCGGAAGGCGCTTCGAGGCTTTGCGGTTCCCATTGAATGGCGCCGCACGCGCTGTTACCGCCTTGTTTGCACAGCAGGTTGCGCGACTCCGGCTGGGTGATGTAGCCGTGCGCGATGGCGCTGGCGCTGCACAACAGCGCGCAGGCGCCGGCGATGGTGGTGAGTGTTTTCATGGTGATTTACCTTTTGGGGCGGGACAACATCGGTAAGCACGCAGGGAGCCGGGCTGGCCGAAATTGCGCGCTCGCTTGCAGTTCAAAAGGCGTCAGGATGATGGCCGTGAAATTGGTCGTCAACTGGTTTTCAAAATTGCCCCTGCATGCAATACCAGTGCGTGATGGAAGCTTATGTTGCAAGGGTAAATGCGGCGCGCGGCCCGATTGACTTGGCAGGGTGTTTACCGCACAATCCAAAAAGGAAAAAGTTATACATTTACTAATGAAAACGTTTTCATGATTCCTTGCATTCAATGTTGCAACTGACAAAAACCACTCCGGAGACCCGATGCGATTCTTTTCTGCCACTTTCAGTGTTTGCCTGCTTGTATCCGCCTGCGTCTCCGCTTGCGGCGGCGATGCCGACCCGGGCGCGCCCGCCGCCACGCCGGCGCCACCGGCCGCCGCCGAAGCCGTCGCTGTGATCGCCGCGCCTGCTGACGTGCCTGCTGAGATGCCGGGTGACCCGGCCGCGCCCGCGTTGGCCAACCAGATAGACGACGTCATGACCGGCTCCGACTCCGGCTGGTCCGAAAAAACCAGCGGCGCCGACGTGAGCAAATTGAGCAAGCTGGCCAAGTTCCCGGTCGGCGTGTCGGTCGCCTACGGCAATGAAGCCTTCAGCTACACCAACAGCCCGGCGCAGCAGGCGGTCATCAAGACGCATTTCAGCCAGCTCACGGCCGGCAATATCATGAAAATGAGTTATCTGCATCCGGACCGCGATACCTACAACTTCACCCAGGCCGACGACTTTGTCAAATTCGCCAAGGACAATGGCAAAACCCTGCACGCGCACACCCTGATCTGGCACTCGGATTATCAGGTGCCGGCGTTCATGAAAAACTACCAGGGAGACAAGGCGGCCTGGCTGGCCATGCTCAAGACCCACGTGCAAACGATTGCCACGCATTTTTCAGGCAAGGTCGCGAGCTGGGATGTGGTGAACGAAGCCATCAACGACGGCGGCGGCTACCGCAATTCGCTGTTTTACCAGAAGACCGGCGCCGACTACATCGAACAGGCGTTCATCAATGCGCGCGCGGTCGACCAGAAGGCCGACTTGTACTACAACGATTACAACATCGAGGCCGACGCCGCCAAGCTGCGCACCCTGACCGGCATGCTCGACGGTTTCAGGGCGCGTTCGGTGCCGATCACCGGGGTCGGCTTCCAGATGCACATCTATATGGATTATCCGTCGGTGAGCACCATCTCGGCGGCCTTCAAGCAGGCCGTGGACCGCAACCTGAAGGTGAAAATCACCGAACTCGATATCCCGATCAATAATCCGTTCAGCCCACCCTACCAGGCCGGCGACATCAAGCGCGAACTGACGCCGGCGCTGGCGCAGGCGCAGAAGAAGCGCTACTGCGAAGTCGTCAAGGCGTATATGGACACGGTCCCGGCGAACCTGCGCGGCGGCGTGACGGTGTGGGGTGTGAGCGATCCCAGCAGTTGGCTGATCAGCGACCTGTTCAAAAACGCGCATGCCGACTGGCCGCTGCTGTTCGACGGCGCCTATCGGCAAAAGCCGGCCATGCGCGGCGTGGCCGACGGATTGTCGGGCAAAGCCTGCATTTGAGCACCAAGTGGTGCTGTGCTATGCATACCAATTTTCCAGGCCTGAAAATGTGGTATTAACGGCGCCGCATGCCGATGCGGCGCTTTTGCCAGCCTTTAGCGCTCAGCCGCCGACAGGGTGAAGATCTCGACGCCGCTGTCGGTCACCGCCACCGAGTGCTCGAACTGGGCCGACCACTTGCGGTCCTTGGTGACGGTGGTCCATTTGTCGGGCAACACCGTCACCTGGTGGGTGCCGACGTTGACCATCGGTTCGATGGTGAAGATCATGCCCGGTTCGAGCACGATGCCGGTGCCGGGGCGGCCGTAGTGCGTTACCTGCGGCGCATCGTGGAACACCTGGCCGATGCCGTGGCCGCAAAAATCGCGCACCGACGAATAACCCTGCGCCTTGATATAGGTATCGATGGCCGAGCCGACGTCGCCCAGGGTGGCGCCGGGACGCACCGTGCGCACGCCCGTCATCATCGCCTCGTAGGCCGAACTGACCAGGCGCTTGTGCAGGATCGATACCTCACCCACTTCGAAGGTGCGGCTGGTGTCGCCGAACCAGCCATTGAGCTTGGGCGTGACGTCGATGTTGACGATGTCGCCCTCGCGCAGGATTTTTTTGTCCGACGGAATACCGTGCGTGACCACGTGGTTCACCGAAATGCAGCTGGCGTGCTTGTAGCCGTGGTAGTCGATCGTGCCCGGAATGCTGCCGGCGGCGCGCATGAATTCTTCGCACATGGCGTCGAGCGTGGCGGTCGATACGCCGGCGCGCACGTGCGGCGCGATGAAGTCGAGCGTGTCGGCGGCCACCCGGCCTGCCGCGCGCATGGCTTCGAAGCCCGCCTCGTCGTACAGGGGAATCGGTTTGCCGTGTTCTTTTTGTGTGGAGTAGCGCATGGGGTTTCTCAGTGAGGTGAGGCGGCCAGCGCATCGACGGCGTCGTGCGAGGCGCGCAGGATCGCGTCGAGCGCGGCGGGAATCGCCTTGTTTTGGGCCAGGTAGGGTTTGACGATGGCGATCGGGGCGTCGATCAGCATGAAGCGCAAGGTGTGCGCCGCATCGTCGCCGTCGGCGCGGCGGCGCAGCAGGCAGCGCTCGAAACAGGCGTCCAGGCGGGCCTGCTCCACTTCGAGCAGCTCGGAGAGTTCCGGCGAGAGCGGCGCGCCCAGGTCGGGACAGTCTTCGTACTGCAGCAGGAAGCGCGCATACACCGGCTTGCTGCGGCACCAGTCGAGCAGCGCCGCCACCGGTATCCAGGTGTCTTCTTCATCCCAGTGGCGCGCCACCTGCTCGCGGAAATCGGCCTTGACCGTCAGCCAGGCATGCGCCAGCAAGGTGCTGCGCGAATCGAAGCGGTGATACACCGATCCGATCGGCGCGCCGGCCTTGACGGCGATGGCCGACATCGACACCGAGCCGATGCCGCAGGCGGCGGCAATGCAGATGGCGCCGTCGATGAAGGTGTGTGCGTTGTATTTAGCTAGTCTGACCATTCAAATAGAATATAGATTCTATTTGAGTTCGTCAAGCGGCCCGTTTCAAGGGGAGCACTATTGACAGATATTTAATGAGCCCGCAAAATCCGCAGTCTTGTACAGGTTAATAGGTCGTTCCCGATGAAAATGCTGATCAAACGTGTTGTGCGCAGCATGGCGGGATTGCCCGTGCTGGGGCGCTTGATCCGGATCGCCGTGGCCGTGTCGCGCCTGCCCTACGAAAACGAGCGGCGCGACGCCTTTGCGCGCGAACAGCTGCCGATGCTGCTCAAGAACATTGCCGACTTGAATGCCCGCGTGCTGGCCGCCGAGCGCGACCCCGGCAACCTGGTCGAATCGACCCCGGTCGCTTTGCGCATGATGGCGCGCGAACTAGCGGAGCTGCGCGAGCGCATCGACCAGCTGGAGGCCGGGCTGCATTCATGATCACCTTTTCGATCGTGATCAACACCCTCGACCGCGCCGACCTGCTGCAGGAAACGCTCGAGAGCCTGTGCCGCCTGCGCTACGCCGGGCAGTTCGAAGTCATTGTCGTCAACGGTCCGTCGGCCGACCATTCCGAACAGGTGATCGCCGCCTGGCTGCCGCGCATCCGCAGCGCGCGTTGCCCGGTCCCGAACCTGTCGGTGTCGCGCAATATCGGCATCTGCATGGCGGCCGGCGACGTGGTCGCGTTCATCGACGACGACGCCATTCCCGAACCCGAGTGGCTCACCCAACTGGCGGCCGCCTACGACGACGCTGGCGTCGGCGGCGCCGGCGGGCGGGTGCTCGACAGCAGCGGCTACACCTTCCAGTACCACTACGCCAGCGCCAACCGGGTCGGCGACGTCGACATCAGCCACCGCACGGACACGCCGCAACTGTGTTTTCCGGGCTCGCGCCAGTTCCCCTACCTGCAGGGGACCAACGCCTCGTTCCGGCGCTCGGCCTTGCTGGAAGTGGGCGGCTTCGACGAGGAGATCGAATATTTTCTCGACGAGACCGACGTCTGCTGCCGCCTGGTCGACGCCGGCTACCTGCTCAGGCAACTGACGCACGCCTACGTGCACCACAAGACCGCGCCCAACGGCGTGCGTGATTCCGCCCAGCTGCCGCGCGCGTTCTATCCGATCCTCAAGAACACCATTTACTTCTCGCTCAAGCACGGCCTGGCCTACGACACGCGCGAGCGCATCGACGCCCATAACCGCGACAAGGCCGACTCGCACCGGCGCCACCTCGACTTCCTGATCGCCAACGGCAGCGCCACCGAAGAACAGCGCGCCCGCTTCGAGGACGAATGCGCGCGCGCCTGGGAAATCGGCACGCGGCACGGCCTGGCGCCGGTGGCCGGCGGCATCGACGCCGCCAAGCGCGCGCGCTGGCAGGGCGAGTTCCTGCCGTTCGCCACCATCGGCCATGCGCACGCGCTGACCCTGGTGCTGGTTTCGCGCGACTACCCGCCGAATCACCGCGGCGGCATCGCCACCTTCAGCCGCGACCTGGCCGAAGCGCTGGCCGCCGAAGGCCACCAGGTGCACGTGATCGCCGAAAGCACCACCCACAGCCGGGTCGAACTAGTGGGTGGCGTGTGGGTGCACCGGGTCGCGCTGGGCCAGTACGCGCGACCGTACGAGGCGTTTGAGCGCGCCATCCCGCAAGAAATCTGGAACTGGTGCGCGACCGCGCTGATGGAGGCGCGCCGCATCGCCAGCCACCGCCCGCTCGACCTGGTCGAAGCGCCCATCTGGGACGCCGAAGGCGCGGCCTTTTTGCTCGACGGGCGCTGGCCGCTGGTCACCAGCCTGCATACGACCCTGCATTTTTCGCTGCAGGGGCGCGCCGAGCTGCGCGACGATCCGGCCTGGATGGCGCGCTTCGGCACGCCCATGCTGGCGCTCGAAAAAGAACTCATGCAGCGTTCGCAGGCGATCCGCGCCAACAGCGCCGCGATCCGGCGCGACATCGAGCAAGCCTACGATTTCCGCTTCGACGACGCCAGCCTGCGCCTGGTGCCGCTGGGGATGCCCGACGTGGCGCCGGCGGCGGCGCCGCAGCCTCGTGCCGATGACGGCGTCACCGTGCTGTTCGTCGGCCGCCTGGAAGCGCGCAAGGGCATCGACGTGCTGCTGGCGGCGATCGACCCGGTGCTGGCGCAGCATCCGCGGGTGCGCTTTCGCATCATCGGCGACGATACGCTGCTCATGTCGGGTGCGCAGATCAGCTACAAGGAACACTGCCGCCAGGGCGGCCAGCTGGCCCGCTGGGGCGAGCGCGTGAGCTTCGAAGGCCGCGTCGACGACGCCACCCTGCGCGCCGCCTACCGCGACTGCGACATGTTTGTCGCGCCCAGCCGCTACGAGTCGTTCGGACTGGTGTTCGTCGAAGCCATGCGCGAGGCGCGCCCGGTGATCGGCTGCGCCGCCGGCGGCATGCCCGAAGTGGTCAGCGACGGCGTCAATGGCTTGCTGGTCGCGCCCGGCGACAGCGCCGCGCTGGCCGGCGCCATCGACCGGCTGGCCGCCTCGCCCGAGCTGCGCGAGCGCATGGGCCGCGCCGGGCGCGCGCTGTTCGAAGACAAATTCATCTCGCGCCGTATGGCGAAGGACAGCCTGCCCCTGTACGATATTGCGCTGGCCCGTTTTGCAAAGGCGCCGGCATGAAAATCTCGGTCATCCACGGCATCTGCGTGCGCAACGACGCCATCTCGAACGCCATCGCCGACAACATCGGCTGGTTGCAGGAAGCCGGTCACGAAGTCGTGCTGTTCACCTACGCCTGCGAGCACGCCGTGCCGCACCGGCTGGTGCGCGACGCGACCGACATCATGATCGATACGCATTTCCAGGCCAGCGACGCCGTTATTTTCCATTTCGGGATTTTCTATCCGCTGTTCGACCTGATCCTGCTGGTGCCGGAGCGGGTGCGGCGCCTGGTGGTGTTCCATAACATCACGCCCAAGCAGTTCGTCGGCGCCGAACATCACGCCACCATCGACAAGTCGTTCGCGCAGATGGGCAACATGATGTTCGCCGACCATGTGGCCTGCGACAGCGCCAGCAACCTCGCGGTGCTGCGCGCGGCCCGCGTGACCACGTCGGCCTCCGTGCTGCCGCTGGCCGTGCATGGCCAGGTGCAGCCCTGCGCCGCCAAGCCGGGGCATGCGGACGGCGTGCTGCGGCTGGTCTTCATCGGCCGCCTGGTGCGCTCGAAAGGCGTGGCCGACCTGCTCGACGCCGTGGCGCGCTGCCTGCAGGCCGACAGCGGCGCGCGCATCGCGCTCGACCTGGTGGCCAACCTGGGCTTTTCCGATCCGGCGCTGGTCGAGCAAGTGCGCAGCGCGGCCGACGCGTGGCCGCGCCTGTACGGTGAGCGCGTGTCGCTGCGCCTGCACGGCGACGCGCCGGACGCCGTCAAACAGCGCCTGCTGCTTGACGGCGATGTGTTCGTCCTGCCCACCTACCACGAAGGCTTTTGCGTGCCGATCGTCGAAGCGCTGTCGGCCGGCTGCCGCGTGGTTTGCTACGACAATTCGAACACGCCGGCCATCGCCGGCGGCCTGGCGCGCCTGGTGCCGACCGGCGACGTCGCGCTGCTGGCGCAGGCCATCGGCGCCGAGCTGGCGCTGGCCGGCTCGCCGGCGTGGCGCCAGGACGGCTTTGCCCACTTCGCCGACCAGGCCTGGCGCTACGCGCACACCTTCGCGCCGGCGCGCGCACGGCATCGCCTCACCGCGCTGGTGGCCGACCTGGTCAACGGCGTGCTCGAACCCTGAGCTTCGCTATCGCCCGGATCACTCGGGCGAGGCCGGATACGGCGTACGCCGATGAAAGCGCAGGCGCCAGCCCAGCACGGCCAGCGCGATCGCCAGCATCAGCCAGGTTGCCCCTACCGAGATCGCACCGTCCTCGCCTGACGGCGCCATTTCCTCCGCCTTCTCCGCTTTCTCCGCCTCCTCCGCCTTCTCCGCTTGCGTTTTCAGCGCGGGCGGCGGCGCGCTCCACGTGTCGGTCAGCAGCTCGTCGAGGCCCTGCAGTTCCTCGGCTTGCGCCGGCGTGGCCTGTGCGCCGTGCTCGCGCAGCGGCGCGGCGCGCTCGCCCGCCCACAGCAGCGCCAGGTGCGCCGACGCCTGTTCCCGCGCCGGCTGCGCCGCGCTGGCGCGGCCGCGCTCGACCACGACCTGCTGCGCCGCCGGCCTCCAGCCTGTAAGCAGGCGCACCAGGTCGTCGTGCAGCGATGCGATGCGCGGCACGCTCGCCAGCGCTGCGATGCCATCCATCTTTTCCCACAGGACGTTGGGACCGGTCACCGCTTCCAGGCCGTACATGCGCACTTGCTTGGGACGCTGGCGGTAGTGCTGCAGCAGCGCGTCGGCCGAACCGGGCATGAGCGGCTGCGGGCCATGGATCCACACCACCGCGCCGTCGCTGCTGGCCCCCGCCCATTCCCACGCCATCAACAGCGCCGCGCTGTTGTCGTGGCCTCCTTCGAAGGCGATGTCCTGCAGGTGGCGCACGCTGGCCAGCGAATCGGAGGTATCGTGCAGGAACACGTGCGGGGCCTGGCCGCCGGCCACGATCACGCCCAGTTCCAGGTTGCCGGGGAAGGAGGTGGCGGCGCGCGCCAGCTGTTCCCGTTGCGCCGCCAGCGCGGCCGAGCCGTCGATCACCAGCGCCACCCGGCGCGGGATGCGCGCCGCTTGCTGGCCGATGACTTGCACGATCGCGCCGCCCGGCGTGCTCGGGTCGGGGCTCCACGCATGGGTCTCGGCCGGCGTGCGCAAGGCGCCGATGATGGCCGCGCCCATGCCCGGCAGCGGCTCGGCGACTTCGCCGCGCACCGCGAACGCCAGCGGGTCGCCGGCTTCCTCGCGCATGCCGGGAGCGCCGCGCAGCGCGCTGTCCGACTGCACCGTCACCGCGTGGCGCAAGTCCGGGGCGATCCCGAAATTGTGCTCGCTGAACGAGGGCAGCTGCAGATAGCCCAGCCCGGGTTCATTGAGCACCAGCGGAACGCTCATCGCAATGCGCACCGTCAGCTCGCGTTCGCCCGGCACATTGGGCAGATTGAGCATGATGCGGTCCCTGCCCGCCGTGGTCACCAGCACAGGGGCGCGCCGGACGTCGGGCTCGGCAAATTCCGCCTCGCGCGCCGTGGCGCCGCCGGCGGCGGGCAAGGTGTGCTCTCCGACGTCGTCCCATAGCGAGACGCGGGTCACCACCGCGCCGGCTGGCACGATGATGCGCGCGCGCGCTTCGCTGACATGTTCGGCGTCGTTGTGAAACAGCATGGTCCACTCCAGCGAGCCGAGCGCCGCCCTGGCGTCGATGGTGCCGTCGATGCGCGACGCGGTCAGACGCAGCTTGGCCACGCGCCCGCCCACCACCGCGCTGTGCCGCTCTCTGTCGTAGATTTTCCATGGGAGCCAGGCATTGCCTACCGGATGCGGCATGGCGCTGAACGGGGTGCCGGTGAGGCGGTAGTAAATCGCGCGCGCATCCTCCATGCTGGTCGCGCCGTCCATGCCCAGCACGATGGCGGCCAGGTCGGCCGATTCCCTGTGCTCGTCATAGCACCTGCGCAGGATGATGCGTTCGATGCCGAGATAGCGCAGCAGGCGTATCCCGTTGGCGCTGGTGGCAGGCGCCTGGCCGGCCGCCATGCGCATGCCGACCCGGGTGATGACGGACGGCAGCTCCAGCGCGCCGATGAGCGCCAGCGCCAGCAGCACGGCCGGCCAGGCGCGGGGCAGCGGCGCGCCGCCACTGAGTCGCGCGCGCTGGTCGTGCAGGCGCCGCGCGGCCAAGGTCGCGCTCAGCGCCGCCAGCGGCGCCAGCGACGCGAGCAGCGGAAAAGCGCGCCCGTGACAGGCCAGGCTGGCCACCCCGGTCACTGTGAGCGGCAGCAACAGCAAGGCGTAGGCGGCGCTCGCTCCGGTGGCCACGGCGTGCAGCAGCGCCAGTGGACGCGCCAGCGCGTCCTGGCCGCGTAGCATGGCGCACATCAGCGCGGCGTTGGCCAGCGCGACGATGGCGATCAGGGACAGGTGGATGGTGAAGCCGCTTGAGAGTGTCATCTGCGCCATGTACATCGAGGCGAACAGCATCCCGAGTGCGATCAGCGGCAGCATCACGCCGCCCCAGCGGAACGCCGCGCGCGTAAACGAATTGAGCGCGGGGAGCGCCGCTGGCGTGACGGTGGTACTGGCGGTGTCGTGATGCTCGATCATGGCGTTCCAGGGGAAGCTTGAGAAGCCATGAGCGTAGCAAGCGCGTGTGCGCTGGGAATGCGCTGAATGTGAAGCGAGGATGGCTAGTCGGCCGCATCCTTCATTGAATCAGGCAGCTCGTCGTAGGTGGCGCCGGTGAGGCGGTAATACGCGTCGCGCGCATCGCTGGCGGTCGTTCCCGCAGTCGTGATCATGAACAGGTCGGTCAGGCTGGCGAGGCGGTCGTTCCCCGTATCGCACAGACGCAGCAGGATTTGTTGGTTGCCGAGCGAGCGCAGCAGGCGTAAGCCATTCGCGCGGGTGGTGGGCGCTTCGCGGCTGGCCATGTGGACGCCGGCCTGGGTAATGGCTTGCGGCAGTTCGGGGGCGCCGACGATGGCCAGCGCCAGCAGCGCCCCCGGCCACACGGCGGGCAGTCGCACGTGCGCTTCGAGCAGGCGGCGCATGGCCAGCGCCGCCATCAGCGACAGCAGCGGCGCCAGCACAAGCAAGCCGGCGCCGTAGTAACGCAGGCCGGCCACGCCTGCCGCCATGTGCGGCAGCAGCAACAGGGTAAACAGGATGCTGGTGCCGATGGCGAAGCCGTGCAAGTGTCCAAGCCGGCGCGACAGCGCAGGCCGGGCGTTGCCCAAGGCGCGCATCAGCAGGGCATTGGCCAACGGTACGCTGGCGATCGACAAGGCCGGAACGAGCATGGCGAGCGGCAGGTCGAAGCCCACCACGAGCAAGAAAAACACGGCGATCGTCAGTGCGACGACCGGCAGGGTCACGCCGGCCAGCCAGAGCACGGCGCGGATGGGAAAGTGCACCGCTGGGAACGTTGCTGGCGCGGTGGCGGACGGATTGATGCAGGCTGGCTGGGCGCTCATGGCATTCCAAGAAAACTGAACAGGCCATCAGCGTAGCAAGCGCCTGTGCAGTGGGAATGCGCTCAATGTGAAGCCGTAACTGGTGCTAAACTTCTTCCGATAAATTTCTGGATGAGGCGACCATGCAAGCTTGCCAGTGGCAATGCCAGGTCTGCACCTGTAGCAACAGCGCCGCGCACGATACTTGCGAAGAATGCGGCTCTACCGCGTCACCAGATCGTGCCGGCGTGTCGCTCTGGCGCAAGGTGCTGGGCGGCAGCGGCCTGCTCGCGGCTGGAGCCGGGGCGCTATGGCTCAAATTCGCCTGGACCATGCAGTTGATGGGAATCGCCTGGCTGATGCTGCTCGGCGGCTTTCTGGCGGCCTGGCTGGCCACGTCGTGGAACAACGCGCCGTCCGCGCCCTCGCCCCCTTAAACCGCCCCCAGCCCCAGCGCGCGCCCCGCTTCCAGGCGAAAGTCGGCGGCCTGCTTCTTGTCGGGAATCTCGGCCGCCAGCGCCATCACCAGCGCGCGCAGGTCGCTCGCCTCGTCGGCGTGCTCGGCGCAGACGATAGTCGCCATCGGCCCGATGTGCGCGGCCAGCATGCGCTCGAGCTTGAGCAGGTCGGCGCTCGCGAACGCGGCCGGCGCCGGCCGCGCCCGCAGCGGCTGCGGCCCCGCCCGCAACGGCGCGCGCGCCGCCAGCGGCGCCGGATCGTTGAGCAAGTCCATCAGGTTGATCCCGGCCGCCTTGAGGTTGTCCTTCTTCGCCACATAGTTCTCGTCGAAGCGCACGCTGGCGCGCAGCATGGTGCGCATGGCCGCCAGCGCATCGGCGCCGCGTTGCCCACGGCACAGCAGCATGACGATCTTGCCGCAGTCCAGATGCACCTGGGCCATGCGGTTGTCGTCGCTGACGATAAACGCCGTGCCGGTGCGGCGCTGGTTGCAGAATTGGCGCAATTGCTCCACGATGCCGCCGAACGGCATCAGCTCCTGGTGTGTCATGGCGTTCTCCCTGAATCCGTCACGCCCTGCGGCTGAGCCGGCTGATGGCCATCTGGATGCTGATCCCCAGCCGTTCGATGGCGCGCGCCAGCGAGCCGATTTCGTCGCCGCGCGCGGTGCCCGGAATCGATTCGGTGAACTCGCCCTTGCTCAGCCGTTCGGCGACCAGGATCAGCTGGTTGATCGGCAGCGTCAGCTGCTTGGCCAGGAACGCCGCCACACCCACCACCAACGCGGCGGTCAGGATGATCAGGGCGCGCGCGCCGGTTTCCAGGCGGTCGAGCGAGGCGTAGGCTTCGGCGTAGTCCTGTTCCACCAGCAAGGTCCAGCCCTGCGGCAGCTTGCGCGCATAGCCGACCATGCGCTTCTCGCCCGACACATACACGGTCGGCTGGTCGGCGATGCCGTCCACCTTCAGGGCCGGGTAGTTGGCCATGTCCTGGACCGCGTCGGTGGCCTGGTCGGGACGGCCCGAGGCGATCACCTTGTTGTCGGCGTCGAGCAGGATCGCATAGCCGGTCTCGCCGATGCGGGTGTCCTTGATGACCTTGGAAATATCATCGAGCTTCATGGCCATCGCCAGCACGCCGACGATGCCGCCCATGGCGTTCCTGACCGGCACGGCGATGGTGAGCGCTGGGCGGCCGGTCGACTTGCTGATCAGCACCTGGCGGCTCGATACGGCGCCTTTCATCGCCCCCTGGAAGTAACTGCGTTCGCCGAAGCGGGTCAGCGGCTTGTCGTCGCTGCGCGCGATATTCTCGCCGGTCGGCTCGATCGTAAACACCAAAAATGCCCATTCGTAGGTCTCGCCCAGGGTGCGCAGGATCGGGGTCTGGCGCGCCGCCTGCATGCTGCGGATATCCTCCAGCTTGGCACTCTGGTGCAGCGCGCGCACATTGGCCTCGTCCCAGCTGGTGATGCCGGTGGCAATGCCGCTGGCGGTCATCACCAGATGCTGCGAAATATTGGCCGCCGCATCGGCGCGCGCCTGGCTGCTGCCTGCGTACCACACGCCGATCAGCGGGATCAAGGCCACCGCCAGCAAGGTCATCACCAGCTTGTGGAAAATAGTCAGGCGGAACGATTCTGTTTTCATCGGGAGTTTCCTTTTCTTGTGGACAGCCCGGCGGCCCTGCGCACTGTGCGCAAGCGAAGTTGGGGTATCCACAGAAGACCATATTTCCGCAAGACAATGGTTGAGGTGCGACAATGCATGGTGGAGAATGGCGGCTATACAACACCGTCTCTCCGACCCCTGAACAGAAAGCCATCATGACGACTTGCATGCCATTTTCCCCGCGCCGCCGTACCCTTCTGATCGCCGGCGCCTGTGCGCCGCTGCTGGCGGCCTGCGCCAGCGCGCCGGGCGTCGCCACGCCGGGCGCCGGTGCCGCCCTGGCCGAGGCGCAGGCCGAGCTGGTCGCGCTGGAAGCGGCGGCCGGCGGGCGCCTGGGCGTGGGCGCGATCGACACCGGCGACGGGCGCCGGCTCGGTCACCGCGCCGATGAGCGCTTTCCGATGTGCAGCACGTTCAAGGCGATCGCAGCGGCCGCCATCCTCGCGCATGGCAAGAATGTACCCGGCTGGCTGGACCAGCGGGTGCGCTACACCAAGGCCGATCTGGTGACGTATTCACCGATCACCGAGAAGCACCTGGACGATGGCATGACCGTGGGCGAGCTGTGCGCCGCCACCATCCAGTACAGCGACAACGCCGCCGCCAACCTGCTGATGGCCAAGATTGGCGGCCCGGGCGGCGTGACCGGCTTTGCCCGCAGCATGGGCGACACGGTGTTCCGGCTGGACCGCTGGGAAACCGAGCTCAATACGGCGATTCCGGGCGATCCGCGCGACACCACCACCCCGGCGGCGATGGCGGCGCTGCTGCGCCGCGTGGCGCTGGACGATGGTTTGCCCGCAGCGCAGCGCGACCAGCTGCAAAATTGGATGCGCGGCAACACCACCGGCGCCGCCCGCATCCGCGCGGCGGTGCCGGCCAGCTGGGCCGTGGCGGACAAGACCGGGACCGGGGCCTACGGGTCCAGCAACGACATCGGGATCGTGTTCCCGCCCAAGGGCGCCCCGGTGGTGCTGGCGCTGTACTACACGCAGGCCGATGCCCAGGCCAAGGCCAACAGCGATATCCTGGCGCAGGCGACGCGGATTGTGATGGCGGCGTTCGCAAAGGAGTGAGCGGCGGCGGCGTGATCGTTCACGGCGCCCCTCACACGGTCGAGGCGGTCTTCCTGCGCGGCAGCTGCTTGAACAGATCGGTGCGGCGCAGCCGGATCCCGCGCGTGTGAATCCCGCTGATCGCCCCCCACGCCGAGGCCCAGCGTGCCGCGCGCGCTTTCTCTTCATCCGAGGCGGCGTCGATGGCGCGATCGATGGCCTTGACCATGCGCGACATGCCATACGCCTTGCGATCTTTCTTGCCCCGGTAGGTCATGTGCTGGCCGTATCAACAATCCTGCAGCCAGAGTATGCCTATATATCAGGCAACACTGTTCGCCATCTCACCCTCAGATTTTTTAACTGATAGTCAATATGTAAGCAGTTGTTACTACAGTCGCGTTGGCGCGGGTGGCGGAACGGCATCCGGTCCGCATGGGTTGCCGCCGCAGCAATTCTCGGTCAAAAATCCGATCAAGGCTTGCATGGTGGCCATGTGCGCCGCATAGATCAGGTAACGCCCGTTCTGGGTTGGCGCGATCAGTTCCGCGTGGGTCAGTTCCTTCAGGTGAAACGAGAGCGACGACGGCGGCATTCCCAGCTTCTCGCTGATCTGGCCCGGCGACATGCCGCCCGGGCCGGCCTCGATCAACAGGCGGAACACCGCCAGGCGCGACTCCTGGGCCAGCGCGGCCAGGGCCGCCAGTGCGTTCTTGTTTTCCATGCTCAAACCTCCGTCGTCGATATTTCCATCCTATTGGGAATATCGAAGGCACGCAAGCACCCGCTTTACAAAACTTTACCGCCCACACATGAAGCGGACAGCCGCGCCGCCTACAGTACAAGCATGCGGAGCCAGTCCGGCGCCGCCTCACGAAAGGCAAAACCATGCATCCGAACAAACACGGGCACCACCACCACCACGATCACGATCATGAAGGCAATCACGGCCACGGCCATGGCCATGGACCGCAGCGGCGCGGCCGTCGCTGGCTGGTCGGCGCCGCCCTCGGCCTGGCCGCCGGCGCCCTGAGCCTGGCCGGCGCCAGCTTTGCCAACGAAGGACGCGGCATGTACGGCCATCGCGCCCACCTGGCCACGATGGACCCCGCCACCGCCGGCAAGCACATCGACAGGATGGTCGAGCACTTGCTCAACGACGGCACGGCCGAGCAAAAGGCGCGCCTCTCAAGCATCGCCAGGTCCGCCTTCGCCGACCTGCAACCCTTGCATCGCGACTTCAAGGCCGGCCACGAACAAGCCCACGATCTCTTGATGGCGCCGGCCATCGACCGGGTCGCGCTGGAACAGTTGCGGGTGCAGGAAGTCGAGCGGGTCGACCAGATCAGCAAGCGCATCCTGGCGGCGGTGGAAGACGCGGCCGAGGTGCTCACGCCCGAGCAGCGCGTGCGCTTCGCCGCGCACATGAAAAAACGCATGCAATGAACGCCTGCGACCAATCCCAGCCATGTATCCTTGGGCCTTCCGACACTTTGGACGACACGTCGCCGCCAGCATGCTTCCGCGTATCTTGATGATTGAAGACGACCAGCGCCTGGCCGGCATGGTCGTCACCTACCTCGGCCAGAACGGCTACGAGGTGGCGCACGCCGGCACGGCCGCCGCCGGCCTGGCCGCGTTGGAGGCGAGCGCCCCGGCGCTGGTCTTGCTCGACCTGATGCTGCCCGACGCCGATGGCCTGGACGTGTGCCGCCGCATCCGCGCCCTCGGCGCGCCGCTGGCGTCGGTGCCGATCGTCATGCTCACCGCCAAGGGCGACCCGTTCGACCGCGTGGTGGGCCTGGAACTGGGCGCCGACGATTACCTGCCCAAGCCGTTCGAGCCGCGCGAACTGCTGGCGCGCCTGCGCGCCGTGCTGCGCCGGCCGCAACTGGCCGCGCCCGACACCGACCTGCGCCAGTTCGGCCGCCTGCTGATCGACAGCGGCGCGCGCCGGGTCAGCATTGACGGCCAGGCGCGCACCCTCACGTCGTACCAGTTCGACCTGCTGCTGGCGCTGTCGGGCAGCGCCGGGCGCGTGCTCTCGCGCGAACACCTGATCGACGCCGTCAAGGGCGAGTCGCTGGAACCGTTCGACCGCTCGATCGACGTGCATATCGGGCGCCTGCGCCAGGCCATCGAGGACGATCCCAAGCAGCCCAAGCGCATCATCACCGTGCGCGGCGCCGGTTACGTGTTCGCCAAGGTGCAGGATGCATAAGCGTGAACGCGGGGAGGAGCGCAAGCGCGGCGCACACGGCTGGCATGGGCGCGCCTGGAAGCACAGGGAAGAACGCGACTGCGCGCCGCCGTGGGAACGCGGGGACCGCGGACGCAAGCGGCGCTTTTCGGTGGCGCACCACCTGTACCTGCGCATCTACCTGGCGCTGCTGGTCAGCCTGGGATTGGCGGTCTGCCTGTTCGGACTGGTGCACTGGGCCTACGATCCGGAGCACATGAACTCGGGCAACGAAGCCTTCGGCGAGCTGGCGGCCAGCATCATTCCGCCAGCGGACGCGTCGCGCGCCGATCAACAGGCCGTGCTGACCCGCTGGAGCAAGCGCCTGCAAACCGACCTGGCGCTGCACACGGCGGCGGGCGTGCCGATCGCGGCCGCCGGCGAGCCCTTGCCACCGCTGCCGCAAGCGCAGCGCAACAGCAGGCTGCTGGGACCGATGGCCGTGTTCACCCTGCAGTTGCCGGACGGCCGCTGGCTGGTCGGCCAGCGCGCCTACGGCAAGAGCGCCTCGCTCGGCCTGCTGGCGATCCTGCTGCTGATCGCGCTGATGGTCGCGGCCGCCGCCTACCCGGTGGTGCGGCGCCTCACGCGCCGCCTGGAGCGCTTGCAGGCGAGCGTGGAAACCTGGGGCGGCGGCCAGCTCGGCACCCGCGTGGCGGTCGAAGGCAAGGATGAAGTGGCGCGCCTGGCCAAAAGCTTCAACCAGGCGGCGGCGCGCATCGAAGCGCTGGTCGGCTCGCAAAAAAGCCTGCTGGCCAACGCCTCGCACGAACTGCGCTCGCCGCTGGCGCGCATCCGCATGGCGGTCGAACTGATGCAGGAACAGGCGGCGCCGGCGATCCGCGACGAGCTCAATCGCAACATCGGCGAACTCGACCAGCTGATCGACGAAGTCCTGCTGGCCAGCCGGCTCGACGCCAGCGCCGAGCGGGCCCGCAGCGACGAGCAGGTGGACCTGGCCGCCATCGTGGCCGAGGAATGCACGCGCGTCGACGCCACCTTCGACGCGCAGGCGCTCAGCGTGCCGGGCGACGCCAGGCTGCTGCGGCGGCTGGTACGCAACCTGCTGGAAAACGCGGCCCGCTATGGCGCCGGCACGCAGGTGCACGCCAGCCTGCGCCAGGAGCGCGCGTCGCTCGTGCTCGATATTTGCGACAGCGGCCCCGGCGTGCCCGAGGCCCAGCGCGAGCGCATCTTCGAGCCGTTTTATCGGGTGCCGGGCGCGAGCGAGTCGGCCGGCGGCGTCGGCCTGGGCCTGTCGCTGGTGCGCCAGATCGCGCGCCATCACGGCGGCGACGTGCGCTGCCTGCCGGGCGAACCGGGCGGCTGCTGCTTCCGCGTGAGCTTGCCGGGCGTGTAAGGCCGCTGGCGGGCGTCCCGCGTCGTTATAGCGCTCAGGCGGGCTTGGCCACCATCAGCCAGAACACGATCACCAGCGCAAAAAACGCCGGAATGCCCAGCACCACCCACCAGCGCAGGTAGCGCCAGTACAGCGCCGGCAGCTCGGTGTTCTCGCGCGCGGCCAGCTGGGCCATGTCGCGCATGCGCAGCTGCATCCACACCACCGGCAGCCAGCAGGCGCCGGCAAAGAAATACAGGCCGACCGACCAGACGATCCAGGCGCTGGTCCAGGGATAACCGGCCAGGTGAATCATGTACAGCCCGGTGAGCGGCTGGACGATGATGGTGGTGGTGGTAAAAATCCAGTCGGCCCGCACTACATGGCGGCTGACCACGGCGATCGCGCGCACGTCGCGGCTCAGGCTGGTGAACAGCATGTAGAAGGCCGAGCCGATGCCGGTGCCGAACAAAAACGTCGACGACAGGATATGCAGCCACTTGACGATCAGGTAGTCCATTACTTCTCCTCGAGTTCGAACAGCAGCCAGATGGCCGCCAGCATCGGCAGGTTCTTGCTCAGCGGACCGTAAGGGTGCAGCAAGAATTCCGGCAGCATGACGGCGATCACCAGCGTGTAAAAGCCGATCAGCAGCAATTGCGCGCCCCACAGCCAGCGCCGCCGCTTGAGCGTGAGGATGCCGATCCCGATCAGCAAGTCGAGCGCGCAGGCGCCGTACAGCATCGACGGCGCGAGCGCGGGCGGCACGCCGCTTCGTTCCAGCAACCGGAGACTCTGTTCGACCGGATACAGTCCGGCCGACACCGCCGCCGTGGCAATCCACACCGCCGCGATGGCCACGCGCAGCACCGGCATCAGCCAGTGCAGCTTGGCCTGCATGCGCTCGCAAGCGGGGTCGTCGATGAAGCTGGCGACCGGGCGCGGCTGGCGTCCGATCAGGCGCACCGTCATGCCCGGATCGGCGCTGCTGCCGCGGTCGAGCATGCGCAGCGAATCGCGGTTGAGCAGGCTGCCCGGCACCAGTTTTCCCAGCCTGGCCAGCACTTTGCCGCACCAGGCCGGCAAACGCAGCACGCGCAGCTTGCCCAGGCCCATGCCGCTGCGCAAAGCCGCCAGGTAATCGGTGAACGGCAAGGCGGCCTGGCCGACCAGGGCGATCCGCTGGGCCGTGGCGCCGGCCGGGCCGACCGGCAGCGGACGGCGCACCAGGCTGGCGATGGCGCAGGCCACGTCGTCCACGTGGATCGGCTGCACCAGCTGCGGCGCGCTGCCGAAACGGGCGCACAAGGGCATGCTGGCCAGGGTGCGGAACACGCGCGCGCTCACGCCATCCTTGCCGTACACCAAAGACGGCTGAACGATGGCCGAGCGCAGCGGCAGCAGCGCCAGGTAATCGTCGGCGGCTTTCTTGCTCAGGTGATAGGCGGTGTCGGCCTGCTGGTCGGCGCCCAGCGCGGACAGCTGGATCACCATGCGCACATCGTCCGACTCGACGCAGGCGGCGAACAGCACGCGTGGCGTGTCGCTGTGAATGGTGGCGAAGGTCTGGGCGCCATGCTCGCGGAAAATCCCGACCGTGTTGATCACCACGTCGATGCCCTCCAGGCGCGCCAGCCAGGTCGATTTATCGGTATCCTTGGCGAAGTCGGCCTCGATGTAGCTCAGGCGCGCGCGCGTGCTGGCGGCGGGCGGCTTGCGCACGGCCGCCACCACGTAGTACCCCTCGGCCAGCAACACGTTGAGCACATGCCTGCCGATAAACCCGCTCGCTCCTGTCAGCAAAATGCGCATCCGACCTCCTTACCATTCATACCCATAGAGCCTGTATCAAGCAACACGTTCACTACATTCCACGAGGACACCATGGATACCTGGAAATCTGCAACCCGACGCGGCCTTGTTTCAGGGGCCAGCGCCAGCCTGCTCTCGAGCGCCGCCCTGGCGGCGCTGGGCAAGGCCACCGACGACAGCGCCTATGGCCCGACCAACGCCGTCAGCCACTGGCTGTGGGGCGACAAGGCGGCCCGCCGCGACGGCCCGTCGCTGCGCTACACCGTTAGCGGCTACCTGATCCACCACGCCAGCGCCACCTTCTGGGCGGTGCTGTTCGAGCGCCTGTTGAAACGCCAGCTCGACAAGCAAGATCCGGCCGTCACCTTGCCGGCGGCGGCGGCCGCCTCGGCGCTGGCCTGCTTCGTCGATTACCGGATCACGCCCGACCGGCTCAAGCCCGGCTTCGAACAACGCCTGTCGCGCCCGTCGCTGGCGCTGGTGTACGGCGCTTTCGGGCTGGGCCTGGCGCTGGGGGCGTTACTGAACCGGCGCGACTGAGTTGCGCGAGTCGGGATGATAGCGGGTTTTGCGCGTGCGCTCATCGCTCATGGCGTCATTGGCGCATTCAATGCCGTGCTGGCGTGCGCACGGCACGACAAGGCGGTTGATTTTCATGCGACGAGCCCTGACAATATCTGCGGAACATGTCCGGGAGAGGACGATGAAAAACACAAATCGCTGCTCGACTGACCGGCAGTCAATGCGAATTCAGGAAAAGATGGTTGCGCCTGCCGGGCAACAGCCCGACGATGATCGCGCCAGGAGGCTGGAAGTGCTCAAGGGCACGTTCGGCATGTGGAAGGGCAGGCCGGACCTGCCGCAGGATGGACTTCAGTACCAGCTTGAGATGCGTGCTGAATGGGATTGATGCTGTTCGATACGAATATCGTGCCGGTCACCATCGGACCAGCACGATGCCGTCCGGGCAGGCCGTCGCACACACGGTTTGCGTGCGCGCGACGGCCGTCCTGCATGGCCCGCAACGTCAGAACGCGTAGGTCGCCCGCGCGTACACGTAGCGCCCGCCACGCCCGAACGGGGCGTAGTTCGGGAACGGCGCGTTGCCGCTCGGATTAAGCGCATTGCCGACCGACTCGGGATACTTGTCGAACAGATTCTCCGCACCGAGCGCCAGGTTCAGCTTGGACGTGAGCGCATAGCGCCCTTCCAGGTCGATCACGGTTTTCGCGGCCAGGGTCACGTCCAGCGCCGGCGAGGCGTTCGGCGAGAGCACCTTGCCGTAACGGGTGGCGCGCAGGGTGGCGCCCATCTGGCCGAGTTTCCAGTTGGTGCTGGCGTTGAACTTGTTCTTCGGCTGGCCCTGTTCCAGCGACAGCACATTGAGGCGGTCGAACAGCGGGGTCGGGCTCGGCAGCGCGGTCAGCTGCGCCGTGGCCGGCACCTTGGTTACGTCGGTGCTGGTGAAGTTGCCCGCCACCGTGAAGTCGAACTTGCCGATATCGCCGCCATTGGCCGCCCAGTTGACCACCACGTCCACGCCGTCGGTGGTGGTGTCGACGCCGTTGATGAAGAAGCGCCCGCCGCCGACGCCGATGAAGCCTTGCTTGGTCAAAAAGTTACGCACATCGGCGGAAGTCAGGTTTTCCGACAGCACGATGCGGTCGCGCACCTTGATGCGGTAGGCGTCGATGGTCACGTTGGCGCCGCCCAGGCGCAGCACCGCGCCGAGCGAGGCGTTGACCGATTTCTCGGCGTCGAGCGGCTTGGCGCCGAGCGCCACGGCGACCGGATCGGTCGGGCGGAAGGTGGTGATTTCGAACGGCACGCCGGTGATGAAGTTCGTTGCCGTCGAAGTAAAGTTCTGCTGCTGCGGCGAGGGCGCGCGAAAGCCGTTCTGCACCGACGCGCGCAGCGCGAAGGCCTTGCTGAAATCGTAGCGGGCCGCCAGTTTGCCGGCCAGGCTGTCGCCGAAGTCCGAATAATGCTCGCCGCGGATCGCGATCGAGGTCAGCAGTTGCGGGGTGATGTTCGCTTCCAGGTCGACAAAGGCGCCGATCGCGGTGCGGTGCGTGTCCGATTCATTTTGCGGGCGGAAACCCGAGAACACTTGCGCGCCCGGGGCGGTCGGCTGGCCGTTCGGCAGCATCTGGCCGCCGAAGCGGTAGGAGTCGGGCTCGCCGGCGAACAGGCTGTAGCCTTCGCGCCGCGCTTCGGCCCCGACCGCCACGTTCAGCGGCGAGGACAAAGCGGCCAGCGCCAGCGAGCGCACCCCGGTCAGGTTGAACACCAGTTGGTCGTATTCGAAGCCGCCGGCGTCGAACGCGGTCTTGCTGCTCGGGCCGATCGAGCGGTTCAGGGTGTTTTCGATGGTGAAGCCCATCTTGTTCTTGCCGTAGCCGAGCGAGCTATCCATTTCCCAGTCGCCCATGGACCAGCTGGCGCCGCCGGTGACGGCGAAGTCGTCGACCACCGGCGAGATGATCGGCATGAAACCGTCCGGATAGATCGAAGGGATGTTGCGCGGATCGTTGGACCAGCGGAAGAAGCCGGCCGAGCTGGCCTCGCGCTTCTGGTAGCTGGCCCAGCCGTACACCTTGACCCCGTTGCCCAGCGTATCGCCGGCGTTGGCGAACACGGTCGACTGTTTCATTTCCGGTTCGCCATACCAGGTGTTGAAGCGGTTGATGGTGTTTTCGCGCGGGTCGAACGCGCCGTTGACCAGTGCGTACTGCTGGCGCATGTCGTAGCCGCTGCGTTCGGTGTGTTTCTGGTCCTTGAATTCGCCGGCGATGGTCAGGTAGCCGGTTTCGCCCAGCGCCAGGCCCTTCCACAGGCTGACGGTGGCGGTCTGGCCGTCGGTGCGCTTGCGCGAGTTCTGGGCCTGCCAGGTGGCGTTGGCGGGCGCGCCGCCGGTGAGGAAGTCGTATTCGGTCAGGCGCGCGCCGTAGTTGATTGTCGCTTCGCCGCCGTCGCGGTTGCTGCGCAGGCGCAGGTTGACCACGCCGGAAATCGCATCCGAGCCGTACTGGGCGGCCGCGCCATCGCGCAGCACTTCGATATTCTTGACGATCGCGGTCGGGATCGTGTTCAGGTCGACGGCGGCCGAGCCGCGTCCGATGGTGCCGTTCACGTTCACCAGCGAGGAGGCGTGGCGGCGTTTCGAGTTCACCAGCACCAGGGTCTGGTCGGGCGCCATGCCGCGCAGGGTGGCGGGACGGATGGTGTCGGTGCCGTCGGCCAGGCCGGGGCGCGGGAAGTTCAGCGACGGCAGGGCCACGGCCAGGGCCTGGTTGATTTCGGTGGTGCCGGAATTTTTGAGCGATTCGGCCGAGATGATATCGACCGGGGAGGCGGTGTCGAGGGCGGTGCGGTTGGCGACGCGGGTACCGGTAACGACCACGGTCGCCGACGTGTCATTCGGTGCTGCGTCCTGCGCGAAGGCGGCGCCGGTGGAAAACAACGTTGCAATCGATAATGCCAATACGTGCTTCTGTGGTGCGAATCGTTTCTGCATACCTGCTCCCTCGGTTATCTATAATTTTGTTTTAACTAAACCTATCAACTCTTAAATACAAATAGTGGAAAACTTGCCGATCCATACTGGAACGAAGACAAAGCAATGTCAATTCCGGAACGGAGTATGCAGATCTGATAACAACAGTTTGGATCTATTCGTCAGTTCCGCGTAAGGAACGCGGCGATGCCCCCCGGTGTCGGACCTGACACCGGGGGGACAGACACCGGGGGGACAGGGGGGGACACCGAGGGGAACAGCCGGGGCCGTGTCTGAATGTCAGACCTGGCACCGGCGGGGGAATAAGATCAGGCGGGCTTGGCGCCGTCTTTGCCTTTGAATAAGCGCTTGCCGATCATCACCACGCCCAGCACCAGGGCGCCGGCGATCACGCCGATGACGGCGTCGATCAGGGTCGGCACGATGGCCTTGAGCACCGGCCCGATCCCGCCCACCGCACCCGCCGCCGCAGCGGCATCCGCCACAAAATGATGCAGCAGCGGGAAGCCGTGCTCCAGAATGCCGCCGCCGACCATGAACATGGCCGCCGTGCCGACCACCGACAGGGTCTTCATCAGCTTGGGCGCCGCCGCCAGCAGCAGGCGTCCGAACGCGCGCGCGGCGCCGTTGGGCCGTTCGCTCAGGTACAGCCCGGCATCATCGAGCTTGACGATCGCGCCCACCAGCCCGTACACGCCCACCGTCATGATGATTGCAATGGTGGTCAGCACCGCCACCTGCTGCCCGAACGGCACCCCTTCCACCGTGCCCAGCGAAATGACGATGATTTCCGCCGACAGGATGAAGTCGGTGCGCACCGCGCCCTTGATCTTTTCTTTCTCGAGCGCGACCAGGTCCACCGATTCGTCCGACAGCGCCTTGACCAGCTCTTCGTGGTGGGCGGCGTCTTCGTCCGCGCTGTGCAGGTATTTGTGGGCGATCTTCTCGAAGCCCTCGAAGCACAGGTAAGCGCCGCCAATCATCAGCAGCGGCGTGATCGCCTGCGGCAAAAAGGCGCTGATGGCCAGCGCGGCCGGCACCAGGATCGCCTTGTTCATGAACGAGCCCTTGGCCACCGCCCACACCACCGGCAGTTCGCGGTCCGCTTTCACGCCCGTTACCTGCTGGGCGTTGAGCGCCAGGTCGTCGCCGAGCACGCCGGCGGTCTTCTTGGCCGCCACTTTGCTCATCACGGCGACATCGTCGAGGATGGTCGCGATGTCGTCGATTAATGCCAGTAAACTGCTTGCAGCCATCTGTCCTGCTCCAATAGGGTCGAAAAGATGCATCTTAACCCGAGTCCGTCCAGCCCGGCATTTTGCGTTTCACCCCCCAAAATCTGCAATTCGTCGCTTTCCGGGCCTTGCCGTGATGGCATGTACGTATAGTGACATCAGTGCCAAGCCCGGTCATTAACACGCCAGCCCGGGCCTGTCCTGATCGATACCAAGCGACGCAAGCCAACCAGTTGATGTAAAGCGAGGCCACCATGAAATCCGAGTACGATTTTTCCACCGCATCCCCTGCCGCCGGGCGCCCGGTCAAGCGCAAGACGCGCATCACCATTTACCTCGACGACGAGGTGTTGCAGCAGTTCCGTTCGCTCTCCGAGCAGAGCGGCAAGGGCTACCAGACCCTGATCAACGCGGCCCTGCGCATGCGCCTGCCGCAGGCGCGCCCCGAGACCGCCCTGGCCGAGTAATCGCCAACAGCGCCGCGCGCCCCTTTTTCGGGCGCGCACGAAGGTGTCCGATATCGTCGTGATCCAGTCACAGCGGGGGTTACTTTTGTGCGTACACTTTAGAATTTATTACACTAGGCAATAATTATGCTAATCTTCCCGCTCTTTTAACACGGGAGGATTTTTATGAAAAAAGGCGAACTGATTGCGGAATTTGCGAAGCGTACAGAAATGTCCGGCGCAGCTGCCAACAGCGCGGTAAACACGATCATCGAGATCATCACCGAGCGCCTGAAAAAAGGCGACACGGTTGGGATCACCGGTTTCGGTACGTTCTCCGTTGCCAAGCGCGCTGCGCGCAAGGGCCGCAATCCATCGACTGGCGAAGCGATCAAGATCGCTGCGTCGAAGTCGCCAAAATTTTCGGCTGGCGCGACCCTGAAGGCTGCGGTCAACCCGAAGAAGAAGTAAGCGAAGCAGTAAGGCTTTGCGCGCGGCCTGAAGCGGCGACGTCGGTCCAGACCGGCTTCGCCGCTTCAGTTGCCGCGTGTTTTTTGGCCCCGCCTTGGCGCCTCGCCCTGGCGCCCCGCGTCACTGTCGTACCTTGAATCTTGCAGCACCGAGCCCTGTCTCCATCCCGATTACCCTCTTCCCTGACTTCCCCATGCCGCTTGCCAACTGGATCGCCTTCGTCATCGCCGGCTCGCTGATCGCCATTTCGCCCGGTTCCGGCGCGGTGCTGTCGATGTCGCACGGCCTGGCCTACGGCTTCCGGAAAGCCAGCGCCACCGTGGCCGGCCTGCAATGCGGGCTGCTGCTGGTGTTCGCCATCGCCGGCGCCGGGGTCGGCTCGCTGCTGCTGGCCTCGGAACTGGCATTCAATATCGTCAAGACGCTCGGCGCCCTGTACCTGATTTACCTCGGCGTGCAGCAGTGGCGCGCCCCGGTGAGCGCCGTGCGCGCCGACGCCCCCGTGCTGGCCCACCCAAGCTGGCAAAAGCGCGTCCTGACCGGTTTCCTGACCAACGCGACCAACCCGAAAGGGATCATTTTCATGGTCGCGGTGCTGCCGACCTTCATTTCCAATTCCCTGCCATTGCTGCCGCAGCTGGCGATCCTGGGCGCCACCATGGTGACCATCGATACCATCGTCATGCATGGCTACGCCTTGCTGGCTTCGTCCATGCAGCAGTATTTCCGCGACGCCGGCGCGCTGCGCAAGCAGAACCGGTTCTTCGGCGCCGTGCTGGCGTGCATCGGCGGCGCGCTTTTCTTTGTCAAGCGCGGCGGCAACCCAGCCTGAGTTGCTCCGAAAGTAACACGAGCGCAGAATGTGCAACTGTTTGTAACCCCTGTCTTCCGCTGGCGCGCTTGCGCGTTACACGTGGACGACGTCCCTTGTACGCCCTGGAGCCTGTATGACTATTCCTTTCCGTAAAACCGTGATGTTGTTGGCGTTCTCCGCCTTGTCGACGCTGGCGCTGGCCGATACGCCCGCGCGCGTGGGCCGCATCGCCCTGACCCAGGGACCGGTGAACATCAGCTCCGAGGTCGGCGAGGAAGCCACGGCGGCGCTGGTCAACTGGCCGGTGACGACCAGCAACCAGATCGTCACGCAACGCAACGGCCGCACCGAAATCCGGATCGGCTCGACCTCGGTGCGGCTCGATGGCGATTCGTCCCTCGACGTCATCGAACTCGACGACGACAAATTGCGCCTGCACCTGCATTACGGCAGCCTGAGTTTGCGGGTGCGCAACGCCGAGGTGCTGCGCGGACTCGAACTGTCCACCCCGCAGGGCCTGGTGCGCATGCGCGACGTGGGCCGCCTGCGCATCGACGCCGAACGCGTGCGCGACACTACCAACATCTCGGTGTTCGAGGGCACGGCGCAGGTCGACGGCGGCGGTTCGAGCTTGTCGGTGCGGGCCGGCAAGCGCGTCGATGTGCACGAGGACGACGTGCGCACGGCGCTCGCGGTACGCGACAGTTTCGACGACTGGTCGCTGCAGCGCGACGCGCGCGACGAGCGCACCACCTCCGACCGCTACGTCACCACCGAGATGACCGGCTACGAAGAACTCGACCAGCACGGCGTCTGGCGCGACGACAGCGATTACGGTCCCCTGTGGACCCCGCGTACCGTGGCCGCCGGCTGGGTGCCTTACCGCGACGGCCGCTGGACCTATCTGGCGCCGTGGGGCTGGACCTGGGTCGACAACGCCCCGTGGGGCTACGCGCCTTCGCACTACGGGCGCTGGGTGATGGTCAGGCAGCGCTGGTCGTGGGCGCCGGGGCGCAATATCGGCCGTCCGGTGTGGGCGCCGGCGCTGGTCGGCTGGGTCGGCGGCAATAACTGGAACCTCGCATTCAACGACAACGGCGCGCGCCGCAACGCGCCCGCGCAGGGCTGGTATCCGCTCAATCCGGGCGAATCGTACGTGCCCGGCTACCACCTGCCGCCCGAGCACCTGCGCCACCACAACCGCCATGCGCGGCCCGACTATCGCCCGGGCCGGCACGACGGCCTGACCGTGGTCGGCCTGAACCAGTTCGTCGGGCGCGGCCAGATCGTGGTGCCGCGCGCGCCGCGCCCGGTGCTCACGCCGCTGGCCACCCAGAACATTCCGTTCGGCGCGCCACCGCGCCCGCAGGGCAACTGGCCCAATCGCTTCGACCGCGACGGCGATGGCCGGCCCGACCGCAACGCAATTGGCCGCGTGATCACGACGCCGTCCAACGGCGCCCAGCCGTTCAGCCGCCGCGAGGGCCGCCCAGGCGACAACGAACGCTTCGTGCGCACCCCGCCGCAAGTGCTCACCACCAATGAACCGCAGCGCAGCCTTGCCGAGAAGGACAGGCGCCAGCGCGAAGCCGAGATCGAACGGCGCGAGCGCGACCAGGCCAACGAACGCCGCCTGCGCGAGCTGGAAACCGACAACCGCCGCGCCGCGGATGGCCAGCAACGCCAGCGCGAAGCCGATCTGGCCGAGCGCCGTCGCGAGGCCGAGGCCGACCGCCAGCGCGGCGTCGAAGGCGAGCGCCTGCGCACGATCGAGAGCGCGCGCCAGCAGCGCGAAGCCGAAGCGCAACTGCAAGGGCAACGCGACGCCAGCAATCGCCAGCAAGCCGAACGCCAGCAGCGCGAGGCCAACAACCGCCAGCTCGCCGACCGGCTGCAGCGCGACGCCGACCAGGAACGCCTGCGCCAGCTGGAACGGCAACAGCAGGCCGATCGCCAGCAGCAAGCCGAACGCCAGCAGCGCGACGGCGAGAACGCGCGCCGCCAGCAGGCCGAGCGTCAGCAGCACGATGCCGAGAATGCGCGTCGCCAACAGGCCGAACGCCAGTCGCGCGATGCCGAGAACGAACGTCGCCAGCAGGCCGAGCGCCAGCAGCGTGATGCCCAGCAACGCGACGCCCAGCAGCGCGAGGCGGCCCAGGCCCAGGCACGCCAGGCTCAGCAAGCGCAGCAGGCTCAGCAGGCTCAACAAGCGCAAGCCCAGCAATCGCAAGCCCAGCAATCGCAGCAGCAACAGCAAAAGCAGGCCGAAGAGGCCGACAAGCGCGAACGCGCGCGCGAGCAACGCCAGGACCGCCGCGACAACGTACAGCAACAGATTCGCTGAGCCGCGCATGCGCGGGCTCGCCTGGCGGGCTTGCCCTACCAGTCTCACCTGTTCCTCCCAAGGGAATAGTTCAAGGCCAGCCTAGCGCTGGCCTTTTTTTGGCTACAATGTCATAAAGCGCGTTCCCATACGGGGAGCGCGGCTGTGTTGTCATTTTTTAGAACTGGATTGTGTATGGAACCGACTGAATCCCTCATCGAATACCCGAGCGACTTCCCGATCAAGGTGATGGGCGCCACGCATGACGATTTCGCGGCGACCATCGTCGACGTGGTGCTCGAATTCGACCCCACCTTTCACATCGGCCGCATGGAAGTGCGCCCTTCGCCGCAAGGCAACTACACCGGCCTGACCGTCACCGTGCGCGCCATCAGCCGCGAGCAGCTCGACGACTTGTACCGCGCGCTGCACGCTCACCACATGGTCAAGATCGTGATGTGATTGTCCCGGTGCGCGCTTTTGTGAATGTTCTGAAAAAAGTAGCGCAAGCAATCGCGGTGATTGTGTTGACCTTGGCCGCCTTGATCGGCGCTGGCGCCTTGTGGTGGTATGCGCCGGTGCGGGTGGACGGCAACAATATCGTCAGGGTGAGCGCGGCCGACGCGGGTGCGGATAATGGCTGGAATTGCAAATCGGCCAGCATGACTGCCGAACAATTCCGCACCTACTGGAAAAACGCCAGGCCGATCTTCGACATCGAAGTGCATGAGTACACTTACAGCCCCTGCCAATTCAAAACAATGGAAAACGGCAAGGAATACGTGCTCGGGAGCGGCGGACTCGGCAGCGTGACCAACGGCGATACCACCTATTACTACGTCGACAAAGACGCGAAATCCGGCCTGAACGGCATCGATTGATCCCATCCCGCGCGCCGCACCGACCGGCATTGGCCGGATGGATATCCTGGTTCATCGTTGCCAAAAAAATTCATGATATAGTTTTAATATTATTTTTCTTAAAACTGGCGTTCTTTCCTGGGAAGAAATATCATGTTGATCGTAAATAACGGCATCATCTCAAACGCCCGTATTGATGTTGCTATATATCCCAGGCTGGAGCACGGGCCGATGAGCGACGTCAGCGGTATCATCCTGCACCAGACCAGCAGTGACTCGATCATCACGACCATGGCCGGCTATACGTTCAAGCCGGCGGGAAATGGCGCACACTTCCTGATTGATCCGGCAGGCCAGATTTTCCAGACCGCCAGGATCACCCAGGTTTGCTACCACGTGGGGCGGATCAAAGCCTATTGCAAGCAGGTGCACATGTGTACGCAGAGGGACGAGGAAGTCCTGGCCGGGATAGAGAAGGCGTACGCCAGCGATAAAGACGAACGATTCAAACAGATTGACGCATGGGAGCGGAAGAAACCGGCCGGGTTGCGCTATCCCACGAATGACGACTCGATCGGCATCGAAGTGGTCGGCGCCCCGAAAAATGGCGCGTATGTCAGTCCGTCGAATGCGCAAAACGCCTCCTCGCGCTGGCTGGTGAGCGAGTTGCTCATGACATTGAAACTCGACCGCAAGCGCATCTTCGCGCATGGCCATATGGATCCACGCAAGTATCCGACCGAAGGTGGCATGATTGCCTACTAATTCCTCGGGTGCGCTGAAAAGAATCCTCAAAATCGCTGCTGTGATTGTCGCCTTGTTGGTCGTCGCTTTCGGCATGTTGCGGCTGTGGTGGTATTGGCCAGTGTCGGTTGAGGCCAAGAATATTGTCAAAGTAACGTCCAGTGAGATCAAGGATCTGGAGGAGGAGGTCGCTTACTGTGCCGCGTTTACCATGACTCCGGAGCAATTCCGCACGTATTGGAAAAACGTCAGGCCGATACTCGACTCTGAATTTCACGGCTATTCTTTTGGTGCCTGCTACTTCAAAGCGACCGAACAGGGCAAGGAATTTCTGGTGGGAGTTGGCGGCGTGGGCATTATCAACAAAGGCGATACGCCCTATTACTACGTCGACAAGAACGCGAAGAGCGACTTGTCCGGCCTGGACTGACTTGTCCGTCTTCGGCGGCCGCATCGCAAGCTATGCGGCCGTCCCCAGCGCCTGGCGCTGCATGCCCCAGCGCCGCACCGTCAGGCGTTCCAGGGTCTGGAACACCAGCCCCTCGACCAGCAAGCCGATCACGATCACCGCCGCCAGCCCGGCAAATACCTTGTCGGTGAATAGCTCATTGCGGCTCTGGAAGATATACCAGCCCAGCCCGCCCTTGCCCGAGGTGGTTCCAAACACCAGTTCGGCCGCGATCAGGGTGCGCCAGGCAAATGCCCAGCCGATTTTCAGTCCCGACAAAATGGCCGGCAAGGCCGCCGGAATCATTACCTGAAACACCAGCCGCGTCCCGTTCAGGCCGTAATTGCGCCCGGCCATGCGCAGGGTTTCCGGCACGCTGCCAAAACCCGCATACGCATTGAGCGCCAGCGGCCACATCACCGAATGGACCAGCACGAACACCAGGCTGGCGCGGCCCAGCCCGAACCACAGCAGCGCCAGCGGCAACAAGGCAATCGCCGGCAGCGGATTGAACATCGCGGTCAAGGTTTCCAGCAGGTCGCGCCCGAAGCGGGTGCCGATCGCCAGCGAGGTCAACAGCAGCGCTCCGGCCACGCCCAGCGCATAGCCCTGCACCAGCACCGCCAGCGAGGCCGCCACGTAGCCGGGCAATTCGCCCGACACCATGCCGGCCGCAAACGCACGCGCCGTCTGCAGCGCGCCCGGCAGCAGCAAGTCGTTATCCTGCCAGCGCGCCAGCGCTTCCCATAGCGCCGCCAGGACCAGCAGCAGGAGCGACTTGCGCAGCCAGGCATGCCCGAGCGCGCGCCGCGCCAGCGCCGGCGCAGCGGCCGGAACCAGCGCGGCGGGCGCGCTCAGGGGCGCCACGTATTCCGGCCGGATCGGCGGCAGCGGCCGCGCGCTCATGCGTGTAGCCCGGTGGATAACCGGGTGGATAACTCTGTGGGCAAGGCTGTGGGCAAGCGGGGGGATAACTGCATGGATAAGGGTGTGGGTAAGCCTGTGTACAAGTGTGTGGACGACGCTGCGTGCGCGGGCGCCGCCAAGGTATCTTCGCCGAACAGCAGGCGGTGAATGCGCTGGGCGGCCGCCTGGAACGCCTCGCCGCCGGCGCTGCCCAAGTCGAACTGATGACTGTTCAGTTCGGCGCGCACGCGGCCCGGATGGGGCGACAGCAGCACGATGCGGTTGCCCACCACCAATGCTTCCTCGATCGAATGGGTGACGAACAGCATCGTGAAGCGGATTTCTTCCCACAAGGTGTGCAGTTCCTCCTGCATGCTGCGGCGCGTGAGCGCGTCGAGCGCGGCGAACGGCTCGTCCATCAGCAGGATGGCCGGCTGCATCGCCAGCGCCCGCGCAATCGCCACGCGCGCCTTCATGCCGCCCGATAAGGTGTGCGGAAAGGCATCGGCGAACGGCGACAGGCCGACCTTGCCAATCCAGTGCAGCGCGCGCGCCTGCGCCTCGGCTTTGGCCATGCCGCCCGCCAGCAAGGGGAACATGACATTGCCCTTGACCGTCTTCCACGGCGGCAACTGGTCGAATTCCTGGAACACCACGATCCGGTCCGGCCCGGGGCGCACGATCGGCCGGCCGTCCAGGGTCAGGCTGCCGGCGCGCGGCGTGATGAAGCCGGCAATGGCCTTGAGCAAAGTCGACTTGCCGCAGCCGGACGGCCCCAGCAGCACCAGGCGGTCGCCCCGGTGCACCTCGAAGCTCACATTCTCGGTCGCGCGCACGGTGGCCGCGCCGCTGCGGTACTCGAGCGTGACGCCCTCGGCGCGCAGCAGCGCGTCGCCGGGCGCCGGGGAGAAGCGGTGCGCGTCCATCTCAGCTCCCCGAGGCCACGGCCGGGCTCTGGAAAAAGTAATCGCGCCAGCTGGCCGGCTGCCTTTTCAGCGCGCCAGCCTGGAACAGGAATTGCGCGAGGCCGAACGTGTTTTGCGGCGCCACCTGGAACTGCACTTTCGGGTTCTTGATGACTTTCAGCAGCAGGGCGCGCTCGATGTTGCTTTTGTTCACGCGCAGATAGGCATCGGCCGCCGCTTCCGGGCTGGCCCCGATGAATTGCGCGGCCTCGGCCAGCGCATCGACAAAAGCGCGGTAGGTCTTCGGATTATCCTTCAGATATTTTTCGGTGGCGTACAAGACCGTCGAGGAACCGGGGCCGCCCTGCACTTCATAGGAATCGAGCACGATGTGCGCCTTGGGATTGGCCGCCAGTTCCTGCTCCTGGTAGGGCGGCGTGGCGAAATGGGCGTTGATCTCGGTCTGGCCGGCAATGATTGCGGCGGCCGCGTCCGGATGCGGCAGCGCTTGCGTCAGGCGGTCGAGCTTCTTGAACTCGGCTGTACCCCACTGTTTCGCCGCCGCCATCTGCAAAATCCGCGCCTGCACCGACACCGTCACCGCCGGCAGCGCGATGCGGTCCTTGTCGCTCAAGTCGGCGATGGTCTTGACGTTCGGATTGGTGCTGATCAGGTAATACGGAAAGTTGCCGAGCGACGCCACGCCCTTGACGTTCTGCTTGCCGGAGGTACGGTCCCACACGGTCAGCAGGGGGCCGATGCCGGCGCTGGCGATGTCGATCGAGCCCGACAGAAGCGCATCGTTGATGGCGGCTCCGCCCGACAGCTTGACCCAGTCCACATCGATCTCCACGCCCTGCTTGCGGCCATGCTTTTCGATTAGTTTCTGGTCCTGCGCCACGTTCAGCAGCAGGTACACGATGCCGAACTGCTCGGCGATGCGGATGCGCCCCTCGGCCTGCGCCGGGGTCGATACCAGCGCGCCGGCGCAAGCGAGGGCGATGGCGGCCTTGTTCAACAGTGTCATGGTGGTTTCCCTGGTTGGCGCCGTTCAGAACGGCACACTGCCTTCGATGGTGGTGCGGTACAGCAAGCGGCGCTGGTCTTCCGGGCAACCGGCGGCCTGGTGCATGACCGAGCGGTTATCCCAGAACACCATGTCGCGCGCCTGCCACTGGTGGCGGTAAACGAATTCGGGCCGGGTGCTGAAGGCGAACAGTTCATCGAGCAGGGCGCGGCTGTCGCTGTCCGGCAGGCCGATCACGCGGGTGGTGAAATGCTCGCTGACGAACAGCGCGCGCCGTCCGGTTTCCGGATGGGTGCGCACGATCGGATGCACGACCGGTTTGACTTCGTCGATCTGGGCGCGGGTCAGGTTGGGACGCCACGGGCTGCGTTTTTGCAGTTCGGCATACTTGGCCAGGTAGCTGTGTTCGGCGCTGCGCCCGTCGATGGCGCGCCGCAGGTAGCCGGGCAGCTTGTCCCAGGCCAGGTGCTGGTTGGCGAACAGGGTATCGCCCCCGTCTTGTGGCAACTCCTGCGCGTGCAGCATCGAGCCCAGGCTGGGAATGGGTTTGTACGACAGGTCCGAATGCCAGAAATGGCCGGCGTCGCCCAGGCCGAGCGGCTGGCCGTTTTCCTTGATGTTGGAAATGCGCAGCACTTCCGGCGCGGCCGGCAGCTGGAACTGGCGCAGCACATGGATTTGCAGCGGGCCGAAGCGTCGGCTGAAGGCCACCTGCTGCGCCGGCGTGATGTGTTGGTCGCGAAACACCAGCACATGGTGCTCGAGGTGGGCGCGGTGGATCAGGGCGAAGTCGTCCCGGCTGAGCGGGATCGACAGGTCGAGCCCGTTGATGGCCGCGCCCAGCGGGGCGTCGAAGAGGACGATGTCGAAACGGGTATCGAGGACGGCGGCCATGGCGGTAAACGAGTGATGAGCGAGCACCCAGCTTATCGGCGCGCCTTGAACGGGGCAACGAAGCATTTCAACTATGCTAATGCGGCGCGCGGCTGCCCATCGCGCCTTGATGGCGGCGTACAATGGCATTGTTGAAAAAACCACGCTACGGGAATCAGATGGGTATTGAAATGCAGTCCTTGCGCCGGCCTTGCGCCCTGCTGCTCGCTGGCGCTCTGTTGGCCGGCGTGCCGGCGCGCGCGGCATCGCTCGACGCGCAGCAGATCCGGCCGTCCGGCCTGACCTTGCAGCAGGCCCGCAAGGTGCTGTCCGTGGTGCTGGAACACCAGAAATTCCAGATGAAGCGAAAGGACGCTCATCTGTTTGTCGAGGGACCCGACAAGGATGCGCCGGATGCCCACGGCTACTATTCCCTGCAGCTGTACCACAACCCGCCCAAGGCGGCGATGATGTACACCCTGGGACATTTCTCGGTCAATATGTTGACCGCCGAGGTGTGGGACTTCATGCGCTGCGAACGCTACAGTTTTCCAGCCTTGTCGGCCATCCAGGCACGGGTTTCCGCCCGCACCGGCCAGCGCCCGCCGGACGAACAGAAGGTACGCGACGAGCTCTGCCTGAATTGATCGTCCCTCGGCGGCTGCCGGCGGCGCACTGGCATATAATGACGTGCCCCTCTTATCCCCGATCGACGACCCATGCCCTCCATCCGCCCTGCGCAGGCGATCATCCGCGACCTCGGCCGTGCCGACTACGAGCCGGTGTTTGCCGCCATGCGCGCGTTTACCGACGCGCGCGAGCCCGACACCACCGACGAACTGTGGATCGTCGAGCATCCGCCCGTGTTCACCCTGGGCCTGGGCGCCGACCGTGGCCACCTGCTGGCCGGCGCGCACGCGGTGCCGGTGGTCCAGACCGACCGTGGCGGCGAAGTGACCTACCACGGCCCCGGCCAGGTGGTGATTTACCTGTTGATCGATCTGCGCCGCAACAAGCCGGGCGGCAAGCTGTACGCCCGCCAATTCGTCGAAAAAATCGAGCAGGCGATCATCAATGTGCTGGAGGCGTATAATCTTGCCGGTGAGCGCATCGCTGGCGCGCCTGGCATTTATATCGCCGGCGGGCCGCGCAAAGGCGCCAAGATCGCCGCGCTCGGCCTCAAGGTGCGCGGCAATGGCTGCACTTACCATGGCGTGTCGCTCAATGTGGCGATGGACCTGGCGCCGTTTTCCTGGATTAATCCGTGCGGTTACGCGGGCCTGGAAACGGTCGACATGCGCAGCATGGGCGCCGAAGCCGCGCTGGCCGACGTGCAGCAAGCCCTGGCGCGCGAACTGGTGCGCCAGCTAAGTACCCGCGCAGCGCAGGACGAATCGCAAGACGCATCGCAGAATACGCCGCATACCGCATCGAACAACATCACAGAGCCCCACGGGCAAGCAGCCAAATGACTTCTGACACCGACACCAGCATCGCCCCAGTCTATAACGCCAGCGACAAGCAAAAAGGCGCCAGCAAGACCTCGCGCATTCCGATCAAGATCGTGCCGATCGGACAAATCGAGCGCCTGAAAAAGCCGGACTGGATCCGCGTCAAGGCCGCTTCGGCGTCGTCGCGTTTCTACGAAATCAAGGATATCCTGCGCGCCAACAACCTGGTGACCGTGTGCGAAGAAGCGAGCTGCCCGAACATCGGCGAATGCTTCGGCAAGGGCACGGCCACCTTCATGATCATGGGCGACAAGTGCACCCGCCGCTGCCCGTTCTGCGACGTCGGCCACGGCCGTCCCGATCCGCTCGATGTCAACGAGCCGCACAACCTGTCCAAGACCATCGCCGAGCTGCGCCTGTCGTACGTGGTGATCACCTCGGTCGACCGTGACGACCTGCGCGACGGCGGCGCCGGCCACTTTGTCGAGTGCATCAAGCAGACGCGCGCGCTGTCGCCGAAGACCCGCATCGAAGTGCTGGTGCCCGACTTCCGCGGTCGCCTGGCCAAGGCGCTGGCGATCTTCGCCGACGGCTTGCCGGACGTGATGAACCACAATCTGGAGACCGTGCCGCGCCTGTACAAGGAAGCCCGTCCCGGTTCCGACTACACCCACTCGCTGGAATTGCTGCGCGACTTCAAGGCGCTGTATCCGAACGCGGTGACCAAGTCCGGCATCATGGTCGGCCTGGGCGAGACCGACGATGAAATCCTGCAAGTGATGCGCGATTTGCGCAGCCACAACGTCGACATGCTGACCATCGGCCAGTACCTGTCGCCGTCGGGCGACCACTTGCCGGTGCGCCGCTATGTGCATCCCGACGTGTTCAAGATGTTCGAGGAAGAAGCCTACAAGATGGGCTTCGTGCATGCCGCCGTCGGCGCCATGGTGCGCAGCTCGTACCATGCGGACGAGCAGGCGCATAACGCGGGCGTGGCGATCAGCGCGTAAGTTTTGCCGGTGGTGACCGTGGTGCTGCTTCCGGGAATGGACGGAAGCGGCGACCTGTTCGCCGGTTTCATTGCCGCGCTTGGGGCCGAGGTCGACACCATCGTTGTCTCCTACCCTTGCGCGCCGGCGCTCGGTTACGTCGGCCTGACCGAGTATGCGCGGACGAAGTTGCCGCGTGATCGTCCGTTCGTGCTGATCGGCGAGTCCTTCTCCGGGCCGGTCGCTATCGCGCTGGCCGCGTCAAAGCCGCCCGGGCTGATCGCTCTGGTGCTGTGCTGCACCTTTGCGCGCAATCCGCGTTCGCTGCTGGCGCCGCTTAAACCACTGGTCGGCATGCTGCCCATGTGGTCTTCCCTTACTCCACTGATCGCCCCTTTCCTGCTCGGCTTCGATGCGCCGGTGGTCTTGCGCAAAGCCCTGCGCGGCGCGCTCGACAAGGTGCCGCCCGCGCGCCTGCGCCTGCGCTTGAAAGAAGTAATGGCGGTTGATTACACCGGGCGCGCACAGGCCATCAGCGTGCCCGTGCTGTACCTGCAAGCGACGCGCGACTGGATCGTGCCGGCCTCGGCCGCGCGCCTGCTCGCTTCGCTGTGCGCGGACTGGCGCCTGGTGGCGCTGACGGGGCCGCACCTGCTGCTGCAGAGCGTACCGGAGCAAGCGGCAAGCGCGATCACTACATTTGCGGCCGGACTGGCTGCGGAAAGAACATAATGAAAGACCGGCACGGCAACGAGGTTGCGATTGGCGATATGGTGCGCGTACTGGAAATCGACCAGGGGCTGCTCGATTGGCTTCCCGCCGACGAGTTGTCGCATACGCTGGCGATGCTCAACAACGAATATCCTATTGAGGAATTTCCCGAGGAAGGCAAAATCAGCGTCACCACCTGGTGGGAAGAGGGGCCGGGGCAATCGGCGTGCAGCGGCCTGTACCTGCTTGCGCACGAATTCGAGCTCGTGAAAAAAGCCGGACGCACCGGCTGATTGTGCAACAGCGGATGCGCCCCGTGATCCACCCGGGGCGCTGTGGCGTTCTTATCGCACCTGCGTGTAATTGACCGGCACCCACTGATACGATTTTCCGGCGCTGCGCACGTGCCCGATGCCGGGAAACTGCAAGTGCGATGCGCCCACCCAGGTGCCGTCCTTTGCGGCGGCGCTGAACGCTTTCAGGCGCTGTGCCAGCGCGGCTTTTTCATCCGAATCGAACGCAATCGTCACCGTCGGCTCGTCGAACTGCACCGCGCCCACGTGGATCAGGTCGCCCACCAACAGGAGCTTCTGGCCGCCGCTTTCAACCACGTAGCTGGTGTGCCCGGCCGTATGACCATAGGTCGCCGTCGATTTCACGCCCGGCACCAGTTGCGTATCGCCTTCGAACGGCTGGAAGCGCTTGGCGTCGATGTAGGGCTTGAGCGAGGCCATCGCGCCCTGGAAGAAACCCTTGGCGTCGGCCGGGGCTTTTTCCATGTTGGCCTGGCTCAGCCAGAAGTCCGCATCGCGCTTGTCGGCCCGCACCACGGCATTGGCGAAGGTTGCCGCGCCGTCTTTCGCGATGCCGCCCACGTGGTCCGGATGCAAGTGGGTGATGTAGATTTCATCGACCTGCTCCGGCTGGTAGCCGGAAGCCTTCAGGTTCGCCACCAGCTTGCCCAGGTTGGGGCCGAACAGGCCGCCCGCGCCGCTGTCGACCAGCACCAGCTTGCTGCCGGTATTGATCAGGTACGCGTTGAACGAGGTTTCGAGCGGGCTGGCCAGGAAGGACTTGGCCAGCGCCTTGTCGATTTTCGCCGGGGTGGTCTTGAGCAATTTGTTGACCGGCAGTTCGGTGGTGCCGTCGGACAGCGCGGTCACTTCGAACTCGCCCAGCATCATGCGGAAGTAGCCGGGGGCCGACACCTTGGCCATCGGCGCGGCGGCGTGGACGGTGCTGGCGGTGAAGGCGGCGACGCCAAGGGCGGCCGCCAGGATCAGGGTGCGCGGGGTGCGGAAGAATTCAGTCATGGCGTCTTTCGTTCAGAGTGATGGGAAAAAGCTAAGTCGCAGCAACACAGCAACAGCAGTATGCAACGTTGCGCCGCGCGGAACAATATGGCAATGTGCAAACTATCTTTGCGTTGTGCGCAAACCTCACCGGAGCCGTTCCCATGTTCGATGCCCTGCATTGTTTTCTCGCCGTCGTCGACAGCGGCAACCTGTCGCGCGCCGCCAAAACCTTGCAGTTGGCGGTGTCGTCGGTGTCGCGCCGGATCGACTGGCTCGAAGCCGAAGTCGGCGCCAGGTTGTTCGTGCGCGGTTCGCGCGTGGTGCTGCTGACCGACGCCGGCGAGCGTTTCGTGCCGCGTGCGCGCCACCTGATAGCCGAGCTGGCCGAAGCCAAGGCGGCCGTCACGGCGGTCGATCCGGAGCCGCGCGGCGTGCTCACGGTGACCGCTCCGCGCGCGTTCGGGCGGCGCCACATCGCCCCGATCCTGGGTGAGTTCCTGCACCGCTATCCGCTGATGGAACTGGAGTTGCAGCTCAACGACGACGTGGTCGACCTGTCGGCCCAGCGCGTCGATGTGGCGATCCGCCTCGGCCCGCTGCCCGACAGCGACCTGCTGGCCACCTGGCTGGCGCCGCGCCGGCGCATCGCCTGCGCCAGCCCGGCTTACCTGGCGCGGCGCGGCACCCCGGCCACCCCGCTCGACCTGCTCGGGCACAACTGCATGAGTTACGTCAGCCGCAGCGCCCTGGCTTGCTGGTGGACTTTCGAGGGCGTCAACCGCAACAAGCCCTTGCCGGTCAGCGGCACCCTGCGCAGCGACGATGTCGATTTCATGCTGGACGCGGCCGTCGGCGGAGCCGGCGTGGCGCACCTGCCGAGCTGGCTGGCGAGCGACGCGCTGGTCGCCGGGCAACTGGTGCCCTTGTTCGGACCGGCCAGCCAGGGTGCGTCGGTCGTCACCGACGGCATCCACGCGGTGCGCTTGCCAGGGCGTTCGCACCCGGTCAAGGCGCAGCTGTTCATCGCTTACCTGCGCGACCATGTGGGCCAGCCGCCCTACTGGGAAAGCGCGCTGGCAGGCGTGTGACCATGGGCAGGACCTTTTTCGTGTCCGTTTAGCCCCGGTTTAACCCCGTTTTGCGCCAGCGCGCGTTTCAATCCTATGTCCATCCTCGTCCGAACCCGAAAGCACACCATGCGCCCAACCTTGTTTACCGTCCTGGCCCTGTCGAGTCCCCTGTGCCTGGCCAGCACCAATGCCCCGGTCACGGCCGTCACCTTGTATCCCGGCAGCGCCACCGTGGTGCGCACGGCCCAGGTCGCCGCTGGCGCCACCGAGGTCGTCATCGACGGCTTGCCGGCCAACTTCAACCTCGAATCGGTACGGGTGCAAGCGGCGCCCGGCATCCGCGTGGCCGACGTGGTCTCGCGCGACAAGGCCGGCAGCGAAGCGGTCAACCCGCTTGAAGCGAAGCTGGCCGGCGAGATCGAGCGCCTCAAGGACCAGAAGGCCGTGCTCGACGCGGAGGCCAAGTCGGCCGCCATCGTCAAGGGCTATCTGGAACGCTACAACGGCGGCGCCGCCGACGGCGCCAGGGCGCAAGGGCCGGACAACGGCAAGGCGCTGGCCGGCGTGCTCGACACCCTGGGGCGCGGCGCCAGCGAGGCCCTGATCAAGATCCAGAAGCTGGCCGTGCAGCAGCGCGAGCTCGACAAGAAAATCGCGGCGCTCGAAAGCGACCTGGCGGGCCTCGATCCGGACGGCAAGCAGGTGCGCAGCATGGTGGTGCGCCTGGCGGCGGCCAAAGCCGGGACCCTGACCATCAGCTACCAGCGCGACAATGCCGGCTGGAAACCGGGCTACCGCGCCAGTCTCGACTCGGCCGCGTCCAGGGTCGACCTGGAGCGCCTGGCCACGATTTCGCAGAGCACCGGGGAAGACTGGAGCAACGTCAAGCTGACCCTCTCGACCAGCCAGCCGCGCCTGTCGCCTACCGGACGCGAACCGCAGCCGTGGCTGCTGGGCTACTATCCGCCGCAGCCACCCCAGCAGATGCAAGCCTACGCCCCGGCCCCGGCCCCGGTCATGTCGATGGAACGCAAGCAAAAAGTGGAGATCACCGGCAGCTCGATCAAGCGCGCGAACGAATATGATATCGCCGAACTGCAGGGCGTCTTCGCCACCGAGTTCGAGGTGCCGGGCCGGGTCAACCTGGCCTCGGACGGGCGCGCCACCTCGGTCACGCTGTCGACCCTGGCGCTGCCGGTCACCCAGCACCTGCGCGTGACGCCGCGCCTGGAAAAGTTTGCCATCGTCATGGCCGAAGCGGCCCGTCCGGAAGGTGTGTGGCCGACAGGCAACATGCAGTTGTTCCGCGACGGCGGCTACATCGGCGCCACCCAGTGGAATCTGCAAGATGGCGAGAAGGCGCTGTTCTCGTTCGGGCGCGACGACCTGGTCAAGGTGTCGCTCGATCCGGTGGCCGGCAAGACCGGCAGCAAGGGCATCTTCGGCGGGCGCGCTACCAGCGTGCGCGCCGACGTGTTCACCCTGGTCAACCGCCACAGCACGCCGGTCGAGATGCTGGTGTTCGATTCCTCCCCGGTCAGCACGTCCGAGGAGGTCAAGGTCGAGGCGGTGTTCGATCCGAAACCGTTCACCGACACCTGGGAACAGCGCCGTGGCGTCGTGGCCTGGAAAAAGACCCTGGCGGCCGGGGCGAGCGCCAAATTCCAGGTCGAGTACAAGATCGACTATCCGAAGGAAGGCTCGGTCAGCGGCTTGCGCTGACGGTGGCTTTGGCGGGCGGATTGAAGCGGTAGTGCCCGGTCAGCGGATAGGTGAACAGGCTGTCTTCGATCTGGGTGCCGCGCCCGATGTTGTGGATCACCAGCGGCACCCCGGCCGCGCTGCGCTGGCCGGAGACGATGCCGATGTGCGGCAGGTTACCCGGCAGCATCCAGGTGACGACGTCGCCCGCCTGGTAGGCGGCGCCCTCGCGCGCGGGTGTCATCGACTTGCCGTGGCGCGTGAAAAAGGTGGCCAGGTTGGGCACGCGGCGATGGTCGATATTCGGATCGGGGCGCTTGAGTTGCCACAATTTCGGATACGCATTCCAGGCCGTCTTCATGTCGCGATGGACCAGTTCCTGCAAGTCCACCCCCACCTTGCGATAAGCGCGCACCACCACGTCGGTGCACACGCCGCGCTCGGCCGGCACATCGCCGCCGGGGAAGGCCAGGCGCTCGTAGCGCGGGTCGTACTTGGTGGTCACGCCGATCTGGGAGCGCGCCGCCTCCACCAGGCGGGCCGGCCCGGCGTCCTGGGCCAGGGCGCCGGGGGCGCACGCCCACGCGGACAGCAGCACGGGCAAGTACAGCATTCTCAAAGCAAATTTTTTCAAGATCGGACCTCTGTTAACCGGGCTGGGAATAAAAACGTACAATCGTGCTTATTTTAAACACGAACGGAAACGCCATGAGCACGCACCAGTTTACCCCTGAATCGATGAACAGTTTCGGCGCCGGCACGCTTCCCGGTTACATGGGCGTGGAAATTACCCGTGTCGGCGGCGGCGAAGTCGCCGCGCGCCTCGAGATCAAGCCGCACTTGCTCGCGCCCAACGGCTTCCTGCACGCCGGCACCGTCATCACCCTGGCCGACACCGCCGCCGGCTACGCCTGCGTGGCCAACCTGCCGGAAGGGGCGAACAGCTTCACCACCATCGAGCTCAAGTCGAACCACCTGGGCACCGCGCGCGACGGCGCGATCGCCTGCGTGGCCAAGGCCGCCCACCTCGGCAAAACCACCCAGGTGTGGGACGTGGTGGTCACCAATGAAGCGAATGGCAAGACCATCGCCCTGTTCCGCTGCACCCAGATGATTCTGTATCCCAAATAAGCGCTGGCGCGCTGGCCCCCGATCGTCGAGTCAACGTTATACATCGGGTAACTTCCGTTTGACAATTGTATGGAAAGGCGCATCATGGCCGGACGCCTGGCGCTGCTCCGACTCGTCGCGGCGCCACTCCACCAGCCAGAGAGCGCCGGATGCCCAACGACTTCGATCAGCTCATACTTACGGAAGCCCCTGGCGGGGTGATTGTCACCACGCCGGGCTACACCGTGTTGCGCTGGACTAACGGCGCCGAGCGCATCTTCGGCTACAGCAGCGACGAAGCAGTGGGGCGCGACCTGCGCGAGCTGATCGCCCTGCCTGGCAAGCAGGAGCGTGAGTTGGACCTGGAAGCGGAGCGCCAGATCGTGGCGTACGGCGCCTTCGACTATGAAACCTTGCGCCGCCGCAAGGATGGCGCGCTGATCTATGTCGACGCCTCCGCCAAGGCCATCTGCGACGAGCACGGCAAGATCGATTACATCGTCTCGACCATGCGCGACATGACGCGCGCCAAGGCCGCGCGCGACACCCTGCTGATCGAAGCGAAATTCCGCGACCTGCTCGAATCGACGCCGGACAGCATCATCATGGCCAACCCGACCGGCACCATCGTGCTGGCCAACGCCCAGGCCGAGCGCCTGTTCGGCTATGAACACGGCGAACTGAACGGCAAGCTGATCGAAGTACTGCTGCCGGCCCGCTTCCACCACGGCCATGTGGGGCACCGCTCGCGCTACTTCGAACAGTCGCGCACGCGCACCATGGGTGCCGGGCTGGAGCTGTACGGCGTGCGCAAGGACGAGGTCGAATTTCCGGTCGAAATCAGCCTCTCGCCGATCAGCACCGACGCCGGCGCTTTTGTGATCAGCGCGATCCGCGATGTCAGCGAACGCAAAAAGGCCGAGCAGAAATTCCGCGGCTTGCTCGAATCGGCGCCGGACGCGATGGTGATCGTCAACCGCGATGGCGAAATCGTGCTGGTCAATTCGCAGACCGAAAAATTGTTCGGCTATCCGCGCAGCGAACTGCTTGGAAGAAAAGTCGAGATCCTGATCCCGCAGCGCTTCGCCGAGCAGCATCCGCATTTCCGCAGCAGCTTTTCGGCCGGGCCGCGCCCGCGATCGATGGGCGCCGGGCTCGAACTGTATGGTTTGCGGCGCGACGGCACCGAGTTTCCGGTCGAAATCAGCCTCTCGCCGCTGGAAACCGAAGATGGCATGCTGGTGTCGTCGGCGATTCGCGACATTACCGACCGCAAGCGCATCGAGCGCGCCCTCAACGACAAGAAGGTCGAGCTCGAACGCGCCAACCAGGCCAAGGATCTTTTTCTGACCAGCATGTCGCACGAGCTGCGCACGCCGCTCAACGCCATTCTCGGCTTCACCCAGTTGCTGGCCAACGAGTCCTTGCCCTCGACCACGGTGCAAAAGCGCAGCTTCGTGCGCAATATCCTGACGGCCGGCGAACACTTGCTGACCTTGATTAACGAAATCCTCGACCTGGCCAAGATCGAATCGGGCACCCTGAGCGTGTCGCTTGAACCGGTGCTGCTCTCCGGCGTGCTCGACGAAGTGCAATCGATGGTCGGCGACAGCGCGGCCCGGCGCGGCATCCGCATGGTGTTTCCGAAGCCGGAGCCGCTGATGGTGGTGGCCGACCACACGCGCCTCAAGCAGATCATGCTGAACCTGTTGTCGAACGCCATCAAGTACAACCGCGAGCAGGGCGTGGCGGTGGTCAACACCAACCTGATCGGCCCGGCGCGGGTGCGCATTTCGGTGCAGGATACCGGCAAGGGTTTGCGTCCCGACCAACTCAGTTCGCTGTTCCAGCCGTTCAACCGGCTCGGCCAGGAAGGCGGCAGCGAAGAAGGCACCGGCATCGGGCTGGTGGTGACCAAGCGCCTGGTCGAACTGATGGGCGGCGCCATGGGCGTGTCGAGCACGGCCGGCATCGGCAGCGTGTTCTGGATCGAGCTCGACCTGAGCGGCAGTGGCCCTCTGGCCCAGGGCGCGGCCGCCGCGCCCACGCCCGCGCCGCGCGCCATGCCGGCCGTGCCCGCGGGCGATCCGTCGGTGGCGACCTTGCTGTACGTGGAAGACAATCCGGCCAACCTGAGGCTGGTCGAAGAAATCGTCGGCTTCCGCTGCGACCTGGCCCTGGTTTCCGCGCCCAGCGCCGAGCTTGGCATTGCACTGGCGCAGAGTTATCTGCCGAACGTGATCCTGATGGATATCAACCTGCCCGGCATGGATGGTCACGAAGCGCAGCGCCTGCTGCGCGACGACCCGCGCACGGCGCATATTCCGGTCATTGCACTGAGTGCGAATGCGATGGAGCGCGACGTCAAGCGCAGCATGGCCGCCGGCTTTTTTGCCTACCTGACCAAGCCGATCAATATCGGCACCTTCACGGCGGCGGTGGACCGGGCGCTGGCGGCTGCTGCCGCGCCCGACTAGTCACAGCTGTTGCGGCGGGCGCGATTCGGTGCCAAGTTTGATTGGCTGTTAACCATGATTGGAAAAAGAATGAAAACGGTGACCCGGCTTTTTTGCATCGGCACGCTGGCGCTGGCCGGCGGCTGCGTCCACGGGCCCGCCACCGACGACAGCACCTACCAGGGGCTGGGCGGGCAGGGCGGGATCAAGAAGATCGTGGACACCTTCGTGCCGATGATCATGGCCGACGCGCGCATCAAGGAATCGTTCAAGGATACCGACCTGAAGAACTTGTCGATGCGGCTGGAAGAGCAGTTTTGCGCGCTCTCCGGCGGCCCGTGCAAGTACAAGGGCAAGGACATGAAGGATATCCACGATGGCTTAAACATCACCAACGCCCAGTTCAACGCGCTGGCCGAGGACTTGCAGGCGGCCATGGACAAGAACGGCGTGGCGCCGGCGGTGCAGAACAAGCTGGTGGCCAGGCTGGCGCCGATGCAGAAGGATATCGTGACGAAGTAGGATCGGCCAGGCACGCGTCGTCCCCGCACCGAGGCGGGGAGTCGGTTCCGCCAAGGGCGGAACCGACAGTGCCGATACTACAAGCTCACCCAATTGCCCTTGTACACAATCGGCCCGGTCGGTCCATTCGGATCGGGCGAGCCTCCCTTCGGCTCCAGGGTCACCGCCAGCACCGCCACATCGTCGCTGATGGCATTGTCGGTCAAGGTGAAGCGGCCCTGGTTGTCAGCCAATACCCCCAGCGAACGCGGCTTGCCCGACTTCGGCACCGCCCACAGATGCAGGCTCTTGTCGGCCGCAACCGGCGCGCCGCCCACCACCCGCGCATCGAGAGCGTGGTGCTTGCGGTCGGCGGTCAGCACCATGGCGGGCTGGGCCTTGTCGTCGCTCAAGGTCGCCACGTACGAAATGACCGGCGCATCGACCGGACGGTAGCTTACTACCACCACCAGCAGCAGGGCCGCCATGGCGGTCGACACCATCCCCAGGTTGCGCCAGAACGCCAGGTTGTCGCTCTGCCAGAAGCGCCAGCCGCCGGTCTTTTTCGGCTTGAGGTCCAGACGCCGTTCGATGCCGCGCCACACGCTTTTCGGCGGCGCCACATCGCCGGCAAACTCGGCCATGGGTGCCAGGCGCTGCTGCCACTGCGCGGTGATATTGCGCAAGTCGGCGTCCTGGTGCAGCCAGCCTTCGAAACGGCGCCGCGCGCCGCCCCTGAGCGTGCCCAGCACGTATTCCGCCGCCAGTTTCTGGCGCAGGACAATGTTATGTCGGATGTTCATGTTTGCTCCCGTTTCGCGAGGCAGGTGCGCAGCTTTTCAAGACTGCGCCTGATCCAGGTTTTGACGGTTCCGACTGGTAGTTTCATCTGCTCGGCCACTTCGCTGTGCGACAGGTCGTGGTAATAGGCCAGCGCGACAACCTGGCGATGCATGCCGTCGAGCGCGGACATGCACCACGCCAGCGCTTTCGCATCGCCACTCATCTGCAACGCCTCGATCGGCGTCGCCTGCGGATCCTGTAGAGCATTCATGACTTCACTATCAAACTGTTCCGCATCGATTTCAACCGAGACGTCGCTGCGCCGGAGGTGGTCGAACGCCTTGTTGCGGACAATGGTCGCCATCCAGGTCATCGGCGCTGCGAGATGACTCTGGTAGTTGGCGGCATTGTTCCAGATGGCGACATAGCTCTCTTGCAAAACCTCTTCAGCGAGCTCGCGCTTGTGCAATATACGCAGCGCGAAGCCAAACAGTTTCGGCGAAGTTGCATCGTAGAGGGAACGGAAGGCGCCGCCATCGCGTTTGCCGGCTGCCAGGAGCCAGGTGCGTAGTTGCTGCGGGTCGAGCGGGTTGACGTCGATGGACACTGAGCGCCTTGACAGTGGGTTCGGGTGGCCGCGGCGTGGCGCGGAGTGCCCGGTGAGGTTATCGCAAAGGCATATCGGATTACAACAAACATATTTGCGAAATATAGCAAAATAGTTGAATCCAATCGCGCGCCGTTTGCGTACGCAGTATTGTAGAGACGGCTGAGTTGGTTCGTGCAACACCTTCATCGGGAGACAATATGCAGATCACGCGCGTGGGTAGCTTGTTCTTGGCGGCAAGTTTGACGGCCGGTGCGGCGTACGGGCAGGGCCGGCCCGACCTGGGCAAGCTCACTGCGACGGGCGGGGTCAGCCAGCTCGAAGGCGCCGGCGGCGGCGGCCTGACCCCGTGGGCGCTGATTACCGGCTATGGCAGCCGCGACAGCTGGGGCGCGAACGCGCACTACACCGGCGTGCGCACCCAGGATTACACGCTCGACACGGCCGGGGTGGCGCTGGGGCTGGCCGACCGGGTTGAACTGTCGCTGGCGCAGCAGCATTTCAAGGGCAGCCTGGCGCCGCTGAACCAGCTGAGCATCAAGCAGGATATTCTTGGCGTAAAAGTGAAAGTGGCGGGCGACGCCGTGTACGGGCAGGATAGCTTGATGCCGCAGATCGCCGTCGGTGCGATGTACAAGCGCAACAAGGGCGTGGGCGGGCTGGGGGCGCTGGGCGTGACCAGGGTCACGCAACTGGGTGCGAAGGATGACAGCGGCACCGATCTCTACGTGGCCGCGACCAAGCTGCTATTGCAGCAGAGTTTGCTCTTGAACGCCACCGTGCGCGCGACCAGGGCCAATCAGATGGGTTTACTGGGGTTTGGCGGCGACAAGGGCGATTCCTGCAAGGCGATGCTGGAAGTGTCGGCCGCGTACCTGGTGGACCGCCAACTGGTGGCCGGCGTGGAATACCGCCGCAAGCCGCACAATCTGGGGGTGGACAATGAAAAGGCGTATTACGACGTGTTCGTGGCCTGGTTTCCCAGCAAGCATGTGTCGGTGACGGCGGCCTACGCGGTGCTGGGGGATATTACGGTGTTCAACCCCCAGCGCCAGCGCGGCGCGTATTTGTCGGTGCAGACGGGGTTTTGAACGCTAAGCTCCAAACCGTCGTTCCCGCGTAGGCGGGAATCCAAGTTTGTTTCAAAGCCGCTGGCGGCTCTACAAAATGAGGTTCCCGCCTACGAGGCTGTCTCGAAAGGGAAGCGTTCAACGACTACCACCGCCTCCAGCACCGTCATTCCCGCGCAGGCGGGAATCCAAGTTCGCTGCTATGCCACGGAATGGGATTCCCGCCTGCGCGGGAATGACGGATAAGAGTCTACCGCCTAGCGGTGATTTTAGCGTTTTGAGACAGCCTCCTACGCGGGAACGACGGTTTCGAGCTTAACGCCGTTTCGTACAGTAACTAATTTTGAGCATTCAGCCCGCGATGGTTTTTTCCAGCAACTTATGCAAGGCCGGAAAATCCGGCTCCCCCACATAGCGCTTGATGATCTTGCCATCCTTGTCGATCAAGAACGTGGTCGGCGTTAACGTCACATCCCCGAAGGCCTTGGCAATATCACCGGCGCTATCGAGCGCCACGGTAAACGGCAGGCGGTTGGTCTCGGCATAATTGAGCACGTAATTGGGCGCGTCGTACTTCATGGCCACCGCCACGAACTCCATGCCCTGGCCCTTGAACTTGTTGTACGTATCGACCATCTGCGGCATTTCCTTGACGCAGGTTGCGCACGAGGTTGCCCAGAAATTGACCATGACCACCTTGCCGCGCAAGCTTTGCGAGCTGATTTTCTGGCCCTTGATATCGATGAAGGTCACGTCCGGCGCGGGCGTGCTGCGCGCCAGCGAGGAATAGCCGATGGCGGCAATGGCCACCACCGCCGCGCCGATAAGCGCCGGTTTGAGCCAGGAAGTACGGGGTGGAGTCTGGGTGGACATGACTGTGGAAGCGGGAATGGAACAGAAAATCATTATAGCCGCGCTGCAAAAACGCTGCCCGCGCGGCCCTCCGGACGCAAGTATTTACAAGCGACCAGTCAGGACGACTACAACTGGACCGACGAGGACCGTGGCGAGATCGCCTTGAGCTCGTCGTCGCTGATGTATTCCAGCACTTTGACGACTTTTTTCACGCCCGACACGCCGCGCGCCACATCGGCGGCGACCTGGCCTTCGCGCTGGGTCACGCGGCCCATCAGGAACACGGTGCCGCGCTCGGTGATGACCTTGAACGAGGTCGCCGAAATGGTCTGCATGTCCACCAGGCTGGCCTTGACCTTGGTGGTGATCAGCGAATCGCTCGAACGCGAGGTATAGGTGGCGGGCGAAGCGATGTCGAGTTCGTTGATCACGATCGCCACGCCATCGATGTTGGCCACTTCGCGCTCGACCGCCGCCTTCATGGCGTCGTCGCGCACTTCGCCGGTCAGCAGCACCTTGCGGTTGAAGCTGTTGACATTGATATGCACGTCTTCACCGGTAATTTTCGGCAAGCGCATGTCGGCCTTGAGCGCAATGGCCTTGTCGTCGGCTTGCGCACCGAGCGTGCGACGGTCGGCCGTGGCCACCGCGCCGGCCACGGCGCCGCCCACGAACAGCCCGATGCAGCCCTGCAGGCTGCCCAGCAGGGCAACTGCGACGATGGCCTTGGCCAGCGGGCGCACCGCACGTAATGGATCATTCATTGACATCTCCTCCGAACAAGGCGACGTCGATACCGTCGCAAATGCAGTGTATGGTCACCAGGTGCACTTCCTGGATGCGCGCGGTGCGCGTGTGCGGCACGCAGATATGCACGTCGGCGTCGGTCAGCAACTTGCCGAGCGCGCCGCCATCCTTGCCGGTCAGCGCCACGACGCGCATTTCACGCTCGAGCGCCGCTTCGACCGCGGCAATCACGTTGGCCGAGTTGCCCGACGTGGAAATGGCCAGCAGCACGTCGCCGGCCTGGCCGAAGGCTTGCACCTGCTTCGAGAAAATCTCGCGGTAGCTGTAATCGTTGCCCACCGCCGTCATGATCGAGGTATCGGTGGTCAGCGACATCGCCGGCAGCGGAAAGCGCTCGCGCTCGAAACGGCCCACCAGCTCGGCCGCAAAGTGTTGGCAGTCGGCGGCCGAGCCGCCATTACCGCAAGCAAGAATCTTGTTTCCGTTCGACAAGGCGAAGAACATCAGTTCGATCGCTTGCGAGATGGGTTGAGCCAGGGCAGAAGCCGCCTGAATCTTGAGTTCGGCGCTTTCGTGGAAGTGGGCGAGGATGCGTTGAGTATTCATAGTGGAGGATTATAGTGCAGCAGATAGCCAACCCGGAGAAGTACGATGAAAATCGCCCTGGCGCTCGCTTATAACTGAATGGCGTTGCGCAGCCACTCCATGCGTTCGCCGTCGATGGCGAGCACGTCGAAGCGGCACGGCGGCACCTGTGGAAAGCGCAGCAGGTAGGTCTGGGCCGCGCGCACCATGCGGCCGATCTTGGCGGGGGTGATGCTGGCGGCCGCGCCGCCGTGGCTGGCGCTGGCACGCTGGCGCACTTCGACGAACACCAGTTCCTCGCCGTGGCGCAAAATCAGGTCGATTTCGCCGCCCCGGCAGCGGTAGTTGGCCTCGACCAGGCGCAAGCCCTGGCCTTGCAGATAGTCGAGTGCTTTCTGTTCCCACAACTGGCCCTGGCGCTGCTTGCCGCTCAGCCGGGCCGGCCACATATTACTGCGCGCCGCCGGACGGCTTGAAGCTGCCGCCCTGGTAGACCGCGGTCGGCTGCACCCGCTCGAAGCGTGCCGGGCCGTCGCCGAAGCTGACCGACAGCCGTCCCGTCACGCCATCCATGGTGAACGGCGCGCCCGGATGCAGGGTGATCTCGCGCGCCACGCGGAAGGCATCGATGCCGAGTGCGTACAGGCGGTCGAGGTCGAGCGTGCGGCGGCTGGCGTTCCAGCGCGGATACACCATCACGGCCGGATGGTCGGGTTGCACTTCCCACGGCAGGTCGAGCAGGCGCACGCCGTCGAGCTCGGCCAGCGCCATGCCCGGTTCGGTGCCCGGATTGACCGACGAGGTGCCGTAGGCCGGCACGTTGGTGCCGATCGAGGCGCGCACCTGGCGCAGCTGGTCGGCGTCGAGCGCGGTAAAGAGCAGGGTCGGCTGTTCGGCATCGACCCGGTTTCTCAGCTGCGAGATGCCCGATTCGCTCAGGTAGCCGTTCGAGGCGGACAGTTCCAGGGTCTGCGACTGGTTGCCCAGCTGCTTCCACTGGGCGGCAAACGCGCTGGCGATACGGCGCTGCCAGGCGTTCGCGCCGGACACGACCAGCGCGCGCGCGCCCGGATGCTCGCTCGCGGCCCACTGCGCCACCTGGCGCGCCTCGTCTTCGATTGACAGGCCGATCACCAGCAGATTGTGCGGCAGCGCGCCGCCCGTGCCGCGTCCGTCCGGATGATTCAGGGCGATGGTCGGCTTGCTGACGGCCACGCCGGCGCCGGCGATCGCGCTCACCGCCGAGCGCGCCAACGGGCCGACCACGATATCGTTCTGCGCCAGCGCCGTGGTGTAGGCGGCCAGCACGTCTTGCGGGCTGTCGCCGGTTTCGATCAGGTTCACTTCGAAGCCGGTGCGGTCGCGCTCGTAAGCGGCCATGAAACCGGCGCGCAGCGCGCCAGCCGGCGGGCCGAGCGCGTCGGAGCGGGTCGGCAGCAGCAGGCCGATGCGGGTGGCCGCTTTGTTGTCGGGCGCGGCGGCGGGCACGGCGGCCGCGCGCGGATGGTCGGCCACGGCCCCTGGCGGCGCATCGACCGGCATGGTCTCGACCTCGGCTTCAGGGATGACCGGCGCGATCACCTCGGGCGCGCGCGGCTGGGCCGGTGCGACGCTTGTGTTTGGCTCGATAGGCGCGCACAATCCCCCCGGCCTGTCGCAGGGCGTGCTGCAGGCACTCAACATCGTGAGCGCGCTAACGGCGAACAGGCCCTTCAGACTTTTAATCAGCATTACCACTCCCAAATGACAGAATTCCAGACCAGTTCGATCGCCCAGCTTCCCGTCATTGGCGAGGCCGTGCATCAGTCCTATCCTACAGCAACCCTGTATATCGTGGCTACTCCCATTGGCAACGTCACCGACATTACCGTGCGCGCCTTGCACGTGCTCTCGCTGGTCGACGCGGTCGCTTGCGAAGACACCCGTAACACCGGTAATCTGCTGACCCGCTTCGGCCTGTCGCGCCCGATGATCGCCGCGCACCAGCACAACGAACGCGAAGTGGCCGACAAGCTGATCGCGCGCCTGCAGGCCGGCGAGCGCATCGCGCTGGTGTCGGACGCGGGCACGCCGGGCGTGTCCGACCCGGGCGCGCGCATTGTCGACGCGGTGCGCGCCGCCGGCCTGCGCGTGGTGCCGCTGCCGGGCGCCTCGGCGGCGGTGACGGCGCTTTCGGCCAGCGGGCTGGTCAACGATCAATTCTATTTTGTGGGTTTTTTGCCGGCCAAGGCAAAGCAGCGCGAAACCGCCCTGCAAAAACTGCTGACGGTCGGCGCGACCATGGTGTTCTACGAAGCGCCGCACCGCATCCTGGATTGCGTGGAAGCGCTGGCCGGCGTGTTCGAGCCGGCGCGCCAGGTGGTGTTCGCGCGCGAGTTGACCAAGCTGTTCGAAGAAATCCACCGTTGCCCTTTGTCCGAGGCGCTGGCCTGGGTCAAGGCCGATCCGCACCGCGAAAAGGGCGAGTACGTGGTGCTGCTCGAAGGCGCCCGGGCCGAGGGCGATGCCGAAGAGGCCGAGGCCGAGCGCATCCTGCATATCCTGCTGGCTGAATGTTCGGTCAAGCAGGCCGCCAACCTGACCGCGCAAATTACCGGGCGCAAGAAGAATGCCCTGTACGACCGCGCGCTGGAAATCAAGGGTCAGCAGGACTGATCTGCATCAATCGCACTTTCGCGCCATCGCCATTGTCCAAGCGGGACGCGGGCTGCTTCGCACCACCGGCCGTGCAAGTCGTATCGGGGGACTATGCCCGGCGGCTGGCGCGGAGCGGCGCCGCGTACCGGCGGCGGGCGAAAATTCGGGATTCAAAAGATTTTAAGAAATAGCTTGCTATTCGATAGTGCGCTACATATACTGCTTCACATGGACGACAAACAAACACCGAATAACGACGTTCCCCGGCTCGATGGCCAGTTGTGCTTCTCGCTGTACTCGACTTCGCTGGCGATGAGCAAGCTGTACCGCAAGTTGCTGCGCAAGCTCGGGCTGACGTACTCGCAGTATCTGGTGTTGATGGTGCTGTGGGAACAGAACGAGTTGACGGTGTCGGAAATTGGCGAGCGCCTGTCCCTGGACTCGGCAACCCTGACTCCCCTGCTCAAGCGGATGGAACAGGCTGAACTGCTGACCCGCATCCGCGCCGCCAGCGATGAACGCCAGGTCATCATCTCGCTGACCGAAGCAGGCAGCCTGTTGCGGGAAGAAGCGAAGAAGTTTCCTTCGCAAATGTTGTGCACCTTTGGTTGCGGGTTGGACCAGGTCGTCAGCTTGAAGCAGCAGCTCGATGAACTGCGCAGTAACCTGAACAAGAATACGTAATGCACGGGGTGGACAAGTACCGCCTGCCCCGGTCGAATCAAAATGTAGTGCGCTATATAATAGTAAGCTAACTTAATCTTTTAAAGGAACCACCATGAAAGCCATCAACACCATCGCCCTCGCCCTGTCGATCACCGCCGCCGCCGCAGCTCCCGCCATGGCCGCCCCAAGCACGGTCGCCGCCGTCAAGCCAACCGTGATCCTGGTGCATGGCGCCTTTGCCGACGCCGGCAGCTGGAACGGCGTTGCCTCGAAACTGCGCGCCGATGGCTACAGCGTGATCGGCGCGGCCAACCCGCTGCGCAGCGTCAAGGGCGACGCCAGCGTGGTGTCGGACATCGTCAAGTCCGTCAAGGGCCCGGTGGTGCTGGTCGGTCACTCCTACGGCGGCGCGGTGATCTCGACCGCCGCCAACGGCAACCCGAACGTGAAAAGCCTGGTCTACGTGGCCGCGTTCGCTCCCGACCAGGGTGAGACGGCGTTAGAACTGTCCGGTCGTTTCCCCGGCGGCACCCTGGGCCAGGCCTTGGCCGAGCCTGTGTCCATCGCCGGCGGCGGCAAGGATTTCTACATCCAGCAAGACAAGTTCCACCAGCAGTTCGCCGCCGACGTGCCGAAAGCCGACGCCCAGCTGATGGCAATCGCCCAGCGCCCGATCGCTGAAGCGGCGCTGACCGAAGCGTCCGGCGCGCCCGCCTGGAAGAACCTGCCGTCCTACTTCATCTACGGCACCGCCGACAAGAACATCCCGGCCGCCGCCCTCGGCTTCATGGCCGAACGCGCCAAGTCGCGCAAAACCGTCGAAATCAAAGGCGCTTCGCACGTCGTGATGACCTCCAACCCGGCTGCGGTTGCCCGCCTGATCGAAGAAGCAGCACAGGCCAAGTAAGCCAATCCGATATATAGCTCACTACTTAATAGATATCAACTAAAAGGAACATCATGAAATCCGCTCTCGCCCTGACCCTGCTCGCCGCTTCCCTCTCGACCGTTCACGCAGCCAGCCTGCCCGGCGTCGAACGCAACACCGCGCAATTTTTGAAAGCGATCGAAGGCGGCAAGCCGCTCGAGCAGATGACGCCGCAAGAAGCACGGGCCGTGCTGGTCGGTGCGCAGGCGGGCAGCAAGGTGGCGCTGGCGCCGGCCGATGTGAGCGAAAAAACCGTCACCTTGGGCGGCAAGCCGGTCAAGCTGACCATCGTGCGCCCGGCTGGGGCCAAGGGCAAGATCCCGGCCTTCATGTTCTTCCACGGCGGCGGCTGGGTGCTGGGCGACTATCCGACCCACGAACGCCTGGTGCGCGACCTGGTGGCCGGTTCCGGCGCGGCGGCGGTGTTCGTCAACTACACGCCGTCGCCGGAAGCGGGCTACGGGGTGGCGGTCAAGCAGGCGTATGCGGCAACCCGCTGGGTGGCCGAGCATGGCGACGCCATTAACGTCGACGGCAAGCGCCTGGCGGTGGCCGGCAACAGCGTGGGCGGCAACATGGCGGCGGTGGTCAGCCTGATGGCCAAGGACCAGGGCGCACCCAAGCTGCGTGCCCAGGTGCTGATGTGGCCGGTGACCGACGCCAACTTCGATACGCCGTCGTACAAGCAGTTCGCCAACGGCCACTTCTTGACGCGCGACCTGATGGTCTGGTTCTGGGACAGCTACACAAGGGATGCCGGCGCCCGTAAGGAAATCCATGCTTCGCCCCTGCAAGCGAGCAACGCGCAACTGCAAGGCTTGCCGCCGACCTTGATTCAGACCGCCGAATTCGACGTGCTGCGCGACGAAGGCGAAGCCTATGCCCGCAAGCTCGACGCGGCGGGCGTGGACGTGAAAAGCGTACGCTACAACGGCATGATCCACGACTTCGGCCTGCTCAACGCCCTGGCCACCTTGCCGGCCACCCGCAGCGCACTCGAGCAGGCGTCGCAGGAACTCAAGCTGCGCCTGAAATAGGCAGGCATGGCCGGTCCAGCGCCACGCAGGCCCGGTCGATCAGCTACCACTTGCACCCGCTATCCTTCTTGTCGAGCAGGAGGATGAGCGGAGCGAGCAATCCGCCCGGAATCCCATCTTTGCAGTCAGACCGCTTGGCCTGGGCGATCACGCGGGCCGCCTTGGTGTCGGTGGCATACGGCTTGGGCGGAATCTGCGCCACCGCCATGCCGGCGCGGGCCGGGTCCGGCTTGGTGGCGATCTCGCGCGCAAACTTGCGGGCCGCATCGGGATCGAACTGCGGCGTGCCCGACGGCGGCGCCACCGTGAACGCTTCCGGTGCATGCGCTTGCGTCTCCGGCAAGGCAATCACATCGGGCGCGGCGATACTCTCCGCTGGCGCTGGCCGGGCACTTGCCGCTGGCGACGCTGTTGCCGGTTCCGCTTTCGCGGTTTTCTTCCTTTCCGTTTTTACTGCGTGCTTCGGTTTGAATGCCGGCGTCGGTTTGACCTCTGGCTGAGCCTGCGGCGCCGGCTCAGGCGGCACCTCGGGCGCCGGTGCGGGCCGCGCGCGCAAGGTCACTATCAGCGCCTCGCGGGGCTGGCCGGCATCTTCCCGCCACGGCGGCGCCAGCTCCTGCCGGTACGCGAACAGCATCAGCCCATGCAAGGCGACCGACACCGCGATGCCGGCGCCAATCCGCAGCAAAACGCGGTCGTTGATGGTTGGACTAGGGGCAGATGCGTAAAAATTCATCTATTTCGAAGAAAAATGCGAAAAAATCATACTGACCCTTGACCAAGTGTATTCCCTCCGCTATGATTCTTGTCCTCGGAGTGTGGCGCAGCCCGGTAGCGCACCTGGTTTGGGACCAGGGGGTCCAAGGTTCGAATCCTTGTACTCCGACCATGAATTGATATGCAGGCTGATGAAGAACACCTCATCAGCCTGTCATACTCCCCCGGCAGCATCTCTTCCAGCAACATCATTCTCCTTCCCAGTAGTCGACCGATTGGCCAATGTGGCCTACTGTCCGTTGTGGCAAGGTGTTTGCACCGCCGCCCGCATCGAGCAGCAGTGTCGCATACTTCCCGGAATCGGGAAATTCCACCACTTCCGGTGACTGGTTCGTGCTCAGCGCGAGATAGCGCAACTCCCCCTCCCCTGTATTGATAATCTGATGTGCCGTTTCCTGCCCGCCAGCCGGACAGGCAACAATATCGCCCTGCCGCAGCGGATAGCTGGCGGCGCCGATCCTGATCGTTCCACACCCTTGGACAACGATGAACACCTCTTCGTTCACCCGGTGGTTATGAAAAGGGAAGGCGCGCTTGCCGGGCGCCAGCACCGTCAGGTTGCAGCCCAGCGCGCGCATGCCGATCAGTTCGCCAATCATCGCGATACGCGGCGCGAACCGTTCCGCGGCTGCGCCAGTGGGCGCGTACTGCGGCGGCATGTCTTGCGGCGTCAACTGGTCAAGATTGATGACGGGATGGGGCATGGCGGTCTCCTTTGCATGATTGATCAGTCATTATAGGAGTGCTGCCTGCGAAGAAAAACAGCGGCAACCGTAATACACTGTCAAATTGCATTGACAATCGATCCCCCATTTATGCTGAACCTGAACCGGCTGCAAATGTTCGTTGCCATCGTCGAGACCGGCTCGTTCACCAAGGCCGCAGCCAGGCTGGACGTCACCAAGGCCATGCTGAGCTTCAACCTGAAGCAGCTCGAAGGCGAGCTCGGCGTGTCGCTGTTGACGCGCACCACGCGCCGCATCGCGCTCACCGATGCGGGCCAGCGCTTCTTCGACAGTTGCGTGCAGGTGCTCTCGCAAGCCGAAGCGGCCATCGACGAAGCGCGCAGCAGCCACGCGGCGCTGACGGGGACTTTGCGCGTGACCTCGACCGCCGAATACGGCGCGCACATGGTGGTGCCGGCGCTGGCCGTGTTCGCGCGCGAGCACGCGGGTTTGAAGGTGGATTTTTCGGCGTCGCCGGGATTGGCCGATCTGGTGTCGGACCGGTTCGACCTGGCGCTGCGTTTGGGCAGCCTGCGCGACTCGACCTATCGCGCGGCGCTGATGGAGCGCTTTGCCACCCTGCCGGTCGCCAGTGTGGCGTATGTGGCGCGCCACGGGGCGCCCGAGACGCCGCGGCAGCTGCCGGCGCTCGACGGCATCTTCCACGCGCGTTTTGAAGGGCCCTTGAGCTGGACGCACACGGCCAGCGGCGAGATCGTCGCCACCACGCATCCACGGCAGCGCATCGTCACCGATAACGCGGCCGGCATGCGCAGCTTTGCGCTGGCCGGTGCGGGCGTGGCGATTTTGCCGGAGTGGCTGGTGCAAGATGATGTAGCGGCGGGACGCCTTGTGCGGCTACTGCCCGCGTATGCGTTGCCGGAACAGGGCGTGTACGCGGTCTATCCGAACACGCGCCATCTGCCGGCCAAGGTGGGGATGTTCATTGCCTTTTTGCGCAATTTCATCGGTCGTGAAATCTTATAGAAACCATTACCCAATGAGCCGTCGTCCCCGCGCAGGCGGGGACGACGGATTCACAGTTAGAGGTTCTGAACGGTTACCCGGCTCGCTTGGCCGCGATCGCATTGCCCGCACGGCTCGACCCCTTGCGTCCCAGGTGCTGCGCAATGAACTGCCCCGCATCGACCACCATATCGAGATCGATCCCGGTTTCAATCCCCAGCCCCTGCATCAGATACAGCACATCCTCGGTCGCCACATTCCCGGTCGCGCCCTTGGCATACGGGCAGCCGCCCAGCCCCGACACCGACGAATGAAAGATCGACACGCCCATTTCCAGGCTGGCGTAGATATTGGCCAGCGCCTGCCCGTACGTATCATGGAAGTGCCCGGAAATCCGGTCCAGGTGAAACTCCTGGGCCGCGCGCAGCATCACCGCCTGCGTCTTGCGCGCGGTCGAGACCCCAATCGTGTCGGCGATGTCGATCTCGTCGCACCCCAGCTCGCGCATGCGGCCCACCACGTCGGCCACGGCGTCGAGCGAGACCTCGCCCTGGTACGGACAGCCGAACGCGCAGCTGATGCTGCCACGCAGGCGCAGGCCGTGTTCCTTGGCCGCCCTGGCCACGCTCTCGAAGCGCGCAATCGACTCGGCGATCGAGCAGTTGATGTTCTTTTGCGAGAACGCCTCCGAGGCCGATCCGAAAATCACCACTTCGTCGGCCCTGGACGCCAGCGCCGCGTCAAAACCCTGCATGTTGGGCGTGAGCGCCGAATAAATCGCGCCCGCGCGGCGCGTGATCCCGGCCATCACCTCGGTGCTGGTCGCCATCTGCGGCACCCACTTGGGCGACACGAACGACGCCGCTTCGATATTCGCAAAGCCGGCGCGCGAGAGGCGGTCGACCAGCTCGATCTTGACGGCGGCGGGCACCGACTCTTTTTCGTTTTGCAGGCCGTCGCGCGGCCCCACTTCGACGATCTTGACTTGTTGTGGCAGGGTGCTCATGGCGGTTCCTTGTTCGTGAAACTGTTAATACCCGCGTGCGCGGTCGACCACGTCGGCCACGGCTTCGCCGCGTTCGAGCGCGCTGATCTTGCCGGCGATCTGCGCCACGCTTTCGCTGCGCAAGGTCAGGGCCGAGATATGCGGAGTGATCGTAATGCGCGGCTCATCCCAGAACGGATGCGGCCCCGGCAGCGGCTCGTTGCGGAACACATCGAGCGTGGCGCCGGCGATATGGCCCAACTTGATCAAGGTCAGTAAATCCGGCTCGGCCAGATGCGCGCCCCTCGCCACATTGACCACAAACGCCCCTTCGGGCAGCTTGGACAGGTTGGCGCGCCCCAGCAGGTTGGTGGTGTCGGGCGTGAGCGGCAGCATGCACACCAGCACCCGCGTGCCGCGCAAGAAGTCATCAAGGCCGTCTTCGCCGGCAAAGCAGGTGACGCCATCGATCTCCTTGTGGCCGCGGCTCCATCCGCGCAGCGGAAAACCGAACTGCGCCAGCGAGTCGAGCACGCGCCGCCCCAGCATCCCCATGCCCATCACGCCGACCGTGAACTGCGCCTTGTCGAACTGCGGCAGCGGCGCCCAGAGGCCACGTCGCGCCTGGCGTTCGTATTCGTCGAACCGGCGGTAGTAGCGCAGCACCGCGTGCGCCACGTATTCGGCCATCTGGAGCGCCATGCCGGCGTCGCCCAGGCGGATGATCGGCACCGGCGGCAGCGCGTCGCCGAACTTGAGAATGGCGTCCACGCCGGCGCCGGTCAGGAAAATCGCCTTGACCTTGGCCAACTGGTCGAGCAGCGCCGCCGGCGGCGACCACAGAACCGCGTAATCGCAAGGCGCGCACGGCACGCCTTCCTGCCAGACCACCACCTCGGCTTGCGGCAGCACGCTGGCGAAATCGCGAACCCACGGCTCGGTAACGCCGTCGGCCCGATGTAGAAGAATGCGCATGCTTGTCTCCACTATGCTTTTCTGTTTTGTTTTTATGCAGCCTTGAATGCCAACAGCGGGGCGCCGTCGGCGACCTGGTCTCCTACCTGATACAGGATTTCTTCAACCAGCCCGTCGCTTGGTGCGCCGATGGTATGTTCCATCTTCATCGCTTCCATGATGACGAGCGGATCGCCCTTCTTGACTTGCTGTCCTTTGGTGGCCAGTACCGCCACCACTTTGCCCGGCATTGGCGCGGTCAGGCGCCCGCCTGCGGCTTCGGCCTCGCCGGCGTGCGCCATCGGGTCGTTATAGGCCAGCACAAAGTGCCGTCCGCCGGTGAACACGTGAAAGGTGTCGCCGTCGCGCCGCACGGCGCCGTGGATCGACGTCGCCCCGAGCTTGATCGACAGTTCCGCGCCAGCTTGCGCGGTGACGGCCAGCTCGGCGTCGATGCCGCCCACCGACAGGTCCCACCCGTGCTGGCGGTAGGTCAGGCCGACCTGGTAGGCCTTGCTCTCTTTCGCCGCCGAATACTCGTCGGTGAACGAGAGCTGGCGCTGGTAGGCGCTGTTCAGGCGCCAGCCGAGCGCATTGCCCCACGGGTCGGCCGCGTTGTGCGACTGGCCGATCGACGCCTGCTTCTCGGCCCCGATCAAGGCCACCGCGGCCAACGCCAGCGCGCCGACGGGCGCCGCTTTTGGTGCCGGGAACAGGGTATCGGCATTGCGTTCGATCAGGCCCGTGTCCAGGTCGGCCGTCGCAAACGCTGTGCCTTCGACCAGGCGCTTGAGGAAGGCGATATTCGTGGCCAGGCCGACGATCCGGAACTCGGCCAGCGCCTGCGACATGCGCGCCAGCGCCTGCGTGCGGTCCGCACCCCAGACAATCAGCTTGGCGATCATCGGATCGTAATACGGCGAGATGGCGTCGCCCTCGCGCACGCCCGAATCGATGCGCACCGCCGCCGGCGAGCCGCCCGGCGTGCCACCGAGCTCGAAGCTGACCGCGCTTGGGGTATCCATATGGCGCAAGGTGCCGATCGACGGCAGGAAGCCTTTTTCAGGATTCTCGGCGTAGATGCGCGCTTCGATTGCATGGCCGTGGATGCCCAGCTCCATCTGCGTTTTCGGCAGCGCCTGGCCGTTGGCCACGCGCAGCTGCCACTCCACCAGGTCGGTCCCGGTGATCATTTCGGTCACAGGGTGCTCGACCTGCAGGCGCGTGTTCATCTCCATGAAGTAGAACGAACCATCCTGGTTGGCGATGAATTCGACCGTGCCCGCACCCACATAGCCGACCGCGCGCGCGGCAGCGACCGCAGCCTCGCCCATGGCGGCGCGGCGCTCAAGCGACATGCCCGGCGCCGGCGCTTCTTCCAGCACCTTCTGGTGGCGCCGCTGCACCGAGCAATCGCGCTCGTGCAGGTAGACGCAATTGCCGTGGGTGTCGGCGAACACCTGGATTTCGATGTGGCGTGGACGCAGCAGATATTTTTCGGCGAGGACCTTGTCATCCCCAAAAGAGCTGATCGCCTCGCGCTTGCACGAAGCCAGCGCCGCCTTGAAGTCTTCCGATTTTTCGATCACGCGCATGCCCTTGCCGCCACCGCCGGCACTGGCTTTCAACAGCACCGGGTAGCCGATGCGGTCGCCCTGCTTCTGCAAGAAGTCCGGGTCCTGCTCGTCGCCGTGATAACCCGGCACCAGCGGCACGTTGGCCTTTTCCATCAGCGACTTGGCGGCCGACTTGGAACCCATCGCACGCATGGCCGAACCCGGCGGGCCAATGAACACCAGGCCGACTTCGGCGCAGGCATCGGCAAATTCCGCGTTCTCCGACAAAAAGCCGTAGCCGGGGTGGATCGCTTCGGCGCCGGTGGCCAGCGCCACGGCGATGATCGTGTCGCCGCAAAGATAGCTCTCTTTGGCGGCGGCGGGGCCGATCAGCACAGCTTCATCGCATACCGCGACATGCTTGGCGTTCGCGTCGGCCTCGGAGTACACGGCGACAGTCCTGATGCCCATGCGGCGCGCGGTAGCGGCTACACGGCAAGCGATTTCGCCACGGTTGGCGATGAGGATTTTTGTGAACATGCGTGGGTCTCGATCGATTGTTATTCTAGGTTGTTGGGATCAGCCGCCGCAGCTGGCCTTGGGCGCCGATTCCAGGGTCGATGCGCGCGTTACCAGGCCCAGTTTGGCCAGCAGCACGCGGTCGTCTTCGGCTTCCGGGTTGTCGGTCGTGAGCAGCTTGTCGCCGTAGAAAATCGAATTCGCGCCAGCCAGGAAGCACATCGCCTGCACCGCTTCGCCCATCTGGCGACGGCCCGCCGACAAGCGCACGCGCGCTTCCGGCATGGTGATGCGGGCCACCGCGATGGTGCGCACGAATTCGAACGGGTCGAGCGGGTCCATGCCGTGCAGCGGCGTGCCTTCGACCTGCACCAGGTGATTGACCGGCACCGATTCCGGATACGGGTTCAGGTTCGCCAGTTGCGCGATCAGGCCGGCGCGCTGCAGGCGCGATTCGCCCATGCCGACGATGCCGCCGCAGCAGACCTTCAGGCCGGCGCTGCGCACGCGGCCCAAGGTATCCAGGCGGTCCTGGTATTCGCGGGTCGAGATCACGTTGCTGTAGAACTCGGGCGCCGTATCCAGATTGTGGTTGTAGTAGTCCAGGCCCGCTTGTTTCAGGCGGTCGGCCTGGCCTTCTTCGAGCATGCCGAGGGTGGCGCAGGTTTCCAAGCCCAGTGCCTTGACTTCGCGCACCATCTCTTCGACCTTTTCCATGTCGCGCTCTTTCGGGCTGCGCCAGGCGGCGCCCATGCAAAAGCGCGTGGCTCCGTTGGCCTTGGCCTGGCGCGCGGCGTCCAGCACCGTCTCGATGCCGAGGATCTTCTTCGCCTCAACGCCGGTATCGTAACGCGCCGCCTGCGGGCAGTAGCTGCAGTCTTCCTCGCAGCCGCCGGTCTTGATGGACAACAGCGTGGCCAGTTCGACATCGCCCGCCGGGAACTGCTTGCGATGCACCGTCTGGGCCTGGAACATCAGGTCATTGAACGGCAGCTCGAACAGCGCCAGCACGTCCGCCAGCGGCCAGGTGGCCGCTTCCGGCAGGGTGATCGCGGCCGCGGGCGGGTGGAAAGAGACAGCTTGGGTTTGGGACATCATGGTTCCTTCAGGTTCAGTCGCGCGCGGACGGCCAGCCAGGCAGCCCCGCGAGATCAATAAATTTGGCCGCTTCGGCAGCCGTTGGCTGCTCGAGGTACGGGATACGCCCCAGGAGGCGCGCCGGGATGCGTTCGGCCAGCGCCTCGACATTCTCGTCGGCGAACTGCATGTCCGGGTCGATCTCGTTGACCACCCAGCCGGCCAGCACCAGGCCGCGTGCGATAATCGCTTCGACCGTCAGCAGCGCGTGGCTGATGCAGCCAAGGCGCAGACCCACCACCAGGATCACCGGCAGGTTGAGTTGTTCGGCCAGTTGGGCGCTGTCGAAAAGGTCCGAGAACGGCACCCGGAAGCCACCCACGCCCTCGACCACCACGGCATCCGAGGCGGCCGCGATTTCGGCATAGGCGGCGATGATCGGCACCGGTTCGATGGTCACGCCATCGAGTTTGGCGGCGATGTGCGGCGCGCAGGCTGCGCGCAGCATGTAGGGGGTAGTGATGTTGACCGGCAGGTGCACGCTGCTTTCGGCGACCAGCATGTCGGCGTCGTCGTTATGCAGTTCGCCGTGGCGCTCGGTGGCGCCGGCGGCCACCGGCTTCATGCCGCAGGCCCGCACGCCGCCGGCCACCAGCATGTGCAGGATCGCGGCCGAGACCAGCGTCTTGCCGATCTCGGTGTCGGTGCCGGTCACGAAGCAGCAAAAGCGGAACGGCAGGCCTTCGGCCGCCAGCGACGGCTGCGGCTCTGCCACCAGCACAGCTTCGGCGCCCGGCGCCGGTTCGGTCACCACGGGTACGATGGGATCATTGAGGCTCATCTCACGTCCTTTCCAGGTCGTTGAGCACAGCGGCGAGCTGCGCGACTTCTTCATGCGTGTGCGCGGCCGACAGGGTCACGCGCAGGCGCGCAGTCCCTTCGGGCACGGTCGGAGGCCGGATCGCCGGCACCCACAGGCCGTGGCCATGCAGGCCGGCGCCGATGCGCAGGACTTCTTCGTTGGTGCCGATCACGATCGCCTGGATCGCGGTGTGTGACGGCACGCGCTGCCAGCGTTTCAGGGCGATCTGTTCGTCGAAGGCGGCAATCAGGGACGCCAGGTGCGCGCGGCGCGAAGCGCCTTCGTCGCCGCCGATGATGTCGATGCTGGTCAAGAGCGCGTGCGCCAGCGCCGGCGGCGCGGCGGTGGTGTAGATGTAGGGCCGGCCGCGCTGGATCATCAGTTCGATCACGCTGGCATGCGCCGCCACGAAGGCGCCGCCGACGCCGGCCGCCTTGCCCAAGGTGCCCATGTAGACGATGTTCGGCGAGCGCAAGTTGAAATGTTCAAGCGCGCCGCGCCCGTGTGCGCCCAGCACGCCGAAGCCATGCGCGTCGTCGATCACCAGCCAGGCGCCGTGCTGCTCGCACAGCGCCAGCAGTTCGGGCAAGGGTGCGATGTCGCCATCCATGCTGAAGACGCTGTCGGTGACCACCAGCTTGGCGGTGGCGTTGCTGGCGGCGAGCATGGCGCCCAGGGTCGCCAGGTCCGCGTGCGGATACACCTTGACCGAAGCGCGCGCAAGACGGGCGCCGTCGATCAGCGAGGCGTGGTTCAGCGACTCCGAAAAAATCTGGGCGTCGCCATCGGCGCCGAGCGCGGTCAGGATCGCCAGGTTGGCCATGTAGCCAGTGCAAAAGCTCAGCGTGCGCGCCGATTCCAGGTGCGGGCCGACGAAGTCGGCCAGCCGCTCTTCCAGCCGCTGGTGCGCCACGCTGTGGCCCGATATCAGATGCGAAGCGCCGCTGCCGGCGCCATACAGGCCCGCGCCTTCGCGCAGGGCGTCGACCACGCGCGGGTGCGCCGCCAGGCCCAGGTAGTCGTTGCTGGCAAAGGCCAGCAACGCGCGCCCGCCGACCATCAGGCGCGGCTTGCAGGGCGTTTCCACCACGCGCCGTTCGCGCGTCAGGCTTTGCTCGTCCAGCTGGCGTAGTTGGCTCTCGATTGCGTCAATTAACTTCATCGGTCAGCTCGCGATCACGGTGTCGAACACGGCGCGGGTGCGCTCGGCCAGGCCGTCGCTTTCCTCGTCGCTGAGAATATACGGCGGCATCAGGTACACGGTGCGGCCGATGGGGCGCAGCAGCAGTTCGTTTTCCAGCGCGCTGGCAAAGAAGCGGCGCGAGAAGGTGGCGGCGCGGACGGCGTCGGGTTCCACCGCATCGAACGCCCAGATCATGCCGCGCTGGCGGAAATTGCGCACACGGTCATGTTCCGCCAGGGGCGCGAGCGCCATCGTCAGGCGCGTGGCGCGTGCGCGGTTGCGGTTCAATACATCGTCATCCTGGAAGATCTGCAGGGTCGCCAGCGCCGCGCGGCAGGCCAGCGGATTGCCGGTGTACGAGTGCGAATGCAAAAAGCCGCGCGTGACATCTTCGCTGTAGAAGGCCTGGTACACCTCGTCGCGCGTGAGCACCAGGGACAGTGGCAGGTAGCCGCCGCTGATGCCTTTAGAGAGGCACAGGAAGTCGGGCCAGATGGCGGCCTGCTCGCAGGCGAAAAAGGTGCCGGTGCGTCCGCAGCCGACCGCGATTTCATCGAGGATCATGTGCACCTGGAAGCGGTCGCACAGCTCGCGCACCAGCGTCAGATAAAGCGGGTCGTGCATCGCCATGCCGGTTGCGCACTGGACCAGCGGTTCGATGATGATGGCGGCGATGTGGCCGGCGCGTTCTTCGAACAGCTTTTCCACATCGGCGGCCGCGCGGCGCGCAACGTCCTGCGCGCTTTCGCCTTCCTGGGCGTTGCGTGCGTCCGGCGACGTGACCACGCGCGCGGCGCGCAGCAGCGGGCCGTATGCATCCTTGAACAGGGCCACGTCCGTCACCGCCAGCGCGCCGATAGTCTCGCCATGGTAGCTGCCCTGCAGGCAGACGAATTCCTGCTTGTCCGACAGGCCCGCGTTACGCCACGCATGAAAACTCATTTTCAGCGCGATTTCGACCGCCGATGCGCCGTCCGACGCGTAGAAGGCGTGGCCGAGCACCTTGCCGGTCATCTCGGACAACTGCTCCGACAGGCGCACCACCGGTTCGTGCGTGAAGCCGGCCAGCATGGCGTGCTCGAGCCGGTCCAGCTGGTCCTTCAGGGCCGCGTTGATGACCGGGTTGGCGTGGCCGAACAGGTTGACCCACCACGAACTGATGGCATCCATGTAGCGCTTGCCCTCATGGTCGTACAGCCAGGCGCCGCGCCCGTGGCTGACCGGGATCAAAGGCACGGTTTCGTGATGCTGCATCTGCGTGCATGGGTGCCACACGCTGCGCAGGCTGCGCGCTACCCAATCCTGGGACATGTCCGCCATCCTGTTACACCAGCCACGAAGGCTTGCGTTTTTCGAGGAACGAGGCCACGCCTTCGCGGCCTTCATCGGACGCGCGCACCTTGGCGATGCGTTCGGCGGTATCGACCACCATGGCCGCGTCGACCGCCTTGCCGGTAATCTCGCGGACCAGCACCTTGGCTTCGCGCACGGCGTTCGGGCTGCTGGTGACGAGCGCGTTGACGATTGCCGCCACATGCGCGTCGAGCGCGTCGGCGGGCACGATATCGTGCACGAAGCCGATGCGGTGCGCTTCCTGGGCGCTGAATTTTTCGGCCGTGAGGAAGTAGCGGCGCGCCGCGTTCTCGCCCATGGCGCGGATCACGTACGGCGAAATGGTCGCCGGGATCAGGCCCAGTTTGACTTCGGACAGGCAGAAGCTGGCGCTGTTGACCGATACCGCGATGTCGCACGCGGCCACCAGGCCCATGCCGCCGGCGTAGCAGTCGCCCTGGATCTTGGCGACCACCGGTTTCGGGCACAGGTAGATCGCGCGCAGCATTTCGGCCAGCTTGGACGCGTCCTCGCTGTTTTCGGCGTGCGAGTAACCGGCCATTTTCTTCATCCAGTTCAGGTCCGCGCCGGCGCAAAAGGCCGGGCCGTTCGCATCGAGCACGATGGCGCGGATGTCGTCGCTGCGTCCCAGTTCATCGAAAGCGAGCGACAGTTCGGCGATGGTGATTTCGTTGAAGGCGTTGCGCACGTCCGGGCGGTTCAGGGTGACGGTGGCGACCTTGTCGGCGATTGCAACGGCGAGTGTTTGATATTCCATACTGTTCCTTTACATGCGGAAGACGCCGAACTTCGTGTCCGGGATCTCCGCGTTGAGGGCGGCCGACAGGCCCAGGCCGAGCACCATGCGGGTGTCGGCCGGATCGATCACGCCATCGTCCCACAGGCGCGCGGTGGCGTAGTAAGGGTGGCCCTGGTGTTCGTACTGGTCCTTGATCGGCTGCTTGAAGGCGGCTTCTTCGTCAAGCGACCACTGGCCGCCCTTGCCCTCGATGCCGTCGCGCTTGACCGTGGCCAGCACCGACGCGGCCTGGTCGCCGCCCATCACCGAAATGCGCGCGTTTGGCCACATCCACAGGAAGCGCGGCGAGAAAGCGCGGCCGCACATGCCGTAATTGCCGGCGCCGAAGCTGCCGCCGATGATGACCGTGAACTTCGGCACCGCCGCCGTGGCGACCGCCGTGACCATCTTGGCGCCGTTGCGGGCGATGCCTTCGTTTTCGTATTTGCGCCCGACCATGAAGCCGGTGATATTTTGCAGGAACACCAGCGGGATCTTGCGCTGGCAGCACAGCTCGATGAAGTGCGTGCCTTTCAACGCCGACTCGGAGAACAAAATGCCGTTGTTGGCGATGATGCCGACCTTGACGCCGTAGATATGGGCGAAGCCGCAAATGAGCGTGGTGCCGTAGCGCGCCTTGAATTCGTCGAAGTCGCTGCCGTCGACGATGCGGGCGATGACTTCGCGCACGTCGAACGGTTTGCGGGTATCGACCGGGATCACGCCGTACAGTTCTTCGGGCGCGTACTTTGGCTCGCTTGAAGCGCGCAGCGCCATTTGGGCCGGCTTGGTGCGGTTCAGGTTCGAGACGATGGTGCGCGCCAGCGACAGCGCGTGCAGGTCGTTCTGCGCCAGGTGGTCGACCACGCCCGACAGGCGCGTGTGCACGTCGCCGCCGCCCAGGTCTTCGGCCGTGACCACTTCGCCGGTGGCCGCTTTCACCAGCGGCGGGCCGCCCAGGAAAATGGTGCCCTGTTCCTTGACGATGATCGACTCGTCGCTCATGGCCGGCACGTAGGCGCCGCCGGCGGTGCACGAACCCATGACGACGGCGATCTGCGGGATGCCCTTGGCCGACAGATTGGCTTGGTTGAAGAAGATGCGGCCGAAATGGTCGCGGTCGGGGAAGACGTCGTCCTGGTTCGGCAGGTTGGCGCCGCCCGAGTCGACCAGGTAGATGCAGGGCAGGTTGTTCTGGTCGGCGATTTCCTGTGCGCGCAGGTGCTTCTTGACTGTCATCGGGTAGTAGGTGCCGCCCTTGACGGTGGCATCGTTACAGACGATCACGCACTCCTGGCCGGACACGCGGCCGATGCCGGTGATGATGCCGGCGGCGGGCGCGGCGCCGTCGTACATCTCGTACGCGGCCAGCTGCGAAAATTCGAGGAAGGGCGTGCCGGGATCGAGCAGCATCTGCACGCGGTCGCGCGGCAGCAGCTTGCCGCGCGCGACGTGTTTGGCGCTGGCGGCCTCGCCACCGCCGGCGGCGGCCGCGGTGACCTTGGCGCGCAGGTCGTCGACGATGCGTTGCATGGCTGCGGCGTTGGCCTTGAAGTCGTCGCTGCGCGGATTGAGTTTGCTGTCGATGTGGGGCATTGCGATCCTTTTTTAGTCCGGGAAACTGCCGTCCAGGTAGTACCAGCGCGCCACGCCATCGTGGGTCTCGCGAACGAAACGGCTCACTTCGTGCAGGCGGTGCGCGCGCCCGCCAATCTTGTAGCGGGCGACGAATTCTACGGTATCGGCGTCCGGCGATTCTAGCAGGTTTGCTTGACGTTTACGTAAACGTAAAGCAGATTTAATCTCCAGTCCAAGCCAGCGGGTATGCTCGTTTTCGCCGACGATACGATCGGCCGGGACGGTGCTTGGGTGCCAGGTGGCGCGCAGGTAGGCTTCATTGCCCAGGGTGTAGGCGCTGTAGCGCGAGCGCATCAGGGTTTCGGCCGTCTGGGGCACGGCTTCACCGCTCAGGAAAGGAGAGCAGCAAGTGGCGAAGGTGGCGCCGCCGCAAGGGCAGGTGGAGGGAGAGGGCATGATTGTTTGCAGAAACAGAATCTTGCAATTATCCGCCATATTGCCGGTGGCGATGGGATGACGTGCGCCTTTGCGTGCGCACACGCGCATCGCCCTGGTACGGAAAAAGCGTTCGCGGGTGACGAACCCGGCGTGCTTCAAAGGATATTGTATGCTGGCACTCAGTCGGCCCGCATTTGAGGCGCTTGGCTCCCCTTCTTTGTGACTGAAAGATTGTTATGCCAAATGGAAAATTCGAGCTGACGGTTTGCGATTCCGATCCTGCAGAGGATCCGGATGACGATCCTGAAGGCGACCGCCCGCCCGCCTACCTGAGGCTTCCCGATCACCCTGGGAAAGGCACGCCTGTCACGACAACGGTGCGCCTGTCCGACCTCATCGAGTATGAAGGCGCGGATGTGTTCATGGACTTCCTTGACGGACGCCTTATCGGCATCGAAGTCTTGCCATAGCCGCCGCGTGGACATTTGCGTGCGCGCAGATCCTGGTCACGCGGCGCTGTTAAGTTTGATGTCTTCGATTGACATCTTGCGTTGACAGGCGATCCATGACCAAGAATTATGCCAGGCCACTGCTGGACCACGAAAGCATCGAGGCGTTTCTGGGCAATTGTCTTGGGATCAGGCATGAGCTGCCGTTGCGCGGTGGGGGCAGCGTCGACTTGCCTGAGCTGTGCAAACGTATTCGCGATGCCGAGAGCGCGGACATGGCGGCCCATGCAGAGCAAACCAATGTGAGCCGGCGCAATCGCGTGCCGCAATACCGCAGCGATCTTGCGCGCGATATCCTGCGCCGGCGGGTGATTGAAGAGCTGATCGTTTATGATCGTCTTGATTCCGACGAAGAGATTTATCTGGGCAAAGGCGGCGCGAAGCCGTGCGGGCGACAAGCCTACGCCGGCGCATGCGCCTATGTGATTACCGGACTGCCGGCGTCAGGCAAATCGACGCTGGTCAGTGTCATTTCGGATCGCTTGGGCGCCATGGTCCTCGACTCCGATTTTGCCAAGCGCAAGCTGCCTGAATTCGCGCATGCGCTGGCTGGGGCTGCGTTGGTGCATGAAGAGTCGAGATTGCTCATTTTTGGCATGGAGCTTTCAGCAGATGCATCCCTGCTCACCTATTGTATGTCCAGAAGGCTGAACGTCGTCATTCCACTTGTTGGCAATGATGAGCGCCGTGTGAAATCGATGCGTCATTTGTTGGTCGAAAACGGCTACCAGGTTCATCTGACGGCGATGTTGCTGGATCGGGTGCATGCAACCCGGCGGGCGCTTGATCGTTTCCTTCAAACAGGGCGCTACATTTCGCTTGGGATGATCGTCGATCGGTATGCGAACGATCCCGTTTTGAACTACTATAAAGCGTGGATGGACGCTGATACCGGCAGGGATTCGCAGTGGACATCGTTAGGCGCACTGGCAATGGCAAACCATCCGCCAAGCGTTCACAGCTATAGCTCGAATGCCAACCCGGCTGCACTATGGGAGCGAACACCATGAAAAAGACCTCACTTCGCAAGAATCGCTTTGCCGCTCAAGCAACGCGATTGCCGCGCAACCCGCTCAAGTTCAAGCTCAGCAGAAAATTGCAGCATTCCCGTGCCATCGACAGGAAAAAGACCACCATCCTGATGGCGGAAATGATGGACCAATGGGGTGACGCCGACATCGCCGAGCGCATGGCCGCCACCCTGAGCCGGCCAATTTCGCCGGAAGCTCAGGCTTTCTACGACCACGTTGATGCAGTATTGGAAGGAAGGGCGTCTATTGGCGACCCGCTCAAGCCGGTGGTCGGCGAGGCCGCTTAAGCGGGCAACCCCAGCCCTTCCAGGCTGATCGGCGGCGCCTCTCCCCGCATCACAGCGGCCAAGATGCTGGCCGACCCGCACGCAAACGTGAACCCGAGCGGCCCGTGCCCCACGTTCAGCCACAGGTTGCTCAAAGGCGTGGCCCCGATGATCGGCGCACTGCTCGGCGTTGCCGGACGCAGCCCCGCCCACGCGCTCACCTGCCCGTAATCGGCCGCCTGCGGCATCACCGCGCGCGCCTGGCGCAGCAGGCCCGCGATCCGGCCCGGGTCGAGCGAGGCATCCTCGCCCACCATGTCGACCATGGCCGCCACCCGCAACTGCTCGCCGATGCGCGCATACAGCACCTTGCGCTCGAAGTCGGTCACGCTGATGTCCGGCGCCACGTCCCCGGGCCGGACCGGCGCGGACAGGCTGTAGCCCTTGAGCGGATACAGCGGCAGGTAAATGCCCGCCGTGGCCGCCAGGGTGCGGCTGCGGATGCCCGCCGCCAGCACAAAGTCATCGGCCGCCAGCATGCCGGCGCTGGTGTCGAGCCAGCGCAGCTTGCCGTCCTCGGCCAGCAAGCGACGCGCTTCGCCGCGCACCACCCCGCGAAAACGCGGATGCGCGCGCAGGCGCTGTCCCAGCCCGACGCAAAACGCATGGCAGTCCGCCACCGCTTCGCCGTGGTTGAACACGCCGCCGGCCAGCACCGGCCGGGCCGCCGCCAGCGCCGGTTCGCGCGCCACGCACTCTGCCGCCGACAGCACCTCGCCGCCCGCCGCCGCCCGCGCCGCCGCGGCGAAGGCCTTCGGCGAGCGGTATACCACCAGCTTGCCCGCCTCGCGCCAGGCAAACTCGTCTTTAGGGAGGATGCCGTCCAGCCGCCCCATCGCTGTTCGGCTCAGCTCGCCTAGCTGGAGCAGGCGCGCCGTGGTCCGGCGGTGCGTGTCGGCATTGCAATGCGCCAGGAACTGCGCCAGCCAGCGCCACTGGCGGCGGTCGGCTTCAAGCCGGAAGCGCAGCGGGCCATCTTTCTGCAACAGCCAGCGCAGCGCCTTGAGCGGCACCCCGGCGTCGGCAAACGGCGCCACATAGCGATAGCTGAGCTGGCCGCCGTTGCGGAAACTCGCCCCCGCGCCGAGCGTGGCTTCGGCTTCGAGCAGGGTCACGCCGAACCCGGCCTCGAGCAGCCACCAGGCCGACGCCAGTCCCACCACCCCGCCGCCGATCACGATCACCTCGCGCATGCCGTTTCACCTCTCCTGACGCCGATAGCGCCAGCTTACGGACAGAGCGCCGCGTGCGCCAATGAATCTTGCGGCCGCGCCCATAACCGCCGCTCATGAGTCTTGTCGATGAAATAATAAGTCTGGCGCCTGTGGCAGCACGGCATAAAATTTCCGGCGCGGCGCGGGAGCCGGCCATCCAATCAGGCTAGAATGTACGACCAGCGCCACACGATGTTCCCCGCTATAACGTGCTGATATGCGCGCGGTGAATAATTTCATACTGGCGCATACTGACTGGCAGCGGCACTACAACTACACTGTTGCGCGCGCCGGCATGACGGCAGCAGCACAGGACCATGACCATGAGCGGAACCGTAATGAGCACTACCCACACCGATTTCAAGGTCGATTCGAACGACAACTCTCCGCTGTACATGCAAGTGGCGCGCAAGCTGATCCAGGATGTGCGCGACGGGCGCTACCAGGTCGACCAGGCGCTGCCGTCCGAACGGCTGCTGTCCGAGCAGCTCGATGTCTCGCGCGTGACCGCCCGCAAGGCCATCGACCAGTTGGTCGAGCAGGGCCTGGTGGTGCGCCGCCGCGGCTCCGGCAACTACGTGGCGCCGCGCATCGAGCAGCCGCTGTCGAACCTGTCGAGTTTTTCCGAACAGTTGCAGCAGCGCGGCTACCGTCCCGGTTCCCAGTGGCTCAGCCGCTCGGTGGTGGTGGCGTCCGCCGACGAACAATTGAGCCTGGGCCTGTCGCCGAACGCCCGCGTGGCCCGCCTCGAACGCTTGCGCCTGGCCGACGACGTGGTCATGGCGTACGAGGTGAGCGTGATTCCCTCCAGCGTGCTGCCCAAGCCCGAGGCGGTCGGCAATTCCCTGTACGAACACCTGGCCACCACCGGCCACACCCCGGTGCGCGCGCTGCAGCACATCCGCGCCATGAACGCCGGCGCCGTCCTGGCCGGCCAGCTCGGCGTGCCGGAAGGCCAGGCCGTGCTGTACATCACGCGCGTGGGCTACCTGGAATCGGGCCAGGCGGTCGAGCTGACCCATTCGTATTGCCGCAGCGACCATTACGATTTCGTGGCGGAGATGCGGCGCGTCGCCTGAGGCTGTTTTTACTTTTGCCTGTTTTTACTTTTGCCTGATTCATACTGAACCCCATTCGTTTGGCATTACACTAGCCGCATCCCAGCATTTTCGGAGCGGCCATGTTGAATACCGAAACGCCCGATGGCCAGCATGCGGCCCTCGACCAGTATCCGACCGCCGACCTGGTCAACGCACTGGTCGACGACCAGTTCAATGCCGTGCGCGCGGTGCGGGCGGCGTCAGGCCAGATCGCCGCCGCCGTCACGGCCGCCCTGCCGCGCATCGAGGCCGGCGGACGCCTGATGTATGTGGGCGCCGGCACCTCCGGCCGCCTGGGCGTGCTCGACAGCGTCGAACTGTATCCCACCTTTTCCTGGCCGCACGAACGCGCGCTGGCGCTGCTGGCCGGCGGCATCGACGCCATGTTCGTCGCCGTCGAAGGGGCCGAGGACGACAGCGCCCAGGGCGCGGCCGACCTGTGCGCCTTGAATCCCGGACGCGACGACGTGGTGCTGCTGCTGGCCGCCTCCGGCGCCACTCCCTACGTGCTGGGCGCGCTGCAAGCGGCCACCGAAGCCGGCGCGCTCACGGTCGGCTTCGCCAACAATCCGGATGCGCCCGTGGTGCGCGGCGCGCAGATCGGCATCACGCTCGACACCGGCCCCGAAGTCATTTCCGGCAGCACCCGTTTAAAGGCGGGCACCTCGCAGAAAATTGCCCTGAACACCTTTTCGAGCGCCTTGATGGTGCGTTTACACAAGGTCTACGGCAACCTGATGGTAGACTTGAAACCAAGCAATGCCAAGCTGGTGCTGCGCGCGGTCCGCCTGACGATGTTTGCCACTGGCGCCGACGAGGCCGCCGCCCGCGCGGTGCTGGAACAATGCGATTTCCATGTCAAGGTCGCCATCGTGGCCCTGACCAAAAAAACCAGTATCGGCCAGGCCAGGGCCCTGCTTGACAGCGCGCGCGGCAGCGTGCGCGACGCACTGGCCGCTTGAGCCATCCCGTGACGTGCGCGGGCCGGCGTCAGCGGCCTGTCCTGCCTGCATGATCACGAAAGAACAATACGAACTGCGATGCAAACTGCGATGCAAACCAAGCAAGATAGAAGCCCCTGGCTGTGGGTCCCTTCCCTGTATTTCGGCCAGGCCATTCCTTACGTGGTGGTGATGACCCTGTCGGTCCTGATGTACAAGGACCGCGGCATCGGCAACGACGATATCGCCTTCTATACAAGCTGGCTGTACCTGCCCTGGGTCGTCAAGCCGCTCTGGTCGCCGCTGGTGGACATGGTGCGCACCAAGCGCTGGTGGATTGTCTCGCTGCAGCTGGCCATCGGCGCCGCGCTGGCCGCGGTCGGCTTCACGATGCATCTGCCGGGCTGGTTCCAGGCCAGCCTGGCCGTCCTGTGGGTGATGGCCTTCTTTTCAGCCACCCACGACATCGCCGCCGACGGCTTCTACATGCTGGGCCTGAAGCAATACCAGCAAGCCGCCTTCGTCGGTGTGCGCAGTACCTTTTACCGGCTGGCCACGATTGCCGGCGGCGGCGCCATGGCCATGCTGGCGGGCAAGCTGACCACCAGCACGGGCGACGTCGGCTTTGCCTGGTCGGTCGTGTTTTTCGTGCTCGCGGCGCTGTTCAGTGGCCTGTTCGCCTATCACAGCGTGGTGCTGGGGCATCCGGCGCAAGACAAGACCGTGCTTGGGGGCGAGAACAAGCTGGCCGAGTTCTTCGCGACGTTTGCCTCTTTTTTCGGCAAGCGCGACATCTGGTTGATCCTCGGTTTCATCCTCACCTTCCGCCTGGGCGAATCGCAATTGCTGAAACTGGCGATTCCCTTCATGAAGGACCCGGTCATCAAGGGCGGTCTCGGCTTGACGACCGCGCAGGTCGGGCTGGCCTACAGCACCATCGGTATCATCGCGCTGACCCTGGGCGGGCTGCTGGGCGGCTTGCTGATCTCGCGCCTGGGCCTGAAGCGCTGCCTGTGGCTGATGGTGTTCGCGGTACACCTGCCCGACGTCGTGTTCGTCTACCTGGCCACCGCGCTGCCGCAGGATTTTGTCTTGATCGCCGCGAGCATCGCACTGGAACAGTTCGGCTACGGCTTCGGTTTCACCGCCATGATGCTGTACATGATCATGGTCTCGGACGGCGAGCACAAGACGGCCCATTACGCCATCTGCACCGGGCTGATGGCGCTCGGGATGATGGTGCCGGGCATGTTCAGCGGCAAAGTCCAGGAATTCCTGGGTTACCAGAACTTCTTCATCTACGTCTGCCTGATGACGATTCCCGCCTTCATCATGGCCGCGCTGGTGAAGATCGATCCGGAGTTCGGCAAGAAGACCGATCAATGACGGCGCCGGCCCGCCTCGCCTCGCTGGACGCCTTCCGCGGTTTCACCATCGCGGCCATGACCCTGGTGAACAATCCGGGCGACTGGAGCCATCTGTATTCCCAGCTGGCGCATGCGCACTGGCACGGCTGGACCTTCACCGACTGGATTTTTCCATTTTTTCTGTTCATCGGCGGCGTCTCGATGGCGTTCTCGCTGGGCCGCCTGGCCGCCGCCGGCGCCGACAAACCGGCCCTGCTGCGCAAACTGGCGCTACGCGCCGGCATCATCTTCCTGATCGGCCTGGCGCTGAACCTGATTCCGGGGTTCGACTTGTCCACCGTGCGCATCCCCGGCGTGCTGCAACGCATCGCCATCTGCACCCTGCTGGCCGCGCCCATCGTGCTGTATTTCAGCTGGCGCCAGCAAGTGCTGTGGATTATCGGCTTGCTGGCGCTCTACAGCGTGCTGATGCTGCTCGTACCCGTGCCTGGCATCGGCGCCGGCGTGCTCGAACCGGGCCAGGACTTTGGCGCTTACCTCGACCGCCTGCTGCTGGACGGCCACCTGTGGCCACAATCCAAAACCTGGGACCCCGAAGGCTTGCTCTCGACCATTCCCGCCCTGTGCAGCCAGCTTCTGGGCGTGCTGGCGGGGCGCTGGCTGTTATCCGGCCACTCGCGCACCGAACAGACCGTCTGGATGTTGCTGGCCGGCCTGGCGCTGCTGTGGATCGGTTCCATGCTCGACGTGATCCTGATGCCGATCAACAAAAGCCTGTGGACACCCTCGTTCTGCCTGTTCATGACCGGCTGGGCGCTGATCGTGTTTTCCAGTTTTTACTGGTTGCTCGACGCCAATCCCCATGCGGCAATCCGCAACGCGGCGGCGCGCTGGAGCACCCCGCTCATCATTTACGGCATGAATGCGCTGTTCATCTTCGCCTTTTCCGGACTGGTGTCTAAAATGCTGGGTTTTATCGCACCCGGCGGCGTGCCCCTGGCGGCGCGCCTGTATGCACAGGTGACGGCGCTTGGCGTGTCGCCTGTCAACAGCTCTTTGCTTTATGCTCTGCTGTTTAATGCGGCAATGTTCTTGATCGCATGGACCATGTGGCGCAAGAAGTGGTTTGTAAAAGTTTAAATTGGGGAATGGTTTGCAGCCGAACAGGACAAGACGCGCATTTGCGCGAGCAGGAGTAGCCGGCGCCATCGCGCTGAGCGGGTTGATGACAGCGTGCACCACGGACAAGCCGGTGGCGCCGGGCGCGGCATATGGCGTGACGCCCAGCCCGGCCACCATCCAGGGCGGCAGCGAGACCGTGCCGCCGCTGGCCCCGCGCGAGTTTCGCGCCGCCTGGGTCTCGACGGTGGCCAATATCGACTGGCCCTCGCGCGCCAATCTGTCGGCCGAGAAACAGCAGGCCGAAGCCATCGCCATCCTCGACCGCGCCAAGGCGATGAACCTGAACGCCATCGTGCTGCAGGTGCGTCCGAGCGCCGACGCCATCTATCCATCCAAGCTGGAGCCGTGGACCGAGTACCTGAGCGGCACCCAGGGCCAGGCCCCCCAGCCCTGGTACGACCCGCTCAAGTTCTGGGTGACGCAAGCCCACGCGCGCGGGCTGGAACTGCACGCCTGGTTCAACCCCTACCGCGCGCGCCACGCCACCGCCAAGTCGGCGCCCGCGCACGACCATATTTCCAAATCCAATCCGGCCGCCGTGAAAACCTATGGGCGCTTTCTGTGGATGGACCCGGGCGAAGAATCGGCGTCGAAACATACGCTCGACGTGATCCTCGACGTGGTGCGCCGCTACGACATCGACGGCGTGCACCTGGACGACTATTTTTATCCCTACCCGATCGAAGCGCCCGGCGCCAGCGGTGCCGAGACAGCCGCGCTGGACGGCGCCTGGGCGCCCAAGGCCGAGCTGGAGTTTCCCGACCAGCCGGCCTGGCAGCGCTATCTGCTCTCCGGCGGCAAGCTTGACCGTGCCAACTGGCGCCGCCAGAACGTCAACAAGCTGATCGAAGCGATGTACACCGGCATCCACCGCGAAAAAAGCTGGGTGCGGGTCGGCATCAGCCCGTTCGGCGTCGGCCGTCCGGACCGCCGTCCGAAAGGCATCGTCGGCTTCAGCCAGTACGACAAGCTCTACGCCGACGCCGAACTATGGCTCGCCAATGGCTGGCTCGATTATCTGTCGCCGCAGCTGTACTGGCCGATCGCCCAGGCGCCGCAAGCCTACGACGTGCTGCTCGACTACTGGGTGGCGCAGAACGGCAAGCGGCGCCATATCTGGCCGGGGCTGCTCACCAGCCGTGTCGGCGCCGCCAGCAAAGGCGTCCCGGCCAGGGAAATCGTGCAGCAGATCGGCGTCACGCGCAGTCGCGCGGGCGCCGGCGGGCACGTGCATTTCAGCATGGTGGCGCTGATGGAAAACCGCCAGGGCCTGACCGACCAGCTCAAGGCCGGCCACTACATTGCCCCGGCGCTGGTGCCGGCCTCGCCATGGCTGGGAACCGAGGCGCCAGGCGTGCCGACGGTGACTGCGCGGCGCGAGGGCAATGGCGTGGCGCTCAAGCTCACGGCCGGCAAGTCGAACGCGCAGTACGCGATCTGGTCGCGCCACGGCGGCGAATGGCGCTTTGCCGTGGTGCCCGCATCGCGTGCCGACTGGATTGTGCAGGACGACGTCAAGCACGGCCCTGCCAGCGCCGTGTTCGTCAGCGCCGTCGACCGCCTCGGTAACGAAAGCGAACGCGTTCCGGTCCTCACGCCATGAGTGGACCGGGCCTGGGCATCGATGCCGGCGGCACCAGCACGCGCTGGGCGCTGGCGGCGGCCGACGGCACAATCCTGGCCGAGGGCGAGCTGGCCGGCTTGTCGGCCTTGCAGATGGGTAGTAGCGACGGTCGCGCCAGTGTGCAAGCCAGTTTTGCCGCGCTGGCGGCCAGTGTGCTGGTGCACGGCCAGCCGCACACGGTGCGCGCCGGCTTGACCGGTTTCGGCGGCGATGGCGCGCAGTTGCGGCAGTGGCTTGCCGCGCCGCTCGGCTTGCCGCCCGAAGCGGTGGTGCTGAGCAGCGATATCGAAATCGCTTACCTGGCCAGTTTTGCGCCGGGCGAAGGTTACCTGGTGTACGCCGGGACCGGCTCGATCGGCGCCTTTATCGATGCCGATGGCGTGTTTCAGCGTGCCGGCGGACGCGGCGTGATCCTGGACGACGGCGGTGGCGGCTTCTGGATCGCGCGCGAGGCGCTGCGCCACATCTGGCGCAACGAGGATGAAGAACCGGGCCGCTGGCGCGCGTCGCCGATGGCGCAGGCCGTGTTTGCGCAGATTGGCGGCGACGATTGGGCGCTGTCGCGCCAGTTCATGTATGGACAGGAACGCGGCGCGGTCGGGCGGCTGGCGCTGGCGGTGGCCGCCAGTGCGGACGCCGATCCCGTGGCGGCGGCGATTTTGATGGAAGCGGGACGCGAACTGGCGCGCCTGGCGCGGGCGCTGACGGCGCGTTTCGGTGCGCGCCCGGTGGCGCTGGCCGGTCGCGCAGCCACGCTGCATCCGCTGATTGTGAACACGATGCGCAGCGAGTTGCCGGATGCGCTAAGCTTGACGCAAACGACAGCCTGCGCTCATCATGCGGCGGCGCGTTTAGCCGCCACCGCCGTCGTTCCCGTGCAGGCGGGAACCCAAGTTCGTAGCGCAGCCAGCAACTAAGCGTGAAACTTGGATTCCCGCCTGCGCGGGAATGACGGGGGGAACTTGAACTTCTACCTCCTTTACTGACCGATGAAAACCCTTCTCGCCACGCTCCTGATCGCCCTGCTCACCGGCTGTGCCACCGGCCCCGCCATCGACCACACCTACTCGGCCAAGGGCCAGAGCAGCCGCGTCAAGTTCGTGGTCCTGCACTACACGGCCATCAACCTGCCGCAATCGATCAAGGTACTAACCCAGCAAACGGTGAGCAGCCACTACCTGCTGACCGATGAAGCCGCCCCCATCGTCTACGGCCTGGTCGACGAAACGCGCCAGTCCAACCACGCCGGCGTATCGAACTGGAAAAACTACACCCTGCTCAACGGCAGCTCGATCGGCATCGAAATCGTTAACCCCGGCTTCACCGAATCGCCCACCGGCCGCATCTGGTACCCCTTCCCGCAAGCCCAGGTCGACCGCCTGATCGTGCTGCTGCAAGACATCGTCAAGCGCCACAACATCCCGCCCGAAAACATCCTCGGCCACAGCGACATCGCCCCCCAGCGCAAGCAAGACCCCGGCCCGATGTTCCCATGGGACCAGCTGGCCCGGCACGGCCTGGTGGCCTGGCCCGACGCCGCCAAAGTGGCCGCCGCGCGCCCCGTGTACGACCTGATGCTGCCCGACGTCGCCTGGTTCCAGGCGCGCCTGGCCACGGTCGGCTACGCGGTGCCGCAGACCGGCCTGCTCGACGAAGCGACCCGCAACGTCATCGCCGCCTTCCAGATGAAATACCGCCCGGTCACCATCGATGGCGCGCCCGACGCCGAAACGGCGGCCCTGCTCGACGCCCTGACGGCGCCCGCCATCAAGCCAGCGGCATAAGCCCGCCATGCGCCTGCGCCACATCGAAGTCTTCCACGCCATCATGCAGGTGGGCACGATCAGCGGCGCGGCCCAGGTGCTGCACATTTCGCAGCCGGCCGTGACCAAGGTTTTGCAGCATTGCGAGCTGCAACTGGGCATGCCGCTGTTCGAGCGCGTGCGCGGCAAGCTCTATCCCAAGCCCGAGGCGCACCGCCTGTTCGCCGAAACCGAAAAACTGCACCGCGACCTGCAAGGCATCCGTCGCCTCGCCGCCAGCCTCAAGGGTGGCGCGGTCGACACCATCCGCCTGGTCGCCACGCCGACGATCGCCATCAGCGTGCTGCCGCAGGCCATGACGGTGTGGCGCAAGGCGTTCCCGCACACCCGCTGCGAGCTCGGCACGCACCACACCAGCGAAATCGTCCAGACCCTGCGCCTGGGCGAAGCCGACCTGGCCCTGTCGCTGCAAGACCCGCGCCACCCCGGCATCGTGGCCGAAGCGCTGGCCGAGGGCGTGATGACGGTCATTGCCCCGCTAGGGAGCTGGGACGAGGACGCGTGCGGCCAGCCGGTCGGCGCCGAGGGATTGAGTGGCGAACTGATCGGCCATGCCGATAACGACCCGCTCGGCGAACAGCTGGTGGCCGCCTGCGAGGCGCAAGGCGTCCATCCGGTGTTCCACACGGTGGTGCAGACTTACCAGATCGCCCGCTCTCTGGTCGAGGCTGGCGCCGGCATGGCGGTGGTCGATCCGTTCACGGCGGCGTCGGCGCAGGACGCCAGGGTGCAGCGGCGCGCCTGGGCGCCGCCGATTCCCGTGCAGCTGTTTTTGCTCACCGCCAGCAACGCGCCGCTGTCGCACGGCGCCCGTGCCCTGGTCGCTTGCATCGGTGCGGCGGCGCGCGAATGCCTGACGCGGGGAGTGGCGCCATGATCGACGTCTTGCCGATCGAACAGGTCGGCCAATGCGCCGACTTCCGCCATTTGTCGAGCATTGGCGGCATCGCGGTCGACTTGCGCTACGCGGGACCGGACAACTTCACCGGGCGCGACTTGTATTCGCCGTTCGACTGCGCCTGGTTGCACGTTGACGCCGCTAGCGCGCTGGAACAGGTGGTGGCCTGGCTGGCCCGCGAGCGGCCCGGCTGCACCGCGCTGATCCTCGACGCGCTGCGCCCGCAGCGGGTGCAGGAAGCGCTGTGGGACGCGCTCGACGGCACCGGCCTGCGCATGTACCTGGCGCCGCCCGAGCGCGGTTCGATCCACTCGTTCGGCATGGCGCTCGACATCACCATTCTCGACGAGACCGGGTGCGAACTCGACATGGGAACGGGGTTTGACGACATGAGCGAACGTTCGCATCCGGCGCGTGAAGACGTGCTGCTGGCGCGCGGAGAACTGACGCCGCTGCAGGTGCAAAACCGCCAACTGTTGCGCGCCGCAATGGCGCAGGCCGGGTTTGTCGGCATCGCCAGCGAATGGTGGCATTTCGATTACGGCGAGCGCGACTGGGTGCGGCAAACCTTCCAGCGCGTGCTGTAGGGCGGCGCCAGCGCGTTGCCTCGCTGACTGTTACCATAAAGAACTCTCAACGACGCCTGCGGCCCCTACGTATGATCATCAGCCTGAACGACCAGATCGGCGACGCCGAAGTCATCGCCCTGTACCGCGCCAACGAATGGTCCTCGGCCGACAAACCCGAGCAGCTGATGGCCGCTCTGCGCAACTCGCACAGCCTGGTCACCGCGCGCGAGGATGGCGTTTTGGTCGGCATCGGCAACGCCATTTCGGATGGCCACCTGGTGGTCTACTATCCGCATTTCCTGGTGGACCCGGCGCACCAGCGCAAGGGCATCGGACGCCTGATGATGCAAGAGCTGTGCGCGCGCTATGCCGGCTTTCACCAGCAGATGCTCACGGCCGACGGCGACGCCATCGCCTTCTACGAATCGCTGGGCTTCACACGCGCCGGCCGCACCGCGCCGATGTGGATTTACGCCGGTACCGAGCACTGAACTAGCGGACAGGGCGGCCTTCGTCAATCCAGGCTTGGGTTTCTTTCATGCCGAGCCGGTAGCGCGCACAGTTAAAATCGGCAAGGATGTTCAGTTCCTGTGCGAGCAATTCCTGGAATCGTGGCATGTCCTCGGCGGGCAATTCCAGTGAAACTATTGCCTCCGCCATCGGTTGTCGCCGCCGGACCACCGTTCCCACCGCTTCGCTGAGTGCTTCGCGATACTTCACGCGGAAGGGATCCGGCGCATCCAACGCGCCCGCCGCGGCCTGGTACTTGGTCTGGGAGCGCCGATAGGTCCATTCGAAGAGGTCAACCGCCATCGACACATCGCACGCTTCATACACACCCATCATCGCCAGCGCATAATCTTCACGATCCACATCCAGAAACGACAGTGGCGCCTGGTTATACAGCATCAGCGGAATATTGGCGGCGATCCGGCTCACGCGCTTGTTGCCGTCTTCGAAAGCCTGGAGGTACGCCAGGTTTACCCAGAGGAAAAAGGATGCCTCCAAAGGATTCTTGATTTGCTGCGCCTTCAGGATGATGCGCTCGAACATCTCTTCCAGCACCGCCGGGACCTGGCACGGAATGTAGGTGCTGCCGCTGACGTTGACGACTTGCGTGCGCATCGTGCCGAGTGACGCAGCATCAACCAAGAGATCGTGCATGAGTATGGCGTGCACATTGCGAACCAGACGGGTATTGAGCCCTTGCAGGGGAACCGCCTCCACAATGAACTCGATGGCAGCTTTGTGATTGAGCAGCATGATGGCATCGCTGTCGGTCGCGGCAGCGCCGCTTTTGAACAGCCTTTCCGTATCCATAAGGGTGTAGCGATTACCTTCGAGACGAGAGGATGACCATGACAGGTCGATCAGCAATTGCTCCAGCACTTTACGGGCATACGTTCCCGCCGGAAGCCGGCCGGGGAGGTGGCCGAGCGCAACCAGTTCGTCCGCGAGTTCAGGAGACAGCAAGAAAGTGTCGTTGGGCTTGTAGTTGTCGACAAATTCCCGGTGATACGTGACGGGGGTGCGGGCCGCCACAGGCCGTGTCAGTTGTTGCCGGAGCTGCAGGCTGGCGGCGCTCCAGCGGGGTCCCTCGTCGGTGGAGATGGCGCTGGTGGGCGTGGCTGTTGCTGTCGGTTGAGGGACAACAGTAGCATCGCTTGTCAGCAAGCGATATCGCGTTGCGCGGCCCCTGCTCGTTACCTCGACCTTGCCGGCTGATGCCAACCGCGACAGCATTCTCTTCACCGTAGACCTGCTTGAGCCAGTCGCGTTGACTAGCTGGGAAGACGAGACGAACTCGTTCCCAGCCGTGGCAATGTCGCCAAAGGCTTGCAGTAGAGCTTCGGGTGTCAGGTGGTCTTTACTTAACATTTTGGGCCGATCATGGGCCGATCTATGGGCCGATTCTACCTAAATTCAGGCCAGATCCGCCAAAATCGGCTCACATTTACTTTGTATCGGCTCAAATTTGGCTAAATCGGCTCAAATATCAGGAATATTGGCTCAAAATCCCAGTATCGGCTCAAAATTTCGATATCGGCCCAAATGCTCGAGATATCGGCTCAAATTTCACAGTATCAGTCCAGAGTTCAGAATCTCGGCTCAATCTTCAGCCCGCCTTGGCGCGCTGGCGGCGCAAAGTCAGGTCATGGTAAATCACCACCATATTGGCCGACACAAACATCGGCACCAGCGCGCACAGCACGACGGCGATCACCGTGGCCACCACCGCTTCCACAACCTGGTTCGACAGCGACACCATGTTGACGTCGAAGGCATTGACGCAAAACACCACCGGATAGACATAGCTGAATCCGAACGCCACATGCCACCAGTGGCCGCGCACCAGGCGCAGGCTGCTCATCAGGGCCTTGAGTACCGGCAGCCCGTCGACGACCAGCGCGATCCACCAGAATGCCAGCGCGATAAACAAATACGTGCCGGGCACGATGAACATGAGCGAGCCGATCCCGACCGCCAGCATGAACAGCGCCGCCCCCGCCAGGCACGGCAGGAAGCAGCGCAGGCCGCGCCGCAGCGCCTCGCCCGCGCTCACCGATCGCGCATGCGCGCTGGCATGTACCTGCACCACCAGCGGTGCCATCAGCGCCGGGCACAGCACCAGGAAAGCGCCGATCAGGTACAAGGCCCAGGCCTGGCCGAGATACTCGGTCTGGCCCAGAAGGAAGCCGGACCCGGCCAGCGCGAACAGCAGCACCACCGGCGCCAGGGCATACGGCAGCGCGCGCGTGAAACTGGTGTAGAACAGGCGCAGCGCGGCGCGCATCAGTTCGAGCGGCACCAGCGGCGTGGGCGAGAGCCTGAACAGGGCGTCTTGCGGTTTAATTGGCCGCTCCCGAGCGCGCCACCCAGTCGACCAGCGCGTCGAGCACGGCGCGGCCCTTGCCGTTTCCGATCAACTCGCTGTTGATCATGGCCACCACCACGCATTGCTGTCCGCCGGCATCGGGCACATACCCGGCCACCGCCACCACATTGCGCAAGGTGCCGGTTTTCAGGCGCGCGCGCTGGGCCGCCGGGCTGTCGGCCAGGCGCCGGCGCAGGGTGCCGTCCACCGCCGCGATCGGCAGGCTGCTGACAAATTCCGGCGACCAGTTACTGCGCAGTCCCGCCTGCAGCACGCCGCCCATCTGCACCGCGCTGATGCGTTCGATGCGCGACAGGCCCGAGCCGTTTTCCAGCACCAGCCCGGCATCGTCGATGCCGCGCGCGCGCATCCAGTCGCGTACGGTACGGTCGGCGCGCGCCACCGTGCTTTCGCCGGGAATGGTGGCCAGCGCGCGGCTGCCCACCACCGGATCGGCTTCCAGGCTGCCCAGGGTCAGGAACACGGTGCGCGCCAGGGTGTTGTCGGAGCTCTTGTTGTAGTCGCGCACGATCTCGGGCAGGGTGCGCGAGACGTGCTCGGCCAGCAGGCGCGTGGCCGGCGGGCTGGCCGCTTCGACCGTGTCGCCCACCAGCACCCCGCCGAGGCGATGCCAGGTGGCGCGCAGCAGGCGGTCGAGGTAATCCTGGCGGTCGAGCACGTTGACCCGGTAGGACTTGGCGCAGTGTTTCGGAAAACTTCCCTTGAGAACGACCGTGATCTTGCCAAGCCGGTCGCGCTGCACGTCAGGCTGCTTCCAGCCGTTGGCCCAGCTGCCGCAGTCGGCGTCGACCAGGGTCATGGCCGAGCTCACCGTCACACCCTCGAGCGCCGGAGTCGCCGCCACCGCCACCGCGCCTGCGCTCGAGCGCAGGTCGAGTTCGAGCATGTTCTTGTTGACCATCAAGGCGTCGGGAATCACGTTGGTGTAGGCCTCGGGCGATTCGTCGAACTGCGGCGCACCGATGTCGGCCCTGGCCGGATTGAACAGCTGGCGGTCGAGCACCAGGCGGCCGTCGATCTTGCGGATGCCCTGGTTGCGCAGCGCTTGCAGCATGCGTTCGAGCACGTCGCCGCTAAAATCGGCGTCGGCGCCGCCGCGCAGCACCAGGTCGCCGCGCAGCACGTCGCCGCTGAGGCTGGCGCCGCTGCGCAGTTCGGTACGGCCGCGAAACGCCGGCCCCAGCTGGTCGAGCGCGACCATGGTGGTCACCAGCTTCATGGTCGAGGCCGGATTGAGCGGACGCTCGGCCAGGTGCGACAGCAGCGTCGTGTCGCCGCGCAGCACCAGCGCGCTCATGGCGTCTTCCGGAATGTTGGCATCAAACAGCAACTGGCTGACCGGCGCCGGCAATTGGGCGCTGGCCGCTTGGGTGAACGCCAGCAGGACGGCAAAGGCGAGTGGACGGAGCATCTTGATTCTCATAAGTCTGATAACTAGCCGAAGAACAGGTAAGCGACAAAGATGGCCGTGACGATGCCGGCAAAGTCGGCAATCAGGCCACACGAAATCGCATAGCGCGTCTTGCGGATGCCCACCGAGCCGAAATACAGCGCCACGATGTAGAAGGTGGTGTCGGCCGAACCCTGGAAGATGCAGGCCAGGCGCCCGACGAAGGAATCGACGCCGTAGGTGGTCATGGCGTCGATCATCATCGCTTTCGATCCGCTGCCCGAGAGCGGCTTCATCAGCGCGGTCGGCAGCGCCGGGGTGAATTCGGTCGGCATGCCGAGGTTGATGAAAATCCATTCCAGCCCGCGCACCACAAAGCCGAGCACGCCCGAATTGCGGATCACGCTGATCGCCACCAGCATCCCCACCAGGTAGGGAATGATGGTCAGCGAGGTCTGGATGCCGCCCTTGGCGCCTTCGATAAAGGCGTCGTACACATTGACCTGCTTGCGCATGGCGCCGAGGATGAAGATGATGATGATCGAGAACAAAATCAGGTTGCTCGACACGCGCGAGACCAGTTCGATTTCCGGCTTGGTCAGGTAGTTGGTGAAAAAGAAGATCAGCGCGCAGATGGCGGCCGTCATCCCGCCCAGCCAGCCGATCACGACGCGGTTGAGCAGGTTGATGCGCTGCTTGATCGACACCACGATGATGCCGGTCAAGGTCGCCACATAGGTCGCGATCATGCAGGGAATAAAGATATCGGATGGGTCCTTGGCGCCGAGAATCGCGCGCTGGGCCATGATGGCCAGCGGAATGAGCGTCAGCCCGGAGGTGTGCAGCACCAGGAACATGATCTGGGCGTTGCTGGCCGTATCCTTGTCGGGATTTAGCGTTTGCAAACTTTCCATGGCCTTCAGGCCGAACGGCGTGGCGGCGTTGTCGAGCCCGAGCAGGTTGGCGGAAAAATTCATCACCATGTGGCCGGTGGCCGGGTGGTCTTTCGGCACATCGGGAAAGATGCGCGAGAAGAAGGGCGAGATGACTTTGGCCAGCCAGCCGATGGCGCCAGCTTTTTCGCCGATGTTCATGATGCCGAGCCACAAGGTCATCACCCCGGCCAAGGGCAGGGCAATATCCATCACCGCCATCTTGGCCGATTCGAAGGTACCGTCGACGATCTTCTTGAAAATTTCGGTATCGCCGAGGAAAATCCACTGCGCCAGCGCCGCCAGGAAGCCGACCAGGAAAAAGCCGGACCAGATGTAATTTAATGCCATGTCGTCATCGTTTCGCGTTAGGGAGCCGGTGTTGCAGCGAGAGTATAGGCGCAGGTTACCGCGAATTAAGCAAACCATGCAGCTTGGCTATGTAAAAAGCCGGCAGGCATCGCCTTGGCCTATCATACGCACCGACCACGAGGACTTGCCATGACGATTCGCCGCCTGATAGCTTCCAGCGTTGCAGCCCTGCTGCTGCTCGGCACGCCCGCGCATGCGGCCGAGAAAGTCCTGCATACCCTGCTGACCACCAGCGAAACCGGGCTCGACCCGGCGGTGGCGTCCGACATCGCCACCCTGAGCCTGCTTGAAAACCTGTTCGACCCGCTGCTGCGCTACGACTACGCGGCCCGGCCGGTGGCCCTGGGCGGCAATGCCGCGCTTGCGCTGCCCGAGGTGAGCGCGGACGGCCTGGTGTACACCTTCCGCCTGCGTCCCGGCATGCTGTTCGGCGCCGACCCGGCCTTCAAGGGCCAGCGCCGCGAAGTCACGGCCGCCGACTATGTTTACAGCCTCAAGCGCCTGTACGACCCCGCCCTCAAGTCGCCCTGGCTGTTCCTGTTCGAAGGCAAGCTCAAGGGCGACGCCGCGCTCAAGGGCGCGTTCAGCGACGCCACCGGGATTGCCGGCTTGCAGGCCGTGGACCGCCACACCCTGCGCATCACCCTGTCCGCCCCCGACAAGAATTTCCTGTTTTACCTGGCGATGCCGGCATCCGGCGCGGTGGCGCGCGAGGTGATCGAGGCCTATCCGGGCCAGGCCGGCAACCATCCGGTCGGCAGCGGCCCGTTTCGCCTGGGCGAGTGGAAGCGCAGCGACAAGATCGTGCTGCTGGCCAACCGCGACTGGGGCCTTACCCGGCACGGGCAGCGCCTGCCCTTGCTCGACAAGGTCGAGGTGCGCATCGCCGAGGAATTCCAGGGACGGATGCTGGGATTCCTGAGCGGCGAATACGATTACCTGGAGCAGGTGCCCGAATCGCTGACCGACATGGTGATCCGCGACGGCCGCCTGAAACCGGAACTGGCCGCGCGCGGCATCGTCCTCAGCCGCTTTCCGGTGTTGCAGACTTATTATATGTGGATGAACATGGAAGACCCGCTGCTGGGCGGCTACGGCAAGGACAAGGTCGCCCTGCGCCGCGCGATTGCGCTCAGCTACGACAGCGCGGAAGACATCGGCCTGCTCAAGAAAGGCTTCGCCCTGCGCGCCGAGTCGCCCTTGCCGCCGAACGTGCTCGGCTACGATCCGGCCTACCGCACGCCGGTGCCGTACAACAAGGCGCTGGCGCAGGCGCTGCTGGAGCGCTTCGGCTACCGCCAGCGCGATCCGGACGGCTTCCGGCGCGGCCCCGACGGGCGGTCTTTCACACTGACCATGCACAGCGAAGCGACTGTCGGCGGGCGCCTGCGCGACGAGCTGTGGCGCAAGAACCTGAACGCCATCGGCCTGCGCGTGGTGTTCCGGACCGACAAGAAGACAGAAATCATCAAAGCCTCGCGCCTCGGCAAGGTGCAAATGTTCGAGAGCAACTGGATCGCCGATTTCCCCGATGGCGACAATTTTTATCAACTGCTTTACGGCGCCAACCGTGGCCGCGCCAACTATGCGCGCTTCAACTTGCCGGCCTATAACGAGCGCTACGAACAGGCGCGCCTGCTGGGCGACTCGCCGGCGCGCCAGAAACTCTATGGCGAGATGAATCAATTAATCCACGCCTACAACCCGTGGGTGCCGCTGAGCCACCCGCTCTCTGCCGACCTGCAACATCCGTGGTTAAAAAACTACAAGCGCCACCCTGTCGAATTCACCACGTGGCGCTACCTCGACATTGATCCGGAACAGCGCCGGCGCGCCAGTAAAATGGCCCGGTAATGCAAGGTGAATACCGGCACCAGCCATTCCATGAAGTTATGGTTGCTTCAGGAAATTTCATTGGCTGGTCCACGGCGCAGCGCGTAGGCTCGTTCGATTCATGACGTCTTGCCAAGAATAATAATGTGTGCACGCCAGCTCCGTCATTCCCGCCTTCGCGGGAATGACGGAGCTTAGGTTAACGGTATTCGTGCCCGTAGCGACCAAGAAAACCCAAGGAGAAACCGTGAAGTCAAGCAAGCTAGCGCAAGCGATTGCCCTGATGTGCGTCGCCGGCGGCGCCGCCGCGCAGGCGGCCGACCAGCCCATGGCGCGCGTCGAAATCACCGGCAGCAGCATCAAGCGCATCGCCCGCGAAGGCGCCCTGCCGGTCGAGGTGATTTCGCGCAAGCAAATCGAAGCCCAGGGCATCGTCAACGCCGAGCAACTGATCGCCACCCTGAACATCAACGGCAACGGTTCCGACAACCTCGCCAGCAACGCCGACGTCACCTCCGGCTCGCAGCGCGGCAACAACGGCGCGTCCTCGGCCAACCTGCGCGGCCAAGGCGCCGACAGCACCCTGGTGCTGCTCAACGGGCGCAGGGTCGCCACGCACGGCATGAAAGGCTCGGCGGTCGACCTCAATTCGATTCCCTTCGCGGCGGTCGACCGGGTCGAAGTGCTGAAAGACGGGGCCTCGGCCATCTACGGCACCGACGCCATCGGCGGCGTGATCAACTTCATCCTCAAGAAAAACTACAAGGGCCTGGAAGCGCAGGCGTTCACCGACGTGACCGAAGCGGGCGGCGGCAACATTGCCCGCTACCAGGTCACGGGCGGCTTCGGCGACTTGCAGGAACAGGGCTTCAATCTGCTGTTCGCCTTGTCCACCGGCGAAAACAAGGCCTTGCGCGGCAACCAGCGCGGTTTTGTGAACACCTTCCAGCCCGACCGTGGCGTCTCGGTCGATACGCGCGGCACGCCCTTCGCCAACGTCTTCGCCACCAGCCTCGGCAACACCATCTTCAGCCGCGGCAGCAACACCGGACCGGTGCGGCGCGGCACCAATCAAGCCTATAACGGCGTGAGCCTGCTGGCGTTGCCGGGCGGCGCCGGCTGCGAATCGATCGACGGCATGGGCGCCTACGCCGACAAGCTGTGGGACACGCCGTCTGGCGGCCTCGGCTGCGCCTGGGATACCGGCCGCGCGGCCGTGTTGCAGCAGCCCGTCAAGAACAGCAACTTCGTCACGCGCGCCACCATGCGCCGTGGCGGGCACGAGTTTTTTGCCGAACTGGTCGGCGCCAAAACCGAAGTCGCCAAGCGTTTTTCGCCGAACCAGGTCTCGCCGAACGCGCCCACCTTCCCGGCCAGCTCGTTTTATCCGAGCACCGGCGCGGCCTATAACGAAGTGTTCAACGCGCTGGTGGCCGAGTTCCCCTCGATCGAAGCGAACCGCGGCTTGCCGATCGCCTACCGCTGGCGCTGCATGGAATGCGGCGACCGCGAAATCGCCACCGAAAGCAAAGCCGGCCGCCTGCAACTGGGCGCGGACGGCCAGATCGGCAAGTTTGACTACAAGGTCGGCGCCGCGCGCGCCACCAGCGAGTCCGAATCGACCCTGGGCAATGGCTACAGCTACACCGCCCCGCTGGCGGCCGCGCTCGGCAGCGGGCTGATCAACCCCTTCCTGAAAGCCGGCGAGAAGCAGTCGCAACAGGCGCTCGACCTGATCCGCAACGCGTCGGCCGCCGGCGTCGTGCTGTACGGCGGCAAGACCACCCTGACCGCCTTCGACGCTTCGCTCTCGGGCGAGGTGTTCACCCTGCCGGCCGGCCCGATCATGGCCGCCGTGGGGACCGATATCCGCAAGGAAGAATACAAATTCAACGGCGACCTGCGCAACATCGCCGAGCGGCGCGCCATCCTCAACGCGCCTTTCGACGACGTCAATGTCTTGCCGCAAGTGAGCCGCGACATCCGCGCCTTCTACGCCGAGGTGCTGGTGCCGGTCACCAAGGAACTCGACATCACCGTGGCGGCCCGCCAGGATCATTATTCGGGCTTCGGCAACACGCTTAATCCCAAAGTGTCGTTCCGTTACCAGCCGACCACGCAATGGCTGTTCCGTGGTTCCTACAACGAGGGTTTCCGCGCGCCCTCGTTCAACCAGTTATTCAACGGCATCACCGAATCGACCTACACCGGCAAGGACCTGGTCGATCCGGGCAAGTGCGCCAGCGGCAGGGTCGACACCACCCGGCCCGGCTGCGAATCGATCGGCCCGGTCATCTTCACTGGCGGCAAGGCCAACCTGGGGCCGGAAACCTCCAAGCAGGGCACCGTTGGCGTGGTGTTCGAGCCGTCCGCGCGCTTCTCGGCGAACATGGACATCTGGGAAGTGCGGCGCTTCGAGACCATCAAGGAAGTCGACCTGCCGGTCATGCTGGCCAACTACGATCTGTTCAAGGACCAGTTCGCGCGCGACGCCGCTGGCAACCTGGTCGCGATCGACCGGCGCTGGCTCAACACGGGCGCGGCGATTACGCGCGGCATCGAAGTCGGCGCCCGCAGCAATGGCAAGCTGTGGGCCGGCAACTGGGCGGCCGGCGTGGATGGTTCTTACTTGCTCAAGAAAAAGAGTAAGCCTTTGGAAACAGCGCCCTACAGCAAGGATGAAGTCGGCGTGTTCAGCTTCACGGGCGACCTCGGCCTGAAGTGGAAGCACACCGCCTACGTCACCTTCGCCCAAGGGCCGTGGAGTGCCATGTTGCAGAACGTGTATCGCAGCGGCTACACCGACCAGGTGCTGCCGGGCGTGGCCAGCGGACGCATCGTGCCGTCCAATTACCAGCCGAAAGTGGACGCGTACTCGATCTTTCATGCCAGCCTGAGCTACACTGGTGTGAAAAACCTGAGCTTGACGGTCGGGATCAAAAACCTGTTCGACGAGGATCCGCCATTCGCCATCACCTACGACGGCAATACCGGAGCCGGCAGCTCGTGGGAACCACGCGTAGCCGACCCGCGCGGGCGTTCGCTGACCCTGATGGCCAATTACAAATTCCTGTGATGGTCCGGGCGGGGGGCTGCGCGCCGGTCGCATGCTTGAAAGTTGAGAGTTGAACATTGAAAGTTGAAAGCATGCATGCCCCCTAGCGACAAGATCAGCCGGCGCGCGTTTGCGGGCCTGGCGGCCGGCGCAGTGTTGCTGCCATCCACATCCCACAGTGCGCCACGACCGATGCCGCGAACCTTGCTCAAACCTCCCCGCCTGCGCGCCGGCGACCTGATCGGCCTGGTGGCTCCTGGCGGGCGCATCAATGACGAAGCCATCGCCTACGCGGTGGCGCGCATCGAAGCGCTGGGTTTCCGCGCCAGGCTGGCCAAGAACCTGCGCGCCGTGCACGGCGGCTACGCCGGCGCGGTGCAACAGCGCGTCGACGACCTGCACGCCATGTTCAGCGACCGCGAGGTTAAGGCGCTCTGGTGCGTGCGCGGCGGTTCCGGCTGCATTTCCTTGCTCGCGCACATCGATTACGCGCTGATCCGCGCCCATCCCAAGGTCCTGCTCGGGTATTCCGACATCAGCGCGCTGCAACTGGCCATCCTCAAGCAATCGCGGCTGGTGACCTTCCACGGGCCGGTGGCCCTCTCCGGCGCGTCCGACTACGCGGTGGAGCACATGCTGGCCGTGCTGATGCATCCGCAGGACAGCTACACGATTCCGATGGCGCTCGAGAACAGCCGGCGCGCGCTGCTCGAGCCGCATTTCGCCCTGCGCACGGTGACTGCCGGCCAGGCCACCGGTCCGCTCATCGGCGGCAACCTGAGCCTGGTCAGCGCGCTGATGGGCACGCCATATGCTGCGGACTTCCGCAAAGCAATTTTGTTCCTGGAAGAAGTGAATGAAGCGCCCTACCGGATCGACCGCTGGCTGACCCAGCTCGACCTGACGCTCGGCTTGCGCAACGCGGCGGCGGTGATGATCGGCATTTGCGACCGCTGCGGGCCGGAAGATGAAGAACCCTCGTTAAGCCTGGATGAAACCCTCGACCAGCACTTGAAACCGCTGGTGATCCCGGCCGTGAGCGGCTACTCCTTCGGCCACATCCGTCACCAGTTCACCCTGCCGCTGGGCGTGATGGCCCGCCTCGACACCGCGCGCCAGACCGTCACCCTGCTCGAGCCCGCCGTTTCCTGACAACCCCACCCCGGTGTCAGGTCTGACACCAGCTGTTGCTCAGTGCGACACGATCTGCGACAGCACCGAAAACGCCGGCCCGGTCTGCGGTTGCTCGAGCAGGACGGTCAGCTCGGAAAACGTGCACATCATGGTGACGACGTTGATCTTGTTCCACGCCAATTTTTTCAGCACGCCGTGGTAAATGCCCGGCGTTTTCAGCGCGTCGGGATTGAGGCGCAGGGTCAGCGCGGTCAGGTTTTCTATCCGCGCAATATGGCGCTCGCTGGCAAAGGCCGATTCGACCATATGGATCAGCGGCCGGCTGCATACCACCAGAATTTCGTGCACCCCGCGCGTGACCGAGACGAAACTGCCCGGATGGCGCTCGGCCAGGGCCAGCAGTTCGCGCTGGCATTCGTTGCTGTTGTCCGACAGCCGGTAAGTCACCAGGGTCAGGTCGGTGCGCGTGGTCAGTTCGCTGGTGCGCGGCGAGATGACGATCGGCGGCGACGGGGCCGCCTGCGGCAGGCGCTCGGACAGGCGCCGCAGCGCCATCACCACCGCCGCCTGCCCCACCGGCTTCCACAGATCCGATTCGAGCTGGGGCCGCAACTGGCGCGCCAGCTCCGACAGGTTGATCAGCCCGAGCGATATCCCTTCCGTCAGGAACGCCGATTCCGACACTATTTGCTCAACTTTGGTCGCGATCGAAAGCATCTCTCTCCGGTCCTCATTGGGTAGCCGCCGCCCATCCGCGCGCGCGACATGCAAGGGGCCGGCCCTGTCGCTGCGTGCGCATGATTGTCGCTCTGTTACCGTGAATTGGTTCTTTTCGACTGTCCTACTGGGCACTGCTCATTGCCGCAATCTCCTGCTGCACGTGCACCATTGGCAAGTCGTTCAGGTCGGCTGGGTTCTCTGGGGATCGGGCTTGGGCAATAGCACCGGGGGAGGAGACAAACATGCCCATGCATAGCTGAAGTGTGACGTCATGATTTTCCCGTTAACTGATTGCGCTTTATCCGGAGTGTGCCCCGTGCGCTTTAATCCATGTCGCCTGAGAGTTTTTCCCGGCAACTGAGAACGAGTGTAGACCGCATCCCCGCTCTAACGCAATCGAATTGAGTTCGTTTTCCACGTGAATTGTTACATTTCCGCACGTCTTAGAGTACGGCATCTAATTGCCTGCGATGTGGGAAAAATGCCTCACATTGATCTATGTCAACAAAACATTCTTCAGGCAATTTGCCTTGTATACCGTTCAGTTTCTCGAAAAGAATGTCTAAAACTGAACATTTGGTGTGCATACGACCAAATCACCCATTTTTTTGACTTGGCTTAAGGAACAGGAATAGTGTGGATTCTCTCGCGTTCACCGGACCAACTCATCGGCGCGCTCGGGCGGCCGCCACAGCATTGTGGCCAGCAGTTTCATCTCATTCAATCACTGAACTACCAATGGAGAAATAATGAACTTCCGCAAAACTTTGCTCGCTGCTACGATTGCTGCACTGCCTCTGATGATGGTTGGCCAAGCCCTTGCCAACGCCCCGATCATGGCCGGTCCGACCGCCCTGAGTTCGCCGCAACAGGGCCAGGCCCTGGTTGCCAAGCTGGCCGCCACGCGCGCCACCCACGGCCTCGACGCCGACCACGGTTTCTCCATCACGGTCCAGCATCCCGGCGTGATCGGCACCCGCATCAGCCGCGCCGCCCACACCTACAAAGGGGTGCGGGTGTTTCAGTCGGAATCGGTGGTGGTGACCAACGATAACGGCGATATCATCAGCGAGTCGATTTCGGACCGCCGCTCGGGCCTGGGCCAGGGTAGCGGCGGCAATGCCGCCCTGCGCGCGCGCACCGCCGGCTTTAACGTGCTGCCGCAAATCCAGAGCGCCGCCGCGATCGACCTGGTGGTCAAAAAAGTGTCGCCGAACGCGGTGCACCAGACCCCGCCGAGCGCCGAGCTGATCATCTATCCGGTGGTGACCACCAAGCGCGCTCCCGGCGCCCTGAACAAGTCCGAAGCCCAGCTCAACGCGCTCGACCTGGTCGAGGAAGTGAGCGACTACGCGCTGGCCTACCTGGTCAAGACGCGCATGATGGAAGGCATCAATCCGGTCTTCTACGACACCATCATCAGCGCCGCCGACGGCAGCGTGCTGAAACAATGGCGCGCGCTGCAAACCGTGGCCGGCACCGGCAAGAGCCAGTACAACGGCACCGTGCCGCTCAACACCAGCGAGTCCGGCGGCACCTACACGCTCAAGGATCCGTCGCGCGGCACCGGCGGCACCTACGGCATGATGGCGATCACCAACGCCAACCATGGCACCAGCGCCGGCCAGGTCTACACCAACAGCACCAATAGCTGGGGTGACGGCTTGCAATACAACGGCGGCAGCACCACCAACGCCAACGGCCAGACCGCGGCGGTGAACGCCATGTGGGGCCTGATGAACACCTACGACACCTTGAAAAACGTGCTCGGCTGGCAATCCCTGGACGGCAACAACACCTCGACCTACATCGCCGCCCACGTCAACACCAACTATGACAACGCCTACTACAGCGATGGCTGCAAGTGCATGTTCATCGGCGACGGCGGCAGCGGCTTCTACAGCCTCGGTTCGATCGACGTGATCGGCCACGAAATGGGCCACGGCGTCACCAACGCCACCTCGGACCTGACCTACGCCGGCGAATCGGGCGGCCTGAACGAATCGAGCTCGGACATCACCGGTGAAATGGTGGAAGCCTATGCGCGCGCCGGCGGCACCGGCACGGTGATTCCGAACACCGGCAATGACTGGTCGATGGGCAAGGAAATCGCCAAGTCCGGCAATCCGCTGCGCTATCTGTACAAGCCTAGCCTGGACGGTTCCAGCCCGAACGCCTGGAGCAGCACCATCAAGAACCTGGACGTCCACTACAGCAGCGGCCCGAACAACCGCATGTTCTATTTCCTGTCGCAAGGTTCGAACGCCAGCTCCTCGTCCAATTACTACAGCCAGTACCTGGTCAAGAGCCCGGCCGCAATGACCGGCATCGGTAGCGACAAAGCCTTCCGCATCTGGTTCAAGGCCGCCACCACCAAGTTCACCGCCTCGACCAACTACGCCGACGCGCGCAACAAGGTCATCGCCGCCGCCAACGAACTGTATGGCGTGGGCAGCAAGGAAGCGGTCGCCGTCACCCGTGCTTACGCGGCAATTAACGTCGGCGCCGACGTCGACGAAGGCGGTACCCCGGGCGGCGGCGTGTCGATCAGCTCGCAGCCAGCGAGCGTGACCGTGCAAGCCGGTTCCACCGCAACCTTCTCGGTCGTGGCCACCGGCGGCACCGCGCCGTACAAGTATCAGTGGCTGCGTAACGGCACGGCCATTGCCGGCGCCACCTCGGCCACCTACAGCCTGACCGCGCAAACCACCGACAGCGGCGCCGTGTTCAGCGTGAAAGTGACCGATTCGGCCAACAGCCCGACCACGGCCACCAGCTCCAACGCCACCCTGACGGTGGGCGGCGGCGGCGGCAACGGCACCGAACGCGTCGTCAACGGCGGTTTCGAGAGCGGCACCACCGGCTGGGCCGGCAGCACCGGCGCTATCGGCTCCTTCAGCGGCCAGTCGGCCTACGAAGGCACGCGTTTCGCATGGCTGGGTGGCAACGGCACCACGACCAGCGAAACGCTGACCCAGAAAGTCGACATTCCATCGACCGCCACCACGGCCTCGCTCAGCTTCGCGCTGCACATCGATACCGCGGAAACCGAAAACGTGGCCTACGACCGCCTGACCGTCACGGTCAAGAATGCCTCCGGCAGCGTGCTCGCCACCCTGGGTACCTACACCAATCTGACCAAGGCGTCGGGCTACCAGGTGCGTACCTTCAACCTGCTGCCGTACAAGGGCCAGACCGTGACCCTGTCGTTCGCCGCGCGTGAAGATTCGTCGCTGCAAACCTCGTTCGTGGTCGACAAAGTGAGTCTGGTAACGCAATAACCGGGTGACCCCACAAGAGGATGGCTGGCTGTCCGTCCTCTTTTTTCAGCTCCGGCTTCGGCCGGGGCTATTTTTCATTTATGGAGGCGTGATGTCACCTGGATAACCAGGCCGAAGTGTGATGCAGGGAGTCAATTAGTACAAAGGGTTAACCATGCAGTTTCAACTCCAGGTCCAGGCCGCTGCCGCAGCAGGCAGCCGCCAGCATATCGCCATCGATGCCCCCAGCGAAGCCGATGCCATCCGCATCGCCGCGCGCAAGGGCTGGCGCGTGCTCGCCATCGAGCGCCCGCAGGCGCCAAGCGAGCCGCGCCGCAAGCAAGCGTTTCCCCTCATGCAGTTCAGCCAGGAGTTGCTGGCCCTGCTCGAAGCGGGGCTCAACCTCACCGAAGCCATCGCCACCTTGCACAACAAGGAAACCCAGCCCGGCACCCGCGCCACCATCGGCGCCATCTTGCAAACCCTACAACAGGGCAAGAGCTTGTCGGATACCTTGAACGATTTTCCCGCCATCTTCCCCGAAATCTACGTCGCCACCGTCCACGCGGCCGAGCGCTCCGGCAACCTGCCCGAAGCCCTCGGCCGTTTTGTCGCCTATCAGTTGCAGTTCGAAGCGATCCGCAAGAAGCTGGTCTCGGCCGCCATCTATCCGGTCATGCTGCTGGTGGTCGGCAGCCTGGTCACCCTGTTCCTGCTCGGCTACGTGGTGCCCAAATTCAGCGTGGTGTACGAAACCTCGGGGCGCGACATTCCCTGGGCCTCGAAAATGATGCTCGGCTTCGGCCAGCTCATGTCGGCCCATCCCTTCCTGTTCCTCGGTGCGCTGGCCGCGCTGGTCGGGGCCATCGTGTTCGCCCTCGGCCACCCGGCGATCCGCCAGCGCCTGGTCCTTGCGCTGCTGCGCCTGCCGGTGCTGTCCGCGCGCGCGGCCGAATTTCGCCTGGCGCGCTTGTATCGCGCCTTGAGCTTGCTGCTGCACGCCGGCATTCCCTTATCGAAAGGGCTGGCGATGGTCTCGGCCATGCTCCTGCCCGGCCAGCAACAGCAGCTCGACGCGGCGCGCCGCGCAGTGCAGGAAGGCATGCCGTTTTCCTGCGCGCTGGAACAGAACCAGCTGGCCACGCCGGTCGCGCAATCCTTGCTCAAGGTCGGCGAAAACACCGGCCGCCTGGGCGACATGCTGGAACGCTCGGCCCGTTTTCACGATGAAGAATTTGCGCGCTGGGTCGACTGGGCCTCGCGCCTGCTCGAACCGCTGCTCATGACCCTTATCGGCGTGGTCATCGGCGGCGTGGTGGTGCTGATGTACATGCCGATCTTCGAACTGGCCGGGAGCCTGTCATGAACGCGCCCGGTTTCCCCCACAATCAGGTAGCGAGCGTGCCGCTGTCGGCCGCGCTGGTGCAGCAGGCGCGCCTGGCCGCGCCAGGCCAGGGCCGGCCCATGCTGGTCGTGCTCGAAGAGATGACCGGCCTGGAGCCGGAAGCGTTCGTGGCCGAACTGGCCGCGCTGTTTTGCTATCCGCTGTGGACCATCGGCGCGCTGCAGGCCGGCACCCCGGCCTTCGGGCTGATGCCCTACACCGACTGCGCCCAGCGCGAGTGCGTGCTGATGGAAGGCGCGGCCGGCACGCCGGTGCTGGTGGTGGGCGACCCTTTCGCCGACGATACCCTGCAATGGGCCGACGCCGCCCTGCCCGCCGGCTTCTCGGTGGCGCTGACCCACCCGGACGAACTGACCGCCTACCTCGCGCAGCAGGAGAACGTGCAGCAAGCCATGGCCGGCATGGGCGGCGACGCCGACCAGGTCGAGAGCCTGGACCAGAGCATCGAAGACATCTCGCTGCTGCGTATCAGCGAAGACAGCAGCCCGGTGGTCAAGCTGGTCAACTCCACCATCTACGATGCGCTCAAGTTCCAGGCCAGCGATATCCACCTCGAATGCGACGGCGACAAGCTCATTATCAAATACCGGGTCGACGGGGTGCTGGTGCAGGCCGGCCAGGTGCAAGGCTTGCAGATGGCCGAACAGATCATCTCGCGCATCAAGGTCATGGCCGACCTGGACATCGCCGAACGCCGCATTCCGCAGGATGGCCGCTTCAAGGTGCGCGTCAAGGGCGCCGAGATCGACTTCCGCGTCTCGATCATGCCCAATATCTTCGGCGAAGACGCGGTGCTGCGCCTGTTGGACCGGCGCGCCCTGACCGAGGCGGCCCAGTCGCTGCGCCTGGAAAGCCTGGGCCTGAACGCCGACGCGATCGTGCTGATCCGGCGCCTGGCGGCCAAGCCGCACGGCATGCTGCTGGTGACCGGGCCGACCGGCTCGGGCAAGACCACCACCTTGTACGCGGCCATCACCGAGATCAACACGGGGCGCGACAAGATCGTCACCATCGAAGACCCGGTCGAATACCGCCTGCCGCGCGTGCTGCAAATCCCGGTCAACGAAAAGAAGGGACTGACCTTCGCCCGCGGCCTGCGCTCGATTCTGCGGCACGACCCCGACAAGATCATGATCGGCGAAATCCGCGACGACGAAACCGCGCAGATCGCGGTGCAGGCCGCGCTGACCGGGCACCTGGTGTTTACCACCCTGCACGCGAACAACGTGTTCGATGTGGTCGGGCGTTTCCTGCACATGGGCGTGGACGCCTACAGCTTCGCCGCCGCCCTGAACGGCATCGTGGCGCAGCGCCTGCTGCGCCTGAACTGCGAACACTGCGCGGTGCCGGTCCCGCCCGATCCGGACGAACTGCGCGACAGCGGCCTGGCGCTTGAACAGGTGCATGGCTGGCGCTTCAAGGCCGGCGCCGGCTGCGGCCACTGCCGCGGCACCGGCTACAAGGGCCGCAAGGCGGTGGCCGAAGTGTTGATGCTCAACGACGCCATGCGCGAAATGATCACCACCCGCGCGCCGGTCAGCCGCATGAAGGAAGAAGCTTCGCGCGCCGGCATCCGCCTGGTACGCGAGGCCGCGCTGGACCTGGTGCGCCAGGGAGAAACTACATTGATGGAGCTAAACCGTGTCACTTACTGAACTCTTCTCCAGCCGCACCGTGTGCGTCTCGCTCGCCCCCGACCTGCTCACCGCCGTGGTCCGCAGCGGCAAGCGCATCGTCGCCCACAGCGAAGTACGCATTCCCCTCGACCAGGCCGACGGCAAATGGGATGGCGCGCTGGCCGCCTTCGGCGCCTACCTGCGCACCGCCGGCGTCACCCTGAAAGGCGTGCCGGTGTCGGTCGCCCTCACCACGCGCTGGTGCCAGCTGGCCATGATCCCGTGGAGCGACGCCCTGCTGCACCAGGGCTCCGCGCAGCGCTTCCAGCAAGCCCAGTTCATCGGCATCTACGGCGACGCCGCGCGCACCTGGGAGATCGTGTGCGACGACGCGCCGTACGGCCAGCCACGCCTGGCCTGCGCCATCGAACGCGACTTCCTGCAAGGCTTGCAAGAGGTGGCGCGCGAGTGCGGCCACCCGTGCATGGCGATCGAGTCGGTGCTGTCGATCACCTGGCGCGCCATCGCTTCAAGCGCCCCGCGCGCCTTCGCGCTGGTCGAACCGGGCCGCCTGGTGCTGGCCGCCGCCGCCAACGGCCGCATTCACGCGGTGCAGGCGCAAGCCCTGCGCGGCCCGTGGGAAAGCGAACTGCCGCAAGCCTGGCAGCGCTGGACCCTGCGTGCGCCCGAGCTGGGCGAAATCGCGCAGGTGGCGCTGGTGACCCTCGACGAGCGGCCGGCGCTCCAGGCGCTGCCCGAGCACTTCGACATGGTCAAGCTGCCGCCGGCCCCGGCGCCCGGCTACGCCGCCGTGGCCATGATGAGGTGTTAAGCATGGCGCTGACCCAACTTAATTTTGTGCAGGGGGCGCCAGCGCCGAGGGGCTGGCGCCTGGCCTTGCTGGCCGGCGGCCTGCTGGCCCTTGGCGTGGCCGGCGTCGACTGGGTGGTGCAGGCGCGCCAGGCCGGCGCACTGGAAGCGCAGCTGGCGCAGTTGGCGCCGCGCGAAGCGCCGCAGGTGCGCCTGTCGGAAGCCGACCAGCGCGCGCAGGACCGCCAGCTGGCCATCATCGGCGACGCCGTGCGCCAATTGAACTTGCCGGTGACGCGCCTGGTCAACACCGTGCAGGCGCCGGCCGACATCCATGTTGCGCTGCTGGGGATGGACTTGAACAGCAAGCCGGAAGACGGCGCGAAGGTCGGCAGCGCCGCCGGCGGGCTGAAGATCGCGGCCGAAGCCGAAACCGCGGGCGACATGATGAACTACGTCTCCTACCTCAACGAGCAGGCCCTGTTCACCTCCGTGTACCTGGTCAAGCATGAATTGAACGGCGCGGCTGCCAACCGGCCGTATCGCTTTCAACTGGAGGCGCAATGGCAGGACTGAAAATCGCCAGCGCCGCACGGCAGGCGGGGGCGCCCTCGATGCTGGCCGCGCGCATCGCCTGGGAAGCGCGCCGCCATGGCGAGCGCCTGGGTTGGGGCGCCGCCGTCGGCGCCTGCGCGCTGGCCGCCGCCGTCCTGTGCGCGTGGCAGGGGCAGCGCCTCGAAGCGCGCCAGCACGAGCTGGCGCAGTCAATCGCCGCCGCGCGCGCCGCCAAACCCGCGCAGCAACGGGTGGCGCTGCCGGACGGCGCGCGCCGCGTGGCCGCCTTCTACGCCTGGCTGCCGGCCCATGAAACGATTCCCGACCTGCTCAAGCAACTGGTCGACGTGGCCACCAAGAATGGCGTGGTGCTGGCCAAGGCCGATTACAAGGCGCAGGCCGAAGACGGCGCCGCGTTCATGCGCTACCAGATCACGCTGCCGATCAAGGCCGATTACGCCAGGGTGCAGGCCTTCATCGTCGGCGCCTTGCGCGACATGCCGGCCCTGACCCTCGATTCCGTCACATTCAAGCGCGAGCAGATCGACACCGGCGAGGTCGAAGCGCGCGTGCATTTCAACCTGCTGGTCAGGAAGGCCGCAGCAAAAGGAGGACGCCGATGAAAAAGATGACGATGGCGGTGGCGTTGGGCGTGACGCTGCTGGCCTGCTATTTCGCCCCCGATGACGATACCGACCTGATCGCCCCGGCGCAGGCGCGCACCATCGCCCCGGCGCCGCTGGTGGTAGTGCGGGCGGCAGCGCAGGAAAGCGAAGCGCCGGCGCTCGACATTCGCCCGCGCGGGCAGGACGAAGAACTGGGCAACGCCTTTGCGCGCCAGGGCTGGCAGGCGCAGGTGCCAGTGACAGAGGCGGCGCCGGCCAGGCCGGCCGACAGCGCCGTCACCAAGCCGGTGCAGGCCAGGGCGGCGGCCAGCGCCGGCGGCGCGCCGGAACTGCCGATCCGCCTGCTGGGGCGCTTTCTTGACGACGGCAAGCAGGCCTACTTTTTACAGGTCGAGGAACGCAACGTGGTCGCCTACGTGGGCGACAAGATCGACGACAGCTACACCTTCGACAGCGCCGAAACGGACACGCTGACGTTCACGTATCTGCCGCTCCAGAAGAAACAAACACTCGCAGTAGGGGAGATGAATTGAATCGCACACTGACTGGTACCACCTTGCGCATGCTGGCTTTGGCCGCCGCGCTCGCCGCCTGCGCCGGCCCGCAAACCTTCAAGGAAGGCAAGGCCCTGATCGAGCAGGGACAAGTCGAGCAAGGCCTGGCCAAGCTCGAAGAAGCCGTGCGCCAGGACCCCGGCAACGCGGAGTACCGGATTGGCCTGTTGAACCGCAAGGCCAGCATCGTCAATGCCCTCAATGCGCGCGCCGACCAGCTGCGCGGCCAGGGCAATTTTTCCGAGGCCGACAAGCTCTCGGCCCGGGTGCTGGCGATCGACCCCGCCAACGCGGTCGCGCGGCAGGGCGTACAGGCGGGCGCGCAGGAACAGCGCCACAAGGAGATGGTGGCCGGCGCCGAAGCGTCGTGGCGGCGCGCCGGCGAAGCCGACCTGGCGCAGGCCCTCGAAGCGCTGCGCGTGGTGCTGCAGGAGCGCCCCAACCAGCGCGACGCGCTGGCGCTCAAAAGCCGTATCGCCGACGAACAGGCCAAAAAGAATCCCGGCGGCGGCAAGCTGGCAGCCGCCTACAAAAAACCTGTGACCCTGGACTTTCGCGACGCGCCGGTGCGCTCGGTGTTCGACTTCCTGGGCAAGGTGTCGGGCCTGAACTTCGTGTTCGACCGCGACGTGGACCCGGCCATCCGCACCACCATCTCGGTGCGCAATACCAGCCTGGAAGAAGCGATCCGCATGCTGCTCTCGGCCAACCAGCTCGAACAGACGGTGACGGGCGAGCGCGCCATCACCATCTATCCGAACACGGCGCAAAAGGTGAAGGATTACCAGCAACTGGTGGTGCGCAGTTTTTACCTGACCAATGCCGACGCCAAGACAGTCTCGTTTTCGATCAAGACCCTGCTCAAGGCCAAGGATATCGTTACCGACGACCGCCTCGGCATCATCATGATGCGCGACACGCCCGACATGATCCGCATGGCCGAACGCATCATCGCCATGCAGGACATGGCCGACCCGGAAGTGATGCTCGAAGTCGAGGTGCTGGAAGTCAAACGCACGCGCCTGATGGAGTTGGGCGTGCGCTGGCCCGACAAGGCCACCCTGAGCCTGGCGAACGTGGGCGAGACCCTGAAACCGCTCACGCTCGCCGACCTGGGAGGCATCAATCGCGGGCGCATCAACTTCGCCGTCGGCAGCGCCACCATCAGCGCCAACCAGGTCGACAGCGACAGCAACATCCTGGCCAATCCGCGCATCCGCGTGCGCAACAAGGAAAAGGCCAAGGTGCTGATCGGCGACCGGGTGCCGGTCATCACCGTCACCACCAACAACGGCGTGAGCTCCGACAGCGTGAACTATGTCGACGTCGGCCTCAAGCTCGACGTCGAGCCGAATGTGCACCTCGACGACGAAGTGGCGATCAAGATCAATCTGGAAGTGAGCAATGTGGTCAAGGAAGTGATCAGCAAGTCGGGCACGCAGGCGTACCAGATCGGCACGCGCAGCGCCGGCACGGTGCTGCGCCTGAGGGATGGCGAGACCCAGGTGCTGGCGGGCCTGATCAGCGACGAGGACCGGCGCAGCGCCGACAAGCTGCCGGGCCTGGGCGAACTGCCGGTGCTCAAGCGCCTGTTCGGCAGCCACAAGGACGATACCTCGCGCAGCGAGATCGTGCTGTCGATCACGCCGCGCATCCTGCGCGGGATGCGCCGGCCCGACCTGACGACCGCGCAATTCGATTCCGGTACCGAATCGAATGTGGGCGGCTACGGGCCCGGTCCGGGCGGCGGGGGCGCTGGCGGCGCCGCCGCGGGACAGCCGCAGGCGCAGCCGCAGCCGGTGGAAGCGCCGCCGTCGGCCATGACCGGCAACGATGGCCCGCCGCCGCAGCCGGCAAACAACGACAGCGCCAATGACAGCGCCACCGGCAACGGCAACGCAAAACCCCCGGGCGCCGATGCGCCGCGCAAGGTGATCCAGTGAAGGCGCGCGGCTTCACTTTCATCGAGCTGATGATCACGCTGGCGATCATGGGAACGCTGGCGGTGGTGGCGGTGCCGATGGCGCAGGTGGCGGTGCAGCGCGAAAAGGAGCGCAGCCTGCGCAGCGCCCTGATCGAGATCCGCGAAGGACTCGAAGCGTACAAGAAGGCGGCCGACCTTGGCCGCATCAAGATCGCGTCGGGCGACTCGGGTTATCCGAAAAAGCTGGAAGAACTGGTCGAGGGCGTGCCCGACCAGCTCAGTCCCGCCAAGAAGAACATCTATTTTCTGCGGCGCCTGCCGCGCGATCCGTTTGCCGCCCCGGACCAGGCGCGCGCCGCCGATACCTGGGCCAAGCGCGCGTATTCCTCTCCGCCCGATAACCCGAGCGAGGGCGAGGATGTGTTCGACGTCAGCTCGCGCTCGGCGGCGGTGGGATTGAACGGCGTGCCGCACAAACAATGGTGAGGTGCCGGAAATGAGAATGAGAAGACAAGGCCGTGGATTCACGCTGGTCGAACTGCTGGTGGTGATGGCGATCATCGCGACGCTCCTGACCATCGCCGTGCCGCGCTATTTCGGTTCGGTCGACAAGTCGAAGGAAGTCGCGCTCAAGGAAAACCTGCACGTGCTGCGCCTCGGGATCGACAAATTTTATGGCGACAAGGGCGTCTATCCGTCCTCGCTGGGCGAGCTGGTGACGCACAAGTATTTTCGCTCGGTGCCGGTCGACCCGGTCACCGAATCGAGCGTGACGTGGCAGCCGGTGGCCTCCAGCGATCCGGACAAGCCGGGCGTGGCCGACATCCGCAGCGGCGCGCGCGGCAAGACGCGCGAGGGCGTGCCGTATGAACAGCTGTGATGTCGCGATTGCGGGCAAGGCCGCTGACTTAAGAGCCGTCATTCCCGCGAAGGCGGGAATCCCATTTCCTGGAGCCGCCCGTAGCTGCGGTACGAAATGGGGTTCCCGCCTTCGCGGGAATGACGGTCTTGGGGTTCCCGATGACTCAAAAAACCGTCAATCGAAAGCGTCGAGGACCGAGGCCGGCTTTGCCTATATCTGGACCCTGCTGCTGGTCGCCTTCATGGGCATCGGCAGCACCATCGCCAGCGAGCTGTATTCAACCTCGGTCCGGCGCGAGCGGGAGCGCGAGCTGCTGTTCATCGGCCACGAATTTCGCGCCGCCATCGCGCGCTATCACGGCAGCGCCGCCGCCGGTCCGCAGATGTATCCATTGACCTTGCAGGACCTGGTCAAGGACCCGCGCTTTCCCAACGCCAAGCGTCACCTGCGGCGCGTGTACGCGGACCCGGTCACCGGCAAGGCCGAGTGGGGTTTGATCCGGGTGGAGGGGCGCATCGTGGGCGTGCATTCGCTGTCGCAGCGCGCGCCGATGAAGGTCGACAATTTCGACGATCACGACAGTGGATTCAAGAGCAAGGAAAGGTATGCGGACTGGACGTTCGTCTATCCGCACGATATGTTCATCCCGCCGCAGGAGGGCGAGGAAGGCAAGAACGGCGGGCAGCTGCGCATTGGCGTGCTGCCCAGGCCGGGTGCGCCGCGCTGACTCTACTGAGATAGGCTCTTAGAGAGGGCGCGGCTGTCGTGATTACTTCGCGCTGCACTTGCCTTGTTTCGCCAACTCGAGTTTTGCAACGTCGAGTTTGCCTTGCTCTTCAGCGATTTGCTCAACGCCCGCTCCAGCGACCAAGGCGCCCATCTTGATGTATTGACGGATAAAGTAGTTTTTACCGGTATCGAGCGTCAATTCCAGCGTATTTGGGGAAAACTCGGATTCGGTATCGATCTTGTGCGATTTGCCGCCCTCGACTTCGGCGTAGAAGAACACACTTGGTGCGCTTTCGCCGATGCATTTGCCGTCGATCCAGATGTCTTTTTTCAGTGCCTGACCCAGGATGCTGTTGCGGTAAACGTAAATGCCGGCGTTGTTGGCGCTAGGTGCATTGAACTCTTTTGCCTTGGCTGATTCTTCTTTGGTGGCCATGTCCACAGATGCGCAACCGGTAACGAGCAGGGTTGCGGTGAGGATAACGAGAGCGCCGATTTTCATGTAATTAATTCCGATTGTTGCTGCAAGCTGGCATTCTTGGCGCCGGTCTTGCGGGGATGGGAGGACGGACTGATGTAAAGACAGTATTGTGATGTCGAAATGAAATTGGCACAAGGAAACTGTTGTTTTTTTGAGATGAACTTTGGCGCACGGATTGCCCGGGCAGCTCTTTCGCGGCCTGAGAAAGCGGTAGCGGATTGAGTGCGGTTTTCTCTTCGATTCAGCCAGGCGAACCTTGGCGCCGCATCGCGCGGAATGTCAGGCTGATGCGTTCCCCGGCGCGCGGGTCTTTTGGAATCGCGTGCAGCCAGTCTTGCTGCACTTGCCCCGACATGTACAGCAGCGAGCCGTTCGGCAGCGGATAGTCGACCCGCAGCGCGGCGTCCAGCTTGCTGCGGTACGCCATCGCGCGCACGCTGCCGAGCGAAATGATGGCCACGCCGGTGCCATTGGCCAGGCCAGCGGTTTGATCGGAATGAAATCCCATCGACGAGGCGCCGTCAGGGTAGTAGTTCAACAGGCAGTTGTTCGGCCGGAAACCGAGTTCGCCTTCGAGGCGCGCGCACAGGGCCTCGAGCAGCGCCGGCATCGGCACCTCCTCGTAGGCGATCTGCGCATAGTCATAGCTGACGCCGAAACTGGCCGTCTTGCGCGCCTTCATGCGCTCGTCCCAGGCCACGCCGGTCTTGAGCGCGGCGAACAGGGCATCCGGATCGGCGATGAAGCCGGGGCTGAGGCGAATTGGCGGCACCTGCATCTGCGTCGCCACCGTCAGAACCAGGTGCGGGTAAAGGTCATGGTGTACGGGAACGGCATCGCGCACGGTTTGCCCGCGCAACGGGCCGGTTTGTATTTCTCTTTCATGGCCACGAAACCCGCCATTTCCGACAGCTTGGCGTCCGGTGTCACGTACACATTGACCGACTGCGCATTGCCCTCGCTGTCGACCATGACAATCATGCTCAGCAGGCCGTAGGACGGATCGCGCGCATTGATTTTCTGGATCGCGCCGAGCACATGACCATTGCCGAGCAGGGGATACGGCGGCTCGTCGGCCGGGTCGAGCAAGGGATACCACTTGCGCACGATGGTCCGCTCGGCGTCGCTCATTTGCTCGTACGACGCGTTGAAGGGCACCGAGCCGTTGCTGACGACCTTGTGCGGAATGTTCGAGCCCAGGCGTGGTCGTTCCGACTTGAGGCTGTATTCCTTGGGCGGCGTCGCCGGCGCCGGCGCGCTCACTTTGCCCTGCTCGCCATCGGCGCTCTGGCTGACGGCGGCGGCGCCGACCTGGCGCCCGTTCGCGTAGAACGCCTGGCCACCGGCCGGGTGGTCGTCCTTCCAATCGCCTTCGTAGCGTCCGCCGAGCGTGAAGACGACCTTGCCCTTGCCTTCGCGCTGGCCGGCCTTCCATTGGCCGTCGTAGCGGTCGCCGAACTGGTTGACCGAGGTGCCTGCGCCGTCGCGCAGGCCATCGCGGAACTGGCCATCGTATTCAACGCCGGGGAAGTACATCAGGTAGCCTTTGCCGTGCGGCCGGCCCTGTTCGACCATGCCTTCGTAGCGCCAGGCTTGCAGGTCGCTGGTGTGCTTTTCGATCACGCCCACGCCGTGCGCATAGCCGTCCTTGCATGGCCCTTGCCAGCGCATGTCGTCGCCCTTGGCCGCGTCGGGCAGGGCCAGCTTGCAGGCTTCCTCGGCGTGCGCCGCCAGCGGCGGCAACAGGGACATGAGCAGGGCGGAAAGGGGGCGCAACAGCGCGCGGGATGGCATCGGCATGGCGGGTTCCTTTAATCGAGAACAGGGATGAAGCTGTTTGATCGACCGGTGAATGAATGGTTCCCCATAGTGCCATGCTCCCGGCAGCTTTTTCAAGGAACATTGTCATTTTTACCCTGTGCGGGTAAGGCCAGGCAATGTCAGCGAAGGGCGAGCGACATGAAGGTATACGCGAGCGCTTCGCCGTCGATGCGGAACATGTCGGCCGTTTCGCCGGTCTGCACGAAGCCGCAGCGTGCGTACAGCTGGCGCGCAGGCAGGTTCACCGACAGCACTTCCAGGTCGATCCAGTCGAGTGCCGCCTCGCTGGCCGCCCATGCCGCCGCCACGGCGACCAGGCGCGCCCCCAGGCCCTGCTGGCGGGCGTCGCGGTGCACGCCCATGCCGAGCAGCGCACGGTGCGCGCAAGCGCCTTCAGGACGCGCCCGCAGGTCGATGTGACCCATGATGGCGCCCTCGCTGTCGTGCGCCAGCCACAAGCGGCGCCACCCGGGCTGCCCGAGGGCGCTGGCGAACGCATGGCGAAAGGCGGTTTCGCGTTCGGGGCCAAAGCGCGAGGCGGCGCGCGGCATCGGCATGAACAGCGCCGTGGCGCCGCTGCCGTTGTCGCGCAAGTGGTCGTTCAGGTAGGCGAAGAAGCGATCGAGATCCTCGCTTGCGGCCGGCCGGATGATCGCTTCGCCCGCCATGCTTACAGCGCCCGCGCGATCAGGATCTTCTGGATGTCGCTGGTGCCTTCGTAGATCTGGCACACGCGCACATCGCGGTAGATGCGTTCGACCGGGAAGTCGCTCACGTAGCCGTAGCCGCCATGCACCTGGATCGCGTCGGAGCAAACCCGCTCGGCCATTTCGGACGCGAACAGCTTGGCCATCGCAGCTTCTTTCAGGCAGGGCAGGCCGGCATCCTTCATCGACGCCGCGTGCCGGATCAACTGGCGCGCGGCCTCGATCTGGGTCGCCATCTCGGACAGCTTGAACTGCACCGACTGATGCTCGAAAATCGGCTTGCCGAAGCTTTCGCGCTCGCGCGCGTACACCAGCGCCGCCTCGAACGCGGCGCGCGCCATGCCGACCGCCTGCGAGGCAATGCCGATCCGTCCGCCCTCGAGTCCCGACAAGGCGATCTTGTAGCCCTGGCCTTCTTCGCCAATCAGGTTGGCGGCCGGGATGCGGCAGTTCTCGAACAGGATCTGCGCCGTGTCCGACGAGTGCTGGCCCATCTTCTGTTCCAGGCCGGCCACGATGTAGCCGGGGGTGGCCGTCGGCGCCCAGAACGCGCTGATGCCCTTCTTGCCGGCCGCCTTGTCGGTAACCGCCATGACGATCGCCACGTCGGCGTATTTGCCGCTGGTGATGAACTGCTTGGTGCCGTTCAACACATATTCGTCGCCTTCGCGCGTGGCGGTGGTGCGCAGCGCCGACGCATCGCTGCCGGTGTGCGGCTCGGTCAGCGCGAACGCGCCCAGCATCGCGCCTTGCGCCAGGGGCCGCAGCCATTGTTCTTTTTGCGCGTCGTTGGCATACATCATGGCGATGCTGCATACCGGGCAGTTGTTGACCGAGATGATGGTCGAGGTGCCGCCGTCGCCGGCCGCGATTTCTTCGAGCACCAGCGCCAGCGACACGTAGTCAAGGCCGGCGCCGCCCAGTTCTTCGGGCACCGCCACGCCAAAGGCGCCCAGTGCGGCCAGTTCCTTCAGTTCTTCCTTGGGAAAGTAGTGCTCCTTGTCCCAGCGCGCGGCGTTGGGGGCAAGGCGCTCCTGCGAAAAGGTGCGCAGGGCGTCGCGGATCATCTGGTGTTCTTCGGTCAGTATCATGGGTTTCGCTAGGTTGGGCTTACCAGGGAATTGGCGTGCCGTCGTAATTGAGGAAGGCGCCGTTGGCGGCGGCGTCAAGTCCGGCCAGGGTGGCGCGCAGGCCGGCCGCGCTTTGTTCGGGCGTGATGTCGGCGCCGGGGCCGCCCATGTCGGTCTGGACCCAGCCCGGATGGAAGGCGACGCAGGTCGCGCCCTTGGGGCCGAAGCGGATGCCGGTATCGACCAGCACCGAATTCAAGGCCGCCTTGCTGGCGCGGTACAGGGTGCCGGAGGCGCTGCCGCGCGCGCCCATCGAGGCCATGCGCGAGGAGATCACGGCCAGCTTGCCGCGCGCCTCGGCCACCATGGGGGCGATCACGGGCAGCAGGCGCAGGGCGGCCAGCACGTTGGTGTGCATGACGGCGTCGAAGTCGTCCTGGGTGGGAAAGCCGTCGTGGCGCGGGCCGTACACGCCGGCGTTAAGAATGGCGGTGTCGAGCAGTTCGCCGTCCAGGTTCCAGCCCAGGGCGGCGATGGAGTCGGCGCTGGTGACGTCGAGCTGGTACGGATGCGCGCCCATTGCGCCGAGGGCAGCGCAGTCGTCGCTGTTGCGGGCGGTGGCGATCACGCGCCAGCCGTCGGCCAGGTACTGGCGCACCAGTTCGCGGCCGATGCCGCGCGAGGCGCCGATGATGAGTGCTGTTGGCATTGATTCTCTTGGTCGGGGTTCGGATAGATGCAGCTTTGCCGCTAACCTCATATCCGTCGTCCCCGCGCAGGCGGGGACCCAAGTTAGTCGCTTAGCCAGTGGCTCCAGCGCAGACTTGGGTCCCCGCCTTCGCGGGGACGACGGAGCTTAGGTTGTTGGCATTAAACGGAGCCGCTCAACGCTCAATTACATCATCTCAAACGCCATCGCCGTCGCTTCGCCGCCGCCGATGCACAGCGAGGCCACGCCGCGCTTGCCGCCGGTTTTCTTCAGCGCGCCGAGCAGGGTGACGATGATGCGCGCGCCCGAGGCGCCGATCGGGTGGCCCAGCGCACACGCGCCGCCGTGGATGTTGACCTTGTCGTGCGGGATGTTCAACTCGTGCATCGCCGCCATCGGCACCGCTGCAAACGCTTCGTTGATCTCGTACAGGTCCACTTCCGCCGGTGTCCAGCCGGTCTTGGCGAACAGCTTTTGCAGCGCGCCGATCGGGGCGGTGGTGAACAGGTTCGGTTCCTGCGCAAAGGTGGAGTGAGCGACGATGCGGGCGATCGGGGTCAATCCGAGTTCGCGCGCTTTCGATTCGCGCATCAGCACCAGGGCCGCCGCGCCATCGTTGATCGACGACGACGAAGCGGCGGTGATGGTGCCGTCCTTGTTGAAGGCCGGCTTCAAGGCCGGGATTTTATCGAGCTTGGCCTTGGCCGGGCCTTCATCCTTGTCGATCACCGAGTCGCCCGCGCGCGTGGTCACGGTCACAGGCGCGATTTCCCACTTGAAGTAGCCTTCGTTGTTGGCTTCCTGCGCGCGCTTGACCGAGGCGATCGCAAACGCGTCCTGCGCTTCGCGCGTGAACGCATACTTGGCCACGCATTCTTCGGCAAAGGTGCCCATGGAACGGCCTTCGCCGGTTTTCTCGTTGCGCGAGTAGGCGTCTTCCAGGCCGTCGTACATCATGTGATCGAACATCATGCCGTGGCCGATGCGGTAGCCGCCGCGCGCCTTCGGAATCAGGTAGGGCGCATTGGTCATCGATTCCATGCCGCCGGCGACGATGATGTCGGCGCTGCCCGCGAGCAGGCTGTCATGCGCGAAAATCGCCGCTTGCATGGCCGAGCCGCACATCTTCGACAGGGTCACCGCGCCGGCGGACAAGGGCAAGCCGCCCTTGATGGCCGCCTGGCGCGCCGGAGCCTGACCCTGGCCGGCCATCAGGCAGTTGCCGAAGTAAACGTGTTCGACCAGCTTGGCGTCAACGCCGGAACGCTCGACGGCGGCGGCGATGGCCACGGCGCCCAGGTCGCTGGCGGACTTGGAGGAAAAATCGCCCTGGAACGCGCCCATGGGTGTGCGGGCCGCGCCGACGATAACGACTGGATCATTCATTGTGTAAGTTCTCCAAATAGGACGGGGTATACACCGCCGGATTATCGGCGGCACTCTGGTTACAAAAGCGGATTTGCTGCGGATACGGAAACACGTCTTCGATATGGCCGTCCATGATGCGCTGCTTGCGCGACTGCCAGAAATCCCTGGTCAACAGATCCGCGTGGTGCTTCATGAAATACAGGCGGATTTTCGCGTTACCCAATAAAAATGCGCCGAACTGCTCGGGAAACACATCGTGCTTGCCGATCGAATACCACGGCTCGGCCGACATTTCATCTTCTTCGTTGCGCGGTTCCGGGATATTCCGGAAATTGCAGTCGGTGATATATTCGATTTCGTCGTAATCGTAAAACACCACCCTGCCGTGGCGCGTCACGCCGAAGTTTTTGTACAGCATATCGCCGGGGAAGATATTCGCCGCCACCAGTTCCTTGATGGCGTTGCCGTATTCGAGCACGCCGTGTTCGATCAGCGCATCGTTGCCGGCCACTTCCGCCTGGTTCAGGAAGATATTGAGCGGCACCATGCGCCGTTCGATGTACAGGTGGCGGATGATGATGCGGTCGCCTTCGTACTCGACCAGCGAGGGCGCGTGATGCATCAGCTCGGCGATCAGTTCTTCCGAAAAGCGTTCCAGCGGAAAGGCCACGTTCGAGTATTCGAGCGTGTCGGCCATGCGGCCCACGCGGTCGTGGTTCTTGACCAGCAGGTATTTTTCCTTGATCTGGGCGCGCGTGGTTTCTTTCGGCGCAGGGAAGAAATCCTTGATCACCTTGAACACGTACGGGAACGAGGGCAGGGCGAACACCAGCATCACCAGGCCCTTGATGCCGGGCGCGATTTCGAAGCGGTCGGCGGTGTGTTTCAGGTGCTGCAGGTAATCGCGGTAGAACAGCGTCTTGCCCTGCTTTTGCAGGCCGAGGATGGTGTAGATCTCGCTCCGGGGTTTACGCGGCAGCAGGCTGCGCAGGAATTGCACGTAGGCCGAGGGCACTTCCATGTCCACCAGGAAGTAGGCGCGCGTAAACGAAAACAGGATCGTGATCTGTTCATGGTCGAACAGCACCGTGTCGAGGATCAGCTCGCCGTGACGGTTGTGCAGGATCGGCACGATGAACGGGTATTCGCGGTTGCCGTTGATGCCCTTGCCGACGATGTAGGCGCCCTTGTTGCGGAAGAACAGGCTCGACAGTACCTGGATCTGGTGGTTCGGCTCGAGCGCTTCGCCGCCGAAGATGAGCTTGAGGCGTGCTTCGACCAGCGCGATGTCGCGGTCGAGGTTGGCGAACTTGCAGTTCAGCTGGAAATTGGTGACGATGCGCTTGAGCGCGAAGCGCAGGCCGTCCTTGGCCGGGTAGTACACGCGGTAGGTCGGCAGCAGCTCGTCGGTTTCGATGTACTCGGTGGACACCACCGGGCGCACGAAAATGAAATCGTTGTGGAAATAGGTACGGTGCAGAATGTTGCAGCAGACCGAGTTGAAGAAGGTTTCGGCCAGTTCGGGCTGCTTGTGGCCGGACAGCATGCCGATGTAGTGCAGTTTGAGTTCGCGCCAGACTTCGTCGGTCAGTTCGCCGTTATCGTATTCATCTTCGAGGATTTGCACGCATTCCTGCACGCGCTGGTCGTAGAACCCGATGCGCTCGCGCGCCGCCTGCTGGGCGGTGGCCCAGGAACCGGTTTCGAAATGGCGCTTGGCGACCTGGCTGGTTTGGCGGAACAGGCGGTAGTGCTTGTCGAAACCGTCGAGGATGGTGCGGGCGATGTCGAAAGCAATCTGCGAAGACAGCAGCTTGGGGAACGCAACTTGTGTCATCTGGCTTCTCGATCAGTCTTGGTGGGAAGACTATTCTATACGCCGCAAGCTCGTCGTTCCCGCGCAGGCGGGAATCCAAGTGTGCGCCGCAGCCGATGGCTGAATGACGAACTTGGGTCCCCGCCTGCGCGGGAACGACGGTCTTGAGGTCGGCGGTGACCGAAATTACTTCGTCTCGGCAAACAATTCCCGCCCGATCAGCATGCGGCGGATTTCGCTGGTGCCTGCGCCGATTTCGTAGAGCTTCGCATCGCGCCAAAGACGTCCGACCGGATACTCGTTGATATAACCATTGCCACCCAGGGTCTGGATCGCTTCACCCGCCATCCAGGTCGCTTTTTCGGCGCTGTACAAAATCGCCCCCGCCGCATCCTTGCGCAGGTTGCGGATCGCTTCCGGCGTCTTGGCGCGGTCGCAGGCCTGGCCCACGGCGTACACATACGCCTTGCACGCCATCATGGTCGAATACATGTCGGCCAGTTTGCCCTGCATGAGCTGGAATTCGCCGATCGGCTGGCCGAACTGCTTGCGGTCGTGCACGTACGGCACCACCGCGTCCATGCACGCCGCCATGATGCCGAGCGGCCCGCCCGAGAGCACGGTGCGCTCGAAATCGAGGCCCGACATCAACACATTGACGCCCTTGCCCAAGCCACCGAGCACGTTTTCAACCGGCACTTCGCAATCCTGGAACACCAGTTCGCCCGTGTGCGAGCCGCGCATGCCCAGCTTGTCGAGCTTTTGCGCGATCGAAAAACCCTTGTAGCCTTTTTCGATGATAAAGGCGGTCATGCCGCGGGGGCCGGCTTCCAGGTCGTTCTTGGCGTACACCACCAGCACGTCGGCGTCCGGGCCGTTGGTAATCCACATCTTGGTGCCGTTGAGCACCCAGCGGTCGCCTTTGAAATCGGCGCGCAGCTTCATGCTGACCACGTCCGATCCGGCGTTCGGCTCGGACATGGCGAGTGCGCCGATGTATTCGCCGGAAATGAGCTTCGGCAGGTACTTCATCTTCTGTTCTTCGCTGCCGTTGCGCTTGATCTGGTTGACGCACAGATTCGAGTGGGCGCCGTACGACAGGCCGACCGAGGCCGAGGCGCGCGAGATTTCTTCCATCGCCACGATGTGCGCCAGGTAACCCATCTGGGCGCCGCCGTACTGCTCGTCGACAGTGATGCCCAGCACGCCCAGGTCGCCCATCTTGCGCCACAGGTCCATCGGGAACTGGTCGCTGCGGTCGATTTCCGCCGCGCGGGGAGCGATTTCTACCGAGGCGAATTGTTGAACTGCTTCGCGCAGCGCGGCGATGTCTTCGCCATGGTCAAAGGTCAAGCCTGGAAGATGCAGCATTTGTCGTCCTCGCGGGGTCGGAATGGGAAGAGTTCATCATACGCATGTTTGACGTTAACGTAAACGTCAAGCAGCGAGGCTGTTTACGCATTCGCCGTTTGCTCGGCCAGCATGCGGCGGCATTCCTCTTCATGGGCGGCAATTTCGGCCAGAGCCATGTCGATATCCTCGCGCTGGCGCTCGAGCGTTTCGCGCTGGTGGGCCAGCACGCCGAGGAAGCGGTTCATCTGCGCCGCGGTATCCTTGGGCGACTCGTACATGTCGACGATGCTCTTGATCTCCGACAAGGTCAGGCCGAGGCGCTTGCCGCGCAGGGTCAGTTTCAGATGGGTGCGGTCGCGCGCCGTGTAGACCCGGTTGCGCCCGCCCACGCCTTCGCGGCTGGGGCGCAGCAGGCCCTGGTCTTCGTAGAAGCGGATGGCGCGCGCGGTAATGTCGAATTCGCGCGCCAGTTCGGCGATGGTGTAAGTACGTATGGACATCAGTGGCTCGGAGCTATTCTCAGGCGGCGGGTGGAAGGGGCCGCGCGCAATCGCTTAGAATTGGGGCGCAGCTTGCCGTTTACGTCAACGTCAACCTATTGTAGCGTGCCTGCCGTCCTCCTGAACACGAAAGAATGCGCCATGAATGCTCTCGAATCCGCGCTGTCCTACCCCTGCGGCGACGCCCTGCCCGCGCCCGGCAGCCTGATGCGCCTGGCCGACGGCGTGCGCTGGCTGCGCATGCCGCTGCCGTTCGCGCTCGACCATATCAACCTGTGGCTGCTGGAAGACGAGCGCGACGCACGCAGCGGATTTACCGCCATCGATTGCGGCGTGGCCACGGACGCCACCCGCGCCGCCTGGGAGCAGATATTCGTCGACGGCATGCGGGGCGCCCCGCTGCTGCGCGTGCTGGCCACCCATTGCCATCCGGACCATGTGGGGCTGGCCGACTGGCTGTGCACGCGCTTCGGCGCGCCTTTGTGGATGAGCACGGGCGAATACGGCTTCGCGCGCATGATGTCGGCGGCCCTGCCGGGCGTCGATGGCACGGCGGCGATTCCCCATTTCGAGCGGCACGGCCTGGTTGACGCGGCCCTGCGCGCGCAACTGGGCGAGCGCCGCAGTTATTATCCGACCCTGGTGCCGGCCGTGCCGGCCGCGTACACGCGCATCCAGGACGGGCAGCGCATCGCCATTGGCGGGCGCGAGTGGCGCATGATCGCCGGCTTCGGCCATTCGCCCGAACATGCGGCTCTGTATTGCGACGCCTTGAACGTGCTCATTTCGGGCGACATGGTGCTGCCGCGCATTTCGACCAATGTGTCGGTGTTCGCGGTCGAGCCGGAAGGCAATCCGCTGCAACAGTATCTCGATTCGCTCGCCCGCTTCGACGGCTTGCCGGCCGCTACACTGGTGCTGCCCTCGCACGGACGGCCGTTCACCGGCTTGCATACGCGTATTGCGCAGTTGCGCGCGCATCATGCGGCGCGCCTGGCCGAGGTGGTGCAGGCTTGCCGCACGCCGGCCTCGGCCGCCGACATCGTCCCGCTCATGTTCCGCCGTCCGCTCGACGCCCACCAGCTCACCTTTGCGCTGGGCGAGGCGCTGGCCCATTTGCACAAGCTCTGGTACGACGGTGTCTTGCGCCGCAGCCATGATGACGACGGCATCCTGCGCTTCCATCTGATCTAAGCCAAACCATCGGTTCGTGCGCGGGGGTGGCGCGGGGACGCTGCGCCTACACTGGTTTTTTCGACCAGTGACGGCCGATCGAGTATGCCAGCCTGCTAAAAATTGCTGAAGAATTAACATTCCATCGTGGTTTGCGGCAATGCTGCGAGGGTGTACAATTCCCGCTTGATTGTTACATTGAAAACGTAGCTTGTCACAATTGGTCTCAACCGTGAAGATACTGACTTTCATGCCGTTGCATGAAATAGTGCCACCCATGAATTCATCCAACGAACGCGAAAGCTTTAGTGAGCGCCTGCAGCAGGCACTGAAGAACGCCCACTACTCCCCCGACAGCCCCACCCGCCTGGCGCGGGAATTTAACATTCGCTTCGATGGACGGCCCATTACTGTGCATGCTGCCCGGAAATGGCTTGTTGGAGAGGCGATTCCCACCCAAGAGAAGCTGCGCATGATCGCACAATGGTTGGGCGTGCCTGCGGAATGGTTACGCTTTGGCGGGGACGAAAGCGCCTCGGCAAATAGCGACAGCGCGGCCGGCTTGTCGCGTTTCGAGTCCGCCGATGTGAAATTAATTGCAGATTTACAGAGACTTGACGAACATCATCGTCAAATTGCACGCGAATTCATTCGCATGCTTGTACGCATTAATTACCAAAAGTAGTTATTTGGCACGAATATTGGCATTTTTTGTGTTGATATAAACCGAACTATTTTTACGCCAAGCACCCCAATATCGGCGGTTGCCTGCTCGCGTGCGCCTTCTGCGTCACATCAACGTCCAATCACGGCCCTGTCCTCTGCAAATTCGACGGGGCTTTATGATTTGTCATGGCGAAGCCATAAAATTCATGCACAATGGTCAGACCGTGACGAAGTTTCCCGGTTGCAATGAATTGATATTGTGCCGCACAAACAGGGCATAGTGGATCATAATCACAACAGACATTGCAGTCTTGTCATCCCGTTATGCAACACGTCGAGGACCCAGCCGTCTTATGAAAAGTAACTACAGCAACACCGCGCAACTCAAGGACCTGATGACTGTTCCCCCGATGACTGCCGCGCAGCACGCAGAAGTCATGCGCAAGCGCATCGCCCATCGGCGGATGGTCGAGGAAGCAAAGGAACTGAAAAAGGCCGACAGCTGGCAGTTCGACAAGCGCTGATCGCGGCAAGCGCGCCAGGGCGGCGCCGGCACAGCTGGCGCGCTCGCTTGCCTGTGCGCTCGTTACGAAGATCATTGCCGCACACAGCGGCGTAGCAGGGCGCCGCAGCGCCTCAGGTGTCCCGGGTGTCCGTTCCCGGCTTCATGCCGGCCCAGCGCGGCGCCAGCGTGTGCACCACGCCAAACAGGTCCATCACCCGCGCCACCGTATGATCGACCATGGCGTCGATGCTCTCCGGCTTGTGATAAAAGCTTGGCAGCGGTGGAAAGATCACTCCCCCCATTTCCGTCACCGCCGTCATATTGCGCAGGTGCGCCAGGTTGAACGGCGTTTCGCGCACCATCAGCACCAGCCGGCGGCGCTCCTTGAGCACCACGTCGGCCGCGCGCGCGATCAGGTTGTCGGACAGGCCCAGCGCCACGGAGGCCAGGGTTTTCATCGAGCAGGGGGCGATGACCATGCCATCGGACTGGAACGAGCCGCTGGCGATCGACGCGCCGACATCGCGGTTCTTGTGGACGACATGGGCCAGCGCCTCGACCTCGCGGCGCTGCATGCCCAGTTCCTGGTGCAGGGTCAGGACGGCGGCGTCAGAGACGATCAGATGCGTCTCGATGCCCGGCGTGGCAGCCAGTTGCTGGACCAGGCGCACGCCATACACGGCGCCGGTGGCGCCGGTGATGGCGACAACCAGGCGCCGCGGGGGAGAATCAGGCATCGAGCAGGGTTTTGAGTTCGCCCGACTCGAACATTTCGTTCATGATGTCGGAGCCGCCGATGAATTCGCCCTTGACGTAGAGCTGGGGAATGGTTGGCCAGTTCGAATAGTCCTTGATACCCTGGCGCACTTCCGGATCTTCCAGCACATTGACGGTGGCGATATTCTCGACGCCGCAGGCTTTCAGGATCTGGATGGCGCGGCCGGAAAAGCCGCATTGCGGGAACTGGGCGGTTCCCTTCATGAACAGCACCACAGGGGTGGCGGTTACGGTGTCTTTGATCCAGGTTTTTACGTCGCTCATGGCTTGCCTCGGTGGGAAATAGGTTAGATACCGTCATTTTATAAGAAAACGGCGGGGGATGGACGATTGGGGGCCGGCGGCGTTGGGAGTAGGGGGGAATAGCTACTTTGAGGGAGAGGCCGCGTCGGGATGATTAACCGGCCTCCAGCAATTTGCCCAGGCAAATCGCATCATCGCGCCCCACATACTTACCGTAGTTGGGAATCGTGCGGTAGCCGTGTTTTTCATAGAACGCCACCGCGCGCGTATTGACCTTGCGCGTTTCCAGCCACAGTTCCCGGTAGCCGAATCCGTGCGCCGCCTGCTCCACGTGCGCCAGCAAGGCCGCGCCCGCGCCCCTGGTGCCGGGGCGCGCGAACATGCGCTTGACCTCGCCCACATCCCCGTCCAGCGGCCTTAGCGCCGCGCAGCCGAGCAACTGCCCGGCCTCGCCCTTGGCCACCACGAACAGCGACCTCGCCACGCGCGCATCGTCGGCCGAAAACGAGGCCTTGCCGCTGTCGCCCGTGAGCGCCGCCAGCGTCGCCGACAGTTCCTCGACCAGCACCCGCGCGTCAAGGCTGTCCGGGTCGCATGCGCTGATGGCGATCATGGCGGCGTTATCCGCGCAGCTTGGCGAACGCCGCCGCCATGCTGCCGCCGGCCGGCGCCGCTGCGCGCTCCTGCTTCTGCTGATGCTGCGCCAGGCGCTTGCCGTCGGTGCGGTCGCCCCGCTGCTCGGGCTTGGACCCGGCCTGCGGCGCGCTGTCGGTCAGGCGCATGGTCAGGGCGATGCGCTTGCGCTTCTCGTCCACTTCCAGCACCTTCACGCGCACCACCTGGCCGGCCTTGACCACCGAGTGCGGGTCCTTCACGAAGGTGTTCGACAGCGCCGAAATATGCACCAGTCCATCCTGGTGCACGCCGATGTCGACAAACGCGCCGAAGGCCGCCACGTTGGTGACCACGCCCTCCAGAATCATGTCCGGGCGCAGGTCGCGGATTTCTTCCACGCCTTCCTTGAAGGTGGCGGTGGTGAACTCGGGGCGCGGATCGCGGCCGGGCTTTTCCAGCTCCTTGAGGATGTCGGTAATGGTCGGCACGCCGAATTTTTCATCCGCATATTTGGCCGGATTGAGCGTCTTCAGAAGCGAGGCGTCGCCGATGACGGACTTCATCTCCTTCTTGATATCGGCCAGGATTTTTTCGACCAGCGGATACGATTCCGGGTGCACCGCCGAGGCGTCGAGCGGATTGGCGCCGCCCATCACGCGCAGGAAGCCGGCCGCCTGCTCAAACGTTTTCTCGCCCAGGCGCGGCACCGCTTTCAGGTCCGCGCGCGAGGTGAACGCGCCTTTCAGGTCGCGGTAGGTGACGATGGCCTGCGCCACGCTCGACGACAAGCCGGAAACGCGCGCCAGCAGCGGCGCCGAGGCGGTGTTGACGTCCACCCCGACCGCATTGACGCAATCTTCGACGACCGCGTCGAGCGAGCGCGCCAACTGGGTCTGGCTCACGTCGTGCTGGTACTGGCCCACGCCGATCGACTTGGGATCGATCTTCACCAGTTCGGCCAGCGGATCTTGCAGGCGGCGCGCGATCGACACCGCGCCGCGCAGCGACACATCCATGTCGGGCAGCTCGCGCGAGGCGAATTCGGAGGCCGAGTAGACCGAGGCGCCGGCTTCCGACACGACGATCTTGGTCAGCTTGAGTTCCGCGCGCTGCTTGATCAGGTCCTGCGCCAGCTTGTCGGTTTCGCGCGAGGCGGTGCCGTTGCCGATCGAGATCAAGGACACATTGTGTTTCGCGGCCAGCGCGCCGAGCACGTGCAGCGAGCCGTCCCAGTCGTTACGCGGCTGGTGCGGATAGATGACGGCGGTGTCGACCACCTTGCCGGTGGCGTCGACCACGGCCACCTTGACGCCGGTGCGCAGGCCGGGGTCCAGGCCCATGGTGGCGCGCGGGCCGGCCGGCGCGGCCAGCAGCAGCGCTTTCAGGTTCAATGCGAACACGTTGATGGCATCGAGTTCGGCGCGTTCGCGCAGGGCGCCCATCAGCTCCGTCTCAAGGTGCATGAAGCTCTTCACGCGCCAGGTCCAGCGCGCCGTGTCGGCCAGCCATTTGTCGGCCGGGCGGCCCTGGTTCTTGATGCCGAAGCGCGCGGCGATGCGGCCTTCGCACGGGTTGTGCGGCGCGTCCCACTTCGGTTTTTCGGCTTCGGTGTCGAGCCGCAGGACGACGTCGAGAATGCCTTCGCGGCGCCCGCGCAGCAGGGCCAGCGCGCGGTGCGACGGGACCGTCGAAATGGTTTCGGAATAGTCGAAGTAATCGGCGAATTTTTCGCCTTCATCCTGCTTGCCCTCGACCACTTTGGACTCGACGATGCCGTGTTCCTGCACGTATTCGCGCAGCGACTGCAACAAGGTCGCGTCTTCGGCGAAGCGCTCCATCAGGATCTGGCGCGCGCCGTCCAGCGCGGCCTTGGTGTCGGCCACGCCGGGGTTGTTGCCGTCGTCGCTGGTGAAGGCCTCGCGCAGGTATTTGGCCGCCTCTTCTTCGGGGGCGATGGTCGGGTCGCCCAGCAAGCCTTCGGCCAGGGGCGCCAGGCCCGCTTCGATCGCGATCTGCGCCTTGGTGCGGCGTTTTTGCTTGTACGGCAGGTACAGGTCTTCCAGGCGCGTCTTGTCTTCGGCGTGGGTGACGGCGTCGAGCAGGGCCGGCGTCATCTTGTTTTGTTCGGTGATCGACGAGATGATCGCGGCGCGCCGGTCTTCCAGCTCGCGCAGGTAGCGCAGGCGCTCTTCCAGCAGGCGCAACTGGATATCGTCCAGTCCGCCAGTCGCTTCCTTGCGGTAACGCGCGATAAAGGGAACGGTGGCACCCTCGTCGAGCAGGGCAATGGCGGCGGCAACCTGGACAGGCTTGGCGGCAAGTTCAATGGCGAGACGTTGTTCGATAGTTGGGAGCATGGGGAACATCCTGATGAGTCAAGCACGGAATGATACGCAATCGCGGCGAATGCGCCAGTCTTGACAGTGCCTGGACGGTGTGCACGGGGACTGCCGTCCTGGCTGTTTAAAAGGGGACAGTGTACATGGCCGCAGGCCTGTATATTTGCATAAAAAAGCGAGGCGGATACGGCCGTGGTATTTTCCCGCACTTCAATCGACATTACCGTCCGGGGGCCGGACGTCAGTATCTTTGCAGGGGGGAATATCTTGGCGAGCACGCTGCGTTATCGTCAGCGCACGCGTTGAACGCGGTTGCCGCTTAGCAGTGTTCCAGGCAGTCGGCGGGGATAGCAAACGCCCTGCAACTGTGGCGGGCGGACTCGTCGCCGCCGGCGGTTTTGCCGAATTCAACCCAGAAACATCCGTGCTCATCGATTTTTTCGATGAACGCTGTATTGCCGATACAGCCGAGTACGTCGAGTTGTTCCGATTCCTGCAAATCGTCGATCAGCCAATCCGGGATGCCGATGAGCCGCACCAGGTCGCCGACCTTGAAATCATGCGATGTCACCGGCTCGCACTGTTTCAGCACCGCGCGCATGGCGAGCAGGCGCTCCTTTTCGACGTCGGCGTACTCCCATTTCGGATAGGTAGTACGCGCGCGCTCGTTGAACCACAGCTGGAAGCGATTGCTCATCAATGCCTCTTCGAGCATGCCGCCGTCGATGTCGCCGCTAATGCGCAACTGGCCGAATGCGGTGGCAACCCTGACCCGCCATTCGTCGGTGAGGAAGCGTTCGTTCAACTCATCGAGCGCAAGCCACCGTTCCATCTCGGCGGCTTGCGCGCGCCACATGCCTTTTGGAATAGGGCAATCCCAATCGGCAAAAAGGCGCCGCACGAAGGAAGCGATATGGCGATCGCGCCCGCCCTCCTGATACCAATCCTGCAGCATGGTCAGTGTATCGTGGCCGGTGTCGCTACCGAAGGGGCTGAAATCGTCGCACTCGTTGTAGTAAAAATCCTCGGAGGCCAATTTCGCAAAGCGCGGATGGCAATTGTCCCGGTTCATGCCTTCGTCATAATCGAAGTAATACTGCTTCATATCAGCATTCGAAACCATGCTGTTCGCGATACTGCTTCACTTCCTTCGCCGGCATCGACTTGAACATGGCGCAGACCGTGAAGCTGCCTTTTTGCTTGCCGTTCTGGACGTAGCCCCAATCCGAAATATCGGCGCGCTTGAACGTGATTTCATCGCCGTTTTCGACGCTCTCGACGATATCCGGGTCGTTGGCGATGGTGCCGGTAAAGCCCGTCTTGGTCTGCTTGAATGGCATGACCCAGAAATGCTCGCTGCCGTTTTTATCGGTGACTTTTACCTTGAGGCGAAACAGATCCGCGCCGGCGGGTGGTTTGGCATAAATGGCGAGAAAGGAATCGAGCGAGCCTTGCGCCTTGACGATCGCGGCCGCCATGTCTTTGTTTTCATTGGCGATCATGACCGCACGGTCGCCGATCTGGGCATTGGCGGTGGCGGTAAACAGCAGCAGGGCGAGGATGGCGGACAGTTTCATGATTTCTCCAGGAGGAACAAGAGCGGCGCAGCGAATAACAGGGCTCGAAGATTGCCATTTTATACATCTGAGTATAAATAGCAACAATGGCAACATCACTGCGGGGGACTTTTGGCAGATGCTTTTTCCATTCCGCTTTCCGTCGTTACGCTAGCCTTGGAAATTTTTTTGTACAGAACCGGATCGTATTTTCCCTTCACGTATGCGGCAATGTACAGGCTGGAAGGACGTGATTGATCGGTACAGCAATCGGCGTACCCTGCTTGCAGTTCATAAAATCCCCACCACGCTGTTTTTTGCCAGTACTGATAACCCTTTCCGGCCAAATCCACATCGGGACGTCCCAGCTGTCCCACCAGATCTTTGTGCGACAGCAGGTACAGAGTCGGATTCCACCTCGCGGGAATATCTCCACCGTACATTGCGTAAATAACCTGGCCATACAATTTGGCTGCGCAGAGCACAACGATGACCAAAATGGCGATGCAGGTCGCGCGACGTTTCATGAAGTGTAAGTTAGTGCGCATACAATCCTGTCATTTCCAGCTTCCATAAGCGGCGGATCGATTCCAGCGTTTCCGCGACCAGGGTCCGCACTGGAAAAGTTGAATTTTATCAATGTTTTTCTATTGATAGCAGAGCCATCCTGATTTTTATCGCCTTCTCTGTCCCACATCGAGCGAGCCATCAGCATGGCGCCAACATGCGATCGGGCGATGCCATTTGCTGACGGCGCAATGATCGACTCGCCGCACGCGGCGTGCCGGCGACGCTCATGACAGCCCGCGCGAAAATACCCATCATGCATGCGGGCGCAATGCCGGCCAGCGCGCGGCGCGTTCCCCATCCCTGCGTGTGAAAGAGAACAGAACACAAGCGTCTTTATGTCGGATAATATCGGGTGTTATCGTCTCCGATATTGCCCTTACAGAACACATGCACACGATGGATTTAACGCGCGACGAACCCCGCGAAGGACGCCCTGCCACCGCTGCGCCGCACGCCACCCCGGCGTCGGCCCTGCCAGCGCCGATCGCCAGCTGGCTGCAACGGGTCGAGGCCGCCGCCCACCCGCAGCCCAAGCTCGACCTGGAGGTCAAGGATCCCAAAGTCGCCCAGTACAAGTTCGTCTATGTCCTGGCGCCGACCAGCGGCGGGCGCCACGTGGCCCTGTGCCTGTGCAAGGCACGCCTGCGCCCGAACGGCGAAGTGGCCGCCGCCAGCCCGGTCAGCGAAGTGTTTTCCCTGCTCTCGGCCCCGCCCGCCTACCTGGAAGGCGACGATGAAGACCTGGTGCGTTTCTTCATCGCCATGCGCAGCGGCGCTGCCTCCCAGGGCGGCAGCGCGACCGAGCCGAAAGGCAAGGTCGGCGCTATCCTGCTGCAAATGTTGCTGGAACAAGACAAGCTGCTGTGGGCGAATTCCTGGGCCGACATGGCCAACGGCCTGATCTATCCCTTGCAGGCCGGTCCCGTGCGCGAAGCCAACCTGGTCTGGCGCGAGGAAGGCCGCACCGCGCGCCTCGGCTGGCAAGTCCAGCCCGCCAGCGGCGCGACCCATACCGCCGCCGACCAGATCGACTACATGCTGCCGACCGATCCGCCGTGGTACATCGATAACCTGTCCTGCGGCGCGCTCGCGCTCAACCGGGGCGGGGTCGACATTTCCCTGGCCGACTTGCAGGCGCTGGTGGCGCAAGCCCCGGCCCTGAGCGGCAACGATAAGAAGCGGGTATCGCAACTCTTGCTGGCCCATGGCTTGCAGCAACTCATGCCCCTGCCGCAGCCGCTGACCCAGCGCCTGCGCGACGACGTCAAGCCGCGTCCGCACTTGCTGCTCGACAGCGTGCCGCTGGCCGATGGCGCGCACCAGCGCTGGCACGATTACGCCGTGCTCTCGTTCGACTACGACGGCGAGCGCGTGGCCTTCGATCCGGCCCAGCGCGTGGTGCGCCAGGTGGGCGACGTGACCGAAGTCATCGCCCGCGATAGCGCGGCCGAGGCCGCCGCACTGGAAGAACTTACCGCCCTCGGTTTCCGCAAGCCCGGCACGCCGCCGCTCAACGCCCTGGCCGGCGCCCAGCAACTGGAAAGCCAGGCCCACTGGCTGCGTTTTGCCGAAGGCGACCTGGCCGGCCTGGTCGACGCCGGCTGGCATGTGCAGAAATCCAACAAATACCGCTACGATGTCGTCGCCGTCGAAGACTGGTACGCCGAGATCGACGAGCCGGTCGAAGCGGGCAATGCCTGGTTCGAGCTGGAGCTGGGCATCGTGGTCAACCAGAAACGCGTGCCGCTCTTGCCGGTGCTGGTGCAACTGATCCGCAGCGCCCCGAGCGACTTCGATCCCGAGGTGCTGGCCGCCCACGCCGACGCCGACCAGATGCTGGCCACCTTGCCGGACGGCCTGCGCGTGGCGCTGCCCTGGGGGCGCTTGAAGCCGATTCTCAACACGCTCGGTGAACTTTACTTCAGCGACAAGATCAAAACCAAGGTCAGGCTCTCGACCCTGGATGCGGGCCGTCTCGAAGAACTGGCGCGCGGAACCGCTTTGCGCTGGTTCGGCGGCGAGCAGTTGCGCGAAACCGGCCGCAAGCTGAGCTTGTTCGGTTCGGTGCAAAAAGTGGCGCCCCCGGCAGGGTTGCAGGCCACCTTGCGCGACTACCAGGCCGATGGCCTGGCGTGGATGCAATTTTTGCGCGAGTACGACCTGGCCGGCATCCTGGCTGATGACATGGGCCTGGGCAAGACGGTGCAAACCCTGGCCCACATCCTGATCGAAAAAGAAGCCGGCCGCCTGACCCATCCGGCGCTGGTCATCGCGCCCACCAGCCTGATGACCAACTGGCAGGACGAGGCGGCCCGCTTCGCGCCCGACCTGCGCGTGCTGCTGCTGCAAGGCAAGGAACGCCTGGAACAGTTCGACAAGATCGAAGAAGTCGACCTGGTCCTGACCACTTACGCCCTGTTGCCGCGCGATGAAGAAAAGCTGCGCGAGCACGAGTTCCACCTCGTCATCCTCGACGAGTCGCACTACATCAAGAACAACCGCTCCAAGGCGGCCCAGAGCGCCGGCCTGCTCAAGTCGCGCCACCGCCTGTGCCTGACCGGCACGCCGCTCGAAAACCACCTGGGCGAGCTGTGGTCGCAATTCCACTTCCTGCTGCCGGGCTTGCTGGGCGATGAAAAAACCTTCAACAGCCAGTTCCGCCACCCGATCGAGCGCCAGGACGACCCGCTGCGGCGCGCGCTGCTGAACCGCCGCATCCGGCCTTTCCTGCTGCGCCGTACCAAGGACAATGTCGCCAAAGAATTGCCGCCGAAGACAGAAATGGTGCGCAAGGTGGAATTGTCGGGCGCCCAGCGCGACCTGTACGAAACCGTGCGCCTGGCGATGGACAAGAAAGTGCGCGACGAGATCGACAAAAAAGGCGTGGCGCGCAGCCAGATCGTCATCCTGGAAGCCTTGCTCAAGCTGCGCCAGGTCTGTTGCGATCCGCGCCTGGTGAAGGCATTGCCGGCCAAGAAGAAGGACAGCGGTTCCGCCAAGCTGATCGACCTGATGCAGATGGTCGACGATTTGCTCGAAGAAGGCCGCAAGATCCTGGTGTTCTCGCAATTTACCAGCATGCTGGCACTGATCGAGGAAGAACTCAACGCGCGCCGCATCCCGTACGCCTTGCTGACCGGCGACACCAAGGACCGCGCGGCCCAGGTCGCCGCCTTCCAGCAGGGGGCGGTGCCGATCTTCTTGATCAGCCTGAAAGCGGGCGGCGTCGGCCTGAACCTGACCGCGGCCGATACCGTGATCCACTACGATCCGTGGTGGAATCCGGCCGCCGAAAACCAGGCCACCGACCGCGCCTGGCGCATCGGGCAGGACAAGCCGGTCTTCGTGTACAAGCTGATCGCCAAGGGCACCCTGGAGGAAAAAATCCAGTTGCTGCAACAAAAGAAATCCGACCTGGCGCAGTCGATCCTGGCCGAAGGCGAGTCGCACAAAATGAGCCTGACGCAAGAAGACCTGCAAGCCATTTTTGCCCCGCTGGACGAATAGCGGTCTCACATTTGTGTTCATATACTTACTACAATGTTGGCGATATACTAGCGGAGTGTGATGTTGAACAGTTAAAGAAAGCATTCCATGAACGGTAATGTCAGCGAGGCAAGCCAAGGCTTGGTGCGGTCCAGTGACAACATGCTCGTGGAACAGTTTCGTGCCATCGCCGAGTTGCGCGGCGATGTTGCCTGGATCGTCGATTGCGCATCGGGCGCCCTGTCGTACATCAGTCCGTCGGTGCGGGACTTGCTCGGCTACGAGGCTGCGGATTTCATCAAGCAACTGTCCAGCCAGCAAGCCGCGTCGCCGCTGGCCGCTTTGTGCGCGGGCTTGCCCGATCGCCTCGCCCGTTTCAACGGCGGCGACCAGAGCCGGCGCACCTTGTTGCGCCATGTTGATCAACTGCATGCGGATGGCGGCACGGTCCCGCTCGAGGTGCGCTCGACCTTGCTGACCGACGCCAGCGGCAAGCCATGCGCGCTGGTCGGCGTGCTGATCGACGCCAGTGGCGAGCGCGCGCGGGCCGAGGAAAAGCGCCGCTTTGCGAGCATGCTGAACCATGAATTCCGCACGCCCTTGTCGACCATCGACGGCGCCATCCAGCGCCTGGAGGCGACCGCAACGCACGCCGACGAGCCGACCCGCCAGCGCTATCGCAAGATCCAGGCGGCCGTGGACCGGCTGATCGGCATGCTCGACGAGTACCTGTCGCCCGACCGCATGGACGAGATCGGCAGCGCGCGCCAGCCCGACACCATCGCGCCCGCACTGCTGTTGCAGGAAGCGGCGGCCCAAGTCAGCGCGGCAGGGGGCAGCGCGCGCATCGAATCGAGCGGTTTGCCGCCCCTGATCCGCGCCCAGCCGAACGCCTTGCGCCTGGCGTTGAAAGTGCTGGTGGACAACGCGCTGCAATATTCGCCGCCGGGACACGCCATCATCCTGGCCGGGCACGCCACGGCCGACGGCATCGAGCTGTCCGTGCGCAACCACGGCCAGGGCGTGCCGCCAGCCGACATGGCCATGATTTTCGGCAAGGGTTGTCGTGGAAGTAATGCCGTGGGTGCGGGTTCCGGACTCGGCCTGTACATGGCGCGCTCCGTCGTCGAGGTGCATGGAGGCACGATCGATGTTCAAAACGTGCCAATGTCGGGCCCGGTGTTCAAAATCTGGCTCCCCGCGCAACGTGCGGCGGGGAAAAGAGTTGCGCCGGAAGGTAGCAGCAGTGATAATTCCGGTAATCAACACACTAGGGAAGGCACCGCGCGCAAGTAGGGATTCGGGCAGCCTGCCGGACTTGGGGAGTCGAAGCGAAAAAATAGCTGGGCGAGGCCAGATTGCGACGATTTCGCAGTGCCAATAGTGAACTATTGGCCGAGAAAGCGGCGAAATATGGACCGTCCAGGGATTTTTGCAGCCGACGATCCCAAGTGCGACAGGCTGCTATGCACGGGGTAATGAAATGAAGAAAATGGCCAACCCATGACGCAAATATTGATTGTTGAGGACAACGGCGACTATGCCGGCGATATGGCGGAGTTTCTGACGGAACTCAACCATGAAGTAATGATTGCGACCACCGCCGCCGAGATGTGGGCGGCCCTGACCAAGACCCCGACCGCCGTGGTCGTGCTCGACCTCGGCTTGCCGGACGAAGACGGTTTCAATGTGATTCCGCGCATGCGCCAGCTGTATCCCGAAATCGGCCTGCTGGTGCTGACCGGACGCGTCGCGTTCGACAACCGCATTCTGGGCTTGCGCCTGGGCGCCGACCATTACCTGACCAAGCCGATCAAGTTTCCGGAACTGGCAGCGCATATCGAGGCGCTCGACCGGCGCGTGCGTCCGCCCGAGCCGGCTGCCCAGCTGCCGAGCAAGTGGACCTTGCGCGTCAGTGCGCGCCAGCTCGAACTGATGGGTGCGGTGATCGACCTGACCGAAAAGGAATGCAACTTCCTGCACCTGCTCACGCTCAACACCCGTCCGGTGCCGCGCCAGGTGATCGTGGCCGGCATGGGCGGCGACGACCCGGACGCCAGCCGCCGGGTCGACATGCTCGTGTACCGCCTGCGCAAGAAAGCCCGCTCCGGCCTCGGCCAGGACTTGCCGCTGCGCAGTGCCTATGGCGAAGGCTACAGCCTGTCCGCCGGTTTCACCCTCGCGTAACCGGTTACATTGCGGCGCGGCGGAGGATACCCGGCTGTTCGCCATGAGCGAACGGGCCTGGGCAGGGCGTAGGTCAAGCACGCATCGAAAATAGGGACACAGTCATGCGATCTGAGCATTGGTCTGTATTTAATTAGGGACAGGGCCATGCCGATTCAGTAAAATGACGTGATTCCGTCGTTTTTCATACTGCCATGGCCCGCCTTCCCCGTCTCGTCCTCCCCAACCAGCCGCATCACATCATCCAGCACGGTAACGACCGCCAGCTGATTTTCCGCGAAGCTGAAGATTACCAGCGCTTCCTCGGCTGGCTGAAAGACAGCGCCAAGGAATTCAAGGTCGCCATCCACGCCTACGTGCTGATGCCCAACCACCTGCACCTGTTGGCATCGCCCTCGACCGTGGAAGGCCTGGCCCAGACCATGCAGCGCGTCGGCCGTTACTATGTGCCCTGGTTCAACGCCAAGTATGGCCGCAGCGGCAGCCTGTTCCAGGGCCGCTTCAAAACGGCGCTGATCGACGCCGCCGCCTACTTCCTGCTGTGCAGCCGCTATATAGAACACAACCCGGTGCGCAACGAGCTCGTTGCCGATGCCCTGGACTACCCGTGGTCGAGCTACGCCCACCACGCCGGCGCCCAGCCCGACAACGTCATCACCGACCACGCCCTGTACTGGGCGCTGGGAAACACCCCCTTCCAGCGCGAAGCCGCCTACATCGAATTGAGCCGGCCGGCCCTGACGCGCGAGCAGCTCGACCAGATCGACGCCGCCGTGCTCAAGGGCTGGCCGCTCGGTTCCGATGCCTTTAAGACAGAATTGCAACACCGCGCCAAACGCCAGGTACTACCCGCCAAGCGCGGCAGACCGTTCAAAATCAAGCCTCCCGCCCCCTGAAAACGCCCGCCGGGCGTTTTTTTTTTTCGGCTGTCAAAACCGCCAAAAACCCTTTCCCAGCTAGCCGCACAGCATAAACCTCAAATTCCGCTCACTATGTCCCTATTTAATTTTCTGAGCGACGCCATGCGAATTAATGCGACTCTGACCCTAATTAATCCACTTGCCCATTCTGCTGCATTGCACTAATGTTGGTGTTCGATTTTAAAAAGCTGTGGAGAATGCGCATGATTGCCCAAGGAATGTACGATCCGTCCAATGAACACGATGCCTGCGGCGTCGGTTTCATCGCCCATATCAAGGGCAACAAGAGCCACTCCATCATCGAGCAGGGCCTTTTGATCCTGAAGAACCTCGATCACCGGGGCGCTGTCGGCGCCGACAAGCTGATGGGCGACGGCGCCGGCATCCTGATCCAGATCCCGGACCAATACTTCCGCGACGAAATGGCGAAGCAGGGCGTGGAACTGCCTCCGCCGGGCGAATACGGCGTCGGCATGGTGTTCCTGCCGAAAGAAAATGCTTCCCGCATCGCCTGCGAGCAAGAAATCGAGCGCGCGGTGCGCATCGAAGGCCAAGTCGTGCTCGGCTGGCGCAACGTGCCGCTGGACGACACCATGCCCATGTCGCCGACCGTGCGCGGCAAGGAACCGGTGATCCGCCAGATTTTCATCGGCCGCGGCCCGGACATCATGGTCACCGACGCGCTCGAACGAAAGCTGTACGTGATCCGCAAGTCGTCCGGGCACGCGATCCAGGCCCTCAAACTGCTGCACGGCAAAGAATTTTTCGTGCCATCGATGTCGGCCCGCACCATCGTCTATAAAGGCTTGCTGCTGGCCGACCAGGTCGGTGTCTATTACAAGGACCTGCAAGATCCGCGTTGCATCTCGGCGCTTGCGCTGGTGCACCAGCGTTTTTCGACCAACACCTTCCCGGAATGGCCGCTGGCCCACCCCTACCGCCTGATCGCCCACAACGGCGAAATCAACACCGTCAAAGGCAACTTCAACTGGATGCGCGCGCGCGAAGGCGTGATGAAGTCGGCCGTGCTGGGCGAAGACCTGCAAAAGCTGTTCCCGCTGATCTATGAAGGCCAGTCCGACACCGCCTGCTTCGACAACGCCCTCGAACTGCTGATCATGGCCGGCTACCCGATCGCCCAGGCCATGATGATGATGATCCCGGAAGCCTGGGAAAATCACACCATGATGGACGACAACCGCCGCGCTTTCTACGAATACCACGCCGCCATGATGGAACCGTGGGACGGCCCGGCCGCCATGGCGTTTACCGACGGGCGCCACATCGGCGGCACCCTGGACCGCAACGGCTTGCGTCCGGCGCGCTACATCGTCACGGACGACGATTTGGTCGTGATGGCCTCCGAATCGGGCGTGCTGCCGATTCCGGAATCGAAAATCATCCAGAAATGGCGCCTGCAGCCGGGCAAGATGTTCCTGATCGACCTGGAAGCGGGCCGCATCATCGACGACAAGGAATTGAAAGACACCTACGCCAACGCCAAGCCGTACAAGGCGTGGATTAACTCGGTGCGCATCAAGCTGAACGAAATCAAGCTCAAGGAAAGCCAGCTCGGCCACAACCGCGCCAAGGACGGTAGCTCCGCCCAGGGCGAAAAAACCCCGGCGTCCGTGCTCGACCGCCAGCAAGCCTTCGGCTACACCCAGGAAGACCTGAAATTCCTGATGGCCCCGATGGCCGTGCTCGGCGAAGAAGCCACCGGTTCGATGGGCAACGATTCGCCGCTGGCGGTCATGTCCAACAAGCTCAAGCCCCTGTACAACTATTTCAAGCAACTGTTCGCGCAAGTGACCAATCCGCCGATCGACCCGATCCGCGAAGCCATGGTCATGTCGCTGGTGTCGTTTATTGGCCCCAAGCCGAATTTGCTGGACACCAACAACGTCAATCCGCCGATGCGCCTTGAAGTGTCGCAGCCGGTGCTCGGCTTCGACGACATGGCGCGCCTGCGCACGATCAGCGCCCACACCGGCGGCAAGTTCAAGTCGTACGAGCTGAACATTTGCTACCCGGTCGCCTGGGGCAAGGAAGGTATCGAAGCCTCGCTCGCCTCGCTGTGCGCCGAAGCGGTGGACGCGGTCAAGTCCGGCCACAACATCCTGATCGTTTCCGACCGCGCCGTGTCGGCCGAGCAGGTCGCCATTCCGGCCCTGCTGGCGACCTCCACCGTCCACCAGCATTTGGTGGCGCGCGGCCTGCGCGCCTCCACCGGCCTGGTCGTGGAAACCGGCTCGGCCCGCGAAACCCACCACTTCGCCCTGCTGGCCGGCTACGGCGCCGAAGCCGTGCACCCGTACCTGGCCATGGAAACCCTGATCGAACTGGCCCAGGGCATGAGCGGCGAGATGTCCGGCGACACCGCCATCTATAACTACACCAAGGCCGTCGGCAAGGGCTTGATGAAGGTGATGTCCAAGATGGGCATCTCGACCTATATGTCGTACTGCGGCGCGCAGATTTTCGAAGTCATCGGCCTGAACAAGTCGCTGGTCGACAAGTACTTCAAAGGCACCTCGTCGAATGTCGAAGGCATCGGCGTGTTCGAAGTGGCCGAAGAAGCGCTGCGCCTGCACAACCTGGCCTTCGGCAACGATCCGCTGTTGGAGGACGCCCTGGACGCCGGCGGCGAATACGCCTTCCGCGTGCGTGGCGAAGAACACATGTGGACGCCTGACGCCATCGCCAAGCTGCAACACTCTACCCGTAGCAACAATTTTTCGAGCTACAAGGAATACGCGCAGATCATCAATGACCAGAGCCGTCGTCATTTGACACTGCGTGGCCTGTTCGAGTTCAAACTCGATCCGACCAAAGCCATTCCGCTCGACGAAGTCGAACCGGCCAAGGAGATCGTCAAGCGTTTCGCCACCGGCGCCATGTCGATGGGCTCGATCAGCACCGAAGCCCACGCCACGCTCGCCATCGCCCTGAACCGCATCGGCGGCAAGTCGAACACGGGCGAAGGCGGCGAAGATCCGTTCCGCTACACCAAGGAATTGAAAGGCATCAAGATCAAGCAGGGCGAAACGATGGCTTCCGTCATCGGCGAGCAGAACGTGGTGGTCGATATTCCTTTGCAGGAAGGCGATTCCCTGCGTTCGCGCATCAAGCAGGTTGCGTCGGGCCGCTTCGGCGTCACCGCCGAGTACCTGAACTCGGCCGACCAGATCCAGATCAAGATGGCGCAGGGCGCCAAACCGGGCGAGGGCGGCCAGTTGCCGGGCCACAAAGTGACCGAATACATCGCCAGCCTGCGCTTCTCGGTGCCGGGCGTGGGCCTCATTTCGCCGCCGCCGCACCACGATATTTATTCGATCGAAGACCTGGCGCAATTGATTCACGACCTGAAAAACGCCAATCCGCGCGCCTCGATCTCGGTCAAGCTGGTGTCGGAAGTGGGTATCGGCACGGTCGCGGCCGGCGTGACCAAGGCCAAGGCCGATCACGTGGTCGTTGCCGGCCATGACGGCGGCACGGGCGCCTCGCCCTTGTCGTCGGTCAAGCACGCCGGCACGCCGTGGGAGTTGGGTCTCGCGGAAACCCAGCAAACCCTGGTCTTGAATGGCTTGCGCAGCCGTATCCGCGTGCAGGCCGATGGCCAGATGAAAACCGGGCGCGACGTGGTGATTGCCGCCATGCTCGGCGCCGACGAGATTGGTTTCGCCACGGCCCCGCTGGTGGTCGAAGGTTGCATCATGATGCGCAAATGCCACTTGAACACCTGCCCGGTCGGCGTGGCGACCCAGGACCCGATCCTGCGCGCCAAGTTCTCGGGTAAACCGGAATACGTGGTGAACTATTTCTTCTTCGTGGCCGAAGAAGCGCGTCAACTGATGGCCCAGCTCGGCATCCGCAGCTACGACGAACTGATCGGCCGGGTCGACCTGCTCGACAAATCGAAAGCCATCAGCCACTGGAAAGCCCGTGGCCTGGACTTCAGTAACATTTTCTACCAGCCGGAAGTGCCGGTCGGCGGCGCGGTGCGCCAGGTCGAAGAGCAGGATCACGGCCTGGAAAAAGCGCTCGACCACAAGCTGATCGCCCAAGCCAAGGCGGCCCTGGAAAAAGGCGAGCGCGTCTCCTTTATCTCGCCGGTGCGCAACGTCAACCGCACCGTCGGCACCATGCTCTCGGGCGAAGTGGCCAAGCGCTACGGCCACGCCGGTTTGCCGGACGACACCATCCACATCCAGCTGCAAGGCACGGCCGGCCAGTCGGCCGCCGCCTTCCTGGCCGCCGGCATCACCCTGGACCTGGTGGGCGAGGGCAACGATTACGTCGGCAAGGGCTTGTCTGGCGGGCGCATCATCGTGCGTCCGAATACCGAGTTCCGGGGCTGGGCGGTAGATAACATCATCGTCGGCAATACGGTGCTGTACGGTGCGATTGCCGGCGAAGCCTTCTTTAATGGCGTGGCGGGCGAACGTTTTGCCGTGCGCAACTCCGGGGCGACGGCGATTGTCGAAGGCTGCGGCGATCACGGCTGCGAATACATGACTGGCGGCACGGTCGTGGTGCTGGGCGCCACGGGCCGCAACTTTGCGGCGGGCATGTCGGGCGGGGTGGCGTATGTCTACGATCCGCTGGGCGATTTCGAGAAGAAATGCAACACCGCCATGGTCAACCTGGAGCGCGTGCTCAGCACCAAGGAGCAGGGCGACCGCGCCGGCTGGCACAGCCAGAGCCGCGCCAGCAACCCGGAATCGGACGAAGCCATCCTCAAGCGCTTGATCGAACGCCACTTCAAGCACACGGGTTCGACCCGCGCGCGCAACCTGTTGGACGACTGGGCGACCGGCCGCGCCAAGTTCGTCAAAGTCTTCCCGACCGAATACAAGCGGGCGCTGGAAGAACTGCACAACAGCAGCATGGAAGAAGCGAACGACAAGATCGACGCTGTTGAAAAATCCGTCGCCAAGATCGCTGCCTAAGACAGTCCGGGCGGGCACCAAGTTGCCCGCCGCATAGAACACAAGGAAAAACATCGTGGGTAAAATCACCGGCTTCATGGAATTCAAGCGTCAGGACGAGGGCTATCTCGAGCCTGCGGCGCGCGTCAAGAACTACAAGGAATTCGTCTTGCACCTGAGCGATCCGCAAGCGAAGGTGCAGGCGGCGCGCTGCATGGATTGCGGCATCCCTTTCTGCAATAGCGGCTGTCCCGTCAACAACATCATCCCCGACTGGAACGACCTGGTCTTTCACGGCAACTACCGCGCCGCGCTGGACAACCTGCACTCGACCAACAATTTCCCCGAGTTCACTGGCCGGGTCTGTCCCGCGCCGTGCGAGTCGGCCTGTACCCTGGGCATCATCAACGACCCGGTCGGCATCAAGTCGATCGAGCACAAGATCATCGACACCGGCTGGGAGCACGGCTGGGTGCTGCCGCAGCCGCCGGAAAAACTGACCGGCAAGAAAGTGGCCATCATCGGTTCCGGTCCGGCCGGCCTGGCGGCGGCGCAACAACTGGCGCGCGTCGGCCATGCCGTCACCGTGTTTGAAAAGAGCGACCGGATCGGCGGCCTGTTGCGCTACGGCATTCCCGACTTCAAGATGGAAAAGACCCACATCGACCTGCGGGTCAAGCAGATGGAAGCCGAAGGCGTGACCTTCCGCACCAGCGTGCTGGTCGGCAAAGACTTCCCGGCCTCGGTCAACAACTGGGCCAAGGAAACGATTTTCCCGGAAGACCTGGCAAAAGACTTCGACGCCATCGTCATGGCCGGCGGCGCCGAGCAACCGCGCGACTTGCCGGTGCCCGGGCGCGAGCTCAAGGGCGTGCATTTCGCCATGGATTTCCTGCCGCTGCAAAACAAGGTCAACGCCGGCGACAAGCTCAAGGACCAGATCAAGGCCAGCGGCAAGAACGTGGTCGTGATCGGCGGCGGCGATACCGGTTCCGACTGCGTGGGCACCTCGAACCGCCACGGCGCGACGTCGGTGGCCCAGTTCGAACTGATGCCGCAGCCGCCCGAGCAGGAAAACAAGCCGCTGGTATGGCCGTACTGGCCGACCAAGCTGCGCACCTCGTCCTCGCACGAAGAAGGGTGCGATCGCGACTGGGCGGTGGCGACCAAGCGTTTCGAAGGCAAGGGCGGCAAGGTCGAGAAGCTGATCGCCTGCAGAGTCGAGTGGAAAGACGGCAAGATGATCGAAGTGCCGAATTCGGAATTCGAGATGAAAGCCGACCTGGTGCTGCTGGCGATGGGGTTTGTGTCGCCGGTACAACAGGTGCTGGACGCCTTCGGTGTCGAAAAAGATGCGCGCGGCAACGCCAAGGCCACGACCGATGGCGACGGCTGCTACGCGACCTCGGTGCCGAAAGTGTTCGTGGCGGGCGATATGCGCCGCGGACAATCGCTGGTGGTGTGGGCGATTCGCGAAGGGCGCCAGTGCGCACGGGCGGTCGATGAGTTCCTGATGGGTGAATCGGTCCTGCCGCGCTGATTGCGGCCAGAGAACTTAGAACCGTCTCCCCCGCGAAGGCGGGGGCCCATAGCACCTTTGATCATAGGTGCTATGGACCCCCGCCTTCGCGGGGGAGACGGCGCAGCGGTCCTGCGGTTCTAAATCTGTCTCTTTTTTGACCGATTTCACCTTCGTTGTATGCATGAAGTAATGTAAAGTTACATAAACGCATTGTTGAGCATGAGTAATAAGTCCGCCTTCGAACCAATTTCTTCCGCCCCACTATCCGAGCAAAAACAAGCACTTAGCTTCGGAAATATCTGACCCGCCGTTCAGTAGTGTTGTATTCTGGCCGCGCGCACCCATTGTGGATCGGGGGCCTCTCAGCAGAGATTGCCCTTTCTGCACTACAATACGCCATTCCCAAATATGAACAGCGCCGTGTCTAATCTTGTCGAAATCCGCGATCTACATTTTTCTTACGGCGACCGTTCGATCTTGTCGAACCTCCGGATGGACTTCCCACGCGGTAAGGTCGTGGCCGTCATGGGCGGTTCCGGCTGTGGCAAGACCACGGTGCTGCGCCTGATCGGCGGCCAGATCCGCCCGCAAAAAGGCTTCGTCACCGTCGCCGGCGAAACCGTCCACGAACTCGATACCGATAATCTGTACCGCCTGCGCCGCAAGATGGGCATGCTGTTCCAGTTCGGCGCCTTGTTCACCGACCTGAGCGTCTTCGAAAACGTCGCCTTTCCGCTGCGCGAACATACCGACCTGCCCGAAGAGCTGATCCACGACCTGGTGCTCATGAAGCTCAACGCGGTCGGCCTGCGCAATGCCGCCAGGCTGAAACCTGCCGAGATTTCCGGCGGCATGGCGCGCCGCGTGGCCGTCGCCCGCGCCGTCGCGCTCGATCCGGAACTGATCATGTACGACGAACCGTTCGCCGGCCTCGACCCGATTTCGATGGGCGTGACCGCCAACCTGATCCGCAGGCTCAACGATGCGCTCGGCTCCACCTCGATCCTGGTGTCGCACGATGTGCATGAATGCTTTGCGATCGCCGATTATGTGTACTTTATGTCCGCCGGGAAGATTGTCGCCCAGGGTACGCCGGCCGATATGCGCGTCTCCGAGGATCCTTACGTGAAGCAGTTCGTCAACGCCGCGCCCGACGGCCCCGTGCCTTTCCATTACCCCGGCAAGTCGCTGGCCGAGGACCTGGGCCTGGGAGAGCGCAAGTGATCGCTAACTTCCTGGGCGCCATCGGCCAGTCCGTGCGCGAAAACATTGCCAGCGTCGGCTTCGCCACGCGCTCCTTCTTCACCCTGCTGGGCGTGACCCCGGGCGCGCTGCGCCGTCCCGGACTCATTTCCGAACAGATTCACTTCATCGGCAATTATTCGCTGGTGATCATCATCGTCTCCGGCTTGTTCGTCGGCATGGTGCTCGGTTTGCAGGGCTATATCACCCTCACGCCCTACGGCGCCGAACAAAAGCTCGGCCAGGTGGTCGCGCTGGCGCTGGTGCGCGAACTCGGGCCGGTCGTGACCGCCCTGCTGTTCGCCGGCCGCGCCGGTACCTCGCTGACCGCGCAAATCGGCTTGATGAAAGCCGGCGAGCAACTCTCGGCCATGGAAATGATGGCGATTAACCCGGTGCAGCGCGTGCTGGCACCGCGTTTCTGGGCCGGCGTGATTGCCATGCCCATCCTCGGCACCATCTTCAGCGCTGTCGGCGTGCTCGGCGGCTACCTGGTCGGCGTGCAGCTGATCGGCGTCGACGAAGGCGCCTTCTGGTCGCAGATGCAAGCGAACGTGGATGTGCAGCACGACGTCGTCAACGGCATCATCAAGAGCTTCGTGTTCGGCATCGCCGTCACCTTCACCGCGCTGTTCCAGGGCTACCAGGCCCAGCCGACGCCGGAAGACGTGTCGCGCGCCACCACCCGTACCGTTGTGATCGCGTCGCTGACCGTCTGGGGTCTGGACTTCGTGATGACCGCGATGATGTTTAACTAAATACCGTTCAACTATTGAATCTGGCGGCACACAGCGCCGCATAACACGAGTTAGGAAATCAAATGCATCGTAAATCCATCGACGTCTGGGTCGGCCTGTTTGTTCTGCTGGGCCTGGCAGCGCTGCTGTTCCTGGCCCTCAAGGCCGGTAACATGAGCACATTGTCGTTCGGCAAGACCTACCTGGTCCAGGCCAAGTTCGACAATATCGGCGGGCTCAAGCCGCAAGCACCGGTGAAAAGCGCCGGCGTGGTGGTCGGGCGCGTGGGCGATATCAAGTTTGATGACAAAACTTATCAGGCGCTGGTAACCTTGGAACTGGAGACGGGCTATAACTTCCCGAAAGATAGCTCGCTCAAAATCCTTACTGCCGGCCTGCTCGGTGAACAGTACATCGGTATTCAGGCAGGTAACGACGATGCCAACAAGCTGGTCAATGGTGACCGGATTAACACGACCCAATCTGCCACCGTGCTGGAAGACCTGATTAATCAGTTCATCTACAGCAAGGCAGCTGACGGAAAGGAATAAGAGCAATGACATTCATGAAGCCGAACCGCGCCCCGACCTGGCGCGCCAGCGCTGCCGCCCTGGTGGCCATTGCCACCCTGAGCGGTTGCGCCACCAACAACCCGCGCGATCCGCTCGAGCCGTTCAACCGCACGATGTTCAAGTTTAACGACACCATCGACCAGGCCGCGCTCAAGCCAGCCGCCACCGCCTACAAGAAGGTGCTGCCGAGCTTCGTGCAAACGGGGGTGAACAACTTCTTCGGCAACCTGTCCGATGTCTGGACCGGCGCTAACAACTTGATGCAAGGCAAGGGCGAGCAAGGCATGTCCGACTGGACCCGCGTTGCGCTCAATTCCACCTTCGGCATCGGCGGCCTGTTCGACATCGCTTCCGAAGCGGGCTTGAAAAAGCACAATGAAGACTTCGGCCAGACCCTCGGTTACTGGGGCGTGCCGAGCGGCCCCTACCTGATGCTGCCGCTGCTGGGACCGTCCACCGTGCGCGACACCTCCGGCTTGCCGGTTGACATGGCCGCCAATGGCTGGTCCTATGTCGATCCCTCGTCGACCCGCAACATCGGCACCGCGATCCGCGTGATCGACGCCCGCGCCAACATCCTGGACGCGTCGAACCTGATGGAAGAAGCCGCACTCGACCGTTACGAATTCATCCGCGACGGCTTCCTGCAGCGTCGCCAGGGCCAGGTCTTCGATGGCGAAGCCTCGCGCAAGGCGCTGAAAGAAGCCAACGAAGGACCGGCCGACGCCAAGAGCATCCGCGCCGCCTACGCCGACGATGACAGCGCCTCGCCTAGCGCGTCGCCTAGCGCGTCGCCTGGCGCTGCGGCCACGGCGCCGGCGGCCACGCCGACCGCCCCTGCACCGACGCCGGCGGCAACACCGGCTGTGTCATCCGAAACGCCCTCGAAGTAGTTAACCGCTAAACTGGACCGTCAACGCACGGTCCAGCCGGTACAAACGCAACCTTTTCGAAAAGAGCTTATGAAACTGATCAAACACCTTATTGCCCTCGCGACAGTGACCATTGCCACCAGCGCCATCGCCGCCGCCCCTGCCGAAGCGCCGGACGCGCTCGTCAAGCGCATCAGCGCCGACGTCATCGACACCGCCAAAGCCGACAAGGATATCCAGGCCGGCAACCAGAAAAGGGTCATGGACCTGGTCGAAAGCAAGATCTTGCCGCACGTTGACTTCATGCGCATGACCCAGCTGGCCGCCGGTCGCGCCTGGCGCGATGCCTCGCCTGAACAGCAAAAGCAACTCTCGAACGAGTTCCGCACCCTGCTGATCTTTACGTACTCGGGCGCGCTGTCGCAGATCAAGAATGAAACCGTCGAGTTCAAGCCGCTGCGCGCCGCGCCGGAAGACAAGGAAGTCGAAGTGCGTTCGCAAGTGAACGTGGCCCGCGGCGAGCCGGTCACCCTGAACTATCGCCTGGCGCAAACCCCAAGCGGCTGGAAGATTTTCGACATCAACGTGCTCGGCGCGTGGCTGGTGGAAACCTACAAAGGCACCTTCGCATCCGAAATCAACAAGTCCGGCATCGATGGCCTGATCAAGACCCTGGCCGAGCGCAACAAGAAGCTGGCCGCCAAGCCGCTGGCCAAGCCCATCAAATAATATGGTTCAAACCAACAAGCTCGAGAACATCGATACCCTGACCGTGCACAACGCCAAGGCGGCACTGGTGCAGGGTTACGATGCGATCAAGGCGGGCCAGACCGTGTTCGATTTCGGCTCCGTCAAGGTCGCCGATTCGTCCGCCGTCGCGGTCCTGCTGGCCTGGCAGCGCGCCGCGCGCAGCGCCGGCGTGGTGCTGTCCTATGTCAATCTTCCGGACAGCCTGAAAAGCCTGGCCGCGCTGTACGGCGTCGATGCCTTCCTGGTGGACACTCCCGCCAACCTGCACCACCATTGATCCTGCCTTTGGGGAGGCGCCCGCGCCTCTCCACTCCCCCTGCCTGTAACCCTGGGCAACTCTGTTTCTCCCGATTTCCCCTATAATTGACGGCTCACCCCGCAATGTCTCTGCATGCTGTATAGACATTTGCTCACCCAAAAAGACGCATGACAGCGATTCAAATTACCAACGTCGAGAAAAGCTACAAGGCCCTCAAAGCCTTGGGTGGCGTCTCCCTGACGATTGAAGAAGGCGAGTTCTTTGGCCTGCTCGGCCCCAACGGCGCCGGCAAGACCACCCTGATCTCCACCATCGCCGGCCTGATCCGCCCCGATGCGGGCACGGTCGCCATTCACGGCCACGATGTCGTCACCGATTTCCGCGAAGCGCGCAAGAAGCTCGGCGTGGTGCCGCAGGAACTGGTGTTCGATCCCTTCTTCACGGTGCGCGAAACCTTGCGCCTGCAATCGGGCTACTTTGGCCTGAAAAACAACGACAAGTGGATCGATGAAGTCATGGGCAACCTCGACCTGACCAACAAGGCCGACGTGAACATGCGCGCTCTGTCCGGCGGCATGAAGCGGCGCGTGCTGGTGGCCCAGGCGCTGGTCCACAAGCCGCCCGTGATCGTGCTCGACGAGCCGACCGCCGGCGTCGACGTTGAACTGCGCCAGACGCTCTGGAAGTTCATCTCGCGTTTGAACAAGGAAGGCCACACGGTGGTGCTGACCACCCACTACCTGGAAGAAGCGCAAGCCATGTGCCAGCGCGTGGCCATGCTCAAGGGCGGCAAGGTGGTCGCGCTCGACACCATGTCGGCCCTGATCCGCCGCATCTCCGGTTCGCAGTTGATCGTGCACCTGGCCAGCGGCAGCCTGCCGGAAGACCTGCGCCACCTGGTGTCGCACGACGAAACAGACAACGGTAATGGCAACGGCGGCGGCATGAAATACAGCCTGCGCGTGAATGAATACGGCGAAGTCGAACAGATCCTGGCGCGCCTGCGCGAAGCCGGCGCCGTCATCGACGAAATGCAGCTGCAGCAGGCCGACCTGGAAGACATCTTCCTGCAGATTATGGACAAGGGCACGCTATGAACATGTTCTCGGTGGGCTTCCAGACCCTGCTCTACAAGGAAATGCTGCGCTTCTGGAAGGTGGCCACGCAAACCGTGCTCGCACCCGTGCTCACGGCCATGCTGTACCTGCTGATCTTCGGCCACGTGCTCGAAGGTCACGTCAACGTGCGCGGCGTGAACTACACCGCCTTCCTCATTCCCGGCCTGGTGATGATGAGCGTATTGCAGAATTCCTTCGCCAACTCCTCGTCCTCGCTGATCCAGTCCAAGATCACCGGCAACCTGGTCTTCATTTTGCTGCCGCCGCTGTCGCACTGGGAGATCCTGTCGGCCTACGTGCTCGCTTCCGTGGTGCGCGGCCTGACCGTTGGCGCCGGCGTGTTCATCGCCACCGTGTGGTTCGCCAAGCTGTCGTTCTCCGCGCCCCTGTGGATACTGGCGTTTGCGCTGCTGGGCGCGGCCATCCTCGGCACCATGGGCGTCATTGCCGGCATCTGGGCCGAAAAATTCGACCAGCTGGCCGCCTTCCAGAACTTTTTGATCATGCCCGCCACCTTCCTCTCCGGCGTGTTCTACTCGATCCACTCGCTGCCGCCATTCTGGCTCACCGTGTCGCACTTCAATCCGTTTTTCTACATGATCGACGGCTTCCGTCACGGCTTCTTCGGCCAGTCCGACGTCTCGCCGTGGACCAGCCTTGCGATCGTGTCGGCCTTCTTCGCGGTACTCGCGGGTATCGCCATCAACCTGCTCAAGCGCGGCTACAACCTGCGCCATTAATGCGTCATTCATCAGAGGAATCATCGTGGCTACCACACCAGAACTTATTCACGGCTACATCAGCGCCGGTCTCGAATGCACCCACCTCGAAGTGGACGGCGACGGCCAGCATTTCACCGCCGTCATCGTTTCGCCGGCGTTTGCCGGCAAGCGCCCGATCCAGCGTCACCAGATCGTCTATGCGGCGCTGGGCGACCGCATGCGCGAAGAAATCCACGCGCTGTCGATGAAAACGCTCACTCCAGAAGAATACCAAGGTTAAAAGGATAAACAAGCATGGACAAGCTCCAAGTGGTCGGAGGCAAGCGCCTCGAAGGGGAAATCGTCATCTCGGGCGCCAAGAACGCGGCCCTGCCGATTTTGTGCGCCGGTTTGCTCACCTCGGGCGACCTTGAACTGTCGAACGTGCCGCGCCTGCACGACGTCAAGACCATCCTCAAGCTGCTGGCCCAGACCGGCCTGAAGGTGACCCAGGACGACGAGCGCGTGACCCTCAACGGCAGCGCCATCACCACCCTGGAAGCGCCGTATGAGCTGGTCAAGACCATGCGCGCCTCGATCCTGGTGCTCGGTCCCTTGCTGGCGCGCTTCGGCGAAGCCAAGGTCTCGCTGCCGGGCGGCTGCGCCATCGGTTCGCGCCCGGTCGACCAGCACATCAAGGGCTTGCAGGCGCTCGGCGCCGAGATCACCATCGAAGGCGGCTACATCTACGCCAAGTGCAAGAAGCTCAAGGGCGCCCGCATCCGCACCGACATGATCACCGTCACCGGCACCGAGAACCTGCTGATGGCGGCCACCCTGGCCGACGGCGAAACGATTCTGGAAAACGCCGCGCGCGAGCCGGAAGTGACCGACCTGGCCAACCTCTTGGTGGCCATGGGCGCGAAAATCGAGGGCATCGGCACCGACCGCCTGGTGATCCAGGGCGTGGCCGAACTGCACGGCGCCAAGCACGCGGTGATCTCCGACCGCATCGAAGCGGCTACTTTTCTGTGCGCGGTGGCGGCCACCGGCGGCGACATCCTGCTCAAGAACACCCGCACCGACTATTTTGACGTGGCGCTCGACAAGCTGCGCGAGATCGGCCTGGTCATGACGATGGGTCCCGATTCGATCCGCGCGCAGATGGGCGGCCGTCCGAAGCCGGTGTCGTTCCGCACCACCGAGTATCCGGGCTTCCCGACCGACATGCAGGCCCAGTTCATGGCCGTCAATACCATCGCCTCGGGCAGCAGTCGCATTACCGAAACGATCTTCGAAAACCGCTTCATGCACGTGCAGGAGATGAACCGTCTCGGCGCCTCGATCCAGACCGAGGGCAACACCGCCCACGTCAAGGGCGTCGACAAGCTGGTGGGCGCGCCTGTGATGGCGACCGACCTGCGCGCCTCGGCCTCGCTGGTGATCGCCGCCATGGCCGCGCAAGGCACCACCATCATCGACCGCATCTATCACCTCGACCGCGGCTACGACCGCATGGAAGTGAAGCTGTCGGCGGTGGGCGCCGATATCGTCCGCATCAAATAAAGAAGACACGATGAGCACATTCAGTAACCCGGCCAACTCCCAGCTGATCCTGGCGCTGTCGAAGGGCCGCATCTTCGACGACACCATGCCTTTGCTGGAAGCGGCCGGCATCACCGTCACCGAAAACCCGGAGACCTCGCGCAAGCTGATTTTGGCGACCAACGATCCGAACGTGCGCGTCATCATCGTGCGCGCGTCCGACGTGCCGACCTACGTGCAGTACGGCGCCGCCGATTTCGGCGTGGCCGGCAAGGACGTGCTGCTCGAGCACGGCGGCGAAGGCCTGTACCAGCCGATCGACCTGAACATCGCCAAATGCCGCATGTCGGTGGCGGTGAACGCCGGCTTCGACTACGACAAGGCGGTGCGCCAGGGTGCGCGCCTGCGCGTGGCCACCAAGTTCGTCCAGACCGCGCGCGAGCATTTCGCCGCCAAGGGCGTGCACGTCGACCTGATCAAGCTGTATGGTTCGATGGAACTGGCGCCCCTGGTCGGCCTGTCGGACGCGATCGTCGACGTGGTCTCCACCGGCAGCACCCTGCGCGCCAACAACCTGGTCGAAGTCGAAGAGATCATGGATATTTCATCGCGCCTGGTGGTGAACCAGGCCGCGCTCAAACTCAAGCGCGAGCGCCTGCAACCGATTCTCGACGCCTTCGAACGCGCGTCGCGCCTGAACAACTAAAGAGTTAGAAACGACTATCATGACCATCCAGATCCGCCACCTCGATTCGGCCCAGCCGGACTTCAAGCAACGCCTCGATACCCTGCTGGCCTTCGAAGCGTCCACCGATGAAGCGATTGAAAAATCGGTGGCGGCGATCCTGCATGACGTCAAACATCGTGGCGACGCCGCCGTCCTTGAGTACACCAACAAATTCGACCGCATTCCCGGAGGCGCCGCCAGCATGGCCGCCTTCGACGTGCCGCAAGCCGAATTGCAGGCCGCACTCGATGCGCTGCCTGCAGCCCAGCGCGCGGCGCTGGAAACGGCCGCCGAACGGATTCGCGTCTTCCACGAGCGGCAAAAAGAAGAACTGCGCGGCTTCACCTACACCGAGCCCGATGGCACGGTCCTGGGCCAGAAAATCACCCCGCTCGACCGGGTCGGCATCTACGTCCCGGGCGGCAAGGCGGCGTATCCCTCGTCGGTGCTGATGAACGCGGTGCCGGCCAAGGTGGCCGGCGTGCCTGAAATTATCATGGTGGTGCCGACCCCGGACGGCGTGAAAAACCAGATGGTGCTGGCCGCCGCCGCCATTGCGGGCGTGACGCGCGTGATCACCATCGGCGGCGCCCAGGCTGTCGGCGCGCTGGCCTACGGCACCGCCACCATCGCCCCGGTCGACAAGATCGTCGGCCCCGGCAACGCCTACGTGGCGGCGGCCAAGCGGCGCGTGTTCGGCACCGTCGGCATCGACATGATCGCCGGCCCGTCCGAAATCCTGGTGCTGTGCGACGGCACTACCGACCCGGACTGGGTCGCGATGGACCTGTTCTCGCAGGCCGAGCACGACGAACTGGCGCAGGCCATCATGCTGTGCCCCGACGCCGACTACATCGCACGGGTGGAGGCGAGCATCCACAAGCTGCTGCCGAGCATGCCGCGCGCGGACACCATCCGTACTTCGATGACCGACCGCGGCGCCTTGGTCAAGGTGCGCGACATGCAGGAAGCGTGCGACATCGCCAACGCCATCGCCGCCGAGCACCTGGAAATTTCGGCCGAGGACCCGCAGCGGTGGGCCGACAAGATCCGCCATGCCGGCGCCATGTTCCTCGGGCGTTTTTCGTCCGAGTCGCTGGGCGACTACTGCTGCGGCCCGAACCACGTGCTGCCGACCTCGCGCACCGCGCGCTTTTCGTCGCCGCTGGGCGTGTACGACTTCCAGAAGCGTTCGTCGGTGATTTTCGTGAGCGAAGCCGGCGCGCAAACCCTGGGCAAGGTCGCGGCCGAACTGGCCTACGGCGAAGGCTTGCAGGCGCACGCGCGCAGCGCCGAACTGCGATTGCGACCGGCGGCATGAGCGACTGGCTCAATCAGGTATTTTGCGAGGATGCGCTGGTTGGACTGGCGCGCATCCCGGACGGTTCCATCGACCTGATTCTGACTGACCCGCCGTATAACCTGGGCAAGGACTACGGCAACGACTCCGACCAGCAAAGCGTGGCCGATTACCTGGCCTGGACCGAGCAGTGGATTTCGAAGGCGCTGCCCAAGCTCAAACCCAACGGCAGCCTGTACATCTTCCTGACGTGGCGCTTTTCGCCCGAGATTTTCGTCATGCTCAAGCAGCGCATGACGATGATGAACGAGATTATCTGGGACCGCCGGGTACCGTCGATGGGCGGCAGCGTGAGGAGTTTCAGTTCGGTGCACGACACGATCGGCTTCTTTGTGAACCGCAAGGATTACTATTTCGACCTGGACGCGGTGAGGATTGCGTACGACGCGGCGACCAAGAAGGCCCGTTCGCGTTCCATTTTCGTCGGCGCCAAGTGGCTCGAAGTGGGTTACAACCCCAAGGATCTGTGGAGCGTGTCGCGCCTGCACAAGGAACATCCGGAGCGCGCCGATCACCCGACCCAAAAACCCCTCGAGATCATCGAGCGCATGGTCAAGGCCTCGTGCCCGCCGGACGGCGTGGTGATGGACCTGTTCATGGGCAGCGGCACCACGGCCATGGCGGCCAAGCGCTGCGGGCGCAATTTTGTCGGCTTCGAGCTCAATGCCGCGTACTGCGAGATCATCGCCGCGCGCCTGGCTTCGCCGCCGGAGCAGGAAATGGTCAAGAAGCGCAAGCCGCCCAAAAAGACTGCGCAGGCTGAAAATGCTTAGAACTGTCATTCCCACCACCACCGCCACCGCCGTCGTTCCCGCGCAGGCGGGAACCCAATTTCGTCGAGCCGCCGACAGCTACGGTACGAACTTGGATTCCCGCCTGCGCGGGAATGACGGTAACTTAAGGAGCAAAGCAGCATGAGTTTCATCGACACGCTGATCGCCAACACGATCCGTCCCGAGGTCCAGGCCGACCACGCCTACGTCGTTGCCGACGCCGACGGCTTCATCAAACTCGACGCGATGGAGAACCCGTACTCGCTGCCTGCCCACCTGCGCGAAGAACTGGGCCAGCGCCTGGCCGCCGCGGTCCTGAACCGCTATCCGCTGGCCAGCAACGCCACGCTCAAACATAAAATCTGCACGCGCCTGGGCGTACCAGGCGGTTACGACGTCATCCTCGGCAACGGCTCCGATGAACTGATCTCGATCATGGCCACCGCCGTCTCGGGCGGCGCGCGCCGCCCGGTGATCCTGGCGCCGACGCCCGGCTTCGTGATGTTTTCGCGTTCGGCCATGCTGGCCGGCGCTACGTTCGTGGGCGTGCCGCTGCGCGCCGACATGACGCTCGACAAAGCGACCATGCTCGCCAAGATCGCCGAGCACAAGCCGGCGCTGGTGTTCCTGGCTTACCCGAACAACCCGACCGGCAACCTGTTCGACCCGGCCGAGATGGTCGAGATCATCCACGCCGTCGGCGACACCGGCATCGTCGTCGTCGACGAAGCCTACGGCCCGTTCGCGCGCACCTCCTTCATGGAGCGCCTGCCCGAGTTCGAGAACCTGGTCGTCATGCGCACCGTCTCGAAACTGGGCCTGGCCGGCATCCGCCTCGGCTACATGACCGCCGCGCCCAAGCTGCTGGCGCAGTTCGAAAAGGTACGCCCGCCGTATAACATCAATGTGCTGACCCAGACCGCCGCCGAATTTGCGCTCGATCATATCGAGGTGCTGAACGACCAGGCCACCCTGCTGATCGAAGCGCGCGAACACATGGCGACCGACCTGGCCGCGCTGCCCGGCGTGACCGTGTTCCCGTCGGCCGCCAATTTCCTGCTGGTGCGCCTGCCGGACGCCGACGCCACCGTCGCACGGCTCGACGCGGCCAAGGTACTGATCAAAAATGTGAGTAAAATGAACGGATTGGGCGGGTGCATCCGCGTGACCGTGAGCACACCTGAAGAAAATGCTGTTTTCCTGGATGCCGTCAAGGCATCGCTGACTTCGCACTAACCGAGCCTCCCCATGAACATCGCAGACCGCACCGCAAACATAACGCGCAACACCAACGAGACGCAAATCCGGGTCGCCATCAACCTCGATGGCACCGGCCAGCAAAAGCTCAACACGGGCGTGCCTTTTCTGGACCACATGCTCGACCAGATCGCCCGCCACGGCCTGATCGACCTCGATATCGAATGCGTGGGCGACCTGCATATCGACGCCCACCACACGGTGGAAGATACCGGCATCACGCTCGGCATGGCGGTGGCCAAGGCGATCGGCGACAAGAAGGGTATCCGCCGTTACGGCCACGCCTACGTGCCGCTGGACGAAGCGCTCTCGCGCGTGGTGATCGATTTTTCCGGTCGTCCGGGGCTGGAGATGCACGTACCCTGGAAGCGTTCGATGATCGGCAGCTTCGACGTCGACCTGGCGCATGAGTTTTTCCAGGGTTTTGTGAATCACGCGCTGGTGTCGCTGCACATCGATAACCTGCGCGGCGAGAACGCGCATCATCAGTGCGAGACGGTGTTCAAGGCTTTTGGGCGGGCGCTGCGCATGGCTGCGGAGCTTGACGCGCGTTCGGCTGGCACGATTCCGTCGACCAAGGGTAGTTTGTAACGTCATCCTCTCCGTCGTTCCCGCGCAGGCGGGAACCCAAGGTTTCGCGGCTTAGCCGACATAACTTGGGTTCCCGCCTTCGCGGGAACGACGACACATTTGAATTGCTATGAATAAAATTGTTGTGGTCGACTACGGCATGGGCAACCTGCGCTCGGTGGCGCAAGCCCTACGCGCCGTCGCTCCTGAAGCCGACGTACTTATCTCCGGCGCCGTCGCCGATATCGATTCGGCCGACCGGATCGTCCTGCCCGGCCAGGGCGCCATGCGCGACTGCATGGCCAGCCTGCGCCAGTCCGGCGTCGAGGAAGCCTTGCTGCGCGCCGCCAAGACCCGTCCCATCATGGGCGTGTGCGTCGGCGAGCAAATGCTGTTCGACGTGAGCGAGGAGGGCGATACGCCCGGCCTGGCCCTGTTGCCCGGCAAAGTCGTGCGCTTCCGGCTCGATGGCCGCCTGCAGCCGGACGGCTCGCGCTTCAAGGTGCCGCAGATGGGCTGGAACCGCGTCAAACAAGTGCGCCAGCATCCGCTGTGGCAGGGTATCCTCGACGATAGCTACTTCTATTTCGTGCACAGCTACTATGTCCAGCCTGACGATACCAGCCTCACCGCCGGCGAAACCGATTACGGCGCGCCGTTCTGTTGCGCGGTCGCCCGCGATAATATTTTCGCGACCCAGTTCCACCCGGAGAAAAGCGCCGGCGCGGGCCTGCAGCTGTACAAGAACTTCGTCCACTGGAATCCCTGATTGTCATCCGGTCACCCAATCACCCAACCCAACTAAGCGATAACCGATCATGCTGCTCATTCCTGCCATCGACCTCAAAGACGGTCACTGCGTTCGCCTCAAACAGGGCGATATGGAACTTGCCACCGTCTTCTCCGAAGACCCCGCCGAAATGGCGCTGCACTGGCTCAAGCAGGGCGCGCGCCGCCTGCACCTGGTGGACCTGAACGGCGCCTTCGCCGGCAAGCCGAAAAACGAAGCCGCCGTCAAGTCGATCCTGCAGGTGGTGCAGGAGTTCGCCGTCGATAACGATATCGACGAGATCCCCGTCCAGCTGGGCGGCGGCATCCGCGATCTCGACACCATCGAGCGCTATCTCGACGACGGCATCACCTACATCATCGTCGGCACCGCCGCCGTCAAGAACCCGGGCTTTTTGCACGACGCCTGCGGCGCCTTCCCCGGCCACATCATCGTCGGCCTGGACGCCAAGGATGGCAAGGTCGCAACCGACGGCTGGAGCAAGATGAGCGGCCACGAAGTGATCGACCTGGCCACCAAGTTCGAAGCCTATGGCGTCGAATCGATCATCTACACCGACATCGGCCGCGACGGCATGATGGGCGGGATTAACATCGAAGCGACCGTCAAGCTGGCCCAGGCCGTGCGCATTCCGATCATCGCTTCCGGCGGCCTGCACAACCTGGGCGATGTCGAGGCCCTGTGCGCGGTGCAGGAAGAAGGCATCGAAGGCGTGATCTGCGGCCGCTCGATCTACGAGGGCACGATCAACCTGGGCCAGGCCCAGGCGCGCGCCGACGAACTCACCGAAGGCGACCCGGCGTAAGCCGGACGGACACACCATGCTCGCAAAACGCATCATTCCCTGCCTCGACGTGACCGGCGGGCGCGTCGTCAAGGGCGTCAATTTCACCGAACTGCGCGACGCCGGCGACCCGGTCGAAATCGCGCGCCGCTACGATGAGCAGGGCGCCGACGAGATCACTTTCCTCGACATCACGGCGTCTTCGGACGAGCGCGACCTGATCCTGCACATCATCGAAGCGGTGGCCTCCACCGTGTTCATCCCGCTCACCGTCGGTGGCGGCGTACGCAAGGTCGACGACGTGCGCCGCCTGCTCAACGCCGGCGCCGACAAGGTCAGCATGAACTCCTCGGCCGTGACCAATCCCGAACTGGTGTTCGAAGCCTCGCAAAAGCACGGTTCGCAGTGCATCGTGGTGGCCATCGACGCCAAGCAGAGCGCGCCCGGCAAGTGGGAAGTGTTCACCCACGGCGGACGGCGCGCCACCGGGCTCGATGCGGTTGAATGGGCGATGAACATGGAGCGCCTCGGCGCCGGCGAAATCCTCCTCACCAGCATGGACCGCGACGGCACCAAGATCGGTTTCGACCTCGGCCTGACGGCCGCCGTGTCGAACGCGATCGGCATTCCCGTCATCGCCTCGGGCGGCGTGGGCGGCCTGCAAGACCTGGCCGACGGCGTCAAGATCGGCAAGGCCGACGCGGTGCTGGCGGCGAGTATTTTTCACTACGGCCAGCACACGGTCGGCGAAGCGAAGCGCTTCATGGCCGCGCAGGGCATTCCCATGCGTCTGGATTGAACATGACACCAACGATAACGAGTAGCGCGGCCAATTTCAGCTGGCTGAAAAAAGTCCGGTGGGACGAGAACGGGCTGGTGCCGGTGATCGCCCAGGAAGCCGGTTCGAACGATGTGCTGATGTTCGCCTGGATGAACCGCGACGCGCTGGCGCGCACGGTGGAACTGGGCGAGGCGGTGTACTGGAGCCGCTCGCGCAAGAAGCTGTGGCACAAGGGCGAAGAGTCGGGCCATACCCAGAAGGTGCTGGAAATCCGTCTCGACTGCGATGAAGACGTAATCCTGCTCAAGATCGAGCAGGCCGGCTCCATCGCCTGCCATACCGGCCGCCATTCCTGCTTCTACCAAAAGTTCGGCGGCGACGCCAAGAGCGGCGACTGGCAGGTGGTCGAACCGGTGCTGCAGGATCCGGAAACGATTTACACCAATCCCAAGAAGAGCAGCCCATGAGCCAGACCCTCGCCCGCGTGGCGCAAACGATCGAATCGCGCAAGCTGGAAAATGGCGGCGACCCCGCCACCTCCTACGTCTCGCGCCTGTTTTCCAAGGGCGACGACGCGATCCTGAAAAAAATCGGCGAAGAAGCCACCGAGCTGGTGATGGCCGCCAAGGATGCGCGCGTCGATGGCGATGCTGCCAAGGTGCTGTACGAATGCGCCGACCTGTGGTTCCATTCAATGGTGCTGCTGGCTAAATTCGACCTCTCCCCGCAACAGGTGCTCGACGAGCTGGCGCGCCGCGAAGGCCTTTCGGGCCTGGACGAAAAAGCCGCCCGCCCGGACTGATATTCAACTCTACGGAAACCGCCCATGACCGACTGTCTGTTCTGCAAAATCGCCGCCAAGCAAATCCCTTCGAGCATAGTCTACGAAGATGAAGAGTTGCTGGCATTCAAGGATATCCACCCGGCCGCACCGGTGCACCTGCTGGTCATTCCCAAGGTGCACGTTGCGACCTTGTCCGAATGCAACGAATCGCACGGCGCGCTGCTTGGCAAGCTGCTGGCGCTGGCGCCAAAACTTGCCAAAGAGCATGGTTGCGAAGTCAGCTACGATGCCGACGGCAAGCCGGCCGGCGGTTACAAGACACTCATCAACAGCGGTCCGGACGGTGGCCAGGAAGTTTATCACCTGCACCTGCACATGATCGGCGGCGCCCGTCCGTGGGCCGGCCAACGCTGACAAAGCGGCAGGAATGCCCGGCATCGCGTAGAATACGCGGCGTAAGCTTTCGCGAATTCGGGCGCGTGCGCCTCGACAGGAGAAAATGATGGGTGGACTGAGTGTTTGGCATTGGCTGATCGTGTTGCTTGTCGTTGTGTTGGTTTTCGGAACCAAAAAACTCGGCAACATGGGTGGCGATATTGGCAAGGCCGTCAAAGGCTTCAAGGATGGCGTGCGCGGCGACGAGGACGGCAAGCCTGTGGCTCCTTCGCAGGTGACGGACAAGACCACCATCGATGGCGAAGCGAAAGAGAAAACGAAGTTCTGATGACCGTGCGTGCCCCGGCACGCGCCTTGTCCGATACTTCCAGACGCCATGATCGATCTTGGACTCTCTAAACTCGCCATCATCGGCGTGGTTGCACTCATTGTCATCGGCCCTGAAAAGCTGCCCAAGGTGGCGCGCATGGCGGGCACCCTGTATGGACGCGCCCAGCGCTACCTGCATGAGGTCAAGTCCGAGGTGAGCCGCGAGATCGAGCTCGATGAACTGCGCAACCTGCAAAAGGAAGTGCAGGAAACAGCCCAGTCGATCAAGGACAGCGTCGAAAACACCATCGCCCAGAACATCGACGATGTCGACGCCGCCTGGCGCGACCTGCCCTCCTCAAGCGCGCCCAGCGCCACCATGAGCGACCTGGAACGCAAGGCGCGCGACTTCCGCCGCAAGAAGCTGGTGCGCAATTCGGCGGTGCCGGGCTGGTACAAGCAGCGCCACGGCGGCAAGGCCCACATCATGTCGGGCGCCGCGCGCGTGAAAAAATTCCGCCCGCGCTCGTCGTCCACCTCGTCCTTCTTCTAAACACTCCTTGAATCCTCAATGACAGATAAAGCAGCGGGCGAAGAGACCTTTATCTCTCATCTGGTCGAATTGCGCAACCGCCTGGTCAAGGCCACCATCGGCATCGCCGTCGTGTGCGCCTTGCTGATGCTCGGGCCCGGACCGGCCCATATTTACGACATCATCGCCCAGCCGATGATCGCTTCGCTGCCGGTCGGCTCGAAGATGATCGCCACCGGCGTCATCTCGCCGTTCCTGGTGCCGATGAAAGTGACCCTGGTGCTGTCGATTATCCTGGCGCTGCCGTGGGTGTTCTACCAGATGTGGGCCTTCATCGCGCCCGGCCTGTACCAGCACGAAAAACGCCTGGTGCTGCCGCTGGTGGTGTCGTCCTCGTTCCTGTTCATGAGCGGCGTGGCGTTCTGCTACTTCTTCGTGTTCGGGCGCGTGTTCAAGTTCATTTCCGACTTTTCTCCGACCTCGATCGCGGTCACGCCGGACATCGAAAACTATCTCGATTTCGTCATGTCGATGTGCCTGGCCTTCGGCGCCACCTTCGAGGTGCCGGTGGTGGTGGTGATCCTGGTGCGCATGGGGATCGTCAGCGTGGCCAAGCTCAAGGAATTTCGTCCCTACGTGATCGTGGGCGCGTTCGTGATCGCCGCCATCGTCACCCCGCCCGACATCGTCAGCCAGTTTGCGCTGGCCCTGCCGATGTGCGTGCTGTTCGAACTCGGCCTGCTGGTCGCCCCGGCCTTCGTGCGCGCCACCCAGGCGCCGGAAGAATCGGCGTAAACACGCCGCCCCCTCAGGGCGTCTGACGGATCGAGCCGATGCGTTCAACTGTTTTGTTTGCGAGTGTCCTTCTTCCGCTGCTGTTGGCATCCTGCGGCGAGCGCAAGCCGGCCACGAGCGCGCCCAGGCCGGCGCTTGCCGCCGCGCCGCATGCCAGCGCCAGCGCAGCCGGCCCGGTCGCGGTCGCGGTCGCAGCCAGGCCGCCGGCACCGACGCCGGAGCAGCTGGAAGCCGGGGCCGCCGCCGCGCGCGAGCGCGTGGTGCTGATGCACGCCATCTTCGGCGACCTGTTCAACCCCGCCAGCAACGACGCCCCGATGAAGCTCGCCGATCCGGACCAGCCGGGCGAGCGCATGTACGCCATCGAACCGGTGGCCCATACCTTCCTGCCCAACGGCGACGCCGTGCTGGTGGCCAACGCCCTGGTCGAGCAGCCGGACCGCGACGGACACCGCGTCCATACCGAAGGCGGGCTGCTCAACATCTTCATCGTGCGCAAGACGGACGGCCGCTGGACCTTGCTCAAGCACCATGCCAACATCGCGCGCATGGGCAGTTGGGAGCGCATCGGCAAGGCCGAATTCGTCAACCTCGCGGCCGGCAAGCCCGGACTGGCCATGCGCTTCGGCAGCGGCTTCCAGCAAATGTCGGAGAGCGCGATCGGCTTGTTCGACCTTGGCGCCGACCCGATCCGCCCGCTGACCGGCGAGGGCATCGCGGTGGCCGCCAGCAGTCCCGGCTGCGTTCCGGAAGAGCTGGAAACCTGCTACGAGATCGCCGCCAACTGGCGCTTCGCCGCCTCCGCCAGCGGGGCCGCGTATGACGACCTGGTGTTCACCTTCACGGGCCAGGACGACGGCAAGAAAGACGGGCGCAGGAAGGGCAAGCAAGGCCCGGTCCTGGCGGCGGACATGACCAGCCACAAGGGATCGGCGCGCTATGCCTACGACGGCAAGCGCTATGTGCTGGTCGAGGGCAAGAATCCGGCGCAGGAGTACTGACCATGGATTCCCTTCGCCTGGTTCGCATGCGCTCTGGCATCCTGATGGTCGGCCTCCTGTGTGCCGCGTCTTTCAGCGTCGGCAAGGAACAACCGCCGCAAGCGCCGCCCGCGCGCATGGCGCCCCCGCCGCTTGCGCAAGCGGTCACGCCGGCGCCGCTTGCACCGATGACGCCGCAGGAACACGAACGCGGGGTGCTGATGCAAGCCATCTTCGGCGAGTACTACCGCCCCGCCACGCGCGATGCCCTGGTCGGCATGCCGCTGCGGCGCAACAACGTCGACACCAGCGGCCGTTTTTTCATCGATGCGGTCAGCCATTCCCTGCTGGCCAATGGCGACACGGTACTGGTGGCGAACGGGGTCGAAATGGGCAAAGGCGGGGTTCGCCTCGACGGCGTTGCGTCGCCGGGATTCCTGAATGTCTTCATCCTGCGCCAGGAAGACGGCAAGTGGAGCGTGCTCAAGCGTCACGAGAACATTGCAAAGCTGGGCAGCTTCGGTTCGTTCGGCGAGGTCCAGTGGGTCACGCTGGGGGCCGGCAAGCCGGGGATGGCCGTGCTGACGGACGGTGCCTGGGACGGCTACTTCATGCACTGGCTGGCCTTGTTCGACCCTGCCGACGAGGTCATGCACAAGCTCGGCGGCATGCGGGTAGCCTCGGGCGGGCAGGATGACTGTGCACATGAACCGGTACACCCCTGCTGGATCGTGCGGGGCAAGTGGCGCTTCGCGCCGCCGACCAGGCAGGCCGCCTATGACGACCTGGTGTTCGAGTTTAGCGGCATGCACGTCAGGCAGAGGAAACCGCGCAATCCGGCCCTTCGCAAGGGCGTCCCGGACCCCATCATCACCCCGCTCAAGGCATCCGCGCGCTACGCTTTCGACGGCAAGCGCTACCAGCTGGTCGAGGGCAAGAATCCGGTGCCGGGCCTGGGGCGGCGCCTGAAGCGCCCTGACGGACAAGTGCTGACGATGTAATCTCCTGCTGCCGCGCAGACTCCTGGCACGCGGCTTGTTGCTGAACCAGAACGTCATCGCCAAGGCCGAAGTGGGCGTGCCGCCGCCGCCCCCTCAGGGCGTCTGACGGGCCAGGTACAGCACCGTGGCCTCGCTGCCGTCATCGCTCCCGACCTGCGTTGCCGTCATGTTCGGCAGCGTTGCCCCCAGATTCAACAGCACGGCCGGCGTGGCGCTTTCGAGCAGGTCGGCGCTGGCTGGATTGACCTCGACGCGGCAGGTTTTCGTGCGGCATTCGAGCCGCCTGACCTGCGATTCAAGCCCACTATTGGCACGCGCCAGCGCGGCGCGCACGGCCGCCGACGCCTGGCCGCTCCACACATGGTCCACCTGTTCGGCGCGAAACATGGTCTCGGCCGGCGCCACCGCCGTTATCTCCGCCGTCAGCGCAACCGCGCTCTGCGCGACGGGGGGCGCGCGCGTCAATATCATGCGCAGCTCGGCCACTTCGCGCCGCAGGCTGGCGACTTCTTGCCTCAGCTGCGCGATGTCGTTCGACGGCGCCGTGCCTGGCGGCGCCGGCGCGCTCTGCGGCGTCGGTGCGGCGCGCGCCGGCGCGCGCCGCACCGGTTCGGGCGCAGCGGCGGCGACTTGCACTGGCGGCGCCTGCGCCGGCGCGGCGGGCGGGTCGTCGTCGCCGCCGCAGGCGCCCAGCATGACGATCACGGCCAGCAGCGCGGTGTCGGGAATCAGTCGCATCATTGCTCTCCCTTGGGGCATTGGCGGTGCGGTACAGGTGGGCGCATGGCCTTACTGGCAGCGCAGCAGGCGCAGTTGTCCCAGCACGGGCAAGCCGGGAATCGCGCCGACGGGCGAGGCGGTGCGCACCAGGTCGACCTCGATGAAGTAGCTGTTGGCGTTGAAGTTCAGCGCCACGCAGTTGCTCAGGTAGCGCGTTTGCGGGGTGGCCGCCGGCGCATAGCTGTTGCTTGACAGGGTCGCCAGCGTGCTCAAGGCGCCGGTGGCGGTATTGTGCGAACGCAGGCGCGTGCGCACTTCGGAATAGATACCGTTGTCGGTAAACCGCGCGCCCGAATACACGCTCAAGATGCCGTTGCCGTCCCAGGTATCGTGCACCTGGTAACGGATGGTGCAGGTCAGGACCGTGGCGCCACTGACGAGGCCGGCATCGTTATTGTTGAACGACACCCGGCCGCTGCACGACTCATCGGGTGTGCCGGTCGATCCCACGGACGACCAGTTGCTGCTGGCCAGCGCCAGGCCGGGAAGCGCCAGCGCGATCACGGTGAGCGCCGCTCCCACGCGGGCAGGACGGGTGGTGCGCAAAGTTGGCAGAGGGGTAGACATGGCGGCTCCTTGGCAGTGAAACCAGGCGCGACCGCCATCGCCATGATGACCGCCTGCCTGGCACTTCCAGATTAGGAGCCGCAGCGATCGCGCGCGTGAGGTACGTCAACCATCACGGTGCGATAATCGCGGCCGGGCGCTGTCCGCGCCGCCCTTACGGGCAGTTGCCGACCACGTAATGCGCGGCCGAGGTCTGCGCCAGGGTCTGGGTGTAGAACAAGTTGTTCAGGCCCATGTTCTGGTTCGACCCGTTGGCCAGCGCAAAGCCGCCGCTATCATGCGCTCGCCCAGCCTGCACGTGGGCAAAGTTGCTGGCCGTGACCGTGCTGCAGCTAAAGCCGCTGCTGGTGCTGGCGCGCACGCCGGCCGACAAGCCGCTTTCCAGCGCGCCCGCCGCCGACGACGCCTGGTAGGTGTAGCTGGTGGACGGCGCCAGCCCGGTATCGGTGTAGGAGGTGCCCGTGACCGGGGTCGGCGTGACCTTGCCGCCGTTGCGGTAGACGTTGTAGCCGCTGGCACCGGGGGCCGCGCTCCACGACAGGGCGATGGTGCTGGCGCTGGCGCTGCCGGCCTTCAAGCCGGCGGGCGGCTGCACGGCCGGCACCGGTCCCACCAGGAACTGGGGCAGGGTGCATGGCGCCGACGTCTGGCCGGTGTTTGCGCTGGTGGCCGTGACCGTGCCGCTGTAGTAGCCGTTGGCCAGCGCGTAAGCGATGCTGAAAGCGGCGCCGCTGCCCGCTTGCGCGTCATTGACCGGGGTGGCGCCGGAGAGCGCCACCCGGTAGCTGCCGATGGTCCCGGCCGCATCCACGGCGGCGCCGCCGATGGTGGCGGTGTTGCCCGACACGCTGGCCGTGCAGGCCGTCATCAGCGGCGCCGCAATGGCGCTCGCACGCAGGTTGTTCCTGAACCAGAAATCCATCACAAAGGCCGGGTAATCGACCTTGGTGGCGTCGACGAAGTGGTTGTTCTGCCCGCCGGGACCTGCCGGCCACGCGTGGCCCATGCCGGTCACCGCGATTTCCGAGGTGCGCAGCTTGCCGTTGCCGTCGGTGTAGGGCGTGTTGTTGCCCCCGCCAGGCACCAGCACCTGCGCGCCCTTGGTGAACACGCCGCCATAGGCGATGCGCATGGCCGCCGCATCGATCGGTCCGTAGGCGGGCGCCACCGTGTAATCGCTGGTGCCCCAGATGACGCTGGCGATCTGGGTGGCGAACTTGCCTTGCTGGGCGCCGGCCATGGTCGTGCACTTGTTGCCCGCCGTGTTCGCGTTGAACCCCGACGGCACGCTGCCGATCTGCATGATGGTGGTGCCCGGCGGCGGCCCCGCGTTGATGCCGATGCCGGCAAACACATCCGGCGCGAGGCAGCCCAGCACCATGGTCTGGCCGCCGCCCGAGGACAGGCCCGTCACGTACACCTGGTTCGGATCGATGGCGTAGCGCGCATCGGCCAGGAAACGGCTGACCAGGTTCAGCAGCACGCCATCGTGCCCGCTGGCGCGGTTGTGGTTGCTGAGGCTGTAATCCCAGCAATGGCTGCCGGAGACATTGCCGGTGGCGTTAGGCGCCAGCACCACGGCCCCGTACTGGTCGGCCACGCCCTTCCAGTTAAAGCCCTTGTCCGCGCCGGAATCGATGACGTCGCCGGCCGCCGTTTGCTGGCAGCCATGCAGCACCATCACCAGCGCGCGCTTGCCGCCCAGCACCGGTTGCGTGGCGGGCCAGTAAAAGTAGCCGCTCAGGTTGCCGCCGTTGACGCTGTCCGCGCCCCAGGTCTGGTTGCCGCTCCAGGCGCCGGGACCGGCCTGGACCTGGGCCAGCGCGCACGCTGGCAGGCACAGCATTAAGGAAGCCGCGCGGCGGCCGAGAGAGTGCTTGATGTCCATGATGTCTCCATTTTTTTGTATTAGAAATACGGGAAGGCTGCGAGTGCTTGCAGGGAAGAGCTCGGTCGGGGCGTTGAGGGGGTGCCGCGCTGGGCGGCCAGCCTTCGGGACGGTTCACGGGAAGTAACAGCCGGAAATAATTCTACCGGACAGGCATCAATTATCTTCCTGGTGCAGCTGAGCGTCCCGGCACGATGCTTGTGCGTAATTGCACAAGGGCCACAGCAGGCGCGCGCGATGTGAGGCACAATGACAGGCTGCGTTTCCTGGAGGAGTGATTGTGTCGGTGCTTGCCGCAGGTCTGTTCGGTGCCTTTGCCGCCTGGTTCGCCGTGCGCTGGATCAGCGCGCGCCTGCGCACTGGCGCCGGCGACGGCTCCCTGGTGTTCGCGCCTTTCCTGGAACGGCTCGGCATCCTGCAATTGCTGGGCGTGGCTGCGCTGACCTGGGTGGCGTTCTCGCGCGAGCACGACAATTATCCGGCCTTGATCGCGCTGGCGCTCGCGCTGGCCATCGGCGGCGTCTACTGCCTGTGCGAGGGCATCATGACACGCGGCAAAGTTGACGATAGCGGCATCGTGTTCATCACGCCGTGGGGCGGCCGGCGCAACGAGGCGTGGCGCGACCTGCGCAGCGTGCGCTACCGTTCGTACTGCGCCATGTACGTGCTGACATTTCGCAGCGGCAGCGTGATTCGCCTGTCGGTGCTGCTCAGCGGCCACGGCGCCGTCCTCCAACAATTGCGTGCGAGGGGTTACCATGTCTGAACTGAGTCACCTTCGATTGATGGCCAGCTACAACAGCTGGATGAACCAGAAGATCCTCGACGCCGCGGCCACGCTGCCCGCGCACGAACTGGCGGCCGAGCGTGGCGCGTTCTTCGGCTCCTTGCTCGGCACGCTCAACCACCTGGTGGCGGCGGATACCATCTGGCTGCGGCGTTTCGCTACCCATCCGGCGCGCTTTGCCGCGCTCGATGCGGTGCTGGCGCTGCCCGCACCAGGCGCGCTCGACGCCGTCTACAGCGACGACCTGGCCGTGCTGGCCGCGCACCGGCGCTGGCTCGATGAGCTGATCGGGGGATGGGTCGCGCAGCTGGCCGACGCCGACCTCGACCATGTGCTGCATTACGCCAGCACCAAAGGGATTCGCTCGCAAAAGCGCTTCGGCGACCTGTTGCTGCATTTTTTCAATCACCAGACCCACCATCGGGGGCAAGCGAGCACCTTGCTGTCGCAGGCGGGCGTCGACCTCGGCGTGACCGACTTGTTGATGCTTATTGAGAACGTGGCGGATCATGCCGCGCCACCTGCGCCGGCCTGAGCGCGTCGGCGTCGGCGTGCGCCGCGTGGCGCTTGAGCGAGCGCACCATTTGATTGTATGAATCGACCATGGCGGCCACCACTACCTTGCCCTGCGGCGTGCCGGTGTAGCTGGCGGCGCCCGCGAATCCCCCATTGAAAAAGCCGCCCGCCGCGCCGAAACGCCAGTGGCTGGCGCTGCCCTGCGCCACGGCCAGTGCGGCGCCCGAGCGGTTGTCGGTCAGCGTGAGTAGGGTGGACGGTTGCAGGGCGATATCGTGCAGGGAACCGAGGCGCCCGACCGCGGCGCCGTCGCCGAAGCTGAGCGAGGGCGTGGCGGTGTAATCGGATGCTGTAAGTGTGCGCTTACTGTAATGGAGGTCCGCATCGGCTAGCGTGAAACAGTTCGATGCGCGCACCATCAGGCGCAGCAGCGGCAGCGTGCCGGACTGCTCGGCATCTTTGCCGAAAGACAGGGTTCCCAGGCTGCCAGGGCAGTGTTCGAGCTGGCTGTTGGGCGGTTTGATGCCGGCGGGCGGCGCTGCGGCTGGAGGCGGTTTGCTGGCGCAGCCGGCCAGGGCCATGGCTGTCAGCGCGATGAGCAGGGCAGGGTTTGGGCCTGGCGTCATGGCGTATCCTTTGCGTGGAGTTGAACAAGAACTTCACACATTCTAACGATGCAATATGGCAAGTAACTTGCCTATAGTCAACTTAAGCGGAAGGTGCGCGAAATACCACAGTCCATGTTGATAGCCCGCCGGCACGGGCAGGAAGCGTCATCGTGGTCAAGTTGACACATTGGCTTCGATGTATATACTTGTATCTACATTATTTGCCCAGGGAGCATTGAGATGGCCAAAGCAATTCTTACCGTTCAGCAGTGGGGCAATAGTCTTGCTGTGCGGATTCCCGCCGCTATCGCCAGGTCGGCACGCTTTACTGTTGGGCAGCCTGTCGAGGTGTCCCTCCAGGATGAGGGGGTCGTCGTGAAATGTATCGGTGCCCCGAAATTGTCTCTCGCCCAGAAGCTGGAAGCATTCGATCCGGCCAGGCACGGCGGTGAGGCAATGGCGAGCGGCCCTGTCGGCGTCGAGGTCGTTTGATGGCTGCGGGTAAATTTTGGGTGCCTGAGCGTCGCGACGTTATCTGGATCGACTGCAATCCACAAATCGGCAAAGAAATGCGTGACGTCCACCCGCTGCTGGTGCTGTCGCCGAAGGCGTTCAATGAGCGGACTGGCATCGTGATAGGACTACCAATGACGACTGCCGCATCCAACGAAACGAATCCGTTTGCGATGAAATTCTCGGGAATGAAAGGCGTCGCCAGTTACATCCTGACGCATCAGCCAAAATCGTTTGATTGGAAGATGCGCGGTGCGAAGCCGCATCCGATGAAGCAAGCGCCTGAAGAGGTTTTTGCGCTGGCGTGCGACTCTCTCAATCAAATCATTGCGATCTGTGGATAAAGCAACAACCGGGAACCATGTGAAAAAAGCTGTACTGGCAATATGTGTCACCGTCGGTGTGATGTCCCTGGCTGCGTGCAAGCTCGACAAGGGTGAGCTCCAGCCTGGCGAGAGCAAGACGGAAAAACGCTCGCAGGATGGGCGATGGCGGACATGTTCTTTACCGGACGGCTCCGAATTTGTCTTGACCGCCGACGCCCCCAACCTCGGCAAGCACGATGCGTTTCACAGCGGCGGGATCAGGGATTCATTCGCTGCCGCGTTTCACGTCAAATACCAGGGCAAGAATGTCTCCACGACCCTGACCTCATTTAACGACGATCACCCCGATTGCGTCAATTACGCCATCAGCGAAAACACCGTCTACGCGCTGACCGATGAAGCCATCTTTCGTTTCATGGCGGCGAACGGCAAGCGCGGGGGCTCAGTGCTGGTCGTCAGCGGAGACGGTGGCCATACCTTCAGCGAGAACATTCATCCCAATGCGCTTGAAAAGCCCGGCGGAAACCAGCAGATCCATGCGGCTTTCCAAGCGATCGGTTACTACCGATCGCGCTTCCGGGTCGTGGGCGGCCAATATCAGCTGGAGATCACGGACCCGCTCCGTTTCGACAAATTTCTCTTGTTTGTCTCGGCCGATGGCGGAAAGGCATGGACCGGGCCAAGCGGCAGCGTCGATCCCACGGTCTTTTCCAGTACCGAGGTGGACCGGAAACGCGCCCAGTTCGCATCGAATGAATGGGGCAACAAGGTATTCGAAGCGACCACGAAGGCGTGCAATCAACGGCCCGGACCTGGCTGCGCAAGCGCCACCGGCGCCTACTGGGACACGCAGTGGCGCGCCTGCCTGAGCGAGCGTCCGGCTCCGGCGTGCCTGAAGAGCCTGCCCGACCCCACGCCCCGCTTCCCGGAAAACGAAGCGGGCACATAGCGGCGCGCTCCCGACGGGCTCACGCTGCCCATCGAACGCACACTAGTTCGCCGTCAGCGCAGGCTGGCGCACCGTCTCGCCGGCCAGCCCCGGCCCGTACAGCGGGCTGTCCGAAATCGAGTTATGCCCCGTCTCCGGCACATTGATATAGCGCGCCACGCCGGGTTTAAAGCGCGTCATTAACAGTTCCGAACTGGCGCGCGGGATCATCTCGTCGTTCCCGGCGACGATCAGCGTGGTCGGGGCATTGACCCTGGCGGCGTACACACCCGACTCGAACTTATCCCTCAAGAGCAGCGTCACCGGAAACCACGGAAACTGCAGTTCGGCGATGCCGACGATGCTGTCGTAGGGCGTCACCAGCACCAGCCGGTCCACCGGCCGCATGCTCGCCAGATGCACCGCCACGCCGCTGCCCAGGCTGCGCCCGATCACGGTCACCTGCGGATGGCGCGCCCGCACCATGTCGAACAGGGCCAGCGCATCGGCGAACAGCGCCGCCTCGGTCGGCTTGCCGGTACTGCCGCCGTAGCCCCGGTAATGCAGCAGATAGACCGCCTGTCCGGGAAAGGTCTCGCCGAGGAAGGGCAGGCTGGCCGAGACATCCTCGGCGTTCCCGCCCAGGTAAATGAGCGCGCGCGGCCCGCTTTCAAGCCGCACCGACACGTCCAGCACGGCGCCGTCCACGGGCAGCTTGATGACCGAGTCGGGCGTGCCGAAACGGCGCGGCTGCGGAAAGTAGATCAAGGAACGCTGCGCCAGAAACAGGCCGACGCAGGCGACGACATACAAGGCAAGCGCCGCAAGCATCACACCTATTACTATGCGCATCGCGCTCTCCTTATTGCATCAACTCTTTGATCATCTTCACCGGCGCGCTGCCGTAACCGAGAAACTGCTCGTGGAACTGCTTGAGCTCGAAGCGCGCGCCGAGCGCCTGCTTGCGCTGCTCGCGCAGGTCCATGATCTCGCTGTAGCCGCTGAAGTAGCTGGTCAACTGCACCGAGCTCACTTTGGCGCGGTGCCACTTCTCGCTCGCCTCGCTGCGCGTCTGGAAGGCCTGGCGCGTCAGCATGTCCATCGCATCGGCTTCGCTCATGCCCAGCACGTGCACGCTGTAGTCGAGGATGGTGTTGGTGACCACGCGCAGGTTCCACTTCGAGTACATCAGCCACATTTCCGGCGTATTGTCGCCATAGCCCGATTCGAGCATCATGCGCTCGCCGTACACCGCCCAGCCCTCGATCATGGCGCCGTTGCCGAACAACGACTTGATCAACGATGGCGACTTGTTGGCATACACCAGTTGCGCGTAATGGCCCGGAATGGCTTCGTGGATGTTCAGGATCTGCAAAATCCAGTGGTTGTATTCGCGCAGGGTGCTCTCGGCCTGTTCGGGCGAGAGGCCGTCGAGCGGCGTCACATTGTAGAAGGTGCGGTCCTGCGGGCGATACGGCCCTGGCGCATCGATGCTGGCGCCCGCCACGCCGCGCTGGTAGAGCGGCGTTTCGCGCACCACCAGCGGCTTTTTCGGGTCGAGCGTGAGCAGGTTGTTCTTCACCACCCAGTCCTGCAGCAGCGGGATCTGGCGCCGGATCTCCGGGAAGAACTCCTCGCGCGAGACGTGCTTGGCCGACAGCTTGTCGATCACCATGCCGATTTTTTTGGTGCGGTCGGCCGGCTTGGCGGCGCCGCCCATGGTCTTGGTCCACAGCTCGTCGGACAGGGTATCCATGCGAGTGAGCAGCTGCTCGCGCGCGCTCAAGGCCTTCTGGTACATCTGCTCCGCGCTCACCCCGGCCTGGATGTCATGGCCGAATTTTTGCTCGTACAGCGCCTTGCCGATCCGGAACGAGCGCGCGCTGTTGTTGGCCTGCTGCGCTTTATCGAGATCGGTGAGGAAGTTGACGTAGCCGATCAGGGCATCGCCGGCGGCCGCGATGCGGCGCGCGAACAAGTCTTTTTCGGCCTGGTTCAGGATCGATTCCTGCGCCGCCTTGCCCAGGTCCGCCAGCACCGTCATGGTGCCGGGCGCCTGCTGCAAGGCCAGTTGCGTGTGTTCGTGGGTCGGGTTGACGATGCTCGCCTGGGCCACCTGGTAATAGGCCGGCACATTGGTCAGGCGCTTGAGCAGGGTGCGCAGGCGCTGCGGCTTGGCCGCGTATTCGGAACCCATGATCAAATCGATCGGCGCGGCGATGTTATACAGCGCCGGATTCCATTCGAACTCGCGCAGGGTGGTCAGGTAGAAGCGGTCGGCATTGAGCTTGTTGACCAGCAGGACGTGGTCGGTGCGCTGCTTGACCGACAACTGGCGCGTATCGAGCTTGGCCAGCTTTTGCAGCCATTCGTCGGCGAACGCCAGTTGCGCGGCGCGCGTGGCGGCGCTCGGGATGGTCAGGTTGGCCGCGCCATCGTATTTGCCGGAATAGATCGCGCTTTCCGGATCGATGCGCCACAGCGCGCCGAGGAACTGCATGCTGACCGTATTGAAGCGCCGGTCCTGCGAGCGTTCGGCGCCGGCGGCGGGCGCGCTGGCGACAACGGCGGCGGCGACCGGCGCGGCGATGGCCGCGGCCTTGGCGGGCTTGGCGGCCTTGCCCGATTTGGTTGGCTTGCCTGGCTTGGCGGCTTTCACCGTCTTGGTGCTGTGTGCTTGGGACTGTTTTTTCGGCTTGGCAGCGCCTGCGGGCGCCAGCGCGAAGCACGTCATTAAAACAGCCAGCGCAATTTTCGTTTTCAACATTGTGTTGGGCCTTGTAGTGACAGGGACAGGAGCAGCCGCACGCATGCGGCGGGGCGTCAGATTAGCATCAATCGCGCCGCTTGCGCGCTTTTGTCGGGTTGAAGAGGGGGGATCAGTCGATGGCGCCGGCGCGGATCATTTCCTGCTGCCGCGCGTTGAGGGTGGCGACCGTGTGTTTGCCGTTGGCGATATTGGTCAGGACAATCTCGCTCGACTTGGTGAAACGGTGGCCGATGCGCACGGTGTAAGAGCGCGTGACCCAGCTCCAGAAGCCCTGCGCGAAGCTGGCGTCTTCCATGTCGCGCCATTTGACGCCGGTGACGCCTTTTTTCCAGGGCAGTACGCCGGAATAGAGCCACACGCCCACGTCATCGTAATACAGCTGGATACTGCGCAGCAGCAGGAAGCGGTAGCCGACCACGATCGCCGAGATGGCGAAGACGACGGCGGCGGCGATCTCGTTGCCGTAGCTGAACGCCAGCGGCAGCGCGACGCCGAACAGCAGGGCCGCGAGGATCACGACGCCGGTGTAGGCCAGCCATGACTTCACGCCGATCACGTGAGCGTCGGGGGAGCTTCTCGATGCGTTGTCTTCTTCCATGGATTTTGGCGCCGCTTGATAAAAACGCATGATGTCATGGAATGGCGCAGGGCGCTACTCCGACCGCTACCACGTCGTTCCCGAAGGCGGGAACGACATGGCGGCCTACCGCAAGCCCTCCTGCAGCATGCGCAGCATATCCCCCGGCGACATGCGCGCCGAGACGTCGCTGCCTTCGAGCAGGCTGTCGGCCAGGTCGCGCTTGTGCTTGTGCAGGTCGACGATGCCTTCCTCGATCGTGTGCCGTGCCACCAGCCGGTAAATGGTCACCGGCCGCTGCTGCCCCATGCGGTGCGCGCGGTCCGACGCCTGGTCTTCCACCGCCGGATTCCACCACGGGTCCATATGGATCACATAGTCCGCCGCCGTCAGGTTGATCCCGACCCCGCCCGCCTTGAGCGAAATGAGGAACACATCGCCCTCGCCGGCCTGGAACGCGTCGACCCGCTTTTTACGCTCCTGCATCGGGGTCGAGCCATCGAGGTACTGATACTTGATCCCGCGCTCATCCAAATGCTTGCGGATCAGGGTCAGGTGATCGACGAACTGGCTGAACACCAGCACCTTGTGGCGGTTGTCGAGCAGGTCGTCGAGCAGGCGCGCGAACACGGTGAGCTTACTGCTTTGCAGGCCCAGCTCGGGCGCCACCAGCGCCGGATTGCAGCAGGCGCGCCGCAACTTCATCATCTCGGCCAGGATCTGGATCGACTTCTGGCTCTCGGGCGCTTCCAGCGCGGCCAGCTTGGCGATCGCATCGCGCCGCAGCGATTCGTACAGCGCCGTTTCTTCTTCGGTCAAATCGACCGGCAGCACGATCTCGGTGCGCGGCGGCAGTTCCGACAGCACTTGCGCCTTGGTGCGGCGCAAAATGAACGGCTGGATCAAACGGCGCAGGCGCAAGCGCGCCCCGGCTTCGGCGCGCTTGTCCTGTGCCCGTTCGATCGGCCCGGCAAAGCGCAGGTTGAACTGGTCGCTGGTGCCGAGCAAGCCCGGATTAATGAAGCGGAACAGGTTCCACAACTCGCCCAGGTGATTTTCCAGCGGCGTGCCGGTGGCCACCATGCGGAACTCGCCCTGCAGCGCCATCACGGCCTGCGAGCGCTTGGTCGCGGTGTTCTTGATCGCCTGCGCTTCATCGAGCACGATGCTGTTCCAGCGCACCTTGGCAAACGCCGGCGCTTCCAGTTGCAGCAGGCCGTAGCTGGCGACCACCAGGTCGAACGGCCCCGCCTCATCGAGCATGGCGGCGCGGTCGCCGCTGCCGAACAGCTTCACGTTCAGGGTCGGCGCAAAGCGCGCCGCCTCGCTGATCCAGTTCATGCACACCGAGGTCGGCGCGATCACCAGCGCCGGGCCTTGCGGCGCGCGCGAGAGCAGCAGCGCCAGCGCCTGCAAGGTTTTACCGAGCCCCATGTCGTCCGCCAGGCAGGCGCCCACGCCCCAGTGGGCCAGGCGCGCCAGCCATTCGAAGCCCTCGACCTGGTAGTCGCGCAATTCGGCTTGCAGGGTGCTCGGCATCTGCGGCACGAAGGCCGCGTTGCGCTCCATGTGCGCCAGGTGGGCGATCCAGGCTTTGTCGGTGGTGACGCTGCCGGCGTCCTGCGCCAGGTCTTCCAGGGCGAAGCTGGCCAGCGCATGCACCTTGACCCCGTCCGCGCTGGGCGTGCCAAAAGCCGACAGCTCCATCAGGCGCCGGTGCAGTTCGGACGTGAGGGCCATGAACTGGTTGTCGCCCAGCGCCACGAAGCGGCTGCCGTTCTCCCTGAGCATATCGAGCAGGGTGCGCAGGTCCATGATGCGGTTCTCGTCGATCTGCACCTCGCCGCTGGCCGCGAACCAGTCCTTGTCGCGCTTGATCGACAGGCGCACCGACGCCGAATCGGCCTTCTTGGCCAGCCGGAACGGCTCGCCCTCGGGCCAGGCCAGCAGCACGTTCACCGGGTCGAGCTCCTGCAATTCGGCCAGCAGTTCCAGGCACGCGATCGGATTGGCCAGCAGCCATTCGCCGTGGTCGGCTTCGGATTGCTCCAGCACGTGCAGCGCCCCGACCAACTGGCGTTCGGCTTCGCGTTCGGCGTTCAGGTTGCGGCGCGCTTCGACCCGCGCGCCCTTGATATCGGCGATCACGCTCTCGGCGCCCGAACCGGGCGGGTAATAGGCGCCGGCGTCCGGCAAGGGGCGAACCAGCACCTGCATTTTCAGGCCCTGCTGATAGGGCAGCAGGTGCACGTGCAGGCGGCTGTCGGCCTCCACCCGGGCGATGTCGGCCGCGCTGCCGCCGATGTCCGACTGCACCGTGACAATCGACGAGATCGCGCCAATCGCCTTGAGCACCTGCTTTTCCGCGTGCAGCGGCACCACCAGGCCATTGCCGACGATGGCGCCGATGCGGCGGTGCTCGTCGCTGATGCGCACCACCCGCAGGCGGGTCGGCGTTTCACGCGTTACGCACACGTCGTCGGTGTTGTCCACGATGGGCGGTTGCAGGGTGATGGTCACATTCCCGGCGCGCGCCTTGATCATCAGTTCCGGTTCGCCCGGCAGCAGTTCCACGCGCGTGCCCGGCGCATCGATCCAGAACAGCAGTGGGTGGCCGATCAGCGCGGCCACCGCCTTGTCCATGTCGAATTCGTAACGCACCCCGCCGCCGCTGTAGTATTTATAGGCGTTCAGGGTCGCCACCACGTGCAGGTCTTGCGAGGTCAAGAAGTCGAAGCTGGCCGCGTCCTCCGACAGGCGCTTGAGGCCCATGGCGCGGCCGCGGCTCCAGCCGCCCTGGGCGTCGCGCTTCTGTTCGCGCGCTTCGATGTCCTGCACGCCGTACAGCGGATCGAAGCGCAGGCCCCACACCAGGCGCGCTTCTTTCACGACTTCGACATTCACCGCCGGCTGCAGGTTGATCAGCGCATTGAGCTGGCGTTCCCACGGCTCCTCGCGCTCGAACCAGACGCTCATGTCGGCAAAGCGCAGGCGCTGGCGCAGGGCGGTCGCTTGCTGGTCGCGCGAGACGGCGCCGATGCGGCCCAGCAGGGCCCCCAGCTGCGCCGCCACCAGGTCAAAACCACCTTCGCACGCCTGCGTCATCATCTGTTCGAGCTGCGCGCGCTTGTCGTCGAGCTGCGGCAACGCCAGCCAGTAGTGCAGCAGCGCGCGGAACATGAACGGTTGCAGCGCGCTTTCCCAACTGCGCGTGGGCAGTACCGCGGCGTCGACCGTGCCGCCGCGGATCTGGCGCAGCAGGTTCAGTTGCTGGTAGACCGCCGTGTCGTGGCTTTGCGCGGTGCGCGTGACGATGTCGAGATAGGCCTCGGCCGCCTTGGCATGCTTCGGATCGGGACTGCGCAGCAGCGCCAGCACGTACAGGTGGCCGCCGATGCCGGGAAAGGCCATCTTGCGCTTGCCGGTCTCGCGCCGCAGCGCCTTGAGCGCCTGCTCGAACCCGGTGAGCGCCTCCATGTGGTGATCGCGCAGCAGCAAGATCACGCTGCGGTAGAACAGCGCCATCGAGTCGTCCAGCTCGGCCAGCAGGTTCGAGGCGTCGTCCAGGCGGCCGCATAAAATCAGGTGTTCGGCCATGACGATGCGCAGCGCCATCGACGGCGCGCCCTGGGCCAGGTGGCGTTCGGCGAAGCCGCGCAACTGCGCCGCGCTGGCCGGTTCGCGTTGGGCATTCTCCAGCAGCACCGTCAGCACCTCGTCGCGCACCAGCGGGTGGATGCGCGCAAACAGCGCCGGCTCGAACGGGCGCGCGCAGATATCGACCAGCGGATGCAGGTAGCCCGCCTCGTGGCAGTTCATGCAGGCCGCCAGCAGCGGCGCCACCTGGGCCGGCCCCTGGCCGCTGGCCAGCGCGATGCGCAGCAGCGCCACGCCCTGGCGGTAGCTGCGCAAGATCGCAAAGCCTTCCCAGTTGCGGCGCAGCGGGGTCAGCTTGTCGTAGGCGAGGGCCAGCGCGCCGAAGGTGCCGGCGTCGAGCGCGGTGCTCAGCGCCAGCCAGGTGATCTCGGGCGTGATGATCCAGCCGCGATGCTGCAACTCGCTCGCCATGCCGGCGCCGCGCAGCGCATCCATCGCCGCCACCATGCGCTCGTTGTCGAGCGCGACACCGGCGGCGGCGAGGTGCTCCTGGAGGCGGATGCGGCCCATCGGCTCGCCCGCCATCGCCAGCATGGCGACGCTATGTTGCTCGACCGTGTCCATGTGCGTGAATTGCTCGCGCATGGTCGCTGTTTCCCGTTCGTTCATGCAGCGTCGGGCAGATTCTCGATCGCCACCACCGCCGGCTGGCCTTGTGTGGTCAAACCGAAGATGCGCAGGTAGAAATACAGCTCCGCTTCGAGCGTGCGCACGATGCTGTCGGCCTTGCGAAAGCCATGGCCTTCGCCCTCCAGGGTCATGTAGGCCACCGGCACGCCGGACGCGCGCAGCGCCGTGACCATCACTTCCGACTGTTGCGGCGGCACGACCTTGTCGTCCAGGCCCTGGAAGAAGATCATCGGGCGCGTCAGCTTGTCGGCGTGGTTGATCGGTGAGCGCAGCAGGTACAGGCTTTCCGACTGCGCTTTTGGTGCGATCAGGTACTCGTTGTAATGCGACTCGAACTTGTGCGAGTCGTCGTCCAGGCCCTTCAGGTCCGACACGCCGTAGTAGCTGGCGCCGGCCTTGAACACATCATGGAAGGTGAGGGCGCACAGGGTGGTCAGGCCGCCGGCGCTGCCGCCGCGGATCACCAGCCGTTCCGGGTCGGCCAGGCCGCGCGTGGCCACGTAGCGCGCGCCGGCGACGCAATCGTCGACGTCGACCACGCCCCACTGGCCCTTGAGCGCATCGCGGTAGGCGCGTCCGAAGCCGCTGCTGCCGCCGTAGTTCACATCGAGCACCGCGAACCCGTGGCTGGTCCAGTACTGGGTGGCCAGCTTGAGGGTGTTGGTGGCCATGCCGGTCGGGCCGCCGTGGCTGATCACCATCAGCGGCGGCCTGGCGCTGGGGTCCGGCTTCACGTCGGCGTTGCAGGGCGGGTAATAGAACGCGTGCGCGCTGCGCTGGCCGTTGGCGCCGCTGGCGTAGGTGACGCTCTCGGGGACCGACAGGTAGCCGTCGGCCGGCAGCGCGCTGATCGAGCGCGCCAGCACGTGGGGCGTGGCGCTGGCCAGCTCGAAACGCGCCAGCTCCAGCGGGATGTGCGGCGAGCCGCCCAGGATCAGCGCCACGCCGCCGCCCACGCGCAGCTCGCGGATTTCTTCGTAGGGATTGGTGATCGGCGCCAGTTTGCCGGTGTCGGGCGAGAGTTGCGCCAGGCGGGAGACGCCATTTTCGATGTAGGTGCAGATAATCTCGCCGTCGCCCGCAAAGCCGTACATCGACACCGCGAAGGTCCAGTGGGGCGAGCCGAATTCGGCGGCGCGCTCGCACAGCGGCTGCACCTCGCCCTCGGCCAGGCGGTACAGGTTCCACCAGCCGCTGCGGTCCGACACAAAGTGCAGCACGCCGGCCGGCGACCATTCGGGCTGGCAGATCGCTTCTTCAGGCCCGCCGGCGACCAGCGTCGGCCTGCCAAGCGAGCCGTCCGGATTGACCTGCGCCAGCCACAGTTCGGTGCCCTGCCACGGCATGCGCGGATGGTCCCAGCTCAGCCATGCCAGCGACTGGCCGTCCGGCGACAGGCGCGGCGCGGCGTAAAAATCGCTGCCCTGGGCCAGCACGGTTTCGCTGCCGTCGGCGTCGATCGCGCACAGCGTATTGACCGGTTGGTTATCCGATGCACCGCTGGCGCCCGCATGGTCTTCGCGCACCACCACCAGCCGATTGCGCGCCGCATCGTGGGCAAAGTCGGCGTAGCGCGCGCTGCCGGCACGCGTGAGCGCCCGCGGCGCCGCGCCGGGAGCGATTTCGTAAATACAGTTATCGGCAAAATGCGAGAAGTACACCGTGCCCGCCGCCACCAGGTAGGCGCCGCCGCCGTATTCGTGCACGCGGCTGCGCACATTGAACGGGGCCGGGGTCAGCTCGACCAGGTCGGCGCCGCGCTGGCGCAGCAGGGTGGTGCGCCCGCCCTCGCTGGCGCGTCCGGCCAGCCAGTAAGCGTCGCCGCCATCGGCCTGCGGCTGCGACAGCGGGGTGGCGCCGGCCGCCACGACGGCGGCGCTGATCGGGGAAGGCCAGAGGCCGAAAGCGGCGTTCTGTTGGCTGGTGGAGGCTGTCATGGGGGATTCTCTGGGTTGGCGGCGGTATGGCATGATAGTTAATACCCCGCGCCCGTGCAAATGCGCTCGCGCGGCGCAGGGGGTGAGAATGCGGGAGAATGCGATAATAGCGCCTTTCTCCAAGCTTTCGACGGTTCCCCATGCCCCAATTCGCCCCGCTCCAGAACGACACATTCCTGCGCGCGCTGCTGCGCCAACCGACCGATTACACGCCTGTGTGGCTGATGCGTCAGGCGGGGCGCTACCTGCCGGAATACCGCGCCACGCGCGAGCGGGCCGGTTCCTTCCTGGGCCTGGCCAAGAATCCCGATTACGCCACCGAAGTGACCCTGCAGCCGATCGACCGCTACCCGCTGGACGCCTCGATCCTGTTTTCCGACATCCTCACCGTGCCCGACGCGATGGGCCTGGGCCTGTACTTCGTCGATGGCGAAGGTCCCAAGTTCGAGCGTCCGCTGCGCACCGAGACCGATGTCATGGCCCTGCGCGCGCCCGACCTGGACTCGCTCGACTACGTCTTCAAGGCGGTCACCCAGATCCGCGGCGCCCTGAACGGCCGCGTGCCGCTGATCGGTTTTTCGGGTAGCCCGTGGACCCTGGCCTGCTATATGGTCGAAGGCGGCGGCTCCAAGGAATTCCACACCATCAAAAAGATGCTGTACAACCGCCCCGACCTGATGCACCACATCCTGTCGACCAACGCGGCGGCGGTGGCGGCCTACCTGAACGCCCAGATCGACGCCGGCGCCCAGGCCGTGATGATATTCGACTCGTGGGGCGGCGCGCTGGCCGACGGCGCCTACCAGACCTTCTCGCTGGAGTACATGCGCCAGGTGATGAGCCAGCTCAAGCGCGAAAAAGACGGCGTGCGCATCCCGGCGGTGGTCTTCACCAAGGGCGGCGGCCTGTGGCTCGACCAGATCGCCGACATCGGCGCCGATGCGGTCGGCCTGGACTGGACCGTCAACCTGGGCCGCGCGCGCGCGCTGGTCGGCCACAAGGTTGCACTGCAGGGCAACCTGGACCCGGCCATCCTGTTCGCCAGCCCGGAACAGATCCGCGCCGAAGTCGAGCGTACCCTGACCAGCTACGGCAAGCCGTCCGACGGCTCAGGTCACGTGTTCAACCTGGGGCATGGCATCTCGCAATTCACCCCGCCCGAGTCGGTCAGCGCCATGGTCGAGGCAGTACACAGCTTCAGCCGCCAGCAACGCGCCGGCCTGTAGTCTGGCTACAGCGACGCCCCCTTGCCAGGGTGGTGTCGCTGCGCTGCGGAAGACGTTTTCTGAATGACAATATCCCACTTATTCACAATTTTTCTGAACATCACTGATTAAAAATCAGGCGGCCAGGAAAAGTTTCTCAAACTTTTAAGTCATTGATTTAAAACGAGTTATAAAATTTTCCTGTCGAGATGGCTGGCGAAAATGTGGACAAGGTACAGAGGGAAAACGCGGGTTTTCAAGCATTGTCCACAAAGTTATCAACAGGCAGTGTGGATAAAAATGAAAAGTCCCGCGTTTACCGCGACTTAGCGCAATTGTTAAGGTTTTACCTGAGGATTTGCTGTGCTGCATGATGGTGCCGGACTGTGTCGGCGGCAACTCGCCGAAGGTGCGCGGCGGGTCCCGCAGCGGCCCGGCCAGCCGGCTGCGGGAGCTGTTTATACACAGCCGCAAGCGGCCAATCCGACTACATTTTCAGTGCTCCGCGCCTTACTTATGCACAGAACGGCGGTAAAACCTGGTTTTCCCGCCTTCCCAAGGCTCTTTTCGCAAGTGATTGATTCTTAAGGATTAAATTTCTTTGATTTTCAGTTGTTAGGCTCATCTATTGTGCAAGCACAAAGCTTTTGGCCTCGCACAAATTGTTTGTCCACAAAGTTGTCCACAAGCTGAGCGTGCTTGAAACGATGTCCTGGACATTCATGGCGATGGGCTTTGCGCGCCTCCTTCAACCTGACCGAACCGACCCAGATGGCGTACTGCATCCTCAACATCGCGCTCGACACGCCGCTCACCAGCTGCTTCGATTACCGCTGGCCGTGCGCGCCCGGCGACGAGCCGCGCGTGGGCCAGCTGGCGCTGGTCAGCTTCGGGCGCCGCGAGGTAGTCGGGCTCATCGTCGCCATCAAGCACGACACCGAGGTCCCGGCCGACAAGCTCAAAGACGCGCTGGCCGTGCGCAGCCAGCTCTCGCCCCTGTCGCCGCAATGGATCGCGCTGGCCGCGTTTGCGGCCGACTACTATCAGCGTCCGCTCGGCGAAGTGGCCTTGCCGGGGCTGCCCAAGAACCTGCGCGTGCTCACCACCGTGGCGCTCGATCGCGCGCTGAAAAAGCTGGCCAAGAGCGCGCCCGCGCACGACCACACGCCGCTCGACATGCCGCTCCTGAACGAGGCGCAGCAGCAAGCGGCCGACGCCATCGGCGGCGCCCGGGGCTTTACGCCGATCCTGCTGTATGGCGTGACCGGCAGCGGCAAGACCGAGGTGTACCTGCAGGCCTGCGCCCAGGTGCTGGCGCGCGAAGAGGGCGGCCAGATCCTGATCCTGGTCCCCGAGATCAACCTCACCCCGCAGCTGGAAGGGAACATCCGCGCGCGCTTTCCGGGCGTGATGCTGGCCACCTTGCACAGCAGCCTGTCGGAGGGCGAACGCATGCTGCACTGGCTGGCCGCGCACCAGGGGCAGGCCCGCATCATCCTCGGCACCCGGCTGGCGATCCTGGCCTCGCTGCCGAACCTGAAGCTGATCGTCATCGACGAAGAGCACGACCCCTCGTACAAACAGCAGGAAGGGCTGCGCTACTCCGCGCGCGACTTGGCGGTGTGGCGCGCGCGCCAGCTCGGCATTCCGATCGTGCTCGGATCGGCCACGCCATCGCTCGAGAGCTGGCACCATGCCGGCTCCAGGCGCTATCGCAAGCTCGAACTGCGCGAGCGCGCCGTCAAGGACGCGGTGCTGCCGCGCGTGAAGCTGCTCGACATGGAGCGCGACAAGCCGGTCGACGGGATCACCTCGCACCTGATGGCGGCGCTGCGCCAGCGCCTCGAGCGCGGCGAACAATCGCTGCTGTTTTTGAACCGGCGCGGGTATGCGCCCGTGATCTGCTGCGAATCGTGCGGCTGGATCAGCAACTGCACCCGCTGCACCTCGTTCATGGTGCTGCACAAGCCCGAGCACCGGCTGCGCTGTCACCACTGCAGCCTGGAGCTGCGCATACCCCGGCATTGTCCGGACTGCGGCAATGTCGACCTGCAGCCGCTCGGGCGCGGCACCCAGCGCGTGGAAGAAGGCTTGCAGCAGGTTTTTCCCGAGGCGCGCATCCTGCGCATCGACGCCGACTCCACGCGCCTGAAGGGCAGTGCGCAAGCCGCGTTCGACACGGTGCACCGGGGCGAAGTCGATATCCTGATCGGCACCCAGATGGTCGCCAAGGGGCACGACTTCAAGAAACTGACCCTGGTGGGGATTTTGAATCCCGACACCGCGCTGTTCTCGCAGGATTACCGCGCCAGCGAGCGCCTGTTCGCGCAGTTGATGCAAGTGGCGGGGCGCGCGGGCAGGGCGGCGCGCACGGAAGGCGGCAGCGTGAGCGAAGTGCTGATCCAGACGCGTTACGCCAGCCACCCGCTGTACACGGCGGTGGTGAACCACGACTACGACCGCTTCGCCACCGATTTGCTGGAAGAGCGGCGCGCCGCCGCGCTGCCGCCGTACCTGTACCAGGCGCTGTTGCGGGCCGAGGCGCCGGAGCTGGAAACGGCGATTGGCTTCCTGGAGAGTGCGCGCGACGCGCTGGTATTCGACGGCATCACCTTGAATGACCCGATTCCGATGACGATGACGCGGGTGCACAACGTCGACCGCGCGCAGCTGCTGGTGGAAAGTCCCTCGCGGCCGGCGCTGCAAGCCTTCCTCAAAGAATGGCTGGCCCTGTTGCGCGCCATGAAAAGCCGGGTCAAATGGTCGCTCGAAGTCGACCCCCTCGACATCTGAAGCAACAGTTCCCCCACCACCGGGGTCTGACCTCTGATTAGCAATAAAAATCCAGCCGGCAACAAACCCCACACCGGGGTCAGAGCTTTAACTAGCAACAAACAGCTTGGCCGCAACCGTTTTGTTGGCTTATCACGACGGCTTCGGTGGCTCTCTACGCCGTTTGCCGCAACTGAACCGGCATTCGTCCGTTTTCTCTGTAACGTTGATCCGTTCAGCAACTATTGCAAGTTAAAGCTCTGACCCCGGTGGGGGTGTTTAGGGCTTTTGGGCAAGTAATTGCTAATCAGAGGTCAGACCCCGGTTGCGGGAGGTAGCGGCGGGCGCTGGTGACGATGTGCTCGGTCAAGGCGCGGGTGAAGGGGGTGTCGATGTTCCAGGCGTGCCACGATAGGGCCGTGCTCCAGGTGCGGCCCGGTGCGAGGTCGACCAGTTGTCCGGCGGCAATCCTGCTCAGCGCGCTCAGTTCCGGCATCAGGCCGTACGCCACGCCGTGCAGGATGCAGTTCTCCAGCGCCGCCGAGACCGGCATGGTGTGGTGCGGGAAGGCGACCTCGCCGTCGAACTCGCGCGCCAGGAAGCGCGCCAGTTGCTTGCGCTCGCTGACCACCGCCGGCGCCAGCGCCACCGCCTCGGCAATGAAGCCGTCGCCGAACCAGTGCCCCGCAAACGCGGGCGTGGCTACGCAGGTGTAGCGCAGCAATCCCAGCGCCGTGGCGGTGGTGCCGACCGCCGCTTCGCCGGCGCCGCCGCCATCGGCCTCGGCCACGCAGGCGAACGCCGCGCCTTCGCGTACCAGCCGCAGCGCACGCTCGCCGTCGGCCAGTTCGATGTTGAACTGGCAGCGCGGCGGTGACAGCAGCGCCGGCAGCGCTTGCGCGAACCAGGTCGCCAGGCTGTCGGCGTCGAGCGCCAGGGCCAGGGTCGGCAGGCTGGTGTCGCGCCCGAGGTCGATGTCGAGCGCCGCTTCCATCAGCTTCACATGGCGGAAATGCAGCACCAGCCGCTGCCCCAGCCCGGTCGGCGCCGAGGGTGCGCCGCGTACCACCAGCAGGCGGCCGCAGCTGTCTTCGAGCGCCTTGATGCGCTGTGATACAGCCGACTGGCTTATTCCCAGCAGCAGCGCCGCCTTGTCGAAACTGCCGCTCGCCGCCACCGCGTCGAGTACGGCCAGGCCGCGATAGTCGAGATTACTCATCAGCTAAGCTTATCCATGGTGAAATTGATTAGCGATACTAATACGCTTCGCCTCATGCTGCCAACGCGCAACAGCCCCAGCCCACGGAAAACCGAAAATTGGCGTATCGTTGACGCCTGAAAACGGCACCCGCCCGCATCCTTTGTACGTCCAGTTGAAAAAGAGTCCGCCATGAACAAGTTACACGTCGACGTTGCCGTCATCGGCACCGGAACCGCGGGTCTCGCCGCTTACCGCGCCGCCCGCGCCCAGGGGAAAACCGCGCTCCTCATCGAGAGCGGCCCCTACGGCACCACCTGCGCCCGCGTCGGCTGCATGCCCAGCAAATTGCTGATCGCCGCCAGCGAGGCGGCCCACATGCTGGCGCTGGCGCCGCAATTCGGGGTCCATCCCGATGGCGTGCGCATCGATGGCAAGGCCGTGATGGCGCGCGTGCGCAGCGAACGCGACCGTTTCGTCGGCTTCGTGCTCGAGAGCGTTGACAACATCCCGGACCAGGACAAGCTGCGCGGCCACGCCCGCTTCACCGGCCCGCAGTCGCTGCAGGTCGGCGAGCACACCACGGTCGAGGCGTCGCGGGTGGTCATCGCCAGCGGTTCCACCCCGGTCATGCTGCCCCAGCTCAAGGAGGTGGGCACGCGCGTCATCGTCAGCGACGATGTGTTCGACTGGACCGACCTGCCGGCATCGGTGGCGGTGATCGGCACCGGCGTGATCGGCCTGGAACTGGGCCAGGCCCTGCATCGCCTGGGGGTGCGCGTGAGCGTGTTCGCGCGCGGCGGCAGCGTGGCCCAGCTGAGCGACCCGGAAGTGCTGCACGTGGCCGCCAAGGCCCTCGGGCGCGAACTCGACCTGCGCTTCCAGCAACGGATCATCGGCGCCGAGCAGCAGGGAGAGGAAGTCGTCTTGACAACGCGTAACGCCGCCGGCGCCGAGCATACCGACCGCTTTTCGTATGTGCTGGTGGCGGCCGGGCGCACGCCGAATGTGGACCGGATCGGCATCGAGCACACCGGCCTGGCGCTGGACGAGCGCGGCATTCCCTTGTTCGACGCCACCACCATGCAGTGCGGCACCAGCCACATTTTCATCGCCGGCGACGCCAACAACGAGCGTCCGGTGCTGCCGGAGGCGGCCGACCACGGCAAGATTGCGGGCGACAACGCCGGCCGCTATCCCGACGTGCGCCCGGGCCTGCGCCGCACGCCGCTCACGATTGCGTTTACCGAGCCGCAGATCGCGACCCTGGGCGAGAGCTACAAGGAGTTGTGTGCCGAAGGCAAGCCCAAGTTTGCGCTCGGCAAGGTGTCCTTCGAGAACCAGGGGCGCAGCCGGGTGATGCTGCAGAACCACGGCATGCTGCGCGTGTATGGGGAGTACGGCACCGGCCGCTTTTTGGGCGCCGAGATGATCGGGCCGCGCGCGGAGAACCTGGGGCACCTGCTGGCCTGGGCCTGCCAGGCGCGCATGACGGTGGCGCAGATGCTCGACATGCCGTTCTACCATCCGGTGATCGAGGAGGGCGTGCGCACCGCGCTGCGCGACCTGGCGCTGGAGCTGGAAAAAGGCGCGCCGAAGGCCAGTGGCGCGCCGGACACGACGCCGGGCGTGTGAGCCTGGGGGCCGTCGCCCCCTAGTTCAAATAACTGGCATCGAGCCGTCCCGCCCCCGCCATCTCGCGCACGATCCGGATGGTGTCGATATCGGCTTCCTGATACGCCGACTTCTTGTACTCGTCATACATGGCATTCACCTTGTCGGTTTCGGCATCATGCCCGTCGTCGTACTTGAAGCGCACGAACAGGGTGTGCTCGGCCGGCGTTTCGATGGTCACGGTCAGGCTTGAGGCGGCGATCTCGCCCTGTTCCGGCACCTCGTAGCGCACTTCCTGCAGCGGCGTGAGCAGCACGCGGTCGAGCACCACCAGCTCGCCGAAACGCCGGCTGCGCCGGAAACTGCCGCTCTCGCGCTCGTCGATCGTGCACTCGTCCAGATGCGGCACGAACAGCTTGGGCATTTCGGCGCACAGCACCAGTCCACGCCACAGTTGCTCGCGCGTCAAGGTGTCGATCAGCGGGTTCAAGGGATCGTTAATTTCAATTAAGTGTTCAAATTTCATGGTGCTCTGACTCGTCGGTAAAGGGCATGGCAGCCCGGATAGTGCGATGGTAACGCAAGCGATCTGTGCGCGCTGAAAAGTGACTTGCGGATACACTGTTATCGAGCAGACAACCGGTCTGCACCACCAGCGAAGAACACAGCATGAGGACCACCCGCAAAGACTATCTGGCGCACATCGAAGAGCTGCAAAAACGCAGCGACGACACCGTGGCCAAGCACATCGCCGAACGGCGCGCGCTCACCCCCAGCCAGCCCGATCCGGAAGACGACCCCACCTTCGGCCAGCGCGCGGCCGACGCCGTGGCCCGCTTCGGCGGCTCCTGGACCTTCATCATGCTGTTCGCGCTGGTGCTGGTGTGCTGGGTGGCGCTCAATTCCTTCCTGCTTACGCGCGGCGGCGCCAAACCTTTCGATCCCTATCCCTACATCCTGCTGAACCTGTTCCTGTCGATGCTGGCCTCGATCCAGGCGCCGGTGATCCTGATGTCGCAGAACCGCCAGGGCGAAATCGACCGCCTCAACGCCCAGAACGATTACGAGATCAACCTCAAGGCCGAGCTCGAAATCATAGCCCTGCACGAAAAGATGGATGGCTTCAAGCAGCAACTGCTCGACATGCAGCATGAACAGCTGCGCCTGCTCAACGCCCTGTGCGCGGACAACAAGGTCGCCACCTAATTGCCGATCCCGGGCAAGCCCTCGTCCCAATACGGGGTCGGCCCGAAGCGGGCGGCAAAATAATCGATGAACGCTTGCGTCTTGGGCGGCAAGAAATTGCGGTTCAGGTATTGGGCCGAGACCACCGAATTCAAGGCCATCGGATACGCCGCCAGCAGGGGCAGCAGGGCGCCGCTCTTGAGCTGCTGGTACACCGCCCAGGTCGATTGCAGCGCGATGCCCAGCCCGGCCAGGGCGGCGTCGCGCATCGCTTCGCCGTTATCGCTGCGCATCCGCCCGCCCACCCGCACGCTGATCAGGCTGCCGTCAGTATCCCTGAAATTCCATGGATTAAGGCCTTCCAGCACCAGGCACTGGTGCTCGCTTAGCTCCTGCGGGCGTTGCGGGGTGCCGTGCCGCGCCAGGTAATCGGGCGAGGCCACCAGCAGCAGGCGGCTGGGCGCCAGCACGCGCGCGATCAGGGCCGAATCGTGCAGCGGCCCGTTGCGGATGGTCACGTCGATGCCGTTGGCGGCCAGGTCGATCACCCGGTCCGACAGGCGCAGGTCGAGTTGCAAGCCGGGATAGCGTTCCAGGAATTGCGGCAGCCACGGCATCAGGTGCAGGCGCCCGAACGAGACCGAGGCCGCCACCCGCAGCAAGCCCTGCGGTTCTCGCCCGGCGCCGACCGAGGCGCGCGCCTGTTCGGCGGCGTCGAGCAGGGCCACGGCGCGCTCGAGAAAGACTTCGCCATCCTGCGACAGGGCGATCTGGCGCGTGGTCCGGTGCAGCAGGCGCGCGCCGAGCTGGCGTTCGAGCTGGGCCATGCGCGCGCTCGAGGCCGCCGGCGACAGCCCGAACTCGCGCCCGGCGGCCGACAGGTTGCGGGTGGCGCAGACCCGCACGAACAGCGCCACATCGGTCAGGTCGAGGTGCATTGTTCTGTTTTGGTGAAGAGATATTCAATCATTATGCCAATTATCAATCGAATCGGGGCGGTCTACACTGGCTCTTCTCGCAACCAGACAAGGAAACAACATGAAAGCCATCGCCGTCATTAACGGAGCCCTGCACGACGTCAACCTGCCCGAGCCGCAGCCGCAAGGGCGCGACCTGGTGGTCAAGGTCGAGGCGATTTCGGTCAATCCGGTCGACTACAAGCAGCGCCAGGGGGCCGCCCACGATGGCGAACCGCAGCTGCTCGGCTGGGACGTGGCCGGCACCGTCAGCGCCGTCGGTCCGCAGGCCAGCCTGTTCAAGGTGGGCGATGCGGTCTATTACGCGGGCAGCGTGGTGCGTCCGGGCGCCAACAGCGAGTTCCATGCGGTCGACGAGCGCATCGTCGGGCGCAAGCCGGCCAGCCTGAACGCCGAGCAGGCCGCCGCCCTGCCGCTGACCAGCATCACCGCCTGGGAAGCGCTGTTCGAGCGCCTGGGCGTCTCGCGCAGCGGGGCCGACGAGGGCAAGTCGGTCTTGATTATCGGCGGCGCCGGCGGGGTGGGCTCGATCGCGATCCAGCTGGCCAAGAAACTGGCCAGGCTGACCGTGGTGGCGACGGCCTCGCGCCCGGCCTCAAGCCAGTGGTGCACGGCGCTGGGGGCGGACCATGTGATCGATCACCACGGCGACATGCCGGCGCAACTGGCCGCGCTGGGGCTGGCGCAAGTCGACTATATTTTGTGCCTGAACGATATCGACCTGCATTTCGCGGCCATGGCGACCGCGATCGCGCCGCAGGGCAAGATTTGCGCGATCGTGCGCAATGAACGGCCGCTGCCGATGGACCTGGTGTTCGCCAAGAGCGTCACCGTGGTGTTCGAGATGATGTTTACGCGCTCGATGTTCGGCACGGCCGACATGATCGAGCAGCACCACTTGCTGAACGAGGTGGCGGCGCTGGTCGACGCCGGTGTCCTGCAAACCACCGTGGGCGAAAGCGGCGGCAAGATCGACGCCGCCAATCTGGCGCGCGCCCATGCGGCGCTGGAGGCGGGAAGCACGATCGGGAAGATTGTGCTGTCGGGCTTCTAGCCGACGGCAGCGCGCAAAAAAGCCCTGCGATGCAGGGCTTTTTTATAGCTGGGGGAACGAGCCAATGACAATGATCAGTTAAACTATCACCCTGGTTTGGGTCGCACCCCACATAGACGGTGGGCAAGAAAGTTGTCGGTAGCTGACTCGCCGAATCCCTATTTTCCATCCGATGACAAGCTCTGTCAATCCACTTGAAAACCTCGCGCTGGTACGGCTGCTCGAGTTCCTGTCCGACAGCAGTCCGTGGAACCGCTCCCTCTGGGGTATCGGCGTCGTGTTGGCACTCGACGAGCTATATGAGGCCTGTGCCGTGATGGCCCAAGGGCATCTCAGCGAAGCTGCCGTCAAGCGGCTTATCTCTTCGCTGAACAAGCGCGTTGGCTTGCACCCGGGATTCACGGGTGCGGAGAAGAAGTTGCTTCATCAGCAGCTTCAGCAGGTTCCTCGCCCTGAAAGCGTTGCCCATTACACCATCCGGCAGATGTCCGCCTTGGTCTCGGCCGACTACTTGCTGAGGTGGGGGCGGGTCGTCGCTTCAGGCAATCTTACTGTGGAATTCTTTGCGCGCAGCGTTGCAGGCCACCTGCTTGATGCCGGATTCTCTGGACAGCACTTACGCAACTTCATCAACGCACGCATTCGGGAGAGCACGCCCTTTTCGCTTGCGCAGCTTTGCAGCGATCTGCATCGGGAGATGATCGCCTGCCCGCCACGCGATAGGGACGTGCTGCTCGCGTTCGGGACGCCCCCCCGGCTGGTAAGCGGGGTGCCGCCATGCTGGCTGCAAGGACCGCAGGTCACCAACTGGCTGAGGGCGCACGGCTTCGACACCGCCGCAATCCGTGCCCCGGTGGCGCTCGTTCTCAAAGTGCGCGCGCGCGACCTGGAAGGGGCGGCACAGCTTGCGCGTAGCGAATCGGACCGTTACGCGGCCCGCGCATTGCTGGCGACCGGCCAGCAATTGAAACGGCTACCCAAGCTATGGGTGGCAGGCGCCGCTGCGCCGTTCGATCTGGACCATGATCGTCGTGGTGTCGAAGTCAAGGAGCTGTATCGGGAAGATCGGATCTTCTCTGCCGATACTGACAAAAGCGTCGATGCTGCACTGGAACTGCTTGCCCATCTGGACGGTAGCTCACCGGTGGCGGCCGTGGCCGGCGGCTGGGGCGCGATTGAAGGATTGCTGGCGCCGCCAACGGATCGATCGAGCGCGGCGGACAACCTGGCCGCGCTCGTTACCTGTTCCTTCCCGCGCGCCGAACTGACCAGATTGGCGCACCTGGTCCGGCGGCACTGCCCGGGTCTTTCGCCGGCACTCGACAGTGCGCAGAGCAATCGCGAACGTTCGCGCCTTGTCGGAGCGATGATTATTGCCGGCAACATGCCGTTGCTGCCGGGCTTGAGCGACCAGGCTGCTGTGACGCGGATGCGCAAACTGTTTCAAAATCCCAAGGTGGAACTGGACGTCATTCGCGAAGTGAGTTCCGATGCGTTTCACCGTTTGTATCGGCAGAGAAACCTGATTTTGCATGCGGGTAAGCTCGATAGCGTGGCGCTGACTCCGGGTCTGCGCACTGTGGCAAAACTGGCCGGTGCCGGGATGGATCGTGTCACGCACGGACACTATGTCCAGCATCTGAAGCCGCTCGATCTGGTCGCCAAAGCCAACGTGGCCCTGGCGCTGGCCGATGCCGCCAATCCGCTCGCGTGTGTCGAATTGCTTGAGACGGGCTGACGCCAGGCCCGCTCCGGCGCGAGCACGATGGCGTCACCGGAAGCACCGGGCGCGTGCGTTACAATGCCCGGTCGTCCCCCACCTGATTGCCCCGCCCGATGTCCACCACTCCCAGTTTCGGCCTGAACGTTCCGCAGAGCGAGGCGGTCATGTACCTCGACGGCCCCTGCCTGGTGCTGGCCGGCGCCGGCTCGGGCAAGACGCGCGTCATCACCCAGAAAATCGCGCACCTGATCGAGGACCGGGGCTACGATCCGCGCACCATCGCCGCCCTGACCTTCACCAACAAGGCCGCGCTGGAAATGCAGGAGCGCATCGCCAAGCTGCTCAAGCAACCACGCCAGGCCAAGCAGCTCACCGTGTCCACCTTCCATTCCCTGGGCGTGAAAATCCTGCGCCAGGAAGCGGCCGGGGTGGGCCTGAAGGACCGCTTTTCGATCATGGACAGCGACGACTGCTTCGGCCTGGTCCAGGATCTGGCCATTACCACCGACAAGCAATTGATCCGCAGCATACAGAATTCAATTTCGCTGTGGAAAAATGCCCTGATCGATCCCGAAGATGCCGTCAACAACGCCAAGGATGAGGACGAAGCCCAGGCCGCGCGCGTGTTCCGCAGCTACGTGGCGACCCTGGCGGCCTACCAGGCGGTCGACTTCGACGACCTGATCCGCCTGCCGGTGGAATTGTTCCGCAATAACGATCCGATCCGCGACAAATGGCAGCGCCGCCTGCGCTACCTGCTCATGGACGAGTATCAGGACACCAACACTTGCCAGTACGAGCTGGTCAAGCTGCTGGTCACCGGCATCGGCAAGAAACCGATGTTTACCGCCGTGGGCGACGACGACCAGGCCATCTACGCCTGGCGCGGCGCGTCGGTGGAAAACCTGAAAACCCTGGGCGACGATTTCCCGGACTTGCGCGTCATCAAGCTCGAACAGAATTACCGTTCCACCACGCGCATCTTGCAGGCGGCTAACGCGGTCATTTCGAACAATCCCAAGCTGTTCGAAAAAGCCCTGTGGTCCGAGCACGGCCTGGGCGAGCCGATCTCGGTGCTGGGCATGCAGAGCGACGACCAGGAAGCCGAGCAGGTGGCGATCATGATCTCAAGCGACCGCTTCCAGCGCAAGAACAAGTGGTCCGATTACGCCATTTTGTATCGCGGCAACCACCAGGCGCGCGTGATCGAGCAATGCCTGCGCAAGGAGCGCATTCCCTACACGATTTCGGGCGGCCAGAGTTTTTTCGACAAGGCCGAAATCAAGGACATCATCAGCTACCTGCGCCTGATCGCCAACGATGGCGACGACCCGGCCTTCATCCGCGCCGTCACCACGCCCAAGCGCGGGGTCGGCATGGCCACCCTGGAAGTGCTGGGCGCGTTTTCCAAGCAGTGGAACTGTTCCCTGTTTGAAGCAACCTTCAAGGGCGGCATCGAAGCGAAGTTGCCGGACCGGCAGTTGTTGCCTTTGCGATCCTTTTGCAACTTCATCAACCAGCTCGAAGCGCGCGCCAGCCGGCCCGGTCCGTCCGGCAGCGGCGAGAACGCAGCCGCCGTGCTCGACGACATGATGAAAGAGATCGCCTACGAGAGTTATCTGTACGATACCTTCGACGACCGCGCGGCGCAAAGCAAGTGGCAAAACGTGCTCGAATTTACCAACTGGCTCAAGGAGCGCGGCTGTGGCGGCAAGGATAAATCCGGCGAGGAAAAAAACCTGCTGGAACTGACCCAGATGGTGGCCTTGATGAGCATGTTGGAAGGCAAGGACGAAGAGCCGGACGCGGTGCGCATGTCGACCCTGCACGCGTCCAAGGGACTGGAATTTCCGCACGTCTTCCTGGTCGGCGTGGAGGAGGGCATCCTGCCGCACAAGGGCGATCCGGACGCGTCGGTGGAAACCATCGGCGCGCGCATCCAGGAAGAACGGCGCCTGATGTACGTGGGCATCACGCGCGCCCAGCGCACCTTGCACATTACCTGGTGCAAGAAACGCAAGCGCGCCGGCGAACAAGTCCATTGCGACGTCTCTCGTTTCATCAAGGAAATGGCGCTCGACGTCGGCGCCGCTGCGCCCACCGAAGCCGAAACGATCTCGCCCAAGGACCGCCTGGCCAGCCTGAAGGCGCTGCTTGCAACACCGAAAACTTAACACTCGGCAGCACCTCACAGAAGTGCTAGGATTGACCAACGCGCCGCCCTGGCGCGCGTCCCCGAAGGGAGTTTCCATGTCGACATTCACCACCGTAGCGCGCGGCGCAGTTGTTACCCTCGCCGCCGCGATGCTGTCCTGGGCCGTGGCCGCGCCCGCCATGGCCGAGGAGTTCGCCACCAAGCCGGAAGCCGAAGCCATGGTCAAGAAAACCCTCGTCTTCATGAAGGCCAACGGCAAGGACAAGACCTACAGCGAGATCAACCGCAAGGACGGTCCCTTCACCGACCGCGACCTGTACATGGTCGCTTACGGCTTCGATGGCGTGGTGCGCGCGCATGGCGCCAATCCGAAAATGCTGAACAAGAATCTGATGGAGTTAAAGGACATCGACGGCAAGGCGTTCGTGAAAGAACGGGTCGAGATGGCTAAAAAGAATCCTTCTTTTTGGCAAGAATATAAGTTCACTAATCCTGTGAGCGGTAAGATTGAACCAAAGGCAATGTATTGCCAGCCGAGCGAGGATGTGATCATCTGCGGTGGTGTTTATTTGCGATAAATTGCACGCACGATTCAAATTTTGTTTGACGGTAACTTCCGAGTTTGAAATACTGAATTCACCGCCGGCGCATGCGCCCGCCACTTTCCAAATCGCCTGCCGGGCTTGTCAGCGCACCGGTCGCGCGTCATTTGGACCCCTTCACTTCCAATGACGAGCACACAAGCATGGCGACCGTATCCGACATCACCGTAACCCCTACCTCCGGCCTGATCCACATCGATGCCCTGCTCGACTCGGGGCCGGACTGGAACTACCTCACGCCGGCCGGCAATACCATCCTGTACACCTTCTCTGTCACGACCGGCAATGAAGCGACGCAGAGCGGCCAGAGCGCGTTTTCCGCGTCCCAGCAAACCGGGGTGCGCGCGGCGTTTGCCACCCTGGCCGCGCTGACCGGTATCACGTTTACGGAAACGATGAGCGGCCTGGCGGCCGATGTGCACCTGGCCTCGGTCAATATCAGCGGCGCCTCCACGAGCGGTTTGTGCAGCTGGAGTTCGAGCTATAACTACAGCGGCAGCACCGTGACCGCGTACGATGCGCAAGCCTATGTCTATCTCGATAACGTCGAGTTCGGAGCCGCCAACGCCAGCCTCGCGCCCGGCACCGGCGGCTACCAGACCCTGCTGCATGAACTGGGCCATATGATGGGCCTGAAGCATCCCTTCGAAGGTACCACCCATCTCCCGGTGGGCGACGACAATACCTCGAACACATTGCTCTCGTACACCAGCGTGGGCGGCCCGTACGCCGACTTCAGCCCGTACGACGTGGCGGCCCTGAAGTGGCTGTACGGCGGCGACGGCCTGGGCGGCGCGCTCGGCATCAATTCGACCGGCGGCGGGCGCTACCTGGTCGGCACCAGCCTGCCCGACACCCTCACCGGCGGCACGGGCGCCGACCGGTTCGAGGGCGACGGCGGCGACGATATTGTCAACGGTGGCGGCGGCACCGATACCGCCGTGTTCCGCGGCAATTACGCCTCGTACACCGTGCTGGACCTCGGCGGCGGCAGCGTGCGCGTGACCGGGGCCGACGGCACCGATACCCTGAACTCGGTGGAACTGCTCAAGTTCGACGACCAGAGCGTGCCGTCGTCGCAGGTGGTGACGCCGCCCGGTGGCGACATCACCGCGCCGGGCGCGCCGATTGCCAGCCTGGTCAAGAACGCCAACGGTTTCGTGTCCGGCAACAAGCCGCTGGTCAGCGGCAGCGCCGAAGCCAACGCCAAGATCGACATCTACAGCGCGGTCGGCCTGGTCGCCAGCACCACGGCGGCGGCCAACGGCACGTACGCGGTTGCCACCTCGGCCCTGGCCGATGGGCTCGACTTGGCGCTGACCGTGCGCGCCACCGACGCCGCCGGCAATGTCTCGCTCCCCAGCGTGGCGCTGCAGTTCAGTGTGGACACCGTGGCGCCGACGGCGCCGACGGCGAGCGTGAATGTCTCGGCCAATGGCGCAGTGCTGTTCAGCGGTAACGGCGAAGCCGGCAGCACCATCCGCCTGACCAACGCCAGCGCCATCATCGCCGAAGGCACGGTTGGCGCCGGCGGCAGCTGGAGCCTGGGCGGCAGCACCCTGGCCAACGGCAATTACGATGTCACCGTGAGCGCGCTCGACAAGGCCGACAACAACACCACGTCCACCAAGCACCTGTTGTTTACGGTCGGGGCCAGCAGCACCATCGGCGGCAGCGCCGGCAACGATACCCTGCAGCCGACCGCGGGCAACAACGTCATCGACGGCGGCGCCGGCACCGACACGGTCAACTACACCGGCCCGCGCGGCAACTACGACGTGGTGCGCGACAACAGCGGTTTCGTGCTCACCGCCCGCAGCGGCACCGACGGCGTCGACTTGCTGCGCAACGTAGAAGCGGTCAAGTTCAGCGACAGCACCCTCAAGCTCGAATACGACGACGTGGTGCAGGCCCTGTACCTGGCCTACTTCGGGCGCGCGGCCGATTCGGGCGGCTTGTCGTCCTTCCAGTCGCAACTGGTCGACCTGCAGGCGCCCGTGTCGTTTTCGGGCGTGAGCGCGGCCTACGCCAACAATGCCGGCCTGCACAATCTGATCGACAGCTTCGGCGCCAGCGCCGAATCGGCGGCCCTGTATCCGGGCAGCACCGCCAGCTTCATCGCCGCCGTCTACCAGAACATCTTCAACCGCGCCCCCGACGCCGGCGGCGCGGCGTTCTGGACCAACGCGATCGACAGCGGCAACCTGTCGCGCGCCAACGCCTCGCTCTCGATCATGGCCGGGGCGCTGGAAAACACCACGGCCCAAGGCATTCTCGACGGCAAGCTGGTCAACAACAAGATCACCATCGCCTCCGACTTCACCCTGGCCATCGATACCCCGGCCGAGCTGGGCAGCTATGTCGGCAACACGGCGGCCGCCACGGTGCGCAGCATGCTCGCCACGGTCACGGCCACGACCGATATCGCGGCCTTCCAGGCCACCATCGCCAGCACCTTGCTGAAGATGAGTGGGGCCGGGGTGCAGGGGGCGGCTTCCTCGTCCTTCTACGAAGCCGACCTGCCGGACCTGCCCATCGGCCTGGTCGGCGTCAACCACACGTCCCTGGTCGACCTGCCGCTGTAAGCGCACCGGCTTGCCGCGCCAGATTGCCGGGCCCGCGGCCGGCGTCGTCCCTTGCGGGCGACGCCGGCTTTTTGCCATGCGCGGGCAGCGGCGCGGTGTGCACAGCCGAAGATGCACATTTCATAATTTAATTGACGTCATTACATAAATTTGGAATACTGCGGCGCTTGTCGAGTAAAACGCGGCAATATTCCATATCTGTTTGCCGGACGTTCAAGATCGGTTCGCGGTTGGAAACCTTTCCACATCCAACACTAGCCACTGCATGCCCAATATCTCCGATCTCGATACCGTCCTCTCCGGCCTGAACCACATCGACGCCCTGCTCAGTGGCGGCCCCGACTGGAACTATGTGACGCCTGTCGGCAACACCATCCGCTACACCTTTTCGATTGCCGCCAATAACGAGGGCGCCAACAGCGCCGCCAACGGCTTGCTGGCCTTCAGTGCGGGCCAGCAAGCCGGTACGCGCGCGGCCCTGTCCTACCTCGGTACGATCACCGGCATCGTGTTCGCCGAAACGGCCGATACCGCCGCCGCCGACGTGCACCTGGCCTCGAAGGACCTGGGCGGCGGCACGGCCGGCCTGGCCAGTTGGAAATCGAGCATGTCGTACTCGGGCGAAAAGCTGCTCGGTTACAGCGCCAAAGCCTATGTGTATCTGGACGACGTCGCCGCCGCCCTGCCCGAGAACGCCACCCTGGCGCCCGGCTCGGGCGGTTTGCAGATCCTGCTGCACGAACTTGGTCATATGCTGGGCCTGAAGCACCCGTTCGACGACGCGATCCGCTTGCCGGCCGCCGAGGACAACACCAGCAACACGCTGCTCTCGTACACCACCAAGGGCGGTCCGTACGCCACCTTCAGCCAGTATGACATTGCCGCCCTCAACTGGCTGTACGGCGGCGACGGCCTGGGCGGCGCACTCGGCATCAACTCGACCGACGGCGGGCGCTACGTCACCGGCACCAACGGGGCCGACACCCTGGCCGGCGGCGCCGCCAACGACCGCCTCGAAGGCGACGGCGGCAACGATACGCTCAACGGCGGCAACGGCACCGATACCGCCGTCTTTCGCGGCAAGTTCTCCGCGTATGCCTTCACCGACCTGGGCGGCGGCAAGCTGCGCGTGAGCGGCGCCGACGGCGTCGATACCCTGAGCTCGGTCGAAGTGCTGAAGTTCGACGACCGCAGCGTACAGTCGACCCAGGTGGTGGCGCCGCCGGTGGTCACCCCGCCGGTGGTGACGCCGCCGCCGGTGGTCACGCCACCGCCGGTCGTGACGCCACCGCCGGTAGTCACCCCGCCGCCAGTCGTCACGCCGCCGCCGGTGGTCACCCCACCGCCGGTGGTTACGCCACCGCCGGTGGTCACCCCGCCGCCGGTGGTCACGCCCCCGGCGGCCGACAGCACCGCGCCGGCCGCGCCGACTGCCAGCCTGGCCAAGAATCCCAACGGTTTCGTGTCCGGCAACAAACCCATGGTGAGCGGCAGCGCCGAAGCCAATGCCAAGATCGATGTGTACAGCGGCGCCACGCTGGTGGCCAGCACCAAGGCTGGCGCTGGCGGCGACTGGGCGGTCGCCACCTCGGTCCTGGCCGATGGCCCCAACCTGGCGCTCACGGTGCGCGCCACCGACGCCGCCGGCAATGTCTCGGTCCCGAGCGCGGCCCTGGTGTTCGGCGTCGATACCGTGGCGCCGGCGGCGCCCTCGGGCAGCGCGCTGGTGGCCGCCGGCAGCGTGGTCCGCTTCAGTGGCAGCGGCGAAGCCGGCAGCACGATCCGCCTGAGCAACGCCGGCGCCACCCTCGCCGAAGGCACGGTTGGCGCCGATGGCAACTGGAGCCTGGGCGGCAGCGCCCTGGCCGACGGCAATTACGACGTCCTGGTCAGCGCGCTCGACAAGGCCGGCAACACCAGCACGGCCGCCAAGCACCTGCTGTTCGCGCTGGGCGCATCGAGCACGCTCACGGGCACGCCCGGCAACGACCTGTTGCTGTCGGCCAGCGGCAATCATCTCATCGATGGCCTCGCCGGCGCCGACTCGGTCAGCTACGACGGCCCGCGCGGCAATTATTACGTGGTGCGCGACGACAGCGGTTTCGTCGTCACCGACAAAGCCGGCAACGGCGGCGTGGACGTGCTGCGCAATGTGGAATCCATTCGCTTCAACGGCGGCGTTCTCCAGCTCGACTACGACGAGGTGGTGCAGGCGCTGTACCTGGCTTACTTCGGGCGCGCGGCCGATTCGGGCGGACTGGCATCGTTCCAGTCGCAGCTGACCGACCTGAAGGCGCCGCTGACGTTTTCGGCCATCAGCGCGGCCTACGCCGGCAATGCCGGCCTGCACAGCCTGATCGACAGCTTCGGCGGCAGCGCCGAATCGGCCGCCATGTATCCGGGCAGCACCAACAGCTTCATCGCCGCCGTCTACCAGAATATTTTCAACCGCGCCCCCGACGCCGACGGCCTGGCGTTCTGGACCAACGCGATCGACAGCGGCAACCTGTCGCGCGCCAACGCCTCGCTCTCGATCATGGCCGGCGCGCTGGAAAATACCACGGCCCAGGGCCTGCTCGACGGCAAGCTGGTCAACAACAAGATCACCATCGCTTCCGACTTCACCCTGGCCATCGACAACTCGGCTGAAGTGAACGGCTATGTCGGCGCCGGCGCGGCGGCCACGGTGCGCGCCATGCTCGGCACGGTGACGGCCGCGACCGATATCGCGGCCTTCCAGGGCACCATCGCCGGCACCTTGCAGGAGATGGTCAATGGCAGGGGGCAAAGCGGCGCTTCCTGGGCTGCTTATGAGGCCGCGCCGCCAGACCAGCATATCGCGCTGGTCGGACTGAACGACCTGATCGATCTGGCGTAGTCGGCCACAGTAGAAAAAGGGGGGGCGGTTGGGCTGGATCGCTGTCGGCCGCTGGCAGAGCGCGCCTGCCAGCGCATGTGCAGTGAGCGTAGCAGACATCCCGTTTTTGGAAGATATGTCATTATCTGAGGTCTGCGTCAACGTAGGCTTTCAGTAGCCAACCCAGCAGTTTGGCGGTCGTTATTGTAATCTCTTGATATAGGATGGCCCTGACAGGCATTTATTATAGAAAATAGATAAAATTTATAATAACGGCGCCACGCGCGGATCGCTATCTCATGCAACCCTGTCATTCCAGAGCTGGCAAAACCATTCCCCAAGGAAGCGGCTATTTAGCTTTTGTACCAGCAAAATTGCCTCCGCCCATTGCTTTCGACGGCGAGATGATCAGGCTCATGTCCGATGCCGATATCGCCTTGGGCCGTCTTGCCGGTATCACCGAAATCCTGCCGAATCCAGAATTGTTTGTCGCAATGTATGTGCGCCGAGAGGCCGTGCTGAGCTCTCAGATTGAAGGCATTCAATGTACGCTCGATGAGGTGTTGGAGGCTGAAATCGATGAGAACGGCATTCGGACTAAAGACATTGCCGAAGTTGTGAATTATGTGGATGCAATGAACTATGGGATGGAGAGACTCACGACTCTGCCTTTATCGTTGCGCTTAATCCGCGAAACGCATTCGCGGTTGATGAATGGCGTTCGTGGGGAGCATAAGGCCCCCGGTGAATTTCGGAAAACGCAAAACTGGATCGGGCCACAGGGATCCACACTCAGTAATGCGGCCTTTGTCCCTCCGCCAGTTCCGGAAATGAATGAGGCGCTTGCCGATCTCGAACAATTCCTGCATGACCGGCATTCCATCCCCGTGTCGATCCAATGTGCAGTCACGCATCTCCAGTTTGAGACAATCCATCCATTTCTTGACGGAAATGGTCGTATTGGCCGATTGCTTGTTCCATTGATGCTTCATCAACGCGAAGTGATGGCCAAGCCGCTGCTATACATCAGTCACTACCTCAAGGCGAACCGGCACGAATACTATGACCGCTTGATGGACGTGCGCGTGAATGGCAACTGGGAAGGATGGGTTAAATTCTTCCTTACCGGTGTAGCAGCCGTCGGCAATGAAGCTGCGGATACTGCAAAAAGAATTGTTCAGTTCCGTACTGAGGCGCAACAGGCGGCCGCCAAAATGGGCAAGCCTGAACTGGCGCTCATCGATCATCTCTTCAAGCACCCGATCATGGATGCGCGCACTGCGGAGAAATTGCTTGAAGTGACTTATGCAACAGCCAATAATGCGCTCTCGTCACTCGAAAAAGCAGGCTTGGTTGAGGAGACTACCGGCCGGAAACGCAATCGCATGTTCCGCTTTCGAGGATACCTGAAGCTCTTCGACGATACGCCAAGCAGGCCCCCCGCGATTTACGACCGTGAGAAGCCAACGGGATATCAACATAGGGCTGATGAGCCTGGTAGGGAAGAGCCGCTTTGGCCATAGCAATTCCCGCATGCCATTCCCAAGCGTCAGCAGTCCGTTTGGTCAGCACCCGGTCTGGATTGACCCGCTGTTGTAGGCTCAGGGTCCCACTTACCCGTGTCTACAGTCGCGTTACCGGATGCGGGTGGCACCTGCCTGTTGCCTTGGTGTGATTGGGAAAATGTGGTTTTTTGAACAAAATGCGGCCTTGGCTGCCTATTTTGTAAGCAAGTGTTTGACGTCAATACTTTCCTTTGAGATACTTGTGGTATCTGCCGGTAACGTCTCCGGCCCATGCCCTCGCCAGTCTTCCGGTCCGCGCCCGTGCGCGGCGCTGCGCGTTCCCGGCTCGTCTTTACGAATTGCGTTTCATGCCCTTTACCCTTCTCTCCGACATCAAGAACCTGCGCCTGTCCGGCGCCAACCATATCGACGCCTTGATCAGCGAAGGCCCCGACTGGAATTTTCTCGGCATCAGCCCGCCGACCGATTTGCGCTACACCTTTTCCGTCGCCACCGGCAATGAAGACGGACAACGCGGGCAAACCGCGTTTTCCGCAGCGCAGCAAGCGGCCACCCGCACCGCCTTTACCTACCTGCAGCAGGTGACCGGCATCCGCTTTGTCGAAACCCAATTTGGCACGAGCGCCGACATTCACCTGGCGTCGATCGATATTCCCGCTGCCGACGTCACTGGCCTGTCGAGTTGGCACACCAGTTATACGCCCCCGACCAGCAAGTACCTCAATTACGTGCTCGACTACAGCGCCGAGGCGTATGTCTACATCGACAACGTACAATTTCGCGCCGAAAATGCCGACCTCACCCCGGGCGGCGCCGGCTACGAAACCTTGCTGCACGAGCTAGGGCACATGCTCGGCCTGAAGCACCCCTTCGAAGGCGGCATCAAGCTGCCTTACGAAGACGACCATACCGACAATACGCTGATGTCCTACGATGCCATCAGCCCGACTTTCCACAGCACCTACGGGCAGTACGACCTGGCCGCGCTGAACTGGATCTACGGCGGCGACGGCCTGGGCGGCAAGTATGGCGCCCACGGCGCGATGGATTACCTCACCGGCACCGACGCCGACGAAGTCATCAGCGGCGACGCCGACAATGAACGGCTGGAAGGGGCCGGCGGCAACGACGTCATCAACGGCTACGGCGGGGTCGACGAAGCCAGCTACAAGGGGCTGCGCGCCGATTACGATATCACCAAGATCGCGGAAGGCTATGTAGTCATCGACCAGGTCGGCAACGAAGGCCAGGACGTGCTGGTCAACGTCGAAAAAGTGGTGTTTGCCGACCGTACGGTGAACTTCGCCTACGAGGCGGTGGTGCAAGCCTTGTACGTCGGCTATTTCGGCCGCGCGGCCGATTACAGCGGCATGCAGAGCTTCCAGCAGCAGCTGGGCGCCCTGAACGCGCCCGACAACCTGCGCGACCTGGCCAGCGCCTACAGCAAGGATGCCGGCCTGCATAAGCTGATCGACAGCTTCGCCAGCAGCGCCGAGTCGGCCGCCCTGTATCCGGGCAATACCGCCACCTTCATCCAGGCGCTCTACCAGAACGTGTTCGGGCGCGCCGCGGACGCCGCCGGCCTGGGCTTCTGGAGCAAGGCGATCGACAGCGGCGGCTTGTCGCGCGCCAACGCGTCGCTCTCGATCATGGCCGGGGCCTTCGATAACAAGACCGCCCAGGGCGTGCTCGACGCCAAGCTGGTCAACAACAAGCTGACCGTCGCCTCCGGCTTCACCCTGCTCATCGATACGCCGCAAGAAGTGCAAGGCTATGGCGGCGCGGCAGCGGCCGCCAAGGTGCGCGGCATGCTCGGCGGCGTTACCGCCACCACCGACCTGGTCGATTACCAGGCCACCATCGTCGCCACCCTCAACGGGATGACGGGGCCGGCCAAGGCCGCCGCCAGCGTCGAGCATGAGCTGCCTATGAGCCATGCGGAACTGATTGGCGTCGGCTACCAGTCGTGGGAGCCGACGCTGGTATAGTGAGGGCAGGCGCTGGCCGTGGTGGTGGCGCCGTCGTGTTCGGATCGAAGGGACTTTCCATGCAAGCTCATGTTAACGGCGGCGCCGGTGTCGACCTGTTCGGCTTTGCCGGCGCGCGCGCCGATTACAACATCACCAGCACCGCCGGCGGCGGCTATGCGGTGTTGCCCAAGAACGGTACGGCCAGCGCCATGCCGCAGTTGGTCAACTTCGAGCTGTTCAAGTTTTCCGACACCACCGTCAACGTCGAATACGACGAGGTGGTGCAAGCGCTGTACGTGGCCTATTTCGGCCGCGCCGCCGACGCCGGCGGCATGCGAAACTTCCAGGAACAGCTGTCCAAACTCGACGCGCCGCACGATATCGTCGGCATCAACAGCGCCTACGGCAGCAATCCGGCCCTGCGCCAGCTGATCGACAGTTTCGGCAAGAGCGCCGAATCGGACGCGCTGTATCCGGACGGCGTGGGCGCCTTTGTCAGCGCCGTGTACAAGAACGTGCTCGGGCGCAGCGCCGACGCCGATGGCCTGGCGTTCTGGAGCAAGGCGATCGACAGCGGCGCGCTCTCGCAAGCCAATGCCGCCCTGTCGATCATGGCCGGGGCGCTGGAAAACACCAGCCCGCAGGGTTTGCTCGACGCCAAACGCATCGACAACACCCTGGCGGTGGCGTCCGACTTCACCCTGGCGCTCGACCGGCCCACCGAAATCGCTGGCTACGCGGGCAAGCTGGCCGCATCGATGGTGCGCGCCATGCTCGCTACCGTCAGCGCCGAGACCGACCTCGGGCCGTTCCAGGCGGTCATCAAGCAGATGCTGTCGGTGATGGCCGGCGAACTGAACGCCGTGTTCGGCGCGCCGCCCCCGGATGACGCCATGTCTGCGCCGCTGCAACTGGTCGGCGTGGCCGCTGCCGACTGGGGCGATGCGCCGATGTGAGCGACTGGCATAATGGCGGCTTTGCCCCCAAGGACGCCGCCGTGAGCCAGGAAGACCGTTTTGTCGATATCGAGATCAAGCTCGCGCACCAGGAAGACCTGGTCGAATCCCTGAACCAGATGGTGTACCAGCAAGGCCGTCGCATCGACCAGCTCGAAGCGATGGTCAACAAGCTGGCCGAACACATCCGCAACAATGCCCAGTCGGGACCGAACATGCTCAACGACCGCCCGCCGCATTACTGAGTTTCCCTGTCCATCCGTCCGTCAATACGGGTATCTTTACCGGAACATGCATATCTCGTTGCGGATGACAGGCGTGTGACCATGCTGATATGATCGTGCGCTGATGCGCTGCCGGCTATCCGTCGGCAGCTTTACTTAGCGCCCGTGAAAGATGCCATGAACCGTCCAAACATGCTTATCGTTGCCGCCAGCCTGGCGCTGGTCAATGTCGCCGCCGTTGCCGCGCCTGTCGCCCCCGCGACCTCGCTGGCCGCGACCAACCCCTTCGCCAAACTGAGCACCTTGCCGTTCCACTACCCGGCCTTCGACAAGATCAAGGACGAGCACTTCCTGCCCGCCTATGCGGCCGGCATGAGCGACCACCTGCGCGAAGTCGACGCCATCGCCAACAACCGCAAGGCGCCTACTTTTGATAACACCGTGGTGGCGCTGGAACGCTCGGGCCAGCTGCTCACGCGCGTGGCGACCACCTTCTCGGCCCTGCAGGGCGCCAACACCAACGATACGCTCGATTCCATCGACCGCGAAATGTCGCCCAAGCTGGCCGCGCACAACGACGCCGTGTTCCTCAACGCCAAGCTGTACCAGCGTGTGAAGACCCTGTTCGACAAGCGCGCCAAGCTCGGCCTGGATGCCGAATCCAAATACCTGCTCGAGCGTTACCACAAGGATTTCGTGCGCGCCGGCGCCAACTTGTCGACTGAAGACAAGGAAAAGCTGAAAGCCTTCAACAGCGAAATCGCCACCATGCAGACCACGTTCACCCAGAACGTGCTCAAGGAAACCAACGCCTCGGCGCTGATCGTCGACACCCGCGCCGAACTGGCCGGCATGAGCGAGGCGGCCATCGACGCCGCCGCCGCCGCCGCCAAGACGCGCGGCCAGGAAGGCAAGTTCGCCATCGCCCTGGTCAACACCAGCGGCCAGCCGCCGCTGGCGGTGCTGACCAACCGCGCCGTGCGCGAACGCCTGATGACCGCCTCGCTCACGCGCGGCAGCCGTGGTGGCGAGTTCGACAACCGTGGCGTTGTCATCAAGCTGGCCAAGCTGCGCGCCGAACGCGCGGCCCTGCTCGGCTACCCGAACTTCGCGGCCTACTCGCTGGAAGACCAGACCGCCAAGGATACGGGCGCCGTCAACAAGCTGCTGTCGGAACTGGCCAAGCCGGCCGTGACCAATGCGCGCAAGGAAGCGGACGATATCCAGAAGGTCATCGATCTTGAGAAAGGTGGTTTCAAGGTCGGCGCGGCCGACTGGGCCTTCTACACCGACAAGGTGCGCGCCCAGCGCTTCAATTTCGACGAGAGCCAGCTCAAGCCGTACTTCGAGCTCGACAGCGTGCTGGTCAACGGCGTGTTCTACGCCGCCGGCAAGCTGTACGGCCTCACGTTCAAGGAACGCAAGGATCTGCCGGTGTACAACCCGGACGTGCGCGTGTTCGACGTGTTCGACGCCAACGGCAAGCAACTGGCCATCTTCCTGGCCGACATGTACGCGCGCAGCAACAAGCAAGGCGGCGCATGGATGAACGAATACGTGTCGCAGTCGGGCCTGATGGGCACGCACTCGGTCGTTGCCAACCACCTCAACATTCCCAAGCCGCCGGCGGGCGAGCCGACCTTGCTGACGGTCGATGAAGTCAAGACCGCCTTCCACGAATTCGGTCACGCGCTGCACGGCATGTTCTCGAACGTAAAGTATCCGCGTTTCTCGGGCACCAATGTACCGCGCGACTTCGTCGAGTATCCATCGCAGGTCAATGAAATGTGGATGATCGCGCCGGAAGTGCTGGCCAACTACGCCAAGCACTACAAGACCGGCGAGGCGATGCCGAAGGAATTGCTGGACAAGGTCATTGCCTCGAAAAAATTCAACCAGGGTTTCCTGACCACCGAGTACTTGGCGGCGTCGCTGGTGGACCAGCGCTGGCACCAGTTGGGCGCGGCGCAAGTGCCGACCGACGTGCTCGGTTTCGAAGCGGCCGCGCTGAAGGAAGCGGGCGTCGATTTCGCGCCGGTGCCGCCGCGCTACCGCACGACGTACTTCTCGCATAGTTTCTCGGGCGGCTACTCGGCCGGTTACTACGCTTACCTGTGGAGCGAGAAGCTGGACGCCGACACGGTGGAATGGTTCAAGGAAAATGGCGGATTGCAGCGCAAGAACGGCGACCATTTCCGCAAGACCTTGCTCTCACGCGGCGGCACGGCCGATGCGCTCGACCTGTTCCGCAACTTCCGCGGCCGCGAGCCGAAAATCGAACCGCTGCTGAACCGCCGTGGGTTGACCGGCAACTAAGCCTGCGCCGGTCGAAGGAACGAAGACGCCACGTTTGACGTCACTGTTTCTAATCAGTTCGCTACCCTCAAAACCGTCGTTCCCGCAAGGCGGGAATCCATAGCACCTTCGCTCAGCATGTGTGCTATGGATTCCCGCCGTCGCCGGAACGACGGGTCATCTCAATAAAGAATCCCATGACCCGCCCCCAACTGATGATCATCGCGGCCAGCCTGGCCGTCGCCAACTTCGCTTTCGCCGCGCCTGCGCCTGCTTCTGCCGCGCTCGACGCCGCCAATCCGTTCGCGAAAATCAGCACCCTGCCGTTCAACTACCCGGCCTTCGACAAAATCAAGAACGAGCACTTCGCCCCGGCCTTTGCCGAAGGCATGCGCCAGCACGCCGCTGAAATCGAGGCCATCGCCAACAACCGCAAAGCGGCCACGTTCGAGAACACCATCGTCGCCATGGAACGCTCGGGCAAGCTGCTCGCGCGCACCGGCGGCGCCTTCGGCATCTTCGCCGGCGGCAACACCAACGACACCATCAAGGGCCTGGAACGCGAGCTGGCGCCCAAGCTGGCCGTCCACCGCGACGCCATGCTGCTGAACCAGAAACTGTTCGACCGCATCGAAACCCTGTACGCCAAACGCGCCAAACTGGGCCTCGATGCCGAATCGGCCTTCCTGCTGGAACGCTACCGCAAGGACTTCGTGCGCGCCGGCGCCAAGCTCAACGCCGCCGACAAAGACAAGCTCAAAGGCTACAACGCCGAACTGGCCAGCCTGCAAACCACCTTCAGCCAGAACGTGCTGAGCGAAGCGAACGCCGCCGCGCTGGTGGTCGATACCCGCGCCGAACTGGCCGGCATGTCCGACGCCGCCATCGTGGTCGCCGCCGACGTCGCCAAGAAACGCGGCCTGGAAGGCAAGTTCGCCATTCCCGTGACCAACACCACCGGCCAGGCGCCGCTGTCGGTGCTGACCAACCGCAGCGTGCGCGAACGCCTGCTGGCGGCCTCGCTGGCACGCGGCAGCCGTGGCGGCGAGTTCGACAACACCGGCGTCGTGCTCAAGATCGCGACACTGCGTGCGCAACGCGCCGAACTGCTCGGCTACGCCAACCACGCCGCCTACATGCTCGAAGACCAGACCGCCAAGGACACCGGCGCCGTCAACAAGCTGCTGGGCGAGCTGGCCAAGCCGGCCGTGGCCAACGCGCGCAAGGAAGCGGCCGACATCCAGAAAGTCATCGATGCGGAAAAAGGCGGCTTCCAGCTGGCCGCCCACGACTGGGCCTTCTACAGCGACAAGGTGCGCGCCGAGCGCTTCAATTTCGACCAGAGCCAGCTGCGCCCCTACTTTGAACTGAACAACGTGCTGACCAACGGCGTGTTCTACGCCGCCGGCAAGGTGTATGGCCTGACCTTCAAGGAACGCAAGGACTTGCCGGTGTACGACCCCGACATGCGCGTGTTCGACGTGATCGACGCCAACGGCAAGCCGCTGGCGATCTTCGTGGCCGACTTCTACGCGCGCGGCAACAAGCGCGGCGGCGCCTGGGCCAACGCCTACGTGCCCCAGTCGCAGCTGATGGGCACGCGCCCGGTGATCGGCAACCACCTGAACATTCCAAAACCGGCCGCCGGCGAGCCGACCCTGCTCACCTACGATGAACTGCGCACCCTGTTCCACGAATTCGGCCACGCCCTGCACGGCATGTTCTCGGACGTCAAATACCCGCGCTTCGCCGGCACCGGCGTGCCGCGCGACTTCGTCGAGTTCCCGTCGCAGGTCAACGAAATGTGGGCGGTCTGGCCTGAAGTGCTGGGTAACTACGCCAAGCACTACAAGACCGGCGAACCAATGCCGAAGGAATTGCTCGACAAGGTGATCGCCTCGAAACAGTTCAACGAAGGCTACCGCACCACCGAGTACCTGGCCTCGTCGATCCTGGACCAGCGCTGGCACCAGCTGAGCGCCGCGCAGATCCCGACCGACGTGGTGGCCTTTGAAGCGGCCGCGCTGAAAGACGCCGGCGTCGACTTTGCGCCGGTGCCGCCACGCTATCGCACCACCTACTTCTCGCACGTGTTCTCGGGCGGTTATTCGGCCGGTTACTACGGTTACCTGTGGAGTGAAAAGCTCGATGCCGACACCGTCGAATGGTTCAATGAAAACGGCGGCCTGTCGCGCAAGAACGGCGACCATTTCCGCAAGACGCTGCTGTCCAAAGGCGGCACGCTCGACGCCATGCAGATGTATCGCAACTTCCGTGGCCGCGACGCGAAAATCGAACCGCTGCTGGAACGCCGTGGCCTGAACGCCAAGTAAGCCTGCCGCACCCAAATAATGCCGTTCAGCGCGAACGGCATTTTTTTCGTCCGCAGATTTGCCGTGCGCGATAATGGGCGCGCCGATTTCCCCCATGGAGCCAGTGTGACCGACATCGCGGACCTTTCGACACTTCTGCAAAACCGCCTGCGGGCGGCCTTGACGCCGGGCGAGCGCCTAGTGTGGGTCGGCCAGCCGATCGCAGCGCACTACATGAAATTCGCCTATGGTTACCCGGCCTTGCCTGGCTCGACGGTGTACGCCATCACCAGCGCGCGCGTGCTCCTGCTCGGCGGCGGCGACCAACCCGACAGCGTCAGGTCGTACGCCCCGGCGCAACTGCAGCAACTCGAACGCAGCGAGCACGAGGGCGGCTGGGGCGACCTGATACTCGAGACCGACTACGTCTCCGACGGCGACGGCGGCTACACCACCGAGCGCCACGGCCTGCTTGCGGTGGCCGATGTGCGGCGCACGCACGGGCTGGTCGCGGCGCTGGCGGCCACCCTGCCGCTGGCCCCAGGCACCCCGCATCCCAGCTTCCTCAGCGCGCTCGCGGCGCCCGCCATCCCCGCCTTGCCCGCCAGGCTGCGCCATGCGCTGCGCGACGAACTGGGGCCGGACGAGCGCCTGGTGTGGGCGGCGCAGCCGATCCCGGCCAGCTATCTGAAAAAGGGATACCGCAAGTGGTTCTTCTATATTCCATGGACGCTGTTTGCGCTGATCATCGGCGTCCTGAGCGCCATGGCCGTGTGGAATGTGCAGGTGCGGGGATGGGACCTGCTGCTGGTGGTGGGCGTGCCCTCGCTATTGCTGTGGATAGGCATCTACCACCTGGTGCAGCCATTGCGCATGCGCAGGGACGCGCTCGGCGTGGTGCACGCCATCACGAGCGCGCGCGCCCTGACCATCGCCATGAATGGCCCGCTGGTCGTGCGCACCTATGCACCGGCCGGCCTGGTGCATGCCCTGTGTGCTGACGGCGCGCACGACAGCGGCGACCTGCTGCTCGAAGCCGGCTTCGGCGATACCACCCCGATCGAGACGCAGCTGCACCGCCACGGTTTCATGGGCATCGACGAGGTGCGCCATGTGGAGCGCCTGATCGGCCATCTGAAGCAAGCGCCAGCGATGTAAAATTAGCATAGGAACAATGCTTTATAATATGGCACGTCCCTCATTCCGAACGTTGCCCCCTATGCTCACACCTCGCCTTCTCCCCCTCGTTTCCGTCCTGTTGTGCGCCCTTGGCCTGGCGGCCTGTACTACCGAACCGGTAGGGCCGCGCGAAGTCCAACTGACCGAAGAGCCGGGCGAGTCCGGCCCGCGCTGCAGCGGCGCCGACTGCTGCGCCGATGCCGAAGCGCTCGAATTCGCGCCGCAGCGCCAGTATTGCAGCGCGCTGGCGCTGGACAACGAAGGCAAGGCCCCGGCCTCGGCCAGCGCCCTGAAAGACGCCATCGCCGGCGCCCGCGCCGAAAAAATCCGCACCCATGACGCCTCCGGCGTGCTGTGCCACGCGTATGCGCTGGACGCCCAGCGCGCCGGCGACCGCGGCGAGGCAGCCGCCGCCCGCACCGGGCTGGCCGCCGCCGTGCAAGCCTGCCGCGCCGGCTTCGGCAAGGAATCGAACCAGGCCGCGCAAGCCATGCTCGACAGCGCAGAACAACGTCTGCAAAGCAAGGAAGAGTCCGCCAAAATCGGCGAGGAGCTCGCTGCGGTACTGGTGCTGGCGCGCAAAAACGCCAATGCCCAGATCGAAGCCGACGCCACCGACGCACTCGGGCGCCTGATGGGCATCGGCGGCGACGTGAGCGCCGAGCGCCGCCTGCTGACCGAGGGCATGGAAATGCGGCGCAAAGCCTACGGCGAGAACAGTTACCAGACCGGCATGAGTTACGTGAACCTCGGCGGCAGTTACATGCGCGTGAACGACAATGCGGCCGGGCGCGCGTGGTACGAGCGCGCCATCGCGGTGTACGGCGCCACGCTCGGCATGGCCGATCCGGTGACGCTGGAAGTGCGCGCCGCGCATGCGATGAGCTACAGCGCCGAGCGCAACCACAAGCGCGCCCAGGAACTGCTCGAGGCGATGCTGCCGCAGGCGCTGCAAACCTTCGGCCCGCAGTCCGAAGAAACGGTGGCCATCCTCAACGACATCGGCAATATGCAGCAGCACCAGGGCCAGTCGCAGGCCGCCTTGCTGCGCTTCGAGGAAGTACTGGCGATCCGGCGCGTGAGCATGCCCAACACGGTCAAGCACGGCCGCTCGGCCCTGCTGGCGGCCACGCTCAAGCGCAAGATCGCCGGTTGCGCCGGCGGCAGCGCGCTCGACGCCGAAGTGCGGCGCATCGCCGCGCAACTGGAGCCGTCGAGCGCCAAGGATGACGAGGCCAAACTGTTCGTGCTCGACGCGCATGACGCCGCCCAGCAGTGCGCCACGCCGGCGCCGCGCGCCGCACGCAAGAAGAAGTAAGCCGGGCCGCGACGGAAGGGACATCGTGCAGCACGCCAATGAATTTGCCGAGCAATACACGCGCGCCGAGCGGCGGCGCCTGGCGCTGCTGATCCTGCCTGCCGGGCTCGCCCTGCTGGTGGCGATGAAGCTGTGGTTCTTCCCCTGGCTGGCGGCGTTCGCGGCGTCGGCCGAGTGCCGCGAGATGGGCGGCGTGAACGGCGTCAAGCTGGTTTTTTATGGCGTGTTCGTCGGCATGCCGCTGCTGCTGGCGCTGGTGTTCGGCGCGATCCTGGGCGTACCCGGTTACAAGAGCCTGCGCAGCGGACAATTTCCGGCCGCCGGCGTGAAGGTGTGGCGGCCCATGCGCATCCGGCGCGGCCGGCGCGCCACCCTGATCGGCGCCGCCTGCCTGCTGCTGGTGCTGCTCCCTTTGGTGCTGGCCGCGTGGGGCTGGTTCCAGGCCGGCGCGATGCTGGCCGGCGCGCGCTTTACGCCGGCCGACTGCGCTGCGGCCGGCCCACGGTCCCATGGCGCTACGCAGCCTGCGCCGCAAGACTGACATGACGCTGCGCGCCTTGCTGTTCGCGGGCCTGGGCGCCGCTCACCTGTTGCTGTCATGGATCGGGGCCGGCAGCGCCGCTGGCGCGGTGGTCTGGCCGGTCCTGATTCATGGTTGAATATGATTCCGATTCGCAATCGATTGTTTCGAGGGGCTTTATGAGCACAGTGTGGTGGGCCAATATCGCAAGCGCCGCCTGCCTGCTGGCTTTTTCCGGGACGGCATCTGCTTGCGGCCAGGACGGCGCGCTGCCGGTGCCGCTCGACCAGGTCTCGCTCCAGAAGGTCACGTTCACGCCGTCCGGCGACGGGCGCAAGCTGCTGGTGTTCGGCATCCTGAAAAACGGGTCCCCCCACAGGCTCAGGAACGTGATGCTGGAGCTGCGCTTCTTCAATGAAAAGCATGTGCTGGTCGACACCTTCACGCGCTGTGTCGACAATGTGATCGCCCCGCCGGCCGGCGAGGTAGGCTGGCGCATCCGCGAAAATATCTACGATTTCATGACACCCTACGTAGCGCAGGAAGTCCGGATTGTCTCGGCCGAAGCGATCAAACCGGTCAAGCCGGGGGAACCGGAGATGAACCCGTTCCTGCGCGACATGCTGGTCAGTTGGGTACCCTTGCTGGTGCTGCTCGGCTTTTTGGTGTACTTGTTGAAAAAGCTGGTCGGCAAGCAGTCGAGCAGTTACAAGGCGGTGCTGCTGATGGAGGAGCATATGGGTTGCTTCGACAAGAATTCACGCTTGCTCGAACGGCTGGTGCTGGCCACCGAAGCGCGGGCGCGCGGCATCGTCCTGCCGCCGGGCGACGATGCCCGTCCCCCTGGCTAGAATGAGGCTGCGCACGGTCCTGTCGGCCTGGCGGCGTTGCTGGCGCGCTGGTCTGGCCGGTCCTGATTCATGGTTTAATGTGATTCCGATTCGCAATCAATTTTTCGAGGAGCCTTATGAGCACAGTGTTGTGGGCCAATTACCTGGTCGATGGCGTCGTCAGTTCCGATGAGTCCGACAAATACGCCTTGCACGAACATATCGACCAATTGGATGAGCTCTGCCGCGACGCCGGCCTGGCGCCGCTGTCCGAGTGGTGCGACTCCACCGACCTGGCGTTCAACATCGGTGACGAGGACGAACTTCCCGACGGCATCGAATCGACCGACGAGCTGATGGCTGCCGACGGCGTCTGGACCGACGCCGGCGTGGCCGTCGACGCCCTCGAACAATTGCTGGCGCTGATCCGGGACAAGAACATCGCCTTTGGCGACGAAGACAATGCGCATGACGACATCGTGCAGGAACTCGAAGAAAGCATTGCCTACGCCCAGGAAGCGGTGGCGGTCAACGGCAAGTTCAATTTTTCGGTGGTGATGTAAATGGACGTGGCGCTGGCCGATACGTGACAACATGCCGCGCTGCGTCCTGGTTACGGGCTCGACCACCTGGGACAATCCCGAGCCGATCCGGCGCGCCTTGGCGGCGCTGCCGCCGGGCAGCAAGATCGTGACCGGCGACACGCCGGGCGCCGACGCCTGCGCGGTGACGGTGGCCGCCGAACTGGGCCTGGAGGTGAGCCGCATGAAAAAGAACCGTGCCGATCACCGGGCCTTTCCCGGCCAAGCCTGGCGCGGATTGAACGAGCGCATGTTGGCCACCGGCGTCGACCTGGTGCTGGCCTTCCACGCTGATTACGGCAAGCCCGGCTGCGCGCGCGGCACCGTCCACATGGTCGAGCACGCCAAGACGTGCTGGACCGAGGTGCAGATTTTCCGCGAATGAATCATCAACAGGAACCTCCATGTCCCACGTACGCGCCTCGCTCAAGCGCAAGATGAGCCGCATCCACAAGCGCCAGGAAACCTTTTCCACCAAAAAGCTTGAGCGCCATACATCGCCCTTCTTTGAATACGATGCAGCGCTGCGTATCGGTGGGGCAGGCAAGTTCCATGAGCAGATCGGCGAAGTCACCGGGCTGGAGCCAAAAATCGCGCGGCTGGCCGGCCAGCCGCGCCGTCCCGGTTCCACGTTTCTTGCCAAAGAAGATATCTGGGTGCTGGCCTCGCCGCTGGATGAAACCCTGCCGCTCGAGGACCATGTCGACTGGCTGCTCCAGGCCCTGGCACCGCATGCCGGCTTCCTGAAGGAAGTCATCGCGCAAGCGGCCTGGGCCGATCTGTGCCTGGGATGCTTGTCGGAAGTGCCGTATCCGATGATCCGCGCGGGAAAGTCGTCCACCGAACTGATCAAGTTGCTCGACCTGGAGCTCATGTTTAACTTCACCTGCGTCTGAGCCCGCTCGCATGGCGGGCAACTTTGCCCCGGCGCGCCATGGATCGCGCCGCGATTTGGGTGTATAAGGACGGTATCAGCTTTCCCTTCACCCGCCATAGGATCGACCGCAGCAATGAGTGTTCACGACTTACACGGTATTACCTTAGAATCGCTGTTGACCAAGCTGGTCGCGCATTACGGCTGGGACGAGCTCGGCAAGCGGATCGATATCAATTGCTTCATCAGCGATCCGAGCATCAAGTCGAGCCTCAAATTCCTGCGCAAGACCCCGTGGGCGCGCACCAAGGTCGAAGAACTGTTCCTGGAAACACAATTTACCGATGAATGAGGATGACATGTTGAACGACGACACAGCGAACCTGAAGTCGCACCTGAAAACCCTGCATGCCAACCTGGCGCAGACGGAACAGGTCGATGAAGAACTGCAAGGCTTGCTGATGCAGCTCGACGGCGACATCCAGGCCCTGCTCGACAAGCGCGCCGCCGCCGCCCAGGCCGCCCTGAGCGACGAAGCGCTGGCCGAGCAGGCCGCAGCGGCCGAGCTGGCCGACCCGGCCGCCCATCTGCTGGCCGAACCGCCCGAGACCACCACCTACGGCCTGGCCGAGCGGACCCAGGAAATCACGGCCAAATTCGCCGCCGAACACCCGCGCCTGGAGCCGGCGTTGCGCGAGCTGGGCCGCATGCTGTCGAACATGGGTATTTGAACGCCGGGGCGCCAGGCAGTTCCCGCGCGCCCCGCCAGCTGCCTGTTTATGTAGCAGAAACGTCACAAGTTATTGAAACATAAGACGTTTTTTCGTTGTAATCGGCTTTGAAAAAAGCGCGGCACAAGTTGCTCCGGGATGTTTTCCGGTACAATACCGCCCAATGAGCTCCCCAACCAACCTGTTTGCGACCGTCCCGAAACGGTCTAGCCGCGCTCCCGCTGCGCCATTCCTTCCCATGTCCCGCGCCGAAATGGCTGCCCTGGGCTGGGATTCGTGCGACGTCATCCTCGTGACGGGCGACGCCTACATCGACCATCCGAGTTTCGGCATGGCCCTGGTCGGCCGCCTGCTGGAGGCGCAAGGCTTCCGCGTCGGCATCATCGCCCAGCCGGACTGGCTGTCGGCCGACGCCTTCCGCGTGCTCGGCAAACCCAATCTGTACTTCGGCGTTACCGCCGGCAACATGGATTCGATGGTCAACCGCTACACGGCCGACCGCAAGATCCGCTCCGACGACGCCTACACGCCTAACGGCGAGCCGAACAAGCGCCCGGACCGCACCGTGACCGTCTACGCCCAGCGCGCGCGCGAAGCGTTTCCGGACGTGCCGGTTATCATCGGCAGTATCGAAGCGTCGCTGCGCCGCATCGCCCACTACGATTACTGGTCCGACAAGGTGCGGCGCTCGGTGCTGCCCGATTCCAAGGCCGACATGCTGCTGTTCGGTAACGCAGAACGCGCCCTGGTCGACCTGACCCACCGTCTGGCCGCTGGCGAAAACATCAAGGATATCCGCAACCTGCGCGGCACCGCCTTCATGGCGCCGGCGGGCTGGTTGCCGGGCGACGACTGGGGCGTGCACAACTCGACCCGGGTCGATGTGCCCGGCAAGGTCGACGCCCACCACGATCCGTACGCGATGGCCCAGGAAGACAAGTCCGCCTGCGCCACCGACAACGCCCAGCCGAAGGAAGTGATCAAGCCGATCCGCATCATGTCGCGCGAAGAACGCCTGGCCATGGCCAAGGAAAAGCACGACAAGACCGTGGTCCGCCTGCCGTCCTACGAAACAGTGAGCATCGACCCGGTGATGTACGCGCACACGTCGCGCGTGTTCCACCTCGAATCGAACCCCGGCAATGCGCGCGCGATGGTGCAGGCGCACGGCGAACGCGATGTCTGGCTCAACCCGCCTCCGCTGCCGCTGGCCATGGACGAGATGGACGGCGTGTACGACATGAACTACGCGCGCGCCCCGCACCCGAGCTACGGCAAGGCCAAGATTCCGGCCTGGGACATGATCCGCTTTTCGGTCAACATCATGCGCGGCTGCTTCGGCGGTTGCACCTTTTGCTCGATCACCGAGCACGAAGGACGCATCATCCAGAGCCGTTCGGAACCGTCGATCCTGCGCGAAATCGAGCACATCCGCGACAAGACCAAGGGTTTCACCGGCACCATCTCGGACATGGGCGGCCCGACCGCCAATATGTACCGGCTGGCCTGCAAGGACAAAAGCATTGAGGAATCGTGCCGCCGCCTGTCGTGCGTGTACCCGACCATCTGCGTCAACCTCGGCACCGACCACAGCAAGCTGATTTCGCTGTACCGCAAGGCGCGCGCCATTCCGGGCATCAAGAAAGTACTGATCAGTTCGGGCTTGCGCTACGACCTGGCGGTGCGCTCCCCGGAATACGTCAAGGAACTGGTGACCCACCACGTGGGCGGCCTGCTCAAGATCGCGCCTGAGCACACCGAAGAAGGCACTTTGTCGAAGATGATGAAGCCGGGCATCGGCGCCTACGACGAATTCAAGGAAATGTTCGACCGTTTCTCGCTGGAAGCTGGCAAGAAGCAGTACCTGATTCCTTACTTCATCGCGGCGCATCCGGGCACGACGGATGAAGACATGCTCAACCTGGCTTTGTGGCTGAAGAAAAACAACTTCAAGCTCGACCAGGTGCAGACCTTCATGCCGACGCCGATGGCGATGGCCACCACCATGTACCACTCGCGCAAGAATCCGCTGAAAAAAGTGACGGCCGACTCCGAAATCGTGGAAACGGCCAAGAGCGGCAAGGTACGCCGCTCGCACAAGGCCTTCCTGCGTTACCAGGACCCGGCCAACTGGCCGATCCTGCGCGAAACCTTGGTCAAGATGGGCCGGGGCGACCTGATCGGCAATGGCGACAAGCACCTGGTGCCGAGCTGGCAGGCGTCGGAAGACGGCGGCCTGGCGGCGGGCGAGCGCAAGCGGCAGACCTCGGGCGCCGGTACGCTCGACAAGTTCGTGGCCGCGCCCAAGCGCAAGACCGAGCGCGCGCTGGCGCCGTCGCCCTTCATTGCGCCGGAGTCAAAAGTGCGCCCGTCGATCCTGGCCACCATCAAGAGCAAGCCGAAGGCGGCGCCGGCGGCAAAAGCTGGGGCGCGCCGCAAGTAAGGGCTGCAGCCTGCCGCAATACCAACCGTCTCTACCGTCGCCCCCGCGAAGGCGGGGGCCCAAGTTTTCCGCTCAGTCGCGGATACCCGAACTTGGGCCCCCGCCTTTCGCGGGGGCGACGGTTTTGAGGAGGCTGGCAGTCGCTTTTGCAACACCGATTGTTGTACCACGCACACAGTCCGCATTTTCCGCCGCCCTGGCCGGGAAGGTCAGTACAATCGTATCCATACGTTGCTTTAGTGCACACCTAGCCGTGTGACCGACTGATGATCCGATTTCCCCTGGCCTGCCGCGCGTCGACGGCGAGCGCCTTGGCGTCCGCTTTCGCCTTGGCGCTCGCCATGGGCATCGTCGCGCCCGCCCATGCGCGCGACAAGGTCACGCTCCAGCTCAAGCACACTCACCAGTTCCAGTTCGCCGGCTACTACGCCGCCCTCGAAAAAGGCTATTACCGCGACGCCGGCCTCGACGTCCACATCGCCGAAGGCACCGACGGCAACGAACCGGAGCGCAATGTCAGCGCCGGCAAGGCCGAATTCGGCGTCGGCAGCAGCAGCCTGTTGCTGGCGCGCCTGGCCGGCAAACCGCTGGTGGTGCTGGGCGTGGTGTTCCAGCATTCCCCCTATGTTCTGCTGGTCCGGAAAAGCGCGGGCACCCCCGACATTCGCGACCTCAAGGGCAAGCGCGTCATGATCGGCTCGCTCATCGACGAACTGACCCAGGCCGACGAGCTGATCGCTTACCTGAACAAGGAAGGCGTCCCCCTCAAAAGCCTGGTGCGCGTCGAGCACAGCTTCAATCCGGACGACCTGGTCAAGGGCAAGGTGGACGCCTATTCGGCCTACATGACCAACGAGCCCGATTACCTGGACCGCCTCGGCTTCGATTACGACGTGCACAGCCCGCGCGAGGCCGGCATCGATTTTTACGGCGACAACCTGTTCACCAACGAGCGCCAGATCGCGTCCCACCCGGAAAGGGTGCGCGCCTTTCGCGCGGCCAGCATGAAGGGCTGGGCCTATGCCATGGCCAACCAGGAAGAAATCGCCGACCTGATCCTGTCCAGGTACACCCGTCGCCACGACCGCGAGCACCTGCTGTTCGAGGCACGCCAGATGGAGCCGCTGGTGCAGCCGGTATTGGTCGAAATCGGCTACATGAACCCGGACCGCTGGCGCCACATCGCCGATATCTACGCCGACCTGGGCATGCTTCCACGCGGCGCGGCCTTCGACGGCTTCATGTACAGCAGCGACCCGGCGGCCACCTCCCTGACCTGGCTGTACCGCTCGCTGCTGGCGGCCGGCCTGCTGCTCGTCGGCGGCGCCATCGTGCACGTGTCGCTGCTGGCGCGCGAACGGCGCCGCGCCGAGGAAAGCATCCGCCAGGGCGAACTGCGGTTTCGCACCATGTTCGAAGAAGCGCCGATGGGCATCGCCCTGATCGATTCGGCCAGCGGCCAGTTCAAGGACATCAACCCGCGCTTTGCCAAGATCACCGGGCGCTCGTCGGAAGAGCTCAAGCGCGGGCGCTGCGACGACATCACCCACCCCGACGACGTGGCAAGCGAAGCGGCGCGCATGGCGCAGCTGGGCGCCGGCGCCATCGCCAGCTTCAAGAGCGCGCGCCGCCTGCTGCGTCCCGACGGCAGCGTGGTCTGGGTCGACATGTCGATCGCCGCCATCGACGCCCCCGACGACGCCGCGCACCACCTGTGCATGATCGAAGACGTGACCGAGAAAAAAACCTCGGAAGCGCTGATCTGGCAGCAGGCCAATTTCGACCCGCTCACGCACCTCCCCAACCGGCGCATGTTCCACGACCGCCTCGAGCACGACATCCTGCGCTGCCGGCGCGAGGGCACGCGCGTGGCGATCCTGTTCATCGATCTCGACCAGTTCAAGGAAGTCAACGACACCCTCGGCCACCAGCAGGGCGACGTGCTGCTGGTCGACGCCGCGCGCCGCATCAGCGCCTGCGTGCGCGACTCGGACACGGTGGCACGCCTGGGCGGCGACGAATTCACGGTGATCCTGCCGCAACTCAATGAAACCGGCAGCGTGGGCGTGATCGCGCAAAAGATCCTCGACGTGCTGCAGGCGCCGTTCGCGCTCGGCCAGGAGCAAGCCTATATATCGGCCAGCGTCGGCATTACCCTGTATCCGGACGACGCGCGCGACATCGATGACCTGCTCAAGCACGCCGACCAGGCCATGTACGCGGCCAAGAACGCGGGCCGCAACCGCTTCAGCTACTTCACGCCGGCGCTGCAGGTGGCGGCGATCAACCGCATGCGCATGACGAACGACTTGCGCAGCGCCCTCAAGGGCGGCCAGTTCCGCGTGTACTTCCAGCCGATCGTGCATCTGCGCAGCGGCAAGATCCACAAGGCCGAAGCGCTGATCCGCTGGGAGCATCCGCAGCGCGGGCTGGTGAGCCCCCTGGAATTCATTCCACTGGCCGAGTCGAGCGGCCTGATTATCGATATCGGCGAGTGGGTGTTCAAGGAATCGGCGCGCTGGGCCAGCCGCTGGCGGCGCGCGCACCATCCCGAGTTCCAGGTCAGCGTGAACCAGTCACCGCTCGAATTCCAGCGCGAAGGCAAGGGCTACGAAGGCTGGCTGGCGCACCTGCGCGAGCTGGGCTTGTCGGGCCAGGCGGTGGTGGTGGAGATTACCGAAGGCTTGCTGCTCGACGCCAGCAGCGGCGTGACCGACAAGCTGCTGCAACTGCGCGACGCCGGCATCCAGGTGGCGCTGGACGATTTCGGCACCGGTTACTCGTCGCTGTCGTACCTGAAAAAATTCGACATCGACTACCTGAAAATCGACCGCTCCTTCACGCGCAACCTGGCGCCCGAGTCGAGCGACATGGCGCTGTCGGAAGCGATCATCGTCATGGCCCACAAGCTGGGCCTGCGCGTGATCGCCGAAGGGGTCGAGACGCACCAACAGCGCGACCTGCTGCTGGCCGCCGGCTGCGACTACGGCCAGGGCTACCTGTTCGCGCGCCCGCTGCCGGCCGAGGAATTCGACGCCTTGCTGGTCGCCGAATCGCGCGCGCCGGCCGCCGCTGCCACCCAGCCTACTTAGCCAATCCCACGCTGGCCTGCCTGACCCGCAGCGCCATGGCATTGCGGTGGCGCGCGCGCAGGCGCGCATTGGTCACCAGGCAGCCGAGCGTCTCGCCGACCACCATCACCACGCCGAGCAGCGGCAGTACCAGCATCAGGCCGGCCACGCCGGCCAGCGAGCCGCCCACGAAGATCATCAGCACCGTCATGAGCGGATGGATCTGCAGGCTGCGCCCGAGCGTGAGCGGCATGAAGATGAAGTCGTCGAGCAGGCGTACCGCCACGAACACCCCGATGGCGCCGTAGCCGATCACCGGATTGGAGGGCGCGTCGGTCGCCGCCACCACCACCACCAGAATGCAGCCGGCCACGGAGCCGACGAACGGCACCCACGCCAGGATCGCCGAAATGAGCGCCAGCGCCAGCGGCGAGGACACGCCGATCAGCCACAGCCCGAGCGCCAGCATGATGGTGTCGATCACGGTCAGCTTGATCAGCCCCTGGAAGTAGCGGCGCGCGGTCTGGTCGACTTCGTGCAGCAGGAACAGGGTTTTTTCGAAAAACGCATTCGGCACCGCGCGCGCCAGAAAGCGCTTGAAGCTGGCGCCGTCGCGCAGGAAGAAGAAGGTCAGGAAGGGCGCCAGCAGCAGCGACGGCAGCCAGCCGGCGATCACCACCAACAGGCCGGCCAGGTGCTGCTGCGCGAAGTTGTCGGTGAAGGACTTGAAGCGCCGGTTCACCAGGCGCGTGAGCTTCATCTGTTCGAGCACCGGGAATTTTTGCTCCAGCAGCTGCATCGTGTTGCGCACGAACGTGACGCCGCCTTCCAGGTAATGCCCGAGCAGCGCCTGCCACGATTCTTCCGGCACGGCCACGTACGAAAACACCAGCACCAGCACCAGCGAGATGGCCGCGACGAAGCCGCCGCCGACGGTCAGCGCGGCCAGGTCCTGGCCGACGCCGGCGCGGATCAGGCGCTGCATGGGCGCGAGCAGGATGTAGTACAGGACCGTGCCGAAGATGAAGGGAATGGCCAGCCACAGCATGTGCTCGAGCAGGATCAGGAGCAGGCAGGTCACGGCGATGATGCCGCACCAGACCACCGGTCCCGCGCGCTCGCGCGAGGTCATAAGGCTTCCACCTGCGGACTGCCGCCCATCCAGTCGCGCAGGCGCTGGCCGACCAGGCGCGCCAGGGTCAGCGAAATTTTATAGCCGATGATGGCGTCGGTCTCCATCAGGCCCAGGAAATCGGCGCGGAAGAATACCGCCAGCTCGCAATTCTCCATTGCGCGCGCCTGCGCGGTGCGCGGCGAGTCGTCCAGCAGCGCCATGTCGCCGAACACGCTGCCCGGCCCCAGTTCCGACACCACCATGAAGGCGCCGCCCTGGGCGCGGCTGATGGCCACCTTGCCCGACGTGACCAGGTACAGGGCCTGGCCTTCCTCGCCCTGGTCGAACACGATTTCGTCGAGCAGGTAGCGGCGCTCGTGCATCAGGCCATCGACAATTTTCAGCTCGAGCGGGGTCAGGGAATTGAACAGGACCGAACTCTTGAGGCGGTGCAGGCGGGGCGACAGCGGCGGCGATTTCAGAAAACCAAAGATCAAATTAACTCCAGAGGGGGAATGTCACGCACGATGTCGATTATGCGCCATGCAACCGGGCCGTGCAGCAGATTTGCCGCCCGCGCCGCTGTCGTCCATGTTTACCATTATTTTGCCACAGCAAGAAGCGAGTCGATAACTAGTGTAATATGATGCCTCAACGTAATATTTGTTATCATTTGTTTACCTCATTCCCTTCCCGGCGCCAGCGAATTACTCGCATGCGTTGCGGACAGGCCGTGTTTGATCCACAAGGAACGTGCAGTGATCGATATCAAGACCTTCATGTTGGTACTGGCGGTGGGCAATATTGCCTTCGCCATGCTGATGGCGGGTTACGCGCGTTCGGGCGCCGTGCATCCGGCCATGCGGATGTGGAAGTGGGCCAAGCTGGTGCAGGGCGTTGCCAACCTGCTGGCCTATCTGCAGAGCGCCGGCGCGCCGCTGTGGATGGGGGTGGCCACGGCCTCGGTGCTGGTGCTGGGGATCACGCTCGAAGCGGCCGCCTACTGCACCTTCCTGGGTTACGAGCGCTGGCGCCGTTTGCTCTATCCGCTGACGGTGCTGGCGCTGCTGCTGTATTACCTGGCGCCGCTGGCCGGCGCCAGCGCGCGCGACCTGGGCATGATGCTGTCGCTGATGATCGCCCTGTTCAGCGGCGCCATGGCGGGGGCGCTGCTGCGTCCCGGACGCGCGGCGTCTGCCCTGCAGCGCATCATCGGCGTCAATAACCTGGTGTTCGCGGCGGCGATGGCGCTGCGCGCCTGCTTCAGCCATGCCAGCCTGGGCGTGGTCGGCGGCGCGCCGGGGGTGGTGCAAAGCGTCGCCTATATCGCCGGCTACCTGTTGATGATCGTGAACGGCTTCGGCTTTCTGCTGCTGTGCAAGGAAAAGGACGACCGCGCGATGGCGCTGCTGGCGACCATCGATAGCCTCACTGGCCTGGTCAACCGGCGCGCGTTCTTCGAGCGCACCGAGAGCGCGCGCATGCTCGCCGCGCGCCTGCGCAGCCCGGTGTCGCTGATGATGCTCGACCTGGACCACTTCAAGAGCCTGAACGACCGCTTTGGCCACGCCGCCGGCGACGAGGCGCTGTGCGTGTTCAGCGCCACGGCCCAGGCCAGCTTGCGCGAGCATGACATCATGGGCCGGCTCGGTGGCGAGGAATTCGCGCTGGTGATGCCGGGGACCGACCTGGCGGGCGCGCTGCAGGCGGCCGAGCGCTTGCGCCTGGCCGTGCTGGCGGCGCGCTTGCCGGCGCTGCAGGACGAGTATGCGATGTCGGTCAGTATCGGCGTGGTGACGATCGAGCCGGGCGAGCATATCAACGCCGCGCTGGCCCGCGCCGATCACGCGCTGTACGTGGCCAAGAGCGCGGGACGCAACCGGGTCGAGGCGGGGCAGGCCAATTAGGCTTGCTGCGGGCGATCCAGGTCCAGCATGCGCCGCACCGCCACCAGCGGCTCCAGGTGACTGGTCAGCAGCACGCACACATCCTGGCGCGCCCCCAGTTCCGCCAGTTGCCCGCGCAAATACGCCACCGCCGCCGCATCGAGCCCGTTGAACGGCTCGTCGAGCAGCAGCAGGCGCACCGGCAGGGCCAGCGCCAACGACAGCTGCACCTTCTTGTGCTGCCCCAGCGACAGGGTCGACAGCGCCTGCCCCAGCGTGCCGGTCACGCCGAACGCGTCGAGCTGGCGCTCGACCAGGCGCGCCTGGGCGGCCGGATACAGCGCCAGGTGCAGGTCGAGGAACTCCTGCACCGTCAGCCACGGTAAGTCCGGCAGGTCGCCGCCGCAGTAAAACGCCGCCAGCCGGTAGGCCAGCGGCTGCGCCGCGCAATCGATGCCGTCCAATGCGATGGTGCCGCGGTTGGCCGTGAGCGCGCCGGCCACCAGCTTGAGCAAGGTGGTCTTGCCCATGCCGTTGGCGCCGCGCAGCCAGGTGATGCCCGGCTCGATCTGCGCACAGAAATCGACGAATACCGGGCGCGTATCGAAATGAAAATGCAGGTCCCGGATGCGCAGCACCGGGCCGTCCTTCTGTTCTACTGCCATATTTCGCTCCCCACCGCCGTCAACACCAGAATCTGCACCACCACCAGGCCTACCCGCGCGCGTGCCGTAAAGCGCGGAATCGCCACCAGCAGCACCTGCGCCACGCAGCCAAGCACCAGATAAGCGCGGCCGGCCGGACGCGCCCATACGCCATGCGCCAGGCCACCGGCGAACACCATCGCCAGCACCAGCAGCGCGGGCAGCGGCGCAAACGCGCGCGCCGCCAGTTCCACCGAACGCGCTTGCAGCGGCCAGGCCGCCATGACAGGGCGCAGCGCGGCGATCTGCTCGCGCACGGCCTTGTCGCCACGGTCGGTGAGCAGCACCATCAGCGCGCTGGTGACCAGCGCCAGGACCGCGCGCGCGATGCCGGGCGGCGCCTGCATCCACGGCAGCGCCGCGCCCACGGCCGCGGCCAGCATCAGGCTTTGCTGGCGGCCCACCATGTTCTCGTTGCGCCAGAAGGGCAGCCAGAACAAACGATGCCACAGCATGAACACGCGCGAGCGCCATTGGCGCGCCGCATAGCGCGCCGGCGGCGGCGCCAGGCGGCGCTGCCAGCGCGCGCTGGACGGCACGCGGCGCGCGCGCAGCGACAGCACGGCGATGGTGCAGGCATACGTCAGCATCAGCGAGAACAGCGTGCCAAGCACGCCGCGCAGCGGCAGCAGCCAGTCGGGGCTTTGATAAACCCAGACCGTCGCCGAGACCGCGTACAGCAGCGCCAGCGGCCCGACCATCATGGCGGCGACCAGCGCATCGGCCGCCAGTTGGGTGGACGGCGGCACCGGCAGGCGGCGCAGCCAGTACACCACGTCGAGCGGCAGCACGCGCTTGCGCACCAGGAGCGCCGGCAGCGCCATCGCCAGGCCGTGCGCAAGCAGCAGGCCAATGGCTTGCAAGGCCGGTTGCGAGGCGGCGTACATGGGGGGCAGGGCGACCAGCGCGAACAGGCCGATCAGAACCTGGGCGAACACCAGCAGCACGATTTCGGCCGAACCTTTCAGGCTGGCGGCAAAGCGCTGGAACGCGTGCAGGGCGAGACGGCGGCGAAACGTAACGTAGGCGTGGGCCAAGGCGGTTCCGGAAGTGAAGGAGAAAACAAAAAGGGAAATAGAAAAAGGGCCCGACGAATCGGACCCTTTCTTGATGCTGGCGGAGCGGACGGGACTCGAACCCGCGACCCCCGACGTGACAGGCCGGTATTCTAACCAACTGAACTACCACTCCGTGTTACTCTGATCGGTACTGCTGATCATGATGCCCCGTCTCTGATGGTGGTGGGTGCTGAGAGGCTCGAACTCCCGACCCGCGCCTTGTAAGGGCGCTGCTCTACCAACTGAGCTAAGCACCCAAAAACTTCGCTTACCTCAGAGACTGCATCCGACGTTTGTCACCACGTCTGAAGAGGCACGAATCATATCCAGAGATCGGAAAGTGCGCAAGGGTTTTTGCGAAAAAAGTGAAAATTCCCGCAAAATTCCCGGCGCCGGTCGCCGGCTCCCGTCTCCTGTTACTCCTTGATGCCCCACTGCGACAGCATCCACGCCATGTTGAAAGCGCTTTCCTTGACCGCGTTGTAACGCCCGGACGCGCCACCGTGGCCGGCGCCCATGTTCGTCTTGAGCAGCAGGTCGTTGTTGTCGGTCTTGTGCGCGCGCAGCTTGGCGACGTACTTGGCCGGCTCCCAGTACATCACCTGGCTGTCGTTCAGGCCCGTGGTCACCAGCATGGCCGGATAGGCCTTGCGCTCGATGTTATCGTACGGCGAATAGCTGCGCATGTAGTCGTAGGCCGCTTTTTCGGTCGGGTTGCCCCATTCGAGGTACTCGCCGGTGGTCAGGGGCAGGGTGGCGTCCATCATGGTGTTCATCACGTCGACGAACGGCACGGCCGCGTGCACGCCGCGGAACAGCTCCGGGCGCATGTTGGCCACGGCGCCCATCAACAGGCCACCGGCGCTGCCACCCTGGATCACCAGGCGACTCGGGCTGGTCCACTTTTCCTTGACCAGGAAATCGGCGGCGTCGATGAAGTCGTAGAAGGTGTTCTTCTTTTTCATCAGCATGCCGTCGTCATGCCAGGCCTCGCCCATGTCGGTGCCGCCGCGGATGTGCGCCTGCACCACGATCACGCCGCGCTCGAGCAGGCTCAGACGCCCGATCGAAAAATTCGCTTCCGTCGCAATCCCGTACGAGCCGTAGGACGTGAGCAGCATCGGCGCGCTGCCGTCGAACTTCACGCCCTTTTTGTAGACGGCCGACAGTGGCACCCTGGCGCCGTCGCGCGCGGTCACCCACAGGCCTTTGCTTTCGAAGCGGCTCGCGTCGTAGCCGCCCACCACCTCGACCCGCTTGAGGACCTTGCGCGCGCCGCTGGCCATGTCCACATCGAGCACGGTCGCCGGCGTCACCGGCGACTGGTAGGCCATGCGGTAGCTGGTGGCGTCGTAGGCGGGGGTGCGCATGCGCGTGGCCATGTAGACCGGGTCGTCGAACTGCACCGTCTTCCACGATTTGTTCTTGAAGTTGTAGATGCGCGCGCGATTGAGCGCATTCGATTTTTCCATCACCACCAGGAAGTCGCGGAAGGCGTCGACTTCGCGCACCATGACCGCCTTGTCGTGCTTGACCAGCTCTTTCCAGAACTTGGGACCGGGCGTGGCCAATGGCGCGCGCACCAGGCGGAAGTTTTTCGCCTCCTTGTTGGTCGTGATGAACAACTCGCCCTTGCGGTGTTCGACGCTGTAGCGATGGCCTTTTTCGCGTCCCAGCACCGGGCGGAATGGGCCCAGCGGCTTGTCCGCCGCCAGCATGCGCGTCTCGGTGGTGTCGGTCGCGACCATATCGAGCAGGATGAACTTGCCGTCGCGCGAGGCTTCCACCTGCACGCTGAACTGCTCCACCGGCTCGTGATACACCTCGACCGGCGCGCTGCCGGGCGTCATGCGGAACACCCGGTCGGAGCGTTTGGTGGTGGCGTCTTCCTGCACGAAGAAGATGGTTTTGTTGTCAAGCGCCCAGGCCACCGAGGTCACGCGCGGTACGCTGTCGGGCAGCAGCTTGCCGGTCTTGAGGTCCTTGACGTGCAGCTCGAACTGGCGGTAGCCGGTGGTGTCGGTCAGGTACACCAGCAGCGCATCGTCGGGGCTCACAAACGTGCCCGCGACGGCGAAGAACTTCTGGCCTTCGGCCATCTCGTTCTGGTTCAGCAGGATTTCTTCCGGCGCCTTGTCGTCGTAGGCCAGGTTGGCGCCGGCCAGGCGGCGGCAGTTGATCGGGTACTGCTTGCCCGCTTCAAAGCGCGTGTAGTAGTAGTATTTACCGGTGCGCGCCGGCACCGACAGGTCCACTTCCTGCATGCGGCCCTTGATCTCGGCGAACAATTTGTCGGCCAGCGGCGCGATATCGCGCGTCATCGCCTCGGTGTAGGCGTTTTCGGCCTCAAGATGGGCGATCACCTTCGGGTCTTCCTTCTTTTGCAGCCAGCGGTAGTCGTCGGTGACGACCTCGCCGTGGCGCGTTTCCTGCCACGCGGCCTTGGCTGCGATGGGCGGCGCCGCGCTGTCGGCGGCAAAAGCGGGGAGGGTACTGCTCATGGCGATCATCAGCGCGGTGAGGATGGCGGGGATTTTTGGGGAAGGCACGAACACTCCTGGAAGATATTTTTGTGTCAATATCATAGGCTGGGCAGCGCGAAAAAAGATAGCTCTTTCGCGCCGGCCTTGCAACCCAATTAACGAGGACGACATGAACCCTGCAAGCGCGCCGCGCAGTCCGGCGCATCAGCTGCTTATGCACCTATTCGACAGTGCGCTGGCGGCGGTCGACCCCCTGGCCGTGCTGGCGCCGCACCTGCCCGCCGCGCCCAAGGGGCGCACCATCGTCATCGGCGCCGGCAAGGCGGCCGCGCGCATGGCGCAGGCGGTCGAGCGGCACTGGCAGGGCGAGATCAACGGCCTGGTGGTCACGCGCTACGGCCATGGCGCGCCGACCCGGCATATCGAGGTGATCGAGGCGGGCCATCCGGTGCCGGACGAGGCTAGCAGCATGGCGGCGCAGCGCATGCTGGCGCTGGTGCGCGGCCTCAATGAGGACGACCTGGTGCTGTGCCTCATGTCCGGCGGTGGCTCGGCGCTGCTGTCGCTGCCCGCGCCAGGCATCTCGCTCGACCAAAAGCGCGAACTCACGCGCCGCCTGCTGGCCAGCGGCGCGCCGATCGGCGAGATCAATTGCGTGCGGCGGCATCTGTCCGCGATCAAGGGCGGGCGCCTGGCGCTGGCCTGCCATCCGGCGCGCGTGCTGACCCTGGTGGTGTCCGACGTGCCGGGCGACGATCCGGCGGTGGTGGCGTCCGGGCCGACCATCCCGGATGGCAGTTGCGCGGCCGATGCGCTGGCGCTGCTCGCCAAATACGGCATCGCGGCGCCGCCGGCGGTGCGCGCGGTGCTGGCCGATGCGGCGCTGGCCGCACCGGCCATCGACGATGCGCGCCTGGCCGGCAATCGGGCGGTGGTCATCGCCAGCGCCCAGCATGCGCTCGACGCCGCTGCCGCTGCCGCGCGCGCGGCCGGCTACACGCCGCTGATCCTGAGCGGGTGCATGGAGGGCGAGGCGCGCGAGGTGGCCATCGTCCACGCGGGCATTGTGCGCCAGGTGGCGGGCTACGGGCAGCCGGTGGCAGCGCCGTGCGTGATTTTGTCGGGTGGCGAAACCACCGTCACCTTGCGCGGCCAGGGGCGGGGCGGGCGCAATGCCGAATTTTTGCTGGCGCTGGCCATCGCGCTCAAGGGCATGCCAGGCGTGCATGCGATTGCCTGCGATACCGACGGCATCGACGGCACCGAGGACAACGCCGGCGCGCTGCTCGATCCCGACTCGCTGGCACGCGCCGCGCTGGCCGGCATCGATGCGGCGGCGCGCCTGCGCGATAACGATGGCTACGGCTTCTTTGCGGCGCTGGACGACCTGGTGCTGACGGGGCCGACGCGCACCAACGTCAACGATTTCCGCGCGATCCTGGTGGAGGCGGCGGATCGATTACCTGGGAGGTAATCGCCAGGCCGGCAAGGGTGCGTGAAAATGGGGTCAAGCCAACCAAGGAGAACTGCCATGACCCATTCCCCCGCCCCCGGTTTTATCCGTACCAATGATGGCGTCGACCTGTTCTACCGCGACTGGGGCAGCGGTGCGCCGGTGCTGTTCGTGGGCGGCTGGTCGCTGCCGTCGGATGCGTGGAACTACCAGATGATGGCCCTGTCGCGGCAAGGGCTGCGCTGTATCGCCTTCGACCGGCGCGGGCATGGGCGCTCCAGCGATCCGGGAAGGGGCTACGACTTCGACACCCTGGCCGGCGATCTGGCCGCGGTGATCGGCACGCTCGACCTGCGCGGCGTGACCCTGGTCGCGCATTCGATGGGCTGCAACGAGGTGGTGCGCTACCTGGGCCGGCACGGCAGCGCACGGGTGGCGCGGCTTGTGTTGATGGGACCGATGACGCCGATGATCATGCGCGCCGACGACAACCCGGAGGGCATCGATGGCGCGCTGTTCGAGGCGTTTCGGGAGCAGCAGCTGGACCGCGATTTCCCGCGCTGGATCGACGAGAATGCGCTGCCGTTCCTGACGCCCGATGCGCCGGCGGGGATGATCGGGTGGCTGCGCCAGATGGCGCTGGCGTGCTCGCACAAGGCGCTGCATGATTGCCATGTGGCGGTCCAGCATGCGGACATGCGTGCCGACCTGGCGAAGGTGGACGTGCCGGCCCTGATTATCGCTGGCGCGCTGGACGTGAGCGCGCCCCTGGCGCTGACGGCGCGGCGGACCGCGGCCATGATCGCAGGGGCGCGCCTGACGGTGTACGATGACGCGGCGCACGGGATGTTCGTGACGCATGCGCAGCGGGTCAATGCGGACCTGATGGCGTTTATCGGGTCGGGTCCGGCGTTAGCGGCGCCGTGACGTAGTCCCCCCGGGGTGGCGGTCGTACATGACCCGCCGCAAGGCCGCCGCGCATGGCGGCATGCGAATCCGTATGAACAGGAACGATGAAGGAGCGCGCAATGACAGCAGCAAACCAATCGCCCCCCTCGCGCGACCAGTACTTCGGCGACTTTTCGGCCGCGCTGCGCTACTGGCGCGGCAAGCGCGGGTACAGCCAGCTGCATCTTTCCACCGTCAGCGCGGTCTCGCAGCGCCATATCAGCTTCCTCGAAAGCGGCCGCGCCCAGCCCAGCAAGGAACTGATCCTCAAGCTTGGCGTGGCGCTCGACGTGCCGCTCAGGCAGCGCAACATCATGCTGCTGGCCGCCGGTTTCGCGCCCGCCTACCAGGAGCGCAACCTGTCCGACCCGGAACTGGCCGCAGTGCGCCAGGCGCTCGACTTCATGCTGGCTCAACAGGCGCCATACCCGGCGCTGGTGGTCGACCGCCTGTGGAACCTGCAACTCCACAACGCCCCCGCCGCCCGCCTGTTCGGCTGGCTGCTCGACTTGCCTGCCGGCCAGCCGATTCCCGGCAACGGCGTCCTCAACGTCCTCAAGCTCATGCTCGACCCTGACGGCCTGCGCCAGTACCTCGTCAACTGGGACGCGGTGTGCGCCGACGCCCTGCACTGGATCCAGCGCGAAGCCATGGGCGACGGACCCGGCAGCGAAGCGACGACCCTGCTGGCCGAACTGGCGGCCTTGCCCGGCATCGACGCCATCGGCATAGCGGCCCACGCACCCAACCTCGACCGGCGCGCGCTGCCGTTTTTGCCGCTGGCCATCCGCAAGGACGGCGTCGAACTGAACGTGTTTACGACCATCACCACCATGGGCACGCCGCACGATGTAACGGTGCATGAATTGCGTCTCGAATCGTTCTTTCCCGCCGACGAACACAGCAAACAGTGGTTTATTGCAAAAAATGTTGCGTGAAGATCACGCTGCAAGTGAACTTCCTTGCCATTCACAGCAGTGATGGCAGAAAATACCGGCTTTATAAAGTCGGCAACACAGACATCGACAAGATGCGGTGCCGACGGCGTCCATCGCCGCGCGTTTGCATGCGAGTACGTCCAGAAAAAGAGCACAAGCAGGAGACAAGAATACCTTCGTCGTACGCTTCATCAACTTTTTCCAGGGAACTCGAATGATCAAGATGTCCAAGATGCACAAGCGCGTTATCGGCGCCCACGGCGCCGTGCTGGCCCTGTCCGCACTGCTGCCGATCGGGTCGGCCATGGCCCAAGTCCAGGCCCAAGCCCAAGCTGCTCCGGAACTGCAAACCGTGACCGTGACCGCCCAGCGCCGTACCGAGAACATCAAGGAAGTGCCGGTCTCCGTCACCCTGCTCAAGGATGAGAAGCTCGACGTGCTCGTGTCCGGCGGACAGGACATTCGCGTGCTGGCCGGCAAAGTGCCGAGCCTGAACGTGGAATCGTCAAACGGCCGCACCTTCCCGCGCTTTTACATCCGCGGCTACGGCAACACCGACTTCAATACCTTCGCCTCGCAACCTGTATCGCTGATCTACGACGACGTGGTGCAAGAGAACCCGATCCTGAAGGGCTTCCCGATTTTCGACCTGGCCGGCGTGGAAGTGCTGCGCGGCCCGCAGGGCACCCTGTTCGGCCGCAACACCCCGGCTGGCGTGGTCAAGTTCGAATCCGAAAAACCGAAGCTCGACAGCTTCGGCGGCTACTACAACGCCTCCGTCGCGACCCACAACACGGTCAACGTTGACGGCGCCGTGAATATTCCGCTGAGCAAAGAATGGGCGGCGCGCTTCTCGACCCTGCGCCAGCACCGCGACGATTTCGTCGACAACAGCTTCACCAAGCAGGAAGACGCGCTGGAAGGCTACAACGAGCACGCCGAACGCCTGCAAGTGCTGTACAAGCCAGGCACGACGTTCAATGCCCTGTTCAATGTGCACCAGCGTTCGACCACGGGCAGCTCGCGTTTGTTCCGCGCGAATATCATCAAAAAAGGCACGAACGAGCTGGTCGACGGTTTCGACGCCGACAAGATCGCCAACAACGGCCTGAACTTCCAGGCCCTGCGCACCAACGGCGCCAACGTGCGCCTGTCGTGGGACCTGGGTGCGCTCAAGCTGTATTCGATCACCGGCTACGAAGGCGTGGACCATTACCTGAGCCGCGGCGACATCGACGGCGGCGTGCCGACCGGCCCGGGCGTGATCCCGTTCCAGGTTGAAACCGCCGGCGGCATTGGCGACGTCAAGCAATACAGCCAGGAAGTGCGGGTCGAATCGAAGAACAGCGGCCCGATGAACTGGCAGGCCGGCCTGTACTACTTCAACGAAGACGCCACCGGCTCGACCGACAATTACAACAGCACCAGCGGCGCCCAGACGTCGCGCCTGGTGAGCCACCAGAAGAATACCGCCTGGGCGGCGTTCGGCTCGGTCAACTACGTCATCAGCGATGCCTTCAACGTGCGCGGCGGTTTGCGCTACACCAACGACAAGAAGGATTTCAATACCGTCACGGCGTGGAACGTGGCGCAGATCGGCCCGGGTTCGGTGGGCGAGAGCAGCAACAAGGCCAACTGGGACCTGAGCGGTACCTACAAGCTGAACAAGGATGTCAACGTGTATGCCCGCGTGGCGACCGGCTTCCGCGCGCCGAGTATCGCGGCGGCCTCGGCTGCGGTACCGATCACCGTGGCCGACGCCGAAACCATCACCTCGGTCGAAGCCGGCGTGAAAGCCGACCTGTGGAACCGCCGCGCGCGCGTGGCCTTCAGCGTGTACGATTACCAGGTCAAGAACCAGCAGCTGACCGTGGTCGGCGGCAACTCGAACGTCAACCGCCTGATCAACGCGGCCAAGACCAACGGCCGTGGCGCCGAGCTGGACTTTGAAGGCTTTGTCACCAGCAGCTTCAAGGTATCGGCGGGCGGCAGCTACAACTTCACCGAAATCCGCGATGGCGGCATCTCGGTCAACAAATGCGCGCAGTGCACGATCACCAATCCGATCAATGCCGCCGGCCGGGTCGTCATCGACGGCAATCCTTTGCCGCAGGCGCCGAAGTGGATCATCAACGGCACCGCGCGTTACTCGATGGACCTGGCCGAAGGTCAGCTGTTCGTGTTCACCGACTGGGCGTACCGCAGCAAGATCAATTTCTTCCTGTACGAAGCGAAGGAATTTACCGGCAAGCCGCTGGTGGAAGGCGGCCTGCGCGTCGGCTACACCTGGGATAGCGGCAAGTACGAAGTGGCCGCGTACGGTCGCAACATCACCGGCACCGAACGGCTTGTGGGCGGGATCGACTTCAACAACCTGACCGGCTTCACCAACGAGCCGCGTCAGTGGGGGATGCAGTTCAAGGGCAACTTCTAAGCCCGTCCCGCTGTCAGCAAAGCCGCGAGCGATCGCGGCTTTTTTACGTCCATGGAGTAAGAATTCGCCGAAGGTCGTAGGATAAATACGTGCCCATCTGTCAGAGCGGGGATCAGTTTTAGGTAAGCCATCATCGTATCGGCCTGTCGGACCAGACGCCGGGCGCTCTCCTCGGGGGCAGCTTGTTTTCCGCAGCGCAGCCGCCTTCCCATAGGGGAAAAGCGCCGGCTTGGGCCGCTGCGGCCCCCACTTTCCAGGCGCATCGCCGCCATTGTTATCCGCTGATAAAACCGTCCTCGTCCGTATGAGCCTGCCTGAACTTTTGGCAGGCTTCAGCGGTCTACTGCATATTCACGGTAGCACAGGAAATTGTTCTGAATCATTCATCCGATCTCGGCCTTACGGCGGGAGACGCAATGTTCATTGCTTGTCAAAAACTGTTCATTTTTAGACAATTATCAGTCGAATGTTCAGAAATAGACAAAAATGAACAAGTTTGCATTTGGGAAAAAGCAAAGATTGCCAAATTAACTTTGCCCGCAGAAATTTTTTTGGCTTTTTGTGTTGCGAAACAGCCGAATCCTGTTGGAAATTTCCAAAAATCGACATGAATCCAAGTAATGTACAACGCTCGCTGACAAAAGGCGGGGCTACGTTGCAGAACAACGTGGAGACAATGGGACGGCGACGGCCACGCGCTGCCGACGATCCCTTTATAAAATGTTCATCGGAAAACTTAAGGAACGACAATGAAGCATTCGCAATCGAAGTACCCATCCTTTCTGACATTCTGCGCCGCCGCCGTGATCACGGTCGGCCCGGTGTTTGCCCACGCCAGCGTGCTCGATATTGAGTCGAACGCGAAGATCGCCCCGGCAGCGACGAGCACCGACCGCATGATCGTCAAGTACAAGGAAACCGGCCCTGTCGTGCCGGGCGCAACCCTCCGGGCTGCGCCGAGCAAGGAACGCCTGGCGATCGTCCAGCGTTCGGGCCAGCAGTTCGGCCTGACCATGCAAGCCTTGCACACCACCGCCAATGGCGCCCAGATTCTCAAGCTCGACAAGAAGATGGACGTCAAGGACGTGGCAGCCATCGCCAAGGACCTGATGGAGCGCGACGCCAGCATAGAGTACGCTGAGCCGGACCGCATCATGCAGCCGCTGTACACCCCGAACGATCCGCGCTACGCGGAGCAGTGGCACTACGGCGACACCACCGGCGGCCTGCGCCTGCCGGCGGCCTGGGACCTGGCCACCGGTTCCGGCGTCGTCGTTGCCGTCATCGATACGGGCTTCCGTCCGCACGCCGACCTCGCCGGCCAGTTTGTCCAGGGTTACGACTTCATCACCGACACCACCATCGCCAACGACGGCAATGGCCGTGACAGCGACGCCAGCGATCCGGGCGACGCAGTCGCCGCCGGCGCGTGCGGCAACGGCCGTCCGCTGCAGGCGCAGAATTCGAGCTGGCACGGCACCCACGTGGCCGGCACCATCGCCGCCAAGACCAACAACAGTCTCGGCGTGGCGGGCGTGGCGTTCAACGCCAAGGTCCTGCCGCTGCGCGTGCTGGGCAAATGCGGCGGCTACACCTCCGACATCGCCGATGCGATCACCTGGGCCTCGGGCGGCACCGTTGCCGGCGTGCCGGCCAATGCCAACAAGGCGCGCGTGATCAACATGTCGCTCGGCGGCGGTGGCGCTTGCGACACCACGACCCAGAACGCCATCAACGGCGCCCGTTCGCGCGGCACCGTGGTGATTGTCGCCGCCGGTAACGACAACGTTAACGTCAGCAACGCCAGCCCGGCCAACTGCTCGGGCGTGATTGCGATTGCCGCAACCAACAAGGCGGGCGGCCGCGCTTCGTACTCGAACTACGGCACCCTGATCGACGTGGCGGCGCCTGGTGGCGACACCGGCGGCCTGATCCTGTCGACCCTGAACGCCGGCACCGGCGCGCCAGGCGCGGATAGCTACGCCAGCTACGCCGGTACCTCGATGGCGACCCCGCACGTCGCTGGTGTTGCCGCGCTGATGCTGTCGAAGAACCCGGCCCTGACGCCGGATGAGATCGAAAGCAAGCTGAAGTCGACCGCACGCGCCTTCCCGGCCACCTGCAACAGCTGCGGCACGGGGATCGTCGATGCGCTGGCGGCCGTGAAGTCGGTCACCGGCGGCACCACGCCGCCAGCCGGCACCACCATCAACGAAACGGAAGCGAACAACGCGACCGCAACGGCGAATGCGGTGACGGTCAGCGGCACGGTTGTTAAAGGCAACATGGGTTCGACCACCGACTCCGACTACTTCGTGGTTCAACTGCCAGCGGGTAAAACCCTGTCGGCGACAATGACGATCGGCAGCAGCACCGCCGACTACGATCTGTATGCCTACAACAGCGCGGGCACGCAGGTGGCGTCGAGTGAAAACGGCGCCGGCGTAGCCGACAGCCTGAACACCGCCAACACCGGCACCGCCACCACCACCCGTTATGTCCGCGTGAAGTACTACGACGGCGGCACGGGCGCCACCAGCGGCGCGTACTCGCTGAAACTGTCGTGGTAATGTAAGTCAATGCGGCGGCCTGGCCGCTGCATGACAAAGGGGACGACCGGCTTGCCGCTCGTCCCCTTTTTATAGCAACCAAATTGATAACCGTGTTTTCTGCCACTAGCAGAAAAGACTTCCCGCGCAGGCGGGAATCCAAGACATCTATGCTAAGCGAAGGTGCCTTGGATTCCCGCCTGCGCGGGAAAGACGGTTTGTAGCTTAGTGGCTTCTAAGGAAAAATCGCGTCAGCCTTGGCCGTTTTACTCATACGCCCCCAGCCTGCGCTGTTCCTCCGCCGAAAAATGCTGGTTCCGCACCTGCTGCAACACCGCCTCCGACCCCGTTCCCACGCTCGCCCGCTGCGCCAGATAGGCCTTGATGCGCCCCTTCCACGCCGCCTCTTCGCGATCCAGATCGGCCAGCCGGCTGGCCGCTTCCGGCGAGAACGCCGTCGCCCGCAATCGATACACCTCGTCGTCGCCCGCACCCTGCTCGCGCAGCTTCTGCACCGACGCTTCCATCCGGATCACCTTGGTCGGCGCCTCGCGATCTTCGCGCAACGACGCCGGCATGCGCTGGTCCAGCGCCGCCATCTTTTGCTCGCGTTCGAGCGCCGTCAGCGCGCCGTCCTGCTCGATGTCGAGCCGCGCCAGCGCATCGGCGTCGTACGCGTCGCTGGCGCCGAACAGTCCCGTCGCCTCGCTTGCACTGAAAAACTGCGGCCGCAAGCGCTGCTTGAGCGCCAGCCGCGCGCGTGCCGCCTTGGCCAGGTCGGCCTGCGGCGCCAGCGTCTTTTCGGCATCGGCCAGGGCCCGCTTGTAATCGAGATAGCTGGCCAGCAAGCGCTTGGCCTGCGCCGCCGGGCCGGGAGCGAAGCGGCGCTCCAGCTCGCGCTCGATTTCGGCGCGGATCGCCTGCAAATCCTTCTCGCCCAGCCCGGCCAGGTAGTAGTCGAACAGATGCCCCAGTTCGGCGTCGACCACCAACTGGCCATCGGCGTCCAGGCGCACGTCGCCGTCCGGCCTGGTGCCTTCCATCGACCGCACGAACGCAAACGGGTCCGTCGGCGCCGGCGGCGCCGCCGCCACGGCGGCCACCTCCGGCCTCGGATAAGCGGCCACCAGCAAAGCGGCCACCAGCGCGCCGGCCCCGAACATTTTCCATCGCATGCGTGCGGTCATGGCGGCCCCCTTACAGACCGAGCGCCTGCAGGCGGTTCGCTTGCTGGCGGAACACGGTCACCGGACTGGTTTCGAACAGGTTCACGATGCCGATGAACTGGTTCACTTCGTCCAGGTGGTTCATGGCGTAGTCGTCGCGGATCACGCGCCCCAGGCGGCTGGAACAGCTGCTGACCAGGCCATCGTTCTTGCCGCCGAACGCCGCGCCGGTCAGCGCCATGAACGGGTCGATCGCATCGAACACATTGGTGTAGGGCTGGGCCCCGCTCCACGAAAAGTAATACACGCCATTGACATGGTTGGCGCCTTCGCCGCAGGCGCTGGTCGGCACCCCTTGCGGATGGCGCTTATTGAAGGCGACCGAGCCGGCCGTGCTGAGCGACTTGAGCGCGGCCGCGCCATCCTGCGGCAAGCCGGAACGGCCGGTGAGGAAGTCCATCAGCGCGGCCACCGCGTTGGCCAGCGCATTGCCGACTTCAGGCGCGTTGCCGGTCAGGATGTCGGCGATCTTCGAGCCTTTGTTCACGCCCGCCACCGAGCTGACCGACGCCACCAGGTTCGGCGCCACCGAGGCGACGTAGCGCACGGTTGGCCCGCCATGGCTGTGGCCGATCAAATTGACCCTGGCGGCGCCGGTGGCCGCCATGATTTGTTTGACTTGCGAGAGCAATTGTTCGCCGCGCACTTCGGTACTGTTGGCGCCCGAGACCGTGACGGTATAGACTTTCGCTCCACCGCTGCGCAGGGCCGAGGGGATGCCGTAGAAGTACTCGACCGGTCCGAGTTTTTCGAAGCCGAACAGGCCGTGCACGAGCACGATGGGATACTTGGTTTGGGTGTAGCCGGCGGCGTGGGCCGGGGCGGGTACGACGTGGATGGCGATAAGCAAAACGGACAGGCACTTCCAAAAGCGATTCATCATTGTTGTCTCCATTGATGGTTTTTGTATGAAATGAACTACTGGAACCGGAGTTGCGCAGTTCAAGCTGCACATTCCTCCGGCTACCGGCAAACGCCCCTGCTTAGGCTGTTTTATGAATTAGAGCGAGCGCTCGGTTTTTTGAATGTAGCACTGGCGTATGCGGAAAGCATCGCGCAGTGCAGCATACGGAGGCCTTGTTTTGCGGTTTGAATTGATCTGTGGTTTTAACGAGCTATAATCATTCCCGAAACCAACTCTAGCGGTAGACGCAACTATGGGAACGCTGGTGTCCACCCGCTTCGACTTCGCCCAGTTTGAAAAGATGACGCCGCTCACGAGCGACACTATCTGGGCCTATCTTGTTGACCGTCACGCCGAGCGGATCGGCGTCAAGCGCCGCAAGCCGGCGCTGGAAAACATGGAAAGAATTTTCGGCGCCACTTTCCGCCTGGCCAATGAAGTGGGCTTTCGCGCGATGAGCTTGCGCGACCTGTGCCGCGAAACCGGCTTGTCGATGGGCGGCCTGTACGGCTACATCGACAGCAAGGATCAACTGGCGGAAATGATCGAGGACGTGGTGCGGCATGCCAGCCAGGAATTGCCGCGCATGTTCCTGCATGTGCAGGCGCCCCTGGAACGGCTCGAATCGCTGGTGCGGGCGACGATTTACCTGTCCGAGATCTTGCAGCCGTGGTTTTACTTCGTCTACATGGACTCGCGCGTGCTCAGTTTCGAGCAGCGCGGCATGGCGAAAAATTCGGAGCTGTCGATCCAGGCCGAAATTGCGGACATGATCGGCCAGCTCAAGCCTGTGCCGGCCGGCAATCCGGACTTGCTGGCGGGGCATATCGTGGCGATGTTCCAGGATTGGTACATCAAGCGCTGGAAATACCGCGCGGCCAAGGTGCATGTGGATGATTTTGCCGATAGTATCCTGGCCATGATCCGCAGCCATCTGAGTTAAGCTGGTGCTCGCCCGCCGCCATGCCGGGCCTTCCAGCTTGCAACAAATCCAGTTTCAGTGAATACTGTATGCAATTACAGTAGTTGCCCTCAACCGGGCACAGCAGAGCGCGTGAACGCCCCAGCCCGAAAAATCATCCATTGCGATTGCGACTGCTTCTACGCAGCCGTCGAAATGCGCGACAATCCCGCCCTGCGCGAGGTGGCGCTGGCGGTCGGCGGCCGCCCGGACCAGCGCGGCGTGGTGGCGACCTGCAACTACGAAGCGCGGCGCTACGGCATCCACTCCGCCATGGCCACCGCCCAGGCCCTCAAGCTGTGCCCGGACCTGGTCGTGATTCCCCCGGCCATGGAAAAATACCGCATCGCCTCGCGCCAGATCCTGGCCATCTACGGCGACTACACCGACCTGATCGAGCCGCTGTCGCTCGACGAAGCCTATCTCGACGTCACCGACTCGCCGCACTGCAAAGGCAGCGCCACCCTGATCGCGCAGGAAATCCGCAAACGCATCTTCGCGACCGTCGGCATCACCGCCTCGGCCGGGGTGGCGCCCAACAAGTTCGTGGCCAAGATCGCCAGCGACTGGAACAAGCCCGATGGCCTGTGCCTGGTGCGTCCGGACGAGGTCGACGCTTTCGTGGCCGCCTTGCCGGTCAAAAAATTGCATGGCGTCGGCAAGGTCACCGCCGCCAAGCTCAACAACCTGGGCGCGCATACCTGCGCCGACCTGCGCAGCTGGACCATGCTCGAACTGCAACATCACTTCGGCAGCTTCGGCACCCGCCTGCACGACTTGTGCCGGGGCATCGACAACCGCGCCGTGTGCAACGAGCGCGAGCGCAAGTCGGTCAGCGTCGAAGAAACCTACACGCCGGACGTGCCCGACTTGCCGGCCTGCATCGCCCTGCTGCCGGAATTGTTCGACAACCTCAATGCCCGCATTGCCCGCGCCGGCGCCGGGAAAAGCGTGCAAAAGCTGTTTGTTAAACTCAAATTTGCCGATTTTCACCAGACCACCGTGGAATGTGTTGGCACCGCGCCACACGTGGGGCAATACGCCAAACTGATGGAAACCGGCTACGCGCGCGGCATGCAGCCTGTACGCTTGCTGGGTGTCGGAGTCCGCCTGGGCGAGGCCGAAAACCTCGAACAGTTAAGCCTGTTCGCCGATGCGGACGTGTAAAATGTCGTTCCCTTCGCACAGATGATTTGTCGCGGACGACGCAAGTCCTGCCTCCGGGGCAGGCCGTTACGCAGGAAGTGAAAGCGGTTTTGCGCGCCTTCCTGCTTCACCCCGCTGTAAATACTGACTCAAACAAGGTAAAGCATAATGTGGTTCAAGAATCTTCAGATTTACCGTCTTCCCGCACCGTGGGCATACACTCCCGAGCAACTCGAAGCGGCGCTGGCGCCCATGAGTTTTGTTCCGGCCACCAGTAACGAATTGCTGCGCCAGGGCTGGGATTCGCCGCGCAACAACGGCATCCTGGTTCACACCGTCAACAAGCAGATGCTGATCCTGCTGGGCACCGAAAAGAAGCTGCTGCCATCGTCGGTGATCAACCAGGTGGCCAAGGCCAAGGCGGCCGAGCTGGAAGAAGCCCAGGGCTTCGCCCCAGGCAAGAAAGCCATGAAGGAACTCAAGGAACGCGTGGCCGATGAATTGCTGCCGCGCGCTTTCAGCATCCGCAGCAACACCTTTACCTGGATCGATCCGGTCAATGGCTGGCTGGTGGTCGACGCCGCCAGCCCGGCCAAGGCCGACGAAGTCATCAAGCTGCTGCTGAAAGCGGTCGACCGCATGCCGCTCGAAAGCCTGCGCGTGCAACGCTCGCCGGTGGCCGTCATGACGGCCTGGCTGGAAACCGACGAAGCGCCGGTGGGCTTCACGATCGACCAGGATACCGAGCTGCGCGCCACTGGCGAGAGCAAGGCGGCCGTGCGTTACGTGAAACATGCGCTGGAAGTGGACGATATCCGTCGTCACATCGCGGCAGGCAAGCAATGCACGCGCTTGGCGATGACGTGGGACAACAAGATTTCGTTCGTGCTGACCGAGTCGCTGGCGATCAAGGGCATCAAGCCGCTCGACGTGATCAAGGAAAGCGACACCAGCACGCGTAACGATGAAGAGCGCTTCGACAACGACATGATGCTCATGACCGGCGAACTGGCCAAGATGATGAGCGAAGTAGTGGAAGCGCTGGGTGGGGAAGCGAAGGCTTGATGGCCGAATAAAAGCGCGTGGACAGGGTGCTTTATGTTTCCTGTCTCCGCCTCCGGAAGCAGCCGCCCTGTCCGGTTTTTAGCTACACTCCAAACCGTCTTTCCCGGCCTCGGTGGCCCCCTTGGCGGGAATCCAAGGCATCTACGCTAAGCGACGGTGCCTTGGATTCCCGCCTACGCGGGAAAGACGGTTTTTTATGTAGCGCAAATATTTGCTTGAGTCGTAGCGGCCCCAGAGAGCACGCTCGGACGCCGTTGTCCCAACCGAGGTTACAACGGCTGAAACACCCCCGCCGCGCGATTCTTGGTCACGTTATCCCACGTGAAAATCTGCCCGTTCATCGCCACGTACACACCCGGCGGCAAGATTTGCGCGGCGGCACTTGCGCAGCCGAGATTGAACAGCGCATCCGAATTCGCAATTTCGTACGGAATCATTGCACCAGTCAACACAATGCTTTTGCCGAGCGCGGCGGCGCCGAGCACGGCCGCCGTTTCCGGCATCGTATCGGTGCCATGCACGATCACAATCGCCTTCTCCGGCGCCGCCTGGCAACTGGCCAGCACGCGCGCGCGGTCGGCGTCCTGCATGTCGAGCGAGTCGAGCAGGGGAAGCTGCTCCAGTTCAACGGGAACCGTCATGCGCGTGCGCGCCAGTACCGCAGGCAGATGGCTTTCCGCAAAGCCGAGCTTACCGGTCAGTTCATCATAATGTTTATCGAAGGTGCCGCCGGTGGCGATGATGCGCAAGCTCATAGTGATCTGGAATTCGTAAAGAGAAGGTGCCGTATGATAACGTGTAGCGTTGGCCTTGTGCGCGCAAAGCAAAACGCGCAACTTGCCGGTGCGTTAGAATCGTTGTCTGCGCATGAGTCCACTCATTTTTTTGTCCTTCAAGAAGCCATGAAAGCCCTTGCCCCAGGAACTGTTATTTTCCATCGCCATCGTGGCTATGGCGTCATTACGCACGTCAACCTGCTGACCGGCTGGATCTCCGCGCGCTTCGGCAGCGAAGCGCGCACGCTCGACCTGAATCTGTCGACCGACGACGTGCAGCATGCCGATGGCGAAGCGATCCTGTTCCGGCGCGCCCCGCCCGACCGCATGCCGCACGCGCGCCTGATGGCGATGGTGCGCGCACTGCACCAGGCCGGCTACGAAAAACTCTATCTCTACTCCTGGCCCAAGCCTTCGGGCCTGCACTGGCGCTGGCATTTGTTCACCGCCCAGCGCGACTGGATGCAACGCCCCTGGCGCGAGGGCTGGTACGGGTCGGGCGCCGACTACAACGTCAACCCGGTGATGGGCTGGGGCGATTCGCCTGGCGCCACCACCGACGAACTGGTCACCGCGCTGGCGCGCTTCGACCCGCAAGGCCTGGCGCAGGCGCTCGGACGCGACGAAGACCACACGGCGTGGTTCGAAGGGGCGTGCAAACTCTTGCTGCCGGGCTATATGTACAGCCTGAACGTGGAGCGCCCCGGCGCCGGCGGCTTGCAGGATGCGCCACCGGTGCCGGTGGTGCCGGTGCGCGCCAGCCTGCCTGCCTACGATGGGCCGGCACTTGGGTGGCCGCCCGGCTGGGCCGGTTTGTGGACGCGCGCGCATGTGATGCCGGTGCCGCCGATCGATATCACCGGCGAGCGCAAGTTGCGTGAGACGTCGTAGCGAGTGGGAGTTGGTGGCACCGGCTCAGACCCCTTCCTGCGGCGAGACCTGCGACACCGGGGTCCTGCCGATAACGGGGCAGTGGCTAACACCGGGGTCAGACCCCTAAAGGAAAAACCGGGGTCTGACCCCTCGCGGTGACACCGGGGTCAGACCCCTTGCAACGCTTCCGGGTTCAAGATATTCGACGGGGCGCCGTTGGCGAAGTTCAGCACATTCTCGAACGCGGTCCGGAAGTACAACTCGTAACTATCTTTTTCCACGTAGCCGATGTGCGGTGTTGCCAGCACGGTTGGAATGCGCAGCAGCGGCGCGTCCGCCGCCAGCGGCTCGCTGGTGAACACGTCGATGGCCGCATTGCCCGGCCGCCCCAGCCGCAGCGCCGCTTCCAGCGCATCCGGTGCGACCAGCTCGGCGCGGCTGGTGTTGACGAACAGCGCATCGGGCTTCATGCGCGCCAGGTCCCCGGCCGTGACGATGCCACGGGTGCCGTCGGCCAGCCGCAAATGCAGGCTCAGCACGTCGGCGCGTTCGAAGAACTCCTCGCGGGTGGACGCCGCCTCGAACCCGTCAGCCACCGCCGCCGCGCGGCTGGCCTCGCCACCCCAGACCAGCACCCGCATGCCGAACGCCTTGCCGTAGCCGGCGATCATGCGCCCGATCTTGCCGTAGCTCCAGATCGCCAGGGTGCGTCCCTTGAGCGTGCGCCCGACGCCGTTCAGCAGCGGGTTGACCGAGGCCGTCTGCCACAGTCCGTCCTTCAGATTATTCGCGTAAGGCACGATCTTGCGGCTGGCCGCCATGATCAGCGCCCAGGTCAGCTCGGCCGGCGCCACCGGCGAGCCGACCCCTTCGGCGATGGCCACGCCGCGCGCCGTTGCGGCGGCCACATCCACATGCCCGGCCAGCTTGCCGGTCTGGGAAATGAGCTTGAGGTTCGGCAGTTTTTCCAGCAATCCTGCCGGAAACGCCGTGCGCTCCCGGATCAGCACCAGCGCCTCGAACGGCGCTAGGCGGATGCCCAATTGCCCCGCACCGCGGGCTGAACTGTTAAATATTTTGACATCGTGGCCGTCGAGCAGCTTGAAGCAGTCGAGTTGACGCACCGCGTCCTGGTAATCATCAAGAATAGCTATTTTCATGGGAGATGGCAGAAGTTAAATAAATCTTCGTAGGTAAATAACACGATCCGGAATATTCGAAATAGCCTACTACATTGCTCAACTATTATTCCTACATTTTTGACGTTTGAGCATTTAAAACAGGTAATAGCGGGTGTACAATCGCCCCTCATTTCGGGATTTGGCCCCGGCTGCGGACCCTGATTTCCGCCCTGTCAAGTCCCCGCACTACCGTTCCACCAGCCTCGCCGTCATCCGAGGTTGTCGACATGACCGCCGTATCGCCGAACCTTTCTTAGGGAATGGATTCTTGAGCGCAAGCTGAAACGCTGACGACGATCCTGCCGTGCCGGGACAAGAAAGAATTCTTATTGGCATTGGAGGTACTATGAATCAGCCCGTTATGGGTGGCGTTGCAACACTCAACGTCCCAGCTTACATCAAACATCAAAAGCTCATCAATTGGGTCAGCGAAATTGCTGCCCTGACCAAGCCGGCGCGCATCTATTGGTGCGACGGCTCGCAAGACGAGTACGACCGCCTGTGCGCCGAGATGGTGGCCGCCGGCACGATGAAAAAGCTGAACCCTGAAAAGCGCCCGAATTCCTATCTGGCGTGTTCGGATCCAACCGACGTGGCGCGCGTGGAAGACCGCACCTACATCTGCTCGGCCACCAAAGAGCAGGCCGGCCCGACCAACAACTGGATGGCCCCTGCGGAAATGCGCACCACCCTGAGCGGCCTGTTCGACGGTTGCATGGCCGGCCGCACCCTGTACGTGGTGCCGTTCTCGATGGGTCCGCTGGGTTCGCCGATCGCCCACATTGGCGTCGAACTGTCCGACTCGCCTTACGTGGCGGTCAACATGCGCATCATGACGCGCATGGGCAAGGCGGTATATGACGTGCTGGGCGCGGACGGCGAGTTCGTTCCGTGCGTACACACCGTCGGCGCACCGCTGGCGGCCGGCCAGAAAGACGTGGCATGGCCATGCAATGCGACCAAATACATCGTTCACTATCCTGAAACCCGCGAAATCTGGTCCTACGGTTCCGGCTACGGCGGCAACGCGCTGCTGGGCAAGAAGTGCTTCGCGCTGCGCATCGCCTCGAACATGGGCCACCAGGAAGCCCAGGCCGGCGGCACCGGCTGGCTGGCCGAACACATGTTGATCCTCGGCGTCGAATCGCCAGAAGGCAAAAAGCACTATGTCGCGGCAGCCTTCCCATCGGCCTGCGGCAAGACCAACTTCGCCATGCTGATTCCGCCAGCGAGCTTCGGCGGCTGGAAAGTGACCACCATCGGCGACGACATCGCCTGGATCAAGCCGGGCGCCGATGGCCGCCTGTACGCGATCAATCCGGAAGCCGGCTACTTCGGCGTGGCGCCGGGCACCAACACCCGCACCAACTCGAACTGCATGGCCTCGATGACCGAGAACACCATCTTCACCAACGTCGCGCTGACCGACGATGGCGACGTCTGGTGGGAAGGCCTGACCAAGGAAGCGCCGTCGCACCTGATCGACTGGCAGGGCAAGGACTGGACCCCGGCCTCCGGCGCCAAGGCCGCGCACCCGAACGCGCGCTTCACGGTGGCCGCGACCCAGAATCCGGTCATCGATGCAGCCTGGGACGATCCTGCGGGCGTGCCGATTTCGGCCTTCATCTTCGGTGGCCGCCGTTCGACCACGGTGCCGCTGGTGACCGAAGCGCGCAACTGGGTCGAAGGCGTGTACATGGCCGCGACCATGGGTTCCGAGACCACCGCCGCCGCCGCCGGCCAGATGGGCATCGTGCGGCGCGATCCGTTCGCGATGCTGCCGTTCATCGGCTACAACATGAGCGACTACTTCCAGCACTGGCTCAACATGGGCAAGAAGATCGAAGCCATGAACCCGGCCGCGCTGCCGAAGATCTACTGCGTGAACTGGTTCCGTACCGATGCGGAAGGCAAGTTCGTCTGGCCTGGTTTCGGCGACAATATGCGCGTGCTCAAGTGGATGCTGGAACGTATCGAAGGCAAAGCGGGCGGCACCGAGAACGTGTTCGGCACCACGCCCGAGTTCACCGACCTGAACTGGGACGGCATCGACTTCACGCAGGAGCAGTTCGACACCATCACCTCGATCGACAAGGGCGCCTTCAACGAAGAGCTCAAGCTGCACAACGAGCTGTTCGAGAAGCTGGCCTATCACCTGCCGCAAGAATTGGTGGAGACCAAAGCGGCGCTGGAAAAGCGTCTGGCAGCGTAAATAGCGTTGACCCCGGCTAAGACCGGATGAAAAAAGCGCGTCTTCGGACGCGCTTTTTTTCGTCCGCACGTTTGACGGCCCCGCGCGCCACCCCGCCACCCCGGTGTCAGGTCTGACATTCGGACACGACCTCGGCTATTCGCCAAGCGATGCCATTTTTACAGCACAGCTCGTGTCCGAATGTCAGACCTGACACCGATTGGGTTGACACCAGTTGGGTTGACAACAAGCGGGTCCGCACGCTTGACTGCCGGCGCGCTACGGTTGCAGGCAATTTATCTTATAATTTTCCCATTATCAATCCCAGAGCCGATGCGCTCGACATCGCCGGCCCGTCGCCCGGAGTCCGCCAGCATGGCAGCAGCGCCCCAGTACCTGAAACCGACTCCCGCCTGGGAAGAGCACGAAAAACCCACCATGCCGGGTTCGGCGTCGATGCCCTGGCATCCGCCCCATATCCGCTTTGCCTACGCTTGCGTGGCGCTGCTGGTCGGCATTACCGGCGGCCTGGGAAATGCACTGGTGTCGGCCAACCTGCCGGCCATCCAGGGCACCCTGGGCCTCACGCCAGCCGAAGCGGCCTGGCTGCCGGCCGCCTACATCATGGTCAACGTGACCTCGAACCTGATGGTGTTCAAGTTCCGCCAGCAGTACGGCCTGCGCCTGTTCGCCGAGATCGGCCTGTCGCTGTACGCCTTCGTCACCCTGCTGCACCTGCTGGTGGGCGGCTTCGAGATGGCCATCCTGGTGCGCGCCGTCAGCGGCCTGGCCGCCGCCACCACCAGCACCCTCGCCATGCTCTACATGCTGCAGGCCGCACCCAAAAAATATACCGGCAAGATGCTGGTGCTCGGGGTGGGCATCGCGCAGATCGCCACGCCGCTGGCCTGGCTGATGTCGCCGGCCTTGCTCGACATGGGCCAGTGGCACAACCTGTATTTGTTCGAAGCCGGCCTGGCCCTGTGTTCGCTGGCTGCGGTGGTGGTGCTCAAGCTGCCGCCGGGGATCCACATCAAGGTGATCGAGCCGCTCGATTTTGTCACCTTTGCGCTGGTCGCGCCGGCCGTGGCCATGATCGTGGCGGTGCTGGCGCAGGGCTTCACGCGCTGGTGGTTCGATACGCCCTGGCTGGCCTACCTCCTGATCGCCGCCGTGCTGCTGTTGACGGTGGCGCTGTTCATCGAGCACCACCGCGCCAATCCGCTGATCCAGACGCGCTGGCTGATGATGGGTCCCACCATCCGCTTCATGATCGGGGCGTTCCTGATCCGCTTTTTGACGTCCGAGCAGACCTACGGCGCGGTCGGCCTGCTGCGCACCCTGGGCATGGGACCGGACCAGATGCAGCCGCTGTTCGCGGTGATTTTGGCCGGCACCATTTGCGGCATGGTGGCTAGTTCCATCACCTTCAGCCCCAAGACCGTGATCCCGCAAATCCTGTTCTCGATCCTGCTGTTCGGCGTGGCCGCCTGGCTCGATTACGGCCGCACGAGCCTCGATCGTCCGCACGACTTTTTTGTGAGCCAGTTCCTGGTGGCGCTGGGCGCGGGCATGTTCATGGGGCCGATGATCATGATCGGCATCATGCAGGCGCTCAAATTCGGCGCCGACCATGTGGTCACTTTCGTGGTCATGCTGGCGATGACGCAGAGCCTGGGCGGCTTTACCGGCGCCGCCGCGCTCAGTACCTACCAGCTGCACCGCGAGCATGTGCATTCGACCGAGATCAACGCCCAGCTCAACCCGGCCGATCCCGTCGTCGCCCAGCGCCTGCGCCTGCAGCAGCAGGTCTACCAGGGCGTCAACACCGATCCGGCCCTGCGCGCTGCCCAGGGCGTGGGCCAGCTGGCCCAGATCAGCCGGCGCGAGGCGAATGTCCTCGCGTTCAACGATGTCTTCGCCCTGAGCGGCGTGATCGCCATCCTTTTCCTCGGCTGGTCGCTGTTTGTCGCCGTGCGCCTCGCGCGCCGCCAAAAGCGCGAAGCCGCAGCCTTACTCAACCAGGCACCCGCCAGATAAAAATATGAGCAATCCACTTCCTCCTTCGCGCAGCGAACGCGCTGTTGACACTCCCGCCGACGAGGCCAATCCGCCAGTACCGGGCGACTCCAGCAACACCGCCGCGCCGATCCCGCCGGCCGCCGTGCCGGTCGCTCCCGAACCTCCACCCAAGTACATCAAGCCCAAGCTGTGGAGCGTGGTGCTGATGGCGCTCGTCGCGCTGGTCGGCATTGTGCTGATCATGTGGGCGTGGCGCCTCGGCCCTTTTAACAGCACCCTGGTCCAGACCGACAACGGCTACGTGCGCGGCCAGATTACGGTGCTCGCGCCGCAGGTCAATGGCTACGTGGCCGAAGTGCTGGTCAAGGACTTCCAGTTCGTCAAGGCCGGCCAGCCGCTGCTGCGCATCGACGACCGCATCTACAAGGCGCGCGTGGAGCAGGCCGAGGCCCAGCGCGACGGCGCCATCGCCGCGCTGGATAACTTCACCCAGACCCAGGCCCAGAACCGCGCCCGTGGCGGCGCCGCGCGCGCCACCCTGGTGGCGGTGCAGGCCGAGCGCAATCGCGCCGCGGCCGAACTGGGACGGGTCGAGGAACTGGCGGCCAAGGGATCGGTGTCGCTCAATGAGCGCGACCGCGTGCGCATGACGACCCAGTTGGCCGGCGCCAATGTGCTCAAGGCCAAGGCCGATATCGCGATTGCCGAAGAAACCGTCAAGGCCACCACTGTCTCGCGCGGCGGCCTCGAAGCCCAGGTCAAGACGGCCGAAGCGCAGCTGGCGCTGGCCAAGATCGATTTATCGAATACGGTGGTCAAGGCCCCGCGCGACGGCCAGGTGAGCGAAGCGTCGGTGCGCCTGGGCCAGTACGTCACGGCCGGCTCGCAGCTGCTGTTCCTGGTGCCCGACAGCATGTGGATCGTGGCGAACTTCAAGGAAAACCAGACCTGGAAAATGCGCATCGGCCAGCGCGCCACGTTCACGGTGGACGCCTTCAACGGCGCCGCATTGACGGGGCATATCGAACAGATCGCGCCGGCCACAGGCTCGGAATTTTCCGTGCTGCGCGCCGATAACGCCAGCGGCAACTTCACCAAGGTGGTCCAGCGCCTGCCGGTGCGCATCGCCATCGATCCGAGCCAGGAGCTGGCCAAGCGCCTGCGGCCCGGCATGTCGGTGATCGTCAAGGTCGATACCGTCGGCGCGGCGGAGCAGCAGCCGTGAGGCGCCGCGTCTTCCTTGTTGCAGGCATGGCCTGCGGCCTGACTGCCTGCGTGCCGGCCCTGCGTCCCGCGCCGCCGCTGTCGAAAGTGACCGTGCCCGAGGCCTGGCGCGACGGCCCGGCCGGGCCAGCCGCGGTCGATGCGCAATGGTGGCGCGCCTTCGGCGACCCGGCCTTGAGCGCGCTGGTGGAAGCGGCGCTGGCGCACAACACCAACGTGCTGGCCGCCGTGGCCCGGGTCGACCAGGCGCGCGCGCTCGTTGCCGTGGCCGATGCGGCGGCGCTGCCGGCCGTGAACGCGGTGCTGGGCGCCGCGTCGGCGCGCGTGCCGGCCGGTGCGGGGCTGGTCAATTCGCGCTCGCTGCAACCGGAACTGCAGGCGAGCTGGGAGCTCGACCTGTTCGGCCGCCTGCGCGACCAGTCGCGCGCGGCGTCGCTGCAGTACCAAGCCAGCCAGGCCGAACGCGATGGCGTGGCGCTGTCGGTGGCGGCCAGCACGGCGCAGGCCTATGTGGGTTTGCTGGCGCTGGACGCCCAGCTGCGGATCACCAAAGGAACGGCGGCCTCGCGCGCCGAAGCGCTGCGGCTCGCATCCGACCAGGCGCGCGTGGGTTACACCTCGCAGTTGCAACTGACCCAGGCGCAAAACGAAAACGAAACGGTGCTGCAAGCGATTCCCGAACTGGAGCTGGCCATCCGGCGCCAGGAAAACAGCCTGCGCGTGCTGGTGGGCGAGCTGCCCGGCGCGGTGCTGCGCGAACGCCGCTTCCAGGACTTGCCGCTGCTGCCGGCGCCGGCGTCGCTGCCATCAAGCTTGCTGGCGCGCCGGCCCGACGTGGCGCAAAGCCAGTTGCTGCTGGCCGCGAGCGATGCCAACCTGGCGGTGCGACGCGCCGATTTTTTGCCGCACGTGACCATCAGCGCCAAGTTCGGCAGCCTGTTGACCAACGGCCGCGATTACGATCCGGTGACCTTGTGGAGCCTGGGCGGCAGCGTGCTGGCGCCGGTCTTTTCAAGCGGGCGCTTGAGCGCGCTGGTGGACGCGGCCACCGCGCAGCGCGACCAGGCGGCGTTTGCCTATCGCGGCGTGGTGCTGACGGCCTTCAGCGAAGTCGAAAACGCCCTGGCCGGCGTGACGCGCCTGCAAACCCAGATGGCGCACGCGCAAAAGCGCCGCGACATCCTCACGCGCACGCTGGACTTTGCCAAGGACCGCTACCAGGCCGGCTATGCCTCGTATCTGGAAGTGCTCGATGCGCAGCGCAATCTGTACCAGGTCGAACTCAATGCGGTGACCCTGCGCCAGAACCAGGTGAACAATATGGTGGCCTTGTACCGCGCGCTGGGCGGCGGCTGGAGCGCCGGGGCGCGGTAACAGGCTTGAACCGGGCCTCGCGCACGCCTGATATAGCGCAAGGCCAGGGTGGGGACGCTGGCTAGAATGCCCCATGCCCGCCTATAACGACCTCGGTTACCGTTCGCTGTTCGCCCACCCGGAGCTGGTGCGCGAACTGGTCACGCACTTTACGCCCTTCAAGCTGTTTGACAACATCGCGCTGTCCTGCTTCGAACCGGTCGATCCGGTGTATGTGAGCGAGCGCCTGGCGGCGCGCCAGAACGACATCGTCTGGCGCGTGCGGATCGGCGAACAATTTCTGTACGTGTATATCCTGCTTGAATTCCAGTCCGGCGTGGACCGCTGGATGGCCTTGCGCATGCAGAACTATGTTGGTTTACTGTGCCAGAACCTGGTCAAGCAGCATCAATTGCCGCCGTCTTTGCTATTGCCGCCGGTGCTGCCGCTGGTGTTCTACAACGGTGCGCCGGGCTGGAGCGCCAGCACGGACCTGGCCACGCTGCTCATGGACGGGCCCGCCGAACTGGCGTTGTTCCAGCCATCCCAGCGCTACCTGCTGATCGACCAGCAGCGCCTGGACAGGGCGGCGCTGGAAGCGAATTCCACCCTGCTGGCGCTGTTGTTTCGGCTGGAACTTTCAAGCGCTTCCGAAGTCAGAAACATGGTGTTGCCCGCGCTGCTTACCTGGTTCGACGACGCACCCCAGGAAAGCCTGCGGCTCTCGGTCGCGCAATGGATAAAGCACCTGGCGCAGCGGCGCGGCAACCCGGATTCGTTCGCGTTTGACAGTGTGGAAAAGGTGGTTGACATGGAACGTAAATTTGAAACCTGGTCCGAAGAATTCGAAGATATCGGCTTCCAGCGCGGACTCGCGCTGGCGGAAAAAGCCAGGGAAGAAGGCGTGGCGAAAGGGGTGGCGCAAGGAGTGGCGCAAGGCAAGCTTGAAGGGCGGGTGAGCGCGCTGCGCGGCGTGCTTGGCGCCCTGTTGCACAAGCGTTTCGGCGAACTCCCGCAGTCGGCAACGCAACGCATCGACGAGGCTACGCAAGCGCAACTGGAACAGTGGTGCGAGCGCAGCCTGGATGCGTCCAGCCTGCCGGCGGTGTTCGGCGACGAGCCGGCGCCGGCTTGATCACGCCCTGTTCAGGCAGCGTCGCCTGACAGCGGCGCGTCTTCGCGCTTGGCGCCCGGGAAGGCGTCGTACACGCGGCGGTGGAAAGCATACGAGCAGGTGTCGTCGCGCGCATCGTACTCGCTTACCCACTTCAACAGGTAGGGCAGCATGCTGTCCTGTTCTTCCTTGGACGCGTACTTGTGCGGCTCCCACGGCCGCTGCGCGTTGTTGGCCAGGCAGGCGTCCTGGCCCGGATTGATGAACACCAGCTGCGTGCAGAACGGCAGCGCCTGTTCGATCAGGTCTCCGTAGCAGCCTTCCACCACCCAGTCGGGATGGCTGCGCACGAAGGCGAACAGGTCGGCCAGCACTTCGTAGGACGGCCGCGCCACCGCCACCTCGCCCGGCACCCAGAAAATGGTGTCGAGATCGAGGTGCATCAACTGGTATTGCGCGGCCAGCTGGCGCGCGCGCGACGACTTGCCCGATCCCGAATTGCCCATGATCAGAACGCGCATCGCAGCTCCTTTACGCCAGCAGCGGCACCAGGTATTTGCCGGTGACGCTCTCCGGATTGGCCGCCACGTCTTCCGGCGTGCCGGCGGCGATGATCTTGCCGCCGCCCGCGCCGCCTTCGGGGCCGAGGTCGACGATCCAGTCGGCGGTCTTGATCACGTCGAGATTGTGCTCGATGATGACCAGGGTATTGCCCTGGTCGCGCAGGCGGTGGATCACCTTGAGCAGCAGGTCGATATCGTGGAAGTGCAGGCCGGTGGTCGGCTCGTCCAGGATGTACAGGGTGCGCCCGGTGTCGCGCTTGGACAGCTCCAGCGACAGCTTGACGCGCTGCGCTTCGCCGCCCGACAGGGTGGTCGCGCTCTGGCCGAGGCGGATGTAGCCCAGGCCCACGTCGAGCAGGGTTTGCAGCTTGCGCGCGATCAGCGGTACCGGCTTGAAGAATTCGTGCGCCTCTTCCACCGTCATGCCCAGCACTTCGGTGATGTTCTTGCCCTTGTACTGCACTTCCAGGGTTTCGCGGTTATAGCGCTTGCCGTGGCAGACATCGCACGGCACGTACACGTCCGGCAGGAAGTGCATCTCGACCTTGATCACGCCATCGCCCTGGCACGCTTCGCAGCGCCCGCCCTTGACGTTGAACGAGAAGCGCCCGGCGCTGTAGCCGCGCTCCTTGGCCGCCGGCACGCCCGAGAACAGGTCGCGGATCGGCGTGAACAAGCCGGTGTAGGTGGCCGGGTTCGAGCGCGGCGTGCGCCCGATCGGGGCCTGGTCGACCGAGATGACCTTGTCGAAGTGTTCCAGGCCGCTGATGGAGTCGTGCGGCGCCGGTTCCGTCTGCGAGCCATACAGGTGGCGCGACAGGGCCGGGTACAAGGTGTCGTTCACCAGCGACGACTTGCCCGAACCGGACACGCCGGTCACGCAGGTCATCAGGCCGACCGGCAGCTTGAGCGTGACCTTTTTCAGGTTGTTGCCGGTGGCGCCGGTGATCACCACCTGCTTGTTGGCGTCGGCCACGTGGCGCTTCTTGGGCACCGCGATTTTGAGCGAGCCATTCAGGTAGCGCGCGGTCAGCGATTTTTTGTTCTTGAGGATGTCCTTGAGCGTGCCTTCGGCGATGATCTCGCCGCCATGCACGCCGGCGCCCGGCCCCATGTCGACGATGTAGTCGGCGGTGCGGATTGCGTCTTCGTCATGCTCGACGACCAGCACGCTGTTGCCGATGTCACGCAGGTGCTTGAGCGTTTCGATCAGGCGGTCGTTGTCGCGCTGGTGCAGGCCGATCGACGGTTCGTCGAGCACGTACATCACGCCGGTCAGGCCCGAACCGATCTGCGAGGCCAGGCGGATGCGCTGCGCTTCGCCGCCCGAGAGCGTATCGGCGCTGCGGTCGAGCGAGAGGTAATCGAGGCCCACGTTGTTGAGGAATTTGAGGCGCGAGACGATCTCCTTGACCACGCGGTCGGCGATCTCTTTCTTGGCGCCCTTGAGCGTGAGCTTCTCGAAGAACTCCAGGCATTCGCGCAGCGGTTTGCGCGCGACCTCGTAAATGGCGCGCTGTTGCTTGCCGGTGCCGACCTTGACGTGGCGCGCTTCCACGCGCAGGCGCGCGCCTTCGCACGACGGGCACTGCTTCTCGTTGATGAACTTCGCCAGCTCCTCCTTGACGGCCATCGAATCGGTTTCGCGATAGCGCCGTTGCAGGTTGGTGACCACGCCTTCGAACGTATGCTCGCGAATGACCGTGCGACCGCGCTCGTTCACATAGGTGAACGGAATCGAGGTCTTGCCGGAGCCGTACAACACCGCCTGCTGCGACGCCAGGTCGAGCTGCTCGAACGGCATGTCGATATCGAACTCGTAGTGGCTGGCGAGGTTCGACAGCATCTGGAAGTAGAACTGATTGCGCCGGTCCCAGCCCTTCACCGCGCCCGAGGCGAGCGACAGGTTGGGGAAGGCGACGATGCGGCGCGGGTCGAAAAATTCGATGTGACCGAGGCCGTCGCATTCGGGGCAGGCGCCCATCGGATTATTGAACGAGAACAGGCGCGGTTCGAGCTCCTGCAGCGAGTAGCCGCAGGTGTTGCAGGCGAACTTGTTGGAGTAGACGTGTTCGGCCCCTCCATCCATTTCGAGCACCACGGCGCGCCCGTCGGCCAGGCGCAGCGCGGTCTCGAAGCTCTCGGCCACGCGCTGCTTGATCTCGGCGTTCACCTTGACCCGGTCGATGACCACGTCGATGGTGTGCTTCTCGGTTTTTTTCAGCTTGGGCAGGTCGTCGATCTCGTAGATCTTGGCGTCGTGGGTGCCGCTCTGGATGCGAAAGCGCACGAAGCCCTGCGCCTGCATCGACTCGAACAGGTCGCTGTGCTCGCCCTTGCGGTTGGCCACCACGGGCGCCAGGATCATCAGCTTGGTGTCCTCGGGCATGGCCAGCACCGCGTCGACCATCTGCGAGACCGTCTGTGCGGCCAGCGCATGGTCCGGGTGGTTGATGCAGTAAGGCGTGCCGACGCGCGCGTACAACAGGCGCAGGTAATCGTGGATCTCGGTGACCGTGCCGACGGTGGAGCGTGGATTATGCGAGGTGGCCTTCTGCTCGATCGAGATGGCCGGCGACAGGCCTTCGATCAGATCGACATCGGGCTTTTCCATCAACTGCAGGAACTGGCGCGCGTAGGCCGACAGCGATTCGACATAGCGGCGCTGCCCCTCGGCGTACAAGGTGTCGAACGCCAGCGACGACTTGCCGGAGCCGGACAAGCCGGTGATCACAATGAGCTTGTTGCGTGGCAGGTCGAGATTGATGTTCTTCAGGTTGTGCGTACGTGCGCCGCGAATGCGGATCTGTTCCATGTGTTGTGTGCCTTAAACGGGTCAGCTCATACTATAGCTGTGTTTCGAAAGCGACGTCTGCGGGGACGATTGCCGCGTCCACAGGTGCGCCAGGGGCGTATTGATTTTGCTCAGGGATTTTGCAGCTTTTACTGTGCTTCTACTGTACATAATACCAGTATTCATGCCGCCAGCAAACGGATGACGAGTCGACAAGGGCTGAACTCCGTGCCGGCTTTGTTGTCTGATCTTACAGTTTGCATGGCCAGGCGGCTGGACGGGGAGGGTGCCGGTGCGGGAGAGAATAGACATTTGGAATCCCGGCTGACATATAATCCTCCTCTGGCAAAAAATCATCGCGCCGCGGGACGCACGCCGCAGCAGTTCAACAGGAGCAATACATGGCATCAGTCAATAAAGTCATCATCGTCGGCAACTTGGGGCGCGATCCGGAAATCCGCTACATGCCCAGCGGTGACGCTATCGCCAACATCGCCGTCGCGACCTCGTACAAGTCGAAGGACCGCAACACCGGCGAGCAAAAAGAGCTGACCGAGTGGCACCGCATTTCGTTCTTCGGCCGCCTGGCCGAAATCGTCGGGCAGTACCTGAAAAAAGGGTCCTCGGTCTACGTCGAAGGTCGCCTGCAGACCCGTAAATACACCGACAAGGACGGCGTCGAGAAGTACGCGACCGAAATCGTCGCCGAGCAGATGCAGATGCTGGGCGGACGCCAGGGCATGGGCGGCGACGCCGGCGGCGGCATGGACGATGGCGGCGGCTACGATTCGCAGCCGCAGCAGAGCCGTCCGGCGCCACAGCGCCAGGCTCCGCCTGCGCCAGCGGCCCGTCCGGCGCCGAAGCCAGCGCCGAATTTCTCGGACATGGATGACGACATTCCGTTCTGAGAACGGTGACGCCCTTTCTGTGAAAAAGCCCCTGTAACGGATTGACGTTACCGGGGCTTTTCTCTATGTGCGGGCTGTGCGTACCGGCGCTTGCAGCCTGGGCATCGGCATTGCGCGCCTCTGCATTTGGCGCTGCCCAACTGCATTTCGCGCCGGTATCCGGTGATTCGTCGCATAACTTCCCTCCGTGCTCCTGTCGCTGGCAAAGTGGCACCAACTTAACCAACTTTGCGGAGCCCACCATGCTGATTCAGATCCTGACCCACACCCCATTCTACGTTTGGGCCATTCTGGCCTTGCTGGTGTATCGCGGCGTGATCGCCATGCGTGATCGCGAGATGGCGATCCGCAAGCTGTTCATCATTCCCGTCATCATGCTGGCATTGTCGCTGCAGGATATCGTGGCAAAGTTCGGTGCCACTTTCCTCCCGCTGTGCGCCTGGGCTGGCGCTACGGTGGCGCTGACCTTGCTCGTTGCGAAGTTCAGCAGGGCAGGGGCGAGCGCTGGCGCCACGCCCGGCAGCATGCGCGTCCATGGCAGTGCGATGCCGCTGGTGATGATGATGGCGATTTTCTTCACCAAGTACGCCACGGCGGTGACGCTGGTGATGCATCCTGGCGCCAGCCACAATGCCTTGTTCTCGACCTTGGTGTGCGCCTTGTTCGGCGTCTTTAACGGCTATTTCCTGGGCAGCCTGGCAGGCAAGCTGATGATCTGGCAATCGGTGCGGGCATCGGCCAAGGGCAGCAACTACTTGACGGCCGCAGCCTGAATGGCGGGCATGTCACGACGGAGAACTGCGCCATGACCCGATGAGGTTCTGTCTGTGAAAAAGCCCTGTCACTCTCTCAAGTGCCAGGGCTTGTCGACTTCTGGCGCAGCTTAGTGCGCCTGCTTGCGGCGCCGTGCGATACCAATCCCGGCAATACCCAGGCCGAGCAAGGCCAGCGAGCCCGGTTCCGGCACATTGTTGGTCGGCAGCGCGGTCAGGCTGGCGTTGTAGTAAAAAGTGCCGTCCATGAGCGGGCCGCCATCGCAAGACTGGCTGAACGATACGCCAAAGGTGTCCACGGCACCGCTCTTGAAACTCAATTCATTGACGGTGAAATTGCCGCTCAGCTTGTTGCAGCCTCGGTGGTTATAGCTCACGTCGAGGCCCGGATGGCCCAGCAAGTCGAAAGGCGCGCGTTGCGCATCCGTGTACGTTACCCCGGCCGTCAATGGCGTGTCCAGGCGCCTGGTCGAAAAATCCAGGGTGGTTAACTGGTCTTCAGCGCTGAGCTGAGGGTCGAGCAGGAAAATGAAGCGCAGGTAGTTGGTCGCCGGAGCCGCATCCGTCCCAATATTGTCGAACCGGGCCGTATTCCAATACAGCAGAGGATCCGCCGACGAATACACGTTGTCGACCGTCTTTCCTATAGTAATCCAGTCGCCCTCGGTGCCGTTCATGGTGAAGTGGGCCACCGAAGCCTGGCTCGATGCGGCCAGCAGGGTCGATGCGATGAGGAGGGCTTTGCCGATCTTGAATTTCATTGCGCTTGTTCCGATGAGGTAAGTAATCATCTATACAAGCAAATTTCATGCCATTTACGCAAGAAATGAGTAAGTTGTTAATATTCAATAAGTTGCAATTGGGATAAATTAGTGGTCGCGTCACATCTTCCTGGCAGTGTAAAGTTTTCCGACACTGCCGCGTGCGCACATCCCGACAGCCGGTTTTTGACGCGGCGCGCTATCGGGCACATACTTTTCCACTTCGGACAAGCAAAGGCCTCCCATGAATGCGCTCACGCTCCACTACCACCCCCTGTCATCCTGCTGCCACAAGGTCTTGATCGCGCTCGACGTGCTGGGCATCGAGTTCGACAAGCGGCTGCTCAACCTGGGCGACCCCGACGAGCGCGCCGCGCACCTGGCGCTGTGCCCGACCGGCAAGATGCCGCTCCTGATGGACGGGCCGCGCGCGGTGCCTGAAACGAGCATCATCATCGAATACCTGCAGCGCCACCATGCCGCCCCAGGCCGCACGCTCATTCCGGCCGCGCCCGACGCGGCGCTCGAGGTGCGCTTGTGGGACCGCCTGTTCGACCTGTACGTGATGACGCCGATGCAGGCGCTCACAGCCGACCTGCTGCGCCCCGAAAGCGAGCGCGACGCGCGCGCCGTGGCCCAGGCGCGCGATGGCCTGGCGTCGGCCTACGCGTTCATCGAGCGCCAGCTGGAAGGCCGCACCTGGGTCGCCGGCGAGGCGTTTAGCATGGCCGACTGCGCCGCCGCGCCAGCCTTGTTCTATGCCATGGCGTACGTGCCGCTGCCGCCGCGGCAGGTCCATCTGGCAAGCTATGTCGAACGCTTGATGGCGCACCCCTCGGTCGCGCTCACCATCGAGCAGGCGCGGCCCTACTTCAAGTTCTTTCCGGGGCGCAGCGGTTTGTCGCGCAGCTACTTCGACCCCGCCGCAGCCTGAGGAGGAGGCCGGGCGCGGGTTGACGCCGGCGCGATGCGCTTATGGCACGAGAGCGCTTGCCGGCGCTTGCAACAACCAGCCTTTTGCCGGTTGCGACTTAAAATCCCTGAACGTGCCTTTTTCGGCCTCGATTAGTGCTCCCAGGACGGCACCGGTCAGGGCGCCCCCGACAATGCCAGCGCCGCTGTTGAGAGGCGTGAAGGCCAAGGCCGTCTTCGCGCCTGACATATCGTCCGGGCGCGGCGCGAGTGGCGCAACTTTCGAAAAATCGGGCCTGTCGTCCGGATGGAAGACCATCAATGGCCGATTGGTTCCGATAATCTGGAACACGGTCGGTTCATTGCCCGGCTTTTTCGGCAGCAGGATGCCGCATTCCCACGCGCTGCCGGCCAGGGCGTCTTCCTTGCGCGGCCGACCGGCCAGATACACACACATGGGGGGACCGACGAAGTAGGTTCCTGCCTCATCCTCGAATTTTCCAACATACGTTCCCGGCACGAGTGTGACGTCCCAAAACCCCAGTTTCCATTTCACCTCCTCCTTGACCTGCAATACCTGCTCGTTGGCGGGCCGTCGCAATGTTTCTGGCCGGGCGGCGCAACCCGCAACGACCAGGGCGGTGAACAAAGCCAGTGCTGCGCGGGGAAGATCTTTTCGGGGAAACATGGGTGAGGTACTTTCAAATGTCAAAACGATGAGAAGGCGGTTATTCTACTATCGCCCGCGCTCGACATACATTCATGCCCGGTCCGCCCACGCCAGCGGCAACTCGACGATCGCCGCCGCGCCGACCGCCACCAGGCTGGCACGCGACCTGTCATGGTAGCGCGGCGTAAAACCGGGCAGGTCGGCGATGTGTGCGCGCGTCGCCAGGTCCCATACGGTGCTGCCGGTATCGGCCGCGATGACCAGGCGCCGGCCGTCGCTGAACAGATCGGACACGCGCAGGTTCTCGTCGAGCGCCATCGGCCAGGGCGAGCCGGCAGGCGGCGCCGTCTCCACGCACGCATCGAACATGCGCACGCCCGGGCCTTTCCCCCTTTCCTCGAATTCGTCGAAGACCCACTCGCCGGTGCCCCACAGCGCGACGTGGCGCTCGCCGATCCAGCAGGCGGGCGTGTTCCAGTCGTCGCGCTGGGCGTCTTCCACCATCGAGGCGCCATCTTCGCTTTCCCACGGATTGGCGTCGAGCCAGTCGGCCACGGACCAGATCCGCATTTTCGCCACCGGCGCCCAGATCCATCCATCATCGAGCAGGCGGCTGCCGTCCGGGCTGGGCCGGAGTTGGCCATGGAAGTAGTTGAGCTTATGTTCAGGGGAGCCCTTGCCAGCCTCAACGTCTGCAATGACGCGTTCGGTCAGCGACTTGCCGCTCGCCGCATCGGCAACATCGAGGCGGTTCCAGGCGCTGCGGTGGACGATCACATTGCGCCCTTGATGGCGCAGGAAGCACGCACTGAAGGGCACCTGTTCGGGGTGGTAGTCGCCGCAGTCCAGCCGCATCGTGATGGCGCCGGACTGCGTCTCCAGCACGATCCCGTGCCGGCCGCCGTCGACCACCACGGCCGCATGCGCGCCGTCCTCAGCCGCGTGCAGGCGCAGGCCCGGCCGGAAGCTGCAAGTCGGGGCCGGCACTGCCGGAACGTCCACCCGGCACAGTTCAACGCTGGTTCCCTTGTCGAGATCGACCCCGTGCAGCGCGCCGTCCGTGGTCAGCACCAGTACCTGGCCGTAGGGCGCCTGCACCGGGCAGGCATCCACGATGGGCGGGCCGGGCCATGCGAGCGAGCGCAGCGGATAAGCCGCGCCATGTGCTGCCTGCAAGAAGCTTTCATTGATCGTGATCATGTTCGTTTCCTTTTGTATTGTTTTCCAGCCATGCCAGCGGCCATTCGACGATGGCGTGCGGGCCGACGGCGCCATCTTCGGTTTCCCATGGATTGGCGCCATACGGCGCGTCGACCGCGCAGGCATCGACAATCGCCGCCCCCGGCCACGCGAGCGAGCGTAGCCGGCAAGCACGGCCATCGTCGGCACGCAGCAGGCTGTCATGGATGGAAAGCATGGAGTTCCTGGCGTGGCACGATGCCCGTCCGGGCCACGTTGATTGTGAAATGCATGAAAAAGACCGATGAAGCTGCAAGAATGGGCAAACTGATCACGTTGCAATAATGAAACAGAAATCGCAAAAATGCAATAATTAACGGGCGTATTGACGAGCGATATGGGATACTTGTTGCGTTTTTAACTACATAATATCCGTGAGTCATCATGAAGAAACCGTTTCTTACCTTACTCGTCACCTTTGTCGGGTTCTTTGCCGCGTTCGTCTTGATGAACATCAAGAAGATCGATACCCACAGCGCGATCGCCAAGGCGCCGGTATTCGTGCTGGCCACGCCGGAAGGCATCACCAAGAAAACCAAGAAGCTCAGCACCAGCTACCAGGTCAATTACACGTACGCTGTCGATGGCGCCACCTACAAGATCGACACGGACTGGGTCAAGACGGTTGAGCAAGCCGAAAAGATGGCGTCCGAGCCGGTGCAGGTCGCCTTTGCCGCCGGCAAGCCGGACAATGGCATTTTCAAGACCGAATACGATACGCATGATCGCAGCGAAAGTGTCTGGGGCGCGATTTTGATGGCGGCCGGCATGGGCCTGGTGGCCGCGGCTGGATTTACCCTGGTCCTGCTCTGGAAATTCCCCTGGCTGCGCCGCTGATGCGCGCCAGCGGCGGCTCCCGCTGCCGTCACTAAAAACCAGCCTCGCGGGGCTGGTTTTTTTGCGCCGGCGGCCAGCTCACGCCACCGCGCGCCAGGGCCGTAAGGCCGCCATGATTTCGCCGGCCAGGCACTCCACCGCCGGGGTACTGCTGCTGCGGCCCCGGATCAGCACCACCTCGAGCGGCTCGAGCGGCGGCAAGCCTTCCGCGTCGCCCAGGCGCGCCAGGTGCGGCGGGACACTGCACTCGGCCAGCGCGGCCACCGCCAGGCCCGCATCGACCATCGCCACGATGCCCAAGAGGCTCGGGCTGCTGTAAGTTGCCCCATACGGCCTGCCACTTTTCGCCAGCGCGGCCAGGGTGTGCTCGCGCGCCATGCAGCCCTTGTCGAACAGCGCCACCGGCAGCGGCGATTTTTTCCACACCGCATGCCGTTGCGAGCCGACCCAGACCATCTCTTCACGCCGGATCAGGGTCCCTTCCAGGTCGTCGGCGCGGGTCACCAGCGCCAGGTCGATCTGCCCTTTTTGCAGCAGCGGCTTGAGCAGCGTGCTTTGCAGGCACACCAGCTCGATCTCGACATTGGCGAACAGCTTGGTGAAGCGCTCCAGCACCGGCGGCAGCAGGGACGCCACGTAATCGTCCGGCGCGCCCAGCACCACGCGCCCGACCACTTCCTGGGTGCGCAGCGCGGCCAGCGCCTGCGCCTCGAGCGCCAGCATCTGGCGCGCGTACGGCAGCAGGCGCTCGCCCGCCGCCGTCAGTTCGATGCGCCGCGTGTGGCGCGCAAAGAGCGCCTGGCCGACCGTTTCTTCAAGCTTCATGATCTGCATGCTCACCGCCGCCTGCGAACGGTGCACGGCGTCGGCCGCGCCGATGAAACTCATGTTGTCGGACGCGGCAACGAAGGTGCGCAGCTGGTTCAGGTTCAGGTCGGAAGTCATGGTTTCGATTATCGAATGAATTTCATCAAATAAATCAGCTTGTTTGATGTGTGGCGCTGTCCGATCATAGCCTGAAACCACGCACAGGAGAGCATCCATGTCCCATCCCGCCGTATCGTTCGCCGCCGCCATGATCATGCTTGGCACGCTCGGTATTTTCTTCCACGAAGCCGCCCTGGCGCCGGTGATCACCGTGTTTTTTCGCTGCGCCTTCGGCGCCGCCATCCTGCTGGCGTACTGCGCTTGCAAAGGCTTGCTCACGAAAAAGAATGTCTCGCTCAACGACCTCGGACTGGCGCTCGGCAGCGGCGTCCTGATGTGCCTGAACTGGGTGATGTTCTTCGAAGCCATCGCCCGCATCGGCATTTCCATGACCACCACCGTGTACCACGTGCAGCCGTTCCTGGTGCTGATCTTCGGTTCGCTGCTGCTCAAGGAACGGGTCGGCGCCAGCAATGTCGGCTGGGTCGCGCTGGGATTCGCCGGCCTGGTGCTGGCATGCGGGATGAAAAGCGGCCTGACGCTCGATTCCGCCTACCTGACCGGCATCGCCTTCACGCTCGGCGCCGCCATCGCCTATGCCGGGGTGACGCTCACCACGCGCGCCATCCGCGGCATGCCGCCCCAGCTCACCGCCCTGACCCACTGCCTCACCGGCGCCGTGCTGACGGCCGGTTTTGTCAGCATGCCGGCCGGCGGCATCGGTGGCGCCCAGTGGGGCTGGCTGGCCGGGCTGGGACTGATCCCGACCGCGCTCGCCTACGTGATGGTGTACGGCGCCACCCCGCGCATGCACACCGCCGCCATCGCCGTGCTCACCTTTTTGTATCCGGCCTGCGCGCTGGTGGTCGACTACCTGGTCTACGGCCACGCGCTCGGCGCCTTGCAACTGGCCGGCTTCGGGCTGATCGCCTGCGCCACGCTCGGCGTCAACCTGCAATGGCAGTTATTCCCTGCCGTGAAGGGGGCATGATGCATCCCTACCGCACCCGGCGCGCGCAGCTGATCGCGCAGATGCACCAGCATGGCGGCGGCGTGGCCGTCATTCCCACCGCGCCCGAAGTCATGCGCAACAACGATGTCGAGTATCCGTTCCGGCACGACAGCTATATCCATTACCTGTCCGGCGTGACCGAACCGGAAGCGGTGATCGTCCTGGTCGCCGGGGCGCAGTCGCGTGCCATCTTGTTTTGCCGCGACCAGGACCCGGCGCACGCAATCTGGCATGGCGCGCGCCATAGCCCGCAGCAAGCCTGCGCGCATTTCGACTTCGACCAGGCGTTTCCGATCGCCGCGCTCGACGAGCAGATGCCGGCCCTGCTGGCCAACGCGCCGGCCCTGTTCGCCGGCATGGGCCGCAACGCCGCCTTCGACCAGCGCCTGCACGGATGGCTGCGCGGCGTGCGCCAGGCCGGGCGCGCCGGCGTGCGTGCGCCGGCGCTCATCCATGACGTCCACATGCTGCTCGACGAGATGCGGCTGGTCAAGGATGACGGCGAACTCGACCTCATGCGGCGCGCCGCCGCCGTCTCGGCCGACGCCCACCTGCGCGCCATGCGCATGGCCCGCGCCGGACTGGCCGAGTACCAGGTCGAGGCCGAGCTGCTGTACGAATTCCACCGCCAGGGGGCGGCCGCGCCGGCCTACCCGTCGATCGTGGCGGCGGGCGCGAATGCCTGCGTGCTGCACCACAATCCCGGCCGCACCGTGTTGCGGGATGGCGAGCTGCTGCTGATCGATGCCGGTTGCGAGCTGGGTAGTTACGCGGCCGACATCACGCGCACCTTCCCCGTCAGCGGGCGGTTTTCGCCGGCGCAAAGGCGGATCTACCAGATCGTGCTCGATGCGCAACTGGCCGCCATCGCCGCCGTGCGTCCCGGCGCCGATGTCATGGCGCCGCACGAGGCGGCGGTGCGCATCCTGGCCCAGGGCATGCTCGATACCGGACTGTTGCAGGCCGACCGCGTCGGCGCGCTGGACGACGTCATCGGCAGCGGCGCCTGGCGCCAGTTTTTCATGTGCAAAACCAGCCACTGGCTCGGCATGGACGTGCATGACGTCGGCAGCTACCGCGAGCCGGGCGGCGACGCCTGGCGCATCCTGCAGCCCGGCATGACGCTCACCGTCGAACCGGGCCTGTACATCCGGCCGGGGCCGGGCGTGCCGGAGCAGTACTGGCACATCGGCATCCGCATCGAGGATGATGTGGCGGTGCTGCCGGCGGGCCGGGAAGTGATGAGCGCCGGCGTGCCCAAGGCGATGCACGAACTCGAAGCGCTGCTGCGTTGACAAGGCGCGCCACATGGCGCAGTCTGGGAGGATCAAACCCATCAGGAGCGACGCATGCATCTTTCCCCGCCCATTCCCATCCTGCGCATCTTTTCCGAGCAAAAAGCGCGCGAGCATTACCTGGATTTTCTCGGCTTTAGCTGCGAATGGGAGCACCGTTTCGAGGAGGGCATGCCCTTGTACATGGAAGTCAAACGCGGCGAGCTGGTCATCCACCTGAGCGAGCACCACGGCGACGCCACGCCGGGCTCGACCATCTTCGTCCACGTCGATGATATCGACGCGCTGCACCAGGAACTGACGGCGAAGAATTACCCGTATGCGCGCCCGGGCGTGGACGATTTGCCGTGGGGCAGGGTGATGCAGGTCGGCGATCCTTTCGGCAACCGCATCCGCTTTTGCCAGCCGCCGGCATGACGGCAGAAGTGCCATTATTCTAGCGCTTTAATAGCAAATTATCTAAAATAATAGCATTGCTAATGAACGTCGCTGTTGTGCTACTATTTTCAGCAGGGTCGTTAACCTGCTAAATACACTGCGCTATGGCCAAGACAATCTCTCCCTTACTGCCCACTACCGATGCGCTGTTGCGTGACTTCGGCGAACGTTTGCGCCTGGCTCGCCTGCGCCGCAAGCTCACGGCCAAGCAAGTGGCGCAACGTGCGGGAATGGCGCCGATGACGCTGCGCGCGGTTGAGCGCGGTGGCGCGGGCGTGACGATCGGCGCCTACCTCGCCGTCATGCAAATCCTTGGCCTCGAGAGTGACTTCGCCTTGCTTGCCAAGGCAGATGAGACGGGCAGGGACCTTCAAGATGCGCGGCTGCATGCGCGGGTGCGCCGAAGCGTCGATCAATTGCTGCACGATGCATCCGGCAAGCGGATGAAAAAAGTTCCTGAGCCGTCACCACGAAAACAGATGAGGAATGCAGTACCGCAAGCCGCTGCGCCCTTGCCGGACGTCCCGGCGCTGGCGCCCGGTGACAACTGGATCGAAGAAGGTGGTTTTTCCAGTGCGGAAGTCCTTGCGGAGCTGATCATGCCGGATACCCAGGTCGTCAAGAAGGGGCGTTGACCGTGACCAGAAGCATCGCGGTGTATGCCGATTGGGAGGGGCTCGCCGGCCCAAGCAATGTAGGCACCCTTTACGCGCACCTGGGAGCCGGTAAGGAGGTCTTCGAGTTCGAGTTCGATCCAAACGCCATAGCCAGTTCGCAGATCGCTGGTGTATCCCTGGATCCTCGCTTGGCTTATTACCCTGGCCGGCAATATCCAGCTCAGGGAACGCTATTTGGCTTGTTCGCCGATGCCAGCCCCGACCGCTGGGGGCGAATGTTGATGCGGCGACGCCTGGAGCGCGAGCAGCGCGCTGGCATGGCCGACCCGCGCCGCCGTCTGCTGGAATCGGATTATCTGCTCGGTGTGCATGATCAATATCGCGTCGGGGCGCTGAGGTTTCGCGTCGGCGACCGGGGCGATTTTCTCGACAGCAGGTCGGAACTGGCTGCGCCGCCATTCGTCAAGCTGCGCGAACTGGAAGCAGCCGTCCTGGCGCTCGAGCGCGACCGGGACAATACCGCTCCCGCCGGAGCGCATTGGTTAAACATGTTGATTGCTCCCGGTGGATCGCTGGGTGGCGCCCGGCCCAAGGCCAGCGTGGTGGACCCCGACGGCCGGCTGTGGATCGCCAAATTTCCGAGCTTGCAGGATGAGCGCAACATTGGCGCATGGGAGCTGGTGGCACAAACGCTCGCAAGACAGTGCGGTCTTGCCGTGCCGGCCAGCCTGGCGCGGCAGTTCGCCAGCCCGTACCACACTTTTCTCGTCAAGCGCTTCGACCGCACTGTCGACGGGCGCCGTCTGCATTTTGCTTCCGCCATGACGCTGACCGGCCACAACGACGGTGATGACGCCGACACCGGTGTCAGCTACCTGGAACTGGCGCGGGTCCTGATCGATCATGGCGCCCGGACCAACGTCGACCTGCGCGAGTTGTGGACCAGGATCGTGTTTAACGTACTTGTATCGAACACGGACGATCATTTGCGCAATCACGGATTTCTACTTGAACCAGGGCGTGGCTGGCGCTTGTCGCCAGCGTACGACATGAATCCGGTACCGGAATCGTCGGGCTTGAAGCTGAACATCAGCGAGCATGACAATGCGCTCGACCTTGACCTTGTGCTGTCGGTAGCGCCTTACTTTCGCGTGACCGAGGACGAGGCGCGGACGATCATCCGGCGCTGCGTCAGCGTGGTTGGCCAATGGCGCAAAGTGGCCACCGCGCTCAAGCTCCCGGATCGCGAGCAGGACGACATGGCCTGCGCATTCCGCCTGGCCGGGTGAATTCGCGTCCGGTACGCTTCGCCGTATCGGCAGCCCGCGCTACATCTGCCGGAAATGATGCAGGTAACTGCGGCTGACCGGCAGCACCTCGCTACGCCCGCGCAGGTGCACCTCGGCCGTCTCGTTCACCCCGCGCACCACTTCGCTCACGCAATGCAGATTGACGATCGCCGAACGGTGGATCTGCACGAAACGCTCCGGATCGAGTTCATCGCCCAGTTCGCGGATACTCTTGCGTATCAGGGCCTCGCCGTCCATCCACACGACCGAGGTGTACTTGCCCTCCGCGCGCATGAAGGCCACCTGCTCCACCGGAATCAAGCGCACGCGGCTGCCGACCGAGGCCTTGATCCACTGCAGCCAGTTGCGCGGCCCGGCGCGCTGGCGCAGCTCGCTGGCCATGCGCTCGAGCACGGCGTCGAAGGCCGGGCCGGCGGCGGGCGCCGTTTCCATCCGCGCCTGCAAGCGCCGCACCGTGTCAGCCAGGCGCGCCGCATCGACCGGCTTGACCAGGTAATCGATCGCGCCCTGCTCGAAGGCCTGCACCGCGTACTGCTCGTAGGCGGTCACGAACACGATCTGCGCGCGCCGCGCCAGCGCCCGCGCCGCCTCGATCCCGTTCAGCCCCGGCATATGCACATCCAAAAACACGATCGCCGGCGCATGCTGGTCGAACAGCTCGACCGCTTCGGCGCCGTTGCGGGCGTCGGCCACGATCTCCAGTTGCGGCCACAGCCGCGCCAGTTGCGCGCGCAGGTGCTCGCGCAGCAGCGGTTCGTCGTCGGCGATCAGGGCGGTGGGGTGGCTCAAGCGGCTCATGTAGCGCTCCGTGGCGTAAAAGTGAGTTCGACGTGCACGCCGTGCGGCGTTTCTTCATGCAGGTCGAGGCGCGCGCCGGGACCGTAGAACGCTTGCAGGCGCGTGCGCACATTGGCCAGTCCCGTGCCCGGCTGGGCCGATTCCGACATGCCCTGTCCGCTGTCGCCCACCCACAGGCTGACGCGCCCGCTGGCGTCGGCCTTGCCGCCGACCTCGATGCGCCCGCCCTCCAGGCTCGGATCGATGCCGTGGCGCACCGCGTTTTCAACCAGGGTCAGCAGGGCCATCGCCGGAAACGGCAGGCTGTTCAGTTCCGGCGCCACCCGCACGCTGAAGCGCAAGCGGTCGGGCATGCGCATGTGCATCAGCTCCAGGTAGGCGCGCACCAGCTGCAGTTCGGTGTCGAGCGTGGCGTCGGCATCGTTCAGGCGCGGCATGGCGGCCTTGAGGTAGGCGATCAGGTGGCGCAGCACCGGGCCGGCATTGTCCGACTTGGCCTCGACCAGCGCGGCGATATTGGCCAGCGTATTGAACAGGAAGTGCGGCTCGATCTGTGCCTGCAGCAAGCGCAGGCGCGCGGCCGTCAGTTCGCGCTCGAGCGTGTCGCGCTCGCGCTCCTCGCGCAGGCGCGCGGCGCGCTCCTTGGCCCTGCGTTCGACCCGCAGCGCCGCCAGCGTCACCAGCGTGCCGACCACGACCGACAGGATGGCCAGCATGATGTAGCCGAGCACCAGCTCGCGCCGGGCCGGAATGTGCTCGGTCAGCACGAAAATCGCCAGCGTCGCCACTGGCGCCACGAGTACCACCGCCAGCAGCCGCGGCAGCGGGCGCCAGCGCAAGGCGCCGCTCGCCGTGTAAGTGAGCAGCAAGAGCGCGCCGATGAACCCGATGCGCAGCAGCACCGACAGGAAAGGGCCGGACGACAAGGCCGACAGCACCCACGACAGTTGCAGCGTGATGAGCAGCGCCACCAACGACTGGCGCAGGGTCGGCAGGGCCGGATGGCGCGCGGGCGGGGAGAGGAGCGGCGGCGTGGTCATCCCGTCACAATAACCGTTCGGCGCGCGTCGTTCAAGCCCGGAAAACCGCCGCCCGTCGCGCCATTCGCCGCGCATGCTCGCCAGCGCCGCCGCCTGCTTCTACTGTGCGGGTACAGACCATCACACCACAAGGAGCATCCCATGATCTTGCACACTGCCGCCGGCCAGCCGCGCACCGCGCCGGCCCAAGCGGGCGCACCCGCGCGGCGCGCTACCGGCGCCGGCGCGCTGGCGTGGTCGGCGCGCCTGTGGTTTGGCGTGGCCGTGGCCGGGCAACTGCTGTTTGCCTGGTACGTCGCCGTTTTCTACGGCGGCGCCCTGGTGCGTGGCGAGCTGGCGCAATGGAACAAGGTCATGCCGCGCGGGTATGTCGCCGGCGACACGGCCGGCAATGCCGCCATTGGCGTGCATGTCCTCGTGATGGTGCTGATCACCGTCGGCGGCGCGCTCCAACTGCTGCCGGCGCTGCGGCGACTGGCGCCGTCGTTCCACCGCTGGAACGGGCGCGTCTACGTGCTGCTGGCGGTGGGGTCGAGCCTGATCGGCCTGTACATGGTGTGGTTTCGCGGCGCGCTGGGCGGCCTGGCGCAGCACCTGGGCATCAGCGGCAATGCCGTGCTGATCGTGCTGTGCGCGGCGCTGGCCGTGCATCATGCGCGCGCCGGCCGCATCGCGCAGCACCGGCGCTGGGCGCTGCGCCTGTTCCTGGCGGTCAGTGGCGTGTGGTTCTTCCGGATCGGCCTGATGGCATGGATCGTCGCCAACCGGGGGCCGGTCGGATTCGATCCCGAGACCTTCCAGGGGCCGTTCCTGAGCTTCCTGTCGTTTGCCCAATACCTGCTGCCGCTGGCGCTGCTGGAGCTGTATGCGCGGGCGCAGGCGAGCGGGCGGAAGGCGGCGCGCATCGCAATGGCCGCCGCCATGCTGGTGCTGAGCGTGGCGACAGCGGCCGGCGTGGCCGCGGCTGCGATGATCCTGTGGCTGCCGCATCTGTGACGCGCGCGGCGGCGGGCGCGTCAGCCGGGGAAGGCCTCGGCCGTCGTGCGCACGGCCAGGGTGCTGCCGGCGGTGACCGGCAAGCCTGCCCACACCCAGTTGTGATGGGCGATGATGGCCGGCGCGGCCAGGTGCGGGCGGTCGGCGGTGGTGTGCGCGTCCGCCAGGGCCACCACCTGCAGGGGGCGCGAGGCTGCCGCGCGCACGGCGGTATCGATGCAGAACTCGGAGGCGAAGCCGCTGATATACAAGGTGGAGGTCGCGCTGGCTGCAAGCTGGTCCGCCAGGTCGGTCGCGGCGAACGCATCGGCGGCCAGCTTTTGCACGGTGCCGTCGGTGGCGGCCTGTTGCAGGGTCGGGATCACTTGCCACGCGGCCGAGCCGAGCGGGGCATCCGCATTCACATGCTGGATGAAGATCACCTTGCCGCCCTGCGCACGGATGTGTTTGGCGGCGTGATTGATGCGCTCGACCACGCCGTCGGTGTCGTGGCACGGGCTGGCCGGATTGTTAAGCCACGCGTTTTGCATATCGATGATCAGTAGCGTTTTCATGAAACCCCTGGAACAGTGATGAGAGAGGCATCAGTGTTACCCAGAGTCCCTGTCAGATAAACTGGCGCCGGGTTCGCAGATTCCAAACCACCAATTACGAATACCCCGACACGCCGATCGGCATCCCCCTACAACCGGGGTCAGAGCTTTAATTGGAAACAAAAGTTCACCCGAAACGAAAACGGCCTACAAGAACAGTCATACCTCGCTAAACGCGCCAGTTTCAGCGAAAATGGCTTAAAACCAAGCTCCGGTACCTGTCAGGCAGCAAAAAGTTGCAAGTTAAAGCTCTGACCCCGGTTGGGGGAGGGCGTCGGCGAGTTGGCTGCCGAACGGCGTACGTGACCATTGCTGGCGGTTGCCGATCACGTACAGGCGCCGCTTGGCGCGCGTGGCGGCGACGTTGATGATGTTCGGCCGCCCCGCCGCCCATTGACGCGCGCTGTCGCTCTTGCCGCCCAGGACCAGCACCACCGTTTCGCTTTCCTTGCCCTGGAAGGTGTGCACCGTGCCGACGTGCCCTTGCAGCCACGCGCCGACAGCGTCGTCGTCCGCCTCGCCCGCCCAGTCGTCCACGCGCGCTTTCAACAAGGCGGTCAGCCCTTGCGCCACCGACTTGAACGGGGTAATCAGGAACAGCTCGGGCAAGCCGTGCGCTTTGCCAACCCAGCCTTCGCTGGCGTAGCGCACCACGATATCGGCCGCGAGCGCGCCTTCGCGCCCGTTGTAGTGCTCGTCGAATTCGCCCGCGCCGACATCGTGCCAGCACGACGGTCCGAGCAGCGGCCGGCTGGCCGTGGCCTGTTCTTCTTCGGCGCGCGCCGGGCCGTAGACCATCTTGCCGTTGTAGGCAATCCGGTTCGACAGCGAAAACATCGGGTCGGCGCAGCGCCGGTGCACGCGCAGCGGCGCACCCACCCACAGGTCGCTGCCGTCGTACTGCACCACGTTGGCGCCGAAGCGGTTGCCGCGGTCGGCCAGGTGCTGCGCCGAGTAGGCCGTCAACTGGTGCTCGGGCGGAGCCCCGTGGTACGACAGGATGCCGTAGTCGAGCTGCTTGTCCATCGTGATCACCGGTTCGACTTGCAGCGGGTCGCCCACGATCAGCGCGCGCTTGGCGCGCCAGATGGCGCCCAGCGCGTGCGATGGCACCGCCTGCCCGGCTTCGTCCACCAGCAGCAGGCCGATCTCGCCTTCGCCCAGGTCGGCAAAGCAGCGCGACACCGAGGCGAAGGTGCTCGACACCACCGGCACCGCCAGGAAGAAGCTGGCCCACAGGTGGCGCGCCATGGCCGGCAGGTGCGCCTTGATGTGGCTTTCCTGCGCCAGCATGGACAAGGCCAGGCGGAAGTTGGTCTCGAACGGTTTGCCGGCATGCTTGAGGAACGCTTTGTGCAGGTGCATCGCGGCGATGAATACGTCGGCCCGCGCGGCATGGTAGTCGGCGTTGCTGCGCGGGAGGGACTTCTGTTGTTGTTCGACCGGCAGCGCGGCGAACGCGGCCGGATCGAACGCGGCCTCGCCCAGGCTGGCCGCGAGCGCGTCGACCCGTTCGGCCACCGTGTGCAGCGCTTGCGCGCGGGTGTCGGCGTCGCGCCGGGCCGATTCCCAGTCGGCGGCGCAGGTGCTGGCGCTGCTGCCCGCTTCAAGGCGCGCCAGCGCCAGGCGTGCGCGTTCGCTGCGCAGGTGGTCGTATTCGTCCGACAGCGCTTGCTGGCGCGCCACGAAGCCGGCGTAGCGCGCCTTGCCGAAAAAGCGCGCCAGCAACTGGCGCCAGGCCGGCCATTCGCTCGCGTGCAGTTCGCGCTCGCGCAGGTTGACGGCGAGGGCGGCGGCGTTGTCGGCCGATTGCGTGTCGAGCGCTGTCAGCGCCGCGCTCGCTTGGGCGTTGCGCCGGCCGGCGAGGTCGGCGGCGGCATCGGCGGCGGCGCACAGGGATTCGGCCGCCTTGCGTTCGGGCAGCGCACTGTCGTACGCGAGGATCGCCGCCTGCATCGCTTCGACCCTGGCCACGGCGCTGTTGAAGTGCGCGCGCGCCGCTTCCCAGTTGAGCGAGGCGCCGGCGCCCGCCAGTTGCTTGGCCAGTCCCAGTTCCTTGAAAAAGCCCAGGCGGTTGGCGACCAGGTTGCGGTTGGCTTTTTTGCCGAGCGGGACCGAAATCAGGCCCCAGCAGCGGATTTTGCCGTGCTCCTCAGCGTCGTCTTCCCCGGCTTCCTCGCTGTCGGCCTCGCCCGCCTCGCCCGGCAGTTTTTTCTTTTCTTCGTTGAGGATCGATTCGGCGCTGGCGGCAAAGTAGTCGAACGGTTCGCCGTTCATCAGCAGCGGCTGCGGGGCGACCTTCTTGATGCTGGGCAGGTCGAGCGTGATGTTTTCGACCGCCTTGTTGTTGGCGCTGGCAACCACGATGCCGCTGTCGAGCAGGCGTTCGTCGAGGTGGTAGCTATTGCCCTTGAGCGTGACGCCATTGCTGTTGGCCGGATACGCGATCTGGTGCTGGCTGCGCGAAAACGCCGCTTCCGGATGGGCGAATTCCGCCAGGATTTTGGCGCGCTCGACCACGCGGGCGGCGATCACGTCCATCAGCAGGGTGGTCTTGCCGGTGCCGGGCGGGCCGTTGACCGAAAAAATGCCGCCCTCGGCCAGGGTTTCCAGGCCGATGTTGACGGCCACCTGTTGCATCAGGAACAGTGGGAAGGGACTCGGCCAGCGTCCTGCCGGAAAGCGGCGCGGGTCGAGCGCGGCGTTGATCGGGCCCGGGCGCGTGATGTCGCGCCGGGCGCCGCTGCGCTGGTGGCCGTCGAGGTAAGCCTGGATCTGGGCCGAGCCGGGGCCGCTCTCGGCGTCCTGGCGCAGGCGCTCGAGGTCGTCGAGGTAGAAGGAGTTGATCGGGTCCATCTCCGGTTCGCGCGAAAATTTCTTGCCGCGCCGGTCGATCAGCGCGACCTCGTGCGCGCACAGTTGCGCGCGTGCGAGCAGGGTGCGCGGTTTCCAGTCCAGCTCGGCGAAGAGGTGGTCGGTGACCTGGGCGAACCAGTCGGCGTCGGCGACGCCGTGGTTGCCCATGGCCAGTTCGTGCAGCTTGTTTTGCAGGCCGAACAGGGTGGTGCTGAAGCCGATCGGGGCCTTGTTTTTCTTTTCCGCAAAGGCGAGCGCGAACGCGCCCAACTGCAAGGTGTCGACGTCGGGCCGGCCATCCGAGCCGATTTCTATCGCGCAAAGAAAGGTGTTGCCCCTGGCCGGGCGCAGGTGGTTGCCGCTGAAGGTGTCCGGGTTCGGCTCGAGCGGAAACATCTCGGCCAGTTCGGCTTCCAGCACGCTTTTTTCGACCAGGCCGAACCAGACGAAATACTTGTGCTGGCCGTGCACGGCGTCGGCGGCCAGGCTGCCATGCGGCGCGGGCAGCCACGGCAGCGGCTCGTCGTAGCGCTTGAAAAACGCCGGCCGCTTGCCTGCCTTGGGAATATCCGGATACATGAGTGCTTCGACATCGAACCAATAGCGAAGCGTGTTGACATACTGTGCAGGCATAGGATTTTTCCGGGAGTGTGGCCGGGCGATGACAGCGCGTGCCGGCCAGCTTGCATGACCGTGCTGGCGATCATTTGACAAGGCGGAATTGTAACTTCACTCACGGTAAAAAAAGCCTTGATTTCACCATTGCGTGCGCAGCGGCCACTGCCTGCCGCGCCGCGCATCCCTGGCCGATGCGCGGCGCGGCACGGCACGCAAGAACTATCCTGCGTAGTCGACCGGGTCGCCGGCCAGCGGCGCGGGCTCGCCGCTGGGGCCGGCGCTGGCCTGGTCGACCATGTGCGCGTAGCCGCTGAAGTCGGCGACTTCGAAGCCGAACGGCAGGCGCGCGGCCGCCTTGTCGTAGTTGACGTAGGGACGCACGGCCTGGGCCAGTTCGTCGCGGCGCCAGCCCATGGCGATGGCATGGGCGATCAGGCGCCCCTGTTTTTTGGCGATCGGGGCCGGGCTGCCCCACAGCGCCGGGGCACCGGTGAACCACAGGCCGGGGTAGCGCGCGTGCAGCACGTTGCCGACCAACTGCTGCGGCTGCTCGCTGCCTTCGGCCAGGATCTCCTGGCTCCGGTAGCCGGTGCAGCACACGATCACGTCGGCCTCGCAGCTGCTGCCGTCGACGAAATAGACCGTGCGCTGGTCGACCTGCGCCAGCGCCGGGCGCAAGGGCACCATGCCGCTGCGCACCGGTCCGAGCATGCTGTCGCTGACGGTGATGCGCTGGCGCCCGACGTCGATCTCGTGACTGGACGGATCGACCGCATGGCCGATCGCGCCGTGTTCGCGGCAGGCGTCCCACAGCCGCGCCTGATAGCTGTGGCGGAAGGTTTCCTTCAACGCGCGGGTGGCGACGTCGATCGGGCTGCCGTGGAGCAGGCGCGGCACCAGCCAGGTGGGACTGCGGCCCGACAGCACCAGTTGCTGCGCCACCGGAAACAGCCTGGCGGCGCACGCCATCGCAGTATTGCCCAGGCCGATGATGAGCACGCGCTGGCCGACGAAGCGGCTGAGGTCGCGCACATCGGACGAATGAATGATACGCCCGGCAAAGTTGGCGCCGCCGGCGATGAGGGGCAACTGCGGTGTGTGGTACAGCCCGCCCGCATACACCACGTGTTCGAAGTGGCGCAGCAGCGGCGCGGCGGCCTGGTCGGCGCTGGCGATCAGCAGGTCGGCCCCGCCGTCATACAGCGAGGGTGTCACGCACAGCACCTTGGTCGAGGTGAAGATGCGCGAAGCCAGGCCCTGGCGCTTGATGGTGTCGAGGCATTGTTCGGTGTACGCGGCCCAGCTGGCGGCGCCCGGATGCGACAGCGGCAGTTGCGCGGCGGCGCTCTGGACCAGGTCCGGGTACAGCGCCGACAGCGGATCCTTGCCCCATATCCCGCCCGGCTCGGAACGCGCTTCGAACAGCACCGGGTCCAGGCCGCGTTGCAGCATTTCGGCGGCGGCCGCCATGCCGCTGCTGCCGGCGCCGATGATGGCGATGCGCGGCCGGCTCATCACGCCGCCGGCCACGCGCGCGGCCAGGTCGGCAAAGGTGGGCAGGGCGGCGCTCATCGGCGCCCTCCCGCGCGCCCCTCCGCTTGCGGGGCCGCAAGCGGAGGGGCGTCACATTGTGCTAACGCCAATTGCCGGGCTCGGCATTTCACATCGACAGATTCGATTATGGACATCGTATTCATCACTCGCAGGACGGATCAATGAAAGCGGCACGCGGTTTGCGCATGCCGGGAACGCGGTGTTAATGCCGGATCCGGCATTTTTACGAAATATTGTTATTTCGTCGGGGCGATTAAAAACGATTTACCATCGGAGTGTCAATCAATATTGCAAGGTCATTACTAGCGGTAATTTGTGTCGCATAAGAAAGTGGTATAAGTGATTGAATTTAAAAGGTTTTGGTTTTCGCTTCTATTTCACGCTGTTGTTGTTGCGCCAATTGGGATGTTGAAAATTTGCGCATCGGCGGGAAGCCGCGCGGGGAACAAGTCGCAGCGCTGGCGAGGCTCCCTGATTAATTAATTGAACATTAATTGTTATGGTAAAAAGACCATAATTGTCATCCCCTCGTCATAATCGTCTGCCTGTTTATTGTGCTGATGCCGATTAAATATGCGCAAAGGTAATGGAAAATCCGCAGTGCTATGCCAAAAGGCACATCTCATGGTTGTATTTACGCATATTCGACAGATTATTGATCTGAATCATACTGGGGAAGAAAAAGTGATCCGGTTTGCATAAAACAGACGGCGAGCGCCCCGCCGCCGGCGCTAAAAATCCTCATCGGAAACTTGTTAATCGATTGCAAGCTATGATGAATGATCCCTAACACATCCTTATGAGGAGTCATTCAATGCTTGAGGCAATCCGCGTTCCCGACATCGTCCCGCTCGAACACATCCTGCCGGATGAACCCTTATTGATGATGGGCGCCGGTCCGGTGCCGATTCCGCCGGCCGTGGCGGCCGCCAATTCGATCGTCATCAACCACCTGGGCGACACCATGAACCAGGTCATCGCGCAGGTGAAGGAGATGGGGCGCTACGTGTTCCAGACCCGTTCCTCGCATGTGATGGGCGTCGGCGGGCCGGGCTCGGCGGCGATGGAAATGGCGATCGCCAACCTGGTCCATCCGGGCGACAAGGTCTTATGCATCTGCAACGGCTACTTCAGCAAGCGCATGGCCGAGATGGTCAGCCGCGTGCGCGGCGAGCCGACTTTGCTGCACATCGACAACAACGAAAGCGCCAGCGTCGAGCTGGTGCAGCGCGCACTGGCCAAGGGCGACTACGCGGCCATTACCCTGGTGCAGGGCGAGACCTCGAACACGGTCTGCAACCACAGCCTGGGCAGCATCGCCCGCATGGCGCACGAGCACGGCTGCCTGGTCATCGTCGACGCCGTCTGCACGCTCAGCACCATGACGCTCGACATGGATGCCTGGCAAGTCGACGCCGTCATTACCGGCGGGCAGAAAGGGTTGTCCTCGATTCCGGGCGTGTCCCTGCTGGCGTTTTCGGAACATGCCTGGGCCAAAAAGATTGCCACGCGCACCCACCAGCCGTTTCACTGGTGCCTCGACGCGCAGCTGGCCGACCAGTTCTGGAACCAGAAGTCATATCACTACACCGCGCCCGTGTCCGGCATCCTGGCGCTGCACGAAGCGCTGCGCCTGGTGTGCGCCGAAACCTTGCCGCGCCGTTTCGCGCGCCACCAGCAATGCTCGGAAGCGCTACAGGCCGGCATCGAAGCGCTCGGGCTGGACTTGCTGGTGCCCAAGCAGCACCGGCTCAATTCGGTCATCGGCATCGTCACGCCCGATCACGTCTCGTCCGACGTGGTGCGCGCGCACATGTCGCGCGTGCACAAGGTCGAAATTTCCGGCGCCTTCGGCCTGAACATCTTGCGGATCGGCCAGATGGGCGAGCAAAGCCGCGCGCACAACCTGTTCCGCACCTTGCACGCCTTCGGTTCGAGCATGCAGGCCGGCGGCGCCAGCCTTGACCTGCCGGCCGGCATGGCCGAACTGGAGCGTTCGCTGTCGCGCCACGCGATCGCGCAACCGGCATAGCAAGGCTGGCAGATTGGCGTGAACCTGCGCCAGGCATTGAAAGGAGACATTGACGACGCTTAAACCGGCGCGCGGAACTTCGCGCACGCCGCACCACTCCAAGCTGTACACGGTTGCGCTGGCATCCGGGTGTTTTCCCCAAGGAGAGTGCGATGCTCGAGCATGTCGACGCCGTATCGTTGGTGCAGTGGCACGACGCCAGGCTGGCCGACGCCCGCTTGCCGGTGCCGGCGAACACGCGCTTGTGGCGCTGGATCGAGTCCAATCACCGTCACAACCGCCTGCTGTGGGATGAAGAAGACCGCGCCCGCCGCACCGATGCCGGCAGCGCCGCCATTGCCGCCAGCAAGCGCCTGATCGACCAGCACAACCAGTTGCGCAACGATGCGGTCGAATTCATCGACGAAGCCTTGCTGGCGCAGCTGGGCGGCATCACGCTTCACGCCGGCGCGCGCCTGAGCAGCGAGACGGCGGGCGCCATGATCGACCGGCTGTCCATCCTCGCGCTCAAAATTTTTCATATGCACGCGCAGACGCGGCGCAGCGAAGCGGGCGCGGAGCATGTGGCCGCCTGCACGGCCAAGTTGCAGCGCCTGGTGGCGCAGCGGCACGACCTGGCTTGCTGCCTTGATCGCCTGCTGGCCGAAGCCGCCGGCGGACTTGCTTACTTCAAGGTCTACCGCCAGTTCAAGATGTACAACGATCCCGCGCTCAATCCCTGGCTGTACGGTGCGGCGCCCGCGCGGCAGGGCAGCGGGGCGGCGCCATGAGCGACGACGCCATCGACGTGCTGGTACCGACCTGCAATCGCGCGGCGGCGCTGGCGGTGACGCTGACGGCGCTGGCGGCGCAAACGCAGCGCCACTTGCGCATCGTCGTCTCCGACCAGTCCGATGGCGAGGGCGCCGCCGCCAGCGGCGAAGTGCGCGCCGTGCTGCGCTACATGGCGGCGCAAGAGTTGCGCGTCGACCTGCTGCGCCACCTGCCACGGCGCGGCATGGCCGAGCAGCGCGCTTTTTTGCTGGCGCAAGTAACGGCGCCTTACTGCCTGTTTCTCGACGACGACGTCATCATCGAAAGCGACCTGGTCGAACGCATGGCGCGCACCATGCGGCAACAGCGTTGCGGCTTCGTCGGCAGCGCCTTGCACGGGCTCAGCCACGCGCACGACTTCCGGCCGCATCAGCAAGCCATCGACTTCTGGGACGGGCAGGTGGAGCCGGAAACAATTGCGCCGGGCGGCGGCGCGTGGGAGCGGCATCACCTGCACAGTGCGGCCAACCTGTTCCATGTGCAACGGCGGCTGGGCATCGGGCGCGACGCCACGCGCGCGTACCGGGTCGCATGGATCGGCGGCTGCGTTTTGTTTGATACGGAAAAACTGCGCGCGGCCGGCGGCTTCGATTTTTGGAGCGTGCTGCCGCCGGACCACTGCGGCGAAGATGTGCTGGCACAACTGCGCGTGATGGCGCGCTCTGGCGGCTGCGGCATCATTCCATCGGGCGCCTATCATATGGAATTGCCGACCACGGTGGTGTCGCGCCGGGTCGATGCGCCCAGGGTGCTGCCATGAGCGGCGTGGAGCGCGCCCCGCTGGCCGACGTGCGCACCATTGCCGTGCTGCGTCCCAACGCGCTGGGCGATTTTGTGTTCTGCCTGCCGGCCTTGCATGCGCTCAGGCAGTGTTATCCGGCGGCGCACGTGGTGTACATCGGCCTTGCGTGGCATGCGGCATTCCTGCAAGGGCGGCCGGGCCCGGTCGATGCGGTGTCGGTCATGCCGCCGACCGCCGGCATGAGCATGCAGGGAGAAGCCGACCCGCGTGCCGCCGACGTTTTCGTGGAAACGCTGCGCGCCGCAAGAATCGATCTTGCCGTGCAGTTGTTCGGTGGCGGACGCCATGCCAATCCCTTCGTCCGTCGTCTTGGCGCGCGCCTCGCCGTGGGCATGTGCACGGCCGACGCCGAGCCGCTCGACCGCAACGTCCGCCACGAAGGATTGGTCAACCGGCGTTTGCAATTGCTGGAAGTGGCCGCCCTGGCCGGTGCGGCGGCGTGGCCGATGCGGCGCGAGTTGCACGTCACCGAAGACGACCTGGCGCAGGCGGCGCGCCTGCTGCCACGTGGGAGCGCGCGGCCGCTGGTCCTGCTGCAGCCGGGCGCGACCGACCCGCGCCGGCGCTGGCCGGTGCGGCGTTTCGCAGCGCTCGGCGACCTGCTGGCGCGGGAGGGCGCGCTGGTGGCGGTCAATGGCAACGCGCAGGAGGCGGCGCTGGCGCGCGAGCTCGTGGCGGCAATGCGTTATCCGCCGATCGATCTGAGTGGCAAGGCCTCGCTCGGTGCGCTGTGCGGGATACTGGCGCGCAGTGCGCTGGTGGTATCGAACGATACCGGCCCGCTGCACCTGGCGCTGGCGATCGGCACGCCCGCCGTCGGCATTTACTGGCTGACCAACCTGATCGAATCCGGGCCGCTCAGGCAGGAAGGCCATCGCGCGGCGGTGTCGCTGCGGGTGCATTGTGCGGTCTGCGGCGAAGAGAACATTCAGCGGCGCTGTGCGCACGACGCCAGCTTTGTCGACGACGTGACGCAGGAGGAGGTCAATGCGCTGGCGCTTGAGTTGCTGCGTGAAGGAGGTAGCGTGGATTGGCGCGCGAACGACGGGGCGGCGCGAACCGCCAGGGGGTGACAGGCAACCATGAACCTTTGGCGCCAATAGGCGAAGCTGACGTGTACATGACGTGTACATGACGTGTACACCAACGCACACCATTGCGCTGCATGCAGATGCAAGCCCGTCTGCCTGCGCTTACCGCAGCATCAGCAAGGCCCTTGCCTGATCGATCACGGTCTGGGCCTGCTCGCCGAACGGGTCCCACAGGCAACGGTGCAATTGCTGGTCGAGCGGCGCCCAGCGGCGGATATCGGCCTTGCTGAAGATAACCACGCTGCGCAGCCCGAGTCCGGCCGCAATATGAGACACCCCCGTATCGTTACAAATCAGCAGGCGCGCGTGGCTCATCAAGGCCGCCATGGCGCCGATCGACAGCGGCCCGGCCGCATCGACCGGTGCGCGCCGCATCAGGCGCCCCACGGCAGCCGTCAGCGGCGCCTCGGCGGGCGAGCCGGTCAGCACCGTGGTGAGCCCCGGCCCGATCGCAAGCTGGTCCGCCACTGCCGCAAATCGTGCGGCCGGCCAGCACTTGTCGGCCGAGCGCGCGCCGGGATGAATGCACACGTAGCTGCCCGGCGCCAGGGCGCGCGTGACGCCGCTCGCTTCGAGCTCCCGCTCGTCCGCCTCGGTGATCGGAAATTCGAGCTGCGGACCGCAGGCCGGCGCACCGAGCCCGGTGGTCAGCTCCAGCAGCCGCAGCGGCTCCGCCCCGGTTTCCGGAAAACGAATCAGGCATTCATCCTCGCCGCCCGCAACCGCTCCGAAGCCCGCCATCGCGCGCGCGCCGAAGGCCCGCACCACGGCGTTGCTGTACTGGCCATTGCCGTGCATCTGCAGCGCCAGGTCGAAGCGGCGCGCACGCATGCCCGCGTAAAAGTCATGCAGCTGGTCGAGCCTGGCCGCTTGTTCGGGAAACGCTTCGTGACCGGGAAACGCGATGAACTCGTCGATATAGCGCCTGAAGCGGTTGGCGAACTGGTCCGCCCAGGGCAGGCCGACCAGGCTGATGCGCGCTCGTGGCATGGCCGCGCGCAAGGCGCGCAGGGCCGGCACCGCGCACAGCATATCGCCAAGCTGGAGCGCGCGGAAAATGACTACGCTGTTGCTGTCGTGCTGGTGTAACCAGGAAGATGTCATGGCCCGGCGTCATTCATGGGAGTGTCTGTGCCGCCGTCGCGCGGCGCCGTTCGTACCAGGGATAGGACACAGCGCGCGCGTTTGCGTTCAGCGCGGCGCGCAGCGGCTTGATGCAGATCGTATCCGGTGCGGGTGACATCACCATGGCCGCGCAATCTGTGCTTTGAAAATGCGGTATGCTGCCTGCAGTCCACAACATCCAAGGTTGGCCGCATGCTGCAAATGCCCTCGTCTTTTACGCCGCTGATTACGGCGCAATCCCATCCTGACCCGCTCACGTTTGTGTTCCACGGCAGCCGCCTGTTGCTGCGCGAGGCGGATCTGGCCATGCCTTGCGCAGACGAGCTGGTGCGGCTGAATCTGGCCGGCGCACCCCATCCGGTTGGCCTGTTGGGAGAGCGTTATTGCCAGACATTCTGGTGCGACAATGAGGAGCTGGCCTTGCCGGGTTACGCCTGGCGCAGCATGCGCTCGCTGTTCGGCGCGCTCGATGAAGACTTGCTCAGTGTGGCGGGTCGCGCCAGCCAGATTGCCGAATGGGCGCGCACGCACCGGTTCTGCGGCGCCTGCGCCCAGCCGATGCAGCTCAAGGCGGGCGAGCGCTGCTATGTGTGCGGCGCCTGCGGGATGATGGCGTATCCGCGCATTTCGCCGGCGATGATGGTGCTGATCCGCAAGGGCGACCATGTCTTGCTGGCATTGCACACCGCATCGTCTGCCAAGCGCTTCACGCCGCTGGCCGGTTTCCTTGAAGCGGGAGAATCGGTGGAAGAAGCGGTGCACCGCGAGGTGTTCGAAGAAGTCGGCTTGCGGGTCCACAACCTGCAGTATTTTTCCAGCCAGTCGTGGCCGTTTCCGCATTCCCTGATGATTGCCTTCACCGCCGATTATCTCGACGGCGAGATCCGGGTCGACCCGAGCGAAATCATCGAAGCGCGCTGGTTCGGGCCGCATGACGAATGGCCCGAACGCGTGCCGCATTTTTCCGTCTCCACCATCCTGGTCGACGCCCACCGTCCGGCCTGACAAGTCCAGGCAGCGGGGCTGGCGCCGGCCCTATGGCTTCGGCCCGGTGCCGCGTATCTACCGTGGGTGTCAGTACCGTGGGTGTCAGGTCTGACATTCGGACACGACCCCATCTGACCCGTGGGTGTCAGGTCTGACATTCGGACACGACCCCATCTGTAAAAACAGGAACCGCTTGACCCGTGGGTGTCAGGTCTGACATTCGGACACGACCCCATCTGTAAAAACAGGAACCGCTGGTTTGCAATGTTCAGCTGGTGTCTGAATGTCAGCGCAGTAATCGGCGGGGTGCGCCGAAAATCGCGCCGAAGCAAGCACCTTATATAACTGGCAGATATGAAAACCGCTGTCCTTATGGTGTTTGCTTAAGAGACCTGACACCGGGGCTGCACCGATGAGACCGTGTCGGAATGTCAGACCTGACACCGGGGCGAGTCAGACCTGACACCGGGGCGACGACACCGGGGCGACACCGGGGCCGCGACGGCGAGATCCAGGTCGACCCGAGCGAAATCATCGAAGCGCGCTGGTTCGGGCCGCATGACGAATGGCCCGAACGCGTACCGCATTTTTCCGTCTCCACCATTCTGGTCGACGCCCACCGCCCGGCCTGACACGTCCAGGCAGCGGGGCTGGCGCCGGCCCTATGGCTTCGGCCCGGTGCCGCGTATCTGGACCGTGCGCTTCATCAGGTCGAACCAGAACGGGGCGCCGAACAAGGCTGTCGAGGCGGTCAGCGCCCAGCCGGCGACACTGAGTGCGAACTGTCGGTTCAGGGCCGGTGGAAATTGTTCCCAGCCAATCGGCAAGGCCCACAGCATCTGCAGCGCCTGCGGGTTCAGCGTGGCCGGGGCCGCGCCAATCTGGGCCGCCAGCGAGGGGTGCGCCCACAGCGTGCGGAACAGGTGGATGCTGTCGATGTTGAACAGCGCCGCCAGCAGCAGCGACAGCAACACGCTGATCATCATCGAACGCCGCTTGTAGACGCCCGACACGCGTTCCATCGCGCTGTCGAACCAGCTTTCCACCGAGGCCTGGAAACGCGCCATGTCGCCCCCGGCGCGCTGGTAGATGCTCTGCAGCGCACGCTTGATTTGCGGGTCCGGGAGGGCGTCGATGTCGCGCCCGAGCTGGTCGTAGTCGCCCGGAATCGACTGCACCGCGTCGATCAGGGCGATCGCGAAATGCTCGGGCTTGATGTAGGACGGCTTGGCGCCGATGTGTTCCTGCCCCGGCTGGGCCGGGTTGCCGTGCGGATTGACCAGCGCGTGCGCGTACAGGGTGCGCGCCAGGGCGGTGAAATCCGGATCGTTGAGCATGCTCTTGATGCCTTCGAGCAGCCCGCGTGCGCGCAGTTTCAGCGCCGACGCCAGCGCTTCCTGCACCGTGCTGACAATTAATGCCACTGTCGCGTAGCAAAAGGTCAGGCCAACCGCCACTTCAAGGACTGTGCTGCCGAACATAGATCCTCCCGATGAGTTTGCAAGGGGTTTGCTATCTCCGACGCTAGCCCAAAGGCGACCTCGACGGCACAGGTTTGCTCAACAAAAGGGGGCGCTGTAGCGTGCCCGCCACGTTCAACGGGGAAACAGCCCGCCGAGCGCGTCCTTGACGCGGTCTTTCAGTTTTTCCTTGCCGCCAGTTGGGATGCTGGCGCCTGTCTTTTGCGCCGCTTCGTTGCCGAGCGCGGCCACATCGACCTGCCACGTCATCTGCGCCAGCGGGCCGCTGAGCGCGACCGGTACCGTCAGCCCGCCCAAGGCGCCGATGGCGGGACCCTCCTGGCCGGCCAGGCCTGGTATCACCGTGCAACGCAAGCGGGCATCGATGGTGGCGTGCGCGAGGTCGAGCTGGCCTTCGCCGCCAATGCGCAGCAGCGCCGTGCTCGCAGTCAAATCGGTATTCTGGGCAACGCCGCGCTCGATGCGGAAACTCGCGCTCAGTTCGCCAAAGCCGGTCGACTCCGCCTCGCTGCCCACGCCGGCGGCCGCCTTGGCCTCGCGCACCAGCCGGCCCAGGTCGATGCCGGCGATGACGCCGTCGCGCAGGCGCAGCGCCGCCGTGCCTGCGAGCGCTTCGCGCAGGGCCGTGGTGCTGGCGCCGCGCGTGTCCAGGTCGAGCTGGACGTCGCCACGGCCGCTCAGTGGCGTCTTGCCGGTGGCGTCTAGCAACAGGGGGCCGAGCGAGATGCCGCGCAAGTCTTGCACCAGCGTCATGCGCGGGGTGTCGGCGTCGTCCGTGAAATCGATGCTCAGCGCGCCGGTGCCGTTGCCGCCGTACAGCGTGGCCGAGAGCGGCTTGATGGTGGTCTTGCCTGCGTCGGCCAGCAACACCGCATGCACGTTCGCGGCGCGCAGGCCGCCCACGGTCAGCTCGCCCACTTGCAAGGTGCCGCTGGCGCGCAGGCGGGCCAGCGCCGACAGGTCGATGGGCTGGTCCGGCGCGCTGGCGCCTGCCGTATCGACAGCCGACGCGCTAGCCGCCGCGGTCGCCGATGCGCTAGCCGGCGCCACCTCCACCGTCCCCGTGCGGGCGCGGTAGCGCGCCAGGTCGACCCGGTCGATATCGATGTCGAGCTGCAGCAGGCCGCCGCGCAGCGCGCCTTTGCCGCTCACGGTGCTGTCGTCGATCTTGCCTTTGAGCGCGGCGGCGATCGCTTCCTTGCCGAAGTCGATCTCGATGCTGCCTTTCAATTTGGCGCGCGACTCGATACCGGCCCGGCTCGACAGGTCGAGATTGGCGTCGAGCTCGGTCATCGCCACCCGGCGCGTGTCGCGGTCGAGCGAAAAGCCGCTTTCGAAAATGAGCACGGTGTTGAGCGCCGGCTTGTCGACGCCGATATTGGCCGATAGCGCAACCCGGCTCGGCACCCCGTGCGCGATCGGCCCGGAATCGATGTTCAGGCGGGCGATGTCGAACACGCGCCCAGCCTTGCGGTCGTCGAAGCGCAGGTGGGCGTTGTCGACCCGGATGCTGTCGACCGCGAAGCGGACCTTGGCCGGGCCGGCGCCGGCATTGCCGGCCGCGCCCGCCTGCTGGCCGGGATGTTTGACGCGCGCGGCGGTCAGGTCGTCGATATTCATGCTGCCATCGATCTGGCGCACCAGGGTGGCGCGCATGCCGCGCAGTTCGATGCGGTCGACCACGACTTCCTGGCGCAGCAGCAGCGGCATCAGCGCGAACGACAGGCGCACGCTGTCGAGTGCGGCGAATTCGCCCTTGCCCCCCAGTTCCGACAGGCTCGCCTTGCCCAGGTTCACGCCCAGGCGCGGATACAGCGCCAGCCGGATATCGCCGCCGATGGTCAGCGTGCGCCGGGTCTTTTCGTGTACCCGCTCGACGATGGCGCTCTTGTAGGCGTTCGGGTCGAAGCGCGCCGCCACGATGCCCACGGCGCTGCCCAGCACCAGCACGGTGGCGCCCAGCGCGATGACGGCGATCCTGATGCGTGCTTGCATGGCGAAACTCGGAGGCTGGAAAGGCGTCGAGTGTAGCACCGGGCAAGCCCGATGGCATGCCCCTGTTTTCGATATACTTTCGCCATTTTCAACACTCCCGGAACCGGAATATGGCGAACGACGCTAACACGCAGACAACCACCGTCATCGGCTGGCATCACGATGCCGACGCCGCTTTTGCCGACGCGCGCGCCACGGCCAGGCCGGTGTTCCTGTATTGGGGAGCCATGTGGTGTCCGCCCTGCAACCGGCTCAAGGCGTCGGTGTTGTCGCAGCCCGGCTTTGCCTCGCTGGGGACTGCGTTCGTCCCACTGCATATTGATGGCGATGCTGCCGGCGCGCAGCGCGCCGCCGATCGTCTGCAACTGCGTAGCTATCCGACCCTGGTGCTGTACCGCCCCGACGGCGCTGAAATCACGCGCCTGCCATGCGAACTGACAGGGCCGCGCTTCCTTCACCTGCTGCAACTGGCGCTGGCGGCGCCGTTGACCGCGTCGGAATCGCTGCAGGCCGCCCTGTCGGGCCAGCGCGCGCTGTCGGCCGACGAATGGCGCCTGCTGGCGTGGTATTCCTGGGATACCGACGAAGACCAGTTGCTGGCCGGCCGCGACCTGGCCGCCACCTTGGCCATCTTGCGCGCGGCTTGCGACGAGCCCGCATCGGCACTGCGCCTGGCATGGCACGCGCTGCACGCGGCGGTCTCGGCCAAGGCCGCGCCGGACCAGCACCAGGCCAGCGCCATGCTGCTGGGCACGCTGGCCGACCCGCAAGCGGTGCTGGCGCAGGTCGACCTGGTGACCGGCTACGCGGTCGACCTGGTGCGCGGCTTGACCGCGCCGCAGTCGGCGCCGCGCCTGGCATTGACGGCGGCATGGTCGGACGCGCTAGAGCAGCTGGAATCATCCGACGCCCTGAGCCCGGACGATCAACTGTCCGCCTTGCGCGTACGGGTGCGCATGGCGCGCCTCGGCAGCCCTGTTGCCGGGCTGGACGCGGCATCGCTCAACGTGCGTATCGGCATGGCCCTGGCCAGCGCCAATGACCACGTGCGGCGCCATCAGATCCTCAACACCGCAGCCGGCCTGCTGGTCGATGCCGGCCTGCCGGACGAGGCCGAGGGCCTGCTGCTGGCGGCCGTGGCCTGCTCGCTGGCGCCGTTCTACTTCATGCACAACCTGGCGAGTGTCGCCAAAAAACGCGGCGACACTGTCGCCATGCTCGACTGGTACCAGCGCGCCTGGGAACAGTCCGGCGGCCCGGCCACGCGCCTGCAATGGGGCGCCACCTTCCTGCTGGCGCTGCTCGAGGCCACACCGGCCGACGCCGGCCGCATCGGCGCCGTCGCCGCCGCGCTGCTGCCCGAGCTGGAAGGCATGCTCGACGCCAACTGTGGCCGCAACGGCGCCCAGCGCAAACGCATGTTGAGCAAGCTGATCGGCTGGAATGGTGCCAGCGAGCAAGTCGAAATAGTAAGAAAGTCCTTGTCGGCGCACGTCAAGGAATAAATTTAGGGAACCTGTTCCAGATCAGACCCTCAAATGATATTTGAGGTTAAAGACGATGGCACGACCCGAGTTCGCGAGCGACGTTTCGCGCGAAGAGTTTGAAGCGGTACGCGGCATGCTGGAAGCGGCGCGCCGCAAGACGCGTCCGCGCAAGCACGACTTGTACGATGTGTTTTGCGCAGTGTTGTACTTGCTGGAAACTGGCAGCGCCTGGCGCGGCGTGCCGGAGGGCTTCCCGCCCTGGCGCACGGTGCATGAATATTTTACCCAGTGGACGGCGCGCCGGCCCGGCGAACCGATGTTGCTGGAAGTCGCGCTGGAGCAGGCCGGCCGCCCGGCCACCGTCGCGGCCCTGCACAAGGTACTGGGACGCCGTTAGCCTGGCGCCGGTTCGGCAGCCCCAGGCGCCGCGGGCGCCGCTGCGGCTGCCTTTTCGAACGTCACTGTTTTTTCATCGATGAAAAAGGTGCCGACCGGCTGCCCCAGCGCAGTCGGCTTCGGCTCGGCCAGCTGGGTGCAGGTGAGCGTATCGATCTGGATCAACTCGCCGCTCGAGCGCACCGAATAGACGTCGTCGCCGTTCGCGAACAGTTCGACCGACACCTCGTCGAGCGCCACGCTTTCCATCGGAAACGCGCGTTGGCATTCCGGCATGTGCGAGGTCACCAGCGTGAGCGTCATCTGCTTCTTCCAGAAGTATTCCTGCTCGGCGCGCACGGTGATGACGTGCTCGTTGCTGCTCTCGGTAATGTAGTAGGTGGCCGAGCCCTTGATGCAGCCGGCCAGCAGCAAGGGCGTCAGTACAATCGAGAACCTGCGCATGATCGCTTTCCTGTGGAGTAATGCCAGCAAGTATAGATCAGAACTCGGTGCCCATGGTCAACGACAGGCCCGCGCGGCGCGGCCTCGGCAGCGTGCTTTTGAACTCCGACGAACGGCGCGACACGCGCAGTTGCAGGAACCAGGGGCCGTGCTGCCCGGTGCGCGTGTAAGGGAAATTGAAGCGCATGCCGGCGCTCAGGGCGCGTACAAAATTGCGCCGGCCCGCCATGGCGTCGTCGCCGGCATGGCGGCCGTTCAGGAAGGCATGTTGCTCGCGCATGCGCGCTTCCAGGCTGCCGAACGCGGCGCATTGCAGCCACGGCACCACGCAGGTCGGGGACGAGGACGAGGACCAGGAGCTGGTGGCGAACGGCGGCAAGGGCGTGTCCAGGGCGCTCCGTGCCAGCAGGCGCGCCATTTCCAGCGGCGCGGCGGAGGCCCCGTCGTGCCCCAGCATGATCGTCAGGCCGCCCACCGCGTAGTTGCTGTCGTTGCCGTTAGCCATGCCCCACCAGGCGCTGGAGGACAGGCGCAGCTCGCGTCCGAGTCCGACCGCGGCCGGCTTCGTGATGCGGGCGGCCGCGCCGGTGTAGTAGCGCGGCGGCTCGGTCAGCCAGGCGCTGTCGGCGATGCCGAAGCGGGCCAGGTCGTCCGGGAAGCGCGGCTGCGCCATCGCGGCGCCGCAGGAAAGGGTGAGCGTGGCCGCCAGCCACGCTAAAGATGCACTGGGTAAAGTAGCCATGACCGTCACCGCCTCGTTGAAAAATACTACGGAGGAGTTCGATTCTAGGCGCGTCGCGCCGGCCCGGTTTGGCCTGGCGCAGGTGCGCCGCGATGGCCGCGCCGGCGCCCGGTTTACTGCCGCTTGCGCTTCCAGAAGCGATCGAGCAGCGGCTTGACGCTGGTGCCGTGCACGACGATCGAGAGCATGATGACGACCACCGTAATCTGGATCAGCTCGCGCGTGAGCGAGGCCGGCAGGCCGTGGTTGAGGGCATACATCAGGTAATACAGCGAGCCGATGCCGCGCACGCCGAACCAGGCGGTAATGCCGCGGATGCGCATCGAGCTGTCCGAGCCGGCCAGGCCGATCATCACGCTCAGCGGCCTTGCCACGGCGAACAGGAACAGGGCCGTGCCGACGCTGCGCCAGTTCCAGTCGTGCATCGACACCATGCCGCCCAGCAGCAGCACCAGGGTCAGTTCCGACAGGCGTTCCAGATGCTCCTTGAACACCAGCGACTCGGCGCTGACGGTCAGCGGCACCCCGACCGGCGCTGCTTCGGCGCCCGGATCGTCCCTTGCCTTTTCGGGCACCAGCAAGCCCTGGCGGTCCTTGTGGGCGCCGGACAACACCAGTTCCGTCTGGCGCAAGGCCACGCCGGCGAAAAACACGGCCAGGAAACCCCAGGCCACGAACACCACGCTCAAGCCGTAGACGACGCCGATCAGGCCCAGGCCGACCAGGTCGTCGAGCACTTCGTGCTTGGGGTCTTTGCCGCGCAGCATCCATCCGATGCGGCCCAGCGCCGCCCCGCCCAGGGTGCCGATGGCGATCGCGGCCAGGGTGGCCCAGAGCACGTCGACCAGCACCCAGCGCCAGCCGAAGTCGCCCAGTTCATGCGCGCCGAGCAGACCCAGGCCCAGCATCACGAAGGGGAAGGCCGAGCCATCGTTCATGCCCGCTTCGCAGGTGAGGGTAAAGCGCAGCCGGTCGCGGTCGTCCGGATGGCGCACCTGGACGTCGGTCGCCAGCACCGGGTCGGTGGGCGCGAGGATGGCGCCGAGCAGCACGCCTGCGCCCAGCGGCAAGTCCAGCACGTAGTAGCAAAAGGCGGCGATCAGGCCCACGCTCAGGCTCATCGAGACCCAGGCCAGGCGGATTGCCGGCATCCAGCGCTGGCGCGAGATCGGCACCGGCATCTTGACCCCGGCCGAGAACAGCGAGACCAGTACGGCGATTTCGGTGAGGGTTTCGAGCAGGTGCGATTGCTCGACCGGGCTGAAGGAAAAAATGCCCAGCACCATCGGCCCAAGCCCGAGCCCCACGCCCAGATAGACGATGGCCGACGTGAACGGCAGGCGGGCAATGCTGGTGGCCATCAGGCCCCGCGCCAGCATCAGGCAGCCGATCAGGATGAACCAGTGGGTAGTCGTCATGAGAAGCGTCGGCGCGAAGATGAGAGTGGGCCGATTCTACAGAAGACAACTGTTTCCCTGCACGCTGTTGCCGTACGGATCGAAGCTCCCGCGGCGTGCGCCCGCCAACAAAAAAGCCGGGACAATTTCCCCGGCCGTTCCCCCCGCCGCGCAGGCTGCCAGCGCGTCGCCTTGGCGCTCCGCCTAGCGCTGGTAGGCGCCGATATCGATCGGCGCGTCCCTGGCGCGCGGCTTGCCGGCGATGTCGGCCGTGGCCGCGTGCTCGCCGGTACCATGGCCGACCCCGGGCGAGCCGGCGCGCAGGCGGAAGTCGGGCAGCGCGCCTTTGCCGTAGCGCATGAACTGGGGCGCTTGCGCCACCGTGCCCAGATGCTTGAGGCCATTGTTCAATTGCCAGTCGGCGGCGGCGTTCAGATACACCAGGTTGTTACGGTAGCTGTTGTGCGGGCCGGTCGATCCCTGTTCCGAAATGCCGTATTTATTGTCGTACACGATGTTGTTGTGGACGTTGGTGAAATCGTTCGGCCCCTTGATGTAATAGGGGTCGCCGCCGCCGACCAGGATGCCCGTCATCGAACGCGCGATCGTGTTGTGGCTGACGATGACGTTGGTGGCGTCGTGCCACATCTGGATGGCCGCGCCGCCGATGGTAAACAGCACGTTGTTGGTGACGCTGCCGGTGGTGCTCATGTTAATGCCCTGCACGAAGCGACAGTCGGTCGGGCCGATGTCGTGCACGGTGTTGCCGCTGACCGTGCTCAGGCGGCCCTTGTAGTAGCTGTCGACGCTGATCCCGGCCGCGCCGGCGCTGGTGCAGGGCACATCCTGGCCGACATGATGCACGTGGTTGTTGCGGATCTGCGAGTCCGAGCCGGCGCTGTAGATGCCGTAGGTCCAGCGCACGCCGCCGTGGGCGTTGCGCCCGTCGACCTGGAAGCCGACGATGTCGACGAAGTCGCCACGGTTTTCCCACGCCATCTTGGTGAGCGAGCCGCGCGGCGGCACCAGGCGGGCGCCGCCGCGCGTGGTGGAGATGTACGAAATGCGCCGTCCGGCGCTGCCGCTCATGGTGGTGCGAAAGCCGCCCGCGTAGGTGCCCGGCGCCACGTGCACGGTGGTGCCGGGCAGGGCGACCCTGGAGGCGCGCACGATGGTTTCGAAGGGCTGGGTCGCGGTCCCGGGATTGGCATCGGAACCGTTGCTGGCGACGTAGTAGTGGTAATTGGCGCTCTGCGCGGCAACGCTGGCGGCAGGGGCGCTGGCCGCGGCCAGCGGCAGGGCCAGGCCGGCGAGCAGCGCCGCCGGCAGAAGTGGGTGGTGGGGCCTGGATCGGTTCATCAACAAAGTCCTTTTCGCCGGATCGTGCTGGGAGGTGGAGGCGGATGCCGGAATCGAACCGGCTTCCCCAGCTTTGCAGGCTGGTGCATTGCCATTTTGCTACTCCGCCATGAAGCTAGTTTCCACCCGTGCCGGTCCGCGCTGTGCCGACTGGATCAAACAAACTGTTTGTACGGCGCCCAAAGAAAAGCGGCCCGCGCGGGGCCGCTTTTGTTTGGCTTGACAGCTGCCGCTTACTGCGCGACCGCCTGTTCGTCGGCGCCGGTCGCGCCGCCTTCGGCACGCTTGTAATTGTTGATCACATAGCGGCTGGCGAGGTTGGCCACGCGGGTGAGCATCAGGTTGTCATGCACACCGAGGGTAAAGCCGGCCGACATGGCACCGGCGCGCTGGAAGAATTCGGGATTGGCGATCGTGCGGCCTTTGTTGTCGGTGATGTTCAGGCGCAGCAACACGCCGGAACTGCCCGCCAGCGGCCCCAGGAACACGCGCTTGGCGCCGCGCTTGAAGCTCATCTGTTCGATGACGGGCTGGATCACCAGGGTGCGGCCGTTGGCCTTGCGCGCGTTCCACTCCAGCAGCGACGCCGACAGGTCTTTTTGAATATTCGCCTCGATCTTGTTCAGCCCATCCGGATCGGCCCTGACATCGGGTCCGAACACCACCGGCCGTACTTCGATGCGGCCGAACGCCGAAAACGCTTCGGCGGGCGGCGGATTATTGGTCGAAGAAGCCTTGATTTTGGTGGCGCCGCAGCCTTGCAGCAATACCGCACTAAACAGGCATGAAGCAAACAGCAATGCTTTGGAGGTGATGTTCATGTAATTCCTTCGTGTCGTCGTTTTTATAAGGGGCCGGCAGGTGCGGGCAGTGGCGATAATATAGTAAACCGATCAGTATTCACTAATATATAACTTCCCGGCGGAAACACACCACAGGGCTGGAACACGCCGGCCCGGCACCCGTCTTGCCTAGTGTAAGCGACACCATGAAGGGAGAGAATCAGGTATATTTCATTCTTACCGATAGCTATCAGAATCGTAAGCGGAAGATAGCGGCGGGACTGCGCCAGACGTGTATTGAGCGCCCGTGGCTTGATTGTCCGGGGGCCGGCGCCATACCTGGAAACCATGATCTTGCTTGATGCCCCAGTCCCCGCCGATGAAAGCGCGCGCATGGCCGCACTGTGCGGCCTGAATATCCTCGACACGCCGCCCGAAGAGCGCTTCGACCGCATCACGCGTACCGCCCAGCGCGCGTTCGGCTGCCCGATCGCCCTGCTCACCCTGGTCGACAGCGAGCGTCAGTGGTTCAAATCGCGGCGCGGTCTCGATGTGCCCGAAACGCCGCGCAATATCTCGTTCTGCGGCCACGCGATCCTGCGCGATTTTCCCTTCATTATTCCCGACGCGGCCCTCGACCCGCGCTTTGCCGATAATCCGCTGGTGCTCGGCCCCCCGCATATCCGCTTTTATGCCGGCATTCCCCTGCGCGCCGCCAACGGCGCTTTGGTCGGCACCCTGTGCCTGATCGACCAGGTCTCGCGCGGCTTTTCCGACGACGATCTGTCCACCCTGTGCGACCTGGCGCAATGGGCCGAACTCGAACTGAACGTGTACACCATCAAGCAGGCCACCCGGATCAGCCGCGAAAAGGAAGCGCGCCTGCAGGCCATCGTGGAATACGCGGGCGACGCCATCATCACCATCGACGATCACGGCCTGGTCGAAACCTTCAATCCCGAGGCGCAGCGCCTGTTCGCTTACCGGGCCGACCAAATGATCGGCGCGCCATTCGACGTGTTAATCGCGCGGCATTACCGCGCCGCCGTCGGCGCTTATGTGCGCGTGCTGGCGCGCGACGGCATCGGCGACGGCGTGCGCATCAACCGCCAGGTGGTCGGGCAGCGCAGCGACGGCACGCGTTTTCCGGCCAACCTGGTGGTCAGCGAAATGCATATCGACGGGCGCCGCGCCTTTACCTGCCTGGTCCGCGATATTTCGGCGCGGCGCCGCAATGCCGATGAAATGAAACGCCTGAACCGGCGCCTGGCGGAAACGCTCAGCCTGCAGCAGGCGATTTTGAACAGCAATAACTACGCCATCATTTACGTGAATGCGCATGGCCAGGTCATCATGTTCAACGACGGCGCCCAGCGCATGCTCGGTTATTCCGAAGCCGAGATGCGCACCCAGGCGTCGCTGCTGGTGCTGCACGACCCGGCCGAGCTGGAAGCGCGCGTGCATGCGCTCTCGCTCGAACTGGGGCGCCCGATCCGTCCCGGCCCCGACATGTTCATCGCCAAGGCGCGCGCGGGCATTCCCGATGAAACGGAATGGACCTATATCCGCAAGGATGGCAGCCGCCTGCCGGTGCTGCTGTCGATTTCCGCCGTCTGGGACGATGAATATGCGCTGGCGGGCTTTGTCGGCATCGCGCAGGACATCAGCGAACGCAAGAAAATGGAAAACATGAAGAACGAATTCATTTCCACGGTCTCGCATGAACTGAGAACCCCGATGACCTCCATCAAAGGTTCGCTCGGCCTGCTGGCCGGCGGCGCGGCGGGAGAAATACCGGTGCGCGCCAAGGTCCTGCTCGATATCGCCAGCAAGAATTGCGACCGCCTGGTGCGCCTGATTAACGACATTCTCGATGTCGAAAAAATCGAATCCGGGAACATGCGTTTCGAACCGGTGGTGCAGCCCTTGCTGCCGCTGGTCGAGCAAGCCATCGCCGCCACCCACGCCTTCGCCTCGCCCTTTCGCGTCAGTTTCGACCTGCGCTCCGATAACGGCGACTTGATGGTCGCCGCCGATTCCGACCGGCTGATCCAGGTGATCGTCAACCTGCTGTCGAACGCCGCCAAATTCGCGCCCGCCGGCGGCGTGGTCGAGGTGCGCCTGCTGCGCCTGCCCGGCTATGCGCGCCTGTCGGTGACCGACCACGGCCCTGGTATTCCGGTCCAGTTCCGCGAGCGCATTTTCCAGAAATTCGCCCAGGCCGATGCGTCGGACAGCCGTCCGAAAGGCGGCACCGGCCTCGGCCTGAATATCTCGAAAGCGATTATCGAGCGGCACCGCGGGCGCATTGATTTCGTCAGCGAATGCGGCGTGCGCACCGAATTTTTCTTTGAACTGCCGCTCGCGGCGCTGGCGCCATCAACGCCTTTTTCCAGGACGCCCCTTTCATGACCGACCTTTCCCTTGTCCTGTACGTCGAAGACGATCCCGATATCCAGACCGTGGCCCAGATGGCGCTGGAGATGGTCGGCGGCTTTACTTTGCGTACCTGTAGCTCCGGGCGCGAAGCGCTGCTGGCGGCGGCCGAATGCCAGCCGGACCTGCTTCTGCTGGACGTCATGATGCCGGGGATGGATGGCATGGCGACCCTGGCCGAACTGCGCAAGCTGCCCGGCACCAGCGCCACCCCGGTCATTTTCATGACGGCCAAGGTGCAGGCCAGCGAAGTGGCGCATTACCGCTCGCTGGGCGCCATCGGCGTGATCGCCAAACCGTTCGATCCGATGCAATTGCCAGTGCAGGTGCGCGCCTTGTGGGACGAGGCCATGGGATGAGCGCGCCAACCGACCTGCAAGCGAAGCTGGCCTTGCTGGCGCAGGGTTTCCGCACGCGCCTGCCGGCCCGTTTCGAGCAGATGAATGCGGCGTATGCGCTGTGCCAGGGCGAGATGAGCGACAGCGCGCACTGGCAGGAGTTGTACCGCTTGTTGCACTCGCTGGGCGGCGCGGCCGGCACTTTCGGCGCGCCCGAGATGGGGCTGGCGGCGCGCCGCATCGAGGAAAAGATCAAAACGATGCTTGCCCAAAACGATTGGAGCATCGAGAATCTGAATGACATCGGCGCCGACCTGGCAGCCCTTGCGCACATGACGCCGCCCGCGCCGGCAGCGTAAAGACAGATCAGGCAGTAACAGGAACAGGACCAGGACATCATGGATACATCGACGATCTACAGCAAGACTTCCAAAGGCATGACGGAGCTGAAAAACGGGTGCAAGAACCTGTCGCGCGATCCATCCCGCGTGCTATCGATGATTAACGGACGTTCCAGCGTGCACGATTTTCTCGCGCTCGGCGGGATGTCGCTCGACAAGCTCGTCAGCGAACTCGACGCGCTCACCAAACAGGGCCTGATCCGCGTGTTTGGCGGCGCGCAGCAAACCCTGCCCACCGCCCGGCAGCAGGCAGCCTTGCACGATGATGGATTCGAGTTTTCGGAAATCCTGCCGACCCTCGACGTGACCGAGCTGAGCCCGCAAGAAAGCGTGGAAGCCTGGGCCCAGGCGCGGCGCGGCGCCACGGAGTTGAAAAATACCGGGTTCTATTCTTACGGGAACAAGGCGCAATTGGGCGTGAGCAAACATGCGCTGACCGCCCTGGTGGTGGAAGATGATGATGAACTGTCGGAATTGCTGGTGGTGTTGCTGAGCGAGAAGGGCTTTACCGTGCATGCGGTCGGCGACATGAACGATGCGCTGGCGGTGGTGCAAACCGCGATAGCGCCCGATCTGGTGCTGCTCGACATCGTCTTGCCCGGGCTTCCCGGCAAGGATGGCTTCGACCTGCTGGCCGCGATCCGCCGCAACGAGGGCTGGGCCAAGGCGCCGGTGGTGATGGTGACCTCGGAGGTATCCGACGACCAGGTCATGAAAGGCTTGAAGACCGGCGCCGATGCCTACATTTTCAAACCCTTCGAATGGGAAACGCTGTATTCCTGCATCCAGAGCGTGGTCGGGATCTGAGGCCGGCGAAGGACGGCCGGCTTGTGGTCGCGGCGGACCGCGCAGGCTTGTCACTCGCGTGCGGTTGCGTGCGAGCTGCGCAGGCTGCGCGCCCACATCCGCGTACGCAGGGTCTTATCGCAGGGCTGCCGCTGCCGCGGTGCCCGCACGCCACACCTGCATAGCCGCGCCAGCCTCGGCTCTTATCGCCCTCGGCGCGCGCACGGCGCCTCACGACCCTCGCTTTTAATCTCCTCGTCGCCTTTGTCCCCTTGCGAACATAGCGCCCGCTGCGATTCATCGCCAGCCAGAAAGTAAGCTTGCGTGTTGGCTATCGAGCGCTCAGAAAATGCCTGCACAGCTAGACTGGCTCCGCAGCGTTATTGTTTCAATGACACTATTTCTATTCAAGGAGATCCGCATGCTGAAAACGACGTTGATCAACTATGTACTCGGCGCCGCCGTTGCCACCGCTTTCGCCCTGCCGGTAAGCAGCTACGCCCAGACGGGCGCGGCGACCATGAACACCCCCGCAGCGAGCGCGCTGAACAAGGCGGACCAGAAAATCGTGGCCGACATGGCGCGCGCCAACATGGCGGAAATCGAGGCCGGCAAGCTGGCGCTGGCCAACAGCCAGAGTGCGCAAGTCAAAACCTTCGCCCAGCAAATGATTGACGACCACACCAAGGCCCTGAACGACGTGACGCAACTGGCGCAAACCAAAGGCATCACACTCCCAACCGAGCTCGACAGCAAACACAGGGCGATGGCCGCCACGCTGGGCAAGCTGAACGGCGACGCCTTCGACAAGGCCTACATGGCCCAGGCGGGCGTGGGCGATCACAAGGCCGTGCACGCGGCGTTGAAAAAATTTGAAGCCAAGGCCAAAGACCCGGACGTCAAAGCCCTGGCCGCCAAAATGCTGCCGACGGTAGAACAACACCTGCACACGGCGACCGGCGTGGCGGGCGCCAAGGGCGGCGCCAAAGGCGCCAAAGCCCCGGTGACGGGCGAAGCGAACGACCACACGTCGGCAGGCGGCGCCGGACATGGCGCAACGCCTGGCGGGGCAAAGGTGGGCGCCAAAACACCGGCCCCGGCCGCCGGAGTCAAACCGCCTGTTGTGGGCGATGCAAACGAGCAGAACGCCGGCAAGCGCTAAGGCCTTGATCGCCAATCCGCACCGGTGCAACATGCACGGGTGCGGACTGTGAGGCTGTTTGCACCACCCCGCCGTTGGCACGTCTTCTATTTGTCGTATTTATCGCACGAATCCCCTCCTGTTTGAGTCCCGCCGACACGTACGGCCAGCGTGATTTACATTCCTCATGGAAACTTTGCGCTCGGTCATCTGAGCGATGACATGCGAAGCCTAAAGTCAGACATCCGCGTTCGCCAATCGTTCAATTTTCGGGATACTCATGCCAGCCGCCGCCTTCGTCGCCCCCTGCCGCAGCCCGCTCCATGACCTGACGCAGGGGAGGACGCCGGCATGAGCGAAGCGCCGAACAGCTTGCGCGACCTCATCAGCGACCGCCAGCACGACCGCCTGCTGCGGCTCTCGTTTCCGCACGACGACGGGCCGGCAGCGCCGTTGCTGGTCAACGCGATCGACGCATCGGAAGGATTGTCCCGTCCATTCGAGTACATTGTCGAGCTGCTGTCGGATGACCCGAATATCCCGCTCAAAAGCATGCAGGGAAAGATGCTGTGCGTGCAGCTGGTGCGCAAGGATGGCAGCATGCGCTATTTCACCGGGCTTGTTTTCGGATTCAGCCTGAAGACGGTCGACGGCGGCGTTTCTTATTACGAGGCGCGCCTCGGCCCCTGGTATAACTACTTGGGTATGCGCCAGGACAACTACCTGTTTCATAACACCACCCTTTACCAGCAGACCGCCAGCATATTCAGCGATTACGGCAACCTGGCCGCTTGGGACTGGCGGGTTGGCGGCGCCACGACGGTGATGACCGACGCCTGCCAGTTTGGCGAGACCGATAGCAATTACCTGGAACGGCGCTGGGCTACGGCGGGCATCTTGTACTGGTTCGAGCATACTGAACATGGTCACAAATTGGTGCTCTCGGACGATTCGACCAGTGCGCCCGCCATTGATGGCGATCCCGATGTGGCTTTTCAGCGCCATGGCGGATCGGCTGAAGAGGATGGCATTGGCGAATGGTCGCCCGGGCGCCGGATTACGCAGGGCAGCGTGGCGCTGGCATCCTATGATTTCAAGACCGGCCAACCCGCGACAACCTCGCTGCCGACGGTGCAACAGCAAGGCGACGTCCTTCAGATCGAATCGTACGAATACGCCGGCGCTTACGGTTTCAAGAACAGCGCCAATGCGCGTGAAGTCGCGCAGCGCCAGATCGAAGCGCTTGAAGCGGGCGGCAAGCAATTCGATGGCAGCGGTAATAACCGGCATGCCATGCCCGGTCGCTGGTTCCGGCTGTGCGGCCACTTCGATGCCGCCACGACCGGCGACGATGCCCAGGCGCGCGAATTCCTGATTACCGAAGTCCAGCACAGCGCGAGCAATAACTACCACCGCCACGCCGCCACACCATCGCATTATGAAAACCGGTTTAAGGCGATTCGCAAGATCATTACCTGGCGCCCGCCGCACGCGCATAACAGCAGCGACACCCGCATTCACGGCATCCAGACCGCCACCGTGGTCGGCCCCGCCGGTGAAGAAATCCACACCGACGAATACGGGCGCGTGCGCGTGCAATTTCACTGGGACCGGGCGGGTAGTAATGACGAGAAAAGCTCCACCTGGCTTCGCGTTGCAACGCCATGGGCTGGTGCCAATTTCGGCATGACCACCATTCCGCGCATCGGGACGGAAGTGCTGGTGCAGTTCATGGATGGCAATCCGGATCGGCCGATTATCACCGGCATGGTACCGAACGTGAATACCATGCCACCCTGGACGCTGCCCGAGAACAAAACCCAGTCCGGCATCCTGACCCGTTCCACGCCCGGCGGGGCGTACGACAACGCCAATGCGCTGCGATTCGAAGACAAGAAAGGCGAGGAGCAACTCTGGCTGCACGCCGAAAAAGACCAGTTGACCGAAGTCGAGCACGACGAAGACAAATGGGTCGGCAACGACCGGCGTAAAACGGTCGATCGCGACGAAACCAATCATATCAAGCGCGACCGCACGGAGACGGTCGACCGCGACGAAACCATTACGGTTCATCGCAACCGCAGCGAGCGGGTAGACCATAACGAGACCATCAGCATTGGCGAGCATCGCGATGAGGACGTGGGCAAGAACGAAACCATCCATATAGGCGGCAACCGCACCGAGACGGTCGATCAGAACGAGCGCATCACCATCGGCAAGAACCGCGACAAGCACGTGCGCAATAACGAAACCGACAAGATCGGAAAAAACTGGTCGATCAAGGTGGCGAAGCTGAAGAAGGAAAACATCGGCATGGCCAATCTGGAAAATATCGGCCTGGCGCGCATGACCAATATCGGCATTGCGTACTCGCTGATCGTGGGGATGGTACGCAATACCGCCGTGGGAGTGAGCGACTTCCTGACGGTGGGTAAATCGCGCAAGGTGACCATTGGCGAAACGCAGGAAGTCAGTATCGGAAAAACCGAAACGCGGACCATCGGCCAGAGTCATGTGACGTCGGTGGGCGAGCATCTGGAACTGGTGTGCGGCGCGGCCAAAATTGTTCTGCGCAGCGATGGCAGCATTTTTTTGCAAGGTACCCAGATCCATTTGCAGGGCAGCGCGCAGATCAATGCCGATGGTGGCCTGGTGCAGCTCAATTGCGGCGCCGCCAAAGCCGCGCCGGCCGCGCCGGGGCCGAAGCAGGAAGCGCCTGCGGATACAGCGGCAACTGCGGGATCGTCGCTGGTCGATTGCGGACGTGCGGGCACGTCCGGCGTGGATGCCGGCCTGGAAAAGCTGATGAGCGGAGAAATGAGTCCCCTGGCCATATTCAAGGAACTCAAGAATCTCGCGCAGACAGCGAAAGCGGTCAAAAACGGCGACGTCGGCGCCATTGCCGGCGTGCTGGGATCGGTGGTCGGTGGCGCGTCGGCAGTGATGAAGGGCGCTGGCAAAGGTGGCGGCGGTAGTTAATCGTTTCAGTTTGAGGAGGTGTCAGCAATGGGAAAACCATCAGCCAGGCAAACGGATGACGTGGCGCATCCGCGCGGAAGCGGCGCCATTCTGGAAGGCAGCGTCAATGTGCTGATCGGGAGTCTGCCTGCATCGCGCATTGGCGACAAGGTCCAGCACAACGGCGCGCGCGACACCATCGTCGAGGGCGAAAAGACGGTCCTGATCAACGGCAAACCGGCGGCGTGCATGAGCGACCGGGTCAGCTGCCACGGCATCATCACCGGCGGCTGCATGACGGTTTTGTTTGGGAAGGACAAGGACGAAACCTGCCTGATCGAGGCCGCCGAAGCTGGCGCGATGACGGTCCAGCCAGGGAAATGATGATGACGGACGACGCCACGCGTAAGGCGTTACACGGGCTGCTCAGCGAGCGTAGCGGGACGCTATATGCCTTGTATGACGCGGCGGCGGACAACGGTTTGCTGTCCGATTTGCAGCGCGATGGTGTGACGCACGAGTGCCTGTATAGCGGTACCAAGGAAATCACGCTACGCAACGTGGCGCCGTACCTGATTCCCTGCGCGCAGTTTGGACCGGATGCGGCGGCATTCATCGAGCAGGTCTGGCATCGGGGCGTGACGATGCTGGTGGAATCCGATGCGGGGTGCGAGGCGCTCAAAATTCAGTTGAAGAAAAACAGCTTCGTCAGGAATAGCGAGGGAGTGGAATGCTACTTCCGCTATTACGACGCGCGGGCGTTTGCACGGTTTGTAAGGATGGCGAATAACGAACAGCTGGGCCAGTTCTTTGGAAGTGTGTGCCGCACGATCTATTTTGAAGATGCCGGTAGCGGGAAAATTATTGCGCTGGCAGGGAAGAAGACAACGCTGATCAGCCGGATTTTCGATCCAGGGATGATGCAGTTCGAGGTGCGAGATATCTGCACTCAACAATACAGAACAGGGTAGCCATGATCGAGTTCACAGAGGATCAGGAAAGAAGAGCTATGCGGAGAGACTGCCGGGTCTGGACACAACTGATGGTTCGTGCGTGGTACACGAGTGACTACCCGAATGCAACGAGCTACCCAGCTGTTGCGTTAGTAGCGGATTTGCAATGGATCTATTTCGCTTGCTATAACGAGAACATGCAAAATTTGGATGATATTTCGTTGTTGGGGTTAATTGTACTGCAAGCAAAAACGCTAAATTGTTCCAATGAAGATGTAGCGTGCATTGCGAACTTTTTCTTATTTCATGCACAAGCCAATAATGTAAATTATGCTAAGAATTGGATTGAGATTTACCTAGAGGAAATTATTTGACATGCCCCGTAAAATTTCCATCTCGTCCCGCCCGGCTAGAACTGAAGAAAATCTTTCTGAGGCCGATAAGTATGAGCTTCAACAAGAGCGAAATTTGATTGCTGAAGCGAAGGCATGCCAAGTAAATGCGAGGCTGGCCAGATTAGAAATGGCCAAGTTAAATAAACAACGAAACGGTTTGGCGAAAAAAGATCCGGACATGAGTATTCTATCCAGGGAAATTGGCGAAAAAATAAGAATTCTCCAAGCTGTAGCAAATAAAGAATGTGCTGTATCTCATTTTGGTTGTGTCCCCTCCAACACTTCAAAAAAGATCATTGCCCCGAAATCTATGGGAGAAGAGATAAATGAAACTTACGGAACAAAAATCGATTTTGAAAAAATTTCTTTTTTTGAAGGCGGGGAACATACTGTTGCATATATACCATGGTGGCCATATTTAAAAAACGATCGCCCAACCATCAAATTTTATTCCAAAACAACAGCGAAAGAAATCCCGAGGCTTGCTGGTTATTACAAGGGAAAGCCAGACAATAGATCGGGAGCCACAATTGGAATTGGAGTTGATCTGGGGCAATCGTCGGCTCAAACGTTTTTGATAAAAATGAAGACAGGGAATATGGGGTCGCAAAAAATTTCTGAAAAAGAGCTGAGTGAATTGCACGAAAAAATTCGGCCTTATTTTCAAAAATTCGGAGGTGAGGCTTGCAAATTTCTACGTGAAAATCCTCTGATTTTAAGTGCGAAAGAGTCACATTTCTTAAATAAAGTTGCACACGAAGAAGCCTTAAAGATAGCGATTGATAAATATGATGGCTTGGCTGCGCAGAATCATGGTAAAAAATTTTTAAACTTGAGTCTTGAGCAGCAAACGGCTCTTCTTTCGAATAGTTATCAGAAAGGAAGTCCAGACATGGATTTAATTATGGCAATTATTCACCAAAATGGAAAAGAAATACCTCCAACAGTGCGAGAATATGAATATCTGTTGGCCGCTATGGGAGGCAAAAAAGAAAAATTAAGGAGCCGTAAATGAAGCGAATAATTGTCCCTACTTTCATTTCAATCATATTTCTCTTAAATTCTGCAAATGCAAAATCACACATGAAGAAATTTGAAAACCCCGCCGTTCAATTTGCCGGAACGTGGCGTGTAGAAGCGTACGATTTTCGAGAGTTCAGCGAGATTCCAAGCGATTTGGATACGCAGTTGCAGCGAAAATCTGCATCATTTCCGGTGGGGCAGAGATTGGCGATTGATTGCGATGGCGCGGTCGTGATGCCGGGCAGTTACAACACTGAGAGAATGAAGTTCGAGGGCCCGGTTGGTGAGGCTCTGTCCATTTCGTTTCTAATGCCTTTAGAAAAAAAACTGTGTACAGGATATTGGAACTTTGTTTGCAGCGGCGATGAATCTGAATTGGTAAATACTTTTATGATCGTAGAGATCTTTAAGTGGCATGCTGAGAATATCAAAAGCGCAAAATTATGGACTAACGTCAAACCTGTTAGTTATTCATGGGTTTCGCTAAGTAAGCAACATTCGTTTGAGGTGTGGGTCACCAAAGGAGGAGATCTAATATTGCCAATATTCTTAAAGGGGAAAGGTAGAGAAGGGAAAACATTTGGAACCATGGGTGTTATTCTTAAACGCATTCATAAATAAATCGACTATTCGCTGATTCCTTTTCACTTACGACGGCGTCGGAGCCCGGGGAGCGGAAACACCTGCTTGGAATTATCACTGTAGCTCCATGTGGCATCTAAGCATGATCACGAATTCAGCCGCACGCTGATACGCATAAAGGAGCGCCGGGCATGGTGGTTCAGGCAATGTCGATCAGAAGGCATCAAGGAGAAATTTCGTTAGTGCTGCACTTCCCTGCAATAAAACACTCAATATTCCCAAACGTCACCTCCGCAATCTCGCGCATCGCCTCCACAGTAAAGAACCCCTGGTGCCCCGTGACCAGCACATTCGGAAACGTCATCAAACGCTGGAACACATCATCCTCGATGATATCGCCCGAGCGGTCGTGGAAAAACAGCGATCCTTCCTGCTCATACACATCAATCGCCAGGAACCCCAACTGGCGCGATTTAAGCGCGGCGATCACGGCCGGCGTATCGATCAACGCTCCGCGCGAAGTATTCACCAGCATCGCCCCTCGCTTCATGCCGGCCAGGCTGTGGCGGTTGATCATGTGCCGGGTCGTATCCATCAGCGGACAGTGCAGCGACACGATGTCCGATTCCGCCAGCAAGGTCGGCAAGTCAACCATGGTCCCTAGCGCACCGAACTCGGGCGCCGGGAAGGGATCATGGCCCAGCACGCGGCAGCCGAAGCCCTTGAGGATGCGCGCCGTCGCCAGTCCGATCTTGCCGGTGCCGACCACCCCGGCAGTTTTTCCGTGCAAATTGCTGCCCAGCAGCCCATCAAGCGCGAAATTTCCTTCGCGCACACGCGCGTAAGCCCGGTGCGTGTTGCGGTTGAGCGTCAGGATCAGCGCCAGCGTGTGTTCGGCGACCGCTTCCGGCGAGTAGGCCGGCACGCGCGCGACGAAAAACCCGAGCCGCTGCGCAGCCTCGATATCGACATTGTTAAACCCGGCGCAACGCATCAGCACCGCGCGCACGCCCAACTGGTGCAATGCTTCCAGCACCGGCGCGTCGAGCCGGTCGTTGACGAATGCGCATACCGCATCGCAGCCCTGCGCCAAGGCTACCGTATGCAGCGCCAGCGCCGCTTCCTGATATTCAAGCTCGATATGCCGGCGCTCTTCGCGTGCCGCCAGCGCTTCGTCCAGAAAACGCCGGTCGTAGGCCTGGGTGCTGAAAATGGCGATTTTCATTGTCGTTGGTTCCCGCTTGATTGAAGACGCCCCATCATAGCCCGGACGGGCTGGCACACTCACGTTTGTGCTGATAAATGAAATGGCGCAATCGATGTGCTGTGCGCACCCTGGCACGCGTATGATTGGCTGGCCCGTCCCAACTCATCTTGCGCGCCGCCAATGCTGAAAATCGATCCTGAATTACTGAATAACGCCAGCCCGTCGCCGCACCGGCGCGCCCTGGAACAGGGATATCGCTGGCTGCGTTTCGAAGACGGGCTGGAACAGCAATTCCACGACTTCTATATACAGGGACACGTGGCGCGCGTGCGCCTGGCCGCGTATATGTGCATTGTCCTGTTCATCATGTTCGTGATTCTCGACCTGGCCACGCTGCCGGGGTTTGTGTCGATCCGCACGGTCAGCATCCGGATCGCGCTGATTATTCCGAGCTTTATCGTGGTGCTGCTGGCCAGCTATCGCGCCGCTTGGCGACCGTATCTTGGAACGGCAGTGTTTTCGGCAGCGCTGGTCACGGGACTGAGCACCGTCGCGGTCATCGGCAGCGCGCTCGATGCCGGCTACCAGATCCCCTACGAAGGCATCTTGCTGGTGGCGTTGTTCATCTACCTGATCGCCTGCCTCGAATGGCGCCGCGCGCTGCTGGCCAATATGGTGACCTTGTGCGCATTCGTCATCATGGAATTCTGGCTGCAAACCGATCCGCGCGCGCGCCTGTACCAGATCGTCTTCATGTGCGCGGCCAATGGGGTGGGTGCTTACGGCGCCTACTTCCTCGAACACAGCATCCGCACCACCTTCCTGGTCAATACCCTGTTGCACGAGCTGGCGGCGCTCGATGGCCTGACCGGATTATCCAACCGGCGCACCCTGAATATCCACCTCGAGCGTGTCTGGCGCCAGGCCCTGCGCGACCGGCAAACGGTGGCGATCGCCATGATCGATATCGATTATTTCAAGCTATATAACGACCGCTATGGGCACGCCCGTGGCGACGCGGCCCTGAAAGCGGTGGCCGATGTCATCGCCGCCCAGGCGCGCCGCCCGCTCGACCTGACCGCGCGCTATGGCGGCGAAGAATTCGCCGTCATCTGGCATAACCCGGTCCCCGGCGAATTGCAGGCCATGGGCGAGGTGCTCACGGCGGCGGTGGCGGCGCTGCGGATCGAGCATTCCGACAGCGACCTCGGCAGCCTGAGCGTCAGTATCGGCGTGACCATCGGCCTGCCGTGCGCCGGCGACGATGCCGCGGCCCTGCTGCGCGCGGCCGACCAGGCGCTGTACCAGGCCAAGCACCAGGGCCGCAACCAGGTCGTGGTCAGCGAGCCGGTGGCGGCGTTGGTGTAGCGAAGAAAAGACACAAGCCATCCGGCAACTGCCTGTTTATCCGTCTCTTGACCGGATATGTTTACCGAAATTACTTTTTGTTATAGTGTCGGCATTATTTCAACAGCGGGAGATGTGGACATGAACGGAGCAGGCGGAACCAGCGGTGGCACGGGCCAGTTTTTTCTCGGCCTGATCATGATGTGCGGCGGCTTTTATTTACTGCTTAACGGGATCGTGGTCAGTTCCGACTTCGGCTTCGGTTCGCGCATGTTCGGCTTCGGCTCGCGCTTCGGCGTCAGCGGCGGCATGGTCATGATTCCGATGATGATCGGGATCGGCATGGTGTTCTACAATTCCAAGAATTACCTTGGCTGGTTGATCGCCCTGTGTTCGTTCGCGGCGCTGGTATTCGGCGTGATTTCGTCGGTCAGCATGAGCCTGCGCACCATGTCGGCCTTCGAACTGATTTGCATCCTGGTGCTGGCGATCGGCGGACTCGGTCTGTTCCTGCGTTCGCTCAAGCCGTCGGAACCGGCGCCACCGCGCTCGCAATAAGCGGCGGGCCATGCGCTTGATGGCGCATGGCCGCCCGCAGTCAGGCCGCGCCGGTACGCATGCGCAAGCGCGCGCGCCAGGCGCCCAGGGCCGATAAGGCAGAGTGAAATTCGCGCTCGATCAGGTCCGCTTCGGCGCTGGTGACCACACCATCCATCAGCGCCTCCGAGACCGCTTCGGCCACGGCCCCGACTTCGCTCATGACCCGGCACACCGTCTGCGACAGGTCGTCGCGGCCGACCAGTTCCGGCTGCGGCACGATGAAGGCGGCCATGCCGTGCCGGTTCAGCAAGGCATGCAGCGGCATCATCGCTTCCTGCACCCCGGCTTTGTGGCAATGCTCGACGATGATGGAAACTTCCTCGAACGAGGGGTAATGTGATGAAATGGTGGGCGAGAGCTTATTGCGCAGCACATTGGCGGAAATGCCGATGTCCTTGGCCAGCATCTCCAGGCCGCCGGGATAGCGGCGCGCCACGCTGTACAGCGCGTCATGCTGGTTCATGTCCAGATATTTACGAGTCATGGTAAATCTTGCCTTTTTTAACCGGTGCATTGGCAGACGATGTGCTGTTATGCTTCTTTCAACCTTCAACCCGGCCTAATAAAAATGAAGTCAACTCAGATTATGTTGCTGCTGGCTCTGCTGCTACCCGCCGCAACCACGCTCACGGCCGCGGCGAAGCCGTCGTCAAGTTCGAGTTCGCGGTCGAGCTCAAGCTCGTACAAGAGTGGATTTTCCTCCCAAAAATCCAGTCCTACAAGTAGCAATCGGTCAACATCGTCGAACAATTCGTCGTTTGGCTCATTCGGCAGCCGTTCGTCGTCGGCTTCGCCGCCGTCAGCGCCGCCCCAACGGTCCGGGTCGTCCTGGGGGCAGCGCTCGCAAGAGAGCGCGCCGCCGCCGCAAAAGTCGGGTTCGGCGTGGTCGCAGGGCAGCAGTGCGGAGTCGGGCAGGGCGGACAAAAAGGGCGGGTCCGGCGGTTTCGGGTCCTTCGGCGGGGCGCCCGCGCGGCAGGACAGCGGCGCCCAGCCAGTGCAGCAGAAGCCGGGTTCGGTGCTGTCGCAACGCTTGAACAAGGGCAACGCCGAAGCGAATGCCTTGCGCACGCTGGAGGCGCGCCGGGCGGCCGAGCAGGCGGCGAATGCGCCACGCGATATCCGGCCGGTGCCGCCGATCCAGCCGTCCGGCGGGCAGTACGGCAACACGAATGGTGGGCAAAATGGCGGCCAGTACGGCGGCCAATACAACGGCAACCGGAATGGCCAATATAACGGCAATGCGCCGATTATCGTGCCGCAGAATAATAGTAACGGGATGGGTAGTGCGATCCTGGGGTTTTTACTGGGCCGCTCGATGTCCAGTTCGCATGCGAATGGCGGTTATCAGGGCAATACGAACAATAGCGGCATGGCCAGCGCCACGCCGGGCAGCAGCGCCAGCATCCCGGGTCCGGCAGGAACGGTCGAGGCGCCGCCGGAACGCTCGCTGGGTAAATCGCTGTTGCGGACTTTTGTGTGGCTGGTGATTCTCTCGGTACTGGGCTGGATTGCTTATCTGGGATGGAAGTTTTTAAGGCGCGGCAAAGCGCCGAGCACCGCAAACTATTCTTTTGATCGGAATTGAGATGGGCTGGAAGAACGCATTCGACTATATGCGCGGCATTGCAGGCAACCATGGCGCCGATGGCAAAGCCCGGCGCGAAGATGATGGCTTGCCGCTGGGCGCGCGCATCGGCGGCATGCTCAAGCTGCAGATGTCGCCCCTGATCCGGGCGCAGGCCAACGGCTCCTTGATCGCCATGCCGCGCGACGCCGACACCTTGATCCAGGCGGTATCGAAGATCAAGCTCAATCTGGCCGGCGGGCTGTATCGCTATTACCTGGCCAAGGGCGACGATGACGCCAAGGAGAAGTTTTTACAGCTGTACGCCGATGAAAAAGGCCAGGTTGCCGAGATCATGTACTGCACCCAGCTGGCACGGGTGATTCCTGAAACGGCGGAAGACCAGGATGCCTACACCGGCCGCGCCGGTTTCGGCCTGGGCGACCAGACCTACACCTTGTGGCGCGAGCAGCTCGACGACGTCGGCCTCTCCGAAGAGGAACTGGCCACGGTGTTCGGCGAGAGCGACCGCCTCGATTATGTGCGCGACGCGGGCGACCGCAACGCCAGTTTTGTCAGTCCATTCACGGGCACCGAAACCCGGATCGACGACGCCGGCGGCGAAAAGGGTCTCAAGCAGGAAATGTATTTCATGCCGTATGTGCGCGAATTGCCAGGCGGCGGCAGCGAATTTTTGCTCATCACGACGGAGATACTCTCCAGCGTGAACGGCGATAACTCAAAACGCGGTATCCATGTCGATTTCGTCATTGGCTTACCGGTGGAGCAAGAACGGGTCGTTATCCAGTAACGGTTCGGTAAAGGCAGTTTTACTTAACAACGAAAGGGATTCAAGATGAGCAATGCAAGTGGATGGGGACTGACGGCGCGTTTGATTTCGAAGCACTTCGGTGTGCTGGGCGACCGTATATCGTCAGCGATCGCCAATTTTGACCCTGAAACGGCGACCGAAGCCGACCGCGACCGCCTGGCGGACACCCTGCGCGCCACCGCGCAAGTGCTGGCATCGGCGCGTTCCTCTTTCGAGAAGGAACATAAAGATGTGGTCAGCCTGCGTGAACTGATCGCCAACGATGAAAAAGCCACGGAAACGCTGGCCGAGCGTCTGGCCGCCGGCAAGATTTCGGAAGCGACCGTCACCATGTTCTGCGACGAACTCGAAGCGAACAAGAGCCGCCTGCCGCAAGAAATTCAGGAAGAAGCCGATGCCAAGGCGTACATGGACGAGCTGCAAAAGATCATCGACGCGCTGTCCAAGCAGCTCGCCGAGTTCGATGCGCAAGCCAAGAAAGCGCTGCAGCAGCTGGCAGCGGCCCAGGCGCAGAAGGATCTGCAATCGATGCGCGCCGAGCGCCAGAGCCAATTGGCTGGCCTGACCGGCATGAAAGGCAATTCGACCGCCTTGAATGCACTGACGCGCCGCGCCCAGGAAGTGAGCAACGAAGCCGAAGGCATGCGCATCGTCGCCGACATCGGCCAGAAGCCGCTCGACCAGGCTGCCGAAATCGATGCGATCCGCAAGTCGGTGCAGAACGATACCAGCGGCGAAACGGCGCTGCAACGCCTCCAGCGCCTGTCGGGTAAACCCGCTGCGGCATAACATCGCAGCATCCGCGCCCGACCGTAATATCTTTAGCCGTTAGTTTAATAGCCGTCATTCCCGCGCAGGCGGGAATCCAAGGCACCGTCGCTCAGCCAAGATTCCTTGGATTCCCGCCTGCGCGGGAATGACGGCTTCATACGGCGGCTGGGCGCACATGAAAACGGCCTCTTTCGAGGCCGTTTTTTTTATGCTATCACCGAAGCGCGCATCAGAAATCGACGGTAAAACCGGCGCCGATCGAACGCTGCGAATAGTTATAGTCGATCAGGCTTTGTCCGTAGCCCGAAAACGCCTGTACATAGCCCTTCAGGTTGGTTGCCAGCGGATACGCAATCGCGGCCTGGATCGCGCCGTGGTCGGTCGACATATTCCGGCGCGCCATGATCGAATACTCGTAGCCATCCTTGCGATAACTCGCACGCACGTCGCCGCGCGCCAGGTAATCGGTGATGTCCGGATTATCGTTGTTGGATTTGGCGTTATCCAGACGGCGCCACAGGCGCGCGGTCAGCGCGAAATTGCCGTTATCGACACCGACTTCGGTGTACAGGCGGTTCCAGCTGCGCGACAGGGTCGAGGTTTGGCCGTTCGACTGGTGAATCAGACCAAAATTGACGAAGCGCAGGTTCATCCCGCCGAACGATTTATTGATCGGCACCACCGCCATGACTTCAGGCTGGTAGTTCGTTTCGCGGAACGGGCTCGATTGCGAACGGTTGTACGCCTGCCAGAAACTCTGCTGGGTATAGCCGAGCCAGATATCGACCGGCAAGCCGGCGACTTTTTCGGCGGCCTTCATTTTCAGGCTGAGCTGATAGGTCAGCTCGACGCGCTTGGTTTTCAGGCCGGCCGGGGTAAAGTCGCGGTATGGCGCGTCGTTCGACGAGGTGCTGTAATTGGCCACCAACAGATAATTTTCGCGGTGCGGACGCACGGCAAAGGTGCCGCGGCGCGACGCATCGCTCAGCTCCCACAACTGCTCCAGGCGCGAAATCGGCGTTTCCGGCGGCGCCGGGGTGTTGGAGGCCACGGCCGGGATCGGCTTGGCTGGCTCGGCGGCGGCGGTCGCGGCCGCTGCCGCCCTCTTGACCGGGTCGGCGGCGACGGTGGCGTCCGGCGTTGGATTACCGGCAACGGTGTCGGCCGTCGCGGCCTTGGTCAGCGTGTCGAAACATCCCAGGCGCGCGCTCGGGTCGCCAAGCATGGAGCAGCGCAGCATTTGCTGCTCGAGCTCGCCGGCCTGGGCGACGCCGGCGGAAATGAAGAGGGTGGTCAGGAGGAGGGGCAGTCGGGCGGCGTGCATGTAGTGATGTTTCTAAAATGACAAAGGGAGGTTACTGTAGCGCAATATGAGAAAAGATGTCGCGCTGCATGTATATATATGCGCGGAACGGCCTCAAGTGTTGTTTGATGGGTCGATATATACGGCGTTCTCAAGCAGGATCGGCTCGGGCACCTCGAGCATGAGGCGTACCCTCGCTCTCAGGCAATCAGCTTGAGCCCCGGCGGTAGCGATTCGCCCAGAATCCAGCGCTCGGTCGCCTGGTCGAGCTGCACCACCTGCTGCACCATGGTCATCGTCGCCGGCGGCGCGTTGATCGCCAGCAGGCGCTGCACGATCCGTTCGCGCAAGGCCAGCGGCAAGTCGCGCGCACGGTCGTCGGTCATGCGCGCAAGATGCACGGCGGCAAAGGCGGCCGACTCGACCTTTTTCCAGTCGAGCGCCAGGATGGCGTCGAGCCAGCCTTCCACCACCTCGGTCGGCACCACGTCGTGCGTGCTGCCGTGGAAGGGCTGGCGCGCGCCGATGCGGCCCAGCGCCCACAGGTAGCGGCTGGCGCTGGTGTTGTCCTTGGCCGGCACGGCTGGCGCCGCCTGTATGCGCTCGAGCAGCCAGCCGCCGATTTCGGCCTTGTACTCGACCGGAATGCGTTCGAGCGAGGCGCCCAGGCGCAGCATGTCGTCGTCGCTGCCGGCCACCACGGTGGCGCTCGTATCGCCGCCTTCTTTATTGGTTTGCAGGTTGAAGGCGAAATCGTCGAGCAGGCGCAGCTGTTCGGTAGCGCCCAGCCCGCCCGCGACGCGGCGCCACAGGGTCCACCATTCGGCGCGCGCCTGTTTGTCGTCGGCATGGCGTACGCCGGACTCGAACAGGGTCCACAATTGCTCCAGGCGCCAGTCGTCGAGCGCATGGCCGAAGCCGGGACGCAGGCAGTAGCCGGCCAGGTTCAGCCACACGCGTTCATGCTCGGTGGACCGGTGCCGCCCGCGCGCGCGTTGCCACAGGGCGTCGAACAGCTGGCGCAGCAGGGATGTCGGCCATTGCTCGCGCTCGCCCAGCAGTTGTTCCAGCTGCGCGCGCAGTTGCTTGACTTCCTTCGCCGTCACCTGTTGCGCTTTCTTGCCGAAGATGCGGTCGATCTTCTCAAACGCGGCCGCCACTTGCGGCGAGGGCGCTCCCGCCGGCTTGTCGCCCGCGCCATCGGCGTTGTCGTGGCGCAGGTCGAATTCCAGCAACCAGCGCTGGCTGGCATCGGTCAGGTTGACGCAGTGCATTTCCAAGGTGCCGACCTCGGTCAGCGCGGTGGCCAGCTGTACGGCCGTCTCTTGCTTGTTGCCTGCGGACGCGGCGCCTTGCAACACCGTCGCAATCGGCGGCAGGCGCTCGTACTTCGGATCGTCGAGCTCGACCAGTTCGCCGGGCAAGGGCGGGGCATCGGCGCCGTCGGCGTTCGAGGTCATCACATGAAAGCGCACCGGTTGCCCCAGGCGCAAGGCGAAGGTACGGTCCGCAAGCAGGATTTCACGGCCGCTTTCGCTGCCGCGCGGCAGGATGCAGATGCCGCGCTTCGGCCCTTTCGCGTCGTCCAGCACCAGGAAATAGCTGCGCGCCGCGCCGGCGTCGATGCGCGGCGCCTGGCCTTGCAACGCCAGCGCGTACGCCACCGCGCCACGCGCAACGGCCACGTCGGGATTGTCGTTGTGCAGCAGGCGCAGGGGCGCCCCGCGCCAGTGGCCCAGGGTTTCCTGCAAGCGTTGCACCAGCGCCGCGGCGCGGAACACGCCGCCGTTGAGCAACAAGGTATCGGGCATGGCCGTGCCGTCTTCCTGCGCCGCTTGCAGGGCACTGGCGTGCTGCTGCAAAAAGTCGGCGATGTGACGGGTGACGGCCGCATCGCGCGCGTACGGTAAACCGAACTCGACGATGCCGGCGCGCGCCTGTTGCACCCGCTCGGTGGAGGCCACCAGCGGGAAAAAGCCATCGACGATGACGCTGCCGACTTCCTCTTTGGTCAGCGACACCGAACGCATGCCGCCGATCATGCGCGACCCGCTGCCGAGCAAGGTCACCTGGGCCTGCTCGGGCGCATCGGCCGCCAGCAATTGTTCCTTGGCGGCGCGGCAGCGTTCCATCAGCTGCGACAGGGCGCCGGAGGAAAGGCGCGCTTGCTCCGTGCCCGCCATCTGCGCCATTTTCGCTTCCGTCACATGGGCCAGCGCCAGGTCCATATTGTCGCCGCCGAGCATGACGTGGTTGCCCACGCCGATGCGCGTCAGGTGCGGCTGGCCATCTTGCAACGCGACTTTGATGAGGCTCAGGTCGGTGGTGCCGCCGCCGACGTCGCACACCAGCACCATGCGCGTGTGCGCCAGTTCGCCCGCCAGCTCGCCGCGATGGCGGAACAGCCAGTCGTAGAACACGGCCTGCGGCTCTTCCAGCAGGCGCAGTTGGTGCAGCCCGGCCTGGCGCGCCGCGGCGAGGGTCAGCGCACGCGCGCCTTCGTCGAAGGAGGCCGGGACCGTCAGCACCAGGTCCTGCTGTTCCAGAGGGTGATTGGGAAACTTGTGGTTCCAGGATGAGCGAAGATAAGCCAGGTAACTGGCGCTGGCCGCCACTGGCGACACCTTGGCCACATCGGGCGCGGCGCCCCATGGCAAAATCGGCGCCAGGCGGTCGACCGCCGTGTGCGACAGCCAGCTTTTGGCGCTGGCCACCATGCGTCCCGGCACTTGCGCCCCGAGCCGGCGCGCCAGCTGGCCGAACACGACCGGCTGCGCCTCGGCAGCATCTGGTGCCCATGGCAGCCGCAGATCGGCCGCCGGCAATTCGCCGTCCGCCGGATGGTAGCGTACCGAGGGCAGCAGCGGCAGGGCGGCGACTTGCCCCGGCGCTACCAGTTGCTCGATTTCAAACAAGGTAATGGCGGCGCGCCCCTCAGGCGCATCGACAGGCGCATACGCGACCACCGTATTGGTGGTCCCGAGGTCGATGCCGACGATGTACTGGCGCGCCACCTCGTGCCCTAGTTGTTGCCGCGCACGTCGAACTCCACCTTCCAGCGCTCCTCGCCCTGGACGGCTTGCGCCACCAGTTCCAGGGTGCCGGTATCGGTGGCGACCGCGGCCAGGGTCACGGCGACCACGTCGCCGGCCTGGCGGCCTTCGGCAGGCAGGGTGGCCTGGATTTCGCCGACTTCCTGCATTTCATCCGGATGCCAGAAGTCGAGCAGGTCGCCCAGGCGGTCCTGGCGCCGTACCGACGAGCCGAAGAAGCGCAAGGTGATGGCGTGCCCGACCACCAGTCCGAACTGCTGGGTCTTGAGCTGGGCTTCGATGCCTTCTTCCATGCCGAACGGGGCCACGCACAGCAGCTGGATCGGTGGTTCGAAACCGGGCACGGCCGGCATCGACGATTCGATCGCGACGTAATAGGCGCGCGCGGTGCCGCCACGGATGCGGATGCCCTTGCCGCGACGCACGTAGCCGTAGTAGGCGGCGCCACGCGCCACGGCCAGGTCGAGGTCGGCGCCGGTGAGCATGCGCGCAGGCTGCGCGCCTTCGCCGGCCAGCCAGTCATTGAGGGTGGTGAGGGTGCGTTCGGCCAATACATCCGACTTGAACACGCCGCCGTTGAACAGCACGGCGGTCGGGTGCAGGAAGCTGGCGGTTTCGCTGACCGTGCCGGCGAAGCCTTCCAGCTCGGCCGTGGCGCCGGCCTGGCGTCCCAGCAGGGCGGCGAGGTGACGGGTGACGCCGGCATCCTGCGCATACGGCAGGCCCAGTTGGACCAGGCCGCCGCGCGGACGGCTGACCGGGCGCGCGGCCGCTTCCACCTGCGGGAAGAAACCTTCGAGGATGGTGGCGCGCACTTCTTCCTGGGTCAGCTCGGTGCGGATCGAACCGCCGATCAGCTTGGAGCCGCGGCTCGGCACGACGATTGGCTGGGTGGCCAGGGTGGCATCGCTGAGCAGGTTTTCCTTGGCGGCGCGGCAAGCATAGGCCAGCGCGCGCATTTGCCAGGCGTCCAGCTGGGCGCCGGTGGCGGCGACCTTGCGCGCCACCAGGTGCGCCAGCGCCAGGTCCATATTGTCGCCGCCGAGCAGGATGTGGTCGCCCACGGCGATGCGGTGCAGTTCCAGGTTGCCTTCGCGCTCGAGGACGGTGACCAGCGAAAAGTCGCTGGTGCCGCCGCCCACGTCGATGACGAGGATGATGTCGCCCGGCTTGGCGTCCTTGCGCCAGCGTCCGCCGCTGTTCTGGATCCAGTTGTAGAGCGCCGCTTGCGGCTCTTCCAGCAGGGTCAGGTTGACGTAACCGGCGGCCTTGGCCGCTTCCACCGTCAGCTCGCGCGCGGCCGGGTCGAACGAGGCCGGGATGGTGACGGTGATGTCTTGCTCGTCGAACGGCGCTTCCGGATGGGCCGCGTTCCACGCGTTGCGCAGGTGCGCCAGGTAGCGGGTGGACGCTTCCAGCGGCGAGAGCCTGGTCACTTCCGGCGGCGCGTCGCTCGGCAAAATGGCCGCGCGGCGGTCCACGCCCGGGTGGCACAGCCAGCTTTTAGCGCTCGACACCAAGCGGATCGGGGTCTGGGCGCCACGCGCGCGGGCAAATTCGCCGACGGCGTAGTCCTGGCTGCTGGTCCATGGCAGGTTCAGCGCACCGGGCGGCAATTCATCGCCGTGCGGCATGTACAGGAAGGAGGGCAGCAGGTGGCTGTTGCCAACCGCGCCGGCATCGACCAGTTGCGGAATCTCAAGGACGCCGTGGGAAGTCTTTTCGCCATCGCTGGCGGTCAGGTCCACATAGGCCAGGGCGCAGTGGGTGGTGCCGAGATCGATGCCGATCGAGAAGTAGGCGTTGCTCACAGTTCCACCTCCGCCTGGGCCAGCACGGTGGCGTCGTGGCCGGCGGCCAGGGTGGGCAGGCGCACGTCGGCCGCGCGCCAGCCGCGATGGCTGATGCTGCCGTTAAACGGGGCCTTGCCGACCACATTGCCGGTCAGGCGCACGGCGCGGGCGTCGAAGCCCTCGTTCAGGGTGACGCGGCTGCCTTCGGCTTCGTCGCGCACGGGGACGATGGTGAAGTGTTCGCGCAGCACCTTGGCGCAGCCCTCATGCACTACGCGCGCGGCGGCGCCGATGTCGGCGTCCGAGAAGCCGCTCAGGTTTTCCTGGGTAAAGTCGATCAGGCGCGCATCGCGCTGAAGCAGGGACAACAGCTGCAGGGCGGTGTCTGGCGTTGGGGCGGCTGGTTTTGGCGCTGGCGCTGGTGCGGCGGCCACCGGGGCGACTGGGACAGGGGCGGGCGTTGGCACGGGCATGCCATCACGCACCAGCTCGATGCGGCCGGCGAAGCCGCCGTCCGACAGCGCGCCGAAGAAGGCGCCGAAAGCGATCGGAATACGGCGCAGGAAAGAAGGCGGGTTGTTATCGTGGGACGGGTGATTCGAATTCGGCGACGAGTCGATCATCAATTACTCCTGAGTATGCCGGCTGTATGTCGGACTGATGTGGTTGGCCGGGCTAGTGAGCCGCAGGGCCGGAACCGGGATTGTATGCTGTATAAGGCCTGAATCTGCGCAAGGCCTGAATTTATGCTGCGCGGCAGTATAAATCATTTGATGGCGCAACTGCGCGATGGCGTTCTGGGGCATGAATGCAAAAACCAGGCGCGGGGCCTGGTTTTTGGTGGTGCCGATGCGCGAATTACCGCGCTGGAGGACTTATCGGGCGTCCTTGACGGTTTTGACGCATGCCTTGAGCTCGGTCGTGCACGGCAGATATTCCGATTTTTCCGGTTTCACGCCGGGATTGATAGCGCGGGCCTTGTCGATGACCGCTGCCTTGCAGGTGGCGAACGTGGCTTTGCATGCGCCGATCGGCGTGCTGTCGACCAGCGGTTTGACGTCCTCGCTGACGCACTGCTTGTATTCCACCTTGCATTCGACTTTGGCCGCTTTCGGATCGGCCGTGGTATCGGCTTCCGCAACGCACAGGTTCATCTCGGTCTGGCAATTGAGCTTGGCCGATTTGATTTTGGAGCTCGTATCGATCCCCAACCATCCCGGCAGTTCGGACGTTATGCTATCGATACACGACTGGGTCGCCAGCTTTTGTTCGGCCGCGACGGCTTCGTAGTCATTCGCTTTCCATGCGCTCAGCTTGCGTGGCTTGGAGACATATGCGCACGAGCGGACGGTGTCTTGCACTTTGCGGAAGAAGCTGTCTGTCGCGCCTTCGGGGCGCTTGCTGAAACGGGCAGCGAAACGCAGCACATACTCGTCTTCACGTTCCGTACCGGCCATGAGCTCGTGGTACAGCAGTTGCCAGCCCAAGGGCGTGATGGTCATGCCATTTTTGCGTGCTGCGGCGCCGCTGCCCTCGTTCTCGGCCAGCACGGCAACGAATTTCTCGTCGAGCGCTTTGGGCAAGTCCAGCAGCATGGGGCTGACCAGGTTGAGCGGTTTGCGGGTATCCGTCACGGCGTCGCCCAGAAAATCTTCCTTGTTGTGCGTCTGTCCGCCCGTACCAAGCAGGGAAAGCGCCATTCGCCCGACGTTGCCGCCAACCACATGCGAGCGGTGCACGATCCGCAAATACGTCAGTTCGTCGCCGTAGGTATTGACGTACAGCGACACGGGACCCTTGGAGGCATACGCCCGTTCGCGTGGCAGCGCCGGTGTTGCGGCAGGCTGCGCGGCGGCGGCAGGCGTGCTTGCCTGGGAGCTGTCCTGGGCGAAGGAAGGGCTGGCGGCGGCGAGCGCGGTCACGAAAAGGGGCAGGAGGAACGAGCGGAGCGTGGAGTTCATGTTTGACAGTGATTGGTCGATACGTTGCCGCAGCGCGGCACGGTGGGATCGGAGGCAGTGGATTGCTCGGGCGCCTGGGAAAACCGCAGCATCCAAACGGGAAAGTAATTACATTATAGAATATATGTTTAACAAAAGGTAACTATCGCCGAGGAATTGCGCCTGACTGCTGCGAATGCAACACCTGTCAATGCGTGATCCGACGCCAGCCCAGGCGGGTCGGCGGCGGAACGATTCCAGAAGGGACGCTCCGCCCGTTCTCAGGTCGTGGTGTTGATCACGAGCTTGAGGAACTTGTTCGCTCTTTCCCGAAATGTCACGGATGGCATTGGATCGACCAGGGACACTGCCATAGCCCCTTCGAAAGCCGCAAAGATCGTCTCTGCGAGATCGCGCTCGCTGACGCCGGCCGGCACACGTAACAGGTCTTTGCCAGTGCGCAAGATGCCCTCCAGCCAATCGACATTTTGCTTCACAAACAGGCGCAACTCGTCAATGCAGGCGGGCTCCTGAAACGACGGTTCGCGCACCATCATCAAGTACATGCAGGGACGGCTGCCATCGTTCAACATTGCGGCAAACAGCTCCGCATACATCCGAAGCTGCTCTTTAAAGTCGCCTGTTGCCTCGATGGCGAGCAAGCGGGCGGCTTGGTCCTCCCGATACAGTTGCAGCGCCTGGCGGGCCAGGTCTTCTTTCGAGCTGAAATGGTGGTACAGGCTCGGTGCCTTGATTTGCAGGCAGTCGGCGATCTGACGCATGCCGAGGCCGCTGAATCCGCGCTGTTGAAACAGGCCGATTGCTGCGCCGAGGATGGTTTCCCGGGTTAGCGAGGGCTGACTTTTTTTGGCAGGCGTCAAGGTGCCTGCTCCAGCATGTCGATGCCGCCATGGTGGGCGACGAACAGCAGCGTTTCTTCGAGCGCGCACGCTTCATGCTCATCGCTTCCCTGAACCTGCAGCACATCGCCGGCGCGCAGCTCGACGTCGTTAAAGCGAATCGCGCCCGCTACCACCAGGATTTGTTCCCATCCATGATGCGCATGCTTGGGGAAGCGTGCTCCAGCCTGAAATCGGGCCAGGTAGCCGCCATCGCCGTCGTTGCCGGTCCAGGTCGAACAGATCTGCACCCCGGCAATACCTGAATCGCACCAGTCGCGTGCTTCTTGTCGAGCCAACATCATGTTTTCACTCCTGTATTTGATCAGAAGGCACAACTCTAACTAACGTTCGTTAGGTTGTCAATGGGGCCTTCACGTCAGGATGGATGGAAGCTGGCCGAGATTCTTGTTTTGTTGACGAAGGTTAATTGATGGGATTCCTATTGATTTCCCCCTGTGTTAGTGTAGTTATAGTGTTCAGTATCTATAAATTATCCATTCACCGAGTCAGGCCGTTGGCCTCCAGCAGATGGCGAAACTTGACAAGTAGCGTGGTTGCATCGGGCGCGGTTTCCAGACCAGATCGATACCGACAAATGCACGAATGGACTGGCTGTCATAGATCGCATCTTCGATGCCTTCGTCAGACAGACCGAAGCACTGCTGGGCCACATACATGCGCAGCATGCGCGCGAGTCCGATCGGCGGACGACCTGCACCCACCACCTTTGGATAGAACGGTTCAATCAGCTTGTGCAGCTTGCCCCCGGGGTTACGCTGTTGATCTCGGCGAGAAAACGGTCGCGCCGTGTCAGCTTCTTCTTGGCAGCGTATTCGAGGTCGGAAAAACTCTTTTGCATGATCGGTGGCAAGGCGCTTGGATACCTCGATATTGTCTCAGGTCGTCGCCTCGTCAGGGACATCGCAGGGGGAATAAATCAGCGCTTCCTTAGGCAAAATTGTCTTGATGATGTAGCCACTTTACGAAAGAGAAGTTTCCTCCTGTGCGTGGCTATAAAAAGAAACATTGCCAAACGGATGTTTATGACCAACAATTACATCGTATTTAGTTCCGTTGATAGGACGCAACTAGACAATGCAAATCTTGCAATCCATGAAAACATCGTCGCTTGTGATTGTGCAATGCCATCCGGCGATCGTATAGTGAGCGATTTAATGCTGCAACATTTGGTTATTTGGGACTTTTGATAACTATTCAACAATTGTTAGGGCATGTATGCTTTCGATGTACCGGGGTGATATAAGCCACCACGACTAATTCAGTCTCTGGAATTTTAGTTTTTTCAGGAATTTTTCCCCACATTGGGGAATATTGTCTGTTTACCGGTCGTTCTTCAATCGACCCGACGCAATGTAAGGCTGCCTTCCATGAGACATAGACTCCTCGCGGGAGCCTCGCCTCGCGCGGCGGCCGGAGATTTACGAGGCCTTGTTTATGGTGCTATTTTGACAATTAAAAACTACGTACTCCGGCAGAAAAATCGAGGCTTCTCATTGGTTGATTATGAGTACTTGCCAAGTGTGGCCATCACCGGATTTTTTAATCGCTATTGTCCTGCACTTTGGGGTGAGGCAAGCAGACCCCGACAGTGTGAGAGGAACGAGTAATGGAAGAAAACGTCACACATGAATCTCGCTTTCCTGAGGACCTACTTGATTGGTCGGGGCATCACTCTGGTGGCGTGAAACGACTTTTCGATTCTAACAGCGGCCGGCCGGGCAAGGAGCTATTGAGGACGAACCTGATCTCGCGTCTGGAGGATTGGTCTCGCAGGATCGCTAGTGGCCAAGCGAATACTCCTAGAATCCTCTTGCTCGTGGGAGGCCCCGGGAATGGAAAGACGGAGGCGATCGAGCATACGATCCGCCGCATCGACGACGAGCTAGTTGCCGAGGGACGCTTGGTAGATCTGCTTTCTATCGCGTTCCACCCACTTCTTGGCAAGCCAGTGCCACGGAGCATCTGTGTCGATGCGAGCGGTTTTTTCCCAAATGCCTCTCTTTTTGAGATACAAATCATTCAAGACGCGTCGACTATCGCTGGGCACGAAGGCCGCAATGCACCAGAGCTCCTTATTGAAGAGCTGTCAGTGCTGCTGGATAGTCCCCCCTCGGCTCACTACCTGTGCTGCGTTAACCGGGGTGTACTCGACGACGCCTTGATATATGCAATCGACCAAGGCCTGGATAACGCGCGGATACTATTAGAGGCCATCACACGGTCCGTAAGCCTCTCGTCCAGCGCTCCGTCGTGCTGGCCACTGGAAAACTTTCCGTCGATCGCGATCTGGCCGATGGATGCGGAATCCTTGATGATCACTCCTGATGATGATTCGCGGTCACCAGCTGCTAAATTGCTTGAGCACGCGGTTAATGCAAGATATTGGCCGGCCCCGGGGACTTGTGCGGCCGGGAGTGGTTGCCCGTTTTGCCATAGTCAGATGCTGCTGGCGAATGAAGGATGCCGTGTCAGCTTGCTAAAGATGCTGCGCTGGTACGAGCTCGCCAGTGGTAAACGATGGAGCTTCCGCGACCTATTCACCCTCGTTTCTTACTTACTCGCGGGCCAACGCCCGGACGGCGATGGACAGCAGGGCAGTCCCTGTAAATGGGCGGCATACATGTTCGAACAGGACAGGCTGGGACAAGTCGCTCCAATACCGCGCAAGCATCAGCTTTCTGCAATTTTTAAGATTGCAATGTCCGGCTACCAGCACGCGCTTTTCCATGCATGGAATGCGGAAGCGTCCATGGTCTTGCGACAGGGAATGAAGGACCTAGGCATGGACAAAGGATCAAGCGAGGGCCGCACCTTACTGGGCCTTCAACATTTTCTGGCAGAGCGGAAGGATCCATACTTGCCTGCGACGATCGCTACCCTGTTAGATGATCTCGTCCACCTACTCGATCCCGCGCTTGCCAGCCCGGACCATGAGGTCTTGGTCAGCGCTCGAAACAAAATCATGCTGGCCGATCTCGATTTGCGGTTTAGTCGTTCGCTCGCTGGCGGTATCGACTTCATACAAAAATACAAGGTTTTGTCATCGGTCGAGCTCGATTTGCTAGGACGTCTGGTCAAGGTCGATAATTTCCTTTCCTCGTCGCAGACGCGGCGCAAGAGCCCCGCCTCGGCCAGCCGCATGCAGCGACTGATACGTGATTTTTCATGTCGGCTCGTGCGTCGTAGCATCTGTAGTCGCTCGGCAGTGGTCGCTGACGCGGATATTCTGGAAGAATTCCGGCAAGTCGTGGACCATGATGAGAATGGGCAACGGCTATTTGAAGTGGCAAGACAGGTCAAGAATCTATTGAACAAAGGGGCTGGGTTCGAGGTATCCCTCACTACGACGTTTGGGCAGCCTTTGCCGCCAAGACAACGGCAGGCAACGCTCGTAGTACCGGTGCGACAGGTGCGGATGCTGCCGGTTTCGACCGCCGGAAGACCGCGCTCGCCCATCGCTTATCTTGCCGTTGGTTCCGGTAAGTCTTCGCAACCGATCCCATTGACATACGATCTTTTTAAGGCAGTCAAGGAACTGGATCGTGGCCTCTCGCAAGCGTCCTTGCCAGGCGCGGTCGTGACCTTGCTAGACACGACCAAGGCCATGTTGTCGGGGCCCATCGTCAGGGACCTTGAGACACTCTCGGATGCGAGGATTAGGATAGGTATCGACGGAACGGAAATCGGTAGCTCCTGGAATGGCTTCGTTGCCTCCGGACTCGGGGAGACGCTATGAGTTTGGAAAATTTCTTCGCTTCTCCATGGAAGTCATCCCATAAGACCTATCGGGAATCTGCGTTGGCTATTAGCCCCGCGCCCGAATACGCGAATTCTGAAGTGCTTCTGGCCTCGCTGTATCGAGTCATCGGATACGACGACGTTAAAGAGGGAAGCATACCCGGAGCGGGGCGCGATTTGGAGCAACGGCTTCAAAAGCTGCGCGATCGCCGCCAGGCCTCCCCAGAGGGCACGACGTTGGGCGTCGATACTTGGAACACATTGTTACACGGAGTGCTGGAAAGTCCAAAGTTACCTAACCAGTCCGCGAAGCGCTTCCTGCAGGTTACCCCTTTGGTGCCGTCCGTTGCGCTTGTCTCGGGCTCGGCTCGACTGGCGGGCAATCCATGGTCTCCTGGTGTCCTTGTTCGCAAGATGGTCTGGCTCGGCTCCAGGAACGAAGCCGCTGCTTCGACACTTTGGAAGGATCTGTTCGTGGCACTGGGCGTAGGTCAAGATGATGATGTATTTGCGCGCTGGCTCGAACAGGAGACCTTGGCCTGGGGAATACGGTCCCCATGGAAGCTTGCTCCGGTACCGCCCTCGGACGTTTCAAGCTTCGCGGGCGAGGACTTCGATGGCATCGACTTCATGCCAGCGCGACAGTTTGCAAAGGACTTGCGATCGGTAATCCAAGCAAAGGGCTCAATGACACGCCGACAGTGGACGAGCCTGCTGGAAGCGCTACTACGCCTAGCTATGGTGGCGCACGTTACTTGGTTATGTGATGTGCAAGTAGGTATCTGGCGCTGCCTCTCGAATGCGCTGGAAGGCAAGGGGCCCTTCGGGAGCGCCGGGGCAAGGGCTCAGGTCTTCCCTGCTAGCGCACAGTACATGACCTACGGTGGCAAGGCTCTGAATGGACTCAAGGACAAGGCGTCAAGCTACTTAGCGGCCAGACTTGGCATCAATTCGTTCTTGTGGTCGCTGGACAGCATCAATATGCCATATGAGGGCAATATTTCTTCGAGCAGTGATATCGCGGCGCTGTGCGAGCACGTCCGCAACAATCAGGGCGCGTTGCAGGCATTGCAGCTCGCCTCACATATCGAGGAATTGCGCGACCGCGAGGCCCGTGCGCTAAGTTGCAACAAGGGCATCGGCGCAAACATGCTCGAGTTCGCACGACATTCGCTCGGGCAGCGAATTACCGCCGTGCAGCTATTGAAAGGATATGACCAAGGCTATGTCCTGAAGAAAAAGGGAAGCAGCCCGAGTAGTCCTTGGGTGGTCTCGCTTGGCCCTGTCGCGGTATTGGCACTGGTCCATTGTGCGTTGGCAGGAATGGGTGGGCCCCGTTCCATTCATCGGCTCGCCCAGCATCTTGCAGCCTATGGAATCGCCGTGGACCGCTACGATATTGCCCGCAACGATCTCGGCCAACAACTTAGAATGCTTGGGCTGGTACTCGATAGCCCGGATGCAGAGAGCGGCATGCTCTTGCTTCCTCCATTTCTTGCGCCAACGCTTGCCGAAGACGACAAATGAAAAGACTAGTACAAACGCTTGCTACCATCATCCGGAACAAGGCCAACGACAACATCAAGGGTACGGGAGCAAAAATCGAGTCACGGTTCATATTCCATGGCCCGCCGCTCGATATGCTCGAGGAGATATTCACTGAACTAACGGGGGATGGCGGCATCCTTGTCCTGCCCGACGCAGAGGGCATGTCAAATACGCTGCCAGTGCTTCTCCAGCTTCCGCGTGACAGAATGGCTGGCGCCAACCCGAGAATTGGAGAGTCGGGCAAGTGCGACGAAAGCCACCTTCTTCACATACGTAATGACCCGAATAGCGCAAGCTACGTTGCGCTCATGCCGCCAGGTCAGCATACGAACATGTCCGTTGCCTCAACCACGGAAGAATTCGGCATTAGCGCCTCGTGCAATACCGGCCATGCCGCGTTCGAGGAGTGGTGGAAGGACGGATTCGTCCAGTACATTGTAAGAGAGGGATTGCGTCTTGCTGGCATCGAACCGAGCTCTTTCGATGAAGCTACAGCCATAGTAGAGCTTGCAGCTGCCGCGGTCGATGAGGTGGAGCCGCGCAAGGGAGGACGGGATGCAGCCTGGCGCTTGTTTTCACGCATATACTCAATCGGGGAAGACCTTCATGGCCTCGCGCCTGGCTCTGCGCTGTCACTTGCATGTGGCGTGCCACCTATGGCAGATGGCAGTATCGCTGCGAAAGTCCAGTTGGAGACTCTTAAAGGCGTCGCCGACGAGCTGGCGGATGGCTTTAAAATTGGCATTGACGGCTTGGTTGCCAACGGCAGTGTGGATACGACGGTTAAGGACGCACTGGCGGCATTGTTGACGCATGTTCGCGCGAATTGCGAAATACCGACTTCGTTTGAGCGCTCGACTGCGGCGTTTTACCTTCCTTCGAACACATTCGCGCTCGAGCCACCTCCAATATGGTGGCAGACATTGACGGTCGAGTGCTGGGCAGAGCTCTTGTTTGATGAGCCAGATCAGGCGGGAGGCGACCTTCAGATCACCTGCACCAACCCGATTATTCCTATTGGCAGGGGCATGCCTGCCATAGTGCGGGCCGGTGTGGAGCTGGAAATATCGTCGCTAAATGCTCCAGATGTTGGGGCGATCGATGTGTTGATGACGGGCGGTTCTTTTGGCAAGCAGGGAACGCTAGTGACAGTGGATGGCATCGAACCTCGAAGCGACTCTCCTCCGTCGAGTGGGCAACGAAGTCCGATCAGCTACAAGGTTACCGCGGCAGGCCGCAAGGCTGCGGCGCAAAAGGTGATCTCGCTGGCAAGCTGGATACCTGGCATCGTTGTTACTTGTCGTATCGCAAGTAAGCTCTCACCACCGAAGAAGCCTCGAAAGGGAAGCACTGGTATCAATTGGGAATCCTCGCTCGCACTGCCAGGCCCCGGTCGTTATGAGCTAATCGTATTGGTTGCATCCGGGGTCACACTTGTGGGAGCAAGGGGTGTTGCCGACGATGCGACGGAACAACTCGGCGAGGAGCCACAGCCACTCGTCATCCACTCCCTGAGAACTGATGAGTATCAGCTCGAGATTGAGGCAGAGGGAAAGTTCCAGCTTGAAATTAGCTTTCAGTTAGCCGGACAGCGTGCAGCTCAGACTTGTAGAATCTACATTTCCTGCGAAGAAACGAAGGAAGAAGGCTGTAAGAGCGAGTTCGAGCGTTTGATAAAGCTTAATCGCCGTCATCTCGACAAGTTTGACGCCAAAGCAATCGTACAGCTTGATCGCCATGCACGGTTGTCAAGCCTGCAGTCATGGATGCTGGACGAGCAAAACGTATCAAATTCATTCCTTCCAGTGGTGCTTGCGGATGACTACGCTGCCCAGTGGACCTCCCCGGACTGGAGCGCGGCCCATGGGCCGATTCTCTCCCAGGCCCGTTTCCTGCATGATCCACGGCCTCCAATCACCTTGTTCAAGCCACCTGCTGGATTCGTCGAGGCACGAATACAGATCGCGGCGCGCGTCAGGGAAACTAGCGATCTTGCTGGACTCCTTGAATCTGCCCCACTAGGTAAATGGATGGTTCAAGACGAAAGTTTTCGTGTTCTGGTTGAAGCATATTTAGATGCGTACATGGCCTGGTTTGCGACTGACCGCGATGTTGCATGCTGGGTGGACGCGATTGCCGTTTGTTCGAGGGAGTCCCAGGGGCGCACATTGTCGCGCGTTCCGGACGCGATCATCCTCTCGCCCCTCCATCCGTTACGACTGGCATGGCATTGCCTAGCCCAGCGAGTGCTTTATAGCGGTGCCCATGGCGACACCGAGCGCCCATGCCCAGCGGCCAGTATCCTCGACCCTGACTGCATTCCCGATTTGCTCGCGATGTCGTTGCAAGCCCCGGGTGGGCCGACTGGTATTGAGCTTGTAAATTTCCTTTCCGTCGAATGCAGCTCTGATTATTGGTCCGTCCTTTGGAATGGCACGCGTCTGAGGGAAATTGCTGACGAGTCAAGGCAGGCGCCGTTCGATAATGAGCTAGGTCTGGTAGTCGGTGGCATTTCGAGCGGCTTTAGCCCGGCTCAGGTCGGTCGCGCACTTGAAGACGTCTCAGACCTTTTAGCGGCCAAGCCCATCATCAGCCTCGTCGTTTCCAGCGCTGGCGGGGCCACGGACGCGTGCAACGATGGATTGGCAAATTGGTGCTTGAATCGATTCGGTAGCGGTGACAAGGCAGAGGCACGACAATTAGTTGGTCCTAGGATGCTGGAAGTGTTCGACACGCGCCCGGTAGGTTCGCGCCCAGACCAGGCCACCATCGCCAACCTGTCGGAGGACACGTCGAATAGCGTGCGCTGGTATGACAAGCAGCCAGCGGGCACGAATCCCGACTTGGGAATCATTGCCCAACTTGACTCCGCGCAACCTGAGTGCACGACCGTCGGGATGGGCTCTCCGCTGAGCATGGGAGGGCTCATCCGGCATCGCGTGCGGCGCCAGTTGCACGGCGCTTTCGTCAGCGAGTCGCGGCAAGGATTGTCGATGCCGGCGAGCGGCGATATTTTCGGTGACAAGGTCGCGGCTTGTATCGTCGCCATGGAAAAAAGCCAGCAATCGTCGGTCGGACTCCAGTTCGCTCCAAACGTACATGCAATTGCAGAGATGCTTGAGAAGAAGCGGGCAGGATTCGTCGCCGTTTCATCCTCCGCGATCGATCCCGCGTGTTTCCTTGGCGGATGGATCAAGGGCGCTTATCTATGGGACTACGACTTGCCGTCGTATTCCCATCGGGCCGGTGATACAAGTGGTTATTACTTGCTCTCTCAGGTCAAAGAAGCAGACCGTGACGCCATCCGACGCGCACTGCAAGGTCTGTCGGGTGGCAACCGGCTATCCGACGCACAGGTCGATGACATCCTGCTCGAGGTGGCGAGGAGAGGAATACCGACAGTCCGGGGCCTTTCTGGCGATGACACAGGGGCCACCGGCGATCTGGGCTTGTTCCTTGCCGTCCGCTTGCTGCAAGATAAGTTCCGCGTGTCGGGCAACCTTGACAGCGTACTGCCTGTCCTTGCCGGCACAGCAGAAGATGCCATCATTTCGATCATCGTCCCGGTGGATCCATTCCGTGGCTACCTATCCGACCTTGCTCGCTCGCTTGGCAACGACCGGAGGGAGGTTTCCTTGTCACGGCCCGACTTGCTTGTTATTGGCATCCACGCCACCGAAAGCGCGATACGCCTGCACTTGACACCCGTCGAGGTCAAGTGTCGCCAGCAGAACACGATATTCAGCCCAAACGATGCAAGGGACGCACTAGCACAAGCGAAGTCCATGTCTTCACTGCTTGCGAGACTAAGCGAACGGGCCGCCGGCTCGCCGCTCTGGGAGCTTGCATACAAGCACCTGCTGCTTTCGATGGTTGGCTTTGGCTTAAGGGTATACAGCCAGCAGGAAGGTGTCGCGAATCAAGCCGCGAGGTGGGCTAGTTATCATGAGCGGATCGTTGCTACCATTCTTAGCCCAGGCACGGCTATTTCCATCGACCCCAAGGGACGTTTGATCGTCGTAGACGGATCAGAGAGCGAGGCACGCGATCATGATGGCGATGGCTTTGACGAGAGCATCTTCATCTCCCCCAAGGATGCTTGGCGCATCGTCGCTGGGGATGCACAGAATTTCTATGACAAGGTGCGTGCGAAGGTAGGGACATGGAGCCTTCTTCCAACGGGTGTCATGCACGCCCCCTACGAGGCCGCGGCAATACGGCCAGCACTTCTCCCTTGTAATCAGGAAGGTAACCCTGCTTGTGTGCCCGTCCTTGATGAACTGGAGGGGCCCCGCGGCCTTTTCATGCTCGACACCCCGGAAGAGTGCCTGCCAGCCTTGACAGTTTTGCCCTTAATCGAAGTAGGAGAACCGAGTGATGGTATCGTCCTCTCCTTGGGCCAGACGGTTGATGGGTTTGAGCCGCGGTCGCTAGCTCTCAACTTATCCGACACCCGTTTAAATCAACTGAACATCGGGGTGGTCGGTGACTTAGGAACTGGCAAAACCCAACTTCTGAAATCGCTCATTCTTCAAATCGCAATAGCACATAAAGAAAACCGAGGCGTCAAGCCGAGATTTCTCATCTTCGACTACAAGCGCGACTACAGCAGTCCGGAGTTCCTTGAAGCCACCGGTGCGAGAGTGGTCAAGCCGACGCGGTTGCCACTGAATTTATTCGACACGACGTGCATTGGCGAATCCGTCGCACCCTGGCTCGACAGGTTTCGTTTCTTCGCCGATGTCTTAGACAAGGTGTACACAGGAATCGGGCCAGTCCAGCGTGACAAGCTCAAAGGCGCGGTGAGAAGCGCGTACGAGGCATGCGCTAGCCAAGGGCGGCCACCCACGATCTACGATATCCACTCTGAATATCGCGACTTGCTTGCCGGGAAGTCAGACTCGCCGATGTCGATCATCGACGATTTGGTTGATATGCAAATTTTTGAAATGGATCCTGCGAAAACGAAGCCCTTCGATCAGTTTCTCGATGGGATTGTAGTCGTTTCCCTCGACGCAATGGGTCAGGACGACCGTAGCAAGAACATGCTGGTGGCGATTATGCTCAACATGTTCTACGAGAACATGTTGAAGGTACCCAAACGGCCTTTCCTTGGTACGGCGCCCCAACTGCGAGTAATTGACTCCTATCTTCTAGTGGACGAAGCTGACAATATTATGAGATACGAGTTCGACGTACTCCGCAAATTGCTGCTGCAAGGTCGCGAGTTTGGCACGGGAGTGATTTTGGCTTCGCAGTACCTAAGGCATTTCAAGACGGCTGGAACGGACTACCGTGAGCCACTACTAACTTGGTTCATCCACAAAGTTCCTAACGTTACGCCAGCTGAACTAGGCGCGCTGGGATTTACCTCCGATCTTGGGGACCTATCTGAACGCGTCAAAACATTGCCGAATCATCACTGCCTATACAAGTCGTTTGACTCTTTAGGGGAAATAATGCGTGGACTTCCGTTCTATGAGTTGACAAGTAAAGCTCCCAATAAATAGCAAACCGGCGCGGCGTGGAAATTTCTAGGACCTCATTTCTTGCGCCCGGTTCAACGCAGTGGGCGACTCATCGGTGGATGATTGGTCCTTCGATGTGGCGAGGGCAATCCTCGTCCATGACGAGCCTCTCAGGCTACGTCTGCGTGCGATACTTGCTGCCGAGCCTAGACCATTTTTGCGCGTATGATGCAATGTAGCAGGCCGGCTCCGCTGAAGCACTGTATGTCATTTGCAAGCGATTGATGTTATCACTTCACCAACGTTGGCGCCATGTCCAGCATGTCGTATGCCAGTCGTTGCCTTACTCGGATGATGGACCTTCCTAAGTTTACGTCTCGCTTGGACATCGACCTGACATGCCATTGGTTCAAGTTGGAAGTGGAATGTTTAGGTTCTTATGGCTGCCGGATGCCAGTTGGTATATCCTATTGCCCCGCTTGCATGTGATTTCCTCTCCCGGAAAACCTGTACCCTGACAATAGAGTCGTTGGAGAAATAATGAATTACGTAGAGCTTTTCGCTGGTTGCGGAGGCTTATCGCTTGGCCTTAAATCCACTGGCGGCAAGATGCTGCTTGCCAACGAGCTATCGCCAATGGCTAGCGAAACCTTTTCCTTCAACTTGTTAGGAGAGCCTCTGACCACTCTCGCAAAAAGTAAAATATTGTCAAAAGGACCAATATTGACAAAGTGGCTCAGCAGCAAGTATGAGTTGCAGGACATGACATCTCGCTTGAGCGAAAATCCACAGGAGTTCCCTCCTCTCGGCAAGGGCGTATGCGATCTTCGCAGCGACGGCCGCGACTTGGCAGGATCGATGGTTGTCGGAAGCGTGGTCGAGTTAAATAGATGGCTCAACGACGTGAAAAACAAGACTGCGATGGAATTGCTAAGGAATGGATTTGGCGAGGGAAACATCGATCTAGTTTCTGGAGGCCCTCCGTGCCAGAGTTTCAGCATGGCAGGTATGCGTCAGTACACAAATGCTCGTAATGTACTGCCTTGGGAATTCGCCAAGTTCGTCCAACTTATCCAGCCAAAGTTCGCGTTATTGGAAAATGTGACGGGAATACTACGGCCGTTCGTCGTTGAAGGTAAGAAGGTCTATGCATGGTTCGAGGTTGCGCAAGCCTTTGCCCAGATTGGCATGGAACCGGGTAATCCTTCTTGTGGATATGTACCCATATGTCTACACGTCAACGCAAAATTCGCAGGCGTCGCACAGAATCGCCCCCGTTTCATCATGCTATCAATCCGAAAGGATGTCTACGATACGCTCCGGAATGAATTACCAATGCGTGACCGTGAAATTTTAAACTCATCCAAGGCATTCTTCGAAAAGATAAGAAAGAGACAGCCTGTTGAGCTAAAGGACTTGCCATTACATGACGCTGACAAAAATCCGAGCATCTTCCTGGGCACATTCTTGAAGGGATTAGTGAATGGTAGGCCTACGTCAGTACGCGAGGCGATTGACGATTTAAGGTCGGACGAAGTATGGGAATCAGCATACGTCAAGAGCATCAACACAATACTGTCTAGGGGGCTGGCGGGCGAGCCAAAGGCGAACCACGACTTTCGCAGGCATTGTATTGATGTGAAGCGCCGCTTCCGGATTTACCAAGTACTTAGCAAGGTTCGCCCGGAAACCGCAACCGCGGCGTTCCAGATCCTTAAGCGTAAGAAGACGACTCTAGACGATGCAGCTTGGGGCGAGCTACGCGCGCACGCTTTCTACTTAAAGCCTGATGGAGCCTTCACGTCGTTTGGAACCAAGGCAGGATTGGAAGATTTCTTGATGGATCACGAAACGGGCAAGCATAAGCAGAAGGCCATGGTGGCCAGTATGCCGGCACCAGCTGCCCTATCCATTCCCGATGATATGTGCCACTACTACGAGGACCAAGATTGCCTACGCACGCTCACGGTGCGTGAAATGGCACGCATACAGTCCTTTCCGGATAAGTTTACCTTTTGCTCGAAGGCCACCACTGGTGGTAAGTCGCGTAGGTTCGAAGTCCCTCAATATACACAGGTTGGAAATGCAGTTCCTCCATTACTCGGCCGCGCTCTGGGCCTCATTGTTCAAGATCTACTTGATCGGTACCATGCAGCGCACGATCCGATGGCAACTGCAAAGGCCGTTTCGGTGGTGGATTAGTGATATTTCACAATGAAAATTTTTTGTCTTACAAGTGCAGGGAATTAGGTTCACTCATCAGACGTGTTTTCATCGGGTATGCACGGCTGCGTGACGACCTGTTCCCCCTTGGTATCTAGGCTCAGGCGAGCTAGAATACTCATAGATATTTTCACAAATTTCCGAGGATTATCCGATGGTAGACACCCTTACCTCGGTGGAACGCTCCGCCCGGATGGCACTTATTCAGGGAAAAAACACCGCGCCTGAGTTGGCACTTCGAAAGGCGATCCATGCATTGGGCATGCGCTATCGGCTACATGCGAAAGGCCTCCCAGGTAAGCCAGACCTTGTATTTCCGCGCTTCCGCACCGCTATGTTTGTACATGGATGCTTCTGGCATCGGCATGACGGGTGCAAGGTTGCATCTACGCCGAAATCCAATACTGATTTCTGGTTAGAAAAATTTAGAAAAAATACCGATCGAGATGCTCGCAATATTCATGCGCTCGAATCGATGGGATGGAAGGTCGTTGTTGTATGGGAATGCGAAGTCTCGACGCCAGCCAAGGCTGAAGTGACCGCGACGAGGATAGCAGAAGTCATCAAATGCACACTTACGACTGGGTAAGCGGTTAGCTCATCAAAAAGATTAAAACTCATACCGCGCCTGAGCATAAGCATGAGCTGCACCGTCCGATTTGGAAAATGGGTGTCAATCTAGCCGCTCTGGATATTGCTTTAGCACATATGAGCGTCGCCCAAGGTTTGTTTTTGCTCGGATCATCTAGGATACATCTCCATGAATTAGCTAACGGTCAAGCCCACGGAGGGATTCACGCTTGGGGCAATTCTTTAGCGAAATTTGCAATGATGTTTCTTGCCGACGTCCTATATGGACTCGGGAAGTCGATCTAAATTTAGCGAAGTTTAGATCATTAGAAGTTGCTCATAATTGCCTGACCAGTTCTATGCTATTTTTTGATGTGGCTTATGGACTTAAAAAAATCGTTCAATCTTATCGTTATCCCATCCACAATAGTAAACATTTTTTATCTTCGATCAAGAGAAAGAGCGCTGGATCAGAAGCGTGGGTAATGGATGAGGCCTCATTGTTGAGGCCAGAAGATCATAATATACGCACAAGATAAAACGACAACAAAAGTCTGGATGCCGAGCAGACTTTTATTGTGTGTTTATATTGTAACTGTTCACGGTTTTAAGGAGCAGAGGTTCTAAAACCTAAATTTTAAGTTGACTGACGTAGTTTTAAGCGTCGATATTCCCGGCGCGCAGCGCATTCGACTCAATGAAATTCCTGCGCGGCTCAACCTCATCACCCATCAAGGTGGTGAAAATCTGATCCGCCGCAATCGCATCATCGATCTGCACCTTCAGCAAACGGCGCACGGTCGGGTCCATCGTGGTTTCCCACAGCTGTTCCGGATTCATCTCGCCCAGCCCTTTGTAGCGCTGTTTGGTCACGGTGCGCTCGGCTTCGTCGCGCAGCCATTGCATCGCGTGATGGAAGTCATCCACCGCCGATTCCTTCATGCGCTCGCCTTCGCCGCGGCGGATAAACGCGCCTTCGCCAATCAAACCCTGGAACGTCGCCGCCGCACTGGCCAAGGTCGAATAATCGGCTCCCTGGACAAAATCGGCATCGATCGAGCTGACCTGGATATTGCCGTGGTGCATACGCTCGATGCGCAGCGCGTGTTTTTCGCTCAGGTCGTCCGAACGCACGCTCACCTTGACGGCTTTGTCGTCGATCATCTTTTCCATCGCGGCGGCCGACACGCCGGCGCCCTCGAGTGTGCCCAGGTCGAGCGTCACGCCGGTCATGATGGCGGTCAGCGCGGCGCGGTCGATCACGCGCGTCAGGCGCATCATGATCGCGTTCGACAGGTTGAACTGGCGTACCAGTTCGGCCAGCGGTTCGCCCGAAATCGGCTCGCCGCCTTCGCGCGGCACCAGCACGGCGCTGTTTAACGCCACCGTCATCATGTAGCTCGCTTCTTCCAGGTCATCCTTCAGATAACGCTCGTCGCGGCCAGCCTTGACCTTGTACAGCGGCGGTTGCGCGATATAGATATGGCCGCGTTCCACCAGTTGCGGCATCTGGCGATAGAACAAGGTGAGGAGCAAGGTGCGGATGTGGGCGCCGTCGACATCCGCATCGGTCATGATAATGATGCGGTGATAACGCAGCTTGTCGACGTTGAATTCGTCCGGCCCGATCGACGTACCCAGGGTCGCGATCAGGGTCGTGATCTGTTCCGACGACAGCATCTTCTCGAAGCGCGCTTTTTCCACGTTCAGCACCTTGCCGCGCAGCGGCAAAATGGCCTGGAATTTACGGTCGCGCCCTTGTTTTGCCGAGCCACCCGCGGAATCACCCTCGACGATGTACAGTTCGCACAGCGCCGGGTCTTTTTCCTGGCAATCGGCCAGTTTGGCCGACAAGCCCAAACCGTCCATGATGCCTTTGCGGCGGGTCAGGTCGCGCGCCTTGCGCGCCGCTTCACGCGCACGCGCCGCTTCCACGATTTTGCCGCAGATGATTTTGGCGTCGTTCGGCTTTTCCATCAGGTAGTCGGTCAAGGTCTTGGCGACGATTTCCTCGACCGGGCCGCGCACTTCGCTCGATACCAGTTTGTCTTTGGTCTGCGAGCTGAATTTCGGCTCCGGTACTTTGACCGACAGCACGCAGGTCAGGCCTTCGCGCATATCGTCGCCGCTGATTTCGACCTTGGCCTTCTTGGCGAAATCGTGCTCGTCGATATATTTGTTGATCACGCGCGTCATCGCCGCGCGCAGGCCGGTAAGGTGGGTGCCGCCGTCGCGCTGCGGGATGTTATTGGTAAAGCACAGGACTTGTTCGTTGTAGGCGTCGTTCCATTGCATGGAGACGTCGACGCTGATATTGGTGCCCTGGTCCGACAGGCGCTCGCCGGTGGCCTGGAACACGGTCGGGTGCAGCACCGTCTTGGCTTTGTTGATGTATTCGACGAAGCCGCGCGTACCGCCTTCAAAGGCGAAGATTTCTTCCTTGCCGGTGCGCTGGTCGGTCAGCTTGATATTGACGCCGTTATTGAGGAACGACAGTTCGCGGATCCGCTTGGCCAGGATTTCGTAGTGAAATTCGACGTGCGTGAAAATCTGTTCGTCGGCCCAGAAGTGGACGTCGGTGCCGCGCTTGTCGGTTTCGCCGATCACCTTGATCGGGGAAACCGCAACGCCGTCGATCATCTCGATCTCGCGGTTTTGCGGCACGCCGCGCACGAATTCCATGTAATGGACTTTACCGTCGCGGCGGATGGTCAGTTTCAGCAGTTTCGACAGGCCGTTGACGCAGGAAACGCCGACGCCGTGCAGGCCGCCCGAGACCTTGTACGAGTTCTGGTCGAACTTGCCGCCGGCGTGCAGTTCGGTCATGACGATTTCGGCGGCGCTGCGCTTTGGCTCGTGCTTGTCGTCGAATTTGAGGCCGGTCGGTACGCCGCGGCCGTTATCGGTGATCGAAATCGAATTGTCCGAATGGATCGTGACATGGATTTCGGTACAGTGGCCGGCCAGCGATTCGTCGATTGAGTTGTCCAGCACTTCGAACACCAGATGGTGCAGGCCGGTGCCGTCCGAGGTGTCGCCAATGTACATGCCGGGGCGCTTGCGCACCGCTTCCAGACCTTCGAGGATCTGGATTGAGGAGGCTCCGTATTCTTCGATCTTGGCGGGGATTGCTGGTGTGTTCTCGGACATGGACTGCTTTCTCAAAAAACGATGTATCGGGTGCTCAGTGTCGGAACCGTCCCGTCGTTCCCGCGCAGGCGGGAACCCAAGTCTTTGGCGCTGCAGGTAGCGCGATTAACTTGGGTTCCCGCCTGCGCGGGAACGACGGAGCATGGGTTCCGGGTATTGCGTGCCGCTTAAATCCGCATCGGCATGACGACGTACTTGAAGTCCGCGTTGTCCGGAATCGAAATCAGCGCCGACGAATTCGAATCGCCCAGCGCAATGTTGATCTGGTCGCACTTCAGGTTGTTCAACACGTCCAGCAGGTACGTTACGTTGAAACCGATGTCGACACTGTCGCCGCCGTAATCGATTTCGAGTTCTTCAACGGCTTCTTCCTGGTCCGCATTGGTCGAGCTGATTTTCATGCTGCCCGGGCTGATGATGCAGCGTACGCCTTTGAACTTGTCGCTGGTCATGATCGCCGCGCGTTGCAGCGAACGCAGCAGCTCGTCGCGGCCGATCGTGAAGTCGTTCTTGTAGCCCTTCGGAATCACACGCGTGTAATCCGGGAACTTGCCTTCCACCAGCTTCGAGACCAGCTCGATGTCGGCGAAGGTCAGCTTGACTTGCGATGTCGAAATGTCCAGCTGGACCGTCTCGTCGCTTTCTTCCAGCAAACGCTGCAGCTCAATGATCGTCTTGCGCGGAATGATGACTTCCTGGCGCGTGAATTCCTGCTCGGTCTCGACTTGGCAAAACGCCAGGCGGTGGCCGTCGGTGGCCACGGCGATGACGTTGCGGCCGTCGAGCACCAGCAGCAGGCCGTTCAGGTAGTAACGGATATCCTGTTGCGCCATCGAAAAGTGCACCATGTTGAACAGGTGCTTGAGCGTCTTTTGCGGCAGGGTGACCGTGGCGTTGTAGGTGTCCGCGACCGAAACGGTCGGGAATTCTTCCGCCGCCAGCGTTTGCAGCGCGAAGCGCGACTTGCCGGTCTGCACCGTCAGGCGCTTGTTCAGCAAGGTCATCGTGACGTCGCCCGATTCGGGCAGGGCGCGCAAAATGTCCAGCAGCTTGCGCGCGGCCACGGTGGTGCCGGCCACATCGGCACCCGAGCCGATGCTGGCGTGCGTGGTGATCTGCACTTCGGTGTCGGTCGACAGGAACGAGACGTTTTCGCCGTCCTTGCGGATGAGGATATTGGCCAGAATCGGCATAGTGTGCCGACGCTCGACAATACCGCTCACGATCTGCAGTGGCCGGAGAAGGGTATCTCGGGTGGTTTTGACCAATTGCATAGTAATCCTCGGTAAAGTTGTCAGAAATGTACTGTGGAGCTGAGAAAAACCTACTGCGCGGTGCCATTTTCGTCCTGCGATGCTCACCGTACCTTCGTACGGCTGCGCTTCTCGGACTTCGCGTCCCGGACGAAACTGGCACCGCTCGCGACGGTTTTTCTAGGCTCCTGTATGGCCCGGTAAGCTATGCCGCCACGCCCCCCGCCCGCGGCAAGCAGGCTTGCCCCGAGGCTGACAACGCAACAACAGGGCCACGGTAACCTTGCTGCTAATGCTATATTTTGCCAGAAATTGCCGTTCGCACATTAATTTGAACTTTCAGGGTCACCTTTAGCCCTTTAACGTCTGTTCCAGGACGTGCAACTCGTGGTTGCATTCGGCATTCTTGGTGCGGTCGAGTGCGATCTTGCGCACCGCGTGCAGGACCGTGGTGTGGTCGCGTCCGCCGAACAGTTCGCCGATCTCCGGCAAGCTCTTCTGGGTCAGTTCCTTGGCCAGGTACATGGCGATCTGGCGCGGCCGCGCAATGTTGGCCGGGCGACGCTTGGAATACATGTCGGCCACCTTGATGCTGAAGAAGTCGGCCACCGTTTTCTGGATGTTTTCCACCGAGATCTGGCGGTTCTGGACCGACAGCAAGTCCTTCAGCGCTTCTTTCACCACATCGATGGTGATGTCCTTGCCGTGGAAGCGCGAGTACGCCAGGATCTTGCGCAGCGCGCCTTCGAGCTCGCGCACGTTCGAGCGCAGGTGCTTGGCCACGAAAAAGGCCACGTCGTCCGAAAACGTCACGCCTTCGGACTGGGCTTTTTTCAGCAGGATGGCCACCCGCATTTCCAGCTCCGGCGGCTCGATCGCCACCGTCAGGCCGGAATCGAAACGCGAGATCAGGCGGTCGTCCATGCCGGTGATTTCTTTTGGATACGTATCGCTGGTGATGATGATCTGTTTCTTCGCGGCGATCAGGGCTTCGAAGGCATAGAAAAACTCTTCCTGCGTGCGGCTCTTGCCCCCAAAAAACTGGATATCATCGATCAGCAGCATGTCCAGCGAGTGGTAGTAATGCTTGAAGTCGTCGAAGCCCTTGCGTTGATAGGCGGTGACGACATCGCGTACATACTGTTCCGCGTGGATATAGCGAATCTTGGCGCCCGGCTGGTCGGCCATCACCTGGTTGCCGATCGCGTGGATCAGGTGGGTTTTACCCAGGCCCACGCCGCCGTAGAAGAACAGCGGGTTGTAGCTCACGCCCGGATTGTTGGCCACCTGGATCGCGGCGGCGCGCGCCAGCTGGTTGGCCTTACCGGTCACGAAGCTGTCGAAGGTCAGGTCGGTGTTGACGCGGCTCTGCTCGCGGCGCGGTGAATTGCCGATGTTGAACATTTCCGGCGCAGCCGGATTGTCCGCCGCCACGTTGCCGTTGCCCTGGCCATGGTTGATGGTGCCGGGCAGCGGGCCGTCGTTCGGGGCCGGGTGCGGGGCCACCGGTTTTTTCGGCAGGGCGTTACGCGGGTCGAGCACGAACTGCACTTCGGTCGGCGCTTCCCAATACTGGGAGGCCAGGGCCGTGATGCGGTTGGCGAACTGCGACTTCACCCAGTCCAGCTTGAAGCGGTTCGGTGCTGCGATGCGCAACTTGCCGTCCTCGTAGTCGAGGGCAACCAGCGGTTTGATCCACGCACTGAATTGTTGCGGCGTCAGCTCCAGTTCCAACTGCGCGGAACAGGTCTGCCAAAAATTTTCCATGAATCTTCTGTCTGAATAAGGTGTGGAGGGGCGGTTCGATGATGCTTCGCTAGCGCATGCGTTGCGAGCGGTTCGCCACACGTAACACGCTATTCTACCCGCGAAGGCCCGAGTTATCCACAGGCACGCCGCTTATTTTACGTGCAGGGGCGACCTGGCAGAGCGGAAATTGGTAGAAAGTAAGTTGTCGTAAAGCTACGTTGTTCTGCCGCTGCTTCTGCTTATGCATGACGTCAAAGCTGGCCGCGTTACCAAATTCGTCGTTCCCGCGCAGGCGGGAACCCAAGTTTGTTGCGCAGCTAGCGGCTTTGGTACGGAATTGGGTTCCCGCCTGCGCGGGAACGACGGGGCAGAGGGCGCGGGCGCAGCCGGGCGGGCGGCGGCACTGTGCTTTCCACCCCACATTTGCCGCCCGAAAACCCGCCGACCAGCCCGCCAAAGCACCGCCATCCTTGACAGAAGAGGGCAAAATGCGTTCTAATCCAAGGTTCCCCGCCCGTACTCCGTGCAAATGAGTCAGTCTGTTCCGACTTGTAGCTGTGGCTTAGCGGGTAAATATGAGTATTTTTGCTGTGGCGTGACGCTGGCTTAACATCTGCGAAATGTCATTGGCGCCGAAAACTGACGGGACGTCAGACCCGATTTTGCATTTTATTTTGCTTTAAGCGAGACCACCATGAAACGTACTTACCAACCTTCCGTCGTTCGTCGCAAGCGTACGCACGGCTTCCGCGCACGTATGGCAACCCGTGGCGGTCGCGATGTGCTCAATGCACGCCGCGCCAAGGGTCGCAAACGCCTGGCTGTATAAGTCTGGCACTTACTGCCCGATCGCGGTTGGCTATGACTAGCGAAGGTTCACACGACTTCGCGCGCGTTCGGCGTATCGTTAAAACGGATGAATTTTCATCCGTTTTTCGTTTGCGCCCCGCCCAAAAAACGGCCCATTTCGTGCTCTACACCCGCTCGAACGACTTGCCGCATGCGCGGCTCGGCGTGGTCGTGGCCAAGCGCTTTGCGCCCCGTGCCGTGACCCGCAATACGATCAAGCGCGTGACGCGCGAGCTGTTCCGCATGGCGCCGTTGCCGGCCGTCGACTGCATCGTGCGCCTCGCGCGCCCGGTCAATACCAAGCAAGGCCCGGCCACCACCGCCGCGCTCAAGGCGATCCTGCGCGCTGAAATTGCACGCCTGTTCTCGTCGCAAGCGCCGCGCGCCGCGCCACCCGACGGGACGCCCGCGCCGACGACCTCCGGGACGCCCGATGGGACGCCCTCCGGGACGCCCGCGCCGAAAGCGTCACCATGAATACCCTGCTCGTCTGGTTATTGCGTGGCTACCAGCTGATGTTATCTCCGATGCTGGGACAGCGCTGCCGCTTTTACCCGACCTGCTCCAATTATGCGATCGAAGCAATCCGTACCCACGGCGCCGCGCGCGGCAGCCTGCTGGGCGCGCGCCGCCTGTGCCGCTGCCATCCGTGGGATGATGGCGGATTCGATCCGGTGCCGCCTGCGCACCCCGAGAATTCTTCTACAGCCGCTTGCGGTTGCAACCACTCCTGACCAATACCTCAATGGAAATCAATAAACGTACTATCCTGTGGATCGTGTTTTCCGTATCGCTGGTGGTTCTCTGGAACGACTGGATGGTATCGAACGGCAAACAGTCGATCTACCCATGGGCAGCGCCTGTGAAGACGGCCACGGTCGCCAACACCGCACCAGCCACCGGCTTGCCGACTGCCGCCGCCGTGCCTGGCGCGCCTGGCGCCGCCGGTTCCACCGCGCCGGCCCCGTTCAAGAACGAAATCATTACCATCACCACCGATGTCATGAAAGTCGACATCGATACCATGGGTGGCGTGATCAAGCGGCTTGAATTGCTTAAGTTCAAAGATGCCCACGACAAGACCCGCAACCAGGTCTTGTTCGACGTCAATCCGAAGGGCGTGTATGTGGCCCAGACCGGGCTGGTGCGTAACGCGCCGGGCGAACCGGTGCCGACCCAGTTCAGCGGCTTCGTCGCCAAGTCCGGCCCGCGCGCGCTCGACAGCGCCAACGAAGTGCAACTCGTGCTCGAAGCCGAGCAGGGCGGTATCAAGCTGACCAAGACCTATGTCTTCAAGCGCGGCGACTACCTGATCGACATGCGTCACGACATCGCCAACATCGGCGCCACGCCGGTCGCGCCGTCGCTGTTCGTCGAACTGCTGCACCACGGTAACAAGCCAGAGGGCGAGTCCTACTTCAACTCCAGCTACACCGGTCCGACCATGTACACCCCGAACGAGCACTATAAGAAGCTGCAGTTCGAGACCATCGAGAAAAAAGGCACGGCCGACCACGCCAAGCAGGCGGACGACGGCTGGGTCGCGATTTCGCAGCACTATTTTGTCTCGGCTTTCCTGCCGCCAGCCAAGATGCCGCGCGAAATCTACACCAAGAAAGTGGCCACCAATCTGTACGCGATCGGTACCCTGATGCCTTTGGGCGCCATCGCACCGGGCGCGAGCGTATCGAACCAGGTCAAGCTGTATTCGGGTCCGCAGGACGAGAACAAGCTGGAAAAAATCGCCCCCGGCCTGGAACTGGTCAAGGATTACGGTTTCCTGACGATTATCGCCAAGCCGATTTTCTGGGTCATGGACCAGATCCACAAGGTCCTGGGCAACTGGGGCTGGACCATCATCGCCTTTACCATCCTGATCAAGCTGGTGTTCTTCCCGCTCTCGGCTGCCGGTTACAAGAGCATGGCGCGCATCAAGGTGGTCACGCCGAAGATGCAGGCGATCCGCGAGAAGTACAAGAACGACCCGGCCAAGATGAACCAGGCCACCATGGAACTGTACAAGACCGAAAAGATCAACCCGGTCGGCGGCTGCCTGCCGATCGTGGTCCAGATGCCGGTCTTTATCGCCCTGTACTGGGTGCTGCAAGCGTCCGCCGAAATGCGCGGCGCCCCATGGATCGGCTGGATCACCGACCTGACCGCGCCTGACCCGTTCTACATCCTGCCGGTGCTGTACGCGATCTCGATGTTCATCACGACCAAGCTGAACCCGGCGCCAGCCGATCCGATGCAGGCCAAGATGATGCTGTTCATGCCGCTGGCGTTCTCGGTCATGTTCATCTTCTTCCCGTCCGGCCTGGTGCTGTACTGGGTTGTGAACAACATCTTGTCGATCGCCCAGCAATGGGTCATCACCAAGAAATTCGAAGATGCGGCAGCGAAGAAATAAGCGGTCGCCGTAAGGTCCAGAAAGCCCGTGTATCCCACGGGCTTTTTTTATGTCCGCGCGCGGCAACGACAATCCGCCAGCCTGTTGCGGCAATTAAATTACAATCACACCTATGAAACTCGATACTTCCCCCATTGCCGCGATTGCCACCGCCCCGGGCCGCGGCGGCATCGGCGTCGTGCGCGCCTCCGGCAAGTCGCTCGCGCCCCTGCTGGCCGCGCTGTTCCCGGAGGTCGCCTTGACGCCGCGCCGCGCCACCTACATTCCCTTCAGGCAGGCCGATGGCGCGGTCATCGACCAGGGCATCGCCCTGTATTTCAAGGGACCGAACTCGTACACCGGCGAAGACGTGCTGGAGTTGCAGGGCCACGGCGGGCCGATCGTGTTGCAGATGCTGCTCGCGCGCGTGCTCGAGGCGGGCGCCGAAGCCGGCCTGCGCCTGGCCGAGCCCGGCGAATTCACGCGCCGCGCCTATCTGAACGACAAGCTCGACCTGGCCCAGGCCGAAGCCGTCGCCGACCTGATCGACGCTTCCACCGAAGCGGCCGCCAAGTCGGCCACGCAATCGCTGTCGGGCGCGTTTTCGAAGACCATCAATACCCTGGTGGAACAGACCATCGGCCTGCGCATGCTGGTCGAAGCAACCCTCGATTTTCCGGAAGAAGAAATCGACTTCCTCGAAAAATCCGACGCGCGCGGCCAGCTGGCCGTGATCGTGGCCTCGCTCGAGCGCGTGTTCCAGCAGGCGGCCCAAGGCGCGCTGTTGCGCGAGGGGCTGAACGTGGTGCTGGTCGGCCAGCCCAACGTGGGTAAGTCTTCACTCCTGAACGCCCTGGCCGGGGCCGACGTGGCCATCGTCACCCCGATCGCCGGCACCACGCGCGACAAGGTCAGCGAAACCATCCAGATCGAAGGCATTCCGCTCAACATCATCGACACCGCCGGCATCCGCACCATCGACGACGCCGTCGATGTCGTCGAGCGCATCGGCATCGAGCGCACCTGGGGCGAAGTGGCCAAGGCCGACGTCATCTTGCACCTGCTCGACGCCGACCAGGGCCCGACCCGGGCCGACGACGGCATCGTGGCCGCCTTTCCGGCCGGCGTGCCGGTGCTGCGCGTGTGGAACAAGATCGACCTGTCGGGCCACAAGCCCTCGGTCGACCCGACCGAGGAAGCGATCAATATCTACCTGTCGGCGCACGAGCACGTGGGCATGGACTTGCTGCGCGCCGAATTGTTGCGTATCGCCGGCTGGCAGCAAACCGGGGAATCGCTGTTTTTGGCGCGCGAACGGCACCTGATCGCCCTGCGCTCGGCCCACAAGCACCTGGCGCTGGCGGGCGAGCATGCCGCGCAAAACGACCAGTCGCTCGACCTGTTCGCCGAGGAATTGCGGCTGGCGCAGACGCAACTGTCCAGCATTACCGGGCAATTTTCCTCGGATGACTTGCTGGGCGTGATTTTCAGCCGCTTTTGCATCGGCAAATGAGAGCGTGAGCACGAACCATTCCTCGCCGGTTGTTCCGCCAGCGCGCGCCCTGGCGCCGCGGCCGGCCGATAGCATGCTCGGCATGCTCACGGTATTGTGCATCGCGGCTATCGTGTTGTACTGGACCGGACCGCATGGCGTGGCACGCGTGCTGGGCACCTGGGTGCTGGCGCGCTTTGTCAGCTGGCTGTGGCATCGCGATGTGGGGGGATGGAAAATGATCTGCGTGGTCGCGGTCCCGCCGGTCTTGCTGGTCTATTGCCTGCCTAAAAGCTTGCGGCGCGCGGTGAACGCCTTGCCGTCCGAAACCGGGTAAACTTGCTGTCATATCCTGACACCAACAGAAAGTCCGCACCATGGCCTTGCCCAACACCCTGGAAGAACTACGCAGCCGTTTCAATACAGGCGAATCGTTCTCGTTTTTACATTTTTGGGGCCATACCCCGCCCAAGGATGGTGTCATCACGCGCAGTTGCTTCAGCCAGTGGTACCAGGCGCCGTTCGAGCTCGACGGCGACCACTATCCCACCGCCGAGCATTACATGATGGCTGAAAAGGCGCGCCTGTTCAACGATGAAGCGACCCGCACCAAGGTGCTGGCCGCGCCAACGCCGGGCGCGGCCAAGGCGCTCGGCCGGGGTGTCGCCAATTTTGTTGAAGCCGACTGGCTGGCGCAGCGTTTCGAGATCGTCTGCCGCGCCAATGTGGCGAAATTCGGACAAAACCCGGCCCTGCGCGATTTTCTCACCGGCACCGGCAAGCATGTGCTGGTGGAAGCCAGTCCACTCGACCGCATCTGGGGCACCGGCCTGGCGGCGGACGATCCCCGCTCGAACGACCCCAACTTGTGGGAAGGCCCGAACCTGCTCGGCTTCGCCCTGATGGCGGCGCGCAACCAGTTACAACTGGCATAAACAAGCGGCTGGCGGCGCGCCGCACAGTGCGCGCATGAGCCCGCTCATTTGCTATAGTGGCTCATTCGCCGCATTTCAGAACTGGCCGCCCGATGATCCCCATTTGCCCCGCCGACGATGCCCACGTCACGCCCGTTCCGGCCTGCGTCCAATGCCGGAACAACGACGAACTCGGTTTCGATTTCGACTACGCCTACCAGCCCATCATTCACCTGCGCCAGCGCGCCATTTACGCCCACGAGGCGCTGGTGCGCGGGCCGAATGGCGAGTCGGCGTATTCGGTGCTGTCGAAGGTCACCGACGGCAACCGCTACATGTTCGACCAGGCCTGTCGCGTGCGCGCCATTCGCGGCGCGGCCGCATTGGGCATCACCGAATTGCTGTCGATTAACTTCCTGCCGAATGCCGTGTACCGGCCCGAAGCCTGCATCCGCAGCACCTTCAATGCCGCGCGCGAATATGGCTTTCCGATCGAGCGGATTATCTTCGAGGTCACCGAAAGCGAACAGGTGATGGACCGGCCGCACCTGGTCAATATTTTCGAAGAATACCGCCGCTTCGGTTTCCGCACCGCCATCGACGATTTCGGCGCCGGTTACGCCGGTTTGAACTTGCTATCCGAATTCCAGCCCGATATCATCAAGATCGATATGCAGCTGGTGCGCGATATCGATACCAGCCCGGCCAAGCAAGCCATCGTGGCCGGCATCGTGGGCATCTGCGCCAGCCTGGAGATCGCGGTATTGGCCGAAGGCATCGAAACCCCGGGCGAGCGCGACTTTCTGCGCGATGCCGGCGTCGACCTGATGCAGGGCTACCTGTTCTGCAAGCCCGCTTTCCGCGCGATCGGCGTGATCGATCCGGCGTCCTGGTAACCAGCCGCCAAACAGACTAAAAAATACATCAACACGCTGTCGATTTCACGGCGGCTGCAACGTCGTCGTAGTAGCAACCCACTCTTCAAGGAGAAACGCTATGCTCGACACGCCGTTCATCACCCGCACCGACCCGGTGCAGGCGGCCGTCATTCGCTTCGACATTCCACGCGCCGAGATCGTCCACGTCATGGGGCCCGGCATGGCCGAAGTGCTGGCCACCGTCGCCGCCCAGGGCGTCGGCCCCGCCGGGCGCATCTACGCGCACCACTTTCGCATGCAGCCCGAGCGCTTCGACTTCGAGATCGGCGTGCCGGTCTCGGCCCCGCTGGCGCCGGCCGGCCGCGTGCGGCCCGGCGTGCTACCGGCGGCGCGGGTGGCGCGCGCCGTCCTGCACGGCCCCTACGACGGTTTGCCCGCCGCATGGGGCAAATTAATGGCCTGGATCGAGGCGCAGGGCCTGAGCAAAGCGCCTGGCCTGTGGGAAGTGTACGTCAGCGGTCCGGATCTCGATCCCGATCCCTCCACCTGGCGCACGGAACTTAACCAAGCTTTGACTGACTAATCTTTTAACTTACAGGAGATATCACCATGAGCACACCTGCTGTCGAACGGATTCCCTCGGACATGCACACCGTCACGCCCCACCTCATCTGCGCCGACGCCGTGTCCGCCATCGATTTCTACGTCAAGGCTTTCGGCGCCACCGATGCCGGCAAGATGCTGGCGCCCAACGGCAAGCTAATCCACGGCATGATCCGCATCGGCGACTCCGCCATCATGCTGGGCGAAGAAACCCCGGAATGGGGCGCCCTCGGCCCGCTGACCCTCAAGGGCTCGCCGGTCACCCTGCACCTGTACGTGCAAGATGCCGATGCCGCCTTCCAGCGCGCCGTCGACGCCGGCGCCACCGCCGTCATGCCGCCGGCCGACATGTTCTGGGGCGACCGCTATGGCATGGTCAAGGATCCGTACGGCCACAGCTGGTCGCTCGCCCACCATGTGCGCGACATGAGCCGGGAAGAAATGCAGGCGGGCGCAGTTGCGGCCGCGAGCTGCAACAAGCCCGGCGACTGAGAGGAGGCCCGCCATGCGATTCATGATCATCGTCAAGGCCAGTCCCGAGTCCGAAGCCGGGAAAATGCCCAGCGAACAGTTGTTGACCGAAATGGGCAAATTCAACGAAGAGCTGGTCAAGGCCGGCGTGATGCTCGCCGGCGAAGGCCTGCATCCGAGTTCGCGCGGCGCGCGCGTCCATTTCTCAGGCACGCAGCGCACCGTGCTGGACGGTCCCTTTGCCGACACCAGGGAGCTCATTGCCGGCTTCTGGCTGATCCAGGTAAAGTCGAAGGAAGAAGCGATCGAGTGGGTCAAGCGTTGTCCGAATCCGATGGAAAGCGATTCCGAGATCGAGATCCGGCAAGTGTTTGAAGCCGATGACTTCGGCGCCGAATTCACGCCGGAGTTGCGCGAGCAAGAAGCACGTTTGCGCGCGCAGATGTAAATCCATGCCGTTCCCGTCCGGCCAGCCCGGTGCGGGAACGGCGTTGCAGGCGCCCCGGCGGGGCGCTGCGCCCAACCTGGAGAACACCATGCGTTACATGCTCTTGCGGCGATCCGACCCGGCTCACGAAGCCGGCCAGCCCTGGTCCGCCAGCGAGCGCGAAGCCCTCGCCGCCTACACCGGCCAGATGGCCGAGGCCGGCATCCTGCGCGACTGCGAACATTTCTTGCCCAGCGCCGGCGGCGTGCGCCTTGCCATTGCCGACGGCCGCGCCACCCAGGCCGCCGGCCCGTTTCCCGACACACAAGAACTGATCGCCGGCTTCGCCGTCATCGATGTCGCCACCAGGGACGACGCACTGGCGTGGGCGGCGCGCTGGCCGGCGGGCGCCGCCGGCGCCGCCGAGGTCGAGGTGCGCCTGAGCGGCTGTCCCGGTGGTTGCGCCAATGTCCAGGCCGACAGCGAACCCGATGCGGCGGGCCGGCGCTTCGCTATCCTGCTGCGCTCCAGCAAGGACCTGGAAAACGAAACACCGGTCGCCCGCGCCCGGCTCGACGCGCTGGACCAGCACAACGCAGCCGAAGCGCGCGCCGGCGTGCTGCTCGGGGCGGACGGATTGCGCTCGAGCGCTTTCGGGGCGCGGGTCAGGCTGGCGTCCGGCAAGCTCACGGTGGTGGACGGCCCCTTCACCGAAATCAAGGAAATGATCGCCGGCTACTGGCTGATCCGCGCGCCCACGCTGCAAGACGCCATCGCCTGGGCCACGCGCAATCCGTATCCGGTCGGCCCGCCGGTCGAGGTGGAAATCCGCCAGCTGGCCGATATCGGCGCCGCCGACGCCGTCACGCCTGCCGGGCAGCGCCTGTCCGCCCACCAGAGCGAGGCCGGCGTGCGCGCGCCGCCGCCGCGCTAGGCGATGCCGGCCAAGGGACCGCCCGAGGCAGAGGCAAGGCAGGCGGCCGCGCGCGTCATCGACGGCGTCTGGCGCATCGAGTCGGCGCGCATCATCGGTGCGCTGGCGCGCATGCTGCGCAATGTCGGCCTGGCCGAGGAACTGGCGCAAGATGCCCTGGTCAGCGCGCTCGAACGCTGGCCCGAGGCCGGCATTCCCGACAATCCCGCCGCCTGGCTGATGACGGTCGCCAAAAACCGCGCGCTCGACCACTTGCGCCACGCCACCCTGCAGCGCAACAAGCAATCCGAGCTGACCTACGCGATCGAAACCCTGCTGCAAGATGCCGCGCCCGATCTCGACGCCGCCCTGGAAGACGACATCGGCGACGACCTGCTGCGGCTGATGTTCATTTCCTGCCATCCGGTGCTCTCGACCGAGGCGCGCGTGGCGCTCACTTTGCGCTTGCTGGGCGGGCTCACCACCGAGGAAATCGCCCATGCGTTCCTGGTGTCCGAAGCGACGGTGGCGCAGCGCATCGTGCGCGCCAAGCGCACGCTGGCCGAAGCGAAGGTCCCGTTCGAGGTGCCGCGCGCCGACCAGCTGGTGGCGCGCCTGGCCTCGGTGCTGCAAGTGATCTACCTGATCTACAACGAGGGCTATTCGGCCAGCGCCGGCGGCGACTGGATGCGGCCCACGCTGTGCGACGAGGCCTTGCGGCTGGGGCGCATCCTGGCCGGCCTGTTGCCCGATGAAGCGGAGGTGCACGGCCTGGTGGCGCTGATGGAAATCCAGTCCTCGCGCGCGCGCGCCCGGCTCGGGGCGCAGGGCGAGCCGGTCCTGCTGCTCGAGCAGGACCGCAGCCGCTGGGACCAGTTGCTGATCCGGCGCGGACTGGCCGCGTTGGCGCGCGCCGGGCAGTTGGGCGAGTATGGTCCGTACGCGCTGCAGGCGGCGATTGCCGCTTGCCACGCGCGCGCCTTGACGCCGGAGCAGACCGACTGGCCGCGCATCGCCGCGCTGTACGATGCGCTGGCACAACTGATGCCATCGCCGGTGGTCGAACTCAACCGCGCGGTGGTGATCGGGATGGCGTATGGGCCGGCGCTGGGGCTGGAACTGGTCGATGCGCTGATCGCCGCCGACGCGCTGCGCAACTCGCTGCGCAACTATCACTTGCTGCCCAGCGTGCGCGGGGATTTGCTGTCGCGTTTGGGGCGGATGGAGGAGGCGCGCGCCGAGTTCGAGCAGGCCGCGGCGCTGACCAACAACCTGCGCGAACGGGCCTTGCTGCTGGCAAGGGCGCAAGGGTGCGGCCGATAGGCGGGGCAGGGGCAAGGGCAGGGTCATGCGGCGCTGGTGGTGCCGGCGCCGGGGCGGCACCTGTCGCAAGCCCTCCACCCCGGCGGCCGCCGCGCCCGAATTATGCTAGCCTTCCCCCATGAAAAACCTCCTCCGCACCTGCGTGCCGCTGGCGCTGGCCGGCGCTTTGCTGGCCTCCTGCGCCAGCGTGATCGGCCCGCGCCAGATCGAATTGCCGCTGACTAAACTGCAAGCTGGCATGGACCGGCGCTTCCCGATCAGCAACCGGGCGCTGGAAGTGATCGACATCCAGCTCAACCGCCCGCAGCTGTCGCTGGCAGCCGGTAACGGCCGCGTCGGCGTCACCCTCGACGCGGCGCTGTCGTCCCCTTTCACACGCCAGTCCTGGCGCGGCAGCCTGGCCATGTCCGGCCGCCCGTACATCGATGCGGCGCGCAACGCCGTGCTGATGGCCGAGCCGCGCGTGGACCGCTTCGCCATCGACGGCATCGACGACGCGCGCCAGCGCCAGCTCGCCGCCGCCGCCAATGTGCTGATGAACAAGGTCGTCGCCGACGTGGCCGTCTACAACTTCCGCCCCGAAGATTTGCGTTATGCGGGCGTGCAATTCGTGCCGACGCGCATACAAACCACGCCATCTTCCCTGATTGTCACGGTCGAGCCGGTCAAGTAAGTCCGGCCCCCGCCGTGCGCTTCCCCTCCCGGCCCGGCGGCGCGGGCGGTTTGCGCTTTGCTGCCTCGTTTTTACGCACTGTCGGGTATCTCCGTGGTTGTTGCGTCGCAACGAAAGCGTGTTTTCCCTTGATTGCGGCAGCCGCATATTGCGTGCAAACTTGAGATTAATCGTGACCATGTCACTGAATGCCCCAGGACTTGCGAATTCTCATGTCCAAAGTATTCCGCTAAAGTAATCTTGCTTTGAGAATTCGCTGTGCTGCCATTTTGGGGGGGACTTGTGGGAACGATAGAGGAAGATTTTCCGGAAAAGGACGCGGGGGGCGAGCGCCAGTCCGAGGCGCAATCGGCCCCGGTGCGACCGCGCCAGGCCTTGCCGCCGAAGGGCTCGTGCTGGTATTGCGAAAAGCCGCTCGACAGCGTCAAGCGCTTCTGCGGCAAGACCTGCGCCGACGCCTTCGACGAGGAAGCCGAATACACGCGCTAAATCAGCTTGCCGTTTGCCTCAGCGCACGCAAGGCACCGTCGAAATCGAAGTCATTCACCGCTTTTGTGAGCTGCGCCAGCCTGGCCTCGCCCAGGATCACGCGCAGGCTCGCTCCCGACTCTTCCAGCAGGTCGACCGCCGCGCCGTCGGCGTCGATCAGCAATTGCACCAGCCGCGCCAGCAGGGCCGGGTCCTGCATCAGGGTGCGCTGCGGCGCCTCCGTCGCCATACCGTCCGGCGCGCCGCCCGCCAGTACCCGGTCGAGCAGGTGCAAGACCTGGTAAAAGGGATCGACCAGCGCCGCCAGCGCGGCCTGCTGCGCTGGTGGATTGGTGCGGATCGCCAGTTCCAGCGTGCTGGCCTGCTGGTGCAGGCGGCGCGCGCCGATCAGGCCGGCGGCGCCTTTGAGGGTATGCGCCAGGCGGTGCGCCAGGATGGTGTCGCCATCGGCCAGCGCGGCCCCGATCGGCACCGCACCGAGCGCGTAATCGCTGCGAAAGCGCTTGAGCATGCGCGCATACAGGGCGCGGTTGCCCATGATGCGGTCGATGCCGTCGGCCATGTCGATGACCTCGCGCGTGGCGCTATCGGCACGCAATTCGACGGTGACGGGCGGCTTCTCTCTCGATGGCATGGACGGGCTTGCGTTCATTATCTTAAAACCAAACGATAGCAGACTTGAGCGGGCAAACCGCGCCGATCACGCCCTCTATTTGCTGGTAAAGGACCAGGTTTTCGTGACGGGCACGTCGTCGATGGCGCCCGAAAAACTCACCTCGTACACGGTGCGCGCGGCCAGCACGGTCAGCGGAATGATCGCCGCCGCCGACTTGGGCGTGTGGCTGTCCACCCCGAGCTTGAGCAGCTTGACGTTGAGCAGCGCCCCGCCACGCGGGCGCACGGTAAAACTTTGCACCGTCAGGGTGGCGTCGAGGTCGGCATGCACGCTGATCGGGTAGCCCACTTCGTTCAGGTTCTCGACCGGGTCCGGTTCTTCATAGTTACTGAAAAAGTTCGGCGTGATGCCGGTCTGGCCATCGCTGGGCCAGGTGGCGATATTGCCGCGTCCCATGCCTGGGCCGAAGCCATTATTCGCGGCAAAGTTGCTGGTAAAGTAGATATAGCCGCTCGCGTTGGCTGCCGCGCCGGTGCCGATTTCCTTGAACTTGGGCTCGAACATCACGAAACGGTGATAGATCGCCGTGATCAATTCTTCCGCCATGTAAAAGCCGGACGCGTTCGAGGTCGCCGAGATGACCTCGCCATAGGCGCGCTCGGTCGGCGCGAACAGATAGCCCGCGCCGCTCAGGCGGTCGCTCAGTTGCGCGCCGGTGAAACCGGGAGCGCCGCTGGCCTGGTCGTGGGTGACCTTGTCATTGATCTTTTGATAGTCGGAATGGCCCTGGGCGGCGCGGTCGATACTGGCGTTGCGCGCCAGCGCCGGCATGCCGATCTGGGTGCGGCGGAAATTGATCCAGTTCAGGCCGTCGATGGCGGTGTCGTTGGTCGCCGGCGGCGCGCCCGGCATCTGCGCGAGGGCGGTCGAGGCGCTGCTCTGGGTCGGCGTGCCCTTGTTGCTCCCGCCATCGCCCCCGCAGGCGGACAGCAACAGCGCGCATGACAGCGCCGCAGCCATGTGTGAGCGTTGAAATCCGTTCATCCCGAGTTCTCCGTGCAGAAAATCCGCTAAAAATTGATTCTAGGGGAATTTGAAAATCGGTGAGGTTTGTTTGCCCGGGATTGATCTGGCGCAGACAGGATGACGCTGTAAAATACCAACACTATTCCTGATGCGATTGCGAAACCACTTGAAACCCACCCGCCAGCAGCGCCTCGCGCGCGCCAAGTTTGCCCTGCCGAGCTTTGTCACGCTGCTATCGATTGCGTGCGGCTTCGGCAGCATCGTCATGTCGGTCGACAACGCCCACGTCGGCCTGGCCGCCGATTACCGCATGTCGGCCATTTTGCTGGTGCTGGCCGGCGTGTTCGACGCGCTCGACGGTTTTGTGGCGCGCGCCACCAATACCTCGTCCGAATTCGGCATGCAGCTCGACTCGATCGCCGACGTCATGAACTTCGGCTGCGCCCCGGCCATGCTGCTGTACTGCTACGGCTTCGTGCAACTGGGCGTGGAGCATCCGACCCTGCTGCGCGCCGGCGGCCTGGCCTGCTTCGTGTTCGTCGCCTGCGGCGCGCTGCGCCTGGCCCGTTTCAATGTGAATGTGGGGCGCACCGACCCGCGCTACTTCGTCGGCATGCCGATCACCGCCGGCGCCGCCTGCGTGGCCGCCGTCGTGGTGGCCTGGCCGGCGCCGCTGACCACCGTCGTGCAGGGCTATCTGGTCATGGCCCTGATGGTGGGCGTGGGCACGCTGATGGTCTCGACGGTGCGTTTTCCAAGTTCCAAGCAGCCGAAAAGCATGGGGCTGTGGGTCGTCATCGGCGTCGGGCTGGCCTTGCTGGCCTGGCTGCAAACGCGCTTCTTCGTGCTGTTTTTCGTGCTGTATATCAGCTTTACCCTGCTGCTCAATATCGCATGGCAACTGGGCTGGCGCGGCGTGCCGGCGCCGGCCGTGTACGAGGATTAAGCAAGAGGGAACTAAGCAAACTTGTCGAGCATGGCGGCCAGCTTGCTGGCGCTCGCTTGCGCTTCGGCCAGGCTGGTCGCGTTGGCGCTCTGGGTCTGCATGGTATTGGTGAGCAACTGGACGAACGAGCGGTCGAGCGCCTTGCGCGCCGCCGCCATCTGCTGTGCCACGGCGTCGCAATCGGCCGGCGTGGCCGCCTGCGCGATCAACTTCTGCACCCCGCGCAACTGGCCCTCGATGCGCGCCAGACGGTGCAGCAACTCCTTCTTTTGCAAGGCGCTCAGGGCGCTGCTCTCGACGATCTGCGGCATGCGCTGCTCCGTTGCGTGAAGCGGCTTAGGCCACGTCGTGGCCGCGCGCGGCGCGCAGGATGGTGAACCAGTGGTCGCGCCCGAGCGTAAAGCGGGTGCCGGCCACGGCCACCGCGATCGCTTCGATGCGGCCGCTGCCGGTCAGCGGCACGGGGCGGCACGGCAACTGCATGATCCACGCGAACACCACGCTGGCGAACGGTTGATTGAGTTCGTCGGCGATACCTTTGATCACCAGGCGCAGGCGGTCGGCATGGTCGTCGCTGCTGGCGAACAGGCGCCCACCGGCCAGCGGCGACCAGATCATCGGCGCCACGCCCAGGTCTTGCAGGCCGTCGAAGGTCTCATCGAACATCGGCGTGGTGTGCAGGGGCGAGAACTCGACCTGGTTGGTGGCCAGTTCGATGCGGCGGTTGAGCGACTCGAACTGGTGACGCGAAAAATTCGACACGCCGAAGTGCAAGACCTTGCCGGCCTGGCGCAGGCTGTTGAAAGCGGCGGCGATCTCGTCGAACTCCATCAAGGGATCGGGACGGTGGATCAGCAGCAGGTCGAGGCGGTCGGTGTGCAACTGGCGCAGCGATTGCTCGACCGAGGCCACGATGTGGGCGGCGCTGGTGTCGTAATGCTGGATTGAATGTAGGGGGCGTTGCGGGGAAAACAGCTTGATCCCGCACTTGCTGATCAGCTCGATGCGGTCGCGCAGCGACGGTTGCAGGCGCAGCGCTTCGCCGAACAAGCCTTCGACGCTGTAGTTGCCGTAGATATCGGCATGGTCGAAGCTGGTGACGCCGAGCGCGATGCACTGCTCGATGAAGGCCACGCGCTGCTCGGCCGACATGCCCCATTCGCCCATGCGCCACATCCCGGCCACGATGCGCGAGAGTGCGGGGCCATGGAGACGGGTGTTCACGCGCGGGCAAAACAGGTCGGCGGGCAGGGCTGCGGTCATCGGTTTCTTTCTAAGAGTATTCAACAACCGGGGTCTGACCTCTGATTCGAAATATTTCGAATCAGAGGTCAGACCCCGGTTTGAGGGTGCTGCAAAACGGCTTGTTTACTTGAGCCAGAGGCGCATCGAGTCCCAGGCGCGGCCGAAGATCGACGCTTGCGGCACTTCTTCCAGCGCCACCACCGGCAGTTCCAGCACCGGCTTGCCATCGACCATCATTTTCAGGGTGCCGACTTTGCTGTTGAGCGGCAGCGGGGCCACCAGCGGGTCGTTGCGCTCGAGTACCGGCTTCATCTTGCCCGCCACACCTTTCGGCACCGTCACCAGCACGTCGCTGTTAAAACCGATCTTGACCGAATTGGCCGAGCCTTTCCACACTTCCGGTGTCTGGATCGCCTGGCCCTTGGCGTACAGCTTGACCGTCTCGAAGTTCTGGAAGCCCCAGTTGAGCAGCTTCTGGCTTTCCTGGGTACGGGCCTGGTCCGAGTTGGTGCCGAGCACCACCGAAATCAGGCGGCGCTGGCCGCTGCCGTTGGGACGGCGCGCCGAGGCGATCATGCAAAAGCCGGCCGCTTCGGTGTGGCCGGTCTTCATGCCGTCGACCGTCGGGTCGAGCCACAACAGGCGGTTGCGGTTCGGCTGGGTGATCTTGTTGTAGGTGAAGCTTTTCACCGAGTCGATCTTGTAGTACTCGGGGTAGTCGGCGATCACGCGCGCGGCCAGTACCGACAGGTCGTGCGCGGTCGAGAAATTGTCGGGATGCGGCAAGCCGTGCGGGTTGGCGAAGCGCGTGTTTTTCAGGCCCATGCGCTGGGCTTCGCGGTTCATCAGGAACACGAACGCGCTTTCGTCGCCGGCCACCGCTTCGGCCAGGGCCACGGCGGCGTCGTTACCGGACTGCACCATCAAGCCGTGCAGCAGGTCGTCGACCGATACCGGCGTGGCCGGGTCGATGAACATCTTGGAACTGCTCGAATCGACCTTCCATGCCTTGACCGAGACGTTGATCATCTGGTTCAGGGTCAGCTTCTTTTCCTTGAGCGCGGCGAAGGTCAGGTAGGCCGTCATGATCTTGGTCAGCGAGGCCGGTTCGATGCGGGCGTTGGGGTCTTGCGAGGCGATGACCTGCCCGCTGGTGGCGTCGAGCAGCAGCCAGGAGCGCGCTGCCACGGTCGGCGGCGGCATGGTTTGCGCAACGGCGGTCGATAGCGCCAGGACACTGGCAGCCAGTGCGGCAATAAGTTTTCTCATGGGAATCAGTACTCAAAAAAGGTGGTGCAAAAAAAGGGCGCCCAATTATAGTGGCTATACTGGGGTTTCACCCTCACGCCGCCACAGTTGGACCACCAGTGTCTTGATGTGGGCCAGCTTGCGGTGGAAGAAATGGTCGGCGCCGGGAATGACGATGACCGGAATGTCTTGCGGTCGCGCCCAGTCCAGCACCTGCGTTAATGTAATGGTGTCGTCGACTTCGCCGTGGATCAGGATGGTATCGGCCGGCACGTCGGGCATCGGCCATTTGCCGGCGGCGCTGCCGACCAGCACCAGGCGCTCGGCCGGGCGGCCTTCGGCAAGCAAACGCTGTTGCAACTGGGCCTGCACAAAGGTGCCGAACGAAAAACCCGACAGCGCCACCGGCAAGCCCGGATACTGCGCTTGCATGTGCGCCAGCATCAGGGCCATGTCGTCGGTTTCGCCGACGCCGTCATCGTGCACGCCGCCCGAGGCGCCGACGCCGCGGAAGTTAAAGCGCGCCACCGCGTAGCCGAGCGCGACAAACGTGCGCGCCAGCGTCTGGGCCACCTTGTTGTCCATGGTGCCGCCGTACAGCGGGTGCGGATGGGCCACCAGGGCGATGCCGCGCGGCGCGCCCGGGGGCAGGTCGAGCAGGCATTCCATCGGCCCGGCGCCGCCGGCCAGGGTGAATTTTTCGGCGTTTTTGTTCAGCAAATTATGTGTGGCAGTAGTCATGGAACCAAGCGGTCAGATTTTGAGGCGGTCGACGACTTTGCCGCCAACCAGGTGGGAGTCGATGATTTCATCGATGTCGCTGGTGTCGACGTAGGTGTACCAGGTGCCTTGCGGATAGACCACCAGCACCGGTCCTTCGTCGCAACGGTCGAGGCAGCCGGCCTGGTTGATGCGCACTTTGCCGTGCCCGTTCAAGCCCAGTTCCTTCATGCGGCGCTTGGCGTGCTTTTGCGCAATTTCGGCGCCGAGCTTGCCGCAGCACTGGCGTCCATCCTCGCGCACGTTCATGCAGATAAAGACGTGCTGTTCGAAGTAGGGGGTATCGCTCATGGTGGTTCCCGATTCTGTGTTGGCTGGCGCAATGATACGCGTTCTTCGCGCCGATTGAGTTTATGCGAGGGCAGCAGCAGGAACCAGATCGCGAAAAACGGCCATAGCAAGGACAGGAATTGCGCTGCGCCATTGAAGTTCAGAAACTTACCCTGGACCCAACCTTGCAAGGTGGCACTAAAGTAGGGGTTGACCGGGATCGTGTTCACCACCAGCAGGCTGAGCACAAGGGTAACGACCGCCAGCCGCCGCTGCGCCTTTTCGGGCGCGAACGCCAGGCCCGCCAGCATGATCAGGCCGATCAAGAAGCCGCCCTGGGCGCCGGGCGTGATCCAGGCCAGCGCATTGTCGGGCTTGAACAGCAGGGAACTGGCCAGGGTCTTGGTCAGCAGGGCCGCGCCGAGCATGGCGCCGATCAGGAACAGGCGCGGGGCGCCGCGCCGCAGCAGGCACAGCATGGTGAGGACGGCGCCGGTCATGCCGCAGGCGGTGATGATGGTTTCCGACAGCCAGTATTGTTCCACGCTCATGGCGGCGCCGGGACGCAGCATGGTCACCAGGTCGATGTCGGTATCGAGCCAGGCCGACAGCCATTCCGAAAAAATCGGCAGCAGCTGGCCGTGTCCGAACATGTAGCCGAGCGGGTAGACCTGCGCCAGCGGCCACAGGGCCAGCAGCACCAGGCCCTGGCTGGCGTGGGCGGCGAACCAGCGCTGGCGCAGCTTGTACAGGCGGCTCTGGTCCAGGAACGAGCGCGCGCCCAGCGCGCCGATGATGGCGCCCACCAGCGCGCCGGCCGCATTGGTGATGAAGTCCAGGCTCGATGGCACGCGGCTGGGCAGGTAGGTCTGCACCGCTTCCATCGCGCCCGACACCAGCACCCCGAGCATGGCGGCGGCCAGCACCGCCCAGACGCCGCGCACGCGCGGGTACATGGCCAGCACCAGCAGGGTGCCGAGCGGGATGTAGCCGATGATGTTGACCATCACGTCGAAGCCGGTCCAGTACTGCGGCATCGACAGGGTCAGGAAGATGAAGGGCGACAGGCCGCTGCCGCGCCAGCCCGAAAACGGAAACCAGCTGGCGTACACGATCAGCAGCATGTAGGCCAGCAGCGCGGCGCGCGAGACGGGCGAACCGCGCGCGGCGGCCGTGGGCGGCGCTGTGGTGGGAGCTGGCCCTGGCGCGTCCGGCGCGGTCATTCTTTTTTGAGCGGCAGCGTGGCGAGCCACGCGATGACGTCGGAGGCGACCGTGTCGGTGGCGCCGGCCAGCGCGCGCGCGCCACCGCCGGCATCGGCGCTGGTGGCGGGCGTCTTGCGCTCGAAGGTCTTCTGGTCGACCAGTTTATGCCCCTGGAACAGCGAGGCGCGCAGCACCAGTTGCCCGTGGCTGCTGGCCTGGCTGTCGAAGTGGTGGCTGAAGTCGTCGATTTCCAGGCGCAGGATCGGTACGCCGTCGGAGGCGTCGCTCACGCTCAATACCTTGGCGCCCGACTGCGCGATGCGCGATTTCAAGCGCTGGGTGACCATCTGCAGCGGCGTGGCGGACCAGCGGCTGTTGGCGTAGGCGCGCGCCTGCAGCGGGTCGCTGTAGTTCAGGCGGTAGAACATGCGTTCGCTGTCGAGGGCGGCCGAGCCGGTGACGTCGCCCACCACCACGGCGGCCATCGGCGCGCGCGCGGGCGCGGCGGCGCTGGCGGCGGGGCCGAAATCGAAGGTGGTGTTCTGGGCCGGCTTTTCGCTGGCGCAGCCGGCCAGCAGCAGGGCGGCGCCGGCGCTTGCGGCCAGCAGCAGGCGGCGCGCGGTGGTACGCGGGGGCGGGGTGTGGGTCGGAATAGGATGCACGGTGGTCCTCATTTGGTCGGTGCGGTAAAACCCGGTTCGCCTGGCCCCGGGGTCGGCGGCGCGGCGCCGAACAGCAGGCTTTGCGGACGGTCGTTGAGCGAATTCATGGTGCGCCGCACGGCGCGCAGCGAGGTGCGCGCTTCGTCGGTCATGAGCACGAAGTGCGGCAGGGTTTGCATTTCGAGATCGGCGGTGACCGCTTCGAGCGAGCCGCCGACCCGGTCCACGGTGCTGTTCAGGCGCGCAATGGCCCCGTTGGGCGACTGCAGGTCGTCGGCCAGCTTGGTGTAGCTGCGCGTCATGGTGCTGGCGTTATTGCTGAAGGTGTCGAACGCGGCGAAACTCTGCTCGGCCCTGGCGGTCAGTTGCGGCAGGCGCGCCAGGGTCGGTTCCAGTTTGGCCGGGATCGCGGCGTAGGCATTGGCCGCCTTGCTCACATCGGCAAAGGCGTCCAGGATGACTTTCTGGTTTTCGGGCGAGGCCATGGCGTCGAGGCGGGTGGTCAGTTCCTCGGCTTTGTCGAGGATCACCAGGCCGCGTTTTTCGAGCTGGTCGAGCAGGCCGGGACGCAGCGGAATGCGCGCCAGGGCCTTGTCATTGCTGGCCATCAGGGGCGAGCCGGTTTTTTCGTCATCGAGCTGGATGAAGGCGATCCCGGTCACGCCCTGGTAGCCCAGGGTGGCAAACGTGGTGCGGGTGATCGGCGCTTCCGGGTCGATCGACAGGCGGATCAGGATCTGGCCGGCGGTTTTGGTGTCGAAGCTGATGTCGTCGACCTTGCCCACTTCCAGGCCGCGGTAGCGCACCGCCGCCTGCGGGTTCAGGCCCGGGATCGACTGGGTGGTGGCGATCTGGTAGGGCACGCGTTCGACCCGGTCGCGGTTGAACCAGATGCCCGCCAGGACCGTGGCCACCAGCAGCGCAATCGTGAACATACCTGTCATCAGGGCGTGTGATCTGTTTTCCATATACTAGTGCTCCGGTGCGTGCTCGGCGTCGTATTCGTCGAGCACTTCGAGGGCGCGCTGGCCGCGCGCACCCAGGAAGAATTGTTTGATGAAGGGGTGCTCCACTTTCAGCACATCGCGCGTCGGTCCGATCGCGATCACGTGTTTTTCGGCCAGCACCGCGATCCGGGTCGACAGCGCGAACAAGGTGTCCAGGTCGTGGGTGACCATGACCACGGTCAGGCCCAGTTCGCGGTGCAGCGATTGAATCAGGGCGACAAAGGCGTCCGACAGGTCGGGGTCGAGCCCCGCGGTGGGTTCGTCGAGGAACAGCAGTTGCGGTTCGAGCGCCAGCGCGCGCGCCAGCGAGGCGCGCTTGATCATGCCGCCCGACAGGTCCGACGGCATTTTCTTGGCGTGCTCGATGCCCAGGCCCACCATGTTCATTTTGAGGAGCACGGCGTCGTAAATCACGTCTTCGGGCAGGGCGCGCAGCTCGCGCAGCGGTTGGGCGATGTTGTCGAACACGGTCAGCGCCGAATACAGCGCCCCCTGCTGGAACAGCATGCCCCAGTGGTTGCGCATGCGCTGCAGCTGGTCGGCGTCGGCCTCGCTGATGTCTTCGCCGAACACGCGCACGCAGCCTTTCGAGGGCCTTTCAAGGCCCAGCATCTGGCGCAGCAGCACCGTCTTGCCGGTGCCCGAGCCGCCCACGATCGACAAGATCTCGCCCTGGTAAATATCGAGATTGAGGTCCTGGTGCACCACGGTGCGCCCGAACCTGGTCCACAGCTTGGTGATCTGGACCACCGGCGGGCCGACTTCCTCGTCGGGGCGCATGTTCAGGTGCTGGCGTTTGACAGGCGCTGTTTGTTCGTCCATCAGAAACCGACTCCGCTGAAAATAATGGCAAAGACCGCGTCGGCCAGGATCACCACCGTGATCGCGGTCACGACCGAGGTGGTGGTGCCGCGCCCGAGGCTTTCGGTATTCGGTTTGATGCGCAGGCCGAAGTGGCACGATACCAGCGCGATCAGCATGCCGAACGTGGTCCCTTTGAGCAGGCCGATGATGTAGTTCGACAGCGGCACCGCGTCCGGCAGCTTTTGCAGGAAGTAGCGCGCCGACAGGTTCAGTTCGACCTTGGCCGAGACCATGCCGCCGATCAGGGCCATGGCGTCGGTCCACACCACCAGCAGAGGCATCGAGATCGCCAGCGCGACCACCTTTGGCATGATCAGGCGGTAGCCGTGCGAGATGCCCATGACCAGCATGGCGTCGAGTTCCTCGGTCACCCGCATCACCCCGAGCTGCGCGGTGATCGAGGAGCCGGAGCGGCCCGCCACCAGGATGGCGGCCAGCAGCGGCCCCAGTTCGCGGATCACGCTCATGCCGAGGATGTTAACCAGGTACATATCGCCGCCGAACATGCGCAGCTGCTGGGCCGACAGGTAGGACAGCACCACGCCGATCAAGAAGCCGACCAGCGCGGTGATGCCGAGCGCCTGGAAACCCGAGTGGAAGATATTGGCCGACACTTCGCGCCACGGCCCGGTCATCGGATGGCGGATGAAGCGGCCGATATCCTGCACCACCTGGCCGATCAGGCGGATGAAGCCTTGCGTATGCTCGAAGAAGTTGAGCATGCCCGCGCCCAGGGTCATCACCCAGTTGAAGCGGCTCTCGCGGGTGCGCGGCAGTTGCAGCTTGCCCGCTTCTTCGATGCGCTTGAACAGTTCTTCCTGTTTTTCGGCCAGTTGCAGCTGGTCGGGGCGCTTCTTGCCCCAGGCGTTCCAGAACATCTGGGCGCCGATATGGTCGAGGCGGACGATCTGGGTCAGGTCCCATACCAGCGCCGGCTTGTCCTTGAGCGAGACCAGGGTGGCGTTGATGGTCTTGATCGCGCCGCACTGGGCCAGCGCGTGGACCTGCCAGGTCCCGTTGGCGACGACCGATTGGGGCGAGCCTGCATCAGGCGGTTTTAGGGTTAAAGTTGGCGCATTTTCAATCTGCATTGCGCCAGTGTAAAAGAGAATCGCCGCGACCGCTATAGGAGTTCGTGCGCGGGCCGGCGCGGCGCGTGGAATCGCTTGTCGACAGCGCCGCTGTATGCACGCCGCTGACGCCACCCACTTATGCCGCCAGGTGGCGCGCCTGCCGCTGCGGCACGCTCGCCACCGGCCTGGCTTTCTCGGCCGGCGCATCGACGCGACCGGCGTAATCGCTGCCGACCAGTGCTTCGGCTTTGGTACGGGGCATGCCGCGCGTCTCGAGCCATTCGGTGACCAGTTTGGCCAGGCGCTCGAGCGCGATGCGGTGGGTGGCGTCGGTTTTGGCGTAGATCCAGTCCGAGAAGGCCATGAAATTGGCGAACGGGGACTCGCCCAGCACATGGACCAGGGTGTGCGCGAAGCGTCCCGAGTTGGCCACCAGGTCCCAGTAGCGCGCAAAGCGCACCAGGCGCTGCATGGTCTGGAAGTCGATCAGTTTGGTGGCCAGGATGGTGTACGGCGGGTAGGGATCGAACACCAGGCCGTGTTCTTCGGTATGGCGGATGATCGGCGTGCCGCGCAGGCGCTTGAGGATGCCGAACTGGATCTCGTGCGGTTTGAGCGCGACCAGTTGGTCGAAGCCGCGCGCGAAGCTGTCCATGTCTTCGCCCGGCAGGCCGGCGATCAGGTCGACGTGCAGGTGGGCGTGCGACTGCTCGCACAGCCAGCGGATGTTCTCGGCGGCCTTGGCGTTGTCCTGGCGCCGGCTCACCAGCGCCTGCACCGCCGGATTGAAGCTCTGGATGCCGATTTCGAACTGCAGCGCGCCGGGCGGGAACTTGCGGATGCCTTCTTTCAGCGCGTCCGGCAGGTGGTCGGGCACCAGCTCGAAGTGGGCGTAGACCGGGTCGTCCGGGTTCGCTTCGAGTTTGTCGAGGAAGAACTGCATGATCTTCAGGCTGGTCTTGATATTGAGGTTGAAGGTGCGGTCGACAAACTTGAACAGGCGCGCGCCGCGGGCATGCAGCGTTTCGAGCTCGCCCAAAAAGGTATCCAGGCCGAAGGGCCAGGCGGTCTTGTCCAGCGCCGACAGGCAGAACTCGCACTTGAAGGGGCAGCCGCGCGAGGCTTCCACATACAGCGTGCGGTTGGCGATGTCGTTATCTGTATACAAAGAGTAGGGCATGGCGATGTCGGCCATCGGCGGCTGCACGCCGGCGTGGATCTTCATCAGCGGCTTGGGGCCGTGCAGGATCTCGCCGCACAGCTTGGGGAAGGTGACGTCGCCCCAGCCGGTCACCAGGTAGTCCGCCATGCGCACGATGTCCTGCTCGCCCGGTTCGTGCGACACTTCCGGCCCGCCCAGCACAATGGTGACCTGGGGCGCGACGCGCTTGAGCATGGCGACGACCCTGGTGGTTTCCTCGACGTTCCATATATAGATACCGAAACCGATGATGCGCGGCGACTGCGCCAGCAAGCGTTCGACGATTTCGGTGGTCTTGGCCCCGATCACGAATTCGAGCAGGCTGGTTTGCTGCTGCAGCGGCCCCATGTTTGCCAGCAGATAGCGCAGCCCCAGCGATGCGTGGGCGTAGCGGGCGTTCAGGGTCGAGAGCAGGATGGTCATGGCGGGCGCGGGTTCGGCAAAAGCTGACATTCTACCTGCGCGCGCGACTGGCATCGGCGCGCTCCGGCTTGGTGTTGCTACTCCGTAACATCAACAGGCATAAATCTTGCATCTGTCTGGAGTTGAAGGACCAAGCTGTTGTGTTCTCGTCCAGAATCGTGCGTACGAGAAATATGTTTACGCATTCCGTCCCAATGCTACGTTAGTATATGAATCGATCGCCCTCGCGTGGAGTGTTGCGCCATTTTTTGTCACATGAATAAATTACAGCCCATTTTTGTCATCGCTGCCGCCCTGTTCTGCTGCGCCGCATCCGCGCAGCAGATGTACAAGACCGTCGGTCCGGATGGGAAAGTCACGTTTTCCGACCGCCCGCAAAATGGCGAGAAGCTCAAGGTCAGCGTGATGAAGGGCTCCGTGCTGCGTCCGGTGGAAGGTCCGCCGCCGCCCCAGCCCAAGATAGGGCCGGCGCCGAAGGGCTCTGGCGCCGAGGGGGCGGGTACCGGCATCTCGGCCGCCGGCATCCCTTCGCCCGAACTCCAGCATGCGGTGCTGGTGGTGTCGCTCATGTCGGAAGTGGCCGCCAAGTTCGAGCCCGTGTGCTCGAAGGCGACAGCGCAGAGCAAGAAGTTCGTTACCGCAGCCAATGGCTGGACGCAACGCAACAGCAGCTTTATTGAGAAGCAGCGGCGCGCGATGGCCGACATGGCCCCAGCCAGGCGCACCGCATTGCAAAATGAGGTAGCGGCCAAGATTCACGAAGCCATGACCGACGTACTGGCGCAAGGGCCTGCGGGGCAGGTGCGCTGGTGCGAGAAGGCAACTATCGATATGTCCGGTGGCGGCAACGACGTCGTCAATAATGCGGACGTGGCCTTGCCGCTGATCACCTACAAACCCAAGTAATGTGGAGGTGGTGGCTTGTGCAAACGCCGCCGCTTTGCTATAGTTCGCCTCCCCGCTGAAACGCCAGCGAAATCAAGTAGTTGGCAGGCAGTTCAGGGGCGTTTCGAAAGAGGCGAAGTAACAAAAAGAGGTTGACGAGAAACGCGAAACGCTGCATAATCTCACGTCTCTGCTGCAACGAACACAACGCTTCGTAGCAAACGGCAGAAGGTAGTACAGAACAAGTTCTTTAACAATTAACAGTCGATAAGTGTGGGCGTTTGATGAAGGTGCCAACAAAGCGTAAGCAATGTTGAATACTTAAATTATCAAATGTTCACAAAAAAGAAACACGGCGCATCGAAAGATGAGCTTGTCAGTATTTTGAGTGAGCGATCTGTCCGCAAGGACATTAAACAGAGATTGAACTGAAGAGTTTGATCCTGGCTCAGATTGAACGCTGGCGGCATGCCTTACACATGCAAGTCGAACGGCAGCGCG
>NZ_VUYU01000039.1 GCF_011682065.1 Massilia rubra | reverse complement strand
CGCCCGGGCCCCGCGGCTTGGGGGGGGCCCCCCCCCCGGGGCCGGGCCGGGGAGGCCGGGGCGCGGAACGGCGACCACCCGGGGGCCGGGGGGGCCCCCCCGCGCGCGGGCGGCGCCCGCCGCCGCCGCGCGCAGGTGTTATCAGAACGCTGGCATGTCGAGCGCCTTGGCGACGTCGACCTTGAACTTGGCGGCCTGGTCCTCGTTGGGGATTTCCTTGGACAGCGCCATGACCACGGCGCGCACATCGGTGGCGCCGTCGAAGTGGTCGGCGCAGACGATTTCGGCCATCGGACCGACATACTTGACCAGGCAACGCTGCAAGGTGGCCTTGATGTCTTGTGTCAGGCCCGGCGTGGCGGCCGGGCGGGCGGCCGAGGCTTCCGCGCGTGGCGCAGCCCCGCCCAGCACGCCTGTACCCGGCAAGTCGTCCAGGGTGCCGTCAAGGTAGCCCAGCACGATTTCGGTCGGCCAGTCCAGTCCGTCGGCATTGACGACGCCGGCCTTGTCCAGGGTCAGGCGCGCATTTTTCATGGTGCGCATGATCGCCAGGCCGTCGCGGCCGCGGCGACCGCGGCACAGGATGAAGACGATCTTGCCGCCTTGCAGGTGAACCTGGGCCATGCGGTTGTCGTCGCTGATCAGCAACGCAGTCCCACTGACGCGCTGCGAGCAAAAGCCAGCGATCTGGTCGACCACGTCGATAAATGGCATGAATTCCGGTTGTGACATATCAGTAACCTCTCATCGGTATCAAACCTTCTTACGCAGGCGATCCATTGCCAGCTGGATGCTCACGCCGAGGCGATCAATGGCACGGGCCAGCGAACCGATCTCGTCGCCGCGGGCCGTTTGCGGAATGTTGACTTTCAGTTCGCCGTTGCTGAGCTGAACGGCAATCGCGGTCAGATCGTTGATCGGACGGGTCAGGGCCTTGCCGAAGAAAATGGCGACGCCGATGACCAGGAGGACGGCCGCGGCGATCAGGATGCGCGCGTCGCGTTGCATCTTGTGCATGGTGGCGAAGGCTTCATCGTAGTCCTGTTCAATCAGCAAAGTCCAGCCTTGTGGCAATTTACGCATGAAACCCATGACTTTACGGTCTTCGGCGGTATAAGCGACCGGCGCGTCGACGATGCCGGCCACTTTGAGCGCCGGGTAGGCGCTGAAATCTTGCAGCGCGGTACGCACCTTGGACGAGTCGCCGTGGGCGATGACCTTGTTGTTGCCGTCGAGCAGGATCGCGCGGCCAGTCTCGCCGATGCGGATATCGGTCACGATCTTGGAAATATCGGCCAGGTTCATCGACATGGCCAGCACCCCGACCAGGGCGGCGTTGACGTCGCGGATCGGGGTGGCCACGATCAGCGCCGGCTTGCCGGTGGTTTTGCTGATCGCTACCTGGCGGCCGACCGGCTGGCCCTTCATCACGGCCTGGAAGTACGAACGGTCGCCGTAATTGATCGGGGCGCCGCCGTCATTACGGGCCGTGTTCGAACCATCCGGTGCGATCGTAAACATCAGGAACGACCATTCGTAGGCCTTGCCGGTCGCTTTCAGGATCGGCACCTGGCGCTCGGTCTTCATCGACACCACGTCGGCCAGGCGGCTGGTCTGGCCCATGGCGTGCAGATTGGTCTCGTCCCACGCGTTGATGCCATTGGCAACGGTGTTCATGGTCAGGACCAGGCTTTGCGACACGTTATCGGTCAGTTCGCGCTGCGCCGCCCTTTCGCTGATCAGCCACAGCGTACACAGCGGGATCAATGTGGCTGCGAGCAAGGTAATCAGTACCTTGTGAAAAATATTGAGAGTAAATTTTGAGTTCATACTGCGCCTTCGTAATATAGGTCTGCTTGACGTGGCAGATCGGCCAGCGTATCGGACATCAAGATACCGATTGCTGGGCCGACATTAAAACAAGGTGTCGGACTTTTGTATCTGGCAATCCCGTTCGCTTGGCGCGCAACGGGATCGGACATTCGGGGGGCACTGTTGGAAGGATTGCACTGTCCGTCATGGAGCGCGCCGCCCTTGTTCAGCGACATCGGAGCGCGATCTTCAGCAGTGGATTAGGGTTGCTCGTAAGCACATTATTATACCGGTCTTTACCAAAAGCATGGGTTTTCGGGCAATTCTCGTTGTATTTCGTGAGAATGACATCGTATTGTGTCTTTGGTGCAACAATTTCTTTCGCTGAAGATAGAACAGGCGGCAACATGCCGCCGTCTCGCTCAGCTCTTCTTGCGCAGGCGATCCATGGCCAGCTGAATACTGACGCCGAGGCGTTCGATGGCGCGCGCCAGGGCGCCGATTTCGTCGCCGCGTTCGGTCTGCTCGATGGTGACCTGCAATTCACCATTGCTGAGCTGACGGGCGATCGTGGTCAGTTCGTTGATCGGACGGGTCAGGGCCTTGCCGAGGAAAATCGCGACGGCGATCACCAGCACGATGCTGATCGCGATCAGGATGCGCGCCTCTTTTTCCATGCGCTTCATGGTAGCGAACGCTTCGTCGTAGTCTTGTTCAACCAGCAAGGTCCAGCCTTGCGGCAATTTGCGCATGAAACCGATCACCTGGCGGTCTTCCGAGGAATAGACGACAGGGGCGTCGGCCAGGCCGGCCACCTTGAGTGCCGGATAGGCGCTGAAATCCTGCAGCGCGGTACGTACCTTGGAGGAGTCGCCGTGGGCGATGACTTTGTTGCTGGCGTCGAGCAGGATGGCGCGGCCGGTTTCGCCGATGCGGATATCGGTCACGATCTTGGAAATATCGGTCAGGTACATCGACATGGCCAGCACGCCGACCAGGTTGGCGTTGGGGTCCTTGATCGGGGTGGCCAGGATCAGCGCCGGCTTGCCGCTGGTCTTGCCCATGACCACCTGGCGGCCGACCGGCGCGCCCTTGATGACTTGCTGGAAGTAGGAGCGGTCGCCGTACGGGGTCAGGGCGCCGCCATCGTTACGGCCGACGTTGGAGCCGTCCGGCGCGATCGTAAACATCAGGTACGACCATTCGTAGGCGGTGCCGGTGACCGACAGGATCGGGTTCTGCAACTCGGCCTTCATGGAAATCATGTCGTCCAGGCTGCTGGCCTGGGTCATGGCGCGCACGTTGGTGCTGTCCCAGGCTTCGATGCCGTCGGCCACGGTATCCATGGTCAGGACCAGGGATTGCGAGACATTCTTCGTCAACTGGCTCTGCGCTGCCTTATTGCTGACCAGCCACAGGGTAATCAGGGGTATCAAGGTCACCGCCAGCAGGGTGATGAGTACTTTGTGGAAGATGTTAAGAGTAAATTTTGAGTTCATGAGGTGCATTCGTAATGTAGGTCTGCTTGACGTGGCAGATCGGCCAGCGTATCGGACATCAAGATACCGGTTGCTGGGCCGACACTAAACAGCGTGCCGGGCTTTTATCTGGCAATCATCCCGCTCCTCGACGCAAGGGGCTAGGGATGAGGAAATGTTGGCAGGAGTTGCACTGTGCGCCATGGAGTGCGTCGCAATCTGCCTGGAGACATCATGTGCGTCGGGTGGCAGTGACTAAGGATTGCCTGAGAGCACATTATCCTACGGGGCACCAAGGGAAGCATGGGTTTTCGCGTGATTCCTGTTGTTTTCCGTGAGTATTATACCCTCGTGTGTCTTCTGTGCAACACCAGATGCCCTATTTTGGTGCGCCTTCGGTCGTGCCCTGCCGCCGATCGGCATCCCCGCCGCAAAAAGGCTGCCGGATTTCATCAGGCGCGGAGGGTATTTCATAATGCGAAATGACGTGGTGCGTTTGCACCATCGCGCTCTTCCATTTAGAGAAATTCCATCCCGTATCATGAAAAACAAATTTCAAGTAATTGATTTTTAAGGAATTAAATTTAGTTATATGTCTTATATAAGAGTGTTGTTGCAGCGCGCAAAACGGTCTATCATTTGTTCAAGGCATTTCATTTCTTAACTCGGCTTTCAATTAGGAGAACACCATGGCAACTCGTGAACAGCAAGTAGCAGAACTGCAAAAAGATTGGGACACCAACCCGCGCTGGAAAGGTGTTGTACGTAACTACACCGCCGCGGACGTGGTGCGCCTGCGCGGCTCGCTGAAGATCGAGCACACGCTGGCCAAGCGCGGCGCGGAAAAACTGTGGGACCTGGTGAACAACGAGCCCTTCGTCAACGCCCTCGGCGCCATGACCGGCAACCAGGCCATGCAGCAGGTCAAGGCCGGCTTGAAAGCCATCTACCTGTCCGGCTGGCAAGTTGCCGGCGACGCCAACGTGGCCGGTGAAATGTATCCCGACCAATCGCTGTACCCAGCCAACTCGGTGCCGCTGGTTGTGCGCCGCATCAACAACACCTTCCAGCGCGCCGACCAGATTCAATGGTCCGAAGGCAAGGATGACATCGATTACTTCGCACCGATCATCGCCGATGCCGAAGCCGGTTTCGGCGGCGTGCTCAACGCCTACGAACTGATGAAGTCGATGATCGACGCGGGCGCCGCCGGCGTTCACTTCGAAGATCAGCTGGCATCGGTCAAGAAATGCGGCCACATGGGCGGCAAAGTGCTGGTGCCAACCCGCGAAGCCGTTGAAAAGCTGACCGCCGCGCGCCTGGCGGCCGACGTGATGGGCACCTCGACCCTGGTGATCGCCCGTACCGACGCCGAAGCGGCCGACCTGTTGACATCCGACGTGGACGACAACGACCGTGAATTCTGCACCGGCGAGCGCACCGTGGAAGGCTTCTATAAAGTCCGTCCGGGCATCGAGCAAGCCATTTCGCGCGCCATTGCCTACGCTCCGTTCGCCGACCTGGTCTGGTGCGAAACCGGCAAGCCGGACCTGGCTTTCGCCAAGCAGTTCGCCGACGCCGTGCACGCCAAGTTCCCTGGCAAGATGCTGGCCTACAACTGCTCGCCATCGTTCAACTGGAAAAAGAACCTGGACGACGCCACCATTGCCAAGTTCCAGAAAGAACTGGGCGCCATGGGTTACAAGTTCCAGTTCATCACCCTGGCCGGCTTCCACGCCCTGAACTACGGCATGTTCAACCTGGCGCACGGCTATGCGCGCCGCCAGATGTCGGCCTTCGTCGAGCTGCAGGAAGCCGAATTCGCCGCCGCCGACAAGGGCTTTACGGCCGTCAAGCACCAGCGCGAAGTCGGTACCGGCTATTTCGACGCCGTCACCCAGACCATCCAGCAAAACCAGAGCTCGACCACCGCGCTGCATGGTTCGACCGAAGATGAACAATTCTTCGACGAAAAGAAAGTAGCCTAAAAGCTATTGATCCGCAGCGCTTCCAAAAGGAGCGCCGCCAGCGCGACGGCCGGCACAGTTACCCGGACAAGGGCCGTCGCGCGCCCCCGCGGGTGCAAACGCACAGCGCCTTCCCCCTTGTTCGCGGCATGCTCACGGCGCGCGGACAAGGGGGAGGGCGTTGTGCATTTACGCGCTTTTTGCGTCGAATCCCTCTTTATAGGAGATAATGGCGTCCCAGATCCCCCTTTTTTATGGAATTCCCACGTTATGTTGAGCTACCGCCACGCCTTTCACGCGGGTAATCACGCCGACGTCCTGAAGCATTTCGTGCAGATTCAGCTGCATGAATATATGAATCAGAAAGACACGGCCTACACCTATATCGACACCCACTCCGGTGCCGGCGTGTATGCGCTCGATGGCGGTTACGCGTCCAAGAACGCCGAATACGAAACCGGTATCGGCCCGCTCTGGGAGCGTAACGACCTGCCCAAGCCGCTGGCCGAGTATGTCAAGCTGATCAAGGAACTCAATCCGAGCGGCAAGATGCGCTACTACCCGGGTTCGCCGTACTGCGCCGACAAGGTCATGCGCGAGCACGACCGCCTGCGCCTGTTCGAGCTGCATCCGGCCGACAGCAAGATCCTGGCCGACAATTTCCGCAAGGTGGCGGAGCATGCCGCCGCCCAGGGCGAGCGCCCGAGCGCGCGCGGCCGGCGCGTGCTGATCGAGCGCGGCGACGGCTTCCACGCCCTCAAGACCTTGTTGCCGCCGCCCTCGCGCCGCGCGCTGGTGCTGATCGACCCGCCCTACGAAGACAAGCAGGATTACCGCAAGGTGCGCGATGCGCTCGACGATGCGCTGGTGCGTTTCCCGTCGGGCATCTATGCAGTCTGGTATCCGGTGCTGCAGCGCATGGAATCGCGCCAGTTCGCCGACAAGCTCAAGCGCCTGGCGGCCAAGGACTGGCTCAATGTCACCCTGACCATCACCACCCCGGGCCCCGATGGTTTCGGCCTGCACAGCAGCGGCATGTTCATTCTCAATCCGCCGTACACGCTCGAGCCGACCCTGCGCCAGGTGATGCCTTACCTGGTGCAAGTGCTGGGCAAGAATGCCGACGCCACCTACGTGATCGAAAAAGGCACGCAAGTGACCGGCACGGCTGCCGCCCGTACCGGCGCCAATGGCGCTGCGCGCATGCCGGTCGGTAACGCCCGCAAGGCCAGCCCGACCGCCGGCACCGGCAGCCTGCGCCTGCCCGGCCAAGCTCCCGCCGGCACCCCCGGCGCGGCTGGCGGCGCACCACGCGCGCCAGCGGTCAAGCGCTCCAGCATTGCCGCCGCCGCGGCCGGCAAGAGCGCCCGTCCCACCGAAGCCGGGGTCACGCGCAAGAGTGCGCGCCCTGCCGACGCTGGCACGGCGGGCAAGAGCGCCCGTCCGACCGGTCCACGCAACAGCGGTCCACGCCGTCCTTAGTAGTATAGTCATCGCAGGGCGCCGTTGTTGGCGCGCCTGTTTTCCGGATTTCCCATGCCTATTGATACCGTGGCCGAGCTGGCGCTGCCGTCCGACGATTTTTTTCTCGCGCGCCAACCGATTCTCGGACGTAACCAGCGACTGGTTGCCTTTGAACTTTTATTTCGCAGCGCCAATGGCGGCGACGCGAATGTGACCGATCACGCCGCCGCCACGGCGGCCGTGATTTCGCACGCGTCCCAGCTGGGCATGGCCAAGGTGGTCGGCGAGCGCCTGGCGTTCGTGAATGTCGACGATATCGTCTTGATGAGCGACTTCGTGCGCTTCCTGCCGCACGACAAGGTCATCCTCGAAATTCTCGAAACCGTCCAGGCCACCCCGGCATTGGTCGCCCGCGTGGCCGAGCTCAAGGGCTTTGGCTTCACCTTTGCGCTCGACGATGTGGTGGAAGAGTCCGACGACCTGCGCAAGCTGGTCGACCTGGTCGATATCATCAAGGTCGACGTGCAGGCGGTGGCGGCGGCCGACCTGCCCAAGCTGGTGGCGGCCCTGAACGGGCGTCATAAAAAGCTGCTGGCCGAAAAGGTCGAGACGGTCGAAGAGTTCGAGATGTGCATGGCGCTCGGCTTCGAATATTTCCAGGGTTATTATTTTGCGCGCCCGGCCATCCTCAGCGGCAAGAAGATAGCGCCGTCGGAACTGGTCATCCTGCGCTTGCTCGACCTGATCAATTCCGATGCCGACAATGCCGAGATCGAACGCGCGGTCAAGCGCGATGCCCTGATCAGCCTGAACCTGCTGCGCCTGGTCAACACCCCGGCGGCGGGCGCGCGCGGGCGTATCGATTCGCTGAGCGAAGCGCTGTATGTGCTGGGGCGCCAGCAATTGCAGCGCTGGTTGCAGATTTTGCTGTACGCCAAGCCGGGTGCGGCGGTCGAACTCAGTTCGCCGCTGTTGCAGATGGCCACCACGCGCGGCAAGCTGATGGAACTGATGACGCAGAAAGTGCCGCCCGAGCGCCGCGTCAGCGCCGAGGCCGGCTTCACGGTAGGGATCATGTCGCTGATGGATGCGCTGTTTTCGATGTCGATGCAGGATATTCTTAACACCGTGGTGGTGGCCGACGAAGTGCGCGCCGCCTTGCTCGAGCGCGAGGGCGTGCTGGGCGAGATGCTCAAGGTGGTCGAGCTGGTCGACAACCCCAAGCGCGGGACGGAACTGGCCAGGGCGCTCAAGACGCTTGGCTTGAGCGCCAAGACCATGCGCGAGATCGAGATGGAAGCGTTTGGCTGGGTGAACGAACTGGTCACCTGAGACCTGCGCCATCCGGAAAAGGCTGGCAGCGTAGCATCGTGCTCGCGCTGACAATCGGTAAGGCGCAGTTCACCTTGCAAGCAACAGAATAAGCTCGGCCCGCGGGAGCAAATGCCGAGTTTCTGATTAACCGCAAGCAAACGTGCATCAGCGCTTGTTGGTCATCCGTGTGTTTCATACAGTCGAATGTCCGAGCCGTGCTCGGGCGGGTATTTTTGCAATTTACCTACGGCTGACCATGAAACCGAAAAAACTCAGTTTCGTCCTACCGCTCCTGCTTTTTTCTTGGACCGCTAGCGCAACCAATACCGAGGGCGTCGTGCCCCGCGCCTCGGATTCGGGCGGCGGGGGCATGCAGCAAGTTTTCATCAACGAAAAGCGGCTTATAGGGGAAGAGCCACGTTTCGGCAGGCTGGAATACTTTCCCAGGTTCGCATATTCCAGGCCATCGCGATCCGGCGGGGCGCCAGTCAAGGCGGCGCCACCGTCGAAAGACAATTCCAACAAAGAGTCCGAAGAAAGTTGCAAGTCAACCGACAATCCCGTCGTGATCGCCACTGGCGAAAAACACAAGGATGAGTCTGATTTTGAATCACAGGGATTGTACGGCCTGTCGCTTACCCGCACTTACCGCAGCCGGCATGCCGAGGGCAGGTTGTTCGGGAAGCACTGGCTATCGAGCCTGGACCCGCCGAAGCTGGTGCGCGCCACGTGTTTCATTCCGAGTCCGGGTTGGCAGTGCGTGCCGCAGTCGATCACCCATGTCGATGAAAACGGATCGTCCTATGTGTATACCTATGCCGGTAACGGACCGCTCGAGCGTCCGAACGATGCCACCACACCGCCGGGTGGTCAAACGAACCCTGGCGCAAATCCCCCTCCGGGCTCGCCACCACCGGCCAGGCCCAACGAATTCTACTATCGGACCGGCGAGAACTCCCCGAAGTTAACGTGGAAAGCAGGAACCCAGCTCATCCTCAACAGAAACAAATTCATTTATCGTTTTGATGCGCAAGGCCGCGTGCTGAGTATCGCTACCCTGTCCGGGGCGCTCCTGCGCGGCTACGACTATACGCCCTGGGATGCGCCGGGGGGATCGCGGCTGAGCGCCATCCGCAATGCACCCGGTCAGAGCGTCAAACTGAGCTGGGGCGCCAACGGGCTGGTGTCCAAAGTCCAGGATACGAACGACGCCATCTGGGACTATCAATATAACGCGCAGGGCATGCTGACCAGGGTGACATCTCCCGGTGCAGGTCCCGACCTGCGCGAGTATCACTACGAAGCGCCCGATCCGACCTTGCTGACCGGGATATCGATCGGCGGCATACGCTACAGCACCTACAGCTACCACGCCGACCGTCGAATCCATATCAGCGCACTCGCCGGCAATGAAGAAAGGGACGTCTTCAATTACGGCGACAAGCTGACGGTTGTCAGCGATGCGCGGGGACAGGAAACACACTACCGTTTCACCCAGATCCAGGGAGAACTCAAGATCAGCAGGATCGACCGGCGCCCTACAGCGACCTGCTCGGGCGCAAGCGCATCGACGCAATACGACGCGCGAGGCTACCTGACGGAGACGCGCGACTGGAAGAACATCCCGACTCGCTATGCGTATGACGGCAATGGTCACCTGCTGCGCAAGGACACCGCGGCCGGCACGCCCGACGAGCTACGCCTGGAACATCGCTGGCAGAACGACGACCTCGTCGAGACGGTGTATAAAAGCGCAAGTGGCGATCCCCAGGCGAGCATCCGCTATGCCTATCACGCGGCCGGCCACGCCACCGGGAGGATTGCGGAAACCAGGATCAGCGACCTGAATACAGGCCGCCAGCGCATCACCAGATATGCCTACGGATTTTATCCGAACGGTACGTTGGCGCAGATCGTGACGATTCTGGAATCGAGTACCGGAGAGATCAAGACGTCTGAAAATTACGATGCGTATGGCCGCGTGATTTCAGTTGTCAATGCGCTTGGGCAAAGCGCGACGATGGGCGGCTATACGGGCCTCGGCATGCCGGGAACGAGCACGGATGTGAATGGCGCCACTACCAGCTACACCTACAACCCGAACGGCACGGTGGCGACGATGACCGAACCGGGCAATCGCGTTACCCGGATTACCTACAACGGTGCGCGCCAGCCGATTGTCATCAGCCAGCCCGATGGCAGCGTGCAGCGCTTCGTTTATACCGCGTCCGGGCGTCTTGAATCGGTTGGCAATGCGCAGCATCAGTACGCCACGATCAGGTACGATGTCGGCGCCAATTCGCTGCGCAGCACGTCGGCGCGCAGCGTGCCATCGGCAGGTGTGGGTGGCCCGACCGGCACGCCAGGCGGCGAGTTCAGTAGCGTGACGCTTCTCGATTCCCTGGGACGGCCGTATCAAAAGATAAACAGCAAGGGAGAGCGCGAAGACACCCGTTACGATCCGAACGGGAACGTCGAAGCGGAATACGGCGGCGACGGGCGCGGCACGTTCTACGAGTACGATGCCCAGAACCGGCTGGTGAAGCAGACCGCGCCCGATGGCGGCATCACCTTGTTCGATTATGACGCGGCCGGACGGCTGGAGGTCGTCGTCGACCCGCGCAACGTCAGGACCAGCTACGCCTACAACGGTTTCGGCGACATCACGGGCATATACAGCCCGGATACCGGGGCGAGCACGTTCGAGTACGACGACCTTGGCCGGCGCATCAGCGAAACGCGCGCGGACCAGAAGGTGATCCTTTATGGATGGGATGCTCTGGGACGCATGCGCTGGCGCCACAGCGGCGGCACCACCGAATCGTTCAACTACGACGAAGGCAATTTCGGCAAGGGAAAGCTGACGAGCATTGCCGATGTCACCGGCCGCACCGATTACGCCTACGACGTGGCCGGCCGGATCGTCAGTCAGAGAAACGATATCTACGGCGTCAAGTTCGCAATCTACTGGGGATACGACGCCGCCGGCCGCAAAAGCGCCATGAGCAATTCGAGCGGCTTTGGCGTCGGGTACGACTATGACGCGTACGGGCGCCTGTGGCGGATGCGCAGCACCCTGGGCGGCAAGTGGGCGACCCTGACGAACGGATTCATCTACCAGCCGGCGACCGACCGCCTTTACGGCTGGCGTTTCGGCAACGGCTTGCCGCGCATGCTGACGTTCGACCAGGACGGGCGCCTGGACCAGCTCGCCACGCCGGGCGTGCATAGTCTGGGATTCGATTACCACCCGAAAGGGACCATATCCAAAGTCGTCGATGCGGTGTTTCCGGAACTGACGACGGATTACGGCTACGACGAGGCCAGCCGGCTCTCCACTGCGACGCGCAGCGGGGACAACCAGTATTTTGCGTGGGATGACGCGGGCAACCGGCTCAAGCACAGCCGGCAAAGCCAGGGCGATTACACCTATGTGCTGTATGCAAACACCAATCGCCTGCATGGCTGGGCCGGTGGGGGACAATCGCGCCGGTTCGAATACGACGCGGTCGGTAACGTGAGTACCGAGTACCGCCACGATGGCCAGCGCAAGTATCTGTACGACGCCTTCAACCGGATGAGCGGCGCGATCATCAATGGTGTTCAGGTGGGCGACTATCGCATCAACGCATTGAACCAACGCGCCCTGAAGATATCAAAGGGAGTGGGTACGAGAGCAATCTACGGTCCGGATGGCGAGTTGCTGGCGGAAATCGGCGGCACGACGACGAACTATGTATGGCTGGAAGGCCAGTTGCTGGGAATCGGGCGAAACGGCACGTTCTATGCGAGCCATAACGACCAGGTAGGGCGACCGGAAGTGCTCACCAATGCCGAAGGGGTCAAGGTTTGGCGTGCCGCCAACGCTGCTTTTGACCGGCGCGTCGTCACCGATACTATCGGCGGCTTAAATGTGGGATTTCCAGGACAATACTATGATGGGGAGACAGGACTTTGGTACAACTGGCATCGCTACTACGATTCCATTCTCGGCAGATATTTGCAGAGTGATCCGAGTGGGCTCGACGGCGGCATGAACACCTACGGGTACGTGAACGGAAATCCGATTAGTTACATCGATCCGCTGGGGTTGGAAACATGCTTGCTTACGACAGTTGGCCCTGGCGGTATCCGAGATCATGCTGCCGTGTTCACCTCGCGCGGGGATGGCAGTGGTGGGCCGGCGATCTACGACCCCGCCGGGGCTTATGGCCCCGCGAATCAAGCCGGTAGTGGTGACCTGATCACCGGAAGTGCTGCCAGCATCCAGAAATACAGGGACTTCCACAAGGGGCAGGAGGTCGAGTCAACCTGTAAGAATACTTCTCGCGCTGAAGAGCAGAGCATTATCGATACAGCGGCGAACCTTCCTACAGCCAGCCCGTTCAGTTGCGCCAATCGCAGTTCCATGGCCTTAAGCGGACATAAATCCTTTCCGTATGTTGAGGCAGGAACCTTTTGGCCGGGCAACTTGTTGCGCCAAGTCAGGAGAGTTAAATGAGCATAGCCTTTGAGAGCGCTGCGGTCTATTTGCTCGGTTTTGTTGGGCTAGCTGCGGCGGGTCTCCTGCCGTATCGATCCTGGTTGCTGATGATCGACGTGTTCAAAACCGAAGTGCCGCTAGCTCGGAAGCGCTCGGTGCTCGTCGTCGCGGCACTGACCTCCGCCATTGCGCTATGGAGCGACATCCAGGTCGTCGGTCGAGTCTTTGCATGCCTCACTGAAGCCTACTGTGGACCGGGTGTCGCAAGCGGTTGGGGATATCTCGCAATGCTTGGTGCTGTTTACTTTGCCTTCGAGGCAGTGAGCTACCTGCTGTGCAAGGCGAATGGGAAGTAAGTTGCCATATTGTGAGTCATCCATCCTGATGAAGAGCGGGTAACAACACCACGTCTTAGGGCGAGTGCTGCTGGTGCAGAAACACCCGCGCGGGGGGGGGGCGGTACGGCAATTGACTCTGCACCAGCTCAGCTACGCATCGCGTGCATTGCGTAGCGTCCCTCGAGCCCATTCAGGCTGCCCAGCCCATTGTCGACAAAATGCCTGTAGGCCGCCGGGAAATAGCGGGATGTCGTCGTCACGGCGGGCCTCCTTTTATGCCAGCAGCAAAAACACGGTCGGCTTCTTGTGGAAATCCGGCGCCTTGCCGGCCGCCAGCAGCGCCTTCCATTTGCCGCCATTCAAGGTGCGGATCGATTCCGTCGGCAGGCTCAAGTCGGTCGCGACGCAGATCAAGGTGCCCGGCTGGCAGGCGCCGACCAGCGCTTCGAGCATGGCGCCGTTGCGGTAGGGCGTTTCGATCAGCAGCTGGGTCTGCTTTTCCGCGCGCGAACGTGCTTCCAGTTCCTTGATGCGCTTGGTGCGCAGGGCGGCGTCGGTGGGCAGGTAGCCGTTAAAAGCAAAACTCTGCCCGTTCAAGCCGCTCGCCATCACAGCCAGCAGCAGCGAGGACGGTCCGACCAGCGGACGCACCTGGATGCCGCGTTCGTGCGCCAGGCGCACGAGGTCGGCGCCGGGATCGGCCACCGCCGGCACGCCCGCTTCAGAGATCAGTCCGGCATCGCGCCCGGCCAACAGGGGCTCCAGCAAGCCGGCCAGCGCTTGCGCCGGGGTATTCACGTTCAGTTCGGCAATCTCGATTTCCTGCAAGGTCTTGGCCAGGGGATGGCGCAGCGCAATCAGTTTCAGGAAGCCGCGTGCGGTCTTGGCGTTTTCGGCGACAAAGTAATCAAGACGCGCGGTCAGGGCCTGGACTTGCTCGGGGATGATGTGGGCGAGCGCATGGTCGGCCGGGTCGGCCGGGTCGGCCGCGCCGAGGGTGTTGGGGATCAGATATAAAGTGCCGGACATAATGCTCACGATTGAAAAAAGGTAAAACCGGCGCGCCGCAGCATGCCGGTCAGGGCGATCAGGGGCAGGCCGGTGAGGGCGGTCGGGTCGGTGCTGTCGATGCGCTCCAGAATGGCGATGCCGAGCGCTTCGTTCTTGGCGCTGCCGGCGCAATCGTAGGGTTGTTCGATGCGCAGGTAGGCGTCCAGCTCGGCGTCCGGCAGGTCGCGCACGGTGACAAACGTTTGCACGTTCTCCACCTGCGCCGTGCCGGTGCGCCCGTCCCACAGGCACAGGGCCGTGTGGAACACCACGCGCCGCCCGCGCATGGTTTGCAGTTGCAGCAGGGCGTTGGCGTGGTTGCCGGGCTTGCCGATCTGGGCGCCGTCGAGCGTGGCGACCTGGTCGGAACCGATGACCACGCTGCCGGGCGCGCGCGCGGCCACCGCTTCGGCCTTGGCGCGCGCCAGGCGCAGGGCGGTCGCTTCGGGCAGTTCGCCGCCCAGCTGCGTTTCGTCGATATCGGGCGCCAGCACGTCGAACGGCAGGCGCAGGCGCTCAAGTAATTCGCGCCGATAAGCGGAACCCGATGCAAGAATTAGCCGCGGCGCGGTGGAAGTTGGTATCATGTCGTACTTAAGTCCTGTTGGCTGGTCCGGTTAGCGGGCGCAGCGGGATTCATCCGGCGGGCGCGGCGTGCACGCGCCAGCAACAGCGCGCGGGTCCTTGCCCAAATAATCGCGCTAAGTCTTTGACTCCACAACGAGAAGCCTGTTATTATCGCAGGTTTTCCGGGGAAAATTTCTGCAATGAGTGCTTTTGTCATCGACGCTTTTGAGTTTTGTCGAAGCAACGGCCATCGCGAAGGCGTCACGCCTGTCGCTGAAATGAGCCGGTTGAACAAGGATTGTGCCGACCAGTCGGGCCAGATCGCCTGGACCATCGATGGGTCGACCAGCAAGTTGGGTTATCCGCAGTTGAGCTTGTCGGTTTCCGGCACGGTCCAGCTGGTATGCCAGCGTTGCCTGGCCCCGTTCGCTTACGAGATGGATTCGTCCACCGTGCTGATGCTCGGCAAGGATGACGAGCATGCGGACGAGATCGAAGAGATCCTGGACGACGAGAGCATCGACGTCATCGTCGGCAGCCGCGAATGCGATGTGCGCGACCTGTTCGAGGACGAGGCCTTGCTGGCCCTGCCGCAAGTGCCCAAGCACGACGTGTGCCCGGACAACAAGCTGCTCGATGCGGTCAAGTCCGACAAGCCATCGCCGTTTGCGGGGCTGAAGAACCTCAAGCCGGAATAGTCGGAAGCCGCGACCGGCGAGCCGCGAGCGGCTGGAATACAGAACAAGCAGTAGTGAAGAACGTGTCAAACGCGTGTTGTAGTCGAGTATGGCATTGGTAGTAAAAGGTAGGTCGGCGTTAAACATGTCGGTAAGAAATTTTGCCGCTGGGATACTCGATTCGCATGTATTTGCTGATCGATTGTGTTAGAATTTTAGAACTTATGTATTAGGAGTCATCATGGCTGTTCAGCAAAATAAGAAATCCCCTTCGAAGCGCGGTATGCACCGTTCGCACGACTTCCTGGTCGCGCCACAACTGGGCATCGAGCCAACCACCGGTGAAACGCACCTGCGTCACCACATCAGCCCTAACGGCTTTTACCGTGGTCGCAAAGTTCTCAAAACCAAAAACGACGAGTAATCGACGTTTTAGTTTGAGTAAGATAAAAGCGGTGCAACGACTATTTTGTGCGTCGCACCGCTTTTTCTTTGTCCCCGGCTGCAAACCAGCTTTGCACACCGTCATTTCGAATTACGCAGACTCTGCTTGGCGTTCGTCCACATACAGATCGCATCCTGCCGCCACACGCTGTTGAGTCGCGGTACGAATCCACAAAATGACAATTAAAATTTCCATTGACTGCATGGGCGGCGATCATGGCCCCTCAGTTACTATCCCCGCAGCACTTTCTTTCCTTTCCAGCGAACCTGAAGCAGAACTGATTCTGGTCGGCCTGCAGGACGAGTTGCGCGCAGAACTTAAAAAACACAAAGCCGACAGCCATCCGCGCCTGTCCATCCTGCATGCCTCGGAAGTGGTGACGATGGATGATCCCATCGAAATCGCGCTGCGCCGCAAGAAGGATTCGTCGATGCGCGTGGCGATCGAGCTGGTCAAGGACGGCAAGGCCCAGGCCTGCGTGTCCGCCGGCAATACCGGCGCCCTGATGGCGGTCTCGCGCTATGTGCTCAAGACCATGGCCGGGGTCGACCGTCCCGCCATTTGCTCGATCCTTCCCAACCAGAAAAACGGCCCGACCTATATGCTGGACCTGGGCGCGAACGTCGACTGCGAGCCGCATCACTTGCACCAGTTCGCCATCATGGGCTCGGTGCTGGTCTCGGCCATGGAAGGCATCAAGCGTCCCACCATTGGCTTGCTCAATGTGGGCACCGAAGAAATCAAGGGCAATGAAGTGGTCAAGGCCACCGCCAAGCTGCTGCGCGAAGACCATGAGCGCGGGGCCCTGAATTTCTTCGGCAATGTCGAGGGCAACGATATTTTCAAGGGCACCACCGACATCGTGGTGTGCGACGGTTTCGTCGGCAACGTCACGCTCAAGGCGGCCGAGGGCCTGGGCCGCTTCGTCAAGGATGCGCTCACCACCGAGTTCAAGCGCAATCCGCTGACCATGCTGGCCGCCTTGATCGGGCGCGGTGCTTTGAAGAAATTTTCCAACACGTTCAATCCTTCGCGCTACAACGGCGCCAGCCTGCTCGGTTTGCGCGGCCTGGTGTTCAAGAGCCATGGCGGCGCCGATGCGTACTCTTATGAGTGGGCGATCAAAAGGGCGTTTGACGCGGCAAAATACAATGTGCAGGAGCAGCTCTCGGCCATGATCGCCGAGTTGATGCCCCGCACGCCTGACCCGGAAGTGCCAGGGATAACCCACTCGTAGGACGGCCAGCATGACCTTGTACAGCAAAATTATCGGCACCGGCAGCTATCTGCCGGCCAAGCGCGTCTCCAACGGCGACCTGACCGAGCAACTGGCGGCCAAGGGCATCGAAACCTCGGACGAGTGGATCGTCTCGCGCAGCGGCATTTCGAACCGGCATTACGCAGCGCCCGACGAATTGTCTTCCGACCTGGCCGTCGCGGCCGCCAGGCAGGCGCTCGAGATGGCCGGCAAGCATGCCGAGGAAATCGACCTCGTCATCGTGGCCAGTTCGACCCCGGACTTTCACGGCAGCTTTCCCAGCACCGCCTGCATCGTCCAGCGCAAGCTCGGCATGCATAACAATAGCGCCGCCTTCGACGTGCAGGCCGTCTGCAGCGGCTTCGTGTATGCGGTCTCGGTGGCGGACGCCTTCATCAAGTCGGGCGCGCACAAGAACGTGCTGGTGATCGGCGCCGAAGTGTTTTCGCGGATTCTCGATTTTAACGACCGCACCACCTGCGTGCTGTTCGGCGACGGCGCCGGCGCCATCGTCCTCTCCGCCTCGGAAGAGCCGGGCATCCTCTCGACCAAATTGCATGCCGACGGCCGGTATTCCGACATCCTGAGCGTGCCCGGCACCCTGGCCGGCGGCGTGATCGCCGGCAGCGGCTTCTTGTACATGGATGGCCCGGCCGTCTTCAAGCTGGCCGTGACGGTGCTCGAACAGGTGGCCAAGGAAGTGCTCGAGCACGCCGGCATGACGGCCGACCAGGTCGACTGGCTGGTACCGCACCAGGCGAATATCCGCATCATGAAAAGCACGGCCAAAAAGCTCGGCTTGCCGTTAGACAAAATGGTGGTCACGGTCGACCAGCATGGCAATACCTCGGCCGCGTCGATTCCGCTGGCGCTCGACATCGCCGTGCGCGACGGCCGCATCAAGGCTGGCGAGACCGTCATGATGGAAGGCGTCGGCGGCGGCTTTACCTGGGGCGCCGTGCTGGTGCGCATGTAAGGCCCGGGCGGCGCCCGCGCCGCTCCGCCATAATTTCTTGCCCGCACCAGTCCTTGGTGCGGATGCCGCCATAAAAACAAAACAGGAGGACATCATTCCATGAATAAATTCGCGTTCGTATTTCCCGGCCAGGGTTCGCAAGCCATCGGCATGTTGAATGGCTTCGCCGGCAACCCGGCGGTCGAACACACCATCGCCGAAGCCAGCGAAGCGCTCGGCTTCGACCTCGGCAAGCTGATCGCCGACGGTCCCAAGGAAGAGCTGGACCTGACCACCAACACCCAGCCGATCATGCTGACCGCCTCGGTGGCCGTGTACCGCGCCTGGATCGCGGCCGGCGGCGCCGTGCCGTCGGTGGTGGCCGGGCACAGCGTGGGCGAGTATTCGGCCCTGGTGGCGGCCGGCGTGATCGCCTTCAAGGATGCGGTGCCGCTGGTGCGCTTTCGCGCCCAAGCCATGCAGGAAGCGGTGCCGGTCGGGCAGGGCGGCATGGCCGTCATTCTCGGCCTGCCCGCCGACGAGGTGCGCGCGGTCTGTGCCGAAGCGGCGGCGGCGAACCCGGCCGAAGTGGTCGAGGCCGTCAATTTCAACGAACCGACCCAGATCGTGATCGCGGGGCACAATGGCGCCGTCGAGCGCGCCTGCGAACTGGCCAAGGCCAAGGGCGCCAAGCGCGCCATGAAGCTGGCGGTGTCGGCGCCGTTCCATTCGTCCTTGCTGAAACCCGCTTCGGACCGCCTGCGCACGTACCTGAAAGACGTGCCGTTCGCGGCGCCGCGGATCGACTTGATCAACAACGTCGACGTGGCTATCCTGAACGATCCCGACGCGATCAAGGATGCGCTGGTGCGCCAGGCGGCCGGCGCGGTGCGCTGGGTCGAAACCATGCAGAAAATGGCGGCCGACGGCGTCACCCAGGTGATCGAATCGGCGCCGAGCAAGGTGCTGATCGGCATGGCCAAGCGCATCGATGCGCAATTGGTGGGCGAGGCGCTGGTCGACCAGGCTTCGCTCGAGCGCGTATTGAGCAGTCTCAATCAGGCGTAAGCTGTTAAGCGCAGTATCGCAGAACGTCAGCATAAAAGGATCTCAATGAATCTGGAAAATCAAGTCGCCCTGGTCACGGGCGCGTCGCGAGGCATCGGCAAGGCCATCGCACTCGAACTGGCCCGCCAGGGCGCCAAGGTGGTCGGCACCGCCACCACCGAAAGCGGCGCGCAGGCGATTACCGCCTATCTGGCCGAGTTCGGCGGCAAGGGCGCCGTGCTCAATGTGACCGACGCGGCGGCCTGCGCCGCCATCATCGACGATGTGCAAAAGGGCTGCGGCAGCCTGTCGATCCTGGTCAACAATGCCGGCATTACCCAAGATCAATTGGCTATGCGCATGAAAGACGAGGAATGGGACAGCGTCATCGCCACCAACCTGTCGGCCGTGGGGCGCCTGTCGCGCGCGGTCCTGCGCGGCATGATGAAAGCGAAACATGGGCGTATCATTAATATCACCTCGGTGGTCGGCTCGGCCGGCAATGCGGGCCAGATGAATTACGCGGCGGCCAAGGCCGGCGTGGCCGGCATGAGCCGGGCGCTGGCGCGTGAAATCGGCAGCCGCAATATCACGGTGAACTGCATCGCGCCTGGCTTTATCGATACCGATATGACCCGCGCGCTGAGCGCCGAGCAGCATACCGGCTTGCTGACGCAGATTCCGCTGGGACGCTTGGGCGCGCCGGAAGATATCGCGCACGCGGTGGCCTTCCTGGCGGGGCCGCAGGCGGCATATATCACGGGCACGACCTTGCACGTGAATGGCGGCATGTATATGAATTGATGTTGACATCCCTTTGTCCGCTCCCATTTGTGGGTGTGCGCACGGAGAGAATAAAGGGAATTCTCGTCATTTAGCAGTACGTTCGGTGGAATTTGCGGCAGACACCGAAATTAGTTTTTCGCCGCGCAAACCTGATAAAATGCGCGCACTTTCCGTAACACACACAATGGAGCCATAACATGTCGGATATCGAACAACGCGTTAAAAAAATCGTCGCTGAGCAACTGGGCGTTGCAGAAGTAGACATCAAAATCGAATCCTCGTTCGTTGACGATCTCGGCGCTGATTCCCTCGACACGGTCGAACTGGTGATGGCGCTGGAAGACGAATTCGAAATGGAAATCCCTGACGAACAAGCTGAAAAAATCACCACCGTGAAACAGGCGATCGACTACGCTACGGCGCACGTCAAGGCCTAAGTTTTACAATTTTTCTCGGGAGAATCGCTTGAGCCGTTCACGAAATCGTCGTGTCGTCATCACCGGGCTGGGCGCCGTTTCACCTATCGGCAACACGGTTGCCGACACGTGGAACGCCGCACTGGCCGGCAAGTCGGGCATTGCCAACATCACCAGGTTTGATGCGCAGCCTTTTTCGACCCACTTCGCGGGCGAAGTCAAGGGTTTCAATATCGAGGATTACATCTCGGCCAAGGATGCCCGCCACATGGATACGTTTATCCATTACGGCATGGCGGCGGGCATGCAAGCCATGCGCGACAGCGGACTGGTGGTCACCGAAGAAAATGCCGACCGTATCGGCGTGATCGTCGGGTCCGGCATCGGCGGCTTGCCGCTGATCGAAGACACCAAGGAAGACTACAGCAAGCGCGGCCCGCGCCGCATTTCGCCATTCTTCGTCCCGGCCTCGATCATTAACATGATTTCGGGCAACCTGTCGATCGAGTACGGCTTGCGCGGTCCGAACCTGGCCATCGTCACGGCCTGCACCACCGGCCTGCACAGCATCGGCGCGGCTGGCCGCCTGATCGAGTACGGCGACGCCGACGTGATGATCGCCGGCGGCGCCGAAGCGACCATCTCGCCGCTGGGCCTGGGCGGTTTCGCCTCGGCACGCGCGCTGTCGTCGCGCAACGACGATCCGGCTACCGCCTCGCGGCCGTGGGACCGCGACCGCGACGGCTTCGTGCTGGGCGAAGGCGCCGGCGTGATGGTGCTCGAAGAGTACGAGCACGCCAAGGCGCGCGGCGCCAAGATCTACGCCGAACTGCTCGGCTTTGGCATGAGCGCCGACGCCTATCACATGACCGCCCCGGTCGAAGACGGCAGTGGCGCGAGCCGCTGCATGCAATCGGCCCTGGCCAACGCCGGCATCAACGCCGACCAGGTCAATTATGTGAATGCGCACGGTACCTCGACGCCGCAGGGCGACGTGGCCGAAGTGCAGGGCTTGAAGAAGACCTTCGGCGCGCATGCCGGCAAGCTGGTGGTCAATTCGACCAAGTCGATGACCGGCCACCTGCTGGGCGGCGCCGGCGGCCTGGAAGCGGTGTTTACCGTGCTGGCGATGCATCACCAGATCTCGCCGCCGACGATCAACATCTTCAACCAGGACCCCGCTTGCGACCTGGACTTCTGCGCCAACACGGCGCGCGAGATGAAGATCGACATCGCGGTGAAGAACTCGTTCGGCTTCGGTGGCACCAACGGCACTCTGGTATTCGGCAAGGCGTAAGCTACGTCGTTCGCTTTATCCATGGTGCAATGACGCGCAGGAAAATATTCGCGTCATAGCATGAACTTTCGGCGCCCGCACTTGTCTCAAGTGTGGGCGTCGATGAAACGCCGGCGGCACTCGCCGGGGTCCGATTTGCCCAGTGCATCCTTACGCGCTGGCGCCCCGCAGCACCTTTCCTACTGATTATGTCGATTGCGGTTTCCGCCTGCATCAGGCCGTCGCGCTTGTTGCGCCTGGTCCTGCTTGGCTACGCCGCGCTCAATCTGGCTGTGGCTCTTGCGCTCGTCTGGCGCTGGGCCGCGGGCATGGGCGCGGCCGGCGTTTGGACGGCAGTGTCCGCCGGGGCTTGCGCCTTGGCAGCATTGCTTGCATGGAGTGCATCGAAGCAGGGGGAAAAGCGGCGCAGGATTGATATTTCTGGACTCGGCGAGATTCGCCTGACGGTACAACAGAGCTTGAGCGCAGTACCGGCGCAAGCGGATGTGCTGCAATTGCTTCCCGGATCGACTATTTGGCCGTACAGCCTGCTCCTGCTGCTGGGTTCACCCACCGGCGAGCGCATCACTGTGCAGCTCATCTGGCCGGACAGCGTGCCCCGCGAGCAGTTTCGGGCTTTATCGGTCGCTGTACGGGCCATTGCCGGGCGGGACAAACAATTTGTCGGAAATAACAAAATACTTTGAACTTATTGCAAGCGGCCAACTCTATAGACATAGGGACGGTTCGCTGCCGCAGCCAAGAGGGCAGGGTCAGTGACGACAGAACGCGAGTGTGATCAACTGCTGGTTGAGCGCGTCCAGGCTGGCGAGAGGCAGGCGTTCGACCTGCTTGTCAGCAAATATCAGCGCAGGCTGATGCGGCTGGTGTCGCGCCTGGTGCATGATCCGGCCGAGGCCGAGGACGTTGTGCAGGAAACATTTATCAAGGCGTATCGTGCCTTGCGGCACTTCAGGGGGGATTCCGCGTTTTATACCTGGTTGTACCGGATCGGAATCAATACGGCGAAGAATTTTCTCGTCACACAGGGCAGGCGTGCGCCGACCTCGACCGAAGCCGATGCCGAGCGCGCCGAAGCGTTTGACGATGCGGAAAGTTTGCGAGACATCAACACGCCGGAATCGGTGTTGGCAAGCAAGCAGATCGCGTACACGGTCAATGCCGCGATGGAAGCATTGCCGCTGGAATTGCGGACCGCGATTGTCCTGCGCGAAATTGAAGGCTTGAGTTACGAGGAAATATCCGAAGTCATGTCCTGTCCTATCGGAACGGTGCGCAGCCGGATCTTCCGGGCGCGCGAGGTCATCGCCGACAAGTTGAGGCCCTTGCTCGACTATCCGGTTGACAAACGACGTTAGGTGTAGCAATGATCGCTCTAATCGGTTAACTTTTGGTCACACTTACAGTGATGGAAATATCGATGGACACCCCGAAAACCATCCGGGAGCAGATCTCGGCCTTCAGCGACCACGAACTGGCGCCTTCCACGCTTCCCGACGACGCGCTGCGCTCGGCCGAGGGCGAACATGCGTGGCATGCCTACCACCGCATCCGCGACGTCATCCGCGAGCAGGGCGCGCCACACCTGTCGGCCGGTTTTGCCGACAAACTGGCCGCGCGCCTGGCCGCCGAGCCGACGCCGGCCAAGCGCCTGCTGCGCGCCGCGCCCGAGGCGCTCGCGCGGCGCGCCCCGGCGGTCACGCCGCTGGCGGTTGCCGCCGGCGCGGCCGGGCCGGTAACCGGGATCGGCGCGGCGCCGGGCGAGTCCGCCGGCGCCAGTGCCGGCGCGATCAGCGAATCGCCGCTCGACCTTGACGGCCAGGCGCTCGCCGCGGCGCCGCACGCGCCACTCGACGCGCTCGACATCAGCGGCGCCGCCGCCGAGGCCAGCATCGCGCCGGGGGCCGCGGCGGTCACCATCGCCGTGGTCAAGGCGGCGGCCAACGGCGCCGCCGACGTCGAGCTCAACGCCGGCGGCGCAGACGTGGAGGCCGGCGCGGCCGACGGGGTTGAGGGTGGCGCCGACCCCAAGGCGGACGTCACGATCAAGCCGCCCATCACCTCGGTATCCTGAGAGGTTGAGAGTCTTTCGATCATGCCCGCTCATCACGCCAGAAAGCGCCCGCTCGTCGTTGCAAATGCTCGCCATAGCCCGAGCTATGGCTGTGCTTTGCGCCTAGCAGCCTGTCGGACTTGGGATCGTCGGCTGCAAAAATACCTGGGACGGCCCATATTTCGCCGCTTTCTCGGCCAATAGCTCGCTATTGGCACTGCGAAATCGTCAAAATCTGGCCTCGCCCAGCTATTTTTTCGCTTCGACTCCCCAAGTCCGACAGGCTGCTAGCTCGGCCACTCTCTGGCGCGCTGCTCGGGCACGCTCGAAAAACTCTCAACCTCTGAGCTGCAGCGCTGGCCAGCGGCGTTTTCCGGCAAAAAACCCGCTTGCCAGCCGCCCGCGCGGCACGCCGCGACAAGGATGGCGTTTTGGCTTACCATAACGTCAATCTTTGTTCCGATTCCCCACTCCGATGACCATGACACTTTCCGCTGGCAACAAGCTGCTCTCTTCCCTGTTTATCGCCACCTCGGCCCTGGCCTTCGTCCCCACTGCGGGCGCGGCCGCCGTTGCCGCCGCCGCCGCCGGGGCGCCGCTGGTCAAGGGCTTGCCCGATTTTACCGACCTGATCGACAAGGTCGGGCCGGCGGTGGTCAACATCCGCACCACCGAAAAACTCAAGCAGGGGCAGGGCAGTCCCAATGAAGAGGAAATGCAGGAATTCCTGCGGCGCTTCTTCGGCGGCGCCGCGCCGCGCGGCCAGGACCCGCGCGGACGGCGCTCGCCCCAGCAGCCGCAAGAGGAAGAAGTCCAGCGCGGGGTCGGCTCGGGCTTTATCGTCTCGCCCGACGGTTTCGTGCTGACCAACGCGCACGTCGTCGATGGCGCCGACGAAGTGCTGGTCACCCTGACCGACCGCCGCGAATTCAAGGCCAAGGTGCTCGGCTCGGACAAGCGCTCCGACGTGGCCGTGCTCAAGCTCGAAGCGCAGCAGTTGCCCAGCCTGACCATCGGCGACTCCAACAAGATCCGGGTCGGCGAATGGGTGATCGCCATCGGTTCGCCATTTAATCTGGACAACACCGTCACGGCCGGCATCATTTCGGCCAAGTCGCGCGACACCGGCGAATACCTGCCGCTGATCCAGAGCGATGTGGCGGTCAATCCCGGCAACTCGGGCGGCCCGCTGATCAATATGCGCGGCGAAGTGATCGGCATCAATTCGCAGATCGCGACCTTGTCCGGCGGCTACAACGGCATTTCCTTCGCCGTGCCGATCGATGAAGCGATGCGCGTGGCCGACCAGCTCAAGAAGACCGGGCGGGTCACGCGCGGTCGCCTGGGCGTCGAAATCGGCGAAGTGAGCAAGGAAGTGGCCGAGTCGCTCGGACTGGGCAAGGCGCGCGGCGTCGAAGTGGCGCGCGTGGAAGCGGGTGGGCCGGCCGACAAGGGCGGTATCAAGGTCGGCGACATCATCCTCAAATTCAATGGCCAGGATATCGAGCGCAGCGCCGACTTGCCGCGCCTGGTCGGCTCGACCGCCGTCGGCAGCAAGGCGGTCGTGACGGTCTGGCGCCAGGGCCAGCAAAAAGAGATCCCGGTCAATATCGTCGCCCTCGACGACGACAAGTCGGCGCGCAAGCCGGCCGTCAAGAAGCCGGCCCCCGAGCAAGCCGCGAACGCGGTGGGCCTGCACGTGTCCGACCTGAGCGAGGCGCAGCGCAAGGAGCTCGAGATCGCTTCCGGCGTGCTGGTCGACGCCAGCGAGGGGGCGGCGGCGCGCGCCGGCCTGCGCCCGGGCGACCTGATCCTGCAACTGAACAATGTCGAAGTCAAGGATGCGAAGCAATTTAACGCCATGGTCGCCAAGCTCGATCCCAAGAAAAGCGCCGCCGTGCTGGTGCGCCGCGACGAGAGCACGCAATACGTGGTGATCCGCCCGCGTCAATAAGGGCACAGGCAAGCCTCCCCGGCGGGCCGCGCGCCCGCCTTTTTTCTTTCGTCCCCGTCCCATGATCCCATTTACCCTGTATTCCCGTGGTTACTGCCACCTGTGCGACGACCTGCTGGCCGCCCTCGAGGCACTGCAAACCGACACCGTCCGCTTCGCCGTGGAGGTGATCGATGTCGATGCCGACCCGGCCCTGGTGGCGCGTTTCGACGAGCTGGTGCCGGTGCTGTTCGGCGACCCGGCCCAACCCGAGCTGTGCCACTACTTCCTCGACGCGGCGGCGGTGCGCGGCTACCTGGCCACGTTCGATGTATTGATTTAACAATGTTTACGCGGAATTCGGCATTAAGCCGGCTTTCTACCCTGAAATCCGGTAAAATGCGGGGGTCGGAAATAGCTTCTGTCCTGAGCTTGACAGCTTCTCTTGCTTGATAAGGCGCTCGCCTGGGGATTGCCATGGCCCCCACGGAGCGCTTTTTTCGTCTGGGGCGGCGTCGCCCCGATACGGCAAGCCGGCACTGCAAAGAGCGCGCGACCACCCCGAATGTCGTCCTTCCCTACTTGGTTTTGAATTGCATTAATGAACAACATACGTAACTTTTCCATCATCGCCCACATCGATCACGGCAAATCGACCCTGGCCGACCGTATCATCCAGATCTGCGGCGGCCTGTCCGACCGCGACATGGAAGCCCAGGTGCTCGATTCGATGGACCTGGAGCGCGAGCGCGGCATCACCATCAAGGCCCAGACCGCCGCCCTGCATTACAAGGCGCGCGACGGCCAGGTGTACAACCTGAACCTGATCGACACCCCCGGCCACGTCGACTTCAGCTATGAAGTGTCGCGCTCGCTGTCGGCCTGCGAAGGCGCGCTGCTGGTGGTCGACGCTTCCCAGGGCGTGGAAGCGCAGACCGTGGCCAACTGCTACACGGCGCTCGACCTGGGCGTCGAAGTGGTGCCTGTCCTGAACAAGATCGACTTGCCGCACGCCGATCCGGCCAATGCGATCGCCGAGATCGAAGACGTGATCGGGATCGATGCGACCGACGCCGTCAAGTGCTCGGCCAAGAGCGGCTTGGGCGTGGAAGACGTGCTCGAGTCCTTGATCGCGCGCGTGCCGCCGCCCAAAGGCGATCCGGACGCGCCGCTGCAGGCGCTGATCGTCGATTCGTGGTTCGATAACTATGTCGGCGTGGTGATGCTGGTGCGCGTGATCAACGGCACCCTGAAACCGAAAGAAAAAATCCTCCTGATGGCGTCCGAATCGGTGCAGCTGGTCGAGAGCGTGGGCGTGTTCAGCCCGAAATCGCAATCGCTGCCGCAGATTTCGGCCGGCCAGGTCGGTTTTGTGATCGCCGGCATCAAGGAGCTCAAGGCCGCCAAAGTGGGCGACACCGTCACCCACGCCGCCAGGCCGGCCGCGGCGCCGCTGCCAGGCTTCAAGGAGGTCCAGCCACAGGTGTTCGCCGGCCTGTTCCCGGTCGAAGCGAACCAGTACGACGCGCTGCGCGACTCGCTCGAAAAGCTCAAGCTGAACGACGCGGCCTTGATGTACGAGCCGGAAGTGTCGCAGGCGCTGGGCTTCGGCTTCCGCTGCGGCTTCCTCGGCCTGTTGCACATGGAAATCGTGCAGGAACGCCTGGAACGCGAATTCGACATGGACCTGATCACCACGGCGCCGACCGTGGTGTACGAAGTGATCATGCGCGACGGGTCCCTGATCCGGGTCGACAATCCTTCCAAGATGCCGGACCCGTCCAAGATCGAGGAAGTGCGCGAGCCGATCGTCACGGTCAATCTGTACATGCCGCAGGAATACGTCGGCTCGGTCATCACCCTGTGCATCGGCAAGCGCGGCGTGCAGATGGACATGAGTTACCACGGCCGCCAGGTCAAGCTGATCTACGAAATGCCGATGGCCGAGATCGTTCTCGACTTCTTCGATCGCCTGAAATCGACCTCGCGCGGCTATGCCTCGATGGATTACGAGTTCAAGGAATACCGGGCCGCCGACGTGGTCAAGGTCGACATGCTGATCAACAGCGAAAAAGTCGACGCGCTGGCGATCATCGTGCACCGCGCCAACAGCCAGTTCCGTGGCCGCCAGGTGGCCGCCAAGATGCGCGAGCTGATTCCGCGCCAGATGTTCGACGTGGCCATCCAGGCCGCCATCGGCGCCAACGTCATTTCGCGCGAGAACGTCAAAGCCTTGCGCAAGAACGTGCTGGCCAAGTGCTATGGCGGCGACATCAGCCGTAAGAAGAAATTGCTCGAGAAACAAAAAGCCGGTAAAAAGCGCATGAAACAGGTTGGCTCGGTGGAAATTCCACAAGAAGCCTTCCTGGCAATTTTACAAGTGGACGATAAATGAACCTGCAGTTTATCTTAGGGAACTTTGCGCTGATCCTGTTCGTGGCGATGGTGCTCACGGGCATTATCTGGTGCCTGGATGTGTTTTACTTTGCGCGTCAGCGGCGCGCCGCGGCCGATGCGGCCGTGGCCGCCTTCGACGCGCGCAATGCCAAGCTGACCGCCGAAGGCATCAAGGTCGACAACACCAGCCGCGACGCGATCGCTGCGGCGATCCTGCGCCAGCCGACCTGGATCGAGTATTCGGGCAGCTTTTTCCCGGTGATCGCGCTGGTGTTCATCTTGCGTTCCTTCCTGTACGAACCGTTCAAGATTCCGTCGGGCTCGATGGTGCCGACCCTGATGATCGGCGACCTGATCCTGGTGAACAAGTTCACCTACGGCATCCGCTTGCCGGTGCTGAACCAGAAGGTCATCGACGTCAACGACCCGCAACGCGGCGATGTGATGGTGTTCAAATACCCGGAAGACATGACGCAAGACTACATCAAGCGGGTGGTGGGCGTGCCGGGTGATAAAATCACCTATGCCAACAAGCGCCTCTCGGTCAACGGCAAGGAGCTCGCGTACGCGCCGCTGGACGACTACCTCGACGATGAAAAGCTCGTGTACCATAAGCAATTCACCGAAAACCTGTCGGAGCCGCCGCACCGTATCCTCAACGAGCCGGGCAAGTTGACGTATAACCCGGAGCAGGTAAAGAACTTTCCGCAACACGAAGCCTGTACTTACAGTGCCGAGCAATTTACTTGTGTCGTACCTGCGGGCAATTACTTTATGATGGGTGATAATCGCGACAACAGCGCCGACAGCCGCTACTGGGGATTCGTCCCGAACAAGAATATCGTCGGCAAGGCGTTTTTTGTCTGGATGAATTTCAGTAGCCTCAAACGCATCGGCAGCATTCACTAACATCACCGGGAATTGACTATGTACGGACCGAAACCGGCCAATCTGGCACAACAGCAAGGCATCTCCCTGGTCGGGCTGATCTTTGTGCTCGGCATCATTACCTTCATTGCCATGTTTGCCATGAAAGTCTTTCCGACTTTCCTGGAATACCGCTCGGTCAAGGCCGGCGTTCTTTCGGCCAAGCGTGCCGATGGCACGGTGCGTGAAATCCAGATCGCTTTCGACAAGCACGCCGATATCAACAGCATCAACTCGATCAAGGGTAACGAATTGATCATCACCAAGGATACCGGCGAGACCCAGGTCGCGTTTGCCTACACCGCGCGCATCCCGCTGATCACCAATGTCACCCTGATGATCGATTATTCCGGCACCACCGATCCAAGCGGCAAGATCCCTGAAAAACCAGCTGAACCCGTCCGTTAAGGCAGTCCAACCAAGAAGTCCGACACATGAATCTTCAGTTATTGCAAACGCGCTTAGGGTATACGTTCCAGGATGCTGGCCTGTTGCAGCAAGCCTTGACGCACCGCAGCCACAGCAGTTTGCATAACGAGCGCCTCGAGTTTTTGGGCGATTCGATCCTGAACTGCGTGGTGGCCTCGGTCCTGTACGAGCGCTTTGCCGCCATCGACGAGGGCGACCTGTCGCGCCTGCGCGCCAACCTGGTCAAACAGCAGTCGCTCTACGAAATCGCCCAGAAACTGGAACTGTCGCAGTTCCTGCGCCTGGGCGAGGGCGAACTCAAGTCGGGGGGCTTTCGCCGTCCCTCGATCCTGGCCGATACGCTCGAAGCGCTGCTGGGCGCGATTTTCCTCGACGCCGGTTTCAACGCCGCGCGCGACGTGATCCGCGCCTTTTATATCCCCATTCTCGACTCGGTCGACCCGCGCACCCTGGGCAAGGATGCCAAGACGCTCTTGCAGGAATTCCTGCAAAGCAAAAAAATCTCTTTGCCGACTTACAATGTCGTGGCCACGCATGGCGCCGCGCACAGCCAGGAATTCGAAATCGAATGCCTGGTGCCCAAGCTCGGCATCCAGGTCTACGGCCGTGGCGGCAGCCGCCGCGCCGGCGAACAGGCCGCCGCCAAGCTCGCGCTCGAGGTGGCCGAGCAAGCCCTGCTGAAGACGCCAGCGGCCGGCCGCAAGGCCAAGCCGCGCGCGGCCCAGCTCAAACTGGCCGGCATCGCCACCATCCAGAGCGATGGCGACCACGACGACGACGGCGCCTTGCCGGTCGACGCCAAAACCCCTAAACACCCGCATCCGGAAACGAAATCAGCATGAACGCCACAACCACCCCAGAAAACTTCCGTTGTGGCTATATCGCCATCGTCGGCCGCCCCAACGTGGGCAAATCGACCCTGATGAACGTGCTGATCGGCGCCAAAGTCTCGATCACCTCGCGCAAGGCCCAGACCACGCGCCACCGCATCACCGGCATCCAGACCGTGGACGACGCCCAGTTCATTTACGTCGATACGCCGGGCTTCCAGACGCGCCACGCGAATGCGCTCAACAAGACGCTCAACAAGACGGTCACCAACACCCTCATTTCGGCCGACGTGATCCTGTACCTGATCGAAGCGGGCACCTTCGGCCCGGCCGACCAGCAAGTGATCGACCTGTTGCCGACCGACGTGCCGTGCATCCTGGTGATCAACAAGTCGGACCGGGTCAAGGACAAGGCGGCGCTGATGCCGTTTGCCCAGCAGATCGCGGCCAAGCATGACTTCGCGGCCATCGTGCCGGTATCGGCCAAGCTCAAGTTCCAGCTCGACGGCCTGCAAAACGAAATCAAGCGCCTCCTGCCCGAGAACGCGCCGGTGTTCGGCCCGGACGACATTACCGACCGCAGCGAAAAATTCCTCGCTTCCGAAATCGTGCGCGAAAAACTGTTTCGCCTGGTGGGCGACGAGCTGCCGTACACCAGCACCGTCCTGATCGAAAAATTCGAACAGGAAGGCGACCTGCGGCGTGTGTTCGCCGCCATCCTGGTCGAGCGCGACACCCACAAGTCCATGGTCATCGGCAACAAGGGCGCGCGCCTGAAGGAAGTATCGACCCAGTCGCGGCTGGACATGGAAAAGCTGTTCGGCGGCCCGGTGTACCTGGAAATCTGGGTCAAGGTCAAGTCCGGCTGGGCCGACAATGAAGCCGGCCTGCGCGCCTACGGCTACGAGTAAGGCGTCCCCGCCCGCCGCATGCCCACCAACGACGCCGACCTGACCGTCGCCGTAGCGGCCAGCGCGGCGCCGGCCGCGCAGACACCCGCGGCGCCGCCCGCGCGGCGGCGCGCGCCCCAGCGCGTGGAGAAGGTGAACGGCCAGCCAGCCTTCGTGCTGCACAGTTATCCCTACAAAGAAACCAGCCTGATCGTCGACATGTTCACGCGCGACTTCGGCCGCGTGGGCCTGGTCGCCAAGGGCGCCAAGCGGCCGCTGTCGAAACTGCGCGGCGTGCTGCAAACCTTCCAGCCGCTGCAGGCCGCCTGGAGCGGCAAGTCCGAACTGCGCACCCTGATCGACGCCGAGTGGGTGGGCGGCATGCTCCCGCTCGAAAAGACGGCGCTGCTGTGCGGCTTCTACCTCAACGAACTGCTGGTCAAGCTGATCGCGCGCGACGACCCGCACCCGGCCTTGTTCGACCACTACGTCTCGACCCTGAACCAGCTGGCGCATAACGAACCGGCGCCGGTGGTCTTGCGAAAATTCGAACGGGCCTTACTTAAAGAGACAGGCGTGGCCGCCGACCTGACCCGCTGCACCAGCACGCGCGCGGCGGTCGAACCCGATGGCGACTACGTGGTCGACCCCGAGCGCGGCGCGCGCCCGGCGCGCGGTAGCGACAGCTGGCCCGTGGTGAGCGGCAAGACCCTGCTCGACATGGAACGCGAAGACTACGGCGACCCGCTCACGCAGGCGCAGAGCAAACTCCTGCTGCGCTTTCTGCTGGCGCACCAGCTCGGCGGCGCCACCCTGAACACGCGCCAGATCCTGATCGACCTGATGCAGTTATAGATTAACCACGCAACCTCAGCAAGCGAGCAACCAACCAAGATGAGCTTCCTCCAACCGAATGGCCCGGTCATCGACCTGGGCGTGAACATCGACCACGTGGCGACCTTGCGCAATGCGCGCGGCACCGTCTATCCCGACCCGCTGCGCGCGGCCATGTTGGCCGAGCAGGCCGGCGCCGACGTGATCACCCTGCACCTGCGCGAAGACCGGCGCCACATCAAGGACGCCGACGTGATTGCCCTGCGCCCGCAACTGATGACCCGCATGAACCTGGAAGCGGCCGTCACGCGCGAGATGATCGACTTTGCCTGCTCGGTGCGCCCGCAGGATGTGTGCCTGGTGCCGGAGCGGCGCGAGGAAGTGACCACCGAAGGCGGCCTCGATGTGATCCGCTACCAGAAAGAAGTCGAAGCGGCCGTCAGGCAGCTGCAAGGGGAGGGCATTCGCGTCAGTCTCTTCATCGACGCCGACGAAGCGCAGATCGGCGCGGCCGCCGACATCGGCGTGCCGGTGATCGAACTGCATACGGGGCGCTACGCCGAAGCGGGCCCGGACGAGCTGGCGCATGAACTCGAGCGCATCCGCCTTGGCGCGCGCTATGGCGTCGCGCGCGGGCTGAAGGTCAACGCCGGCCACGGCCTGCACTACCAGAACGTACAGGCGATCGCCGCCATCGCCGATATCGGCGAACTCAATATCGGCCACGCGATCGTCGCGCACGCGCTGTTCGCCGGCTTCGAGAACGCGGTGCGCGAGATGAAGGCGATCATGGTCGCGGCGCGCCTGGCTGCGTGAACCGCGGCGCGCTGGTGATCTACGGGATCGGCACCGACATCGTGCAGGTCGCGCGCATCGACGCGGCGCTGGCGCGCAGCGAGCGCTTTGCCGGCAAAATTCTGGGCGACGACGAACTGGCGGTGTTCCGCCAGCGCCGCGCGCAGAACCCGGTGCGCGGCCTGCGCTACCTGGCCACGCGCTTCGCGGCCAAGGAAGCGTTCTCGAAAGCGCTCGGCCTGGGCCTGCGCCTGCCGATGGCCTGGCGCAGCGCCCAGATGCTCAATACGCCAGGCGGGCAGCCCGTCATGGTCTGCAGTGGCGCGCTGGCCGACTTTATGCGGCAAAATGGGCTTTGCGCCCAGGTGACGGTGAGCGATGAAGCCGAATACGGCGTCGCTTTCGTGATCGTCACCCGGCAAGCCTGATTGAATTGACCCGGATTGATTGTGTTATGACCGATGTGACTCCCGAACTTCCCGGCGCCGCCGACCCCGGCGCGGCGGCCGCGCGCGAACAGGTGCTGACCACGGTGGCGAAGCTGCCCAACCTGCCGGGCGTGTATCGCTATTTCGACGCGCTTGACGCGGTCCTGTACGTGGGCAAGGCGCGCGACCTCAAGAAGCGTGTGTCGAGCTACTTCCAGAAGAATTTGTCCAGCCCGCGCATCGCCATGATGGTCGAGCGCATCGCGCGCCTCGAGACCACGGTGACGCACAGCGAAGCCGAGGCGCTGATCCTCGAAAACAACCTGATCAAGACGCTCAAGCCGCGTTTTAACATCCTGTTCCGCGACGATAAATCGTATCCCTACCTGAAGATCAGCGGGCAGGACGTGCCGCGCATGGCCTACTACCGCGGCGCGGTCGACAAGAAGAACCAGTATTTCGGGCCGTTTCCGAGCGCCTGGGCGGTCAAGGAATCGATGCAGATCTTGCAGAAGGTGTTCATGCTGCGCACCTGCGAGGACAGCGTGTTTTCGAACCGCACGCGCCCCTGCCTGCTGCACCAGATCGGGCGTTGCAGCGCGCCCTGCGTGGACCTGATCACGCGCGACGAATACAAGCTCGATGTCGACAACGCCGCCAGATTCCTGCGCGGACGCCAGAGCGAAGTGATGGCCGACCTGGAAACGAAGATGCACGCCTTCGCGGGCGAACTCAAATTCGAGCAGGCCGCCGCGGTGCGCAACCAGATCCAGTCGCTGGCGCGCGTGCTGCACCAGCAAAGCATGGAGACCGGCGGCGACGCCGATGTCGACATCATCGCCGTGGTGGTGCAGGGCGGGCGTGCCTGCGTCAACCTGGCCATGGTGCGCGGCGGGCGCCACCTGGGCGACCGCGCCTATTTTCCGACCCAGGTCAGCGACGCCGCCGCGATTGCGGAAGGGGCGATCGAAGTCGAGGTGCTGGCCGCGTTCCTGGCGCAGCACTACAGCGAAAAATTCATCCCCGGGGTGCTGATCCTGAATATCGAATTCGACCAGCCGGCCCTGATGGTGGCGCTCACCGAGCAGTGCGGGCACCGCATCAACCTGATTTTCCAGCCGCAGGGGCAGCGCCGCCAGTGGCTCGAGATGGCGCAGAAGGGCGCCGACATTTCGCTGGCGCGCCTGTTGTCGGAACAGGGCTCGCAGCAATCGCGCACGCGCGCGCTGGCCGAAGCGCTGGCGCTCGACGCGAGCGACCTCGATGCGCTGCGCATCGAGTGCTTCGACATCAGCCACACGCAAGGCGAGGCCACGCAGGCCTCGTGCGTGGTGTTCCATCACCACGCCATGCAGAATGGCGAATACCGGCGCTACAACATCAACGGCATCACGCCGGGCGACGATTACGCGGCCATGCGCCAGGTACTGATGCGGCGCTACGAAAAAGTCGCCAACGGCGACGGCGTCATGCCCGATGTGGTGCTGATCGACGGCGGCAAGGGCCAGATCGAAATGGCGCGCCAGGTATTCGCCGAACTGGGCCTGGACATCTCGCTGATCGTCGGCGTGGCCAAAGGGGAGGGGCGCCGGGTCGGCCTCGAGACCTTGATGTTTGTCGACGGGCGCGCGTCGCAGGAGCTGGGCAAGGAATCGGCGGCGCTGATGCTGGTCGCCCTGATCCGCGACGAGGCGCACCGCTTCGCCATCACCGGCATGCGCGCCAAGCGCGCCAAGACGCGCCAGACCTCGCGCCTGGAAGAGATCGAGGGTATCGGCGCCAAGCGCCGCCAGAAGCTGCTGGCGCGCTTCGGCGGGCTGCGCGGCGTGGTCGACGCCAGCGTCGAAGACCTGATGTCGGTCGAAGGCATCTCGACCCAGCTGGCCGAAGAGATTTACAAGCAGCTGCACTGACGATGTTGACGCAGGGCCGTGCGCGCCGACCGCGCGCACGGTCCAAACTGGTTAAAACACCGTGGGCAAGGTAGACTAGCGGCGCAAGCATCTATCAACGCTTAACCAGTGCGCCCGCCTCTATGCCCTTTAATATCCCGATTCTCCTGACCTGGTTACGTGTAGCCCTGATTCCGCTCGTCGTCGGCGTGTACTACCTGCCGGTCCACTGGCTGCCGCGCTCCGACCAGGACATGGCGGCCACCCTGGTATTCATCATCGCCGCCGTCACCGACTGGTTCGACGGCTTCCTGGCGCGCCGCTGGAACCAGACCTCGGCCTTCGGCGCCTTCCTCGATCCGGTGGCCGACAAATTGATGGTCTCCGGCGCGCTGCTGGTGCTGGTGCACCTGGACCGGGTCGACCACTTCCTCGCCTTCATCATCATCGGCCGCGAAATCGCCATCTCGGCGCTGCGCGAATGGATGGCGCAGATCGGCGCGTCGCGCTCGGTCGCGGTCAGCTCGATCGGCAAGATCAAGACCGCCGCGCAGATGACCGCCATCCCGCTGCTGCTGTGGCACGACATGCTGTTTCGCTTCATCGACACCCAGCTGTTGGGCGAATACCTGATGGTGCTGGCCGCCGTATTGACCGTCTGGTCGATGTTTTACTACATGCGCCTGGCCTGGCCGCTGATCAAGGAAAAAGGCGGCATGATGGATTGATCGCAGTAATTGGCTGTCGATCCTTGACAGGGCGTTCAGATCATCTATAATGCCGGCCTGTTGTGACGAAGTTGTAACGATGTGGTGGCAGCGCGGGAGTAGCTCAGTTGGTAGAGCGCAACCTTGCCAAGGTTGAGGTCGAGAGTTCGAGACTCTTCTCCCGCTCCAGTCAGTCGGAAAAAACGTCGTAAGGTTATCCTTGAAATGTTGCTCAGTTTCTGCGATAATCATGGTCTTGAAAAATGCGGGAGTAGCTCAGTTGGTAGAGCGCAACCTTGCCAAGGTTGAGGTCGAGAGTTCGAGACTCTTCTCCCGCTCCAGAATTCGAAAGGGAAGCATCGCTTCCTTTTTTTGTCACCCCACCGAGGGTGGCGCAGCAAGTCTCTGGCGAGGTAGCAAAGAGGTTATGCAGCGGCCTGCAAAGCCGTTTAGACGGGTTCGATTCCCGTCCTCGCCTCCAGAAAATCAAGGACTTAGCTCACTCTGAGCCTGTTCGAACAGGGTTCGCACCTCCCGGTACGGGAGGTGCGCCTCCCTCACAACGGCCTGCTGGCCGTTTGACTTTTGAGCGTTTGAATCCTATCTTGGATTCATGGCCTTGACAAAAAAACCACTCCCTCAAGTACCTATCAGCTCAGTGTGAAGAGCAAGCTGTTGCCCAAAACATTCTGGGCCACGTTTGACACTGTCGACGAAGCACAGCGCTATGGGCAGCAGGTGGCCGGTCCCAACCTGGAGCTGCGGCAAGGATGGAACCGGCTGCGCGCCAGGATGGGCGCACAATTTCATGCCGTCGTCGACGCTGTGGCGCAGGCCATGGCCCAGACACCGCGCTCGAGCGCGCTTGTCGAGCATCTGAACTCAAAGTTGCGAACCTACTTCACGCTGCGTCGCCAGTTCGGCGGCGCGTACCTGGATCTCCTGCTGTTCTTCCTGAACCATCGCTGCTTTCTGCGCAGCAGGGTTCCGCAGCGAGTCGGTAAAAGTCCGGCCCAGCTGATGACCGGCCAAGACCATCCCCACTGGCTCACGCTCCTCGGCCTGGGCCCGCTTCAGCTGCAGCTAGCCTGATCAACCGGAGGCATCTCGCCTCCTGGACCCACTTCCGGAGTGCTGAAATTCCATTGCTTAAGTGAAAGGAGTTTGATAATTATCAAACATGGTGCTGCGCAATGTTGCTATTCTGGTATTTGCAGCGCCAAAGTGCTTGGGAGATGGTCGGAATTAACTTCCCGATGTTGACGCACCTGATGGGCGCGCTACGGCCTTGCGCCTCGTTTGTGTGGCCCGTTCTGCTACGACGAACAACGCAGCCAGGGAGTCGAAAAAGTGTGCAATCGACCCTGTAGCGCTCTCACCGAACTGGTGAACGGTATCGAAGCAGCGAAAGTGAATGCTCATGCGGATCTTCAGATGGAAGCGCTTCGAAATTGAGCGGTTCCAGGTGGAAAGATCTCGAACAGGCTGTTAGGCAGTAGCACAGTGCAATTGTAGCGGTACGGATCGTGCAGGCGTGATGATGCATTGCCAAGGGAGCTTCCAGTAAAAACATGTGCAGCCGCTATTGCCGCTGCACCAAATATAGGGCAGGTGCATGGATTTTCGTCTCAGCAGCGAGCAGCAAGAAACTGTTTCACACATCCATCGTTTTGCCCGCGACGTGTTGTCCGCCTCGGCCAGCGAACGCATCGCGTCTTCCCATTTCGACCGCAACAAGTGGACGCAGGCGTCAGAGATCGGCCTGGCCGGTTTGCCGTTGCCTGAAGAGTGGGGCGGTTCCGGCTTTGGTGCGCTCGATACCATGCTCGCGGTGGAGGCGCTCGGCCAGGGTTGCGTCGACATGGGGCTGGTGTTCTCCTTGTGTGCACACATGTTCGCTTGCGCTGTGCCGCTGTGGCGCCATGGTTCGCGCGAGCTGCACGAGCGCTACCTGTCTGGCATGGCGAAAGGCAGCCTGATTGCCGCCAATGCGATCACCGAGCCCGGCTCCGGTTCCGACGCATTCGCCATGCGCAGCAGCGCGCGGCGCGACGGCGAGCACTACATCCTCAACGGCGAAAAATGTTTCGTCACCAATGCGCCGGTGGCCGATGTCTTCCTGCTGTATGCGAAGACCGATGCGCACCAATCCTATTTCGGCATCAGCGCCTTTTTGATCCCGCGCGCAACGCCTGGCCTCACAGTCACTACCGGTGAGCGCAAGTCGGGCCTGTGCACCTCGCCCTGGGGCAGCGTCCATTTGGACGACTGCAGAGTACCCGCATGGGCGCGCGTGGGCGACGAAGGCGCGGGCGCGACCATCTTCCAGGACTCCATGATCTGGGAGCGCGGCTGCCTGTTTGCCGCCTATGTCGGCGCGATGGAGCGCGTGCTTGCGCAATGCGTTACGCAGGCGCGCGAACGTCAGCAGTTCGGCCGTCCGATAGGACACAACCAGGCGGTGTCGGACCGGCTGGTCGACTTCAAGCTGCGCCTGGAAACATCGCGCCTGCTGCTGTACCGCGCCGGCTGGCTCTATGACCAGGACCTGCCGCATGAAGAGGCGATCGCACAAAGCAAGCTGTGGGTGTCCGAGTGCGCGGTGCAATGTGGGCTGGACGCGATACAGATCTTTGGTGGCGCCGGTGTCTGCAGCGAGACCGGCATCGATCGCTTGCTGCTCGATGCACTGCCGGCGCGCATCTTCTCCGGCACCAATGAAATACAGCGCGAGTTCATCGCACGGCACATGGGGCTGCGTTAGCCCGAATCATTCGGTTTCGCATACGCGCCGGACACATGGCTTGTCCGTGGCTAGTTGCAATCCAACGTTCTGCAAAGCTGGCTTTTTGAAGGCAGCTGTTCAACCCAGGAAAAGGTAGAGACAGAAAATGACAACGCAGAAAAAGTTTCCCAGCAAGGATTATGAAGAAGGCGCAGCGGCCATTCCCGTTGCCGACGATCGCGGTGTACGGGAAGGCGAAGCGCTCGGCGCTTACGACGTGGTGGTGGTCGGCGGCGGGCTGTCCGGCCTCGTGGCAGCCTGGAAGCTTGCTGGCCATAGCGTGCTGGTGCTGGAGCGGGAGACCACGGTGGGCGGCGCGGCGCGCAGCGGGCAGCGCGGTGAACTACGCTTCGCCACAGCAGGCAGCTGCTTCCAGGAGCCGGTGCCCGGTTCGGACACGGCGCAATTGCTGAGCGGGCTCGGCTTGTCCAATGCATGGCGCTCCACCGGCGACAGTCAATTCGTGCTGTTCAACACACGCCATCTGCTGCGCGGTCTGGGGGAGGTCACGCTGGGGCTGCTGAAGCAGCCGAAGGAGTTGCTGAACCCGGCGATGTATGGACTGACATGCAACTTGCTCGGCGCCGCATTGCGTGGCAAGAAATTCATCGCGGCGCCGAAGAAGCTGGGCGATCCGGTGTTTGCGGAACTATATGCCTACCTGCAGCGCTTCCGCAAGGATGGCGGCAAGTATCCGGCGGTACCGTGGCAAGCCGGATGCGGCTGGACGCGCGAGGAGATGGAACAGTTCGACTCGATGTCGCTGGCCGAACTATTGTTCGATGAGAAAGCGCGTGCGCGGCTGCCAACGGCGCTGGTGCCGGATGCGAAGTTCGGCCCGCTGGTGCGCGATGCGGTCGAGACGACCCTGAAAGTGGAATGTCTGTCGGCGGCGGATGTGTCCGCCTATGTCGGGCTGCACTTCCTGGTCGGCTACTTGTATGGCACCTTGGTGACCTTCCCCGGCGGGAACGGTTATCTCAGCGAACGTCTGCAGGCGGCGTTGCGCGAGCGTGGCAACTGCCGTATTGAAATCGGTGCGCGCGTGCAGACGGTTGCGCGTGATGGCGAACGTTACCGCATCACCTTCGAACGTGGCGGCGTGCAGCGCGAGGTCAGCGCCGGCGCGGTGGTGTGGGCCGCGCCCAAGCATGCAGCACTCGATGCGGTCTCCGGTTTGCCGGCGCAGCAGCAGCATGCGATACGTCAGATCCAGCACCGCGACTACTGCATCGCGAACGTCTACCTGCGCAACGCTGCCTGGACTGAATACTTCGGCGGCTATGTGATCGAAGGAAATACCGCCGCCGCTGCGCCGCTGGCCTGGTGCCGCAGCCGCGTGTGCGTGGTCGCCAACTGGCTGGACCGCGACGACGGTAAGAAAGCCGGTGTGCTGACCTTGCTGAAGCCGGTGGCGGAACTGCTCGACCAGGGCAAACTCGGCAAGACAGATTTTGCGCAGCTGCAGCAGGCGACCTTGCAAGAAGTGTCGGAAATGCTGCAGGCGAAGGGACTATCCACTGACGAGGTGGAAGATATCCGGATCTGGCGCTGGTCGCGTGCCTTGGTGGTCGCTACGCTCGGGCAAATGAAAGCCGACTTGTTTGTACGGGCGTCGCAGCCGGTGGGTGGGGTTTCCTTTGCGAACCAGGACAGCGTCGGCATCGGCAACCTGGAGAGCGCAGTGAGCGCGGGGTGCGATGCGGCGCAACAGGCGCAGGCATACCTGCAGCGCACGGCGGCCGCTACGACGGTGGTGCAAGCACTGGGCTCCGGCCTGCATGTGATGGAAATTGCCGGCAACCCTGCGAGCGGCGTGCAGCGTTTCGGCGGCAAGGCTAACTCGCTCAATACATTGATCGGCGCCGGCTTCCCGGTGCCACGCGCCTATTGCGTGACGGTCGATGCCTGTCATGCTTTTTTGCAGGCATCCGGATTGGCGGCCTGGATCGACGGCATGGACAAGGTCGACCGCGACACCTGCGCCGACATCCGCGCACGCATTGCGCATGCGCCGTTGCCGCCCGCGCTGCAGGATGCGATCGTCGCCGCCTATCGCGAACTCGGTAGCGGCCCGGTCGCGGTGCGATCCTCCGCCGTCAATGAAGACGGCGATGCACAATCATTCGCAGGCCAGTACGACACCTTCCTGCACGTGGAGGGCGAGAGCGCGCTGCTCGATTGCGTCAAGCGTTGCTGGGCGTCGTTGTGGAACGAACGCGCGCATGCCTACCAGGGGCGCAACCGCGCCGACGGCGGCATCGCGGTGGTGATCCAGCAGATGATCGTTGCCGATGCTGCCGGCGTGTTGTTCACCGCCGACCCGATCAGCGGCGATGCCGGACGCACGGTGATCGAATCTTGCTGGGGATTGGGCGAGGGCGTGGTGTCGGGCCAGGCGAGCACCGATACCTATGTGGTGGACAGCGACAGTCATGCGCTGATGGAACGGTTTGTCCGGGCCAAGCCGGTGATGTGCGCGCGCACTGCGGATGGCGTCGCGATGCAGGAGGTACCGCCGCAATTCGTCGATCAGCCGAGCCTGAGCGATATGCAGGCATCCGAACTGGCGGCCTGTGCCGCACGCATTCGCCGCCATTACGGCTGCGAACTCGATATCGAATGGGCACTGAAGGATGACAGTATCTGGATACTGCAGGCGCGGCCGATCACAGTGACGGCTTCCATCGCCGCCAAGCTGTACGGCGACGAGCAGGAAACCAATCAGCAGGTGCGCGAGAACACGATGTTTTCGCGCATGGACACCGGCGAAATCCTGACCGGGCTGATGACGCCGCTCGGACTGTCCTTCACCCGCTTCTACCAGCACCACGTGCACGGCCCGGCAGTCAAGACCATGGGCTTGCTCGACATCGGCAGTTCGCAGTATTACGTCGGCTACCTGCAGGGTCATGTGTACCTGAACATCTCCGCATCGGCGCGGCTGCTGACGCAATGCCCTCCCACGCACGAGCAGATGAAGTTCACGCGGCGCTACGCGACCCCCGACGTCGACTTCACCCACTACAAAAACCCCTACGGCGAACCGGTGTCCGGGTTCCAGTTCTTCAAGAGCAGCCTCTACTGGCTGGTATGCCAGGTGCAGAATCTGGCCACTGCTGGCGGCACGGTGAACAAGATGATCGCCTTGCGCCAGCGCGAAACCGAGCGCTTTGGCAAGCTGGAGCTCGAGAAGATGAGCCTGCCGCAGCTCGATGCCGAACTGCAGCGCATCGACCGCTACTTCCTCGAATCCTGTGCCGCCTACATGCCGTTCTTCCTGCAATCGTTCGCGCTGTACGATGCGCTGGCGGAGCTGTGCGAGAAGTGGCTGGGGAACGAAGGAAAAGGGCTGCAGAACCGCATCAAGGCATCGATGAACAACCTGCGTACCATCGAGGTGACGCGTGGCGTGTGCGAGCTGGCAGCGCGCGTCGACCGCTTGCCGGTGCTGCGCGCACTGTTCCTGGAGACGCCGCTGGCGCAGTTGGCCGATACCTTGCAGCAGCATGCGGAGGGTCGCCGTTTCTGGAACGAGGATTTTGGCGCCTTCCTCACGGACTTCGGTTCGCGTGGTCGCCAGGAATTCGAACTGAGCATTCCGCGCTGGAACGACGATCCGACCTATCTGCTGCAAATCATCCGTCTGTACCTGACCAGCGATGTGCAGCTTGAAGCGCGTCTGGCGACGATCGGCAAGGCGCGCGAAGAAGACACGCGGCAGTTACTGGACAAACTGCCGCTCAAGGCAAGGATGACATTCCGCTTCGTGATCGCCGCCTACGCGAAGATGGCGGAACGGCGCGAAGCGACGCGTCCGACCTTCATCGCCGAGACCTGGTTCTACCGCAAAATCATCGTCGAGGTGCTGCGCCGCGTCGAGGCGGAGGGTGTGTCTGGCATACAGGACCTGCCGTACATCGATTTCAACGAATTGCGCGATTACGTGGCCGGGCGCAAAACGGCGCAGCAGGCATTTTCTCCGCAACTGATTGCGCGCAACCGTCAGCAGCATCTGCTCAACGAGCGCCTGAAGGAACCGCCAATGGCGCTGATCGGCGGCCATGTGCCGCAGCGCGACGATCAGGTGTTGCTGGACGCGGCGCAGGGCGACTTGCTGCATGGCCTGGGCGCGAGCCCCGGCGTGGCGGTGGGGCGCGCCCGCGTGATCACCGACCTGAACCGCCAGGCGGGCGAATTCCGCCAGGGCGAAATTCTGGTGGCACGCTTTACCGATGCATCGTGGACGCCGCTGTTCGTGCTGGCGGCCGGGGTGGTCGCAGACATCGGCTCGGCCTTGTCGCACAGCTCCATCGTGTCGCGCGAGTTCGGTATTCCGGCGGTCGTCAATGCGAAGCAGGCGACGCAGACCATACGCACCGGCGACCTGATCTACCTCGACGGTGACGGCGGCGTGGTGCGCATCGAGGAACGCGTTGCCGATACCGACGAATCGCTGGTCGAGCAGAGAGCAATCGCATAAACATTCGGTAGTGATCTCCGCAGATTTCAATTTTCCACTAAAGGACAGAAATATGGATATGACGGCTATAGGCGTGGTTGTTGTCACGCGCCGCCGCGAGTTCTTTGAAACCGGTTTTAGTGTGTTGAACGATGTGCGCGGCGAGGTATTCCAGCACGTGGAAATTGATGCCGACATCGACTATGCACCAGCGCAGTCGGTGTCGCACCCGGTATATCGCGAGGCGTGCGACAAGGCGGTGCGCTTCCTCGCCGCGCGCCGGGAACGCCTGGCGATCAAGGTAATCCAGGCCGACAGTCTGGAGGCGGCGTTCGACAAGATTACCGCCGCGCCCACGCAGGGCGGCTTCCAGATTGGCATGCTGTTCATCGATTACGCCGATCCGCTGTACGATGGCATCAGCCCGCAAGAAATCGACGAGCAGCTTGTCAGCTTCCACGCGCGCCTGCAGGAGGCGGCGGTGCCGGCATTCTGCTCGTCGTTTTCGACGGCGGTATTCACCTCGCCGCACGAGAACCGCATCCGCTACCAGCCGATGGAATACATCGAATGCATCCTGCCGTCCGACAGGGCGGTGCTGCAGACGGAGTTGCTCTGCCTGTGGATGGATTTCCTCGAACTCAGTTATGTCAATCGCCGCGCCAAGACCGACACACGCGGCCTGCGCAGGAATACGCTGGCCGGCTTCCTGACCGGCTTCCTGTCCGGGCGCGCCGGCAGTGACTGGCTCGGTTTTTACTTCACCGGTTCGCTGGTGTCGAATCTGATCAGTTATTTTGAAGTGGAAGCGAACCGGCTTGGCGCGCTGGTGCTACGTGGACCGAGCGAACACAGCCTGGCTTGCGGCGCGATGGCCAACTGGCAGCTCTACAAGAAGCCGTTCGCAGTGATCGTTACCAGCGGCATGATCGACGAATTCCGGGGTACGCTCGCCAACCTGCGCGAGGCGCGCGCCAAGGGCTTCATCGTCTGCGCGGAAAACCGTGCCAGCCAGTGGTTTGCGTTCCAGGGCACGATTTCCCGCGACGAGGATACGCGTGCGGTGCTGCAGGCGCGCGGCATTCCTTATGTGTACATGGAAGACGCCGAGAATATCGCTCAAGACCTTCGACGCGCGGTGGCGCTGTACGACGCAGGGCAGGGGCCGGTGGTGCTGTTGGCGACGCAGGCAGTGCTCGACGCCGGCGACGAACTCGATCCGGCCCTGTTTGCACCCGCGCTCGACGCGTGCGCGGCAGCGCCCGACGAGGCGATGCAGGATGTGTTGCAGGACGTGATGCAGATCATCAACCAAGGGCCGGAACGGCTGCTGTGGCAATGCGGGCCGATGGATGAGGAAGAACTGGCGTTGACCTTGTCGATCGCGGAGCGTGCCGGCATCGCGCTGACCGACTCCCTCACCCATCCCGGTTCGGTGCCGAAGTACCGCGACGGCAAGCGCATTCCAAATTACCTCGGCACGCTGGCAGTGTATGGCTACAGCCCGCGCGTGTACAACTACTTGCATACCAGGGACAAGCTCAATCCGCAGTCGCAGCAATGCCTGTTCTTCATGAAAAGCAAGCTTGGGCAGGTCAGTACGCCGTTTTCGGAAGGCCGGCTGGCGCGCAAGCTGAGCATCGTGCAACTGACCCGCAACGCCGCCCACATGTCGCCCTTTACCGACCATGGGCTGGTGATGGACTACCGTAGCTTCCTGCGCCATGTGGAGCGCCACCTCGACGTGTCGCCGGCCTTGCGCGAACGCCGCTGCCGACTGATGGCGTCGGTGCCGGACACGCCGTCGGATGTGGCAAGCAAACTGCCGGCGACACCGATGAGTCCGAACTATTTTTTCGCGCGCCTCAATCACCTGGTGGAAAAGCTGATCGTCGAGCGCGCTTACGACTACACCGGCCTGTACGACGTCGGCCGCTGCGGCATCTCGGCGATCCGCAATGTCGCGCGCACCCGGCGCGGCTTTTCCGGTTGGTACGGACGGGCGCTGATGGGTGATGCGCTGCAGGCCACGCTGAGCGTCGCGTACACCAGCGGCACCAACGTTGTCGCCTTCATCGGCGACGGCGCCAAGGGCCTCGTGCCCGACATCCTGCCGAGCTTTATCGAGAACGCGCTCAATTATCCGGACCGCATGCGGAAGAACTTCACCGTCTTCTACTTTATGAACGGCGGCCACTCGGTGATCAGCACCTACCAGGAGCGCATCCTGTTCAACCGCACCTCGCGCCAGATGCGTCTGGTGAACCTGATGTCCGCGGACTGGGAAGAAGACATCTGCGGTCTGGAGGTCTGCGCGCGCACGCTCGACAGCTTCGACGCCGACATGCTGGCCGAGGCGCTGCAAAAGCCCGGGCGCATCAATCTGTTCTCGGTGGTGGTTGGGCATAACAACGAAGGCGACGGGATCAGCCTGGCGACGGCGACGGGATGGCAGCGCGATGAGATGCAGGTTGAGCCGGCTGCCGTGGCGGACGATGCGCCGTTGGTTGTGTGACGCTAGACAACCCGTGCGCGGGCGGGCTCCTTTCCCCTGCCAGGAGGAGGGGAAAACGTGTGACGGCGGCTAAATTAATGATCTCCATAAGAAACAAACATCAGGAAAAACAATGAAATTTGGATTCATCGCACATCCGACGTCGGTCGGACTCAAGCGTTACGTGAAGATGCTCGACCTGCTGCAGCGTCAATCGAAAGACCTGCAAAGCGGCTACCAACGTGACTTGTGGCGCCGCGAAAACATGGTTCCCTTCGTCGACTTCGGCCAGATCCGTTCCGCCGCCGGCGCCACCTGCGAAGGCATCGTGCACTACCTGCCGCTGACCGCCGATGAAATGCTGGCGTCGGCGCGCGAGGTGCAGGAACGCATCTTCGAAGGCATCGATACGCTGGGAAAACAAGGCGCACACCTGGTCGGCCTCGGAGGCTTCACGTCCATCATCGGCAAGCGCGGCCTGGTCACCGCCGAGCGCGCCAGCCTGCCGGTCACCAGCGGCAATTCGCTCACGACCTATGCCGCTTACAAGGCCCTGCTGCAGGTGTTCGAATGGCTGCAACTACGCCCGCAGGAGGCACAGGTGGCGATTGTCGGTTACCCCGGCTCGATCTGCCTGGCTCTGGCGAAACTGCTGCTGGCGCAAGGCTGTCGCCTCGACCTGTTGTACCGCAGCGGCAGCGCCAGTCGGGAAGAATTGCTGGAACACCTGCCGTCGAGATGGCATGCGCAGGTGACGCTGCGCGACAGCATCGACGACTGCTATGCGAACAACCGCATCTTCGCGTCGGCTACCTCGTCCGGCGATGTGATCGACGAGGCGCGCCTGCTGCCGGGTTCGATCGTGGTCGATATTGCCTTGCCGCGCGATGCGGTCCGCAGCGCGCCGCCGCGTACCGACACGCTGGTGATCGACGGCGGCTGCATGACCGCCTCGCCGCAGGTGAAGCTGGGCGGGGAATCATTGAACATGGCGATCAAGCAGCAGATCAACGGCTGCCTGACCGAGACCATGGTGCTGGCCCTGGAAGGGCGCGCCGAGTGCTTTTCCATCGGGCGCACGCTGGAGCCGGAAAAGGTGCTGGAGATCGGTGCGCTGGCTGAGCGCCACGGCTTTTACGCATTCCCGCTGGCGTCCTGGGGTGAGCGCATCAATGAGAAAATCATCAGCGGCCTGGCTCGTTACCACCGGCGCCAGGAGTCCGCTCCGGCACAGGCGGATGACGGCGAACAGCGTCGTACACAGACGCTGCAGCGCTACCGCAGCCACATCAATCCCATGCTGGCCGACTTCCTCGGCATGCAGCGCTGCGATCATGTGTTCGATCGCGCCGAGCAATGCACGCTGACCGATACCGAAGGCCGGCAATTCCTCGACATGGTGTCCGGTTACGGTTGCCTGAACCTCGGCCACAATCCGCGCATCGTGACCGATGCGATCCGCAAGTTCCTGACCGATTCGACGCCCAACTTCGTGCAATACGTGTCGTTGCCGCAGGAGACCTCAAAGCTGGCCGAGCGCTTGTGCGCGATTGCGCCCGGCGAACTCGAGCGTGTGTTCTTCAGCAACTCCGGCACCGAAGCGGTGGAGGCGGCGCTGAAACTGGCGCGTGCCGCCACCGGCCGCACCCGCTTCGTGTACGCGGAAAACAGTTACCACGGCAAGACGCTGGGCGCCTTGTCGGTGACCGGCCGCGAAAAGCACAAGAAGCATTTCCGGCCGCTGGTGCCGGGCTGTGTCGGTGTCGCTTTCGGCGATCTCGAGGCATTGCGCAGCGAATTGATGTCCGAAGAGGTGGCGGCCTACATTGTCGAACCGATCCAGGGCGAGGGTGGCGTCAAGCTACCGCCGGCCGGTTACCTGGCGGCGGCGCAGGAGATCTGCCGCCAGACCGGCACGCTGATGATCGTCGACGAGATCCAGACCGGGCTGGGACGCACCGGCCGCATGTTCGCCAGCGAGTGGGAAGGACTTGAGCCGGACATCATGGTGCTGGCGAAATCGCTGTCGGGCGGCTTGATCCCGATCGGCGCCACGCTCAGCACCGCGCAGGTATGGGATGCCGCCTACGGCACCATGGGCCGTTTCCTGCTGCACACATCCACCTTCGGTGGCTGCAACATCGCCGCGGTCGCCGGCCTGGCCGCGCTCGACGGCCTGCATCAGCAGGGCCTGGCCGAACGCGCGGACGAACTCGGCACCTACTTCAAGGCGGAGCTGGAAAAAGCCACCGAGCACTATCCGTTCATCGCCGAAGTGCGCGGGCGCGGCCTGATGCTCGGCATCGAGCTCGACAACGATTTCGCAGGCGCGGTGGAAGCCTGCGCACGCGAATTCGGCACGCGCCTGCCGGGCGACTGGCACCTGACCTACCGTTTCTTCCCGGATGAAGTGAAGCAGCACCTGGCCGCTGCGATGAGCAAGATGGAAGAGTCGCTGGCCGAGATGTTCTGCATGCGCTTCGTCACCAAGCTCAGCAATGACCACGGCATCCTCACCTTCGTCACGGCCAATAGTTCGACCGTGATCCGCATCCAGCCGCCGCTGGTGATCAGCCGGGAAGAAATCGATCACTTCGTGCGTTCGTTCGCGACCGTCTGTGAAGAAATGTCCACTTTCTTAAATTAATGGGAACCGTTACATGGAAATGAATAAAGAGCAGATCGTTGACTTGATGATGGGATTTTTCAAGACCAAGACGATTACTTCCGCCCTGGAACTGAAAGTCTTCGACGCGCTGGAGCAAGGCCCGGCAACGGCAGAAGCCATTTGCGCGCACCGCAACATTCCGCTGCAATCCGGCAAGCGCCTGCTGATCGCCTTGACTGCCATCGGCCTGCTGGCGAAGGAGGACGATCATTTCTGCCTCACTCAGGCTGCGCGCGACTACATGGTGAGTGGTTCAGCGCAATGGCTGGGCTGGCTCGGTCGCCATATCGATACCTTCCTGTATCCGCTGTGGTCACATACGGCGCAGGGGGTGCGTGAGGACAAGGATCAGCGTCAGGCGGCTTTCGGCGATGACCGCAGCTGGTTCAGCATCCTGTACCAGAACCCGCAGGATGTCGTTGATTTCCAGGAATTCCTGGGCATTTTCGCGAAACCCTTTATCGAGGGCATGCTGCAGGGATTCGATTTTTCCGGCTACAGGAAATTCATGGATATCGGCAGCGGCATCGGCACCTTGCCGATGGCTGTCGCTGCGCGCTATCCACAGCTTGGCCTGAGCATCTGCGAACTGCCGCAGGCGACCAGCTTCGTGCGCGACAAGATCGCCGAGAACGGTTATGCCGAGCGCATCAAGATCGTGGCGGGCGACGTCATCAGCGGCACCATCCCCAAGGGGGAACACGACCTGATTCATCTCGGCTGGATGCTGCACGACTATGCGCCGGACATCCAGATGCAGATCCTGCGTCACATCCACGAGGCGCTGCCGCCGGGCGGCACCTTCATCGCCAGCGAGACACCGTTGGCCGATGACGAAAGCGGCCCACTGTTCACGTCGCTGCTGTCGATCAACATGCTGGTGTCCACTGACGGCGGCATCGAATCGACCTGCGCGCAATACCTGCAACGCTTCACAGAAGCGGGCTTCGTCAATGCAAGGGTGCAAGCGATACCGGGGCCGCGCACCTTGTTCATCGGCGAAAAGCGGACATGAGCGGCTGTCAGCAACCTGAAAACATCATCTAAGCAGAGGACACCATGTTAGGAAACAAACTTCTCGCGTATATCGCGGAGAACTACCTCGGCGGCGAGTCCCAGCAGTTTGCGCTGGACACGCCCTTGCTGGAATTGAACATCATCGATTCCAGTGCCTTGTTCGATCTGGTCGACCTGCTGCGGCGGGAAGCCGGCGTGACGGTGCCTCTGAAGGCGGTCGTCCCGAACAATTTCAAATCGGTGCAGCACATGCTCGATCTGGTCGAGCGCCTGCAAAGCGAAAGCCGGCCGGCACTGGCACAGGCAGCGGGGGGAGCACGATGAATGACCAGGTAATCGACCACATCGCAACGCCGGACGCAGGACTGCAGGCGTATGTGCTGGACATGTTCCAGACCCACACCGGCTACGCACGCGCCGACCTTGTGCCGGATGCCAATTTCGAGAGCGACCTCGGGATCGACTCGGTGACGCTGGCCACCACCCTTGCGGAGCTGTACAAGGCGCTCGGCCTGTCCAGCCGGCAAAATCCGCAACACACAAGCACGATTGCGCTCGTGCTGGCGCATATCGGGCAATGCCTGGAACAGGATGGAAAGACGCTTGCCTTGCCGCAGCGACCCTGCCTGCCGGAGCACGCAGCCGATGCGCTGACGATGGCGGTCATCGCCGCCTACAGCCGGCACACCGGTTACAAGCCGGGCGACCTCGCGCCGGATGCCGAGCTCGAGAGTGATCTCGGCATCGACTCCGTTACCCAGGCAGCCGTGTTGTCCGAGCTTCCCAAGTTGCTTGGGATTGCCGCCATCACCTTTCCCGCAGGGTTGACCAGCATTGCACGGGTCATCGCGCATCTGCGGCCTCTCGTGCAGCCAAGCATGCTGGAACCGGCAGCGCCGGCAATGGCAGTGCCGCCGGCGACGGAAGAAAAGAAGTGGTCGGAGTTCATCGATAACCTCAGCCATGCTGACGCCAGCGCGCTTTCCGTGGCGGCGGAGCCGGCAGCGGACGACGCTCGTACGATGAGGGATTTCGTCCACATCCCGCATCGCGACCTGTTCCATAAGGCCCGCGAGTTCAATACCTTCTATCAGCGCAAGCAGCAAGAACAGTTGTACTGGTACGGCATGCCGCTGGAATCGCGCTGCAGCAACCGTGCGATGATCTACGACGAGGTCAGCGGCAAGCGCCGGGAATTCCTGATGTTTGCGTCGAACAATTACCTGGGCCTGGCGAATCATCCGGAAGTGATCGAGGCGATCGTCAAGGGCGTGCGCGAATACGGCGCCACGAATACCGGCTGCCGCCTGATCGGCGGCACCAATGTGCTGCACATGGAACTGGAGCGGCGGCTGGCGAAGCTCAAGGGCAGGCAGGCATGTATCGTCTATCCGTCCGGCTATTCCGCCAACCTGGGTTGCATTTCCGCGCTGGCCGGGCAGAACGATCTGATCTTTACCGATGCACTGAACCACATGAGCATCCAGGACGGCTGCAAGCTGGCCGGCGCAGCGCGCAAGATTTATCCGCACGACCTGGACGGACTGGAAAGAATCCTGCAGAAATATGCCGACCACGACGGCGGCAAGCTGATCGTCACCGACGGCGTGTTCAGCATGCACGGCGATGTGGTCGACTTGCCGCGCCTGGTCTCGCTGGCGAAGCAATACGGTGCGCGGGTCTTGGTTGACGATGCGCATTCCACCGGTGTGCTCGGCCGCACCGGTTCGGGCACCACCGAGCATTTCGGCATGAAGGGCGCGGTGGACCTGGAAGTCGGCACCATGAGCAAGACCCTGGCTGGCGTCGGCGGCTTCGTTTGCGGCGACGAGGAGGTGGTCGATTACCTGCGTTTCTATTCGCATTCCTATGTGTTTGCAGCCACGATCCCGGCGGCGGTCGCGGCCGGCCTGATCGCCGCGATCGACGTGATGGAGCGCGAGCCGCAGCGCATCAGCAAGCTGTGGCGCAACGTCCATCACTTGCGCGGCCATTTGCTGGAAGCTGGGTTCGACCTTGGGCATTCCGCCAGCGCGATCCTCCCGGTGGTGGTCGGCGATGATCGCAAGACGCTGGAATTCGGACGCGCGGCGCGTGCACGCGGCATGTATTGCCAGACCGTGGTGTTCCCCGGCGCCGCTGTCGGCGATGCGCGTTTGCGCATCAGCGTGAGCTGCGAGCACACGGCCGATGATCTCGATGAGGCGGCGCAGATACTGGTGGATGCGGCGAAGGAGGTGGGGGTGGCGGTGCGGGGATAGGTGTTCAGGTGAAGGACTGACGGTTCCTCCCCTCTGTAAGGGGGAGGCGCCCTATCCCGGATAGCCATGTGCGTGCACGGGAACGGCAAAGGACCGGTGACCCTCTTTTCTTACAAAGAAGTGAAGCCCCTCAATCTAATTGACAGAAGAACATGAGCACTCCAACCTTCACCCCAGTCATTGATTACCTGCGCACCTCGGCGCAGGAACACCCCGATCGTCTTGCATTCGTTGATCCTGACGACATCAGTTATAGACAGTTCTACCAGTCCGTGCGCCAGCGCGCTGCCCATTTTGCGCGCCATGGAACACAGCCTGGCGACCGCGTCGCCATCTGGCTGCCGAAATGCCGGGACTATGCCTTGTCGCTGTATGCGGCGATGGAAATCGGCGCCGTCTATGTGCCACTGGACGGCACCCAGCCGGCGGAACGCGCAAGGAAAATCCTGGACAGCGCCGAACCGACGGTGCTGGTCACGGATGCCGCGCATTTCCGTGCGCTGGACGGATGGCGGCGCGATACGCTGAAACTGATACTGATCGTTGATGATGTGCCGGGCGAATATGCGCCGCTTGCTAACACGGCGATCATGAAGCTTGCCGCACTACAGCCGTCGGTCGAACTGCCGCCACCATTCGCCGCCGCTGTGGACGATCTCGCCGCCATCCTGTTTACCTCCGGCTCCACAGGCGTGCCGAAAGGCGTGCAGATCAGCTACGGTAACCTGCACAGTTTCATCGCTTGGGCGCTGGCGGAATTCAAGCTGACGCCGCACGACGTCTTCGCCAACCATGCCGGTTTTCATTTCGACCTGAGCACCTTCGATTACTTCGCCGCCGCCGCAGTTGGCGCTGCGGTATGGATCGTGCGCGAGGACGAGCAGCGCGATCTTGCGGCGCTGATCGCCGGCATCCGGCGACACCAGGTCAGCGTCTGGTACAGCGTGCCGTCGGCACTCGCGCTGCTCGCCGGCAGCGGCGAGCTGACATCTGAGCTTACCGCATCGTTGCGCCATGTGCTGTTCGCTGGCGAGGTATTCCCGATACGGCAACTGCAGGCATTGAAATCCTGCCTGCCTGCGGCGTGCGCGCTGTATAACCTGTACGGCCCGACCGAGACCAATGTCTGCCTGTACTACCAGGTGCGCGACGATGACATGGCGCGCGATAAGCCAGTCTATATCGGCAGCACGCTGCCCGGCGTGATGGCGGAAATTGTCGACGCGGACGGGCAGCCGGTCAGCGGCGAACATGCGATCGGCGAACTGGTCGTTTCTGGCGCGTGCGTGACGCCTGGCTACTGGCGCCGGCAGGAACCGGCCGCTCACGTCAACCACCTGCACGGGCGGCATGCCACAGGCGACCTGGTCGGCATCGAGAACGGCTTCCTGTACTACCACGGCCGCAAGGACCGCATGCTCAAGCTCAACGGCAACCGTATCGAGCTGGGCGAAATCGAAGCGGTGCTGGGCGCGATGCCGGGTATCGCGGAAGTCGCGGTCGTGGCGGCGTGCGCGGGGGATACGCAACACATCGTTGCCTATTACACGCTGCGGCATGCCGGCGAACGACTTGGCGTGCTCGATATCAAGCGCTACTGCAGCGCCCGGCTTCCGCGCTACATGATCCCCAGGCTTGCCCGGCAACTGGAAGAATTGCCGAAGAATGCGAATGGCAAGATCGACTACCGCGCGCTGGAGCAACACACTGGCAGCACCAGCGAGAGCGCAGCCATGCCGCATGCGGACAACCGCAACGACATCGTCACCGCCGATGCATAAGCCGCCGCCTTTCGAGCCGATCGCGATCGTCGGCATCGGTTGCCTGTATCCACAGGCGCGCGGCAAGGATGCGTTCTGGCGCCAGCTGCAGGCGGGGGAGTCGCACTTTGCGCCGCTGCCGCTGGCACGTTACTGGGACACTGACGACAACGTGCGCGACCAGTTGCGAGGATGGCACGGCGCCTTTTTCGACGAGATGGAATGCGATTTCAAGCGCTTTCGCATTCCGCCGGTCTACCGCAAATCGGTATCGCACATGATGTTGATGCTGTTGCAGGTGGCGGACGAGTGCGTGCGCGATGCCGGGTATGACAAGCGCGATCTGCCGCGCGATGACGTGGCCGTTATGTGCGGCACCTGCTTCGGCTTCGACAGCACCATCGCCAACGCATTGAAGGTGGAAGGCGTGCGGCTGGCGCATGAACTTGCTGGCAGCGCCGATCAGTTTTCGCGCCTGAAGGAGGCATTGCGCGAGCGCTTCGGTTCCTCCTCGCATGACCGGGTCGGCGAAATGGCAAGCAGCATTCCGGCGCGCATTGCATCCTTCCTGTCGCTGCGTGGTCCGGTGCAGGCAATGGAATGCGCGGATGCGACCGGCTACGCGCTGCTGGAGGCGGCCAGCCTGTCGCTTCACAGCGGCCAGAGCAGGGCAGTCATCGTCGCCAGCGGACAACGCATCGAGAGCCTTCTGACGCCGTTGGCACTGGCAAGAAAGGGTTTTACCGGCGCCTGCGGCGGCCACCCTTTTGCGCAGGACGGCGCAGGCACGCCCATGGGCGAAGGCGCCACCGCGCTGCTGCTCAAACGCTTGTCCGATGCGCGACGCGACAACGACCGCATCTACAGCGTGCTGCGCGGCATGGGTGCGGCAAGGCAGGACGTGCCGGGGGCATTGGCGTATGCAGTGGATGCCACGGCGGCGTTCCATGTGATCAATGAAGCTTGTGCACAGGCGGACGTGACGGCGGCGGCGCAACAGTATATCGACTGCGTGCTGCCCGGCATCGGCAGCCAGGCGCCGCAGTTGTTGAGCGTCTTGAGCGATGCCTGTGCGCAAGGCAAGCAGCGGCCGCTGCACCTTGGCGCCAGTGTCGCCACATTCGGTCATACCTTTGCCAATGCGGCACTGGCCGCGGTAGCGGGCAGCAGCCTGGCCTTGCACGAAAAAATCTTGCCGCAGATGCGCGGTTCGGCAGCGCTGCATGCGCGTGCCGGTATGGCGTATCCCGGTGCCGCTATTGCCTGGCCTGGCGACGCGCCGCAGCTTGCCGGCGTCTTTGGCAGTAGCCTGACCGGCGTGCAATGGCATCTGCTGCTGTCGGCGCCCGACAGTGCCAGTCATGCATTATCGTCCGATATGGCGCCTGCGCAAGAACAGCAGGAAGCGATTGCGATCGTCGGCATCGGCGGTGCCTTCGGTCCCTGCAGCAATAGCGCCGACTTCGCGCAGCGCCTGTTCGACGGCCTTGATGCAGTGCAGCCGCTGCCGGAAAACGTGCTGCCGCGCGCCGCCTATTTTGGCGAAGGCGAGGCCGCTGTGCTGTCGAGCTATGCGCAATACGGCGCTGACCTCAAGCGGCGCGAGCATTACGATGCCGGTCTTGCCGCATATAAAATATTCCCGAAGCGCGCCGCCGCGCTGGATATCGCGCAAAAGCTGACCCTGCATGTCGCCGCCGAAGCACTGGCCGATTTCGGCCTGGCGCACAAGCGCGGCAAGCTCGGCCGCACCGCGGTGATGGTCGCCTCCAATCTCAGCCTGGGCCGCGAGCGCGAACTCGCGTGCCGGCTGCACGCGCCTGAACTGGTGCGCACCTTGGGAAGCGCGCCCGATGCCGCTACGGCGGACAAGGGCATCGATCATTTCACGCTGGACGGCTACCTTGCCAGCGGCAGCGCGGCACTGGTGTCGGCCTGCTTCGGCCTTGCCGCGATGCCGGTCGCGGTGGAAGCGGCCTGCGCGTCGTCACTGGCGGCGTTCAACAATGCGGTGCTGGCCTTGCGTCGGCATCGCTACGACCTGGTGCTGGCCGGCGGCGTCGAATTGCCGGCCAACCTGCGCGATCTGGTGCTCTGTTCGTCGCAAATGATGCTGTCACAACAAAGGATTGCGCCGTTTGCCGAGCATGCCGACGGCTTCTCGCCGGGCGATGGCGCGGCGCTGTTCGTGCTCAAGCGGCTCAGCGATGCGCTGCGCGACGGCGACCGTATTCATGCGACGATCACCGGCGTTGGCGGCTCCGCCGATGCAGTGTCGATGACCGCGCCCGATCCGGACGGGCAGGCGCTGGCGATGCGGCGCGCCTTCGCGCAGGCCGGCTATGCGCCAGCGACCGTGCAGTACGTCGAAGCGCACGGTACCGGCACGCGCCTGGGCGATCTGGCGGAACTGACGTCGATCGGCAGCGTGTACGGCGGCGCGCGCGCAGTGCCGCTGCGCATCGGTTCGGTCAAATCCAACATCGGTCATACCTTCGCCGCCGCTGGCGCCGCCGGCTTGCTGAAAACGGTGCTCGCCTTGCAGCGGCATGCGCTGCCGGCCACCTTGCTGCGCCGCCGGATCGATCCGCAGTTGCCGCTGGCGGGCATCCCGGCCGAACTGGTGACCGCCAACACGCGCTGGGATGCGATCGATGGCAGCCGGCGCGCGGCGGTCAGTTCCTTTGGCACCGGCGGCATCAATTACCACCTGCTGCTGCAAGCGGATGGCAGCGTTCACTAACCACGGGAGTCTCACATGCAATCCATCGTCCATAAAATCCGCCTGCTTGACATCGGCCATGCGCAGGCTTTCGAAAACTGGGTACTGGACACCGACTATGCGACCTGTCCGGAATTGCCGAGTGTGCGCAGTTTCGACGTGTGCCGGGTCAGTAGCGCGCATGATGCGCCGTTCCACTATATCGAGGTAATCAAGGTGAGCAGCAACGAGGCATTCGAGCGCGACATGGGCAGCGCGAGCTTCGCGCGGCTGGTGCAAGGCTTTTCCACGATGGCGGAAGTGGTGGAGGAAGTCGCCGGCACGCAGCTCGGCGCCGGTTACCGGGCGCCTGCATGAGCGGCATTGCCGCCATCATGTTGCCTCAGACGGAAACGCCTTGCACAGTGGGCATCGGTGACTGCGTTGTCAGCGCAGTGTCGGTCGACGCGGTAGCGCGGCGCGAAAATGATCCTGGTTATCTCGCACGCATGTTTGGCAATACCGAGCGCGAGCGGCTGCACGGATTGCGGCTGGCCAAGCGGCGCCGCGAATGGATGGCCGGGCGCGTCGCCGCCAAGGCCGCATTACAGCATCTGCATGCGCAGGCCGGTGCCGAATCGCCGTTGCATGCGCTGGTCATCGGCAACAGCAGTGCCGAACATAATCGCGGCCAGCCGGAGGCAGCCGGTGCCCATGTCAGCATCAGCCATTCGCACGGATATGCGGTGGCTGCTGCCAGTGCTTATCCGGTCGGCATCGACATAGAGCGTGTCAGGCCGTTTCCGGATGCGGCACGCGAGATGGCATTTACTGCGCATGAATTGCGCGTCAGCGCCGCCGGCGGCGATGCCGTCCGTACTGCGGTCTGGGCCTTCAAGGAAGCCTTCATGAAGGCACACGGGAAAAGCATATTCGGTTGGTTTGCCGACATCGAGCTGGAAGCAACCGGCTGCGACGGCCGCTTGTCATGGCGCGTGTCGCCGCGCCTGGTGGCACAGTTGCCGAGCAGCCAAGGATCGCAGCTGAGCGGCTACGGCGGGCTGATCGGCGATTACGCGCTGGCGCTGGTAGGACAGTGCGTGTCACACGGGGACGGGTAAAGGACGGTTATGGAATTTGAAGAAAACCTGCTGCAAGCAGTCGACATTGCGCGCCAGGCGCCGTCGTCGCACAACTGCCAACCATGGAAGCTGGTGCACATCGAAGACAGGCGGATGCGGGCGCAACTCATGCCGGCACATGCTTGGCCGGAGCACGGGCAGTTGCTGCTGCTGGGCATCGATCGCAAGCGTACCTTGAGAGCATTACCCAGTCTTGCGCTGGAAATGCAGCTCAGTTGCGGCATGTTCCTCGGCTTGTTGAGCGCGGCCTTCGATGCGCTGGGCTTTGACTGCAACTGGCACTGGCTGGATACGCTCGATACACAGGCCCCGGCAGCCATGCCGTTCTTGCAATCGCTGGAACAAGGGCATGGCTGCCGGGGCCTGGTGTTGCTTGCTCTGCAGCCGCAGCGCGTTCCAGATGCCACGGCATTAGCCGGATTGCAAGACAGCGTCCGGCAGCGCCGTACGCATCGCGCGCCGTTTGCCGAGGGCAGTTGCAGTGACATGGTGCTCGCGCAATTGCTGGAACGGCACTGGCCGGAACAGCTGACCGGGGACCAACTGCATATCCGGGTGGAACGCAGCCCGGCCTTCATTGCCCGTGCCGCCGATTTGGTACGGCAGTTCGCGGCGCTGGACTTCTCCAGCTACCGCGCATGGAAGGAAACCTACCGCTACCTGCATTTCGATCCGCGCAAGCCGGCCGAGGACGGTTTTTATCTGCATAGCCTGATGGGACCGATGTCGCCGCTGCGTACGCGCATCATGCAATGTGTGCTGGCACCGGAGGTCATGCAAGTGCTGCGCATCGTGCGCGTGCCGCATAAGATGGCGGCGCAACTGGCGGCGCTGGTAGAAGACTCAGCGCAACTGCTGTCGTGTAGCCTGCCGTCGGACGAGCTTGCATCGCCGGTGATGGTCCAGGCCGGCGCGCGCCTGATGGAAGTATGGCTGAACGCGCAGCGGCTCGGCCTTGCGCTGCACCCGCTCAGCGTGATGCTGCAGCACGACCGGGCGCGCGGTGAATTGCAGCGCCTGGCCGGCGGCGACCGGCGCATCGTTTTCTTCGCGCGCCTCGGTGCGATCAGGCAGCGGCACGGCGAATGCCTGCGTAGGCCACTTGCCGCCATCATTGCAACCCACGGCGAGGCAGTCTGATCCTCCCGCCATCAGTAACCGGTAAGCCCGCGGCGTTATGTTCATCGGCCAGCATGGCCAGCACAATCTCCTCACGGTCAACAACACGGGGGGCTGTCATTAGCGAACGTCGGCGGGGCAATCATGTAAACTGCGGCGCCCGAACCCAAGACGAATCGACATGCTCAACGTCAAAGGGATGCGCTTTCCTATCGATGTGATCCTCGTCTGCATCCGCTGGTATGCCGGCTATCCAATGAGCTACCGGCACTTCGAGGAAATGATGGAAGAGCGCGGCGTGTCGGTCGACCATTTAGCCTGAATGTTTCATAAACTGCCACCGCAGTGCCGGTTCGGCGATACATGAGCTCCCCAGTGACGATCACGATGTCGCGGGCAATAGCCCCCTACCCGATTGAACGGGACATCGAATGGAGCGGT
>NZ_VUYU01000038.1 GCF_011682065.1 Massilia rubra | reverse complement strand
CTTCAGTAGTTGAACTTCCACGTACACCTCTTTGGGTTTCAAGGCCGCTCCGCAAAGCGGCCATCTTCTCAAATCGGTGTATCAGTTTTCAATCGCTGCGTGTATCAGTTTACAACCGCTGCTGACACAGCGCGCCCACGGGCATGCAATACAGGAGTATGCCGGGTGTGCTGTGACTGAATTCGCCGCTGATGCCGAATGAGAAAAAATAGACAAAATCCGGCATCATGCTGCCGATCGCCAGCGCCGGCAGGGAGGTGAACCCGCGTGCGTAGCGATGCAAGGGAATCACGATGGCGGGGTGGCATAAGGTGAACGGCATCGTTGCCTTCGCTGGCGGGTGTTCGGTCCTGGGATGCGCGCCGATTCAGGCCGCGCATCCAGGCGTCGGCTTACCTTGGACGGTGCAGCGCACAGAGTTTGTTGCCGTCCGGATCGCGAACATAAGATAGATACATGGCGCCCATATCGCTCTCGCGCAAGCCCGGCGGGCCTTCGCAAGTGACGCCGCCATGTGCGAGCGCTACGTCGTGAAATTGCGTTACCTGCTCGGGCGAACTGCATTTGAAGCCGATGGTCGCCCCATTCGCGCAGGTCGCTTCTTCCCCATTGATTGGTTCGGTGATGCAGAAGGTGTTGCCTTCATGCCGGTAGAACAGGCGGGTGTGGCCGGACGCGGCCACGTTATGAACCGGTTCGCCGGCGCCGAGCACGCCAAGCAGCGCGTCGTAGAAGCGCTTCGAGCGCTCAATGTCGTTCGAGCCGACCATGATGTGATTGAACATACTATATCTCCTTTGGGTCCTGAGGGTTCTTAGGGCTTGACTCTTGTGGTGATTAAAATTGACACTGACGGGAACAATATCGGACGCCGTCCGCGTCGATCCGGTTACGTCGAAAAAGTTCCGTGATCATAACGGTTTAACGGCGTGATGTGGTCCGGCCCGGTCACTTTTGTGTAATCTCCACAGCAGCCGCATATGGCATGACCGCGAATCAAGGACAACGATGAGTAATCTTGTTTATCTGTTCGGGAGAGCTGGCGAATTTTTATGCGGGGGGGAATTTTTGCGTCCGGTAGCCGGATCGCGTTACTTGTTTGACGTTTGCTTCCTGGGTGGCAACGCCCCGACTGTCGACTACATCGTCTACCTGGTGGACGAACGTGGCACGCGAACAGGTCCAATTTTTTTCGTGCAGGTAAAAACGACCGCCAGGGCCCCAAAAAATGGAACCGGCTACAAGGTCGGGTTCAGCGCAGCCGACGTCAGGCGCGCGCAAGCGACCAAGGTGCCGTTTTTCGTCTGTGTGGTGGATCGTTCGACAGAGGGACGCGCAAAGTTCTTTATCAAAGGCGTAGAATCGACACGTACCACAGGGATTGCCACGCTCGCACCGGTCCATGATCTGGCGACCGATGCGGTCAAGCTCGATCTTTACCAGGAGGTGACGCGCTTATGGGCTGGTCAGAGCATGCCGGCGCTCACGAAATTGATTTGAGAATATGATGGAACCGAAAGTTCAAGCGATTGCGAAGCGCTTTGCCGAGTACGTGGTTGGTGCGATGCTGGACAGATCCGGCGCGGATTTTATTTGCGGCAGACCAGTACTGGCAGGCAATGCCGATTTTCTGGTTCGGAACGGTAAAAAATTGTTGGCGATTCACGTCAGACATACCACCGATCCGAAGAATGCGAGCAAAGTCATGGCGCAATGGCGCGATAGCATGGCCGGTGACGCGCCTGCGCTTGCTAAAATTCAAAATGACGATGTCTATGAGCCCCATCTTGTCATCGTGGCGGGCGCGGGTGAAACCGTGTTTGCCGATGACGAGACGGCTCCGTTTTTGGCCCCGGATAAGCGAACCGCATTATCCGTGTTGACGCCCACTACATCAATGCGCAAGCGCGCTTGATATGGTCCCGCGCCGGTTTTATAGCGCCTAACAAAACCTCTCGACGTACCTCCAACAGATGAGTGAGCAGGCAAGCGAAAGAAATGCCTGGTGGATGTAGGCTCGCCGTTCATAACGGATGCGCAATCTGCGAAGACGGTGTAGCCACCCGAGGGTGCGTTCAACGACCCAACGCCATCGGCCAAGCCTTTCGCGTGACTCGACGCCGTAGCGTGCGATCCGTGCTGAGACTCCTCGCCGGCGCAGCTAGTCCCGATGTGCTCTTGAAACGTAGGCTCGATCAGTATGTAGCTTACCTGGACGTTTGCGCGCGCGGCAGGATAGCCCGTTAACAGCCGGAATCGATTCTAGGAGAGGGATGAGCATGCGCGAATCATGGAACCTGCGCGCCTATGATTTGGGCTACCGGCGGCGGTCCACGCTGATCTACTAGTAAATGGTGTTTTCAGCCGAGCTTGCCGCGATCATTCGGGTTTCGGCCAGTATGCTCGCCACCAGCCGGTGCCGGCAGGCTGGCTGCGTCAATGCAGGCTCGATCCCACATGATCTGTTCATACTCTCGGAGCCGCCGCAGGACCGCCTCGTGGACGCTCTGCCAAACACCTGCTTGTATCCATTCGTGAAGGCAACGCCAGCACGTCATGCCGCTCCCGCACCCGAGTTCACGCGGCAGGTACGCTCAAGGTATTCCGGCTCTGAGGACAAACAGGATTCCCGTCAGGGTCGCACGATCGTTGATGCGCGGTCGCCCACCTTTCGGCGATCCACTGTGAGTTGGAAGATGAGTTTCTATAAGCGACCAAAGGTCTTCGGGAAGAAGCGCTTGGGCCATGGCATCGGTCTGTCTGCGAATACGGCCGTCATCCTAGCGCCCGGACCGTGGGCAGGTACGAGAGCTTCCGCCCCTTAGCGGACATTCTGACGATCTTCACACGCGTGCGGTTGCTAACGGCTTGGCGTCCTTATATCGCGTAATGAACGAATGGATGGCCGGCACAGGTAGGTTAATCAGAATGGTTCCACTACTGTCCCAGCACGCGATTTCGAACAACGCGCCTTCGAGCTGTGGCCCCGGTTCGGTACCGTCCCAATACTGCGGATTATCCTCAACGTATGGCGCCATAGCAGGTGTCGAACGAACGCCCTTGGGTGCCGCGCTGAAGACTGCCCAGATGAACTGGACCTCGTACGTTCCGAGGAAAGCCGCGAGATCATCCCCCGAAAACCATTGATTATCGGGCGAGAACCCAGGTGGCCTCCAGTTTGTTTCGATGTCGCTGACGTACCAGTCGTAGTCTTGTGGCGCGATGTTGGCAGCCTCAAACACATCGCGCATGTTGGTGTACCAGCGAACCTGATCAGTCTTTTCGAGGATGAGATTCATTTGCTTCCTTGCATCGCTGCCATATGGTCATCACTGCTCGCAGTCACGGTTCAATGCCGCCGACAGCTGCCGCCCGAAAGCGACCGGTCGCAGTAGCTCACTGTACGCCGTTGTTGCTCCCAGGACTAGTGACCGGTTTTGTTAGGCACTTTTGTCGTTCGCGCTGTTATCGCCGTGCCGCGCCGCCTTCTCCCGCCCACCGGCCACGCACAACTGATCGAACTGCCGCGCCAGGTCGGCCAGCACCACATTGCCCAGGCTCTCGATCAGGATCGCTTCGGCCCGTTGCAGCGCGTCGCCCAGCGCCTGGTTGACCACCTTTTCAACAGCGCAGTCGGGATGCGCGTTATCGACTCCAATGGCGAACAAATGCGGTCCGCCCACCGCGCGATGGATGTCGAGCAGGGTCACCGCGCGCAAGTCGCAGGCCATCGACCAGCCGCCGTGCTTGCCCGCGCCGGACGTCACATACCCGGCCTCGCGCAAGCCGGCCATGGTGCGCCGCACCACCACCGGATTGGTATCGAGCATTTTGGCGATGTGTTCCGATGTCATCGGTCCGTCGTGCCTGGCCATGTGCAGCAGCACATGGAGCACGCGGGAAAGGCGGCTGTCTGTTCTCATTGAATGGGGCGATAAAAGGTGATCCGGGGCCCACAGTTTACCGCCTCCCGACACTGCCCGTGCATCCAAATTGCACCGGCAAAAGCCACCTTCCCAGTGCGATCTTTTCAGGTACAATCATTGTGAACGGTCGTGCTATTTTTGGACGATAATAACAAAGGAGACTGTATGGACCTGAACTATACGAGCGAGGACCTGGCGTTCCGCGACCAGGCGCGCGCCTTCCTCGACGCCAAGCTGCCGGCCGATCTGCAGCAAAAGGTGCGCAAGCACCTGCGCCTGGCGAAGGACGATTACGTGCGCTGGCACCGCATCCTGGCCGCACAAGGCTGGGTGGCGCCGGGCTGGCCGGCCGAATTCGGCGGCCCTGGGTGGAGCGCCGTGCAGCGCCACATCTGGGACGACGAATGCGCGCGCGCCGGCACCCCGCCGATCCTGCCGTTCGGCGTGAACATGGTCGCCCCGGTCATCATGGCCTTCGGCAGCGACGAACAAAAAGCCCACTTCCTGCCGCGCATCCTCTCGTGCGAGGACTGGTGGTGCCAGGGCTACTCGGAACCGGGCGCCGGCTCCGACCTGGCATCGCTCAAGACCAGCGCCGAACGCGATGGCGACTTTTATGTCGTCAACGGCCAGAAAACCTGGACCACCCTGGCCCAGCATGCCGACATGATCTTCTGCCTGGTGCGCACCGACAGCGGCGTGCGCAAACAGGAAGGCATTTCTTTTCTGCTGATCGACATGCACAGCCCCGGCGTGACGGTCCGTCCGATCATCATGCTCGACGAAGACCACGAAGTGAACGAAGTCTTCTTCGACAACGTGCGCGTGCCGGTGCAGAACCTGGTCGGCAAGGAAAACAAGGGCTGGACCTACGCCAAATACCTGCTCGGCCACGAACGCACCGGGATTGCCGCCGTCGGCCGCTCGAAGCGCGAACTGGCCTCGCTCAAGCGCTTGTCCGCCACGCGCAACAAGAACGGCAAGCCGCTGATCGCGGACCCGCTGTTCGCCGCCAAGGTCGCCACGCTCGAGATCGAACTGATGGCGCTGGAGATGACCGTCATGCGCGTGCTGGCGCAGGAACACAAGGCGCCCGGACCGGAAGCGTCGGTGCTCAAGGTGCGCGGCACCGAAATCCAGCAGACGCTCACGGAACTGATGGTCGAAGCGGTCGGCCCGATGGCGCTGCCGTTCGATGCCGCCTACCTCGAATCGGAAACGCCGCACAGCGTGTTTGACGATGACGACGCCGCGCCGCTGGCCGCGCACTACTTCAATCTCCGCAAGACCTCCATCTATGGCGGCTCGAACGAGATTCAACGCAATATCATCACCCAGATGATCCTGGGCCTGTGAGGGACTGAACATGGATTTCAACTTCAAGGAAGAACAGCTGGCCTTCGCCGATGCCCTCAAGCGCTGGGTGACCAAGGACTACAGCTTCGAGGCGCGTAAAAAAATCGTTCATTCAAGCGAGGGCACCTCCGCCGCCGCGTGGGCCGCGCTGGCCGAACTGGGCATGCTGGCGCTGCCGGTGCCGGAAGAGCAGGGCGGCTTCAACGGCACGGCGGTCGACATGTTCGTCGTCATGCGGGAGCTCGGGCGTGGCCTGGTGGTCGAACCGTATTTCGCCACCGTGCTCGGTGCGCATTTCCTGGCGCTGGGCGGCCAGCATCCCGGGCTGCTGGCGCAAGTGGCCGGCGGCGAACTCAAACTGGCCTGCGCGCTGGCCGAAAAACAGGCGCGCCATGACCTGTCGGACATCGCCACCACCGCCGTCGCCACCGCCGGCGGCTACGTCCTCAATGGCCACAAGAGCGTGGTGGTGCACGGCGGCCAGGCCGGCAGCCTGATTGTCTCGGCGCGCAGCGGCGGCGAACAACGCGGCGCGGACGGCGTGTCGCTGTTCGTGGTGCCGCTCGACGCGCTTGGTGTGGCCGTGCGCGACTATCGCACCCTCGACGGCCAGCGCGCCGCCGACGTCACTTTCGCCAATGTCCAGGTGTCGCCTGGGAGCCTGATCGGCGTCGAGGGCCAGGGCTGGGATTTGCTCGACGCCGGCGCCGACTACGGCGCGGGCTTGCTGTGCGCCGAAGCGCTGGGGGCGATGGAAGCGATCTTCGCCGCCACGCTCGACTACGTCAAGACGCGCACCCAGTTCGGCGCGCCGATCGGCAAATTCCAGGCGCTGCAGCACCGCATGGCCGACATGTACATCCACCTGGAGCAGGCGCGCTCGATGGCGCTGCTGGCCGCGGTGCGCCTGGCCTCTTCCGATGTGGAAGAACGCCGTCGCACCGTCTCGGCGGCCAAGTTCCGCGTCGGCCAGGCGCTCAGGTTCGTCGGCCAGCAGGCGGTCCAGCTGCACGGCGGCATGGGCGTGACCGACGAACTGCCGGCCGCGCACCACTTCAAGCGCCTGACCATGATCGAGCTGTCGCTGGGCGACTCCGACCACCACCTGCAGCGCTTCATCGCGCAGCCGGGTTTCGCGACGGGCGCCATGGCATGAAGAAGAGCACATGGTATTTCGAGGATTTTTATGTCGGCCAGGAGATCGCGCTCGGCAGCCGCACCGTCACGGAAGAAGAAATCATCGCCTTCGCCACCCAGTTCGACCCGCAGCCTTTCCACGTCGATCATGACGCGGCCGCGGCGTCCATCTTCGGCGGCGTGATCGCCAGCGGCTGGCACACCTGCAGCATGATGATGCGCATGGTGGTCGACGGCCTGTGGAGCGGGGCGGCCGGCATGGGTTCGCCGGGCCTGGACAAGGTGCGTTGGCCGCAGCCGGTGCGCGCCGGCGACACCCTCACCGTCAGCTACCTCACCACGGCGGTCAAGCCCTCACAGTCGCGCCCCGACCGAGGCGTGGTCTGGTCGACATGGCAGGCGGTGAACCAGCATGGCGACGTCGCCTGCATCATCGAAGGCATGGGCATGCTGGGGCGCCGCCCGCAGGAGAATGACGATGCGTGAATTTTCCAGCCTGGCCGAGATGCAGGCGCTGGTGGGGCAGGAACTGGCGGTGTCGGACTGGGTCGAGATCACCCAGCAACGCGTGAACCAGTTCGCCGACGCCACCGACGACCACCAGTGGATCCACGTCGACCTGGAACGCTGCGCGCGCGAGTCGCCTTTCGGCGGCCCGGTCGCGCATGGTTTCCTGACCCTGTCGCTCATTTCCGGCCTGTTCGACCGGGCGCTGCGCATGGTCGACGCCAGCATGGTGGTCAATTATGGCCTGAACAAGGTGCGCTTTCCGGCGCCGGTGCCGGTCGGCAGCCGCGTGCGCGCGCGCCTCACGCTGCAGCGGGTCGAGCCGATCGACGGCGGCGCCCAGCTCGAATGGAGCGTCATCGTCGAGCGCGAGGGCGGCGCCAAGCCGGTCTGCGTGGCCGAACTGCTGATCCGGCGCTACTGATGCCGCACCCGGCGGGGCCGCCCGGCCCCGCCTACACCACCGCCCTTGCCATCGCACCTAGCAGGAATCATGGGGTAATCCTGGCCGCATGGCGCGCCCGATGAGACTAGTATGAACTGACGGGTAACCTGTCGTCGTACGGTCATCAGCCAGGAGCACGGATGAAAATTGCGAACTTGAAAATCGGCGTTCGTCTGGGAACCGGTTTCGGCCTCGTTTTGCTGTTGATGGCGGCCCTGATCGCCACCGGCATTACCCTGCTCAACAGCGCCGGCGCCAGCACCAGGCGCATGGTCGACCACGAATGGGTCAAGGCCGAGGCCGCCAACGAGATCAATGTCGGCACGCGCGCCAATGCGCGCCGCACGCTCGAACTGTTCATCGTCACCGATCCTGCGCAACTGGCCAATATCCGCGCCCGCATCGAAGTGAACAAAAAGTCGATCGTCGCCGCGCTGGCGACGCTCGACAAACTGATCGAGTCGCGCGAAGGGCGCGATCTGCTGGAGCGGGTCACGCGCGAGCGGGCCGTCTATGTGGCCGCGTATTCGCGCGTCGACAAGCTGATGGCCGAGGGCAAGCGCGATGACGCGGCGGCCCTGATGCGCGCCGAAGGCCTGCCCGCGCTCGATACCCTGCAAAACTCGATCACCGCCCTGGGCGCCTTGCAGAAGCGGCTGGTCGAAGAGGCCAGCGCCGACGTCGGCCGCAGCATCGCCAGCGCGCGCACCCTGATGCTGTGGCAGGGCGCGGCGGCGCTGGTGATCGGGGTGCTGGCCGCTTGGTGGATCACGCGCTCGATCACGCTGCCGATCAACGACGCGGTGCGGGTGGCCAGGACGGTAGCGGCGGGCGACCTGAGCGCCCGCATCGCGCCCGGTTCGTCCAGCGAGACCGGGCAACTGCTCGAGGCCCTGGGCGAGATGAACGCAGGCCTGCGCAATATCGTCAGCCAGGTGCGCAACGGGACCGATGCGATTGCCACCGCGTCGAACCAGATCGCCAGCGGGAACATGGATCTGTCGGCGCGCACCGAGCAGCAGGCGAGCTCGCTGGAGGAGACCGCGTCGTCGATGGAAGAACTCACATCGACCGTCAAGCAGAATGCCGACAATGCGCGCCAGGCCAACCAGCTGGCCATTTCGGCCTCGCACGTGGCGGTGCAGGGCGGTTCGGTGGTGGCGCAGGTGGTCGACACCATGGGGTCGATCAATGAATCGTCGCACAAGATCGTCGAGATCATCAGCGTGATCGAAGGGATCGCGTTCCAGACCAATATCCTCGCGCTCAATGCCGCCGTGGAGGCGGCGCGCGCCGGCGAGCAGGGGCGCGGCTTTGCGGTCGTCGCCAGCGAAGTGCGCAACCTGGCGCAACGCTCGGCGGCGGCGGCCAAGGAAATCAAGATGCTGATCGACGATTCGGTAGAGAAGGTGGCCCAGGGCAGTGAGCTGGTCGACCGGGCCGGAACGACGATGCAGGCGATTGTCACGAGCATCAAGAGCGTGGCCGACATGATGGGCGAGATCACGGCGGCGAGCGTGGAGCAGACGGCCGGCATCGAGCAGATTAACCAGGCCATCACGCAGATGGACGAGGTGACGCAGCAAAACGCCGCGCTGGTCGAGCAAGCCGCCGCCGCCGCCGGTGCGCTGCAGGACCAGGCCGGAACGCTGGCGGGCGTGGTCAGCGTGTTCAAGCTGCCGGCCGGCGCGGAGCAAACCGGCCCCCGGCCCGCGCCGCGCGCGCTGGCGACGCGCGCGCCCGGGGAAAGCGCCACGCGAGCGGTCGCGCCGGCCGTCGGACGCACGCGTGAAGTGGCCGCCGCCGGTCCGGACGACTGGGAAGAGTTCTGAAACAGCTTCCTGGCCGCGAAGATCGATTTCCTTGATCTGCGTTGGTTGACGCGGGTCGCTCAAGCGGCATACCATTGCCACATAGAAACATCAAGTGCGTTCCATGACTGCCGCGCGCACGGCGTTGGCGATGCACCTCCAATCCGCGCCTGCCCAAGCCCTTCGCGCGGCATCGCACACGCGTCACTTCCATTCATTGCGCGGCGTCCGGCCAGCGCCGGCGCGCCCGCATCACCCTGGGTAACAGCATGAACATTGCAAACTTACGAATTGGGGCGCGCCTCGGCGGCGCGTTCGGCGTCATCCTGCTGATCATGGCGGCGCTGATCGCCAGCGCGCTCACACTGCTGGCCAACATCAGCGCCGACAGCACCACCATGATGGAGCGCGACATGGTGCAGGCCGATGCGGCCAACGTCATCAACGTCACCACCCGCGCCAACGCGCGCGCCACGCTCGAATTGTTCATCGCGCCCGACGCCGCCTACAGCGCCAGGGTGCGCGAAAAGATCGAGGCGAACAAGAAGGACATTACCGGCGCCATCGCGGTACTCGAGCAGCTGGCCAGCAGCGCCGAAGGGCGCGCCCTGCTGGCCCAAATCAAGGTGCAGCGTGCGGCCTATGTCGCCTCGTTCGGCACCGTCGGCAAGCGTCTCGCCGCGCAGGAACGCGACGAAGCCGTCGCCACCATGCTGGGCCAGACCCTGCCCGCGCTCGACACCCTGCAAGGCTCGGTGACGCGGCTGGCCGGCCTGCAAAAGACGCTGGTGGGCGAGGCCGGCCGGCGCATCGAAGCGAGCGTGGTCCTGGCGCGCCAGGCCATGCTGGTGCTGGGCCTGGCCGCGCTGGTGACCGGCGCCTTGTCCGGCTGGTGGATCACCCGTTCCATCACCGTGCCGATCGGCCGGGCGGTGCAACTTGCGAAGACGGTCGCCGCGGGCGACCTGACCAGCGACATCGCTGTGGTCTCGGGTGACGAAACGGGGCAATTGATGCAGGCGCTGCGCGACATGAACGGCAGCCTGCAAAATATCGTCGGCCAGGTGCGCGGCGGCACCGACGCCATTGCGACGGCATCCGGCCAGATCGCCAGCGGCAATATGGATTTATCGGCGCGCACCGAGCACCAGGCCAGTTCGCTGGAGCAGACCGCGTCGTCGATGGAAGAACTGACATCGACCGTCAAGCAGAATGCCGACAATGCGCGCCAGGCCAACCAGCTGGCATTGAGCGCGTCGCAGGTGGCGCAGCAGGGCGGGGCCGTGGTGGCGCAGGTGGTCGAGACCATGGGGTCGATCAACCAATCGTCGCGCAAGATTGTCGATATCATCGGCGTGATCGAATCGATCGCGTTCCAGACCAATATCCTGGCGTTGAATGCGGCGGTGGAAGCGGCGCGCGCCGGCGAGCAGGGACGCGGCTTTGCGGTCGTCGCCAGCGAGGTGCGCAACCTGGCGCAGCGCTCGGCGGCGGCGGCCAAGGAAATCAAGATGCTGATCGGCGACTCGGTGGAGAAGGTCGCGCAGGGCGCCGCATTGGTGGACCGGGCCGGAACCACGATGCAGGCCATCGTGACGAGTATTGACAGCGTGACCGGCATGATGGGCGAGATCACGACGGCCAGTGGGGAGCAGACCGCCGGGATCGAGCAGATCAACCAGGCCATCGCGCAGATGGACGAGGTGACGCAGCAGAACGCGGCGCTGGTGGAGCAAGCCGCGGCGGCGGCGGGGGCCTTGCAGGATCAGGCGGGGGCGCTGGCCGATATGGTCAGCGTGTTCAAGCTGCCGGCGCGCGTGGTGAACGGCGGGCGCGGGCCGGCGCCGGGGACGGCCAGGGCCGAGGCCACGGGGAGGGCGCCGCTGGAACGCCTGGCCTGGGCCTGAGCTAGCGCTACGGTAGCGGGGTGGGCGCCTGATCGGCCTGCAAACAATACCGGTTGCGCCCACCCGCCTTGGCCTGGTACAGCAGCGCATCGGCTGTTTTTATCAGGCCGCCGGCGCTCAGTCCGTCGGCCGGCATCAGGCTGGCCACGCCCATGCTCAGGGTCAGCCAGGGCGACGCGCCCGATTTTTCGTGCGGAATGGCCAGCTGGGCCATTTCGTCGAGCAGCTTCCTGGCCACCACCTCAGCGCCGCGCTTGTCTTCCTGCGGCAGCAAAATGACGAACTCCTCGCCGCCATAACGCGCCACCAGATCCTGCGGCCGCGCCGCCGCGCGCCGCATCGCCGCGCCCACCCGCACCAGGCTGTCGTCGCCAGCCTGGTGTCCGTAGGCGTCGTTGTACGCCTTGAAATGGTCGATGTCGGCGATGATCAGCGCCAGCGGCGTCTTGGCGCGCGCGCAGCGCCGCCATTCGGTATCCATGGCCTCGTCGAAGCCGCGCCGGTTGGCGACCCCGGTCAGGCCGTCGGTCAGGGTCAGCTCGCGCAGCGCGTCGCTCTGGCGCTTGACGGTCAGCTGCGTGCGCACCCGCGCCCGCACCACCGCCGCGTTGACCGGCTTGGTGATGAAGTCGGCCGCGCCGGCTTCCAGGGCGCGCGTTTCATCCTCGGGCGTCTTGAGGGCGGTGACAAAAATGATCGGGATGTCGCGTGTCGCGCCCGACTCGCGCAAGGCCCGGCACACCGCGTAGCCGTCCATGTCGGGCATCATCGCGTCGAGCAGGATCAGGTCGGGACGCTGGGTCTGGGCGATATGCAGCGCCTTGGCGCCGTTCATCGCAAACACCACCTCGTGCTCGTCCTGCAAGGCCTGGTGCAGGATCTGGATGTTTTCCATCGCGTCGTCGACGATCAGGATCCGTCCGTTCCTTGCCATATCGGTCCAACTCATGCATGGTCCCTTCGTTTCAAAATCTCCTGCACCTGCAGCGCGGCGTTGGCAAAACCGAGCGTGGCGACAGCGTCGCCCAGCGCGCCCACCACGGCCGGGGCCAGGGTCGCGTCCAGGACCGGACGCAGGGCATCGAAAGCCGACATCGCCTTTAGGTTGTTATTCTGAAGCAAACCAAGCAGTTCCGCCAGCGCCGCGTCGAGTTGTGCGGGGTCTTGTGTCCCCGGCCGCACGCCGGCGATGGCCGGCGCGGGCAGGGCGCGCGCCGTCTCGAACACCGCCTGCAACGCCTTGTCGAGGGCGCCCAGGCGCACCGTCAGCTCGGCGCTGCCGGCGCTGCGCAAGGCTTGTTCAAAGTCGAACGCCAGCGCCGCCAGCTCGCTCGCCCCCAGGTTGGCCGCCACGCCGCGCAAGCGGTGCACCAGCTGGATCGCCTCCTGGCGCCGCTCGCCGCGCAGCAGGGCGCGCACCTCGTCCAGGGTCTGCCCCTGGGAACTCTCGAAACGCTTGAACAAAGTGACAAAATTGTCGAGATGACCACCGAAACGCGGCAAGGTCGATGCCAGGTCGATGCCGGGGATGTCGATGCGCGGCGCGCTGGCGGGCGGCGTGGCGCGGCCCGCGTGCCCGCCGCCGGGCGTCGCCGCGAGGTTGCCCGCATCGTGGCCGGCATCGCGCAACTCGCTGCGCGCGCACACCCGGATCAGGGTATCGACCATGTCATCCACATCGATCGGCTTGGCCACATGGGCGTTCATGCCGGCCGCGACCGCGTGGCGGCGGTCTTCCTCCATCGCGTTGGCGGTCATCGCGATGATCGGCAGCGCCGCGATGCCCATGCGCCGGATCGCCTCGGCCGCCTCGTAACCGTTCATCACCGGCATCTGGATATCCATCAGCACCGCATCGTAGCGGCTCGGCGCGTCGGCCAGCATGCTCACCGCGATGCGCCCGTTGGCCGCGATATCGACCGCGGCGCCGGCGTGCAGCAGGATGTACTTGGCCACCTCCTGGTTGATCGGGTTGTCCTCGACCAGCAGTACGTACATCCCCTTCAGGCGCCCGGCCAGCGGCGTCCCGGAGCTGGCGTCGGGAGCGGCCTTCCCGGTGCGCAGTTCGAGCGCCGCCGCCACCAGCGCCAGCCGCGTCACCGGTTTACTGAGGATGGCGTCGAGCTTGAGGTCATCCTGCAGGCCGACCAGCTGCTCGCGTGCGCTCTCGGCCACCATCAGCGCGCAGCGCGGCATGGCGATGGCCGGATCGGCGCGCGCGTAGGTCAACACGGCGATGCCGTCCAGTTCCGCCATCGCCGTATCGAGGAACATCAGGTCGTAGGGCGCGCCGGCGCGGCTCGACACGCGCAAGCGTTCGAGCGCCTCGGCGCCGCTGGCGGCGGTGTCGACGCGCCAGCCGACACCGGCGCACATCTGCGCAATGGCGGCGCGCGCGCTGCGGTTGTCGTCCACCACCAGCACCGACAGGACGGCGCCGCCGGGCAAGTCGGGAAGCTCGGACGGCACGGCCGCGTCGTCGGGGGCGGCCACGCCGAAGGCCGCATCGAAATACAGCTCGGCCCCGGCGCCAAGTTCGCTGCGCACGCCCAGGGCGCCGCCCATCAGGCCGACCAGGCGGCGGCAGATCGCCAGCCCCAGGCCGGTCCCGCCGTATTTGCGGCTGGTCGAGCTGTCGCCCTGCGAGAAGGCGTCGAACATGTGCTCCTGCTGCTCATGCGCGATGCCGATGCCGCTGTCGCGCACCGAAAAATCGAGCACCAGCACGCCCTCGTCCTCGCTGCGGCGGGTAATCGACAACACCACTTCGCCCTGTTCGGTAAACTTGATCGCATTGCCGATCAGGTTCAGCAGCACCTGCTCGAGCCGCAGCGCGTCGCCCACCACCCAGAGCGGCACATCGGGCGCCACCGCGTACACCAGCTCCACGCCCTTGCCCCAGGCGTTGGCCGACAACAGCACCGACATGCTGTCGAGGACCTGGCACAGCCTGAAAGGCGCCGCTTCCAGCGCCAGCTGGCCCGCCTCGATCTTGGAAAAATCGAGCACGTCGGAGAGGATGCCCATCAGCGAGCGGGTCGACATCTTGATCTTGGCGACATAACTGCGCTCGCGCCGTTCCAGCGAACTCTCTTCGAGCAGGCGCGCCAGGCCCATGATGGCGTTCATCGGGGTGCGGATTTCGTGGCTCATATTGGCCAGGAACTCGCTTTTCGCGCTGCTGGCCGATTCCGCCCGTTCCAGCGCGCCGATCAACTGCTCGTTGAGCGACTGCAGGCGCAACTCGGTGCGTTTCAGTTCCGACACGTCGGAGATCAGTACATAAAAGCCGCGCACCGCGCCATCTTCATCGAAGTCGGGGATATAGTTGGCCCAGGTGTGGCGCAGCTCGCCGGAGGCCGAGGTGAGCTCGCGCGCGAAGTGGGTGGCCTTGCCGGCCAGGACCTCGCGCAGGTGGGGCGCGATGTCGGCCATGGTGTCGGGGCCGAGCACATCGTCCATGCTGGCGCCGGCCATTGCGGCGGCGCTGCGCCCGCACAGTTCCAGGTACAGGCGGTTGGCGAACTGGCAGCGCAGTTCCGCATCCCAGTAGGCGACCATGCCGGGCACGTTGTCGGTGACGGTGCGGATGAAGCGCTCGCTCTGCTCCAGCCGTTCGCTGGTGGCGCGCAGCGCTTTTTCGGCGGCCACGCGCTCGCTGATATCGCGCACGGTCGACTGCAAGATGCCCTTGCCGCCGATGTTGACGCTGGTGAGCAGCACATCGGCGTTGAACAGGGCGCCGTCGCGGCGCATGTGCAGCCACTCGAAGTGATGGCTGCCGGTCTCGATCGCGTAGCGGATGAACTGTTCGGCCTTGTCGGCCGAGCGCCGTCCGTCGGGCTGGAATTCGGGCGAGGTAGTGGCCAGCGACAGGGTCAGGAATTGCTCGATGCCGGTGCAGCCGAAGATGCGCACGGCGGCCTGGTTGCCGCCGATGAAACCGGCGCCCTGGGCGATCAGCATATGGGCGTCGCCCGACATTTCGTACAGCGCGCGGAACTGCTCGTTGACGTCGCGCAGGCGCTCCGACAGCAGCTTGCGTTCGCTGACATCGAGCACCACGGCGCTGATGCCGACCAGCGCGTGGTCGGGCCCGAACACCGGATGGTAGCTGACCACCCAGTGGCTCTCCACATCGGGCGAGCCGGGCACCGAACGCGATTCGTGCACCGACTGGATCGGCAGGCCGGTATCGCGCACCTGGCGGTAGGCCTGCTCGTACTCCACGCCGATGGGGCCGAGCAGCTCGGGCAGGGTGCGCCCCAGGTGATCGGCCACCGGAATGGCGTTGATGGCGGCCAGGTAGTCGTTGACCATCACCACGCGCAGGTCGGTATCGAGCAGGGCCAGGCCCACCGGCGCGGTTGCGTAGACCGTTTCGAGCAGGGCGTTGGCGCGTTGCAGTTCGCCGGTGCGTTCGGCGACCAGGGTTTCGAGGTTGTTGCGGTAGCGTTGCAGCTCGCCGTCCATGTGCTTGAGGGCGCCGGCCACCTCGGCCACTTCGCGGATCCGCATCGGCGGCAGCACCATCGGCTCGCCGCGCCCGAGCGCCGCCGCCGGCGCGCACAGCGAGCGCACCGAGCGCCCGATCACGCCGCCGATGGTCCAGGCGGCGCCGAAGCCGACCACCAGCAGCGCGGCCACGCTGAGGAACATGCTGGCCAGCGCCTCGCGCATGGCCTCGTAGGCGGCGTCGCGCGGCAGGGCCACGGTGGCGTACCAGCCACGCTTGGGAGAGCGCTGCAGGCTGGAGATGACGCGCTGGCCCTCGCGCGCGGTCAGTTCGAGCGTGCCGGCGTTGGCGCGCCGCGCCAGCGCGGCCATTTCGGGACGGGCCAGCGAGCCGATGAATTTGTCGGGGGCGATGCTGCGCGCGACGAAGATGTCGCGCCCGTCGAACACCTGCGCGTTCCAGCGCAGCGGCAGGCGCTGCTCGGCCAGCAACTGGTTAAAGCGCTCGGGGCGCAGCTGGGCCGACAGCACGTACACCACCTCGCCCTGGCGCCGCACCGGCACCTCGACCGACACGGTGTAGGGGGCGCTGGGGCTGGCGCGGTACAGGTCCGAGGTGGCGGCCTGGCCGCTGCGGGCCACCTGGCGGATGGTTTCGGCGTTGCCGTTGGGCGGCAGGGGCAGGCCGTGCGCGACGCGGGTGTTGAGCAGGGGCTTGCCATCGAGGTCGCTCAGCACGAAGGCGTCGCCGGGGAACTCGGGGCCGAGGATGGAGCGCGCCTGGTGGTGGAACTCGGCCAGGTCGGCGCGGGTCAGGCTGGGCGAACTGGCCAGCGCGCGGGCGGCGGTTTCGCCGGCATCGAGATCGCGTTCGACGGCCATGAGCACGTTTTGCGCCAGCCGTTCGGCATCGCCCAGCAGGCCGGCCCGTTCGCGCCGGAAGGAATCGTAGGACAGGGCGGCAAAGCCGACCAGGGTCGGCACGGCGCAGGCGAGGACCAGGGTGGCGGTCTTCGAGCGGATCGAGGGGAGGGGGGAACGCGATGAAAACGACACTGCCGAACCTTTCGTCGCATCAAACGCGGCGCCACGCACCGCTCTGGGAACGATGGTAGCCGAGCAGGCGTTTTCTTCAAAGCACTTTACGCCAGTCGTGCGCGGCTTTGCACTCGCCATAGCGGCCAGCAACACCTAAGTAAGTGCGCATAAATTCTTGTAATTTACAGCTTCCATAAGCAGCGCCTTGCTGTGTTGCCCACCGCTAGCAGTGCTCGCACTGCGTCGCGGCGTGCGCCTTGCATGGCATCCGCTTCTGTTCGCTAAAAATCAAAAAAATTTCTGCACACTTACTTAACCGGGGTCTGACCTCAATTAAGAAACGTTTCTTAATTGAGGTCAGACCCCGGTTGAGAGGTGGTCAAGACCTGTTGCCGGCGCGATGGCCGCGGCTCAGGAGCGGGTGATCGGCAGCGCCAGGTCTTCGCCCAGCTTGACATGCTTGGCCAGTTCGATCTTGGCGATGGCGTTGCGGTGCACTTCGTCCGGCCCGTCGGCCAGGCGCAGGGTGCGGTTGCCGGCCCATTGGTAGGCCAGCGGGAACTCGTCCGACACGCCCGCCGCGCCGTGCGCCTGGATCGCCCAGTCCAGCACCTGCTGGGCCACGTTCGGCGCCAGCACCTTGATCATGGCGATTTCCGCCTGGGCGTGCTTGTTGCCCACGGTATCCATCAACGCCGCGGTCTTGAGCGTCAGCAGGCGTGCCGTGTCGATCTGGATGCGCGACTCGGCGATGCGCTCGCGCCACACCCCCTGGTCGGATATCTTTTTGCCGAAAGCAACCCGGCTGTTCAGGCGCAGGCACATCAGCTCCAGCGCGCGCTCGGCCACCCCGATGGCGCGCATGCAATGGTGGATACGGCCCGGTCCCAGGCGGCCCTGGGCGATTTCGAAGCCGCGCCCCTCGCCCAGCAGCAGGGAGGACGCCGGCACGCGCACGTTTTCGAACAGGATTTCGCAATGGCCGTGCGGGGCGTCGTCGTAGCCGAATACCGGCAGCGGGCGGACGATGGTGATGCCGGGCGTGTCGGCGGGAACCAGGATCATCGATTGCTGGGCATGGCGCGCCGCTTCCGGGTCGGTCTTGCCCATGACGATGAAAATCTTGCAGCGCGGATCGCCCGCGCCCGAAATCCACCACTTGCGCCCGTTGATCACGTAATCGCCGCCATCTCGTTCGATGCGGGTTTCGATATTGGTCGCATCGGACGAGGCCACGGCCGGTTCGGTCATGGCGAAGGCCGAGCGGATCTCGCCGCGCAGCAAGGGTTCGAGCCAGGTTTGCTTGTGTTCTTCGCTGCCGTAGCGTTCGATCGTTTCCATATTGCCCGTGTCGGGCGCGGCGCAGTTGAACACTTCCGGCGCCCAGCCGACCCGGCCCATGATCTCGCACAGCGGCGCGTAGTCGAGGTTCGACAACCCTTCCGGCGCGCGCACCGATTTCGGCAGGAACAGATTCCACAGGCCCTGTTCGCGCGCCAGCGGCTTGAGCCGCTCGATCAACGCGGTCGGAATCCAGCGGTTGCCCTTCTGGGTGCCGTTATTGTCGACTTCCTGCCTGAAGGCATTCTCGTTCGGATAGACGTGCTGGTCCATGAAGGCGAGCAGGCGCGCCTGCAACTCTTTGCAGCGGTCGGAGTAATCGAAGTTCATTAGTTTTCCTTGGAAAGAGAAATGGCGCGCTGCGCATACTGCCAACCGAGTTCGGCCATGGGGCGGGCGGCCTTGCCGTTCTCGAGGGCCTGGGCGCTCGATGCGGTGCCGTCGACGTAGCGTTTCATGATGCCTTGCATGATGCCGGCCAGGCGGAACATATTGTAGGCCAGGTAAAAATTGAAATCCTCGATGCGGATGATCTTGCCGGTGCGCGCCGCGTACGCCGCGATGTAGGCTTCCTGGGTGGGAATGCCGAGTGCGTCCAGGTCGAGTCCGGCGATGCCGCGGAACTGGCCGGGTGCAATGTGCCAGCTCATGCAATGGTAGGAAAAATCCGCCGCCGGATGGCCCAGGGTCGACAGTTCCCAGTCGAGCACGGCGAGGATGCGCGGCTCGGTCGGGTGGAAGATCATATTGTCGAGGCGGAAGTCGCCATGTACGATGGCGGTATCGTCGCCTGGCGGAATGTGATGCGGCAGCCAAGCGATCAGCTGGTCCATGGCCTCGATGGGTTCGGTGACAGAGGCCTGGTACTGGCGCGTCCAGCGTTCGATCTGGCGCGCGAAATAGTTGCCGGGCTTGCCGTAATCGGCCAGGCCGATGGCGGCGTAGTCGACCGTGTGCAGGGTGGCGATGACACGGTTCAATTCGTCGTAGATGGCGCCGCGTTCGGCTGGCGTCATGCCGGGCAGGGACTGGTCCCACAGCACGCGGCCGTCGACGAATTCCATGACATAGAAGGCGCGCCCGATGACCGACTCGTCGGTGCACAGCGCATACTGGCGGGCGGCGGGAAAGCCGGCTTTCTGCAAGGCATCCATGACGCGAAATTCGCGCTCGATGGCGTGAGCGGACGGCAACAACTTGGCGGCCGGGCCGGGCTTGGTGCGTAACACATAATGCTGGCCGCCGGCGCTGATCTTGAAGGTCGGATTGGACTGGCCGCCCTTGAACTGCACGACCTCCAGCGGGCCGCCAGGATAGCCCTGCACATGCGCGCGCAGATAAGCGTCGAGGGCATCGACGTCGAATTTCTGGCGCTCCGAGACCGGCTTGGTCCCCATCATTTCCTCGAACATCTTGTCTCCTGCTGGTTATGTGAGATCTATTCTAGCTCATGAATAGAACGATCGTACTAATTTCTGCTTTCCCTACAACCGGGGTCAGAGCTTTAACTAGCAATAGTTGCACAGGTAGCGATAAAACGTGGAAATCGACGGAACATTGCGAATCAGAGGTCAGACCCCGGTTTTGCTATCAGGACATTTGTTTGGCCAATGATGTACGTCTTTTCAGAGGGAAGGCGACGCGCGCAAGGATGCTCTGAAGCGAATTCCTACTGCAATCCTTCGCCAATTTCCCTCGATATCTTCCACAATCCCTACAACCGGGGTCTGACCTCAATTGAGAAATGTTTCAAGTTAAAGCTCTGACCCCGGTTGAGGGGTGGTGGTGATCTTATGGTCAGCGAGAAAGGCGGTATTGCTCGTACAGTTGTTCCATCGTGGTGCTGCGGGTGCTCGTTTGTAGCGGGGCCGGCGGGGAGTAGTTGACGAAACGGACCACCCAGTCGCCCTCGGCTTCACCGACGTCGATCGCGTTGATGCAGCCGGCCGTTTGCGATAGCCCGCCCAGGAACATGCGCTGCCCCGTTAGCGCCAGCGACAGAATCGCGCAGTTCACGCCGCCATGGAGCACCAGCAGCACCGTGTCCCAGTCATCCTGGCCGCGCAGGCGCGTTACCGCCGGGTGGATCCGGTCCATCAGCTCGCCCACCGATTCGCCTCCCAAAAAGCGCTTGTCTTCTCCAACCATGCCTTCGAACGCCCCCGTGAACGCGTCTTTCAGGTCGGCATCGGCAATGGTCGACAGGCGCCCGCCGCGAATTTCTTCGAACTCCGGCCAGATTTCGATGTCTATCCCTTGTCCTGTCGCAGCGAGCACGCGCGTGGCCGTTTCGACCGTGCGCGGCAGGCCGGAAACGATCACCCGGTCGAAGTGGATGCCTTCGGCGGCAAAGGCGTGTCCGGCGGCACTGGCTTGGGCGCAGCCTTGCTCGTTGAGCGCTACGGTTTCCGGAAGGACGGGCTTGCCGCTGGCGTCAAAATAGGTAACGCTGCCATGGCGCATCAAGAACACGCGCCGGCGCTGGGAGGTAGGAAACATGGGTCCTTGCGGTAGGGTCAGAAAAACAAGGCGGTGCGGGTGACGATGCTGCCGGTGTTGGTGTACGGGGCGGTCGCGCGCACGGCGCCGGTGCTGGCGACGCCGTCGTCGAGCTTGCTGTCGAGCTGCTGGGCGAAGGAGTCGGGCAGGTTGTCGAAGCGCAAACCATTGCCGCTGCGCCCGCCCACGGCGTCGTTGTAGATGTATACCGCGCCGCCCTGGGCGCTGGTCATGAAGTCGGTGGTGCCGTTGTAGGCGCCGGTAATGAAGCCGGACAAGGCGAGGTGCTGCGGCGCCGCCAAGTATTCGGTGATCTGGCCGTCGCCGTTGCCGTTCGCTGTCGCGCCCGCCACATGGGTGGTGGCCAGCACGTCGTCGCCCGGCAGCGCGCGGAATTTATCCTGGTAGGCGTTCACCGCCGCCGACAGCGAGTTCGATTGCTGGATGATGTTCTTGACCTTGGCGCTGTCGATCAGCCCCTGGCCCTTGAGCACGCCGCCAAGCAGCAAGCCGATGATCACCAGCACGATGGCGATTTCGACGAGGGTAAAGCCTTGTTGTCGTTGCATGGAATTCTCTCTGTGGTGGCGGCGCATTATTCGTGCACATGTATTCCTGCACATTATTCTAGCCTATCAAGGATGGGCCTGGCGCTGGCGCGCCGAAATGTCGTGCAGGCGCCGTTCCAGCAACGCCAGTTCGCGCGGATCGCTGACCTGGCCGGTGGCCAGCATGGCGCCGATCAGCGCTTTGGCGCTGTCGTCCTCGCCCATGTCGTCGAGGATGAACAGTTCCATCTGGCGCGCCCACGCGGGCAGCACGCCAGGCGTGGTGCGCGTGCGGATGGCTTGCGCATAGTGGCGCGCCAGCGCCGCATCGTGCAGCCGGTGGCGCGCCACCAGCGCCGCATGCGCCAGCCATGGCCAGCGCCGGTCGGGGTCTTCGCCAAATCGCCGGTAGACAAAATCGAGCATGATGCGCATGCGCGCCGGGTCGGTGCTGGCGGCGTACACCTGGCTGGCGGCCAGCAAGGGCGCCTGCCCGCGCGGATCGAGGTCGACGATGCGTTCGAACCAGCTGCGCAAGGCCGCGTAATCGATGCTGTTGAGCGGTGTATCGGCCGCGTCCTGGCCTTGCGCGTGCAGCGTCATGGCCTTGGCCAGCGCCACCGGTTCGCCCAGGCTGGCCAGGCGCAGCACGTCCAGCGGTGGCGCCTGGGCCAGGGTCGCCAGGGCGCGCTGCCGGGGCGCGCGCGTGGCCTGGTAGCTCACCTGCAGCGCCAGCGCGCCAAGCAGCAGCAGCGTGACGGGCAGCGGCACGCGCGAGGCCATCACAGGTCCTTGCGGTAAAAGTCGAACAGCGCGGCGGCGCCCAGCAAGGTCACATAGATCGCCGTTTGCGCCAGCAGCGGCGTCACCTGGGCGCCGCCGTACACCAGCCATTCGCCGCGCGTGAACTGGTCGAGATGCGGCAGCACGGCCGACAGCGCGTCGATGGCGATGCGCGGCAGCGCCGCCGCATCCTGCGCCATCGCCTGCAGGGCACCGATGGCGCGCGCCAGCACATAGAAGGCCAGCGTGGCCGCCAGCGCCGCAAGCACCTGCCCGAACGTGAGTACGCACAGCAGCGCAAATGCGGCGACGATGCACAGTTCGCACCAGAGCGACAGCGCCCACGCGGCGCACCAGGGGGCCGGCGCCAGCGTCAATGCCATCGCTCCAAACAGCAGCGCGGGCAGCAGCGCCACCAGTGCGAAGCCCGCCAGTTTGCCCAGCACATATGCCGCGCGCGGCAGCGCCAGCGCAAGCAGCAGTTCCTGGCCTTTGTCGACCGTTTCGCGCACCACGCTGGTGGCGACAAAGCCCGCGACCAGCAGCACGCAGCACACGCGCAGCAGGGCCGCCAGCAGGGCCGCTTGCAGTGCGCCGCTTTCGGTGAGCGCCAGTTGGCCCAGAAAGCCGCCCAGCGCCACCGCGCCGATGGCAAGCAGGCCCAGTACCCAGGCCAGGCGGTTGCGCAGCGCTTCGAGCAGGGTGTACGTGGCGATGGTGAAAATCGGACCCGACATGGATTAGCGCGGCAGCGTGCCGGCGGCAACCATGCGGTTGAACAGCACGTTCGGCGACAACCAGATCACCAGGTCGTCGTACTCGCCGCCCGGCGCGGTGGGACGCTCGCTCGGGGTGCGCGCCACGAAAGCGATCCCGGTGCTGTTGGCGTTGGTGCGTTCGTCGACGTTGGTGGTGCTGTTATCGAGAGTGCGGATGCCGGTGTCGCCAAAGCCGCCGGCGCCGTTCTTCCCGTGCGAGACGATTACCGCCGGGATGTCGTTGATGGCGGTCGCCGCCACCAGGTTGCCACGCGCATCGCGCGTGCCGATGGTGATGTCGCGCGGGCTTTGCAGCGTGAACATGGCGCCGCTGTTGCTGTAGGCTGGCGCCACGCTGTAGTGGAATGCGCGCCCCCAGCTATCGAGCTTGGGCAGGCCGAGCGTGGCCCAAGGCAGCACGCCCTGGCGCTTGCCGTCGCGGCAGGTGGCGCCGCTGCGGTCTTCCAGGCCGTTGACCGGCGAGACGGCGGGGCACGGCAGGTAGCCATTGCGCAGCGCGAAACCCATCAGCGCTTCGCGCGCTTCGTCCATGGTTTTCTGGGTGTCGCTGATTTTGCGCTGCTCCATCTGCACCGCCAGCGGCGTGAGCAAGCCGCCGATCATCAGGCCGGCGATGACCAGCACCACCGCCATTTCGACCAGGCTGAATCCTGCCTGCGCGCGCTTCATGGCTGGTGCTCGCTGACAGTGCCGGCGTTGGCGTCGACGCTCTGTCCCGGCTTGACGCTCACCTCCCGGCCCGAGGGCAACGTCACCGTCACGCGCGGCGCCTGCGCCGGCCCGCTCAAGCGGTTGCGCGCGCCATCCTGCGCCTCGTTGTTGACCCACACGGTGGACTTGCCGCCGCTGCGCCGCACGAAGCCGTTGACGGTCATCGGCTGCGGCGCGGGCGGCCCCGCCAGCACCGGGGGCGGTGGCGGGGGCGCCACCAGGCCGCGCGCGATGTCGAGCTGCTGGCGTTCGGCCGGCGTGGTGAACAGGCGCCCAATTTGGGCCTGGGCCTGGGCAGTCATGGCTGCGCCGAGCAGGATGCAGGCGCTGATCATCAATTTCATGGCGTTCCTTTGGCAAGCGTCAGGAACACCAGCGTGCAGTTGGCGCTCAGGCGCGCCACGCCGACCGATTCGGCCGGTGCGTCGGTGCGTTTCATTTTGCAGTCCTGGACCGTGAAGCGCCCGGCGCCGCGCAGGTCGTCGATGAAGTGGAACAGGTCGAGTTCGTGCACCAGCCCCAGCTCGACGCGCATGCGGCTGCCGCGCAGTTGGTAGTCGCCCAGCGCCATCGGGCTTGCCAGCACCAGCGCCTGCTGCGGTTCGATCTCGTAACTGGCCGATATCAGTTTACGGTTGCCCTGGATCGCCTTGATCGCTTCGATCCACGCCAGCCGGTTTTCGTCGCCGATCAATCCCCCGGCCTGCAGTTCCACGAAGCGCGGCTGGTAGATGGCGATGTCCTGTTTTTCCGATTCGACGTTCTGGAAGCGGCTGGACGCGGCGGCGCGCACCCGGGCCGCTTGCGCCAGTTCGCCCGCCTGCTGTGCAGCGTGCCACGACGCGGCGCCCACCAGCAGTGCGGCGCCGAGCAGCACCCCGGCGCACAGCCTGGCCGGCGCGCCGATCAAGTCCAGTTCATCGCGCCAGCCCGGCGTGCTGGCGTCGGCCTGCTTGCCGCGCGCGGGTTTCGGCTTGGCCATCATGGTTTCCAGGTCACGTTGATGGCAAAGCGGGGCTTGACGGAAGCGGCATCGCCGCTGTCGGTCTTGCCGCTTAACTTGACGCTCTGGCGCACGTCGACCGGCGCTTCGACGATGTGCACGGCCACGCCGGGGTTGGCCGCCATGTCGCGCGCGAACTGGTTCACGCTGTCGACGATGGCGCGGTAGTCCGATGGTCCGAATTCGACTTCGCCGTCGATGCGCAGCACCTGCTGCGGCGCCCCCGGCAGCCCGACCACGCTGGCGGTGATCGGTTCGGCGCCGCCGTCGCCCTGTTTCAGCGCACCGGCGTCGAGCCCCGGCTGCGCAATTGGCGCTTGCGCCGTTTGCGGCGCCAGCTGCACTTGCCAGTCCAATGCCAGCAGGCGGATCGCCGGTGCGCGTTCGAGCGAGCGGCTCACCAGCGTCACCAGCGGCGCGGGGGCGGGCGCTGTGGCGGCGAGCAGGCCGTCGAGCTGCACCGCGGCCTTCATGTTGGCGCTGCGCGCCGCCGTCGGCGGCAGGCTCGCCATGATGGCGCGGTAGCGCGCGTCCAGTTGCGCCGCCTCGACCAGCAGGCGCGTTCCTTCCTGGTCGTCGCGCACGCCGCCCCACACGCTGGCCAGCAGCCACAGCGCGCCCACCAACGCGATCGCGGCGCTGGCGCAGTTGAGCGCCAGGCGCGCGCGCCAGAGCTGGTAAAAGCGTCCGGCCGCGCCAGGCGGGTACTGGCCCGGTGGCGCGTCGCGCCCCAAGAGGCTTAGTAACAGCTGTTCGGCCGTCTCCACGTCCCCGGCCAGCTTGAGGCGCGCGCAGGCGCTGTCGATGTCGACGAAGTGAAAGGCCAGTTCATGGTCGTCCTCGCAGCGCTGTTCCAGCGCTTCCACGCGCGCCAGGGGCGCGAGCACCACCACGTGCAGCATCTGGCCTCGTCCCAGCAGGCGGGTGCTGGTCAGGAACTGCTGCATCTTGGCCGTCTCGGAGGCTGTCGCTTCGACCACGTTGTCGTGCGCGGCGAGCACCGTCAGGCGCGAAAATTTGAGGTGAGGACCCTGGAAATAGCTCTGGCGCAGGCCGCCGCCTTGTTCGGCGATCAGCAGCAGGTGTTCCTGGGCGATGCCCATCCGCCGCACCAGCTGCGCCGACAGGTGCGCCGCCGAATACAGCCCCGCCAGCGGGACTTTGTTCTGCTCCATCAGCGCCACCCACGGCTGCACCATGGCGGCGTTGGTCAGGGCCGAGAACAGGGTATGGTCGTCGCGCCGGCCTTCGCTGTCGCGGTCCTGGATCTCGGCGTGGCGGAACGGGGTGTCGCGGTAGGCGTGCGAGAGGCGCCGTTCGACCAGGCTGCGCCCGGCCCGGCCACGCACGTGCGGCAGTAGGCAGCGCGCGAAGTCTTCTTCGACCAGGTCGGCGACCAGGTAGGCGCGCGCCTGTTGCGCGCCATCGAGATGACGCGCGAAGGCGTCCATGCCATCCCGGTCGGCGCCAAAGCAGGGGCCGGGCGTGAGCGTGCCGGCGCGCCAGTCGAAGGCGCACAGCCGGTCGTTCGTCACGTAGAATAATTGTTTAGGCAGCACACCCGTCCTTAGGTTTTCAACTGGCTCATGGTGTCGTAGATCGGTCCCAGCACGGACAGCATGATCCATCCGAGCAGCAGGCCAAGCGTGACCGTCATGGCCGGTTCGATCAGCGACTGCACGCGCTCGATCATTTCCTTCACTTCGCGATTATAGAAGTAGCTGACGTTGCGCAGCGCGCTCTCGAGCGAGCCGGTGGATTCGCCCACGCGCAGCATGCGCAGCACCAGCGGCGGAAAGATGCCGCTGTTCTGGAACGCCAGGGTCACGCTCTGGCCGTCCGAGATCAAATGCGCCGCGCGTTGCAGGCCAGCCGCCACCACGCGGTTGGCGACAATGCCTTCGGACAGGCGGATGCATTCGAGGATGGTGATGCCGGAGCCGTACATCAGCCCGAAAAAGGTGGCGAAGCGCGCCAGGATGATCTTGTGCAGCACGGGGCCGATCAGCGGCAGGCGCAGTTTGAGCCCGTCGGCCAGCATGCGCGCGCTGTCGCTGCGGCGCAGCCACGCGCGCCCCCCGAACCAGGCCAGCAGCGGCAGGGCGAGCAAGATGGCCCAGTAGTGGATGAACACATTCGATACCGCGATCAGCGCCCTGGTATGGAACGGCAGCTCGCCACCCATGTTCTTGATGAAGGAGGTCAGTTGCGGCACCAGCACGATCATCAGGAAGAAGGTCACGGCCAGCACCACCACCGCGACCACGATCGGGTAGGTGATGATTTTCTTGGTCTGGGCGGCCAGTTCATCCTGCCATTTCAGGCTTTCCGACAGGTTGCGGAAGACCTCGGCCAGCTTGCCGCTCGATTCGCCCGCCGTAATCAGGCTGGTAAAGGTGTTGTCGAACACTTCGTCGTGGTGGCGCAGCGCTTCGGACAGGGTCAAGCCGCCTTCGATCGACTCGATCAGGTCGGTGACGATCTCGCGAAAGCGCGGGTGGTCGAGTGAGTCGCGCAGGTCGCCCAGGCCGTCGAGGATCGGCACGCCGGCGGCGGTCAGCTGCTCCATGTGGAAGCAGAAGTTGATCAGGTCCGTGCGCCGCACCACGCGCTTGCCGAAAGCGACCGCCCTCTGGCCCGCCACGCGAAAGTCAATCAGGTCCAGATCCATGCGGCGCAGGCGCAGTTCCAGGTCGGCGCTGTTGGTCGCGTCCATGGCGCCGGGCACCATCTGGCCGGCCAGGTCCATTGCGCGGTAGGCGTACAGCGGCATCAGGCCAGCCTGTCGGTCAGGTCGACCACGCGCGCCACTTCGTCGAGCGAGGTGGCGCCCTCCAGCACGCGGCGCACGCCGTCGTCCACCAGCGAGCGAAAGCCCGCGGCGCGCGCCGTCTCTTTCAGTTCGCGCAGCGAGGCGCGGCGGGCGATGGCTTCGTCGATGTCGGCGTTCACCTTGAGCAGTTCCATGATCGCCATGCGGCCCTTGTAGCCCTGGTGGCCGCAGGCTTCGCAGCCGGCCGCTTGGCAGATGGTGGCCGGCGGGTCTTCCTGTTTCAATCCAAGCAGGCGCCGCTCCGTCGCGTCCGCGATCGACTCGGTCTTGCATGACTGGCACAGGCGCCGCACCAGGCGCTGGGCGATGATGCCGATGATGTTCCCGGCCATGATGTCGGGCAGGATGCCGATGTCGAGCAGGCGCGAGACCGAGCCGATGGCCGAATTGGTGTGCAGGGTGGTGTACACCTGGTGCCCGGTCATGGCGGCCGAAAACGCCATCTCGGCGGTCTCCTTGTCGCGCACTTCGCCGACCAGGATGATGTCCGGGTCCTGCCGCATCATCGAGCGGATGCCTTCGGCGAAGCCCATCTTGGCCGATTCGTTGATCGAGGTCTGGCGGATCATGTTCATCGGGTACTCGACCGGGTCTTCCAAGGTCATGATGTTCACGCTCTCGGTGTTGATGTGGTTCAGGATCGAGTACAGGGTGGTGGTCTTGCCGCTACCGGTCGGCCCGGTCACCAGGATCACGCCGTGCGGGCGCGCGATCATCAGTTTCAATAAGTGCAGTTCGTCCTCGCCCAGTCCCAGCCCGTCCAGCGGCACCAGGCCTTTCTGGCGATCGAGCACGCGCAGCACAAAATTTTCGCCGTGCGTGGTCGGTTGCGCGGAGGCGCGAAAGTCGATCTGGCGGCCCGAGAACTTGATCGAGATGCGCCCGTCCTGCGGCGCGCGCGATTCGGCGATGTTCATGTTGCTCATCACCTTCAGGCGCACCGCCATCGCCGGCCAGTACGACTTGTGCAGGCTGCGGATCTGGCGCAGGATGCCGTCGATGCGGTAGCGGATGCGCAGGAAGCTCTGTTCCGGCTCGAAGTGGATGTCGGAGGCGCCGTTCTGCACCGCGTCGGCCAGCAGCGCGTCCATCAGGCGCACCATCGGCTGGCTGTATTCGTCGGTGGTGGCGGCCATGGCGGCGTAATTGACTTCGCCGGTTTCAATCTCCAGCAAGATGCCGTCGATCGACAGTTCGAAGCCGTAGTACTGGTCGATGGCGCGCGTGATGTCCGATTCGTTGACCAGCATGGCCTCGATCGTGATGCCCTTGACCAGCATGGCGCTGATCTGGTCGAGTGCAACGATGTTGCTGGTGTCGGCCATGGCCAGGATCAGGTTGTCGGTATCGCGCTCGTACACGATCGGGAAGACGCGGTAGCGCTTGGCCACGTCTTTCGGGATCAGTTTCAAGGCGATGGCGTCGACCACCAGGCTGGTGAGGTCGGCGCTTTGCTGGTTCAGGTTTTCGGACAGCGCTTCGCGCACTGTCGCTTCGGTGACGAAACCGAGCGTGATGAGCAGTTTGCCGAGCGGCTCGCTTGAGCGTTTTTGCTCGATCAGGGCGATGCGCAGCTGGTCTTCGCTGATGACCCCTTTCTGGATCAGCAGTTTACCGAGGGGGAATTTTGCGTGTTCCGTCATGCGCTTATGGTCCGCCCACTTGCGCGCCCAGTTCGCGCGCGCGCGTGGCCGCCGCGTCGCGGTCGAAATTGACGGCGCCGCGCGGCGCCAGCTCCAGCGCGCGCTGGTAGTACGTCAATGCCAGCTTGCCCTGGTTCAGGCGGTCCAGGCCAATGGCCAGGTTGAAGGCGTAGTCGGCGTTGTTCGGGTTGGCCGAATAGGCGCGGAAGTAGTGCTGCTGGGCTTCCGGCCAGCGGCCCTGGCGCGCGTACAGGTTGCCCAGCGCGAACAGCAAGGGGCCGGATTCGGGATTGCGCTCGGCCATGCGGCGCAGGCGCCCTTCGGACTGGCCGGGGTCGCCCTGGCGCACGCTGGACAGGCCGGCCAGCGCGTCGTTGTCGTTCGGATCGAGCTCGAGCAGGCGCGCGTAGATGCCGGCGGCTTGCTCGGCCTGGTTGTCGCGCGCGGCGAGCGCGGCCATGCCGAGCAGGGCGTCGCGGTTGTTCGGGTCTTGCCGCAGCACCGACTGGTAGCTCTGGCGCGCGGCCGGCAGGTCGCCGTTGTTGTAGGCCGTAAAGCCGTTCTGGAGCGAGGGGTTCACTTGCTCCGGCTTGGCGACCCGGGCCACGCGGATGCCGCTCGTATCGGCCGCCGCCACGGTGCGGGCACTGGCGCTGTTTGGCACGGGCGCGGGTGCGGCCGCTTGCGGCGGCGCCTGCTGTTGCAGCTGCGCCAGGCGCATCGCTTCATCCGGCGGCATCTGCTCGCGCGAGGAGGGCGCCGGCGTTGACGGCGCATACGCCTGGACCGGCTGCGACGCCGGCGCTTCCATGCCGGCTTGGGCGGCAACCACTTGCACCCCGGCCACGCCGGCGTCGGGAGCGCTTGCCAGCGGCTGGTTCTGGCCCGGCATCGGCACCATCGGCAAGCCGCGGCTGGAACCGGGGCCGTACACGGCGTGCCAGTAGATATAGCCGAACACGGCGGCTATCAGCACGGCGATGCTGCCGAGCACGGCGATGCGGATGGTGCGCGCGTCGATGCGCGCCGCCATGGCGCGCTTCTGGGCCTTGACCCGGGGCGGCGCTGGCGGCGGGGCGTTGCGCGAGCGGCGCGGCGGTTCGGCCTGCGGATCGGGCGTGGCCATGCGCGGCGCCTCGGGGGCGAAGTCGATGGCCGGCCCGGTGCGCGCGCCAGCCGGCGCGGCAGCCGACGCGCTAGCCGAAGCTTCGGCCGGCGCGGCGTCCAGCGGCGACAGGGTCAGCGGCTCGGCGGCCCTGGCGTCCTCCTGCGGTGAGAGCGCCAGCACCTCGTCGTAGGCTTCGGAGGGCTTGGCCAGTTCCTCGTCCGGCACATGGTTTTGCTTGGCGCGCTCGGCTTTCTTGAGCGCCTGCATCAACAGGCTCATGTCAGTTCACCTTTACGCGCACGGGTTCGGAGTACGGCTCGGCGTATGGCGCCGAAGCTGCGCCGGTGCTGTCCGGCAGCAGGTAACGGTAATCCTTGTAGTCGCCATTCACGCTGGCGTTCTTGACCACCACCGGACGGATGAAGATCACCAGTTCGGTCTTGCTGACTTTTTCGTTACGGTACGAGAACAGGTTGCCGAAGATCGGCACCTGGCCCGCGCCCGGCACGGCGTCCTTGGCGTTGTCGACCGAGTCCTGCATCAGCCCGCCCAGCACGGAAATATCGCCGCTGTAGACCTTGAGGATGGATTCGATTTCGCGCGCCTGGATCACCGGCACCCGGCTGGTCACTTTTTCGGCGGCCAGGGCCGGATTCGGGTCTTGCACGTAGTCGACGATGCGGGTGATGGTCGGGCGCACGTTGAGCGTGACTTCGTCGTTGTCGGCAATCTGCGGCGTGACGCTCATGACAAAGCCGACCGGCACCGTCTCGAGCCGCGATTCGTAGGTGGCCGGGGTGGTGACGTTGCCGTTCACGCCGATCACGGCGGGCGTGACCTTGATGGTGAAGAAGACGTTGTTGTCGACCACCTTCAGCATCGCGGTCTGGTTGTTCAGCACGCTGATCTTGGGGCTGGACAACACCTTGACCTTGCCGAACGATTCGAGCAACTGGATCGCGGCGGTGATGTTGCCCAGCGCCGAGGTCGGATTGACGTAATTGAGGGCGAAGATGCCGGGCGTGGCGCCCACCACCACGTTCGACGATAGCGGCGCGGTGCCGACCTGTCTTTGCGTCAGCGACAGGCCGCCCGAGACGCCGTCGCGCACGCGGCTCCAGTTGATGCCTTGCTGATACTGGTCGGACAGGCGCACTTCGATGATGGTCGCTTCGATCAGCACCTGGCGCTTGGCGCTGCCGAGCACGATGTCGAGGAATTGCTGGATTTTTTCGTGCTGGCGGCCGCTGGCGCGCACGGCCAGTAAACCCGCTTCGGCGTTGACGATCACCGAGGGCGCGTTGCGCTGGCGCTCGCCCGATGAGGCGTTGAAGGCGGCCAGCACGTTGTCGGGCACGGGCACGGGCTGGGTCGCCTGCGCTGGTTGATTGGGCGCGACCGGGGCCGCGCCTGGCGCCGCCTGCACCGCTGCCGGCGGCGCCGACGAGATCGTGCTCGGCGCGTCGCCCAGCGTCGTTTCGCGCAGCATGTCGCGGATATTCTTTTCCAGGCTGCCCCAGAAGTTGTTTTCCGAGCGGTTGGTGACCGAGGTGGTTGAATTGTTATTGCCCGACCCGGTATTGCCCGCCGCCGCGCCGCCGCTGGTGGAGCCGTTGGCGTTGGTCAGGGTCGGGGAACTCGACCCGCCGCCGGCGGTCGAAATCTGGGTGGCGATGTTGACGCTGCTATTGGTGCTGCGCGCCATGTTCACATAATCGACCTTGTAATTACGCCACACCGGCGTGTCCGGCAGCACGGTCAGGGTGGCGCCGTCGATCTCGTAGCGCATGTCGACCTGGCGCGCGATGCGGGTCAGCAATTGCGGCAGGGTCTGGTCGAGCGCGTTCAGGGTGACCGTGCCTTCAATGCCGGGGTGGATGTCCACGTTCAGGCGGGCGTCGCGCGCCAGCGCGAACAGCAGCGACTGCACCGGCACCTTGTGCACCGTCACGCTGTAGGTCTCGACCTTGGGCGTGGCTTTGGGCGGCGGCAGCGGCGCACTGTGCAGCACCGGATCGGGAATGCGGCCGGCGGCGCGCGGCGTTTCCGTCACATGCGAGGGCGAACCGGTCATGGTGGGCGTGGCGCACGCGCTCAAGACGACGCAGGCAATGGCGCTGCCGGCAGTGCTCAGCGGAAAAACAGGTTTTTTCAGGGTCATTGGTGCGCTCTTGAGTGCCAAGGCACAATAATGGCGGAAAAGTAAGCCTGGGGCAATTGCCGCACGTCTAATGGAAGAAGATGCTGCGCGAAACAAGCCACGCCAGCAACGATAGCGTGGTCATGCCGACAACGGCCATTGCCAGCGTCTTGCCGGCGGCCCTGCGTGGGCTGGCAAAGGCGCAGTCGGCGATTGCCGCCCTGGCGTGGCGCGCTTCGACCCGGCCGGACTCGTCGATGTAGGCCGCCATCAGGGCTTTGTCGGCCAGGATGTTGATGCGGCGCACGATCCCTTGCGACACGCGCGCGATGTGCCTGGTGGCGGCGGCGCTGAACACGGCCGGGCCGTTGTAGCCGGCCGCATGCAGGCGGAATGCCAGGAAGTCGGGAATCACATCGGGCGGCATGGCCGGCACCACGAAGTTGTGGGTGATGCGCTCCTTGAACTGGCGCATGCTGGCCAGGTTCAGGTGCGCGTCGAGCTCGGGTTGTCCGAACAGCACGATCTGCAGCAGCTTGTGGCGCGCCGTTTCCAGGTTAGAGAACAGGCGCACTTCTTCCAGCGTTTCCAGGGGCATGGCCTGGGCTTCCTCGACCAGCAGCACCACCTGCTTGCCGGCGCTGTGGCGGGCGATCAGGTCCGCTTGCAGCATGCGCGTGACTTCATCGATGCGCTTGCCGCTCACATCGAGTTCGAGTTCGCCGGCGATGGCGTAGGCGACTTCGGTGTTTTTCAGGGTCGGGTTGGCCAGGTAGATCACGTCTATGTGCTTCGGCAACTGGTTTTCCAGCATGCGGCACAGCATGGTTTTGCCGCTGCCTACTTCACCGGTCACCTTGACAATGCCTTCGCCGTGCTCGACCGCGTAGAGCAGGGCGTCGAGGATCTCGCCGCGCGTGTTGCCCGCGTAGAAGAAGGCCGGGTTGGGCGTGATGCCGAAGGGCGACTGGTGCAGGCCGAAATGTTGGTGATACATAAGTTGTTGATTCCGGGGATTCAGTGCACGCATGCGAGGAAGGCCTGTTCCAGCGTGGCCGCATCGTAGGCGGCGCGGCAGGCCGCCGGGGTGCCGATGAAGCGCAGCCGGCCGCCGTGCAGGATGGCCATGCGGTCGCACAGTTCCTCGATGTCGGCCAGCGCGTGCGAGCTGAAAAACACGGTGGCGCCCTGGGCGCGCGCGTGTTGCAGGCGCTCTTTCAGGCGGGCGCGCGCCTTGGGATCGAGGCCGCTCATGGGTTCGTCGAGCACGTAGGCTTGTTTGTTGGCCAGGAAGCAGGCGGCCAGGCCGAGCTTTTGGGTCATGCCTTTCGATTGCTTGCGTGCGGGCATGGCGAGGGCCGCGTGGTCGAGGTCCAGGGCGTCAAGCATGGCGTGGGCCTCGGCGCTGTCGTAGCGGTTGCCGTGCAGTTTGGCCATGTAGGCGAGGAATTCGGCGCCGCTGAGGTAATAGGGCGGCATGAAGCGTTCGGGCAGGAAGGCCAGCGGGCGGCGCGCGCCGGGTTCGCGGTGGCTGCGGCCAAAGATGTCGATGCTGCCGCTGTCGACGCGCACGAAATCGAACAGGCATTTGAGCAGGCTGGTTTTTCCGGCGCCGTTGACGCCGACCAGGCCCACGCATTCGCCGGGCGCGATGTCGAGGTCGATACCTTCCAGCACCGGCGTGCCGGCGTAGCGTTTGACTAGCTGGCGAAAGCGCAGCGCGGGTGTGCTCATGTTGGCAATGTTGGCGAGTTTGGCAAGGTTGAGCAGGGGATGAGGCTCCGACTGTAGCCTATTCAGTATCGCTTGCACAATGCTTGCACGTTAGTACGACACAAAATCATTGCGATTGTAAAAAACGAGTGTTTCTGGAATAGAATAGTTCGACGGTCTTGCGCGCGCGAATGCAAATGCCGCTAACTCTAAAACCGTCATTCCCGCGCAGGCGGGAATCCAAGGCATCTTCGCTTAGCGAGCAGCGCTTGGATTCCCGCCTGCGCGGGAATGACGGCGCTAAGTGCGGTGGGCGTCAGGCGCAGCCGCCGTCTTATTCTCTCGACAAGCATTCAACAAGGGTCTTCATGGCACGGCCAGAAAAAGTCCGCCTCGGCGAAATCCTCGTCCAGCAAAAGCTGTTATCCGAAGAGCAATTGGGTGCGGCGTTGCAAGACCAAAAGCGCACCGGCCGCAAACTCGGCCGCGTGTTCATCGAAAACGGTTTCGTCACCGAGGAACAGATCTCGGGCGCGCTCGCCAAGCAGCTCGATATTCCCTACATTAACCTCAAGTTCTACAACACCAATCCGGACATCGTGCGCCAGTTGCCGGAAACCCAGGCCCGGCGCTTCCGCGCCATCGCCCTGGAAGACCGCCGCGGCGTCCTGCTGATCGGCATGTCCGACCCGACCGACCTGTTCGCCTACGACGAGATCGCGCGCCTGGTCAAACGCAATATCGAACTGGCCGTGGTCAACGAGACCGAAGTGCTGGCCGCGATCGACCGCATCTACCGCCGCACCGACGAGATCACCGACTTCGCGCGCGAACTCGAACAGGACCTGGGCGACACCTTCGTCGACTTCGGCACCCTGGCCGCCAATCCGGGCCTGGAAGAAGCGCCCATCGTCAAGCTGCTGCAATCGGTGTTCGACGACGCCACCCAGGTGCGCGCCTCGGATATCCACATCGAACCGCAGGAAACGCGGCTGCAAATCCGTTTCCGCATCGACGGCGTGCTGCACCTGCAAACCGAGGCCGATATCAAGATCGCCACGCCGCTGGCGCTGCGCCTGAAACTCATGTCCGACCTCGACATTTCCGAAAAGCGCTTGCCGCAGGATGGCCGCTTCGCCGTCAAGGTCAAGCAGCAGCGCATCGACGTGCGGATTTCGACCATGCCGACCCAGTACGGCGAATCGGTGGTCATGCGGCTCTTGAACCAGGGCGGCACCACCCTGCGCCTGGACGCGATCGGCATGCCGGCGCGCCTGGTGGAAAAATTCCGCGCCATCGTGCAGCGCCCCAACGGCCTGGTGCTGGTCACCGGCCCGACCGGTAGCGGCAAGACCACCACCCTGTACAGCGCCTTGTCGGAACTCAATTCCGTCGAGAAAAAGCTGATCACGGTCGAAGATCCGGTCGAGTACCGCTTGCCCGGCATTAACCAGGTGCAGGTCAACGACAAGATCGAGCTCACGTTCGCGCGCGTGCTGCGCTCGGCGCTGCGCCAGGATCCCGACATCGTCCTGGTGGGCGAGATGCGCGACCAGGAAACTGCCCAGATCGGCCTGCGCGCCGCGATGACGGGTCACCTGGTGCTCTCGACCCTGCACACCAACGACGCCGCCAGCACCCCGCTGCGCCTGATGGACATGGGCGTGCCGCGCTACATGGTGGGCAGTTCCCTGCAAGCGGTGCTGGCGCAGCGCCTGGTGCGGGTGATCTGCGAAAGTTGCAGCACCACCTATCAAACCACGCCGACCGAGCGCCAATGGCTGCGCGCCGAACTGCGCGAGCTGGCCGAGACCACCCAGTTCTATCACGGCAAAGGTTGCTCGCATTGCAACGGCATGGGCTACCGCGGCCGGACCGGCGTGTACGAACTGCTGGAAATGACGTCCGCCGTGGTGGACGCCGCCAACCATCCCGACCCGGCCCACTTCCTCAAGGCCGCGCACGCCGAAATGCAGGGCGAAACCTTGCGCCGCCACGCTGTGCAACTGGCGGTCCAGGGCCGCACCACGGTGTCCGAAGCGATGCGCATCAGTAATCAGATCGAGGAATAAACCGTGCCGTTTTTCGCCTACAAGGGACGTAATGCCAAAGGCGAGCTGATGCAAGGCGTGCTGGAAGGCGCCGACAGCGGGGCCGTGGCCGACCAGTTGTTCGGCAACGGCGTCACCCCGCTCGATATCACCCAGACCAGCCGCGCGGTCACGACCGGCGTCGAGGAAGGCTTTTTCGAGCGCCTGTTCGAGAAAAAAGTCACCTCGATGGACGTCCAGTTGTTCAGCCGTCAACTCTACACCCTGCTCAAGTCGGGCGTGCCGATCATGCGCGGCCTGGCCGGGTTGCAGGAATCGGCCATCAGCAAGTCGTTCGGCAAGGTCATCAAGGACTTGCGCGAGTCGCTCGACTCCGGGCGCGAACTGTCGGCCGCGATGCGCCGCCATCCGACCGTGTTTTCGAACTTTTACCTGTCGATGGTGCGCGTGGGCGAGATGACCGGGCGCCTGGAAGACGTGTTCCTGCGCCTGTTCGACCATCTGGAATTCGACCGCGACATGCGCGAACGGGTCAAGACCGCCACCCGCTACCCGACCTTTGTCATGATCGCGATGCTGCTGGCGATGATCGTGGTGAACATTTTCGTCATTCCTCAGTTCGTGAAGGTGTTCGAAAGCTTCAATTCGCAACTGCCGCTGATGACCCGCATCCTGATCGGCAGCTCGAACTTCATGGTGCGTTTCTGGCCGGCGCTGCTGGTGGGCTCGCTGATGGGTTTCTTCGGCTGGCGCACGTATATCAACTCGGTGGAAGGGCGCATGTGGTGGGACCGGGTGCGCCTGCGCCTCCCGATCGCCGGCAAGATCATCCTGAAAGGCACCATGGCGCGCTTTGCGCGCAGTTTCGCGCTGTCGATGAAGAGCGGGGTGCCGATGGTGCAGGCGCTCACGGTGGTCTCGCAAACGGTCGACAACGCCTACTTGTCCTCGCGCGTGGAATCGATGCGCGATGGCGTCGAACGCGGCGAGAGCATCTTGCGCACGGCGGTGGCGGCCGGGGTATTTACGCCGATCGTGCTGCAGATGATCGCCGTGGGCGAAGAAACCGGCTCGCTCGACGACCTGATGGATGAAATCGGTCAAATGTACGAGCGCGAGGTCGATTACGAACTGAAAACCTTGTCGGCCCAGATCGAGCCGATCATGATCGTGTTCCTGGGGGCGATGGTGCTGGTGCTGGCGCTCGGCATTTTCTTGCCGATCTGGGACCTGGGCAAAGCCGCTTTGCATAAATGAGACAGATTGCCACCCCATCAACGTTGTCAGGTGCGCGTGGCTTTTCGCTGCTGGAACTGGCGGTGTGCGCGGTGGTGGTGGCGATACTCACGGGGGTGCTTTTACAACGCTTGCTGGACTACCGCGAACGGGCCGAACTGGCCGCCGTCGAGCAGCTCGCCGGGGTGCTGCGCACCGCGCTGGTGTTGAAGGTCGGCCAGTTGCAGGTGCGTGGCAAAGAGGCGGAAATCGCCTCGCTCGCCGGGAAAAACCCGATCGACTTGCTCGCCGAAAAACCGCGCAATTATGCCGGCGAATACTTCACGCCCACCCCGGAGCAGGTCGCTCCCGGCAACTGGTATTTCGACCGCAAGACGAAAACGCTGGTGTACTTGATAAGCAGGGAAAAGAAATTTCCACAAGGCACCGCGAAACGCATAAGTTTCAAGGTAGAATTATCTCGCTTGCCCACAATCCCCGCCAAGCAGAGTGGTACGCCAGAAGCACGGACCGTTGCCCTTACTCAAGTTAATAGATAAACCGCCGTTAAAGAATACGGTACTCGTGTTTCTGTTACGCACCTCATTGTTCACTGCTTAAAACGAATTGGAGATTCACATGAAAATGCAATCCATCGGTAAGTTCCGCCACGCCACCCAAGCTGGTTTCACCCTGATCGAACTGATCGTCGTCATCGTCATCCTCGGCATCTTGGCGGCCACCGCCTTGCCGAAATTCGCCGATCTCGGCGGCGACGCCCGCGGCGCCACCATGAAGGCGGGCAAGGGTTCGCTGGAAGCGGTGTCGGCCATGGTGCACGGCAAGTTCCTGATCGCCCCGACGGCCACCGTGTCGCTCGAAGGCACCCAGGTGGGCGTGACCAACGGCTATCCTACCGGTAACGCCGCGCTGCTCGAAGCTGCCGGCCTGAAAGACACCGACTACGAACTCATCACCACCGCCGGCGGCGGCACCAACGCGCCGACCACCGCGGCTGGCGAAGTGGCCATCGTGCCGCTGAGCGTGAAGGGCACCGTCAAGGGCCTGAACTGCTACGTGCACTACAAACCAGCCGTTGCCGCAGTGGCGCCTGCCACCGATGCAACGCCGCCTGTGATCACCGTCAAGATCACGTCCTGCTAAGCAGTCGCCGAGCGTGACTGACCGACTGGCGCATCGCAGCATGGGTAGCGCGGCCACGGCCGCACCCCATCGCGCCAGTCCATCCTGCAACACCCCCATGAGCAAGCAGGTCCCACGCCAGCGCAGCGGCCAGCAAGGCTTTACGCTGGTCGAGCTGATCACCGTGATGGTGATCGTCGGCATCCTCGGCGCCGCCGCGGCGACCCGCTGGTTCGACCGCGCCGGGTATGACGCACCCGCCTTCACCGAGCAGGCAAAAGCCCTGATCCGCTATGGCCAGAAAGTGGCCGTGGCCCAGAACCGTTCCGTCTTCGTGCGCCTCGACGGCGCCAGCGTGGCGCTGTGCTTCGCCGACGCCGCCGCGTGTCCGGTCAACCGACGCGTGCCGGCCGCTTCCGGCAGCAACAGCGGCGAAAAAACCACCCTGAACCGCTGCGACCAGTCCGCAATCTGGGCTTGCGAAGGCACCTTGGGCGGCGTTAGCTACGTCACCAGTCCCGCCACCGCCATGTTTTCTTTCGATTCGCTGGGCCGTCCGGGCGTGGGCGGGGCCGGTTTTTCAAAAATGACCATGACGGTCAAGGCCGGCGCCAACAGCGCCAGCCTGGTGGTCGAAGCCGAGACCGGCTATGTACATTGAGCCCCCACGCCTGCATCGCCCCACGCTGGCGCGCCAGCGCGGCATCAGCTTTGTCGAACTGATCATCTTCATGGTGATCATCGGGGTCGGTCTGGCCGGCATCCTCAGCGCCATGAACCTGACCACCCGCACCAGCGCCGATCCGCTGGTGCGCAAGCAGGCGCTGATGCTGGCCGAAGGCTTGATGGAAGAAGTCCAGCTGGCCCGCTTCACCTTTTGCGACGCGACCGACGCCAGGGTCGAGGAGGCCAAGGCGCCGGCCCTGGGCGGCGAGAACTGCGCCAGCCTGGTCGAGAACGTCGGCAACGAGGCCGGCGCCACGCGTCCCTTCGACAACGTCAACGATTACGTGGCCGCCTACGGCGCCCCGAGCGCCGCCTTCCTCAATGCGGGCAGGCTGAGCGACGCCGCCGGCCAGGAAATCGCCTTGCCCGGCTATACGGTCATGCTGACCGTCACGCCCACCGGCGCCCTCGGCCCGGTGGGGCGGCAAGTGCCGCAGACCGAAGCGCTGGCGATCCGCATCGCCGTCTATTTCAACAACGTGGAAAGCGTGGTGCTGGAAGGCTACCGCGTGCGCTACGCACCGAATGCGCCGCCATGAGCGCGCGCGCCCGCCAGCACGGCTTTACCCTGATCGAAGCGATCGTGGTGATCGTCATCACCGGCATCCTGGGCGCCATCGTCGCCACCTTCCTGCGCCTGCCGGTGCAAAATTATGTCGACAGCGCCGGGCGCGCCGAACTGGCCGACACGGCCGATACGGCGGTGCGGCGCATGGTGCGCGAAATCCGCCTGGCCCTGCCGAACACGGTGCGGGTGTCGGGCAACGCCATCGAATTCGTGCCGACCAAGACCGGCGGGCGCTACCTGGCGGCCGAAGATACGCTGGTGCCGGCCAACAATCCGGCCGGCGACCACCTGAACTTCGTCGACCCGGCCGACCTGACTTTCCGCGTGCTCGGGCCGCTGCAGGAAGGCCCCCAGCAAATCGCCGCCGGCGACCTGGTGGTGGTCAACAACCTGATGATCAGCGGCGACGCCGCCAACGTATACGCGGCCGTGCCCACCAACCGCGCCGAAGTGGCGGCGGTCGACGCCGCCAGCAAGGTGATCACGCTCAAGGCCAATCCCTTCGCCGTCCAGAACCCGCCGATGGCCCATCCGATGCACCGCTTCCAGGTGACCGGCCAGCCGGTCACCTACAGTTGCGCCAACGGCGTGCTGGTGCGCCATGCCAACTACGGTTTCAATGCGACCCAGAACAGCTATCCGAGCGCCGCGCCGGCGCTGCTGGCGGCCAATGTCGCGTCCTGCGAATTCAATTACACCCTGATCGGCAACACGCGCGCGGCGCTGGTGCGGCTGAGCTTGACCTTGCGCCGGCCGGACGGGCGCGATGGACCGATCAGCATGACGCAGCAAGTCCACGTGGACAATAATCCATGATCGCCCGCCCGACCTTGCGCCATATGCGCGGCGTGAGCCTGGTCACCGCCATCTTCCTGCTGGTGGTGCTATCCGGCCTGGCGGTGGCGATGGTGACCCTGTCCACCACCGCGCACACCAGTTCCATGCTGGACGTGCAGGGCACGCGCGCCTACCTGGCCGCGCGCGCCGGCACCGAGTGGGGCGTGTACCAGGTCACGCGCGCGAAAGGGGCGTGCACCACCGCGGCCTCGGGCGAGGCCAGCATCAGCACCTTCGCGCTGCCGGGCGACGGCGGCCTGGCGCGCATGACGGTGACGGTGGTGTGCCTGCGCACCATCGACAGCGCGACCCAGCAAGCCCGCTATACCGTGCGCAGCACCGCCTGCAACAGTCCGGGCGCAAGCGGCTGTCCGAATTTCGGCAACAGCGTCGATTACGTGCAGCGCGTGGTGCACGTCGAATTCAGCGCGTCGACGGAGGAACCATGACGCCGCGTTTTCCATCATCGTGGAACGCCGCGCTGGGCGCCCTGTGCGCGGCCGGCCTGCTGCTGGCGAGCCTGCCGGCGCGCGCCGATACGCCGATTTCGCTGTTCAAGAGTTACGCCGGACGCTTGAACTTTACCGGCGTCCAGAAGACCATGCGCACTGGCTCGAACGGCAACAATCCGTGCGCCATCAATACCGGCACGCTGAGCGCCACCCTGGCCGGCATTCCATCGACCGCCAAGATCGTCAGCGCCCACCTGTACTGGGCCGGTTCGGGCTCCACCCCCGACTACACGGTGCTGATGGACGGCGCCTCGGTCAGCGCGGCGAGCAACCGGCGCTTTACCACCGCCACCATCGGCTACAACTATTTTTCGGGCGCGGCCGACGTCACCGCCCAGGTCACGGCCAAGCGCAACGCCACGTATACCTTCGGCGGCCTGTCGATCGACAACGGCAGCACCTATTGCGGGGTGGAGGGCGTGCTGGGCGGGTTTTCGCTGCTGGCGATCTACTCCGTGCCAGCGCCCGGAGAAACGTTTCGTGTGCTTAATCTGTACGAGGGTTTCCAGTACATCCGCACCTACGGCGCCGACAACATCAAAGTCAACCTGAACCTGAGCAACTTCAAGACGCCATCGCCGCTCGGCACGGCCACCGGGCGCATCGCCCACGTGACCTGGGAGGGCGACACCACGCTCTCGGGCGGCGGCGAAAACCTCAAGTTCAACGGCGCCGAGATGGTCGATTCGGCCAATCCGTCCGGCAACCAGTTCAATTCGACCAGCAATATCGGCGCCTCCGTCGACAACGCTTCCTACGGCATCGACTTCGATTCCTACGTGCTGGCCAGCCCCAAGCTGTTCGCCGGCCAGACCACCGCCAACATGCTGTACGAGTCGGGCCAGGACATGGTCTTGCTCAACGCCGAAATCGTCTCGGTGCCGAACGTCGACGTGGCCGACCTGTCGCTGGCGATCACGTCCAGCGGCACGCCGGCGCGCGGCAGCGTCATGAACCTGATCCACGCGGTGAGCAACAACGGCCCCTTGCCGGACGCCGGCCCGATCACCGTCAAGCACACCTTGCCGACCGGGCTAGATTTCATCTCGGCCGGCGGCACCGACTGGACCTGCTCGCGCTCGGGCCAGGTGGTCACCTGCGTCTCGCCCGAGCAGCTGGCGGTGGGCGAGGTGGCGCCGGCCCTGACCATCAGCACCCGGATCGCCTTGACCGCGCCGGGCAGCATGACCGCCAACGCCAGCGTCGGCGGCTTGCAGTTCGATAACGACCTGGCCAACAACAGCGCCAGCAAGACCATCAGCTTTTCCAGCGCCAGGTATGTGTTTACCGACGGACCGTGCCGGACCGGCATCACGCCCGGCAGCGTCGGCCAGTGCAATTACCTGAGCATGCCGACCCAGCAGGCCGCGGTGAACGGCACGGTGTACATCACGGCGATCGACAACACCGCGCTCGACCTCAATTTCAAGACCGTGGTGCCGCCCACCACCACGCCGACCCTGCAGTTTTCGATGAAGTGCGTCAACCCGACCACGGGCGCCGGCGGCGTCGCCAAGCTCAAGAACATTGCCCTGAAAGCGTGCATCGGGGCGTCCGCGCCGCAAAGCGCGACCCAGTGGCAAGCCATTGCGCTGACCTTCGATCCGAATTCGGCCACCTCGCTGCCGGTGTCGTTCGTGTACTCGGACGTCGGCCAGGTCGAACTGCTGATGGCCGAGACCGCCTCGGCGCTGGCGCAGGTGAGCACCAGCGGCCAGTTCGTCGTGCGGCCGTACAAATTCGCCTTGAGCACGCCGCTGGCCAATCCGGCCGGCCTGGTCGAGCAGACCAAGATGACGGCCGATATCGGCCGCTTCTGGAAGGCCGGCGCCGGCTTCACCCTCGATGTGATCGCGCAAAACTTCGACGGCCTTCCGACCCCCAATTTTGGCAGGGAAACCACGCCGCAGATGGTCGACCTGATCACCACGGTCGCCATCGATTCGCAAAACTTCGCCGAGCCGGGCGACCCCACCTCGGAAACGCTGGCGTTCGCCGACATGGAGGTTTTCAACGGCGATCCGTTTCCCCAGGTGGAAGGGGAGTTTGCGCCGTTCAGCGGCGGGACCGCCACCGGCGCCAACTTTACCTTCGCCGACGCCGGCATCGTCAATGTGCGCGCGCACATGCAAGGTTCGGCCTATCTCGATACAGCCGACGTCACCAGCAACGGTATCGCGCTGGGCCGCTTTTACCCGAGCTACTTCCAGACCGAAGTGCCGATCATCATGTATTGCGCCGCGCCGCATCCGCTCGCCTGCAACAATATTGGCTTGCATTATTCGAAGCAACCGATCCAGACCGTCGTGCGCGCTTTTAATGCCGTCGGACAAATCACCAAGTTCTACCAGGGCAAGTTCGTCAAGTCGCCCAAGCTGCTGCCGTTCACCACGATGGGCGGTGGGGCCCAGGCCACCAAGGGCACGCTCACGCCCAGTGCGATCACCGATGCGCAGACGGTATTCATCCAGGGCGTGGCCACCACCTGGCCGAGCTACGACTATGCCGCCATCACCTACGAGCCGCTCGACATCTACCTGCGCGCCAGCGACGCCGACCTGGTCACCTCGGGCCGCGCGGGCTTGTCGGTCGAGGGCGGCACGAAAATCGTGCGCGGCCGGATGCTGGTCGAAAACGCCTTCGGTTCGGAACTGCTGCCGCTGGCGGTGACCATGCGCGCCCAATACTGGACCGGCACCACCGCCACCAATGGCCGCTGGGTCGGCAGCGCCAGCGACGCCATCAGCATCCCGCCGCCACCGGAAGCCGGCTCCGGCCAGGTGACCTTGCCGCACAGCGTCGCCGGCGCCCAATTGCGGCTCAGTTACACCCAATGCAAGGGCAATATGACGAGCTGTAATGGCCTCGCGCCCTTTCCGGACCCCAAGGCCACGCTCGGCACGGCGTACATGAAGGAGGGCGTGCTCAAGTTCAAGCTGGCGCCGACCGGCAAGACCGGCAGCGTCGACGCCGCCCTCAACCTGCCCGCGTGGCTGCCGTCCACGCCCGGCAGGCTCACCTTCGGCGTGTACAAAACCACGCCGCTGATCTACATCCGCGAGATTTTCTGATGGGCGCGCCGGGGGAACAGCTAAGGAACATTCCATACTGCTATCACTATGCGGTGGAAATCCGACGCTTTCAGTTGCTGATCGCAAATTTCGTGTTAAATCGCGATGAAACTTGAATATAATCAAGAAGCTACCGCACGACCTTCGCGCGCGGTATTGATATAGATTGCGGGCATGGGATTTTTCTCGAGATCAAAGAAGAAGGATGGTTTGCTGGTCATCGCCCTGCATGGCGAGGGCGTGTTCGCGGCGCGCGTCAAGCACCAGGCCGGGGGCAAGCCGCGCGTCACCCTGGCCGCGTTTTATGCGGCCGACAAAAGCGCCGGTCCGGACATGCTGGAAAAGACCGGCAAGGACTTGCACGCGAACAGTTTTCGCTGCTCAACCGTGCTCGGCGCCGGTGAATACCAGTTGCTTTCGGTCGAGGCGCCCAACGTGCCGGCCGACGAGCTGCGCACCGCCGTGCGCTGGCGCCTGAAAGACATGCTCGATTTCCCGCCCGACCAGGCCGGCATCGACGTGCTCGACATTCCCACCGACAAGGCCCAGGGCCGCAGCCAATCGCTGTTCGCGGTGGCCGCGCGCAACAGCCTGATCGAAAGCCGCCAGAACCGCTTCGTCAACGCCGGCGTGCCGCTGGCGGTGATCGACATTCCCGAAATGGCGCAACGGAATATCTCGGCCCTGCTCGAACCGGAAGGGCGCGGCGTGGCCGTGCTCTCGTTCGGCAGCGAGGGCGGCTTGCTGACTGTCACCTACAACGCCGAGCTGTACCTGGCGCGCCGGATCGACGTGACACTCGAACAATTGCTCGACAGCGACCATGATCGCAAGCACGTGTGCTACGACAAGATCACGCTTGAATTGCAACGTTCGCTCGACCATTTCGACCGCCAGTACAACTTCATCAACGTCTCGAAACTGGTGCTGGCGCCGACCGGCGCGAGCGGGCTCGACGAATACCTGTCCAGCAACCTGTACACCAAGGTCGAGTCGCTCGACCTGGCCAGCGTGCTGGACCTGGACGCGGTGCCGGAACTGGCCGCCGCCGCGCAGCAGCAGCGCTTTTTCCTGACCCTGGGCGCGGCCCTGCGGCAAGAGGAGGTTGCCTCTTGAGCCAGCAAATCAATCTGTTCAACCCGGAGTTTCTCAAGCAGAAGAAGATTTTTACGTCCAGCAACATGCTGCTCGCGCTCGGCGTGCTGGTGGCCGGCGCGCTGGCCATGGTGATGGTGGGCCGCCACAGCATCGGCCGGCTGGAAGCCGAAGCGGCCGCCGGCGCCGACCAGCTGGCGTTGAAAAAGGAGCGCCAGGCCAGGGTCATCGCCGAATTCGCCCCGCGCCAGAAAAGCCGCGAGCTCGAGCTGGAGATCGCCCGCGCCGAAGCCGACCTCGCTTCCTTGCACGATGTCTCGAAGGTGCTGGGCGGACAAACCCTGGTCGTGGCGCGCAAGGGGTATGCGCGCTACTTCAAGGCGCTGGCGCGCCAGGGCGGCGGCGACCTGTGGCTGACCGGGGTGCGCATCGGCGGCGATGGCCACCATATCGGCTTGCAGGGCAGGGCGCTCGACGCCAGCCTGGTGCCGGCCTTCGTCACCCGCCTGGCGCGCGAACCGGCCATGCAGGGCAAGAATTTTTCCAGCTTGCAAATGAGCCGGGCGCGCCTGCGGCTTGACGGCAAGGATGCGCCAGACCCGGGCCAGATGGCGCCGTATATCGATTTCACCCTGCAGGACGTGGCGCCGGCCCGCGTGGCCGCCGCGCCGCGCGCCGCCGACGCCACGCCGCCCGACATGAAGCAGGTGGCGGCCAGCATCAAAGCGGAGGCCGCCAAATGAAAGCGCGCCTGCTCAAGCTGCAAATGAAAATCGACGCCATGAGCGTGCGCGAGCGCGCCATGGTGTTCGGCGCCACGGTCGGCGTGGTCGTGTTCGTGCTGTTCGCCCTCCTGTTCGATCCCCTGTTCGCGCGCCAGAAGACGTTGCGCAACCAGATCAGCCAGCAGCAAAACAATATGCTCGGCATCGATGCCGAAATCACGGCCATGGCGCAATCGAACGCGGTCGACCCCGACCGCGACAACCGCGCGCGGCTGGCGGTGATCAAGGGCGCCAGCGCCAGGTTGTCGGACAGCCTGCGCACCGCGCACAACAGCCTGGTCACGCCCGAAAGCATCGCGCCGCTGCTCGAACGCATTCTCAAGGCCAACGGCCGGCTGCGCCTGGTGGGCGTGAAAAGCTTGCCGGCGATTCCGTTCGCCGGCTCGTTCGACCCCGAGCCGGGCCTGGAGGAGGCCGCAGCGCCGGCGCCCGGCGCGGGCCGCGCCATCTACGCGCACGGCGTCGAAGTGACGGTGCGCGGCAATTACCTGGATATGGTCAACTACATGGACGCGCTCGAAAGCATGCCGGTCCAGCTGTTCTGGGGCAAGGCCCAGCTCGAGGTCGAGACCTATCCCGACGCGCGCCTGAGCCTGACCTTGTACACCTTGAGCCTGGACAAGAAATGGATCACCTTATGAGCGGGATCACTTTATGAGCGCGCGCCGATGGCTGAGCGCGGTGTCGCTGGCGCTGGTGTGGGTGGGGCCGGCCGGCGCCGCCGGGCCGCTGCCCGACCCGACCCGCCCGCCGGCGCGCCTGTACACCCCGGCCGACGACGCTGCGGCGGCGCCGCAGAGCATGGAGCCGCAGTTGCAGTCGGTGCTGATCGCGCGTCATGCGGGCGGGCGCCACGTGGCCGTGATCGACGGCCAGACGGTGCGCCTGGGCGAGCAATTCCGGGGTGCGCGCGTGGCCCGGATGACGGACAATGAAGTTGTACTGGTGAAAGGCAGGGAGCAGCGCGTCTTGCGCCTGTTCCCGCGCACGCCATCCCCTCAGCGGCTTAACGAGAGAGACTGACAAAGAGCATGCACAAACACCGTGTGGACCACCTCGTGATGGCATCAATGATCGCAAGCGCCCTGACCCTGGCCGGCTGCAACAGCGCGCCCAAGCGCGACACGTACGACAACATCACCGCCGCGATGGCGGTGGCCGCCAGGCGCACGCCGCCGCCGCTCGACGAAGCGGTCAGCGCGGCCCTGCTGCCGCCGGTCGCGGCGCTGGCCGGGCAACTGCCCAAGTCGCGCCAGGCGCTGGAAGAACGCTTCAACGTCAGCTTCAACAATGTGCCGGCGCAGCAGTTCTTCCACTCGATCGCCACCGGCACGCGCTACAACATGCTGGTCCATCCCGAGGTGAGCGGCAACATCACCGCCAACCTGAAGGACGTGACCCTGGCCGAAGCGCTCGACGCCGTGCGCGAAATGTACGGCTACGATTTCCGGATCGAGGGCAACCGGGTCTCGGTCAAGCCGCTCACGATGCAGACCCGCATCTTCCAGGTGAATTACCTGGTCGGCAACCGCAGGGGCAAGTCGAACCTGCGCGTGACCTCCACCTCGGTCACCAACAGCGCCAGCAACAGCCAGAACAACGGCGGCAACAGTGGCGGCAATAACGGCGGCAATAACAGCGGCGGCAACAACAACGGCGGCAACAACGGCGGCAACAACAATGGCCAGGAGGGTGGCAACAACAATAGCGGCAACAACGGGCCAAGCGACAGCACCAACGTCAGCACCACCTCGGACAGCGACTTCTGGCTCGAACTGAAGACCTCGCTCGCGGCGATCGTCGGCTCCAAGGAGCTGGGGCGCAGCGTGGTGGTCAATCCGCAATCGGGCGTGGTGGTGATCCGCGCCATGCCGGAGGAACTGCGCAATGTCGACATGTTCCTCAAGGCGACCCAGCTCTCGGTCGGGCGCCAGGTCATCCTGGAAGCCAAGATCCTCGAGGTGGAACTGAACGACAGCTTCCAGAGCGGCATCAACTGGGCCTCGTTCGCCTCGTTCCGAGGCGCGCACGGCAACCGCGTCTCGACCGGTTTCCTGCAGCCGGGCACCTCGCTGGCGCCGCTGCCGTATAACGGCGGCCAGCCGGCGGTCATCGGCGACGCGAAGTCCCTGACGGCCAGCACCGGTTTCCTGCTCTCGAATGCGGCGGCCTCGGCCGGATCGATGTTCGGCCTGGCTTTCCAGACCAGCAATTTCGCCGCCCTGATTTCATTCCTGGAATCGCAGGGCACCGTGCACGTGCTGTCGAGCCCGCGCATTGCCACGATCAACAACCAGAAAGCCGTGCTCAAGATCGGCACCGACGAGTTTTACGTGACCGGCGTCTCGACCACGACCAGCACCGGCGACAACAACAATACCGTCAGCCCGAGCGTGACCCTGCAACCGTTCTTTTCGGGCGTGGTGCTCGACGTGACCCCGCAGATCGATGAGAAGGGCAATATTTTGCTGCACGTGCACCCGTCGGTCAGCCAGGTCAGCACGGTCAGCAAGTCGGTCAACCTGGGCAGTGCCGGCAACCTGAGCCTGCCGCTGGCGGCCTCGTCCACGTCGGAAATCGACAGCATGGTGCGCGGGCAGGATGGGCGGGTGGTGGCCATTGGCGGCCTGATGCGCCAGTCCTCGACCGCCGACGGCAACCAGATCCCGGGCGCGGGCAATATCCCGGTGCTCGGCAACCTGTTTCGCAACAAGAGCAACGTCAACCAGAAGCGCGAACTGGTGGTGCTGATCAAGCCGACCATCGTCGACGGCGCCAACAGCTGGAACCAGGACCTGATCGACACCAGCCGCCGCTTCGACGAACTCGATCCGCGCGCGGCGGGACAACGCTAGCATGTACACCTCGCACTTCGGCCTGCGCGAAGTCCCGTTCGGCATCACGCCGGACACGAGTTTCTTTTTCACCAGCCCGCATTCGCAGGAAGCGCTCAACACCCTGCTGGTGGCGGCCAGGAATGGCGAAGGTTTCATCAAGATCACGGGCGAAGTCGGCACCGGCAAGACGCTGCTGTGCCGCAAGTTCATGGCGACCCTGGGCGACGGCTTCGTCACCGCCTACATTCCCAATCCCTACCTTGAACCGCGCACCCTGATGCTGGCGCTGGCCGACGAACTGGCACTGGTGCTCGACAAAGATGTCGACCAGCACCAGCTGCTCAAGGCCATCACCCAGAGGCTGATGGCGCTGGCGAGCGAGGGCAAGCGCGTGCTGCTGTGCCTGGACGAAGCGCAGGCGATTCCGATCGAGAGCCTGGAAGCGCTGCGCCTCTTGACCAACCTGGAAACCGAAAAGCGCAAGCTGTTGCAGATCGTGCTGTTCGGCCAGCCCGAGCTGAACCGCAACCTGGCGCTGCAATCGATCCGCCAGCTGGCCCAGCGCATCACCTTTCACTACCATCTGGGGCCGTTGACGCGCGACGACGTCGAGTATTACCTGGCGCACCGGCTGCGCGTGGCCGGATTTAGCGGTGCGCGGCTGTTCAGCCGGCCGGCCGTGGGCGCCTTGTACGCGGCCAGCGGCGGCATTCCGCGGCTGGTTAACATTCTCGCGCACAAGGCGCTGATGCTGTGCTACGGGCAAGGCAAGCAGCAAGTGAGCCGGCGCCACGTGAGCGCGGCGGTGCGCGATACGATTTCCGCCAGGCGCCGTCGGTGGCCCTGGCTCGCCGCGCTGGCGCTGGCCCTGGCGGCGGGCGGCGGACTTACCTGGGCCTTGAACACATGAGTCTGATCAACAAGATGCTGCAAGACCTCGACGCGCGCGGCTCGCAGGGCGGTGATGCGGCGCAGTCCGAAGTGCGCCCGGTCGGGCGTGGCGAACGCGCCGTGCCGGCCCCGCTGGTGATGGGGGCGCTGGCCGGCGTGCTGATCCTCTCGGTGGGCGGCGTGTATGGCTGGCGCGTGCTGCACCAGCCGGCCGTGGCGCCGGTGGCGCTGGTGACGCCGGCCACGCCGATTCAACAGGCTGTGATCACTCCGCCGCAACCGTTGCCGGCGCCGCAGGTGGCGGCCGTGGCCACGGCGCCGCTGGCGCAGCCCAAGCCGGCGCTGCCGGTGGAACCGACGCCAGCCGCGCCGCCACGCGAGCGCGTTGCGGCAGCGCAGGTGGAGAAGCCGGCGCCGCAAGCGGACAAGCCGGCCCGCCGCGCCAGGACGGTTGCGAGCGATGAGGCGACCGCGCCGCAGGCCGGCCGCCAGGCGGCGGGCGGGCAGGGCGCGGAGGGTGTCTACCGGCGCAGCCTGGCCAGCCTGCAGGACGGGCGCGTGAGCGACGCGGTGGCGCAGCTGGAGCAGGCGCTGGCGGCCGATCCGCGCCATGAGGCGGCGCGCCAGACCCTGGTCGGGATCCAGATCGAACAGGGCCGCACGGTCGAGGCGATGCGTTTGCTGCAAGCCGGCCTGGCGCTCGACGCCAGGCAGCCGGCCATGGCCATGCTGCTGGCGCGCATGCAGATCGACGGCGGCGCGTCCGGCGTGGATACCTTGATGGCAAGTTTGCCGGCGGCCGGCGGCAATGGCGAGTACCGCGCCTTCCTGGCCGGCGCCTTGCAGCGCGAACGGCGCCACCAGGAGGCGGTGGAGCAGTATCAGGCGGCGCTGCGCAGTGCGCCGGACAATGGCGTCTGGTGGATGGGGCTGGGGATGTCGCTGGAGGCCGAGAAGCGCCTGCCGGAGGCGCTGGCGGCGTTCCAGCGCGCCAGGGCGGCGGGCAACCTGTCGCCGGAGCTGCAAGGCTTTGTCGAGCGCAAGGTGGGGGCGCTGGGACGCTGACCGGTTCCCAGGCACGCCCGGCTCCCCGCCCAGTCGGCCGATCAATTCCCGGTGTTTGGACGCACCGCGGCGATGGCCTCGATTTCTATCATGGCCGCCGGATCGTACAGGGCCTTGACTTCGGCGATGGTATCGGCCGGGTAGGGCGCCGTGAAGAACCGGCGACGCAGTTCCACCACCTCCTTGAAGTTGCCCATGTCGGTCACGAAGATCGTGACCTTGACGACGGCGTCGAGGCCCGAGCCGCCGGCGTCGAGCACGCGCTTGAGGTTGGCGAAAGCCTGTTCGCCCTGGGCGCGGAAACCGCCGTCGACGATTTTCCCATCGTCGCCGGCGCCCGCCTGCCCGGAGACGAAGAGCAGGTCGCCCCATTTGATCGCTTGGGAAAGCAGGAAGGGTTCGTAATTGTCCGGCTGGGTGATGATTCGTTCGAGCATGGTTGACTCCTTGGTCACGGTAGGGGATGCGGGTGCGGCGCCAGCGGTGCCGCAGGGAGAAGATAGGCGTGCGCCGTGACGTTGACAAACGCTCATTTGTCAGGCATAAGATGAGTTCATTTCACCTGTAGGCGCAATGCGGCGACTTCCCCCACTTTCGGCACTACGCGCGTTCGAAGCGGCAGCCCGGCATGGCAGCTTCAAGCAAGCCGCCAATGAACTCGCCGTCACGCCGACCGCGATCAGCCATCAGATTCGCGCTCTCGAGGAATTGACCGGATTGACCCTGTTCGAGCGGCAGGTGCGCAAAGTCGTCCTGACCGACGCCGGGGTGGAGCTGTATCCGGTGCTGCGTGACGGTTTCAACGCATTCGAAACGGTCTTGCAGCGCCTCGAGACGGCGCAGGCGCGGCGCCGGGTCGTCATCTCGGCGACCAATGCGTTCATGGCGCGCTGGCTCGCGCCCCGGGTGGCGCACTTTCGACAGATGTACCCGGACATCGATCTGGAGCTGCATGCATCCGATCAGGCAGTCGAGCTCGGGTCCGACCGTGCCGACATAGCGATTCGCTACGGGCGCGGGCCGTATTCGGGCATGGTCGCGCAGCCGCTGTTCGCCGACCGCTTCGCGCCGGTGTCCGGCCCCCAGCTTGGCCTGTTGACACTGGCGGACCTGGACCAGGTCCCGTTGATCGATTTCAAGTGGAGCCACGCGCATCCGCTCAACCCGACCTGGAAGAACTGGTTCGCACAAGCGGGCTTGCCGTGGAAGTCACATCACGGCCAGCTACTTTTTTCTGGTGAAGACCATGCGATCCAGGCGGCGCTGGCCGGCCAGGGAATTGCGCTTCTGAGCCTGGAACTGGTGGCCGCCGACATCGCGGCAGGGCGCCTGGCGCAGCCGTTCGGCCCGAGCATGGCGGGGCATGCGTATCATCTGGTCCGCAGTGCGGGACAGCGGCACGGGCCACATGTCGACGCGGCATGGGAATGGTTGCGCAGCCAGGCCGATGCACCGACCAGCCCTGTCGCGCTGCCCGGACCCACCGGGTGAGGCAGGGGAACGACGCGTTAGCTACAAACTCGCCAACTCTCCCCAAATCTGCTTCATCGGAAACCTTAACTTCGCATGATCCTCATGCAAGGCTTCCGTAATCGCGCAGCCCGGCTCGCTGGTGACACGCTCGCGCGCCTCGCCCGGGCTCTTGCCATCGGCCGTGCGCAGCACATGCACGCCGACTCCCGCGCCATCTTGGGCGCGGTGCGACACCACGCCCAGTTCGGCATTCTCGAGCCGTACCAGCGTCCCCGGAGGATAGGCCCCGATCTGCGTGGCGAAGTGGCCCAGCACGATCTGGTCGTACGGCATCTCGTTGCCCGCCCCCAGCCGTTCCAGCGCCTGCGGCGGCAGCAGGGAGCGCCGGTAATTGCGCGCTGAAACGAAGGCGCAGTAGCGGTCGGCCAGCCCGATCAGCTTGGCGTTCTGCGAAATCTCATCGCCGAGTTTGCCGGCCGGATAGCCGCTGCCGTCATCATTTTCATGATGCAGCAACACCAGGTCGAGCCATGCCTCGTCGTGCACGCCGGCCCAGCGCAGCATCTCGACGCTGGCCGACGGATGGCGCCGCACCAGCGCCCGTTCTTCATGCGACAGCGCGCCATCCTTGTTCTGGAACAGTTCGGCCTGGCGCACCATGCCCACGTTCATGCTCAGCGCGGCCGCCGTGACCACCAGCACTTCGGCCGGCGACTTGCCCATCGCGCGCGCGATCAGGCAGGCGATCACGGCCGCCTCGGTGCAATGGCGCACCGCGTAGGCACCGGCAATCTGGTTCAGGAAAATGGCGGCCAGCGCCACGTCGCCGCCGCGTTCGACGGTGGCGATCAGCTCGGCGGCGGCGGCGCGCAGTTCGCGGTCGGCGCCGCCCTGGTCGCGCAAGTCCATCAGGGTGCGTTCGAGGCCGCGGTTGATCTGGTTGAGCGATTGCAGCACCGACACCGGCGCCGACGCTTCGGCGTACAGGCCGGCCGCGAGCCAGTCGTCCAATTCGCCGGGCGCGAGCACCTGGCCCTTTTTCAGCAGCGGACGGGCGGCCGACGGCGTGCTGAAAACATCCCAGCGCAAGGGTTCGCCGAACGCCAGGTCTGCCATGGTGATGCGCCTGATTGCCATGATGTTGGTTCCAGCTCCGGTAGATCACAATCTGGCCAGACGCTCCAGCGCCAGGTGTCGTCTTGCTTGGCGAAGCAAAAACGCACAATGTCCGATGCCCGGCCATTGCTGTACAACGCGGACACGGGAAGGGCGGCGACCTTGATCACGGTGGTCAGCCATTGTGCGAATTCCGACTCCAGTATAGGCGAAATTGCCTCGACCATGACACATTGAAAATAGGTCGCGTCGGATGGCAACAACGTGCAGCGCGAGCCTGTCAGGCCCTCGCGGAACAGGTCACGCTTGCGCCGGTAAAAGTCCTGCATGTCGGCCGCGCGCAGTACCGGGGCGGTCGGGTCGTGCGGGGCATGATGACGATCAGGCGCGTGCGCGGCATGACCGCGCGCGCCGCACACATTGGCGATCCTGGCCGCGACGGCGCAGCGCAGGACGTGCCACACCCACCGCTTGCACGGGCGGTTCAGACGTACGGGGATTTGTGGGTAATTGAAGCGTGGCTGAAGCACCACGCGAACATGATATCGGTAGTGGCATTGGCAATCGTGTCGGGGATGTTGATTTTGACTCTGCCGACATTAACAACACGTATCCTCGGATTCGAATTGGACGTTTCCCTGTCCTCAATGGCAAAATCACGAACAGCATAGTCGATACCGCTGAAGTTGCCCTCCGGGTCGCCATGGGTCCCGCTGTAGATCGTCAATCTGCCTTCATGGCGGTATTGCTCAACCACCTTTTCGACGTCTTGAGCGGAAACCTCGCGATGATTGGCGGTCCAGACGATGCGGTCGCCATAAACTCGTTGTATAAAATGTCGCGTGTTATGGAATGGCACTTTTTGATCTCCCGTTAATTGAGTGAAAGCGTTCCTTCCGACGAAGGTGTGAACTGTGTGAAAGCTTTCCAAGCCGCGCGCCAGATGAGCGTCGTGAACGATCGACGCGCTTGTTGCATTTTAGCGTTGAATGTATTTTTGTACAATGTTGTTCGGGAGCGGGGACCTGGGGTCCGCGCTCCATCACAGCCTGGCGAGGCGCTCCAGCGCCAGGCGCAAGGTGTCGTCTTGCTTGGCGAAGCAAAAGCGCACGATGCCCGATTCCTGGCCCTTGCTGTAAAACGCGGACACGGGAATGGCGGCGACCTTGATCTCGGTGGTGAGCCATTGTGCAAATTCGGACTCCGGCATCGGCGACATCGCGTCGTACCGGACACACTGAAAATAGGTGCCGTCGGCTGGCAACAAGGTGAAGCGGGAGCCCTTCAAGCCATCGCGGAACAGGTCGCGCTTGCGCTGGTAAAACGCCGGCAAGTCCAGGTAAGGCGCGGGGTCGGCCATGTAGCTCGCCAGGCCATGCTGCATCGGCGTGTTGACGCTGAAGACATTGTATTGATGTACCTTGCGAAATTCCGCCATCAGGCTGGCCGGGGCGGCGACGTAGCCGATTTTCCAGCCAGTGACGTGATACGTCTTGCCAAAGCTCGATACCACGAAGCTGCGTTCGGCCAGCTCCGGATAACGGCTCACCGACTCGTGGCGCGCGCCGTCGTAGACCATGTGCTCGTACACCTCGTCCGACAGGATCAGTATGTCGCTGCCGCGCACGATGTCGGCCAGCGCTTGCAGGTCGGCCGCGCGCAGCACCGAGCCGGTCGGGTTGTGCGGAGTGTTGATGACGATCAGGCGCGTGCGCGGCGTGACCGCTGCTGCGAGCCGGTCCCACGGCACGGTGTAGCCTTGCTCGCCGAGCTCCATCGCGACCGGCACCGGCACGCCGCCGGCCAGGGCGATGGCCGGCAAATAGCTGTCGTAGGCCGGTTCGATGACGATCACCTCGTCGCCCGGATGCACGCAGCAGAAGATGGCGGTGGTCAGGGCCTGGGTGGCGCCGGCGGTGACGGTGATTTCGCTGGCGGCATCGTAGCGCGCGCCGTACACGGTCGCGATCTTGGCCGCGATGGCGGCGCGCAGGGCGGGCACGCCGGTCATCATCGGATACTGGTTGTGGCCGGCGCGCATGGCGGCGTCGACATGATCGAGCAGGGCCGGCTCGCAGGCAAAGTCGGGAAAGCCCTGGCCCAGGTTGACCGCCCCATGCTCGCTGGCCAGCGCCGACATCAGCGAAAAAACGGTGGTGCCGACGGCGGGCAGGCGGGTGTGCAGGACGGGAGTGGACATGGGCGATCGGAAAGTTAAGCGGACAGCTATTCTAGCGCAGGCGCGCGTTGCCACCCGCCGGCCGGATGGGAACCAGCGGAGGGCTGGTATGGTGGCTCACCGGAGGGTTCATTCCGGTTGTTAGCAAAGAAAAACAGGAAAACGGATGGCGAAAAAGCAGAAATACGACGCAGCGCTCACTTTCATGACCGGATGCGTGATCGAGAAGGACTATATCTATCTGTGCGCAGAGCTAGACAGTCTCGACCCCGAAGACCGGTATTCCCGTGTCCTCTTCTTCGACAATCAACAAGCGCAGGATCAATGGGTTCACCTCGACTTACCCGGTTGGACAGGTGTTTCGGTGTGCGTTGCCAGGGCCGGCCCGCGCCGTATGTATTGCACCCTGTCCAGCGAAGGGCAGGTGCGCCTCGAATACGTGGGCGGCGAGATCATCGAGCAGATTGCCGACGCCGGCTTGAGCACGCCCGAGGCGGACAAGTACGGCTATGTTAGCGCCATTCGTGAAATCGGCCAGCGGCTGTACGTGTGCGGCGGCATGGGGCAGGTGTATCGCCGCGAGCATGACACCTGGGTGCATGCCGACCACGGTTTGCTGCAGTCGTCCAGCAGCGTCGATGCCATGCTGGCCCGACTGCACGCGGGCGATCTCAGCGACATCGACAACTTGTTCGCGGACACCATGATGCTCAGCGATATCAACGGTATCAGTGAGGCGGATATCTACACGGTCGGCGATTCAGGCAGGATTTTTCACCATGACGGAACGGCCTGGCGTCCGGTCCGGTGCGATACGGATGCCATACTGCTCGCCGTCTGCTGCGCCAGCGCGGACGCGGTGTGGGTGTGCGGCTATCATGGCACCCTGCTGCACGGCAATTGGAAAGAGGGCTTCGCCGCAGTCGGTGCTGGCGATGCCGATGAGATCTTTTCCAGCGTCGCCGTGTTTGGCGATACCGTCTATCTCGCTTCGGAAAGCGGCCTGTTCACCTTCAACGGTGAACACATCGAGCGCTTGCGCACCGGCCTGGTTCCGGACATTGCCGACGCCAACGTGCTGGACGTGCACGATGGCGTGCTGTGGTCGTTCGGATTCAAGGACCTGGCGTGCTTCGATGGAACGACATGGACGCGTGTGGCGTTTCCGGATAATCCTCCACTGCGCCATGCGAGCTGAATTGAACACTGACAGGAAGATCGAGGCCGTTATATGAATCACCATGAACAGAAACGTATCGTTATCGTCGGCGCGGGCATTGTCGGGGCATCGCTCGCGTACCACCTGGCGCGCAAGGGCGCGCAGGTCACGGTCGTCGAGGCCGGCGCCATCGCCTCCGGCGTGACCGGGCGATCATTCGCATGGATTAATACGTCCGCCATGAGTCCCGATCCCATTGCGCAATTGCGCGGTGCCGCCATCGATGCGTACCGCCACCTGGAAACGCAGCTGCCTGGACTGAAGATTCAATGGACGGGCGCCCTGTCGTATGGCCTCGACGCAGGGGAAGCCATGCCGCCTGGCACGGTACTGGTGGACCGGTTTCGCATAGCCCGGCTGGAACCGCATCTCAGGAACCCGCCCAGCCAGGCCGCCTACGCGCCAAGGCAGGGCGCGCTCGATGCGGTGGTGGCGACGCAGGCATTGATCGCAGGCGCCAGGGAGCATGGGGCGACGATACTCACGCAGACGCCGGTTCTCGCCCTTGCAGTCGAGGGCGCGCGGGTGACGGGGATCGAGACGGGCAGCGGCACGATCGACGCAGACACGGTGGTGCTGGCAGCCGGCACCGGCATCGGACGACTGACCGACAAATTGCATGTCTCGCTTCCAATCGTATCTTCCCCGGCGGTATTCATGCGCTACACATCCCGGCCCGGTCTTGTTCGCACCATCATCTCCAGCGCTGCAATGGAGGTGCGGCAAGGCGCGGATGGGACCTTGTTCGCGGCCGAGGATTTTCTCGATGATACTGTCGGCAACCAGCCATTGGCCATGGCGCTACGCACTGCTGGCGCAATCGGCAATGAACTCGACGGGGCTGGCGAGATCAAGCCGGCATGGGCCTGCGTTGGCCTGCGCCCCATGCCGGCCGATGGGATTCCCATCATTGGCTATCTGCCCGCTGTCGCAGGCCTGTATGTTTGCACGATGCATCCGGGAGTGACCTTGGCGGCGATCGCTGGCCGCCTTGCGAGCGAGGAGATCATGGATGGCGAGCGATCGGCAGCCCTCGGCCCATGCGGTCCGGAACGTTTTCTGGCCAGTCCGGCGACCTGACATTGCCAGCCCGGCGCGCTGTCGGCGGGCGTGTGATTTTGGCATCGTGCGCAGTACAAAACAGGCGCATCTGCACACGGTTCAGACGGCCTCGGCAGCGGCCAGCTTGACCCAGGCTTCCGGCAGCATGATGCGGAACATGCCGGCCTGGGCCGTCTTGCGCGCCAGTTTCAGCAGGGCCTTGTCCTTAGTGATGAGAATGTCGGCGCCGGCGTCGCGCGCCAGCTCGAGGAATTTCTGGTCGTCGCGGTCGGTGCACACCGGCAGGCGCACCGGTTTGGCGTCGGGCGCGACCACGGTGATGAGGGCGTCGAAGCGCGCGGCTGCTAGCGGGCGGCTGGCCTCGTCGAGCGGCAGGTGCTTGTAGTGCAGCACCACCAGGTATTCTTCGCGACAATCGGCGCGCGTGACGGCCTCGACCGAGCCGCTGTCGATGGCGGCCAGCAGGCTGGCCCAGCGGGGATCGTGGAAGACGAACAGGTCGAGGCAGACATTGGTGTCGAGCACGATGCGTTTGGCTGGAGCGGGTATCATATTGGTCTGTTTATTCGTAGTAAGTTGATTGAATCTTATGCTGATTGTTTTGTCGCCCGCCAAATCGCTGGACCTGGACACGCCCCCGACCACCAAACTCCACAGTACACCCGCTTTCCTGGACCGATCCAGCGCCCTGATCGAGGTGCTGCGCCACTATTCGCCGGCCGAGTTGGGCAGCCTGATGCACATTTCCGACGCGCTGGCCGTGCTCAACGTCGGCCGTTATGCCAGCTGGAGCGTTGACACCAAGGAAGCGCGCCAGGCGATCATGGCCTTCAATGGCGACGTGTACGCCGGTTTCGACGCCCGTTCGCTCAAACCGGGCCAGCTCGACTATGCGCAACGCAGCGTGCGTATTCTATCCGGCCTGTACGGCGTGCTGCGTCCGCTCGACCTGATCCACCCGCACCGGCTGGAGATGGGCACCAAGCTGGCCACCGGGGCGGGCAAGGACCTGTACGCTTTTTGGGGCGAGACGGTCACGGGCGCGCTCAATGCCGCCATTGCCGACAAGGAGGCCAGGGTACTGGTCAACCTGGCGTCGGAAGAATACTTCAAGTCGGTCAAGCCCAAGTTGTTGACGGTGCCGGTGATCACGCCCGTGTTCGAGGACTGGAAAGGCGGCAAGTACAAGATCATTTCGTTCTACGCCAAGCGGGCGCGCGGCTTGATGGCGCGCTATGCGGCGGTCAAGGGCATCGTGGACGCCGACAAGCTCAAGGGCTTCAAGGTGGACGGATATGCGTTCGACAAGAAGGATTCGGACGAGCGGACCTGGATTTTCCGGCGCAAGGTGGAGGAGTAACAAACTTCTCCCGCCGGCCGGTGTCAGGTCTCTTAAGAAACAACACCGCCGCCCCCTCCCGGCCATGGTGTTGTTCATGCGGTAGCCGGGGTAAGTGTCATGCCCAACTGTTCCGCGCGTTTTGCAAGATTGCGTAGCAGGCG
>NZ_VUYU01000037.1 GCF_011682065.1 Massilia rubra | reverse complement strand
GGGCGCGCGCGCGCCAGCAGGGCGGCCGGGGCCGGGCGCAGCCCCCGCGGCGGCGCACCCGGGGCCGGCCCGCGCGACGGCCGCGGGGCGGCCGGCGGCGCCGGCGGGGCGGCCAGCGGCCGCGCCGGGCGCACGTGCTGGCGTGCCGGCAGGCGCGCCGGCCAGGACGCGCGCGCGCCGGTTTTTTCGAGCGCGAACGCCCCCGGCGCGCGCAGCGCCGCAAAGCCGTTGCGGCAGAACGCCGGCACTTCGGCGTAGCCGGCGAACAGGATGCCGTCGCCGGCCAGCAGGCGCGACAGGCTGGCGATGGCGGCGGCCACGGTGGGGTCGTCGAAGTAGATCAGCAGGTTGCGGCAAAAGATGACGTCGTAGTAGCCGGGCCGGCTGGAAAAGGCCGGGTCGAGCAGGTTGGCGTGGCTGAACGTCACCTGGCCGCGGATCGCTTCGCAGATCTGGTATTCGGCGTCGACCGCGGTGAAGAAGCGATCGCGAAAATCGAGGTGGCGGCCGCGAAAGGCGTTGCGGGTGTAGCGGCCGGCGCGGGCCCGCGCCAGCGCCACCTGGGACAGGTCGACCGCGTCGATCGCGATGTCGGCGCTGGCCACGCCGGCGCTTTGCAGCGACATGGCCATCGAGTACGGCTCTTCGCCGCCGGCGCACGGCACCGACAGGATGCGCAGCGGGCGCGCGGCGCTGGCGTCCAGGCGCCGCACGATGAAGGCGGTGGCCGCGACAAACGCTTCGGCATCGCGGAACATCCACGATTCCGGCACCACCACCAGTTCGGTCAGGGCCGACAATTCCTGCGCGCTGGTGGCGAGCAGGCGTTCGTAGGCCAGCGCGTCGGCCAGCGCGATGGCCTGCATGCGCCGTTCGACGGCGCGCCCGACCACGGTCTCGGTCAGGTTCAGTCCCGTCACTTGCTGGAGCAGGTCGCGCGCTTTCATGGCGCCGCTCCCGCGTCCTGGAACAGCAGCGCGCGCACGTCGGGCGCGAGCAGTTGCTCGAGGCTGACCAGTTGCAGCATGCCGGCGCTGCTGGCGGCCACCTGGCCCAGAAAAGGCGCGCCGCCCACGCCGGGGTCGAGCAAGGCGTCGCCATCGATGCTGTCGACGCCGACCACGTGTTCGGCCAGCAGGCCGAGCGCTCGCGTGGCGCCCTCGCTGGTCGGGTAATCGACCAGGATGATGCGCGAGTCGTACCACAGCTGCGCGGGCGGCACGCCGGCCAGGCTGGACAGGTCGATCACCGGCACCGCTTCGCCGTGCAGGTCGAGCAGGCCGGCCACCCAGGCGGGAGCGAGCGGAATGGCTTTCAGGGCGGCCGCCGGCACCACCCGCGCCACCGCCCACAAGGGCAGGGCGTAGCGGTCGGCGCCGATGTGAAAGACCATCACTTTCATCGACCCGCTCCTCAGGCGTTGACCGAGAAGGTGGCCACCGACGATTGCAGGTCGCTGGCGGCGTACTGCAACTGGTGCACCGCTTCGCTGGTGGCCTTGAGCGATTCGACCGTCTGCTGGGTGGCGTCGTTCAGTTGCATCATGGTGTCGGAAATCTGCGACGCGCCGATCGCCTGCGACTGCATCCCCTGCAGCACCAGGTCGAACTGGGGGGCCAGCTTTTGCACCTGGTCCATCACGGTCGAGAGCTGTTCGCCCACCTGGCGCACTTCGCCCACGCTGCGCCGGATCTCTTCGGAGAACTTGTCCATGCCCATCACGCTGGCCGATACCGCCGACTGCATCTCCTTGAGCATCTGCTCGATGTCCCAGGTCGACACCGAGGTCTGGTCGGCCAGGCGCCGGATTTCGGTGGCCACCACCGAGAAGCCGCGCCCGGCGTCGCCGGCTTTTTCGGCTTCGATCGCGGCGTTGAGCGAGAGGATGTTGGTCTGGTCGGCCACCTTGGTGATGGTGGTCAAGACACTGTTGATATTGCTGGCCTTTTCGGACAGCGCGGCCAGCTTGGCGTTGATCGAATCGGTGGCCGAGACCATGTGCTGCATGGTGCTGTCCATGCGTTTCAGGTTTTGCTGGGCGTCGGCGGTGGCGTTGGTGGTGTAGTCGGCCACCGCGGTGGCGTCTTCCATGGTTTTGAGCAGTTGGGTGGTGTTGGCCGAGATTTCCTTGGTGGTCGAGAGGATTTCGATGCTGGTCTGGGCCTGTTCGATGCCGGTCGCTTCCTGCTGCTTGGCCGAGGCGGCGATTTCGGTGGCCGAGGTGGTGACCTGGATGCCGGCCTTTTGCACGTTGTTGAGCAGGATGCGCAGGTTGCCGACCATGGTTTTCAAGCCGTCGCCCATGCGTCCGATGGCGTCGCTGCCGGTAATCGTCACGGTGCCGGTCAGGTCGCCGATGGCGGCCTTGGAGACCACGTCGAGCAGGGCGTCGACATTGGCGCGCAGCGCATTCGTGGCGGCCGCCTCGTTGGCCTGGCTGTCCTGGATCGACTGCGCCATGCGGTTGAATTCTTCGGTGACCTTGCCCAGTTCATCGCGCGAGACCACGGCCGCGCGCGCCGACTGTTGACCGCCCGCGATCTTGCCGACCGCATCGGTCAGATTGTTAAGGGGATTGAGCAGCGCGCGCGCCAGCATCCAGGCCACGACCGAGGCCAGCGCCACGCACAGCACGCCGCCCACGCTGAGCAGCAGGGACATGGTTTTTTGCAGTTTCGCCGATTCGATCGTGCGCCCGCTCAACAAGGCGTTTTCCTCGTCGGTCATCTGGTCGATCAGGCTGCGCACCTGGCTGACGGACTGGAAGCCGCTGGCCAGTTCCGGCGAGCGGACCACTTGTTCGGTGACCCCGTCGCTGGCCTTGCCCAACGCGCGGCGCCGTTCGATCAGCGGGTGGATCACGTTGTTGAGCCAGTTGGCGGTCAGCGATTCGAGCGTCTTCACGCGCGCCTGCTGGGTCGGGTTGTCGGCGGTGAGCTGGATGGCGCGCCGAATGTTCTCCAGGAGGAATTTTTCCTCATTGATGTCGGGGGTGAGGAAGCGTTCTTCCCCGGTCAACAGGAAGCCACGGGTTTCGGCCTGGATTTCCAGCACATTGGTGGCGATTTTGTTGGTTTCCAGCAGCACTTCCAGGGTATGGCGGTCCCAGCGGCTCGCTTCGGACATCTTGGAGAAATTGTTGTAGGCCAGGATCAGCAGGAACAGGATGATGGCGACGATGGCGCCGAAGCCGAGAAACAGCTTGTTCTTGATGCTCAGGTCTGTAAACATGGGGGGTCTCTCCGGGTACGATGTTGTTCTCTATAAATGTAACATCGTTGAGGGATGGCACGGTACGTTTTCGTCGTCAACAAACCCTCCAACCGAAAAACGTCGTCCCCGCGAAGGCGGGGATCCATAGCACCCCGGATCGGAAGTGCCATGGATCCCCGCCTGCGCGGGGACGACGGAGCAAGGGTTCGTGGTCTTGCTAAAACTTTATTGCCCGCGCTTTTCGCGCGCCACGGCGGCGATGCGCATGCGCAAGGCGTTGAGCTTGATGAAGCCGCCGGCGTCGGCCTGGTTGTAGGCGCCGCCATCTTCATCGAAGGTCGCGATGTTCATGTCGAACAACGAATCGGTCTTCGAATCGCGCGAGACCACGATCACATTGCCCTTGTACAGCTTCATGCGAACCCAGCCGTTGACCGTTTGCTGGGTGTGGTCGATCAGGGTCTGCAGCGCGACGCGCTCGGGCGCCCACCAGTAGCCGTTGTAGATCATCGACGCGTAGCGCGGCATCAGGTCATCCTTCAGGTGGGCCACTTCGCGGTCCAGGGTGATCGATTCGATGGCGCGGTGGCCGCGCAGCATGATGGTGCCGCCCGGGGTTTCGTAGCAGCCGCGCGACTTCATGCCGACGTAGCGGTTCTCGACCAGGTCGAGGCGGCCGATGCCATGCTTGCCGCCCAGGCGATTGAGTTCGGTCAGCACGGTCGCCGGCGACATGCGCACGCCGTTGACGGCCACGATGTCGCCCTTTTCGTATTCGAGGTCGAGGTACTCGGCCTGGTCCGGCGCCGCTTCCGGGCTGACGGTCCAGCGCCACATGCTTTCCTCGGCTTCGGCGCTCGGGTTTTCCAGATGGCGGCCTTCGAACGAGATGTGCAGCAGGTTGGCGTCCATCGAGTAGGGCGCGCCGCCGTTCTTGTGCTTCATGTCGACGGCGATGCCGGCGTCTTCCGCGTATTTCAGCAGCTTTTCGCGCGACAGCAAGTCCCATTCGCGCCACGGGGCGATGATCTTGACGTCCGGCTTGAGCGCGTACGCGCCCAGCTCGAAGCGCACCTGGTCGTTACCCTTGCCGGTGGCGCCGTGCGAAATCGCATCGGCGCCGGTGGCGCGCGTGATCTCGATCAGGCGCTTGGCGATCAGGGGACGGGCGATCGAAGTGCCCAGCAGGTATTCGCCTTCGTACACGGTGTTGGCGCGGAACATCGGGAACACGAAGTCGCGCACGAATTCTTCGCGCACGTCGTCAATGTAGATATTCTCGGGCTTGATGCCGAACTTGATCGCCTTGGCGCGCGCCGGCTCGAGCTCTTCGCCCTGGCCCAGGTCGGCGGTGAAGGTGACGATTTCGCACTTGTAGTTATCCTGCAGCCATTTCAGGATGACCGAGGTGTCCAGGCCGCCCGAATAGGCGAGGACTACTTTTTTGATGTCGCTCATGGAGATTCCAATCTTGGGTTGACGATGGTGTTATAGGTATTTTTACTGCGCTTCGATCTGGCCGAGCAGCAGGTATTCGATCAGCGCCTTCTGCACGTGCAGGCGGTTTTCGGCCTCGTCCCAGACCACCGACTGCGGTCCGTCGATGACCTCGGCCGCGACTTCCTCGCCGCGGTGGGCCGGCAGGCAATGCATGAAGAGCGCGTCGGGCGCGGCGCGCGCCATCTTGGCGCCATCGACGATGTAGCCGTCGAAGGCCGCCAGGCGGGCCGCGTTTTCCTTCTCGTAGCCCATGCTGGTCCACACATCGGTGTTGACCAGGTGGGCGCCCTGGCACGCGTCCGACGGGTTGTCGAAGACGGTGAAGCGGGTGGTCGACACCAGGGAATGGTCGATGTCGTAGCCTGTGGGCGTGGCGACGTTCAGGTGGAAGCCGAATACCTCGGCCGCCTGCAGCCAGGAGTACAGCATGTTGTTGGCGTCGCCCACCCAGGTGACGATCTTGCCGGCGATCGAGCCGCGGTGTTCGACGAAGGTGAAGATATCGGCCAGCACCTGGCATGGATGGTGTTCGTTGGTCAGGCCGTTAATCACCGGCACGCGCGAATGGGCGGCGAAGCGCTCGATGATGTCCTGGCCGAAGGTGCGCACCATGATGATGTCGCACATGCGGCTCATCACCTGGCCGGCATCTTCGACCGGTTCGCCGCGACCGAGCTGGCTGTCGCGCGTGTTCAGGTAGATGGCGGCGCCGCCCAGCTGGTGCATGCCGGCTTCGAACGAGAGGCGGGTGCGGGTCGAGTTTTTCTCGAACACCATGACCAGGGTGCGGTCGATCAGGGGATGGTAGACCTCGTAGTTCTTGAACTTGCGCTTGATGATCTTGGCGCGCTCGATCACGTACTCGAATTCGGCCAGCGTGAAGTCGGAAAACTGGAGGAAATGCTTGATCGGTTTATTTGTAGGCATAGACACAACGATTGAATGCGTGAGCCGCATGCGGCCGGGCCCTGGCGTAGGGTTGCGGATCAATTATAAGGGTTTTGAAAATTTGCCGGGGGCAACCCGTTATACTACACGGTCCAGCGCCGCCGATGATTCTGCCGTGTAACCCTTGCCCCCGTACCCATCATGCCCCAACTCGCGCTTGCCGATTTCCCCCCCGCCGTGGCGCACGCCGCCGCCAGCCCCGACTGCGACTGGGTCGCCAGATTCAAGGTGGTGCAGCAGTTCGCGCTGCCGCTCATGCCGGTATTCGTCCAGCGCGGCACGGCGCTGATCGAGGCCGGTGCCGGGCGCGGCTGGGTGGGCGCGATGCGCGAGCTGTTCGGCGAAGAGGGCCTGAAGGCCTGCATGCGCCAGTTCGCCCTGCATGAGCGCGGCATGCTTGCGGAAACCACCAACGGGACAAAGTTGTGCTCGCTGATGTGCACCTTGCGCGACACCATCGACCGGATTCTGCTGCCGCACATCGGCGATCCGGGCGCGGACAGCCTGTTCCAGGACAGCGAACGGATCGGCATGCTGGCCAGTACCGCCGCGCTGGCGGTCACGCGGCAGGCGCCGCACGGCTGGTCGCCGGCGCTGAGCTGCGACCATCCGGACATCATCAAAAAATTCCTGTGGCCCGCGCTCGACCATCCAAGCGGGGCGGCCTGGCTGCGCCCTTTGTGCGAGCAGCTCGCCGGCGGCCAGCTATGGCTGCTGGCGGACGGCGAGTTCGCGCCGCAGGGCGGGCCGGGCGCCAGGGCCTGCGCGCTCCATATCACCGCCGAGTGGCCGCAATGGTGCCAGCGCGTGCGCGCGCTGCTGGTCGAAGGCGTGCGGCGCGGCTGGATCGACAGCGCCCAGGCCGAGGCCGTGATCGCGCGCCATCCCCTGCTCGAACCCTGGTATCTGTTGGCCACGCCCGAGAGCGAGGCGGGGCTGGAGGCGTTGACCGCCAATCTGCGCGCGCGCTTGCCGCAACGGCTGCGCGAGCTGGCCGCCAGCAAGGCATTTTCGCCGGAGGAGGTGATCGACCTCTGCTACGACATCCACCGGCGCGGCGCCGCCGTCTTCCGCTTGCAGCAGCCATGGTGCTACCTGGCCGGCACCGACGCCCTGGTCGGCGTATTGACGTGGGTGGCTTCGCGCAAGCGCAAGCTGGGCGTGCGCACCGTCAATGACTGGGCCGACCTGATGCGCCACCTCGCCTTTGTCGACGACGCCGAACCGGCGCAGATGGCGGCGCTGGCGCAGCAGCTGGGCCAGTTCCCGCCGGCGGCGCTGCTGGAAGTGCTGCCCTGGTGCGGCCGCGCGCAGGCACTGGTGTTGGAGGCGCTCGGCATGGCGCAGCTCGAGCCGCTGCGCTGCTGGCTGATGCGCCAGGTCGGGCAGGATCCGGCCTGCGTGCGGGTGCCGGTCGACGAGATGGGCAACTACAAGAAGGTGGCCGGAGCCCCGTTAGACGAGCCGGCAGCCATCGCCGCGCTGCACGGGGTCGACGAGGCCGCCTGCGCCGAGCTGATGACGATCTACGTCAAGGCGGGCATGTTCAAGATGGCCGGCGCGGTGCGCTGACGCGCTTGTTGACGCGCCTGTCGACGTCTCAGGTGCGGAAGTAGCGTCTTGCCTTGCGCGAAAAACCAAAGGCGTAGGTCCACCATGCGACCAGCGTCGCCATCAGGACGACGGGGATCAGGAAGGTGCGGACCCGTTCGTCCTCGCTGGCGTAGGGGGTCGTCTCCGGCACGAAAAACACTCCGACCGCGATCGCGCCGAGGAGCAGGATGCCGAGCCAGCGCCCCCATTGGCGGCGGCGGGTGGCGCCGAGCACCGTCGCGAACAGCAGCGCCAGCACGGCGAGGCGCCAGGCGATACCACCCAGAAGGCGGTAACTCGTGCTCGCGGGAAAAGGGCTGGAGAACCAGGCGAAGTTGATGGCGCCGAGCTTGAACCAGCTGAAGCGGATCGCGCCGATGGCAAGCGCGAGCGTCGTCGGCCACATGATCAGCAGGAACAGCCAGACCGATAGCGGCCGCCCGGGCAGGTCGGCGGGGACGTCGGGCGCGGCGCTGGCCGGGGGATGGTAGGGATTATGCATGTCAATTGCCAAAATAGCGGCGTGCCTTGGCCGAGAAGCCGAAGCGGTAGCCCCACAAGGCCATCAGCAATGGCCCCAGGACCAGGCGGCCGAAGGCGCCGCCGCTGCGTTGGGCGTCATTGTCGTACTGCGCCGTATCGGGCATGAGCAGGATCATGACCGTGAGCGCGGCGATGACGAACAAACCGAGCCAGCGCCCCCAGCGCAGCCGCCGTGCGATGCCAACCATAGCGCCGAAACACAAGGCGACCAGGGCAAGGCGAAGGGCAAGGTTGAACAAAAAAGGGACGTTCGTCCAGTTGCGAAACGCGATCATTAACATGATGGTATTGATCGCCCCGAACGCGGTGAAGATCATGACCAGAACCAGGACGAGCATCATCAGCCAGGACGAGATCGGTCGCTTGGCTGGCGGCTGGGCGGGCGCCATCGTGGCGCTTGACGGGGATTGATACGGATTATTCATCCGGCAACTATAGGTTCAATCAATCCCGGAAGCAACTGTTTCCTCTTTTTAGACGGCAGCGCCGCCGGGTGACGGCGCAGTTCCGGTCAATAGATCGTCGGCACGTCCGATTCCGGATGCGCCGGCGCCGTCAGCGGCAGGTCGAGCACGAAGCTGGTGCCGTCCTGCGCGCTGCTGACCACCGTGATCTGTCCGCCCAGCAGGGAGGTTACGATGTTGTAGCTGATCGACAGTCCCAGCCCGCTGCCGCCTTGCCCGAGCTTGGTGGTGAAAAACGGATCGAAGATGCGCCCCAGGTGTTCGGGCGGGATGCCGCCGCCGTTGTCGTGGAACTCGATCAGCACCCGTCCCTCGACCGGCATGGCGGCACTGAGGTGCATGACGCCGCGATGGCCCGGCGCAAACGCATGCAGCAGCGCGTTGTTGATGAAATTGGTGATCACCTGGCCGAACGGCCCCGGATAACTGTCCATCCCGATCGCGTCCGAGACATCCATCCCGATGCTGTGGTTGGCCGCGCGGATGCGGTTCATCATGGTGGCGATGATTTCGTGGCACACCTGCTGCAGGTTGAAGAAGCGGCGCTGTTCGGTGGTGCGGTCGACCGCCACCTGCTTGAAGCTGTTGACCAGGTCGGCCGCGCTGGTCAGCCCGCGCAGCACCAGCGCCGATGCCTTTTGCGAGTCGGCGATGAAGGCGGCCAGTTCCGAGCGGCGCAAGCCAGGGCCGTTGAGCTGGGCCTCGATTTCGGCGGTCTTTTCCTGCATGGTGCTGGCGATCAGCAGGCTGTTGCCGATCGGGGTATTGAGTTCGTGCGCCACCCCGGCCATGAGCGAGCCGAGGGCGGCCAGCTTTTCCTGCGACACCAGCTGCGTCTGCGCATCCTGCAACTGGCGGTAGGCTTCGGCGTTATCGAGCGCGATCGCGCCGTAGGCGCACAGGGTGCGGAAAATCATGCGCTCGTTCTCGCCGTAGGCGTGCGACTGCGGCGCCTGCACCGTCATCACGCCGATGGCGCGCTCGCCCACGGTCAGCGGCACGAACAGCGCGCTCATATTGACCATCGTGCCCGGCACCACCTTGCGGTGTTCGGCGTCGGGCCAGTGCTCGATGTAGATTTCGCGCCGCTCGTCGAGGCAGCGCACCGAATACGCTTCGCGCTTGGACAGGGCGATCGCGTGGCTCGGGAGCTCGCGCCCGAGCTCCACGCCGAAGGCGCGATTGAGCACGGCGCCGGCGGCGTCGATCAGGTAGATGGCGAAGGTGCTGGCCGTGAGCAGGCCGTGGATGTGGCGGTCGAGCGCCTGGAACACGGCGGCGGCGTCGAGGTGGGCGGTGATCTCCTGGCCGATGGCCGACAGGCGTTCGAGCGTGGCGCTGGTGCGCTGCAACACCTCGGCGCGGCGCGCTTCCGATTCGGCCAGCTCGCGATGATGGTAACCCTCGCTGCGCGCGTGTTCGGTCTGGTGATGCACCTGCATGGCGATGGCGCGGTTGGTCGCTTCCTGGCTGTGGGTTTTCTCGCGCGAGCTCGATGCCGCCAGCGCCACCTCGTAGGCGCGCGCGTAGTCGCCGGTGGCCGCATATTCGCGCGCCATGGCGTCGTACAGGTCGCCCGGCACGGTGTAGCCCTCGATGGTCGACGCCACCGACAAGGCTTGCTGCAGGTAGTGCAGCACCGGATTCGGTTCGACCATGCCCGCCGGCGCCGACAGCGTGTGCTGGGCGTGGATCAGCGCCATCACGCGCAGGGCGGCGATCTGGTTGTAGGCGTAGCCGGGAGCGGCGGCCATGGCGGCGGCGTCGGCGGCCACCGCAATGGCCTCGACCGCGCGGCCCAGGTGCGACAGGGCATGCGCCTGGCCGCGCCGCGCGATGCTGCGAAAGTCGGACTGGTCGAGCACTTCGGCGCGCGCCGCCAGGCGGATAAAGGCGTCGAGCGCGCCGTCGTAGTTGCCCTGGTCGAGCGAGAGGTCGCCCAGGTATTGCAGGGCGATGGCGTAGCTGCGCGCGTTCTCCAGGGGTTTGAGGATCACCAGCGCTTCCTGCAGCATGTCGTGGGCGGCGTCGAGCTGGCCGAGGCGGCGCAGGGTGTCGGCGCTGTGCATCAGGCAGGCGCCGACGCTGCGCGGCCAGCCGGTGGGGCGCGCCAGTTCGAGCGCGCACTGGACCCATTCGAGCGCCGAGTGGTGGTCGTTGAGGATGGTGAAGTCTTCGCCGATGTTGGTGGCGGCGGTGATGGCGGCGCGCACCTGGCCGGTGTCGAGGGCCGATTCGTAGCAGCGCATGTAGTGGCCGGCGGCGGCGCCGAAGTCCGCCGCCTGGCTGGCGGCCAGGCCATGGAAGTCGTTGACCCAGGTGGCCAGGGACGGGTGCAGGCGCGCGCTGTCGGCGTCGAAGCGCTGGCCCCAGCGGGCGACGGCGGCGCCGGGGTCGCGCAGCACGGCCCAGCGTGCGATGGCCGCTTCGGCCAGGTCGCAGCGCAAGGCGTCGCCGCCGGCGCGGGCGCTGGCGGCGGCGGCGGCGAAGGCGGCGTCGCTGCCGTCATGGTCGCCGCGGTCGACCGCGATCCAGGCCAGCAGCCAGTGGGCGTCGGCGCAGCCGGCATGGTCGTTCAGGAGCGTGAAGTGGGCCAGTAGTTCCTGCGCGTGGGTGCCGGCCAGGTCGAGCGCGCCGTCGAGCCATTCGCATTCGGCGTGCAGCAGGTGCATGCGCGCCTCCAGGCTGGCGCAGTCGCTCGGCGGCAGGTCGGACAGGGGCAGTTGGGAAAGCGCTTCGCCGGCCAGCATGAGGGCGCGCGCCGGGTCGCGCTGGCGCAGGTGCCAGGCCAGCGGCAGCAGCACCGGCAAGCGCTCCATGCCGCGCAGCGAAGGCAGCGCGGACTCCCATTGTGCAACGTTGACATCGACGGTGAACATCTCCATTGCCGGGACCCCTTTACGATGGTGTTGCCATTGTATGCTGAAAAGGTGGGGCGCAGCTAATGGTTGCGCCAACGCTCGAGCGCGCGCGGCATTACCGTTGTTTCTGCCTGTAAACTAACCCCGGAAGCCGTGTCCCTATTGCCGGGCGGCTCACTGCGGCAACATGTCTCGTTTGGGGGGCCATTCCTGTCTCCTTTTGTCTCCTTTTGTCTCGTTTTGTCTCATTTAGACAGTGGCGCGCGGGCACGGTTCAAACGAGACAAAACGAGACAAAACGAGACAGAATAAGACAGCCAAACGAGACATGTTGCCGCAGTGAGCCCGCCGGCAACAGGGACAACACTCACGCATTTAGTTTCCTATCTGCATGCGCGCGGCGACGATATGCCGGTCGATGAGGTCCTTGCCCCGCCAGCCGAGGGCGGCATTCGCCAGCGCCATCATGCGATGGCCGAGCGCGGATCCGTCAGGCAGATCCTGACGGGAAGTGGGTTTCGGTAATGACGAGAACGACGCGCTGGCGGATCAGTACAAGGTCTGCGCCGACTCGTGCAGCAGCTGTCCGTACAGCGTGTGGCGGAATTTGGCGATTTTGCCTTCGGCCACCGCCGTCAGGATCGCGCACTGCGGCTCGATCAAATGGCGGCAGTTGTAGAACTTGCAACCGCCCAGGTACGGCCCGAACTCCACGAACGCCCGTTCCAGCATCCCTTCGCTCAGGTGATACAGCCCGAACTCCTGGAATCCTGGCGAATCGATGATCGAGGCATGCTCGCCCAGCGAATACAGGCGCGTAAAGGTAGTGGTGTGCTTGCCGGTGTCGAGCGCCGCCGAAATTTCGCGCACGGCGATGTCGGCGTCCGGCACCAGTAAATTGATCAGCGACGACTTGCCCATGCCCGACTGGCCGATGAAAATCGACGATTCTCCCTCCAGCAGCGGCATCAGGGTAGCCACCGCGTGCTCCGGATTGGCGCGCGCCGACACTTCGTGCAGCGGGTAGCCGAGCGAGGTATAGGCCAGCAGCCGCTCGCGCGCCTTGGGCAGCAGGTCGGCCACGTCGGTCTTGTTGAGGATCAGGTGGGCCTCGATGCCGGCCGCTTCGGCCGCCACCAGCGAGCGCGAAATGAGGTCGTCGGCAAAACCGGGCTCGGTCGCCACCACGATGAACAGGCGGCTCAGGTTGGCCGCCAGCAGTTTCGACTTGTACTGGTCGGAGCGGTACAGCAAGGTCTTGCGCTCGGTGATCGATTCGATCACGGCCTGGTCTTCCGACGTCATCTTGAGGTTGACTACGTCGCCCACGGCGATATTCGTCTTTTTGCCGCGCGTGACGCATTGCAGCTTGCGTCCGCCCACGTCGGCCAGGTAATGGCGTCCGTGGGCGGCGATGATGATGCCGGTCAGGCCGGCGGGCGCCGGTGCCGGGGCGATCTTGCCGCTCATGCGCCGCCCCGCTGGCCGAACAGCGCGTCGGCCTTGGCCGCGCAGATAAAATCGTTGTCAGACAGCGCGCCGCCGGCCGAATGGGTGTTGTAGCGCACTGCGCACTCCTTGTAGGTGACCGTCAGTTCCGGATGGTGGTCCTGATGGTGGCTGATCCAGGCCAGCGCGTTAACGAAGGCTATGGTGTCGTAGTAATTCTTGAATGGGAAGCTGCGCGCCAGCTTGCCGTCGGTGACGCTCCAGCCGGGCACCTGCGGCAGCAGGGCGGCAATGGCGTCGGCGTCGAGGGCCGCGGCGTTGGCGCGGCAGGTTTGTGCGAGCAGGGTCATCGTACCGCCAGGTTAAGTTGATGGATGCGGATGCTGGCCGGCGGATGCGAGTCGTAAAAGGTCGAGTGCAAGCGGTCCGGCGTGAGCGTGGAGGCGTTTTCTTCGTACATCTTGACCAGCGCGGAAATCAGGTCGCGCGCGTCGGTGTGGGTGGCGGCAAAGGCGTCGGCTTCGAATTCGTGCTTGCGCGAGCTGATCGAAGTCAGCGGCGAGAACAGGAAGGTGAACACCGGCAACACCAGCATGAACAGCAGCAGGGCCACGGCGTCGCTCGGCACGCCCGGCAGCGGATCGAAACCGAGGCCGCTGTAGAACCAGGCCTGGTTTTTCAGGTAGCCGAGCAAGGCGAGGAAGGCCAGCGAGACGATCGAACCGACGATCATGCGCTTGAGGTTGTGGCGCAGCTTGAAGTGGCCCAGTTCGTGCGCCAGCACCGCTTCGATCTCGGGGCCGGTCAGGCTGGCGACCAGGGTGTCGAAAAACACCACGCGCTTGTTGGCGCCGAAACCGTAGAAAAATGCGTTGCTGTGGCCGCTGCGCTTGGAGCCGTCCATCACGAACAGGCCCTTGGCGGCAAAGTTGACCCTCGCCATCAAGCCTTCGATGCGCTGGCGTAAGCTCTCATCCTTCAAGGGCTCGAATTTATTGAACAGCGGCATGATCAAGGTCGGGGCGATCACCATCATGATCAGCTGGAAGGCGAGCCAGACCAGCCAGGTGTACAGCCACCAGAGCTTGCCGCTTTTTTCCATCAGTTGCAACACCACCCAGATCAGCGGCAGGCCGAGCACCAGGCCCAGGCCCGTGCTTTTGACGGCGTCGCCGAGCCACAGGCCCAGGCTCATCTTGTTGAAGCCGAAGCGTTCTTCCAGCACGAACTGGCGGTAGTAGTCGAACGGCATGTCGAGCACGCCGCTGACGGCGGCAAAGGCGATGAACAGGGCGATCTGGAACGTGATCCCGTTGCCGGTATGCGGCAGCAGGGCGAGCGCCAGCCATTGCAGGCCGCCGAGCAGGGTGAATCCAATGAGCACGGCGCTGCTGAACAGCAGGCTGACCAGGCCGAAGTGGATCTTGGCGGCGGTGTAGTCGGCCGCCTTCTGGTGTGCCGCAAGAGGGATCTTTTCGGCAAAATTGGCCGGCACCGCGCCGCGGTGGGCCATTACGTGGCGCAGCTGGCGGGTCGACAGCCAAAAGCGCAGCAGCAGGCTCAAAATGAAGAAAGAAACGAACAATATCGAAAACGCGAGTGAAGACATTCTGTGCCTGTGAGAAAATGCAGGATTGTTTAGGCCAAGAGAGAATTATGTCACATGCCACTGATTTAGCAGCACCGGCCGCGTTACCGCGCCCAAATGAGTTCAACCTGGTTTGGGTGGACATGGAAATGACCGGCCTCGAGCCGGACAGCGACCGCATCATCGAAGTGGCCGTCGTCGTCACCGACATGCACCTGAACATCCTGGGCGAAGGCCCGGTGTTCGCCATCCACCAGTCGGACGAAACGCTCGACAAGATGGATGCGTGGAACAAGGGCACCCACGGGCGCTCCGGGCTGATCGAGCGTGTCAAGGCGTCGACCGTGACCGAAGCCGAAGCGGAAGCTGCGCTGATCGCCTGGCTGAAGAACTACGTTCCCGCCGGCAAGTCGCCAATGTGCGGCAATACCATTTGCCAGGACCGCCGCTTCATGGTGCGCGGCATGCCGAAGCTGGAAGCGTTCTTCCACTACCGCAACCTGGATGTATCGACCCTGAAAGAGCTGTGCAAGCGCTGGAAGCCGGAAATCGTCAGCGGTTTCAAGAAGCACCAGAAGCACACGGCGCTGGCCGATATTTTGGAGTCGATCGAAGAGCTGCGCTACTACCGCGAGCATTTCATCAAGCTGTAATCTGCTTTGCCTCTCGCCCCGGCCGTCCTGGCCGGGGCATGCTGTCCCTTCCTGTTGTATCGTTGCTGCCGCGCCGCCGGCGGACCCAGGTACATTCAAGCCAACTGGTGCTTTTTGCTCTAGAATGATTTTTGCGCAACAAGCGATGGGAAGGTGCGACATGAAAACTGTGACGATGCGGTCCGGAAGCGTCCTCCCCGCGCTCGGACAAGGCACCTGGAACATGGGGGAAGACCCGGCGCGGCGCCAGGCCGAGATCGGCGCGCTGCAGTTGGGCATGGATCTGGGCATGGGCTTGATCGACACGGCCGAGATGTACGGGGAGGGCGGGGCCGAGCAAGTGGTGGGCGCGGCGATTGCCGGGCGCCGCGAGCAGGCGTTTATCGTCAGCAAGGTCTATCCGCACAACGCCGACAAGCGCGGCGTGCGGGCGGCGTGCGAGCGCAGCTTGCAGCGCTTGAACACCGACCGCATCGATCTTTACCTGCTGCACTGGCGCGGGGCGGTGCCGCTGTCGGAGACGCTCGACGCCTTCGGCGCGCTCAAAAAAGAAGGGAAGATCCTCGATTTTGGCGTGAGCAATTTCGACCTGGGCGACATGCTCGAGGCCGAGGCTTTGCCGGGCGGGCGCGCAATCGCGGCGAACCAGGTGTTGTTCAACCTGGTCAAGCGCGGGATCGAGTGGGACTTGCTGCCGTGGTCGCGCAAGCAGGGCATGCCGGTAATGGCTTACTCGCCGCTGGAGTCGGCGGGGCCGGAACGCCAGGCCTTGCTGACTCATCCCGCCCTGGTGGCGGTGGCCCAGCGGCATGGGTGTACGCCGGGGCAGATTGCGCTGGCGTGGCTGCTGCGGCAGGACGGGGTGGTGGCCATTCCCAAGGCGGCCGATCCGGCCCATGTGCGCGAGAACCGGGCGGCGCTGGACGTGGTGCTTAGCGCCTTCGACCTGGAGGACCTGGACCGGGCGTTCCCGCCGCCGAGGAAGCGGCAGGCGCTGGCGATGCGCTAGCGGCGGCGCGCCACCCAAGGAGAACCAGATGGTCATCATCGTGCGCGTCGTTGGTGAACGCGGCAAGGAAGTCGGCTCCATCCTGTGGCGCTGCGTCTACAGCTTCAGCCTCACCTTGCTCTGTTCGGCCGGCCTGGCCCTGATCCCCCAGGGCGCCGAATCGCTGCGCCTGGTCAGCCATCCCGGCTGGACCTTTCCGGTATTTATCTTTTCGGTCGCCGCCTGGTCCACCGCCGCCTGGTACAGCGCGCGCCTGACCCTCGGGCGCGTGTTCGACGGCACCTCGCTGCTGGACCGCACCGACACGCCATTCGTCAACGGCATCCGCATGTGGCTGCCGCGCTTCCTGGGCATCGTGCCGGCCAGCGTGTTGTCGATCCAGTTCCAGCGCATGGGCCAGCCGGTGCTGGCGCTGGCGTGCTTCATGACCGCCTTCGCCATGGGCGTGTTCGTGGTCAAGCGGCGCGCCTGGTTCGCGTCGCGCTTTCGCCGCTTCGACGGACAAACCACCACGATCCGCTTCGAATCGCTGCAACAGCGCACCGTGCTGACCGTCTCGATTGCCATCGTGCTGACCTTCATGTTGCTGTTCGCCGTCTGGCTGTGGCCGGTCGAAGTGACGCGCCTGGTCAGCGCCCCCGCGCTGCTGTGCTTCGCGTTTGCCAGCTGGATCCTGTTCGGCGACCTGGTGCTGACCTATTATTTCAAGCAGGCCAGGCTGCCGTCGATGGCGGCGCTGCCGCTGCTGCTGTTCGTCGTGTTCAGCCTGTGGAACGACAACCACCAGGTCACGCTGCTGCCGGCCGGCCCGCTCGATCCGCCCGTGATCCGGCGCCCGATCGACGATCATCTCGAGGCCTGGCTGCAAACGCGGGTCGACAGCGGCGCGCTGGCGCCGGGGCGGCCGTTTCCGCTGTTCGTGGTGGCGGCCGAAGGCGGCGGCATCCGCGCCGCCTACTGGGCGGGCATGGTGCTGGCCAAGCTGCAGGACGACAGCGAGGCGCGCTTCGGACGCCATCTGTTCGCGCTGAGCGGCGTCTCCGGCGGCAGCCTGGGCAGCAGCGCCTTTGCCGCCCTGGTGGCCGACGCCGGCGCCAGCGGCCTGGCCGGCGCGCCATGCGCCCGGGGCGCGCGCGACGGCGCCTACCAGGCGTGCATGCGCAAGGTCTTGCAGCGCGACTTCCTCTCGCCCACGCTCGGCTACGCCTTCTATCCGGACATGCTGCAACGCTTTTTGCCGTTCGCGATTCCCGCGGCCGACCGCGCGCGCGCGATGGAGGCGGCCTGGGCGCAGGGTTGGGAAAGCGCCACCGGCAACCCGCGCTTCGCCCGGCGCTTCGACCAGCTGTGGGCCGGGGACAGCGCCATGAACGTGCCCTCGCTGCTGCTCAACGCCACCCTGGTCGACGGCGGCAACCGCATCATCGCCAGCGACCTGGCGATCGACGGGCGCTTTCCCGACGCCTACGACGCGCTCGACCCGGTGCTCGACCTGCGCCGCATGAGCCTGGCCACGGCGGTGCACAACAGTGCGCGCTTCAGCTACATCAGCCCGGCGGGCACGGTGTCGGCCTGCCACGAGGGCAAGGCGCTGGTGGCCTGCGCGCCGGGGCGTGACAGGCGGCCGTGGGGAAGGGTGATCGACGGCGGCTATTTCGAGAACTCCGGCGTCGAATCGGTGCGCGACCTGCTGTTCGCGCTGCGTCCCAAGCTGGCGCAATGGCGCGAACGCGGGTACGACATCGACCCGGCCGTGATCGTCATCAGCAATTCGCCGGATGCGATCGCGCCGTCGGGCAAGCAAGACCCGGGCAACGCGCGCATGGAAACGACTTTCCTGTCGGAACTGCTGGCCCCGCCGCTGGGGCTGTTCAACACCCGCAGCGCGCGCGCCACCTTTGCGGTGACGGCCGAGCTGCGCGACATGGCCGTGATCCTGCCCGCCGGGCCGGAACGCTTTTTGTGGTTCGGCATGCATTCGGCCAACGACACGCCGCTGGGCTGGGCGCTGGCGAGCGAGACCTTCGACGGCATCGATGCGCTGCTGGGGCCGCCGCATGAGGGCAAGCTGCCGTTCAAGACCGTGCTGGCGCGTTTGCCGCCGCAAACTGTGCCTTAGGAAAGAATTCTCCGCTTACGTGGGTTGGCGAACGGAACGATTCGCGGAGAAGGGGTATTGTTATGTCTCAGACAAACAGGAGGCTCTATGACCAAGCACACCAACGACCCAAGTGAGCAACAGCAGCGCGACAATGAACAGGCGCAGCAGGAAGCCACCAAGAACCGCCAGCGTGCCGAAGCGGAAGAAGTCGCCGGCAACCACAAGAACGACGGCATCAAGGACCACCAGGGTGCCGACAAAGGCCCGCGCGGACAGTAATTCGCCTGCGTAGTACCTTGACCGGCCCGGTTTGCGTTCCTGTACAGGAGCGCCAGCCGGGCCGCTCTGCTTTGGCGGGGGGCGTGGCCGGGGCCAGCCCGGCTTATCGATCGGACCTGGACGATTTCATCGACTCGTCATCTTCGGCACACCTGACCTCGGTCGGTACCGTGCATGCCGGGGCCGGCGTGGTATTGGTGATGAACACCTGCTTGCTATCGTTCCAGCGACCTTGCTGCGCGACGATCATGCGCTTTTCCTGTGCGCCAACCAGCCAGCGCCGGCCATCGTGCTTCCAGCGGCCGTCCAGGCCGAGCAGCACGCTGCGCTCGCAGCCGCGACAATTGCCGCCGTTAGCCATCTGGCCGGACAGATAGGTGTTCCCGCCCGCCGCCACGCATTGCAGCGACCACAGCAGCAATGGCGGTTCCCCCTGGCGGGACTGGTGCTCGAGCAGGTCGCGCACGACGGCGCGCTGTCCGGGGCGCTCGATCACCAGCGACTGCCGGCTGCACAGGGAATTGAACTGCACTGTGGCGTCGGCATGGTAGGTTTCCTGGCAAAACGCGCGCACGGTAAGGCGCGCATCGGCGCACGTGAGCTCGGTCTTAAACCAGTGCATGTCATCGACGGCGGCAAGCGCCGTATGGCACAGCAGGCCCAGGCCCAGGCCCAGGGCCGGTAGTACTTTCTTCATTCTGTCGACCTTCATTCATCACATGGCGTTAAAAAGCGGCGCCAGCATCGGCGCGACTCCCAGGGCAGGGGGAAGCACGATCAGCACCAGCCCCAGCAAGATACAGCACGCGGCTGCGCGCAACAAAGGCAGGAAGCTGTTCCTGGTAATTCCCGGATACAGGACCGAGATCGCCGGTTTTGCCGGATGATAGTGAACCGGCATCTCCCTCCCCACGCACAAAATGTGGTCGTAGGCATGCGCAAACCCATGCGAGCCGTACAGCTTTTTCACGCCGAAGGCGATCCGTTCGCCGTCGTAAGCAACGCCCTCGACAAGGAAGGTGTACGCCACATCCGGGCAATAGCCCCTCGGGCCCTCCTCATCGTGCCGCTCCAGGATGCCGGCGCGGCTGATGCGGGCGCACGCCGTCGGCCAGCGCGTGCTTTGCCAGGCCCTTCGCAGCACCCGCAGTCCGCGCACCGACAGCAGCAGCGATGCCGCCATTGCCAGTAGTACGACGCCGTACACGACTTCTTTCCACATGCGTTTCCTTCTGATCGCCACGCCGCTTGTTTTATGTGTATACAGGAAACATTGCCATCTTACCGTGCCGGGTTTGATCCAGCAATCGACCATCGCCGACTTGCCGGAAATGCACCATTTCCGCTCGTCAACTGCACGAAAATAGTGCGCCTCCGCACCTTCCTGGCTCATCTGTGATGTAATTGCGGCTTCCCCGCTCTCGTTTACCGCCCATGTCCGTCCCGCGCGCCGCCTGGCTCACCGCTTTATTACCCCCGCCCAACAGTGCCGGTCGCCTCGAACAATGGCGCGCCAGCGTTGCCGCCTTTTTGGCGCTGATCCTCACCGGCGTGCTCTGTACCTGGACGGGCGGGGCCGCCGGCCTGTGGCTGATCGCCCCCATGGGCGCCTCGGCCGTGCTGCTGTTCTGCCTGCCGGCAAGTCCCCTGGCCCAGCCGTGGGCCGTCATCGGCGGCAACGTCGTGTCGGCGCTGGTGGGGGTGGCCTGCGTCAAGTCGGGCCTGGCGCCCCAGGTCGCCGCGCCGCTGGCCGGCGGCCTGGCGATTGCCGCCATGTTCGCGCTGCGCTGCCTGCATCCGCCGGGCGGGGCGGTGGCGTTGACGGCGGTGCTGGCCGGTCCCGCCGTGCATGAGCTAGGGTTTCGTTTCGCCTTGATGCCGGTTGCGCTCAACTGCCTGCTGATGGTGGGCGCGGCCCTGGTCGTCAACAACCTGACCGGCCGGCGCTATCCGCACCGCCAGCAATCGGCCATGCAGAACGTGCACGACACCGCCGACAAGGTGCCGACCGCGCGCCTGGGTTTTCGCAGCACCGACCTGGACGCCGTGCTGGCGCGCTACGACCAGGTGCTCGACGTCAGCCGCGACGACCTCGAAGGCATTATTTTGGCCACCGAAACGGCGGCGTACGGGCGCCGCTTCGGCGTGATCCGTTGCGGGCAGATCATGTCGACCGATGTGGTGACGCTCGAATTCGGGACCGCCCTGGCCGACGCCTGGGGCTTGATGCGGCATCACCAGGTGCACGCGCTGCCGGTGCTGAACCGGGCTCGGCGGGTGATCGGCATCGTCACCCAGACCGATTTCTTGCGCCACAGCGACCTGGACGTGTACAGCGGCCTGGGAAAACGCCTGCGCGCACTGCTGCAACGCAGCGGACTGACGCATACCGACAAACCGGAAGTGGTGGGGCAGATCATGACGGCCAAGGTGGCCACGGCGCACGTGCGCACGCCGATCGTGGAACTGGTGCCGCTGATGGCCAACGCAGGCCTGCACCACATTCCCGTGGTCGACGACGAAGACCGCTTCGCGGGGATTGTGACCCAGTCCGACCTGGTGGCCGCGCTGTACCAGGGCCGCCTGTCGGAACTGGCGGAACTGGCGTCGGCGGCGTAGAAGCGGGTAAGAAGCAGGCGTTCACAACGTCGTCCCCGCGCAGGCGGGGACCCAAGTTCGTCGCTCGGTCGCTGGCATCGGTACCAACCTGGGTCCCCGCCTGCGCTGTTTACTCGGCGACCGGATCGGCGCCGCAGCACTTCTTGTACTTCTTGCCGCTGCCGCAAGGGCACTCATCGTTACGGCCGACTTTCGGCTCGTCGCGCTTCAGGGTGGTGACCGGCGCCTTGCGCAGCGGCACCCAGAAACGGTGGATCGCCGGCAGGTTGGCCTGGATATCGAGGGCCAGCTTGTGGCCTTTCATCGGCGTATCGACTTCTTTCAGTTCTTCTTCCTCGATCTCGTCGGCGCCGAGCAGGTAGATCGGGCGCATCAGCGGTTCCAGGTCCGATGCCCAGATCGGATCCCACGAACCCGGGCGCAGTTCCATGCCTTCCCAGAAACCCCAGCACCAGGCTTCGCCGTCGAGCAGCATCGTGCCTTCGTGCTCGGCTTCGCAGAACAGCGGCTCGAATTCCTTCGGCGCGACTTCAAACGTGACCAGCACTTCGTTCATGAAACGCATGATCAGCTCGACGATGCGCTCTTCTTCCTTGGCGTTCTTGAACTTGGGGGCGCTCTTGGCATCCTCGCCCCACACTTTCGGCAGCCATTCGGCCGGCATGATGGTTTCAGGACCCATCGCCACGGCGGTCAGGTAACCGTGCAGGGTGTCCATGGTCATGGCGTCTTCCGCACTGCGGTCGGACAGGAGGAACTGGTCGAGTTCGTCGAATTCTTTTTCTGAGAGGGGCTGGTCGAGTTGCATGGCGTGTTCTTATCTTGATCGTTGAAGCCGCTAGTTTAACGCGTTCGCGCATCGGGACGTACTGTTAAATGCGGCGCGCCGTACAATAGCGATCATGACGACGCCATTTCCCGACCCCGACACACCCGCCACCCACCCGTTCTCGAAGCTGAGCCCGGAATGCGTGCTCGACGCGCTAGAGAGCGTCGGCCTGCGCGCCGACGGCCGCCTGCTGGCCCTGAACAGCTACGAAAACCGGGTCTACCAGGTCGGCATGGAAGACGAGGCCCCGGTCGTCGCCAAGTTCTACCGCCCCGCGCGCTGGAGCGACGCCGCCATCCTGGAAGAGCACGCGTTTGTCGCGGAACTGACGGAGCGCGAAATCCCAGTCGTGCCCGCGCTCACCCTGGGCGGGCGCACCCTGCACAGCTTCGGCGGCTTCAGCTTTGCCGTGTTCCCGCGCCGGGGCGGGCGCGCGCCCGAGCTCGACGACCCCGCCGTGCTCGAGTGGACCGGGCGCTTCATCGGCCGCATCCACGCCGTTGGCGCCCTGAAAAGCTACAGCGAACGGCCGGCCTTGACCATCGACACCTTCGGGCGCGAACCGCGCGACTACCTGCTGGCCAACGACTTCATCCCGCCCGAACTGCTGGCCGCCTACACCAGCGTGGTAGACCAGGCTTTGGAGGGCGTGCGCCACTGCTACGCGCGGGCGGGCGAGTCGGCCCAGCTGCGCCTGCACGGCGACTGCCACGTCGGCAACGTGCTGTGGACGCCGGACGGCCCGCACTTCGTCGACTTCGACGACAGCCGCACCGGCCCCGCCATCCAGGACCTGTGGATGTTGCTCTCGGGCGAGCGCAGCGACATGGTGCGCCAGATGAGCGACATCCTGGCCGGCTACGAAGACTTTGCCGATTTCGACGAGCGCCAGCTGAACCTGATCGAAGCGCTGCGCACCCTGCGCCTGATCCATTATTCGGCCTGGCTGGCGCGGCGCTGGGACGATCCGGCCTTTCCGGTCGCCTTCCCGTGGTTTAATACACAACGTTACTGGCAAGACCGCATCCTCGAACTGCGCGAACAGATCGCCCTGATGGACGAGCCGGCGCTGTGGTGAGGCTCCTGCCGGGCAAACGGCCGAATTGACCGGCTTTTCCGCGTCTGATCCGTGCGCCGGGGCGGGCCGACCTGACAGATAATCAACGTCAGGCCTTCCCATGCCGGGACGGTAGCCCAAGCGAGAACAAGATGGAAACCACAGCAGCCCCGCACGACGACGCCAACCTGACCATCGCGCTGCCGCCCGACGGCGCCGCGTCCCAGGCTGCCGCCGCGCCCCCGGCTGCCGTCGACGCCGCCCCCGACCGCGCCCAGTCCGAAATGCGCGCCATCCACGAAGCCATCGCCCGCGTCGAAGCCGAAGCGAAGGCCTCGTGCGCCGCCGAAAGCCGCGCCCACGCCGAAGCGCGCGCGCGCGGCCTGGCTGAAGAACGCGCCGCCAGCGACGCCGCCGCCGCCGCCGCCGCCCTGCAAAACGCGCAAGCGTCCGAAGAAGCCATCGAAGCCAATCGCGACCGCCTCGAAACCCTGCGCGCCGCCGCCCAGGCCAGCCTCGAGCGCCTCGACGCCGTGCGCCAGGAGACCGCCGAACTGCGCGCCCGCGTCGAAGCCGACACCCAGATCAAACTGGCCGCCGAAACGCGCCTCAAAGCCGACGAAGAAGCGCGCCGCCGCACCGCCGAACAGATCGCCGCCGAAGCCGAGCTGGCCGAACAAGCCGCGCGCGCCACCGAAGCGCTGCTGGCCCAGACCGAACAGGCGCGCCTGCAAGCGGTCGAACGGGTGGCCGCGGTGCACGCCGCCCAGGAAGAAGTGCTGCACATCGCCAACGCCGACGCCCGCATGACCACCCTGGCGCGCGAACGCGAACGCCAGGCCAAGGGCGCGCGCCAGACCGCCGAACTGCTGGCCGAAGCCGAATCCGAAGCGCTGGAATTGACCGTCCAGCGCGAAAAAGCCGACCAGATCGCCCTGGCCTCGGCCTTCGCCCGCGCCGTGGCCGAAGCGCGCGCGCTGGAAGAAGCGCGCGCCCTGGCCCACATCGAACAGGAACGCGAAGCGATTGCGATTGCCCAGGCCGAGTCCGAACGCGTGGCGGCCCAGTCGATCCACCTGCGCCTGCAATCGGAAAAAGAACTGCGCGACGCCGCCGTGCACCGTGAACGGCTGGAAAAAATGGCCGCCGCCGGCGCCTGTGCCCGGCGCGACGCCGAAGCGCGCATCCTGAGCGCGACCGAAGAACGGATCGAGGTCGACAAGCGCCTGCGCGAAGTGGCCCTGGCGCGCGCCAAGGCCGAAACCGACGCCGCCGAACTGGTGCAAGCGAAAGTCGACGCCGAAACCCTGGCCATCGCGCAAGCGAACGAACGCGCCCTGGCCGACCAGGCCGCGACCGCCGCCGCCCTGATGGAGGCCGAAGAACAGCAGCGCGCGCGTGCGCTGGCCGAAGAACGCGCCAGCCTGGCCCAGGCCGCCGCCGACCTGGCCGCCGCGCAGAACGCCTCCGACCAGGCCGCCGTGGCCGCGATCGCCGAACAGGTCGCACTGCAGCGCCGCGCCAGCGCGCTGGCCGCCGACAAAGCCGCCCAGGCGAGCGCGCTGGCGCTGGCCGAACAAGCCCACGCCGACGCCGAGCAAGCCGCGCTGGTCAGCCTGCAAGAACGGCTGGAAGCTGAAACCCGCGCCGCCGCAGTGGCCCAGGCGCGCGCCGACGCCGAGCAGATGGAGGCCGTGTTGCTGCGCCAGAAAGCCGACGCCGAACAGCGCCTGGCCGAAGCGAAGCGCATCGAAATCGAGGCCCTGCGCGTGTTGACCGAGCAAGCCGACATCGACAGCGCCCAGGCGCAGGCCGCCGCCGACGCGGTAGCCGCCCAGGCGCGCGTGGCGCACGAGCTTGCGCAAGCGCAAAGCGCGCGTGCCGCAGCCGAACAGCAAGCGCTGGCCATGGCCGAACAGGCGCTGGCGCTGACCGCCGACGCCCTGGCGGCGGAAACCGCCCGCGCCGAGAGCGAGCGCAACGCGCTGGCGCTGGCCGAACAACACGCCGCCGGGCAGCGCCAACTGGCCGAGCTGGCGGCGGGCACCGAACAAGCCAAGCGGCGCGAAGCCGAAGCGACGCGCCACCTGGTGCAGCAAGCCGAAATCGAAAGCGTGCAGGCGCAAGCCGCCGCCGACGCCATCGCCGCCCAGGCGCGCGCCGCCATCGACCTGGCCCAGACCGAGAGTGCGCGCGCCGTCGCCGAACAGCAAAAACTGGCCCTGGCCGAGCAAGCGCTGGCCGACGAACGCGCCCGCGCAGAGAGCGAAACGGCGGCCCTGGCGCTGGCCGAGCGGATGGCCGCCGACCAGCGCCAGATGGCCGTTGCCGCCGCCTACGCCGAGCAAGCCAGGCGGGTCGAAGCCGAAGCCACGCGCGCGCTGGTGCAACAGGCTGAAATCGACAGCGTGCAGGCGCAAAGCGCTGCCGACGCCGCCGTCGCGCAGGCGCGCGCCGCCACCGAACTGGCCGACGCGCAGCGCGAGCGGGTCCGCGCCGAACAGCAAAAACTGGCGCTGGCCGACGAGGCCCTGGCGCACGAACGCGCGCTGGCCGACAGCGAACGCGCCGCCGTCATGCTGGCCGAACAGACCCTGGCGGCCAAGCGCCAGCAGGCGGCGGCTGCCAGCGGCGCCGAGCAAGCCCGCCGCACCGAAGCCGAGGCTGCGCGCATGCTGGCGCAGCAGGCCCAGGTCGAAACCGAGCAAGCCACGCGCGCCGCCGATGCGCTTGCCGCGCAAGCGCGCGTAGCCACCGAGCGCGCCCAGGTCCAGCAAGTGCGGGCCGAGGCCGAACAGCAAAAACTCACGCTGGCCCAGGAAGCGCTGGTACTTGAGCGCGACAGCGCCGAGGCCGAGCGGGCCAGCGTGCAGACCGAGCGTGCCTCGCTGGCGCTGATCGAACAAAAACTCGCCACCCAGCGCCAGCAACTGGCGGCCGACCAGCGCGCCGAGCAAGCGATTGCGGCGCGGCTGGCATCCGAACAAGCGGCCAGCCTGTCGGCGCGCACGCGGGCCGAAGCCGAGCACGAAGCGGCCAGCATGGCGCGCCAGTTCCAGGTCGCGCAAGAAATCGCCGCCCTGGCCGCGCAAGACAAGCGCGACGCCCAGCGCGTGCTGCTCGAGAGCGCGCAGGCGCAAGCCGACATGCAACGCAAGAGCGCGCTCACCACCAAAGAAATGGCCGACGCCCGGCGCGAACTGGTCGCGCTCGAAGCGCGCCGCCTGGAGGCCGACACGCGCACCCTGATGGTCACCCGGCACGCGATCGACGACGAAAAGCGCGAAAGCGCCACTGGCGCGGCGCAGCGGTCCACCTCCGCTACCATGACGCACCAGGTGCTCGGGCGGCTGACCGCGCCGAACAAGGGCTGAGTCGATGCACGATGTGGACGGCAATGGGGCTGGCGGCACGGCGTCGGCCGTGAGCGGGTAAGATCGACGGCATGACGACGACCAGGCTGCTGCTGACCCTGCTGTTACCGATCCCGCTGGGATTACAGGCGGCCGACCTATCGGTGCTGGTCGACACCAGTACCGACATGCCGATGGCGCGCTTCGAGCGCGGCCGGCTGGCCGAAGGCATCCACAAAGATATCGGGCAAGCGCTGGCTGGCGCCATGGGACGCACGGCCGTGTTCGTTGCCTTGCCGCGCAAGCGGATCGTGCGCGCGCTGGAAGACGGCGGCGCGGACGTTCTGTGCAGCTACGTCCCCGAATGGCTCAACGGCTCGTTTGGCTGGAGCCATGCGTTCATCCCCATCACCGAAGTGTTGATCACGACGCGCACTGCGACGCGCCCGCGCAGCGTGGCCGATGTGGCCGGGCAGCCGATCGGTACAGTGCTGGGCTACTCCCATCCCGAGCTTGACGGCATGCTGGGCAAGGACTTCATCCGCGACGACAGCGCCAACTCCCTGATCAACCTGCGCAAGCTGGCGGCGGGAAGGGTGCGGCATGTGGTGACGGCCAAATTTTTCCTCGACTACCGGCAAAAGCTGGGCGACCCGGTGCTCGAGCTGCACCCGCCGCTGGCGGTCAAGAGCTACATGGGCCAGTGCGCGGTGTCGCCCAAAGGCAAGGTCAAGTTAGCCGACGTCGACAAAGCCATCGCGCGCCTGATCGCCGCCAACGCCATCCCCGCCATCCTGGCCCGCTACCAATAGCCGCCGCCCCCAACCAGGGTCTGACCTCTGATTAGCAATTTTTGTTCGTTTCTTTTCCTTTTCTAAACCGGGGTCAGAGCTTTAACTCGCAACATTGTTAAGCCAGCTGATCAAGAAAGTCGACGCATTTACCGTCAGAACCAAGCGCTTTGGCTCAGTACAGCTATGTTGCTCGCTTTTCGCTTTTCCGAATTTTACAAAATTGCTGATTAAAGCTCTGACCCCGGTTGGGAAGCGAACATTGTTGCTAATCAGAGGTCAGACCTCGGTTGTGGGGGTTTTGGAGCGTGTGGCGGGAGGGATTTTGTGGGTGTTGGGCATTTGCAATACAATCAAGGGACTTCTTCCGACAGGTGTGTCTTTTGTGACTTCCACTCCCATTAAAATCGCCGCTGCGCTTGCCATCGCGGGCGCGGCTGGGACGACCTTTTTGTTTGCCGGGCGTAAGCCGGCACCGCCGCCGCCTGCAACGCCGCCACCCGTCAAGAGCGCCGCCATCGCCGCGCCACGCCTTGATGCCGCGCCGTTGACCGCCGATCTGCACGCTTTGTTGGCCAATTACCGCAAGATTATCGTGCTGCTTGCAGACGAGAAATCCATGCGCGCCAACGAACGCGAACAGGCGCAGCGGGTGGGGCAAACGCTGTTTCACGAGAACCAGTCACGCGCGGAGAAGCTCGAACGCGACCTGGCCGCGCTGCTGGCGTCGAACCAGCCGAATCGCTTCGATGCCGTCGCCGACCTGCTCAGCTTTATCGAGTCCGACAAGTCCCTGTTCGACGCCGATCGCCTGGCGTTTCGCGAGTTGCTGCAAGGCTTGCTGGCCGAGGTGGCGAAAGATTCGAGCTTGCCGGCTATTAAGATCCACAAGCGCTTGTCGGAAGATCTCGACGCCCTGGCCGAGATCGAACGCAATTACGAGAAGGAAATCCGCCAGGTCTTCGGCCGCTATGAGTCGCGCGCCATCGAGCTCAAACGCGAGCGCTGGGACAGCTACCTGGCCTACCTGAACACCCTGTTCACGCGCGAAGCCATCCTCAAGGAGCAGGGCGTGGTCGTGCCGTATCCGGCCTCGGCCTTGCCGCCCGAGCCCAAGGGCGAGCCCAAGGCCGTGGCCAAGGCCGTGGCCGACCCCAACGAGATATTCGGCAATTCCCTGCCCAAGAAAACCGTGGTGCTGACCTTCGACGATGGCCCGCACAAGCGTTACAGCGAAGAAATTGCGGCCATCCTCAAGCAGTACGGGGTGCCGGCGGTGTTCTTCAGCGTCGGCCGCAACCTGGGCAGCGTCGACGCCGCTGGCAAGCCGACCTTGTCCGATGGGGCCGCCGTCAGCCGCAAGCTCAAGGCGGGCGGCTATACCTTGGCTAACCACAGCTACACGCACGCGCAGTTGTCGAAGGAAACGGGCGACAAGCTCAAGGCCGAAATCCTCAACACCGACGTGCTGTTAAAAGCCATCGACGCCGGCCGCGCGCCGCTGTTCCGCTTTCCCTACGGCGCCCGCAACAGCGAGGGCATGCACGCGCTCGAAGGCGCGCACCTGCGCTCGGTGATGTGGAATATCGATTCGCTCGACTGGGCCGATCCGGTCCCGGCCTCGATCGCCGAGCGCGTCTTGCGCACGGTCGACAAGGAGGGCCGCGGCATCATCCTGTTCCACGATATCCACGCGCGCACGGTCAAGGCGCTGCCTGCCGTGCTGGACCGCCTGATCGCCGAGGGTTACCAGTTCGCCGGCTGGGATGGAACCAATTTCACCAGCGCCAACACAGCCGCCGCGCCCGCCGAGAAAGTGGCGGTGAGCACCGGCTACGCCAATTCCTGGGCCATCGTGATCGGCATCGACAGCTATCCCAAGTGGCCCAAGCTGCAGTACGCGGTGCGCGATGCCCAGGGCGTGCGCGAAGTGTTGATCGGCAAGTTCGGCTTCGCGGCCGAGCGCGTGGTCTCGCTCAATAATGCCGACGCCACCCGTGCCGGCATCCTCGGCGCTTTCCACGACCGCCTGGCGCACGGCGGCGTGCAGAAAAACGACCGGATCTTCGTGTTTTTCGCCGGCCATGGCGCTACCCGCCAGCTCAGTTCGGGACGCGATCTCGGTTACATCGTGCCCTACGATTCCGATCCGACCCAGTTCGCCACCGATGCGATTCCGATGAGCGAAATCCAGAACATCGCCGAAAGCCTGACCGCCAAGCATGCGCTGTTCGTGATGGATGCCTGCTACAGCGGCCTGGGCCTGACGCGCGGCGGCGGGGGCGGCGCCTTTTTGCGCGACAACGCACGGCGCATCGGGCGCCAGATGCTGACTGCCGGCGGCGCCGACCAGTTGGTGTCGGACGGCGGGCCGAACGGCCACTCGGTGTTCACCTGGACTTTATTGCAGGCACTGGCGGGCAAGGGCGACCTGAATGGCGACGGCTTGATCACCGCCACCGAGCTGGCTGCCTATGTGGCGCCGGCGGTGGCGGGCGTGTCGAACCAGACGCCGGCCTTCGGCAGCCTGCCGGGATCGGAAGGTGGCGACTTTGTGTTCGAGCTGCCGGTCGAGGCCGAATTTTTGAATCCGCAGACGGCGCAGTTGTCGACCGAGGCGATCGCGCTCAACGCCAAGCTCGACGCGGTGCGCCCGGATGCGCCCAAGATGGAGGACAAGCCGGGTGTCACGCCGCCGACGGCGCCGGTCGCGGTCAAGGACTTGCAGGGCAAGGAGCAGAAGCTGGTCACGCCGCTGGCGGTGCCGTCGTCGGCACGCCAGCTGGCCCAGCGCGCCAATGACCGCGGCTTGCAATTGTTTAAGGAGAAGCAGTACGCGGCGGCCGAGGCGGAGTTTACCGAGGCGCTGAAACTGCGCGCCGACTTCGCGCTGGCGGCCAATAACCTCGGCTTTGTCTATTACAAACAGGGCAAGTTCGCCGAAGCGGCGCGCTGGTTCGACAATACCGTGAAGATGGATCCCTCGCGCGCCGTGGCTTACCGCAACCTGGGCGACGCGCATCTCCAGGCCGGCGACGCGGCCAAGGCCAAGCTGGCTTACCAGACTTTCATGGCGCTGGCGCCGGCCAGTGCGGGCGCAGCGTATGTAAAGCAGCAGTTGGAAAAGCTGTGATGTGTCCAGGTTGCGGTAAGGCGAGCGAGTCATGAATGGTGCAACGGGCACAATGAAGTGCCATGTGCTTGCCCGATCGCTGCTTGGAAAAACCTTGCTTTCCGCAGCCTTGCTTGCCGGCTTGGCCAGCTGTGCCGACAAGAAGATCGATCCGCTTGGCGTCTACGTTCTCGACAAAGACACCAGTGTGTATACGCTGACCCTGCGCGCGGGCGGTGAATGTTCGCTCACCGTGGCCAGTCCAGGACGGCCGCTGGAAGTGATACGAGCGAACTGGCAGGCCGACGACGACACTGGCCGCCGGGTGACGTTCAGCGGTATCTCCTGGCGCGGCAGCCGGCCGGAGGAGGCGCCCGCCTACTGGCTCGTCAATATCGAAGGCCGCGTGCAAAAAATGTGCATCGATTCCGAGGACATCGATTGTTTTTACAAAAAACAATAGCGCACGATGGCCTGCCGGACTCTGGCGCGCAGCAGGGCGCCATGGTCGCGGCAGGACCGACCTGGCATCAAGCCACCCCCAGCGCCTCCTGCTGCTTCTTATAGCGCAGCGACGACCACAGCGACACCAGGATGAACGCCACGCCCGACAGCCCCGTGAACCACTCCGGAATGTGATAGCGCACGCTGGCGAACATGATCAAGGCCAGGATGCCGATCGCGTAGTGCGCGCCGTGTTCCAGATATACAAATTCCTGCAAGGTGCCTTTGTCGACCAGGAACACGGTCATCGAACGCACGAACATGGCGCCAATCGCCAGGCCCAGCATGATGATGACCACGTCATTGGTGATCGCAAACGCGCCAATCACGCCGTCGAAACTGAACGAGGCATCGAGTACTTCCAGATACAAAAACCCGCCGATACTGCCGCGCGATACCATTTGCCCGATGCCCGGGTCGGCTTCTTCTTCCTCCAGCAGGGAACTGATCCAGTTCACACCGACGTAAATGACCACGCCCGTCACGCCGGCGATGAGCACGCTCAGCTTGCGCGCTTCCGGCACCAGGTACATGGCCCCGAACGAGGCGCACAAGGTCAGCATGACCGCCAGGCTCTCGCTGCCGTAGGTGCCTACCTTCTCTTCGATCCATCCGAGCCAGTGAAGTTCCTTCTCTTCGTCGAATAAAAAGTTGAGGAAGACCAGCAGCAGGAAGGCGCCGCCGAACGCGGCCACTTCGGCGTGGTTGTCGGTCAGGTGGCGTGAATATTCATCCGGGGTGTTGATCGCCATGGTCCACACGTCCAGCAGGCCGAGCCCGGTGGCGACCGAGACGATCACCAGCGGAAACAGTAATCGCATGCCGAACACGGCCACCAGGATGCCGACCGTCAGGAACAGCTTGCGCCAGAAGTCGTTCCAATGGCGCAGCACCGAGGCGTTGACCACCGCGTTGTCGAACGAGAGCGACACTTCCAGCACGCCCAGCACGGCGGCGATCCACAGCGCGTTGAGCAGGCCGGGCAGGCCGCTGCGCGTGTAGCCCCACCAGCCCGCGACGACCAGGAGAACGAAGGTGACAAGGAAAGAGAGTCTGAAATGGCGCATGCGTTAATTCCTAAGGAAAACTTCGATCAGGATGGCGGGTGCCGGCGGACGGCGTTGTGATGTCATTCTAATAGGTTTTTCGGCCCGATGAGCGGTCAAATGCGCGCGTGCGCCATCCGTTTCGCCCGCCTTTGCCATGCGCGCGCGCTGTGACGCAGGTGATCGAAGGCGCCTGCGGCGGGGAGCGATCTGCGATAATTGCCGATTACGCAGCAATTTTGCACTTCATCGACGATAAGGACACCTGCATGGACATCAGCTATCTCATCACGCCCGTACTGACCTGGCTGGTGGTGGGGCCCATCAAATTTTTGATCAATAGCGCACGGCAACGGCGCTGGGCGTTCAACCTGGTCGGCAATGGCGGTTTTCCCAGCAACCATAGTTCTGTGGTGACCAGCATGGCGACCCTGATCGCCTTGCGCGAAGGAATGGACAGTCCGGCGTTCGGCGTGGCGGTCACCTTGGCGTTTATTGTGATGATCGATGCCAACAGCCTGCGCCAGCACGTGGGGCGCCAGGCGGCGGCGATCAACCGCCTGGCCGGCAGCGCCGCCGATCACACCCATCTGCGCGAACGCATGGGCCATACGCTGGTTGAAATCACGGGTGGCATTTGCACCGGCATCGGCATGGGCTTCGCGATTTTTCATTTGTTCGCGCGTTTTTGATCGTTTTCCCGCGTTCCCGGCATGCCCGGGGATGCGGGCGAAGCGCCGTTCACCACGGCAACTTTGCAGTTCAGTCGCGCAAATCCGCAGTTCAGCCATCGAATCGGCCAGGTTGATAGATCGCTAATTGACGTCCCTACCCGTCTCAAGGATACTTTGCGGCTGGTTGTTTTCATTCTGATTACAGACGTCTGACCGATTTGATCCCGGAGAATCCCATGCTGCGCAAAACACTGCTCGTCCTCGCCATCGCCACGGCGCTTTCCGCCTGCGGTAAAGGCGAGAAAGACCCCGCCAAGGACGGCAAGGATGCCAAGCCCGTTCAGCTGCTGGTCGCTCCGGAAGACTTGCTCACCATTTCCTCGAATTCACTCGCCTCCGGCCCGGTCGTGACCGGCTCCGTCCAGCCCGAACGCAAGGCCGACCTGCGCGCCGAAGTCTCGGCCGTCGTCTTGCAAGTGCTCAAGGAAAACGGCGACCTGGTCCAGCGCGGCGACATTCTCGTCAAGCTCGACGAAACCGCCATCCGCGACAGTCTCAGCTCGGCCGAGCAGTCGGCGCGCGCCGCCTCGCAGGCGCTCGACCAGGCCGAACGCCAGCTCGAACGCATGAAAACCCTGCGCGCTTCGGGCATGACCTCGGCCCAGGCCATGGATGACGCCGAAGTGCGGCGCAATAATGCCCTGAGCGAAGTGTCGGCCGCCAAGTCGCGCGCCGCGCTGGCGCGCCAGCAACTGGCCCGCACCGTGGTGCGCGCGCCGTTCGATGGCGTGGTCAGCGAACGCAAGGTATCGGCCGGCGACACCGCCTCGATCGGCAAGGAATTGCTGAAAGTGATAGATCCGTCCAGCATGCGCTTCGAGGGGCGCGTCTCGGCCGACCGCATCAGCGCGGTCAAGGTCGGCCAGCCGGTCAGTTTCCGCATCAATGGTTACGCCGGCGAGGAGTTTCGCGGCGTCGTGAAACGGGTCGATCCGGCCGCCAACGAAGTCACGCGCCAGGTCGAGGTGCTGGTCGCCTTTGCTCCGGGCTCGGCGGTGCCGAAGGTGTCCGGCCTGTACGGGGAAGGGCGCATCGAGGCCGAAACCAAGGCCGCGCTGATGCTGCCCGAAGGCGCGCTGGTCAAGGCTGGCGACAAGGCCTACGTCTGGCGCCTGAAAGACAAGACCATCGGCAAGGTCGACCTGGCGATCGGCCCGCGCGACACGCGTACCGGCAATTATGAGGTCAAGCAAGGCCTGGCCGCCGGCGACATCGTCATGCGCAATCCGAGTTCGTCGTTCAAGGAAGGCCAGGCTGTCCAGCTCGCGCCGGGCAAGGTCGCCGCCGCCGCACCCGTCGTGCAGGGGAAATAAGCCATGTTCCTTTCCGATTTCAGTATCAAGCGGCCGATCGCGACGATTGTCATGATCATCGCCCTGATGTGCATGGGCTTGATCGCCCTGGGCAAGCTGCGCGTCAACCAGAATCCGGACGTCGAAGTGCCGGTGTTGCAGATCAATATTCCGTATCCGGGCGCCTCGCCCGACACGGTCGAGCGCGAAGTGATCAACCGCATCGAAAAGTCGCTGCTCAGCATTTCCGGCGTGACCGATGTGCACGCCAATGCGGTCGAGGGCAATGCCCAGTTCTGGCTGGAGTTTAACTTCGACAAGAACCTGATCGAAGCGTCCGACGAGGTCCGTAACGCCATCGCCACCGTGCGCTACAAGTTGCCGACCGAGATGCGCGAACCGATCCTGCAACGCCTCGACCCGGCCACGCAGCCGATCTTGAACCTGGCGCTCTCGTCCACCAGCCAGACCCACGCCGACATCTCGCGCCTGGCCGAGGATGTGCTGGCCGACCGCTTCCGCGGCATCGATGGCGTGGCCACGGTCAACGTCAACGGCGCGCTGCGGCGCGAACTGTCGGTCTTGCTGCGCGCCGAAAAGCTGCGCGAATACAATGTGGCCGTGTCCGATGTGGTCAACGCCTTGCGCACGCAAAACACCAACGCGCCGGTCGGCAAGATTCGCGGCCAGTACGATGAGAAAAGCATTCGCCTGGTGGGCCGCATCGAGTCGCCCGAGGAATTCCAGCAGATCGTGGTCAAGCGCCGCGGCGAGGAAGTGGTGCGCCTGGCCCAGGTGGCCGAAATCCGCGACGGCTTTGCCGAAGTTAACAACCTGAGCATCCGCAGCGGCAAGCCGAACGTGGGCATCACCCTGACCCGCTCGCGCGACGCCAGCACCGTCAGCGTGGCCAAGAAGGCCAAGCTGCTGATCAAGGAACTCGAAAAAGAACTGCCGAAAGGCACCGTGCTTGAAATCACGCGCGATGGCGGCGATGAAGCCCAGCGCAGCCTGAACAATGTGATCGAATCGCTTATGTTCGGCGCCGTGCTGACCATTTTCGTGGTCTACGCCTTCCTGAACTCGTGGCGCTCGACCCTGATCACGGCGCTGTCCTTGCCGACCTCGGTGATCGCCTCGTTCATCGCGGTCTGGCTGTGCGGTTTCACGCTCAACTTCATGACCTTGCTCGGACTGTCGCTGGCTATCGGCGTGCTGATCGACGATGCGATCGTGGTGCGCGAAAACATCGTGCGTCACATGCAGCGCGGCTCCGACCGCCGCAAGGCCGCCCTGGAGGGCACCGCCGAGATCGGCATGGCGGTGGCCTCGACCACCTTCTCGATCATCGCCGTGTTCATTCCGGTGGCCTTCATGCCGGGCGTCTCCGGTGAGTGGTTCCGTCCGTTCGCGCTGACGGTCACCTGCTCGGTGCTGGTCAGCCTGGTCATTTCCTTCACGCTCGACCCGATGCTGTCGGCTTACTGGGGCGATCCGCCGGATCACCACACGGCGCCGAAAAAAGGCGTGTCCCTGGTGCTGCATCACTTTAACGAGTGGTTCGACCGCCAGGCCGACCGCTACGGCAACGTGATCGCCTGGGCCTTGCATCACCGCAAATGGATGACCGTGATCGCCGTGGCCACCTTCGCCGGCGCCCTGTACCTGCAGGGCACCATGGGCGGCACCAGCTTCCTGCCGGCGGCCGACTACGGCCAGTTGCTGATCGATGTGCGCACGCCGGCCTCGTCGAGCGTGGAATATTCGCGCGCCAAGCTGGAAAAGGCGGCCGAACTGGCGCGCTCGATCAAGGAAACCAAGGATACCAACGCCTTCATTAACACCGGCGGCGGCAAGGTATATGTCGATATCGGCAAGCGCGCCACCCGCTCGCGCAGCGCCAAGGAAATCGCGGTCGAGCTGCGCGCCAAGATCAGCCAGCTGGTGGGCGCCGAGTACGTGGTGCTCGACGATATGAACAATGGCGCCAACAAGCCGATCCAGATCCAGTTCACCGGACCGGACTCGCGCAAGCTGCTCGATATTGCCAACGCCTATATGGAACAGTTGCGCAAAGTGCCGGGCGCGATCGATGTCGGCCTGTCCGAACAGGATCCGAAGAACGAATTGCAGATCGAACTCAATCGCGGCCTGGCCAATTCGATGGGCATTTCGGTCAACGACGCGGCGCAATCGCTGCGGGTGGCGTTTGCCGGCGTCGAAGTGGGCGACTGGGTCGACCCGACCGGCGAAACGCGCGACGTGGCGGTGCGCCTGCATCCGGACGACCGGGTCAGCGCCGACAATATCGAACGCTTGCCGATCGCCGTGACCGGCACCAACCAGATGGTGCCGCTCGACCAGATCGCCACCATCACCATGGGCAAGGGACCGTCCGGCATTTCGCACAAGAATGGCAAGCGCACCATTTCAGTGTCGGCCAATGCGCAGGGCCGCTCGAACGGCGAAGTCACGGGCGACGCCATGAAACTGGCCGATACCTTCGACTACCCGCCCGGCTACGGCCGTGAACTGGGCGGCGCCGGCCAGGACCAGAACGAGTTGTTTACCGAAATGGGCATCGCGCTGGTGTCGGGCATCGGGCTGATGTACCTGATCCTGGTGATGCAGTTCGGCTCGTTTACCGCGCCGCTGGCGGTGATGCTGTCCTTGCCGCTGTCCTTGATCGGCGTGGTGGTGGCGCTGCTGTTGACCCATAACACGCTCAACCTGATGAGCTTCATCGGCATCATCATGCTGATGGGCCTGGTGGCGAAGAATGCGATCCTGCTGCTCGATGCGGCCCGTGCGCGCGAGCGTGAAGGCCACAGCCGCGAGGATTCACTGATGGAAGCGGGGCGCGCACGCCTGCGTCCGATCCTGATGACCACCTTCGCGCTGATCGCCGGCATGTTCCCGGTGGCGCTGGGGCTGGGCGAGGGCGGCGAGTTTTATCGTCCGCTGGCCATTGCGATTATCGGCGGCACGATTACCTCGACCATTCTGACCTTGCTGGTGGTGCCGACTTTCTACGACAGCATCGAAATCAAGGTCGACAGCATGGGCCTCAAGTTCCACCGCCGTTCGGAGCGTTTCGGCCCGCTGCTGGGCTTCCTGACGACGTTTGCCGAAGTGATTCTGTTCCTCACCTTCGGCCGCTTCATCTACCGCGTGGTCATGTGGCTGGTGCGCCTGGTGACCGGCCGCCGCACGGTGGTGGCGCCGGGCGCCGTGGCGCTCGACAAGCGGGCGTAGGCCAGTGAGCGAAGGCGCATCGCTTCGATGCGCCTTCGGCTTTGTTGGATGTGCGTTGCAATCGAATCGAATCGGACCCATACTGTGTCACTGATCCATCGACACGATGATTTCCCATGACGCTAGACATCAAAGGCGGCCTGAAGAATACTTCCGTCAGCCATAAACGCTACGTCGTCTTCGAGGAACTGTTATCCAACGCAATCGACTCGTATCTGATACGACGCAGTGCGGATCCGCAGGCGCCGCCGCTACGAATCGAAATCGGTGTGGAGTTCGTCAACGGATCGCTGTTTGCCGATGCGGACGAGCAGATCGTGGTCTGGTGCAAGGATAACGGGGCAGGCTTCGGCGAAGAACAAGTCAAGGCTTTCGTCACCAAGGATACGACCTACAAGGATTATCTGCAGATCCAGGGCATCGGCAAATGCAAGGGCGCGGGCCGGATCCAGTTTTTTCATTACTTCTCGCAGCTTGCTATCGACAGTGTGTTCGATGCCGGCGGCAGCCGCTGGCGGCGTACGCTCAGGGCGCGTGCCGAGACGCGTGAAATCACGGAAAACGATTTCCTCACACAAGTGGACCCGGGCGATATCGGCACCTGCGTCACGCTCAAGGGGATGGCGAAACGAACGTTTGCCGGCGTGTTCGACCCGGCTACCTTGCGCGCCGACTTTTCCGCACGCACCTTGCATGATGTCCTGAACACCTCGTTCTTGCAGCGGTTCATCGTGCTGAAGAAAATCATCGGCAATTTCACGGTGGTCATTGCCGATGTGGCCGGCGCCAGTCGCGCTGAAGAGTTGATCACATCGGAGCATCTGCCCACCGCCGTGCAGGTACTGCCGATCCGCTTGAGCTGCGGCCACCGCGGCGATATCGCCGCCGGCGAGCTAAGATTGACGCGCTATTCTCTGGACCAGGCCAGCAGTCCCTCGCTCGAGCACGAGGTCGCCCTTTGCGCCAACTCCGCCATTGCCATCTCGTTGACGAAACACTTTTTGAAGTCGTCGGCAGACCGGCGCCGGCCGATCGACGGCAAAATCGAACTGCTGCTGGTCGAGGGTGACTTGCTCGATCAAAAGGTGAACGTGCAACGCGACGGCTTCGACCTGCCCAGGGAGTGCAGCCATGCCAGGGACTTCGATGAAGCATTTTCAATGCAGGATATCATCGAGTCGCTGGAAGACGCGGTCTACGCCATCCTGACGCCGCCCGATTTCGACCGCGAGGCGTTGATCAGTTCGACGCAAGAGAAGTTCGGCATCTCCAGGGCCATGCTGGAGAAGGCCAACATCAAGATCCACTACGGCGATACTGAAGAAAATATCGCCAGGCGCACGCTGCGCAGGTTCCAGGACGAGATCGTGCAAGACACCTCGAAGCTGGTCGACATGAAGCAGGAACTGCTCAAGCTGGACCCCCGCAGCAGCGACTTTCGCAAGGTGCTCGCCGATCTGTCATGGCGCTACACCAGCAGCCTGCAGACAATGGACATGGCGAACCTGTCGCAACTGGTGGTGCGCCGCACCGCCATGCTCGATATCCTGCAGCGCGCCACGCAACTCATGCTCGAATGCCAGCAGGATGCACCGGGAAAACGGCGCGATCACGAAAAGATCATTCACAATATCTTTTTCCCGACAGGGAAGGATAGCGGCGATACGGTCGATCACGATATCTGGATCCTCAGCGAAGAGTATCAATACTACGATCACATCGCCTCCGATAAAGCCTTGTCGTCGATTTTTTGGGATGGCGGAAAACTGTTCGAAGCAGATATCGACGAGAGCCTTGAAAAACTTTTCCGCCACAATAATGAGGTTCATCATCTGAAACGGCCCGATATCGCCATCTTCAGCAAGGAAGGCGCAGCGATCATCATCGAATTCAAGGCACCCGGGGTCGAGTTGCAGGAGCACGTCAACGACCTGGCGCAGTACGCGCGCTTGCTGGCGGCGAAGTCCGGCGGCCGCATCAAGCGGTTTTACGGCTATTTGGTCGGTGACAGCATGGACGAAAGCCGGATGGCGCCCGGATGGACCAAATTTCCGGTCAGCGATGGCTATTTTTTAAGTGCGCGGCTCGACGATCCGAAGACTGGCCGCCAGTATGGTGAACTTTACGCGGAAATGCTGTTCTACCAGCACTTCGTCACGCGCGCGCGCAACCGGCTTGAGGTGTACAAGCGCAGGCTGAACGTGCGTTTCTGATGCTTTGCCGCCGTGCCGGGAATGCGTGCGGGCGGATCGCGCGTGTCAGCATTGCTCCTGGCGCCCGACAGGCACCGTACAATGCTTGCTCGATGCAAGCGACTCCAGCGAGGATCAACTGATGCAAGGTGATATCGAAGCCTATGCAAAGACAAGCGACCGTGAGGCCGTGTTGTCGCTGCTCGCCACCGTGGCGCGTTCGTCTGAGCCCGGCGTGCTCGCCTGGCGGGCGCGATTTTTCAGTGTAGCGACGCCGCCGTTTTTGCGCTTGGCAGAAACGGCGGCATGCTGGTCCGCGGACGCCGTGAGCGCTTAGCGCTTGTCCTTGTCAGCCGGCGGAGTCGTGTCGGTGGTGCCGGTGCCGGACGTGCCGCTGGTGCCGGTACCGGTGCCGGAAGTGCCTGAAGTACCGCTCGTGCCTGACGTACCCGAGGTGCCCGAGGTGCCGCCGGTGCCCGATGTTCCCGATGTTCCCGATGTTCCGGTGCCGCTCGTGCCCGTGCCCGACGTGCCGGTATCGCCCGTGGTGCCGCTGGTGCCCGTCCCGCCGGTGCCGGTCGTGCCGCCGGTGCCGCTGGTCCCGGAGGTGGTGCCCGGCGTGGTGGTCGTGGTGGTGTCGCCGGTGCCCGTGGCGGGGGTGTCATTGCGCTTGCAGGCAACGAGCATCGACGCCAGCAGCGCCGCGGTCAAGATGATTTTTGGTGCGGTTGTGAGTGGTTTCATTGTTTACTCCTCGGTCACGTCAATGAGTGCCGCTGCCGGCAACTTGCCGCAGGCAACGGCGCCAGGTCGATCCCGCCGGACATACATCCCCGTCCGGTGAGGACCATCAGGGAACCGACGCCGTGGGCGACGCGGTCCCGTTATCCGATGCGCGAATTCGACTGTAAAAAATTAGACTTTCAACTTCTGCGCCAGTTCATCTTTATTTACGCATCTGACGTAGATTGACCTCCATGGCCGCGCAATTTGATACGGATCAAACTTTGCTACCGGCCGCACCCGCCGCGTCAGGACATTCCGTCGGACGACGAACGCGCTGCCTGCTCCATCAAGGCCGGAATTTCGGCCGGAATTTCGCGCGCCAGGTAGCCCAGCACGCCGAAGCGCAAGGCCAGCTGTTCGCCGGCCCTGGCATGCAGGGCCACGCCCCAGCAGGTCGCTTGCGCCAGGGTGGCGCCGCGCGCCGCCAGCCCGGCGATGATGCCGGCCAGGGTGTCGCCCGAGCCCGAAATGGCCAGCCCGACATTGCCGCCTTCGTGCTGCCACGGCCCGCCCTCGGGTGCGCTGATCACGGTGCGCGCCCCTTTCAGCGCCACCACCGCGTTCCACGCCTGCGCCGCCGCGCGCGCCGCGCCGTCCGGATCGGCCACGATCTCGTCTTTCGCACGCCCGGAGAGGTGCGCCATTTCGCCCGCGTGCGGGGTCAGGATCACCGTCTCGGCGAAGCGGAACGGCGGCCCGTCCTCGTCGTCCTGGTCGGGATTGGTGACGATGCCCATGGCGTTGGCGTCGAGCACCACGCTGGTGCCGGCCAGGCGCGGCAGCAAGGCGCGCACCAGCGCCGCCGTGGCCGCTTCATCCTGCATGCCGGGACCGATCAGCACCGCGTCGATCTTGTCGGCCAGCGGGTCGAGCACGTCCAGCGCGTCGCGTGCGAAGCCGCCCTCGGCCGTCTCGCGCAGGCCGATCACGCGCGCTTCCGGCATGGCCAGCGCCACCAGTTGGGCCACGCTGGCGCCGGTGGCGATGGTGAGCTTGCCGGCGCCGGCGCGCAAGGCCGCCGTGGCCGCCAGAATCACGGCGCCCGGCATTTCGCACGAGCCGCCCACGATGAGCACGTGGCCGCGCCGCTCCTTGTCGCCTTCGGCCGGCGGCATCGGCAGCGGCCAGGCGCGCAGGGCGGCGCTGTCGATGGTGATCATGTGGGTGCTGGCGAGCGGCATGTCCATGGGACCGGCGCGCCTACGCTTTCGGAGCAGCGGGCACATCTTTTTGAACCGTGACCGGCGTGCCTGCCGCTTCCAGGGGAGCGACAAAGTTAGTCAGTTGCAAGCCGAGCTTGCCGTGCTTGCCTTCGTGCGGATTGAAACTGTACGAGGTCACCGAGCAGTTCGGCACGTCGGCGGCGCGGTCGAACGCCAGGATCGCGGCTTCGTCGAGCCGTTCGAACAGGTAGCGGAAGCAATTGACCGTGACCTGGTGGCCGACGATCAGCACGCGCTCCTTGCAGAACTCGCGGGTGATGGTGTCGATGATGCTGCGCAGGCGCAAGATGACGTCGCACCAGCTCTCGCCGCCGGGCGGGCGGAAGTAGAATTTACCGACGTGCTGGCGCTGTTCGTACAGCTCCGGATATTGATGCTGGATGCCGAGCACGGTCAGGCGGTCGAGGATGCCGAATTCCTTTTCGCGCAGGCGCTCGTCCACGTGGACCGCCACCAGGCTGTCGGGAGCGAGCTGTTGCATGATGATGCGGGCGGTCTCGGCCGCGCGCACGTAGGGCGAGTGCAGCACCACGGTCGGGCGCTCGTGTTCCGGCATGGCCGCGAACCAGCTCGCCAGCGCGCGCGCCTGGTCGGCGCCCAGCGCGGAGAGCGGCACGTCGACATCGCGCTCGGCGATGTCGATATGCAAGCCGGCCGCCGCCTCGGCGGCGTCGCGCGCCACGTTACCGGCGCTTTGTCCGTGCCTGACCAGCCAGATCTGTTGGGGCCACTTTTGTTCCATCGTTTCGCCTGCCATTGAAATGTTGACACGACGTCATCATAGACGGATTCGACGGTAGCTCAGCGCACGATACAAGCGCTTGTGGTGCTTTTTTGTCGTGCTTTTTCTACGCAGCTTTCTCATCGGCATCGAGGTTCACGGCGGCGTCGCTGTTAAATACCGCCATGTCGGTCTGGCCGAGCACGCGGCTGGTGACGGTGCCGGCCGTAATCGAGCCGCTCACGTTGAGCGCGGTGCGGCCCATGTCGATCAATGGCTCGATCGAAATGAGCAAACCCGCCAGCGCCACCGGCAAGTCCATCGCCGAGAGCACGATCAGGGCCGCGAAGGTGGCGCCGCCGCCCACGCCGGCCACCCCGACCGAGCCGACCGTAATGATCGCGATCAACGGCGCGATGAACGAGAACGTCATCGGGTCGATCCCGACGGTCGGCGCGATCATCACCGCCAGCATGGCCGGATAGATGCCGGCGCAGCCGTTCTGGCCGATGGTCGAGCCGAACGAGGCGGCAAAGTTGGCGATGCCTTCCGGCGTGCCGAGGCGGCTGGTCTGGGTCTGCACCGACATCGGGATCGAGCCGGCGCTGGTGCGCGAGGTGAAGGCAAAGGCGAGCACCGGGAAAATCTTCTTGACGTAGCGCGCCGCGTTCAGGCCCGCCGCGCTGATCAGCAGCAAATGCACGCAGAACATCAGCAGCAGGGCGCTGTACGAGGCGGTGACAAAACTGAGCAGCTTGACGATGCTCTCCAGGTTGGAGCCGGCCACCACCTGGGTCATCAGCGCGAACACGCCGAACGGGGTCAGGCGCAGCACCAGGGTCACCATGCGCATGATGATCGCGTGCGCAACCTTGATGAAGCGCTCGAACGCGTCGAAGATTTCGGGCTGCTTGGCCGCAATGCCGGTCGCCGAAATCCCGACGAAAATCGAAAACAGCACCACCGCGATGGTCGAGGTCTTGCGCGCGCCGGTCATGTCGAGGAAGGGGTTGGCCGGAATGAAGCTGATGATCATGCCTGGCAGCGAAATCGCCTGCGCCGTGTTCAGGTGTCCTTTCAAATAGTCGCCGCGCGCCACTTCGGCGGCGGTGGCGGTCAGCCCCACGGCGGACAGGCCGAACAGCTTGGCCATCAGGATGCCGATCCCGGCCGCGACCATGGTGGTGGCCATCAAGATGCCGATGGTCAGCGCGCTGATCTTGCCCAGCGAGGACGCGTCGCGCAACTTGAGGATGGCGGCGATGATCGACACCATAATCAGCGGCATCACGATCATTTGCAACAGCTTGACGTAACCGGTGCCGACGATGTCGAGGTAGGCATTGGTGTCGGTGATGACGGGCGAGGACGCGCCGTACAGCAGCTGGAACGCCGCGCCCAGCAGCACGCCCACGCCCAGGCCGGTAAATACGCGCTTGGTGAACGAGGCATGCGCCTGTTGCATCTTATAGAGGAGAAAGCACACGCCCAGGGCGACGGCAAGGTTCAGGATCACGGGGAAATTCAGGGTCATGCGGGCCTCTTGAGTGGGCGCTGCGCGCGCAGGGGACTGTGCGGCGGCAATAGAACGGATCATTCTAACCATAAACCTGCCGCACTGCACACAGGCTCGTCCGTGAGCGGGCGTAGCAAAACATCAATGTTATTGACAGCGTCCGGGATGTTTGCAACACTCGCCGCCTTGCCTTGATTCCGGCCAAGCCCGCCGCACCGCGCGGGCCCAAGCTGGAACACCGCCCTACCTGGAGAACCCATGCGCGCCCCGTCCAAATTCTTGAGTCTGCTTCCCCTGGCTTGCCTGGCGCTGGCCGCGCGGGCGCAGACCACGGTCGAGGCCTTCACGCCCACCGGCACGGTCAAGGCCGTGCGCCAGGTCACGGCGCGCTTTTCGGCCCCCATGGTGGCCTTCGGCGACGCCCGCATGGCCGAGCCGTTCACGGTCGATTGCGCGCAGGACGGCAGCGGGCGCTGGCTCGACGCCCGCATCTGGAGCTACGACTTCGCGCGCGACGTGGCGCCGGGCGTGCGCTGCAGCTTTACCCTCAAGCCCGAACTGCGCGACCTGGCCGCCCAGCCGCTGGCCGGCACGACGCGCTTTGCGTTCGATACGGGCGGCCCGAGCGTGCGCGAGAGCACCCCGGGCAACGGCGACACCGTCGACGAGCAGCAGGTGTTCATCCTCGGGCTCGACGCCCCGGCGCGCCCGGCCAGCATCGCCGCCAAGGCCTGGTGCGGGGTGGAAGGCATCAACGAGCGCATCGGCGTGCGGGTGCTGGCCGGGGCCGAACGCGAGCAGGTGCTGGCCGCGCGCCACGGCTTCGTCGAGCGTTACCTCAAGGAGTACGTCAAGCGTGGCGGCGCCCAGCCCAAGGGCAAGGCCAAGGATGACCCGTCGCTGCCGCTGGCGCTGGTGCAGTGCCAGCGCAAGCTGCCGCCGGGCGCGGCCGTCTCGCTGGTGTGGGGCGCCGGCATCGAAGGCATGGGGGGCGTGGCCTCTGGCGCCGACCAGGCGCTGGCGTTTACCACCGGGGCCGATTTTTCCGCCAGCTTCAGCTGCGACTACCTGACCGCCGGCGGCCCGTGCGTGCCGCTGCGGCCGCTGCGCCTGTCCTTCAACGCCCCGGTCCCGCACGAGCAGGCCGAAAAGATCACCCTCACCGACGCCGGCGGCAAGCTGTATGCACCCTACCGTGACAGCGGCGGCGCGCGCGCGGCCCCGGTGAGCAATCTCTACTTCAACGGTCCCTTTCCTGAAAAGAGCGTCCTGAAGCTGGCGCTGCCGCCTGGGCTCAAGAACGAAGATGGGCGGGCGCTGGTCAACCAGCACGAGTTCCCGATGACGATCAAGATGGATGTGCTGCCGCCGCTGATCAAGTTCCCGGCCAAATTCGGCATCATCGAAGCGCGCACCGAGCGCCTGTTGCCGGTCACGGTACGCAATGTGGAAACGAAGCTGTCGGGCAAGCTGCGCAGCGCCGGCGCCATGCTGCGCGTGGACGTGCAGGGCGAACGCCAGGACCTCGACGTCATGGACTGGCTCAAGCGCCTGAACGGCGACGCCGGCAACGAACATCAAAAATCCGTCTTCGCGGGCCTCAAGAGCGGCAAGCCGGACCCGTTCACCTTGCCCGCGCCGGCTGCCGGACGCCCGTTCGAAGTGATCGGCATCCCGCTGCCCAAGGCCGGCTTTTACGTGGTCGAATTCGACAGCCCCAAACTGGGCGTGGCCCTGTTCGACAAAAAGGTAAAGGCCTACGTCAGCGCTGCCGCGCTGGTGACCAACATGGCGGCCCATTTCAAGCATGGCGCCGATTCCTCGCTGGTGTGGGTCACCTCGCTCGACAAGGGCCGTCCCGTGCCCAGGGCGGCGGTGGCGGTGCGCGACTGCGCCGGCAAGCTGCTGTGGCAGGGCGTGACCGACAACGCCGGCGTGGCCCGCATCGACAAGGCGCTGGCGAGCGGCGACTGCCGCCAGGGTCCCGGCAGCATGTTCGTCAGCGCCCGCAGCGGGGGCGATTACACCTTCACCTTGTCGGACTGGGATAACGGGATCGAACCGTGGCGCTTCCACCTGCCGTTCAGTCCCGGCGGCAACACCAGCATCGTCGCCACCGTGTTCGACCGCACCTTGCTGCGCGTCGGTGAAACGGTGCACATGAAGCACTTCCTGCGCCGCAGCGGCAGCCGCGGCCTCGAGTTCGACACCACCGGCGCCGAGGCCAAGGCCCGCACCATCACCGTTTTGCACCAGGGCAGCGGCACGTCCTACGAGCTGCCCTTGCGCTGGAACGCCAGCGGCAGCGCCGAAAACGACTGGGTCATTCCCGCCGGCGCCAAGCTTGGCGAGTACAGCATCAAGATCGTGGGCCAGTTTTCCGGCACCTTCCGCGTCGAGCAGTTCCGCGTGCCGACCATGAAGGCGCTGCTGAACGGCCCGTCCGCGCCGCTGGTCGGCGCCACCGCGTTCGACCTGGACCTGCAGCTCGGCTACCTGGCCGGCGGCGTGGCCGGCAAGGCGCCGGTCAAGCTGCGCACCCTGACCGAAGAAAAGGTACTGTACTTTCCGGGCTACGAGCACTACACCCTGGGCGCGGGCGACGTGCGCGAAGGCGTGCAGGACGACGCGCGCTTCGACGACGACGAGTACAGCGAGGATGACGAAAACGCCCCGGCCGTGACCGACGTGCGCACCCGCGCGCTGGTGCTCGACAAGGCCGGCGGCGCGCGCGTGCACCTCGACCAGTTGCCAACGGGCGAGCGGGCGCGCGACCTGGTGGCCGAACTGTCGTACCAGGACGCCAACGGCGAAACGCTGTCGAGCTCGACCCGCATCGCCCTGTGGCCATCGTCGTACGTGGTCGGCATCAAGGCCGACGACTCGGTCGGCGCCAACGACCGCGCCAGCATCGAGGTGGTGGTGCTGGGCGTGGGCGGCAAGCCGGCGCCCGATGTGGCGGTCGATGTCGACCTGTTCCAGCGCACCAGCTACACGCACCGGCGGCGCCTGATCGGCGGCTTTTACGCGTATGAAAACAGCAGCGAAGTCAAGCGCGTGGGCACCGCCTGCCAGGGTCGCAGCGACGCCAAAGGCTTGCTGCGCTGCGAGCTCAGGACCCCGGCGGATGGCAACCTGATCCTGCGCGCGCGCGCCGTCGACAGCCAGCGGCGCGTCGCCGTCACCCAGCGCGACATCTGGGTGGCCGGCGCCGGCGACTGGTGGTTCCAGGCCGGCGACAACGACCGCATCGACCTGCTGCCGTCGGCCAAGCGCTACGAGCCGGGCCAGGACGCCACCTTCCAGGTGCGCAGCCCGTTCCGCGACGCCACCGCGCTGATCACGGTCGAACGCGAAGGCATTCTCGACACCTATGTACGCCGCTTGGACGGCAAGGAGCCGACATTTACGATCCCCATGCTCGGCAAATACGCGCCCAACGCGTTTGTGTCGGCGCTGGTGGTGCGCGGGCGCGTGGCCGGGGTGCAGCCGACCGCCATGGTCGACCTGGGTAAGCCTTCCTACAAACTGGGCATCGCGCCGGTGCAGGTAGGCTGGAGCGCGCATGAATTGAAGGTCAAGGTCAGCACCGACAAACAGGATTACAAGGTGCGCGAGAACGCCAGCGTGACCGTGAAAGTCACGCGCGCCGACGGCTCGCCGGCGCCGGCCGGCACCGAAGTGGCGCTGGCGGCGGTCGATGCCGGCCTCTTGGAACTGATGCCGAACCGGAGCTGGCGCCTGTTGAGCGCCATGATGCAGGAACGCGCGCTGCAGGTAAACACCGCGACCGCGCAGATGCAGGTGATCGGCAAGCGCCACTTCGGGCGCAAGGCGGCGCCGCATGGCGGCGGCGGTGGCCAGGGCAGCCGCGAACTGTTCGATACGCTGCTGTTCTGGAAGGCGCGCATCGTGCTCGACGCCAAAGGCGAAGCGCGCGTGCCGGTTGCGCTCAACGACACGCTCACGTCGTTTCACATCGTGGCCGTGGCCAGCGGCGGCAGCGGCATGTTCGGCACCGGCGAAACCGAAATCCGCAGCAGCCAGGACCTGATCGTGCTGCCGGGCTTGCCCGCGTTGGTGCGCGAAGGCGACCGCCTGCGCGCCGGCTTCACCCTGCGTAACACCACCGACGCCGCGCTCACGGTCGATTTCGGCGCCAGCGTGGCGGCCGACGGCGGCGCGCCCAAGGTGCTGGCGCGCCAGAGCCTGGCCCTGGCGCCGGGGCAAGCGCAGGAAGCCGGCTGGGATGTGCAGGTGCCGGCCGGCGCCAGCGCGCTCGCATGGACCATCGACGCGCGCAGCGCCGGCGCCAGCGACAAGCTGCGCATCAGCCAGAAGGTGCTGCCGGCGGTGCCGGTACGTACCGTGCAGTCGACCCTGGTGCGCATCGAACAGCCGCAAACGATCAAGGTGCAGGCCCCGGCCGGCGCCCTGGCGGGGCAGGGCGGGGTGCGCGCCACCCTGGTCGCCCGTCTTGGCGAAAGCCTGCCCGGCGTGCGCGATTACATGAGCGCCTACCAGTACCGCGGCGTCGAGCAGGATGCGTCGCGCGCCGTGGCCCTGCGCGACGCGGCCCTGTGGGACAAGCTGGCGGCATCCCTGCCGGCGCAGATCGACGCCGATGGCTTGCTCAAGTACTACCCGACCCAGGTCCAGGGCAGCGACAGCCTGACCGCCTACCTGCTGTCGGTCAGCGCCGAAGCCGGCTTCCCGCTCGCCCCCGCACTGAAAGAGCGCATGGAGGGCGGCTTGCGCCAGTTCGTCGAAGGCAAGCTCACGCGCCCGGCGCGCGTGGCCCGGGTCGACACGGCGGTGCGCAAGATCGCCGCGCTGGAAGCGCTGTCGCGCACGCGCCCGGTGGCGCCGGAACTGCTCGAATCGTTCACGATCGAGCCGAACCTGTGGCCCACATCGGCCGTCATCGACTGGTACTTGATCCTGCAACGCAGCCCGGCGCTGGCGCAGCGCGACACCCAACTGGCGCAGGTGCGGCAAGTGCTGCGCGCGCGCCTGAACCTGCAGGGCGCGGGCCTGTCGTTTTCCACCGAGGCGAACGACAACTGGTGGTGGCTCATGGCCTCGCCCGACACCAACGCCAACCGCCTGCTGCTGGCCGTGATCGACGACGCCGCCTGGCAGGAAGACATGGGGCGCCTGGCGCGCGGCACGCTGGGCCGCCAGCAAAAAGGGCGCTGGGGCTCGACCCTGGCCAACGCCTGGGGCGTGCTGGCGCTGGACAAATTCTCGCGCAAGTTCGAACGCGAGGCGGTCACCGGCAGCAGCAGCGCGGGTCTTGGCAACACGGTCAAGGAAACCAACTGGAATGCGCGCGGCGTCTCGGTGATCAACCATCCGTGGGGCGTGGGCCAGCAAGACCTGGTCCTCTCGCACAACGGTGGCGGCAAGCCGTGGGCCATCGTGCAAAGCCTGGCCGCGCTCGAACTCAAGGCGCCGCTGTCGAACGGCTACAAGATCGTCAAGACCATCACGCCGATCGAACAGAAGGTCAAGGGCGCGTGGTCGCGCGGCGATACGTATCGCGTGCGGCTCGACCTGGAAGCGCAAACCGACATGACCTGGGTCGCGCTGGACGATCCGATTCCGGCCAGCGCCACCTTGCTCGGCAACGGCTTGGGGCGCGACGCCATCACCTTGCCCGGCGCCGAAGGCCAGGGCGGCGGCTTGCGGCCGGTATTCGAGGAGCGCACGTTCGAAGCCTTCCGCGCGTATTACGACTTCGTCCCCAAAGGCAAATGGCGCATCGACTACACCGTGCGCCTGAATAACCAGGGCCGCTTCAACCTTCCGCCAACCCGCGTCGAAGCGCTGTACAGCCCCGAGTTGTCGGGCGAGCTGCCGAATGCGGCGCTGGAAGTGGGGCGCTGATGCGCCGCCTTGCCGCGGCGCTTGTGCTGGCGTTGGCCGCGCCGGCGCACGCCGTGCCCACGCCCGAACAGGTCAGGGCGGCTTACCGCGCGTCGGACGCGCAACTGCTCGACCGCCACGGCGTGCCGATCGATTCGCTGCGGATCGACATGGCGGTGCGGCGCGCCCAATGGGTGGGGCTGGCCGACATTTCGCCGGCCATGCGCCTGGCGCTGGTGCGGGCCGAAGACCGGCGCTTCATGCAGCACGACGGCGTGGACGTGGGCGCGCTCGGCAAGGCCGCCTGGGACAACCTGCTGCGCACCCGCGCGCGCGGCGCCTCGACCATCACCATGCAGCTCGCGGCGCTGGTCGACGAGCGCCTGCGCGCCGGCGCGGGCGGGCGCAGCTGGGGCCAGAAATGGGACCAGGCCAGCGCCGCGCGCGAACTCGAAGCCGGCTGGAGCAAGGCCCAGATCATGGAGGCCTACCTGAACCTGGTACCGTTTCGCGGCGAGCTGCAAGGCATCGGCGCGGCCTCGCAGGGCCTGTTCGGCAAGGCGCCGTCGGGATTGAACCAGGCCGAATCGGCGATCCTGGCCAGCCTGCTGCGCGCGCCGTCGGCGGCGCCGCGCGTGGTGGCGCAGCGCGCCTGCGCACTGGCCAGGGAGATCAACCCGGCGGCCAAGTGCGCCGGCATCGAGTGGGACGTGGCGGCCGCCTTGAGCCGGCCGGCCGCCGCCGCCGCGCCAACGCAGGCGCCGCACGTGGCCCAGCGCTTGCTCAAAGGCAGCGCGCGCCAGGTGCGCAGCACGCTCGACGCGGGCATCCAGCGCGACGCCGTCGACACCTTGCACGCCCACCTGGCAGCCCTGCGCGAGCGCAACGTGACCCAGGGCGCGCTGGTGGCCATCGATAACGACAGCGGCGAGATCGTCGCCTACGTCGCCAACGGCGGCGCCAGCGAAGTCGATGGCGTGCTGGCGCTGCGCCAGGCCGGCTCCACCCTGAAACCGTTCCTGTACCAGCTGGCGATGGAGCGCGGCTGGATCACGGCCGCCTCGCCGCAGGACGATTCGCCGTTGGAGATCGCCACCGCCGCCGGTCCCTACGTGCCGCAGAATTACGATCGCCAGTTCAAGGGCTGGGTCAGTACCCGCACCAGCCTGGCCAGTTCGCTCAACGTGCCGGCGGTGCGCATGCTGCAGTTGACGGGCCTGGAGCGCTTTCATGCGCGCCTGCGCGCGCTCGGCATGGACAGCCTGTCCGAGCCGGCCGCGTTTTACGGCTATTCGCTGGCGCTCGGCTCGGGCGACGTTTCGCTGCTGGAGCTGGCCAACGCCTACCGCACGCTGGCCAACGGCGGCCTGCGTGGCAGCGTCACCTTGCAGCCGCGCGCCGCGCAGGCGAAGAGCCGCGTGCTCGATGCGAAGACGGCCTTCATCGTCGGCGACATCTTGTCGGACCGGGCCGCGCGCAGCCTCACCTTCGGACTGCGCAACGAACTGGCCACCGCGTTCTGGAGCGCGGTCAAGACCGGCACCAGCAAGGACATGCGCGACAACTGGTGCGTCGGCTATTCAGAAAAATACACGGTGGCGGTCTGGGTCGGCAATTTCGACGGCAGTCCGATGTGGGATGTGTCGGGCGTGACCGGCGCCGCGCCGGTCTGGCGCGACGTGATGGAGCGCCTGCACCGCGCGCTGCCCAGCCGCGCCCCGGCCGCGCCGCCAGGGCTGGTGCAGCAAACGGTCAGCTACCAGCCGGCCCTGGAAGCGCCGCGCCGCGAATGGTTCGTGCGCGGCACCGAGAGCGCGCAGGTGACCTTGCTGGGCACGGAGAAGCGCCGCGCGGCCATCCTGTATCCTGGCCCGGACGGCGTGATCGCGCTCGACCCCGATATTCCGGCCGGCCGCGAGCGGGTGGTGTTCCGCGCCCAGGGCGCGCAGGGTCTTTCCTGGCGCCTCGACGGGGTGGCGCTGGGCGCGGGCGCGGCCAGCCACGCCTGGCAACCGGTCGCCGGCGAGCACGAACTGGCGCTGGTCGACGCCGGCGACAAGGTGGTCGCGGCGACCCGCTTCAGCGTGCGCGGCAGCAAGGCAAATTAGTGCCTTAATACAACAAGCCAGCCGTATTCTGTTTGATATAATTACAATTCTTAAACCCTGGCAATAAAAGTTCCTGCAGCACCGACGCGTGCACGAGCCCAGCCGCACCGCACACGCCCATGCATACCCCAGTCAAGCAAGCCGCAGCGACCCTGCGCGACGCCATCCGCGAAGCCGCCGATGGCCTGATCAACCGCGACCACCTGGCCGAACTGATGATCCTCGGCGCCGTGGCGCAGGAACACCTGCTGGTCATCGGCCCGCCCGGCACCGCCAAGAGCGCCGTGGTGCGGCGCGTGGCGCAAAGCCTGGGCGGGCGCTATTTCGAGTATCTGCTGGGGCGCTTTACCGAGCCGTCCGAACTGTTCGGCGCGGTCAACCTGGGCAAGCTGCGCGACGGGCTGGTCGAAACCGACGTCGCCGGCATGCTGCCGGAAGCGGACATCGCCTTTCTGGACGAAGTCTTCCTCGGTTCGACCGCGATCCTCAACACGCTGCTGGGCATTCTCAACGAGCGCCAGTTCCGCCGCGGCCACACGCATATCGCCTGTCCGCTGCGGCTGTGCGTGGCCGCCTCCAACGCGCTGCCCGACGACGACAGCCTGGCCGCGTTCGCCGACCGCTTTTTGCTGCACGTGTTCGTCGAGGCGGTGCCCGACGCGCGCCTCGAAGACCTGCTGGCCGGCGGCTGGGCGGTCGGCCAGCGCGCCATCACGCCGCGCGCCGACATGGCCACGCTCGACGCCCTGCACCGCGCGGTGCCGCTGGTGGACATGCAGCCCGTTCGCGCCGACCTGGCGCAGGCGGTGCGCAAGCTGCGCGGGGCGCAGATCATCCTGTCGGACCGGCGCATCGTCAAGGCCCAGCAACTGATCGCGGCGGCCGCCGTGCTGGCCGGGCGCAGCGTGGCCACCCGCGCCGACCTGTGGCCGCTGGTGTACGTGGTGACCAGCGCCGCCGGCCAGCAAAGCGCGCGCGAAACCCTGCGCGAGCTGTTGGCCGAGGCGCGCCATCCGCTCCTGCACGCGGTGGTCGAAACGGCCGTGCAGCAGCCGCTGGCACGCATCGCGCGCCTGGCCGAAAGCGCCGACCAGTTGCTGGGCGGCGCCCGTGGCGACGCCTTCCGCGGCGCAGCGGAAGCGCTGCTGCGCGAAATCGACGCCAACTTCGGCAAGGACAACCTGCCGCCGGAACTGTCGGCGCGCCGCGCGCAGCTGGTGGTGGCCGTGCAGGGCGCGTAATGAGCCCGCTGGGATGGATGGCGCGCCCCGCCGGCAGCGCGCCGGAAGCGCGCGGGCAAGTCTCGCAAGGCGCCGCGATGCGCCAGGTACTGGCGCGCCTGGCGCGCTGCGATGACGAGGCACTGGCCGCGCTGACGGCGGTGGCCACGCGCGACATGCTGGTGCTGCTCGGGCGCGCCGCCGCGCTGCCGTGGGTCGACGGCGCGCGCTACTGCGCCCCGGACCCGCTCCAGCGCATGCTGTGGCTGCCCACCGACGTCGCGCCGCAACTGCCGCTCGACCTGGTGCTGGCCAACCTGGCCGGGCGTGGCGCGCACGTGCCGTTCTTGCTGTGGGACGCGCCTGAACAAGTGCTGCCGCTGGGCCAGCCGATTGCGCTCGACCGGGCCAGCCTGGCGTGGCTGGCGCGGGAACTGGCAGCATGACGACCTTGCTCCCGGACCGCTGGGATCCCTGGCTGGACAGCCTGCCGCCGGAGCTCGCCGATCCGCTGCGCGCGATGATGGCGCGCCTGCAACCGCTGCTGGGCCACCTGGCGCCGCTGGCGCCGGATACGTATCCGCGCATGCGGTGCGTGGCCATGTTCGACGCCGGTCCGGGCCAGCCGGATACCACGCGCGTGCCGCACATGGCGCTGTTCATCCTGCTGGCGCGGCGCGCGCGCGCGGCCAGGATGCATCTGTGCTGGGGCGTTCTGCAAGCGCCGGGCCGGTCGCGTTTCTGCGCCGACGAGCATGCCCTGGGCGCGCTGCTGACGATGCGCGCGCCCATGCCGCCCAGCCAGGCCGACATCGATGGGTGGAGCAAGGATCAGGCCTCGCGCGATGCGCCCGATGAACTATGGCAGGTCGGCGGCGCCGACAGCGCCGCGCTGGCGCGCATGACGGTGCGGGTGACGGTGACCGTGGCGCCCGACGGCGCATCGCTGCAGGTGATGCTGGCCCGGGAGGGCGACGTACACCAGCTGCGCCTGGCGCTGCCGGAGGCCGGCATCGTGGACCGCCTGGTGCGCTATCCGGTCGCGGCGCTGGCCGAGAATGGCCGCTTGCGCACCGGCCTGCGCGACACGCCCACGCCCGCGCACGCACCATCTTTCGGGCTGACGGATACGGCAGTGCTCACCTCGCGCTTCGATGGCGGCACGCTGGAGTTTCCCTTGCACCACGCGCACACGCCGCATGCCGGCATGCCAGTGCGGCGGCGCATGCCGAAACGCGGCAGGCTGCTCGGTCAGCTGCTGTTCGGTGGCGGCGCTGGCCTGGGCCAGGTTGCGGTCAGTGGCGAGACCATGATCTTCAACGGCTTTGCCAGCGAGTTCACGCGTAACCGTACCTGCCCGCTTCCTCCCCCGGAGCAGTTCCAGGTTCCCCAACGTGGTGGCGCACGGCTGCCGACGTTCTCCTTGTTTCATGGACGGATGCAGACCATCTTCATGCTCGATGGCGCCGGCCGCTTGCTTGAATGGTCTGCCGAGCACGGCAAACCCGAGGTCCGGTTTCGCGTGGTCGCGAGTGATGTCGCCAGCGTGGCCCAGGGCTTCCAGACGCTCGGCTACGCCAGCATTGCGGACGGCAGGACGACCATCCACGCCATTACCCAACGCGGACAAACGGCCGATCTGTGTTTTCCCTTTGCCGCCAGGCGCGTGCTGTTCGGCGAATTCATCGGCATGATCAGCCTTACCCGGCTGGCCTTGCAGATCAGCGAGACGCAGTGGCTCCTCTCGGCCGGCGCCAGCATGCAGACGGTCGATGTCGATGACGGCGCCACCGTCATCGCGCTGGTGCGGGCATCGGCCAACGATGCGAAGCAGCCGGCGCTGCTGGTATTGAGCGCCGACCGCAAGAATGCGCACGTGTGCACAGCCACGCGGCGCCAACTGGTGCTGGCCACCGAGCTGCCGATGATTCATCTGGTGACCGACCTGCGCGCGCAGTTGCTGTGCTCGATGCTGGCCGACACCCACGAGCTGTGCGTACGCCCTCTGCATGACGATGGCTTGCTGCTGCACGTGATTCCCGACCCGGCCGCACTGCCGCATCCGCTGACGCGCGCCCATCCGGCATGGCTCGGCAATGAGCTGCAGCCATGATGCGCTGGCTGCGCACGAAGCTGTCGCGGCAACTGGCGCCACCGGGCGCCGCGCCGGTGTTGGCGCCGGCCGAACCGGCGGCGCCGCAGCTGGACCCGGGACTGCCGCGCGCTGCGCGCATGCCGGTTCGGACGCGCCGGCACGGCCCGGTCCCCAGCGTCGGCGATACCGTCTTGCTGACCGATGCGCCGCGCTTCGCCCTGTGCGGCGACTGGCTGGTCGCGCCCAGGCCGGATGGCGGCAGCGTGCTGCACGCGGTGGCGAACTCCGTGCTCGGCCAGCCCGGCAAGCAGCGCCGCTACCGGGCCACGCCGCACCTGGCGGAACTGGGCGTGGTCCTGTTCGGCAAGGTACTGGCGCGCGTGGTGAGCAATGGCGCGCAGCTGACCTTCGTACGTTTTCCCGGCATGGACTGCGGCCAGCCGCGCAGCGTGCCGCTGCCCCCGGCGCAGCAGTTCCGCGCGCCGTCGGTCCAGGGCCGCTGGCTGCCGACGTTCTTCCTGATCGATCACTCTCCCACCGGCGCCGGCGCGCGGGTGCTGATGCTCGACCAGGAGCGCAAGCTGGTGTGCTGGACCGCCTATGGGCACAAGCAAGGAACGGGCATGCGTTTCGATGAGGTGGCCGACCAGGTGGTGGGCGCGTCGCAAACCCCGAAATTGCTGATCTACGCCCGCAGCGATGGACAGCGCACCACCATCCATACCCTGGCGGCAAAGGCGCAACAGCCAACCATGATCGCCACGTTCGACGTCGATGCCGCGCAGGTGCTGTTCGGCCATGCGCACTTGCCCTGGCTGTACGCCATGCGCATTGACGACACGACGTGGCAGATGGTTGACCACAATGCCAGGCTGCCCATCCGGATCCGGATTGCCGAAGGCGCCAGGGTGATCGCTGTCTTGCATGGCGGCCTGCTGATGGGCAGGAGGCAGGCGGCGTCCTTGCTGGTGCTCGGTGCGCAGCGGCGCACGCTGGAACTGCATTGGAAAGACCAGACCCGCGTGCTGGTGCGCAGCGACGCGCCGATTGCCCAGGCCGTGCTCGATGGGTCGGGCCGGCGCCTGTGCTGGCTGACCGACCGCAACGCATTGAGCGTCATCGACCTCTCTGGCGGCGGCACGTTGTTGGCAGTCGCACCGGCGCCGGACCGGGAAGCTGTATGAAGCTGCCCGCGCAACTGGCGCCGTGGAGCGCCTGGCTAGCGCTGCTGCCTGCGCATCTGGCCGCGCCGCTCGGCGCCATGCTGCTGCGCCTGCAGCCGCTGGTGGGCCGCATGGCGGGCGTGGCCGCCTGTCCGGACACGATTCCGGCCGGCGCCGGCAGCATTGCGCGGCGCGGCCAGTACCAGCATCTGTTACTGAGCGAATGGGCGGTGCTGGACGCCGCGCCGGATGAATTCATCCGCCGCGCGGCGGCCAACGAACTGCTGTTTTCGGCGCCCGAACCGCAAGTGCAGCGCCGTGCGCACATCTGCGTGGCGCTGTTCGACGCCGGCCCGGCGCAACTGGGCGAACCGCGCCTGGCGCAACTGGCGCTGTTCATCCTGCTGGCGCGCCGTGCCCAGGACGGCGCGGCCGACTTTAAGTGGGGCATCCTGCAGGAGCCGGACCGGCTGCACGACAACAGCGGGCGCGACGCGCTGCGCTCCCTGCTGGCCGCGCGCACGCTCGAGCGCGTGGGCGCTCAGCACCTGGACGAATGGAATTGGATCCTGGCCGGGCTCGAGGACGAGGCCGAGGTGTGGCAAGTGGGCGCGCCCGGCGCCGTCGCCACCGGGCTCGCCAGCGCTCACGCCGCCATTGGACAGTCGCTGTTCGACTCTAGCCTGGAAGTGACCATTACGCAGGGACGGCAGACGCGCCGCCTGCAGCTGGAACTGCCCGCGCCGCAGGTCGGCGCGGGCCTGCTGCGCGATCCGTTCAAGCCGCCGGCGCCGCCCAGGCCGCGCACCGAGACCGGCGCGGACGACACCGTCTCGCTGCTGTATGCGCCGCGCTTCGCCGTCAGCGGCGACTGGATCGTCGCGGCCAGGCAGGCCGGCGGCAGCGTGCTGCACGCCGTGCCCAACTCGGTGTACGCCAAGACCGGCAAGCCGCGCCGCTATCACCCGACGCCGGATGCGACCGAACTGGGCGTGGTCCTGTTCGGCAAGATGCTGGCGCGCGTGGTCAGCAACGGCACACACCTGACGTTCATGCGTTTTCCATGCATGGTATTGGGCCCGCCGCGCAGCGTGCCGCACCCGCCGCTGGCGCACTTCCGGGTGCCCCCGGGGCTCGATCGCTGGCTGCCGACGTTTTTCCTGATCGACCATTCTCCCACCGGCGTCGGTGCGCGCGTATTCATGATCGATGTCGATAATCGACTGGTGTGCTGGAGCACCGGCATCGCGCATTCCATGCATGAGGTGCGTTTCGACCCGCTGGCCGACAAGGTGGTGGGCGCCATCCAGACCGACAACATGCTGCTGTACGCCCGCAGCGACGGCAAGCACACTACGATTCATTCGCTGGCGGCGAAGGCCGTGCAGGCGGAGACAATCGGCGAGTATGAGTTTGCCGTGCTGCAGGTGCGTTTCGGCGGCACGCAGGACGGCTGGCTGTATGCCATGCAGCTCAGTGTGGGGGAATGGCGGCTGATCGACCGCCAAGCCACCCGGCACACCCGGATCCTGGTGCCGCACGGCGCCAAGGTGATTGGCGTTACGCGTGCCGTGCATCAGACCGGACACGGGCCGGCCTTGCTGGTGCTGGCGGCGGACCGGCTCACGCTGGAGCTGTTTTCAAAAGGTGACAAGCGGGTGATCGTCCGTAGCGCGGCGCCGATTGCCCAGGCGACGCTCGATCCGTCGAGCGGCCAGCTGTGCTGGCTGACCGGCGCGCACGAACTATGCGTCAAGAACGTGTACCACAGCGGCCCGCCGCTGTTGCGGGTGGGGCCGGCGCACCAAGCGGACGGCGCATGAAGCTGCCCGCGCAACTGGCGCCGTGGCGCGCCTGGCTGGCGCTGCTGCCGGCGGAACGGGCCGCGCCGCTGGGCGCCATGCTGCTGCGCCTGCAACCGCTGGTGGGCCGCATGGCGGGCGTGGCGCCGGCGCCGGACAGCACGCCGGTCGGGGTGGGCGGCATTGCCCGGCGCGGCCCCTACCATCGGCTGCTCCTGAGCGAATGGGCGGTGCTGGACGCCGCGCCCGATGAATTCTTGCGCCGCGCGGCGGCTGGCGAACTGCTGTTTTCGGCGCCCGAGCCGCGCGTGCGGCGCCGTGCGCGCACCTGCGTGGCGCTGTTCGACGCGGGTCCTGCGCAACTGGGCGAACCGCGCCTGGCGCAACTGGCGCTGTTCATCCTGCTGGCGCGCCGTGCGCAGGATGGCGCGGCCGATTTCAAATGGGGCATCCTGCAGCGGCCGGACCGGCTGCACGCCAACAGCGGGCGCGATGCGCTGCGCTCCCTGATGGGCGCGCGCACGCTCGAACGCGTCCGCGCGCAGCACCTGGCCGGCTGGAATGCGGCCCTGGCCGGGCTCGGGCTGGGGGACGAGGCCGAGGTGTGGCAAGTGGGCGCCCCCGGCGCCGTCGCCACCGCGCGCGCCAGCGCCCACGCCGCCATCGGACAGTCGCTGTTCGACGCCAGCCTGGAGGTGGCCATCACGCAGGCACGGCAGACGCGCCGCCTGCAGCTGGAGCTGCCCGCGCCGCAGGTCGGCGCGGGCCTGCTGCGTGATCCGTTCAAGCCGCCGCCGCCCACGCTGCGCAGCGACGTGAGCGCGGGCGACACCGCCTCGCTGCTGTTTGCGCCGCGCTTCGCCGTCAGCGGCGACTGGATCGTCGCGGCCAGGCAGGCCGGCGGCAGCGTGCTGCACGCCGTGCCCACCTCGGCATCCACCGACCCGGCCCAGCCGCGCCGCTCCCATCCGACCCCGGATGCGACCGAACTGGGCGTGGTTTTGTTCGGCAAAGTGCTGGCGCGCGTGGTCGGCAACGGTACCGACCTGACGCTCATGCGTTTTCCGGGCCAGGCATTCGGCCCGCCGCGCAGCGTGCCGCAGCCGCCGCCGGAGCAATTCAACGCGCCGCCGGGCGAGAACCGCTGGCTGCCGACGTTTTTCCTGAGCGACCGTTCTCCCAAGGGAATCGGCGCGCGCGTGTTCATGATCGATCTCGCCGGCCAACTGGTGTGCTGGAGCGCCGGCAACGAGAAGCATGCGCCGGACGTGCGTTTCGATGCGCTGGCCGACAAGGTGGTGGGCGCCAGCCAGAGCGCCAACACGCTGCTGTACGCCCGCAGCGACGGCAAGCGCACCACGATCCATTCCTTGAAGGCCAGGACCGTCGAGCCGGAAACAATCGGCGAATTCGCGTTCGCGGCGCTGCAGGCGCGCTTGAGCAGCGCGCCGGAAGGCTGGCTGTACGCGGTGCAGCTCACTATTGGAGAATGGCGGCTGATCGACCCGAATATCGACCGGCGTACCCGGATCCTGGTGCCGCACGACGCCACGGTGATCGGCGTCACGCGTGGCCGGCCTTACGGTCCGGCCCTGGTGGTGCTCGCCGCCGACCGGCTCACGCTGGAGCTGTTTTCAAAAAGCGACAAGCGGGTGATCGTGCGCAGCGAGGCGCCGATCGCCCAGGCGACGCTCGATCCCTCGAGCGACCGGCTGTGCTGGCTCACCGGCACGCACGAATTATGCGTCATGAACTTGCACGACAGCGGTCCGCTGTTGCGGGTGGGGCCGGCGCACGAAGCGGACAGCGCATGAAGCTGCCCGCGCAACTGGCGCCGTGGCGCGCCTGGCTGGCGCTGCTGCCGGCGGAACTGGCCGCGCCGCTGGGCGCCATGCTGCTGCGCCTGCAACCGCTGGTGGGCCGCATGGCGGGCGTGGCGCCGGCGCCGGACAGCACGCCGGTCGGGGTGGGCGGCATTGCCCGGCGCGGCCCCTACCATCGCCTGCTCCTGAGCGAATGGGCGGTGCTGGACGCCGCGCCCGATGAATTCTTGCGCCGCGCCGCCGCCGGCGAGCTGCTGTTTTCGGCGCCCGAGCCGCGCGTGGAGCGCCGTGCGCGCATCTGCGTGGCGCTGTTCGACGCTGGCCCGGCGCAACTGGGCGAGCCGCGCCTGGTACACCTGGCGCTGTTCATCCTGCTGGCGCGCCGCGCGCACGAGGAAGGCGCCAGCTTCCGTTGGGGGATCTTGCAGACGCCCGGTGCGCTCGATGCCGGATGCGGCCAGCCGGCGCTGATGCGCCTGATGAACGCGCGCACGGCGCTGCGTGCCGGCGGCGCCGCGCGCGATGGCTGGAATGGCGAACTGGCCGGACTCGAGCCGCACGCCGAGGTATGGCAGGTGGGCGCGCCCGACGCCGTGGCGATGCGGCGCGAAAGCGCGCGCGCCGCCATCGTCCAGCCGCTGCTCGGGGACGGCCTGCAAGTGAGCATCACGCAGCAGGGCAGGACGCGCGAACTGATGCTGGAGCTGCCGGCGCCGGCCAGCGCGGTGCGCCTGTTGCGCTATCCGGGCGGCGAGCCGGCCAAGCCGGTTCGCAACCGCATGGGCGGGCGCAATACGCCCTCGCTCAAGCATGCGCCGCGCTTTGGAGACTACGGGGAGCGTTGGGTCACAGGCCGGCCCGACGGCGGCACCCTGATTTTTGCTTTTATGGAGGGGCACTCCGGCAGGCTCCCGGCGCCGCGGCGTCAACGTGTGCCAAAGCGCGGCAGCGTGCTGGGCATCTGGCCGCGGTTCGACAAGGTGGCGGACGTGGCCGTGTGCGGCGGGAAGCTGATGTTCCGGCATTTCGGCGGGGTGTTCGAACGCTGCGAATGCGTGCGCCCGCCACCAGGGCAGTTCGCGGCGGCGCGCGGGTCGGGGGGCTGGCTGCCGACTTTCTTCCTGCGCAAGAATGACTTCGACCAGGTCTTGATGATCGATAGCGCCGCGCGCCTGGTCAGCTGGCGCGCGCGCCACGACGGCGCTGGCGGGATCGGCTTCGCGCTGCTGGCGGCAGGCGTCGTCGGCGCGGCCCAGAACCAGAACCGGCTGCTCTACGCCAGCGTGGCCGATGGCGTGACCCGGCTGTATCGGTACGAGTCCGCCGCACCGGATCCAGTCGAGGACCTGGTGTTCGAGTGGCCCGTCTTGCGCGTGCTGTTCGGCGAAGTGCATAGCCTCGCCTCCGGGCATCTGCTGGCCCTGCAGACCAGCCAGACCGATTGGCTGCTGGTGCAGGGCCGCGTCTCGCGCACGCTGGTGATCGGCGACGGCGCCACGGTGACCGGGGTGGCCCGCATGGCGCCCGACAGCGCCGAACTGGCGCTGCTGGTGATCAATCCCGACCGCTGCACGGTGGAGCTGCGCGGCGCGACGCAGCGGCGCACGATTGTGCATGCCCATTTTCCGATTGCCCACCTGACGCTGGAGCCGACCGGCCAGTTCATGAGCTGGCTGCTGACCGGCAGCCACGAACTGTTCGCGCGCCGGCTGGACAACGAACGGACGGTGATGCACTACCTGCCTGTCATGGAAGAAACCGCATGACGCCCGATTATTCTTCACTCGCACGCCCGAACGCCCGGCTGCCGCACATCATTCCCAATGGAGTTCCCGATGTCGATTGAGATTCGCCAACCGCTGTGGAGCGGCTACCTTGAAGTACGCGCGCTGTGGTTCGACTTGCCACTGCTGGGCGAGGCCGAGGCGCGCCGGCGCGTGCTGGGACACTGGCAGGCTGGATCGCAGCTGTTCCTGGCTGGGGGCGGCTATCTGCTGGCCTGGCCGGCGCCGCGCTGGCGGCATGTGGAAGCGCTCGACGCGCTGGCGCTGTGCCGGGTCGGTGAAGTGCTCAGCAGCGCGCCGCTAACGGCGGCCGAATTGAAAGCGCTTCCGGCCGGCGCTTACTGGCTGGTGCGGGGCGGGGTGGCGCAAGCGGCGTTGCCGCAAGCGCGCGTCGATCCCGCGCCGTGGCTGGCGCTGGACGCGATCGCGCTGCGCCAGCCGCTGGCGCCGCCGGTCGAGTCGACCGTGCAGGTCCCGATGGCGCTGAGCGAGGTGCTGGGCGAGGCCATGCCCGTGCGCAGTGCCGACAGCATCGGCTTCGCGCGCAAGGAGATCGAGCGCCTCGAACGGGGCGGGGAGGGCAAGC
>NZ_VUYU01000036.1 GCF_011682065.1 Massilia rubra | reverse complement strand
GAACGGGCGGCGGACGAACCGCCCGGCGGCGCGCCCTCGCCGCCACCGTTACCGGGGCGGAAAGCGAGCATGCGCAGCAAGGTCATGGTAAAGCCCGCGTATTCGTCGGGCGCCAGGCCAATCTCGTTGCGGCCGTGGACCACGATCTGGTAATACAGCTGCACTTCCTGGGCGTCGAAGGCTTGTGCCAGGCGCAGGATGTCGGCCAGTTCGGGCAGGTCTTCGGGCACGGCGGACGGCACGCTTTGCGCCAGTGCGATCCGGTGCAGCAAGGTGCCCAGGTCCTGCAAGGCGCCGTTGTACGACAGGCTGCGGCTGGCCATTTCATCGGCCACCGCCATCAGGTCGGCGCCGTCTTGCGCGAGCAGCGCGTCGAGCAGGCGCACCAGGTAAGTCTGGTCGAGCGCGCCGAGCATGCCTTGCACCGCGTCGAGCGTGACTTCGCCGGCCGCGTAGGCAATGGCCTGGTCGGTCAGCGAGAGCGCGTCGCGCATCGAGCCGTGCGCGCCCTGGGCCAGGAGGCGCAATGCGGGCTGCTCGAAGCTGATGCCTTCCTGGCCGAGGATGTTATCGAGGTGGCTGATGATATGCCCCGGCGGCATCTGCTTGAGGTTGAACTGCAGGCAGCGCGACAGCACGGTGACGGGAATTTTTTGCGGATCGGTGGTTGCCAGGATGAACTTGACGTGCTCGGGCGGCTCTTCCAGCGTCTTCAACATGGAGTTGAAGGCGTGGTTGGTCAGCATGTGCACCTCGTCGATCATGTAGACCTTGAAGCGCGCGTTCGACGGGGCGTAGACGGCCTGCTCCAACAGCTGGGCCATTTCGTCGACGCCGCGGTTGGAAGCGGCGTCCATCTCTATATAGTCGACGAAGCGGCCAGCGTCGATCGCGGTGCACGCATCGCACACGCCGCACGGGTTGGCGGTGATGCCGCCGTTGCCGTCAGGGCCGATACAGTTGAGCGACTTGGCCAGGATGCGCGACAGGGTCGTCTTGCCGACACCGCGCGTGCCGGTGAACAGATAAGCGTGGTGCAGGCGGCCGGTTTGCAGCGCGTGCGTCAAGGCGCGCACCACGTGCTCCTGGCCGACGAGCGTGTCGAAATTCTTGGGACGGTATTTGCGGGCGAGGACTTGATAGGACATGCTGAATTTTACCGTAGATAGCGAACGCGGGGGCTTCCCGCTGCCCGAAAAGGCAATTGTAGCAAGAGCGCGCGCGAATGCGAACCCGCCGCTTGTGCAAGCGCTGTTTTACAAAGGAATTTGGGAGGTGCGACCGAGGTACGGCGGTCTGGAAGATCGAAAGAGGCGAGCCTGATCTGCGGCACTTATGGTTAACGGCCGTGGCTGCTTCGTTCCCGACCTGACCAGGTTAGCCATGCCACAATGCGCAGGGGCCCGCCAGCGACAATTATAACCGACCGGAACGATTTGTGGGAAACAGCTTGCACGCCCCTACGCTGGCAGCTCGAGCACCTGCATGTCTTGCTGCAACGAAGCGCTCATGGCAGGGAGCGTGGCGGCGGGGGTGAGGACGATTTCAAAGCCGAAGTCGACCACCACCTTATTGTCCACCTTGCGAAAGCCGTTGACGGCCACCGCGTAGCATCCCGGCGCAACATCGACCCGCTGCCACCCTTGCTCGGGATACCACTCCAGGAACACGGCCAGGTCTGCAATGATGAGCCGGCCCGTCACGCGCAGCGGGAACGACGCGTTTCTTACAACGATCAGCTGATCAGGAATGGCGGACGCTTCCCCGGCCAGGCGCACGATCACGCGGTAGCTGCTGTCGTTAATGCCGACGATGGGCAGCGCGATGCCCTGCTCCACCACCCGCTCACCTCGTCGCTGCCGGTCAAGCGCGCATACAGGTTCGCGCCTTCCTTGACGCCGCCGTAAAACGCCGCCAGCCCGGCACAGTCGAACAGGACCATGCCGCCAAAGTCGACCACCACGTCCAACTCCTGCATGCGGCGCTCCTTAAATACCGAGTTCCTGCCAGATAGAATCGATCTTCGCCTTCACTTCGGGCGTCATGCTGATCGTGGTGCCCCACTCGCGGTTGGTCTCGCCCGGCCACTTGTTGGTGGCGTCGATGCCCATCTTGCTGCCCAGCCCACTGACCGGCGAGGCAAAGTCGAGGTAGTCGATCGGCGTGCTGTCGACCATCAAGGTGTCGCGCATCGGATCGACCCGCGTGGTGATGGCCCAGATGACCTCTTTCCAGTCGCGGATATTGACGTCCTCGTCGACCACCACGATGAACTTGGTATACATGAACTGGCGCAGGAAGCTCCACACGCCGAACATGACGCGCTTGGCGTGGCCGGCGTACTGCTTTTTCATCTGCACCACCGCCATGCGGTAGCTGCAGCCTTCGGGCGGCAGGTAGAAGTCGGTGATTTCGCTGAACTGCTTTTGCAGCAGCGGAATGAACACTTCATTCAGCGCCACGCCGAGCACGGCCGGCTCGTCGGGCGGCTTGCCTGTATACGTAGAGTGATAAACCGGGTCGCGCCGCATGGTGATGCGGTCGATGGTAAACACCGGAAAACTGTCCTGCTCATTATAGTAACCAGTATGGTCGCCGAACGGCCCTTCGAGCGCATGTTCGTAGCCGGTCGGATGGCTCGGATCGGCGTAAATATGGCCTTCGAGCACAATCTCGGCCGAGGCCGGCACGCGCAGGTCGCTGCCGATGGCCTTGGTCAACACTGTGCGGCTGCCGCGCAGCAAGCCGGCGAACTGGTATTCGGACAAGCTGTCCGGCACCGGCGTGACCGCCCCGAGAATGGTGGCCGGATCGGCGCCGAGGGCGACGGCCACCGGATACGGCTGTCCCTTGGTGGCAATGCCATGCTCGCGGAAGTCGAGCGCACCGCCACGGTGCGCCAGCCAGCGCATGATGACCTTGTTCGGGCCGATGACCTGCTGGCGGTAGATGCCCAGGTTCTGGCGCTTCTTGTTAGGGCCCTTGGTAATGACCAGGCCCCAGGTAATCAGCGGGGCGATGTCGCCCGGCCAGCAATGCTGGATCGGCAGGCGCGCCAGGTCGACGTCGGCCCCTTCCCAGACGATATCGTGGCAGGCGGCGCCGCGCACTTCCTTGGGCGACATGTCCCACACGGCCTTGACCAGGGACCCCAAGCCCATCAGGTCCTTGAAGCCTTTGGGCGGTTCCGGCTCTTTGAGGCGCGCCAGGACATGGCCAATCTTGCGCAGCTCGCTCACGTCGTCGGCGCCCATGCCCAGCGCGACCCGGCGCGGCGTGCCGAACAGATTGCCGAGCACCGGAATCGTATGACCGGTCGGTTTTTCGAACAAAATGGCCGGTCCGGCGGCCCGCAAAGCGCGGTCGCACACCTCCGTCATCTCCAAATAGGGCGAAACAGGCAAGGAAATGCGCTTCAATTCGCCCATTTCTTGCATTTTCGACATGAAATCGCGCAAGTCTACATAATTCATCGGTTTTTAATTCTTTTTTTCATGTAAGCATGGTTGTTCAATTAGCCATGCCAAGTTATTGATTTCATAGGGCTTTGGTGCAATGCAACAGAAAAAGCTAGATCTAAAAGTAATATAGAATGTTTGTGTTAGTATTGACTTAGTATATACCCGCTTCTACAATTCGCCCTACTTGATGAGCAGGCACTGTCCACGGACACGATTCTAGCCTGTCTCATAACTTCACGGGGTCGGGGCCCCAATGACATTTTAAGGAGTGTTTTCAATAGGCGTCTGCCTTCTCCCCCGAAAAAGTTGTTTAGCTACTGGTCCAATACCACTGGGAACGACCAGCTGAAGCGAGCAATGACGGCGTTAATCGCGTGCCCGAGCGGCGGCGATGGACGATATTTCTGATGCACGGCATTTGTCAGCCCGCTGCGCCAACGCGCGGTGTAGGGACGGCTTTTTCCGCGACAAAGGGGAATTCGATGATACATCGTTTCAACGGGGCGACAGCAAAGCTCGCCCAAACAATGGCATGCCAGCCATTCACGTGGTCTTCCGTGAGCAAAACGGCGCGTGGTCTCCTGACCACGATGCAACACACACTGACGTTCTTTGGTGTTTCCGCACTGGCCATGATGGCTTTGCTGTACCTGCGTCCCGAACTGGCGCATGAAGCCTCGCAGATGCTGGCGCAGCCGGTCAAGCCGGCGCCCGTCGTCGCGCGCGCGCCCGTGCAGGCGCCCGGCCTGTCAGCCTTGATGACCGCACCCGCTCCGGCGGTGCTCATTGCCAACCAGCCGGCTATCCTGGCGCTCGACGACAAGGCCATCAAGGCCAACCGCAAGCAGCAGGAGTTTGTGACAACCTGGCTGTCCAAGCGCTACCGCGTCGCCGGCGACGCCGCCGACATGCTGGTCTCGACCGCCTATTCGACGGCGCGCGAAATCAAGCTCGATCCGCTGCTGATCCTGGCGGTCATGGCGATCGAATCGGGCTTGAATCCCTTTGCCGAGAGCCCGGTGGGCGCGCAGGGGCTGATGCAGGTGATGTCGAAGATTCACCACGAAAAGTTCCAGGACATGGGTGGGACCCGGGCTGCGCTCAATCCCGTGGCCAATATCCGCGTCGGCTCGCTGATCCTGAAGGAATACGTGAAACGCGGCGGTTCGGTGGAAGCCGGCCTGAAGACGTACGTGGGCGCCGCGGCGTTCGAAACCGACCAGGGCTACGGCTCGCGCGTGATGAACGAGTATCAGAAGCTCAAGCTGGTGGCGAGCGGCAAGAAAGTGCCGACGTTTACCGCCCCGGCCGCACCGAAACCGGTGATGGCGGAGAAAGCATCGCAGGAGCAGATCGCCGGTTTGTGATTCGCTGCACTATATATAGTGTGGGATGTGAAAAAGCCCGATGCTTGCATCGGGCTTTTTTGTGGGCGGGCACCGGGGTCCTGCGGCGGAGCTTACACCGGGGTCAGACCCCCCAACTGAAAAACCGGGGTCAGACCCCCCAACTGAAAAACCGGGGTCTGACCCCTGGGCTCACACCGGGGTCAGACCCCTAACTGAAAAACCGGGGTCTGACCCCTTAGCGGCGGGTGTCGCCCGCGACTTCGTCGGCGCGCAGCTTCGGCGCCAGTTTGTCGAGCACGCCGTTGACGTACTTGTGGCCGTCGATACCGCCGAACGACTTGGTCAGCTCGACCGCTTCGTTGATGACAACGCGGTAAGGAATATCCAGGTTGTTTTTCAGCTCGAACGCGCCGATCAGCAGCACCGCGTGCTCGATCGGGGACAACTCGGCCACGCCGCGGTCGATCAGCGGCGCGAACGCCTCGCGCAAGGCCACCGAATCCTTGATCGCGCCATACAACAGCACCGCAAAGTGGTCGGCGTCGGCTTTTTCGAAGCCGTGCGCCGCGCGGATGTTGTTCACGACCGTGGTGGCGTCTTCATTGTTCAGCAGCCATTGATACAAGCCCTGCAAGGCGAACTCGCGCGCCCGGTGGCGCGGCGTGCGGTTCTTGCTGGGATTGGCGTGCAAGGTTTTCTCTGTCATGGTCTTCTTACCTTCTTTATTACCGTTTGTTCTTAACTACGTGTTCTGGACGATGTGTTGCTGACAGCCCGGAATCAGTCTTCGTCAGCTTGCAGTTCTTCGAGCGCGATCAGCAGGTTGGCCATTTCGACGGCGCAACGCGCCGCTTCCGCGCCTTTTTCCGCCATGCGCACTTCAGCCTGCTCGTCGTTTTCGGTGGTGAGCACGGCATTCGCGATGGCGATGCCATAGTCGAGGCCGATGCGGGTGATACCGGCGCCCGATTCGTTCGACACCAGCTCGAAGTGATAAGTTTCGCCGCGAATGACCGCGCCGAGCGCGACCAGCGCGTCGAACTGCTGGGTTTCGGCCATTTTTTGCAGCGCCAGCGGGATTTCGAGCGCGCCCGGCACGGTGACGTGCAGCACGTCTTCGTCGGTCACGCCCAGGTGCTTGAGTTCGGCCAGGCAGGCCGACAGCAGGCCGTGGCCCACATCGGCGTTAAAACGCGCCTGGACGATCCCAACGCGCAGGCCTGCACCGGTCAGATTGCTTTCATAAGTTCCTACGGTCATGGCAGACCCCTTCTATATATATGTGTGTGTGATTGAATATGGAGTGTACCGCTTCAGGCGGCTGCCTTGGCGGACGGCTCGCCATGCGACGCGCCAGGCGACGCGCTATGCGACGCGCCATCGGGCCGGGCGCGATAGCCGGTCACTTCCAGGTCGAAACCGGTCATGGAAGGCATTTTGCGCGGGCTGGCCAGCAATTCCATCTTGCCCACACCCAGGTCCTTGAGGATCTGGGCGCCGATACCATAAGTGCGCAAGTCCATGCTGGCGGCGCGTCCGGTCGGCTTGCTGTTGGCGTCGAGGGCGGCGAACTGGGCAAACAGTTGCTCGGCCGTCTCGCCGCAGTTGAGCAGCACCATCACCCCACGGTCGGCTTGCTTGATCGCCTGCATCGACGACGCCATGGTCCAGGAATGGGTGGTCGCTTCGCTGTCGAGCAGGTCGAGGATCGAGACCGGCTGATGCACGCGCACCAGCGCATCGAGGTTCGGCGCCAGGTCGCCATGCACCATGGCCAGGTGGGCCGAGCCGCTCGGCTTGTCGCGGAAGGCGATCAGGCGGAACTGACCGTAGGCGGTCTGCATGGTGCGCTCGGCGATGCGCTCGACCAGGCACTCGTTCTGCCCGCGATAGTGGATCAGGTCGGCGATGGTGCCGATTTTCAGATTGTGTTCTTTGGCAAATTCCAGCAAGTCCGGCAAGCGCGCCATGGTGCCGTCATCCTTGAGGATTTCGCAGATGACCGAGGCCGGGGTCAGGCCGGCCATCTCGGTCAGGTCGCAGCCGGCTTCGGTGTGGCCGGCGCGCATCAGCACGCCGCCGCGCTGGGCCTTGAGCGGGAAAATGTGGCCCGGCTGGACGATATCGGCCGGGCTGGCGTTCTTGGCCACCGCCACCTGGATGGTCTTGGCGCGGTCGGCCGCCGAGATGCCGGTGGTGACGCCTTCGGCCGCTTCGATCGAGACCGTGAAGTTGGTGCCGTAAAAGGTACCGTTGCTCGACGTCATCATCGACAGATTCAGCTGCTTGCAGCGTTCTTCGGTCAGGGTCAGGCAAACCAGCCCGCGCGCGTGCTTGACCATGAAATTGATGGCTTCAGGCGTCACGAAATCGGCCGCCAGCACCAGGTCCCCCTCATTTTCGCGGTCTTCTTCATCGACCAGGATGACCATGCGCCCTGCGCGCAATTCTTCGACGATTTCGGGGGTACTGGAGATTGACATGACATGTTCCTCGGAGACGGAAAGCTGCTGGAGCGTAATCCGCTATTTTAAAGGATTTACCCGACTTCAACTGACCTAAGCTCGGGAAGATATTCGCGCCCCACACTGCCGGCACTTGTCGGCCTGTCAATTCGTTGCACTGGGACAACAATATGCTTGAAATGATAAGGGAATGTTACTCTTTTTAAAACGATCCGAAACAAATTTCCGGAGCGCGCGCCGGCCTGCATTATTATCACTGCAGGCCTCGCCTTCCGTCTTTCGCCTGCCGGAGCGTGGCCCGGAGCCACTATGCCAGCACGCTTTCACGACCACCCCCGCGCACGATCCTGGCAACCGGAGCATGGCCTATGTCCACGATCCTGATCGTCGACGACCGGCCGTCGAACCGGCGCTACCTGAGCGCCCTGCTCGGCCACACCGGCCACCGCCTGCTCGAAGCCTACGATGGCGCGCACGCGCTGGCCCAGGTACGCGCCGAGCGGCCGGACCTGATCATCACCGACATCCTGATGCCGGCCATGGACGGCTACGAATTCGTGCAGCAGCTGCGCGCCGACCCGGAACTGGCCGCCACCCGCGTGATTTTTTACTCGGCCATCTACGCGGTCAGCGAAACGATGGCGCTGGCGCGCAGCTGCGGCGTCTCGCGGGTGCTGGCCAAGCCGGCCGACCCGGAAGACATCCTGGCCGCCGTGCATGGCGAACTGGGACTGGCGCACCAGGCGGGCGAGCGCGCCGGCACCATCGGCGCCGCTGCGACGACGGCGGCAGCGGCAGCGGCCGTGGGCACGGACCTGGGCAGCAGCATCGACGACGCCCTGGTGTCGGCGCGCCATGCGCTCGGCGCCCTGCTCGATCGCCACGCGGTCGCCAATCCCGCACTCGGGTCCGAGCTGGCCAGCCTGCTCGGCGAGCGCATGAGCGGCTTGCGCAGCGTGGCCGCGCGCCTGGCCGCGCTGGAAGAAATGAGCCTGCGCCTGACCGGCGAACGCAATGCCGACGCCATGCTCGGCGTGTTTTTGCAAGCGGCCAGCGCGATCCTGGACGCCGACTGCGTGGCCGTGTGCCTGCTCGACAGCGGCGAACAGCGCGTGCGCCACCTGGGCGCCCTCGGCGTCGGGCGCGAGCTCTTGATGGCCGCCGCGCTCGACCCGCAGCGCCTGCCCGGCGCCCTGCTCGAACAACCGCTGGCGCTGCGCGTGCAGGGCCAGGCCGCCCTGCCCGCCGGCCATCCGGCGGCGGACGGCTTTTTGGGACTGGCGATCCGCGACCGCAACCAGCTGTATGGCTGGATGTACTGCACGCGCGCGGCCGGTGCGCAACCGTTCAGCCACGAAGATGAACGCATCGGCGTCACGCTCGGCGCGCAGCTGGCGGTGGCCTACGAAAACCTGTGCCTGTACGAAGTGGTGCAGCGCCACGCCGCCCAATTGCAGCTGGAGGCGGCCGCGCGCCAGCAGGCTGACCGCGCCCTGCGCGAGAGCGAACAGCGGCTGCGCCTGTCGGCCCGCATCCTCGAGAGCACGCAAGAGAGCATCATGATGACGGACGCGCATGCCGACATCATCGCCGTCAATCCGGCCTTCGAACACATTAGCGGCTACAGCGAAGCGGACGTCCTGGGCCGCAATCCGCGCCTGCTGCGCTCGGGGCGGCACGACACGGCCTTCTACCGCGCGATCTGGGCCAGCCTGACCAGCACCGGCCAATGGCGCGGCGAGATCTGCAACCGCCGCAAGAACGGCCAGGTGTACCCGGAGCGGATCAGCATCAACGCGGTGCGCGGCGCCGGCGGCGAGATCGACGCCTACGTGTCGGTGTCGAGCGACATCAGCGCGCTCAAGGCGGCGCACCATCAGGTCGACTTCCTGAGCAACCACGATCCATTGACCCTGCTGCCGAACCGCTCGGTGCTGACCGAACGGATGCAGCAGGCGATCGCCTCGGCGCGCCACGGCGACCGCCAGATCGCCCTGCTGCTGTTTAACATCGACCGCCTGCAACGCATCAACGACAGCCTGGGACATGAAGCCGGCGACGCCCTGCTGCAGGAAGTGGCGCGCCGCGCGGGCCTGCTGGCCGGTCCGGCCGACTCGCTGGCGCACCTGGGCAGCGACGAATTCGTGCTGCTGCTGACCGAATGCCTGGACTCGGACGCCATCATCGTGGCGGTGCGCCGCCTGATCGACGAAATCGCGCAACCGTTCCACGCCGGCGGCCATGAACTGATCGTCACCACCAGCGTGGGCATCAGCATCTACCCGCGCGACGGCGCCAATCCGAGCGAATTGCTGAAAGCGGCCGACGTGGCGCTGTCGCACATGAAGGATGCGGGGCGCAATGGTTTTCGCTTCTTCAAGGGCGAGATGAACGCGCATGCGCTGCGCTGGATGGCGCTCGAAACGCACCTGCGCCGCGCCATCGAACGCAACGAACTGTCGCTGCACTACCAGCCGCAGGTGTCGCTGGCGGACGGCCGCATCTGCAGCATGGAAGCGCTGCTGCGCTGGAGAAGTCCGGAACTGGGCCAGGTCGGCCCGGGCGACTTCATCGCGCTGGCCGAGGATACGGGCCTGATCCTGCCGATCGGGAACTGGGTGATCCGCCAGGCCTGCATGCAGAACAAGGCCTGGCAGGACGCGGGCCTGGCGCCGCTGCGGGTGGCGGTGAATGTCTCGGCGCACCAGTTCACCGCCGGCACCGTGCCGGCCGTGGTGCGCGAGGCGCTGCGCGAATCCGGCCTGGCGCCGCAGTACCTGGAGATCGAACTGACCGAAAGCGTCATGATGCGCGACAGCGAAGCGGCCGAAGTGCAGCTGGCCGAACTGACCGGCATGGGCGTATCGATCTCGCTCGACGACTTCGGCACCGGCTATTCGTCGCTTGGCTACCTGTCGCGCTTCATGCTCGACAAGCTCAAGATCGACCAGAGTTTTGTACGCAATATCATCACCGACCCGCGCAGCGCCGCCATCGCCCAGGCCACCATCGCGCTGGCGCACGGGCTGTCGCTGTCGGTGGTGGCCGAGGGCGTGGAGACGCAGGAGCAGCTGGCCTTCTTGCAGCGCATCGGCTGCGACGAAGTGCAGGGCTACCTGTTCAGCCGCCCGCTGGCGGCCGACGCGATGGCGGCGCTGATCGCCTCGGACGCGCGCCTGGCGCTGCCGGTGCCACAGCCCCTTCCGGTAGGAGACCGGGCGAAGGAGTAGAATCCGCGCTCTACCAGAAAACATTGCAGAGACGCTAATGACCAAGTATTCCGTTCGATCCGCTTGTGCGGCCACCCTCCTGATGGCGTTCGTACTGAGCGCCCAGGCCGCCATCAAGCTGGACGACGCGATACCGGCAGGACCGCAGGTCAAGGTGGGCAAGCTGGCCAACGGACTGACTTACTACATCCAGAAAAACGGCAAGCCCGAGAAAAAGCTCGAACTGCGCCTGGTCGTCAAGGCCGGCTCGATCCTGGAAGACGATGACCAGCAGGGCCTGGCCCACTTCACCGAACACATGGCCTTCAACGGCTCGACCAACTTCAAGAAGCACGAACTGGTGTCGTACCTGCAGTCGATCGGCGTGAAGTTCGGGGCCGACCTGAATGCCTACACCAGCTTCGACGAAACGGTGTACATCCTGCCGATCCCCACCGATAACCGCGACAACATCGACAAGGGCTTCCTGGTGCTGGAAGACTGGGCGGGCGGGCTGACCATGAACGCGGCCGACATCGACAAGGAACGCGGCATCATCCTGGAAGAACTGCGGCTTGGCAAAGGCGCGGCCGACCGCATGAACAAGGTGATCATGCCCAAGCTGTACAACGGTTCGCGCTACGCGCAGCGCATGCCGATCGGGCAGGAACACATCATCAAGGGTTTCAAGCACGAAGCGATCCGGCGCTTCTACCAGGACTGGTACCGGCCCGACCTGATGGCGGTGGTGGCGGTGGGCGACATCGACCCGGTCGACGCCGAGCGCCTCATCAAGCAGCACTTCGGGCAGTTGAAAAACCCGGCCAAGCCACGCGCGCGCACCTACGCCGCCATTCCCACGCGCGCCCACACGGAGGCGCTGGTGGTGACCGACAAGGAAGCGTCGTCCAACGCACTGCTGATCCGCTACCCGGTGAAGGAATCGATCGACAAGGGCACCTTCGGCGCCTACCGCGAAAAACTGGTCGAGTCGCTGTTTACCGGCATGCTGGGCCAGCGCATGCAGGAACTGGCGCAGCAGGCCAATCCGCCGTTCATGGCCGGCGCCAGCTCGGTCGGCAAACTGACGCCACGCTACACCTCGTTCAACGCCTCGGCGGCGCTGGGCAAAGGCGGCGCCACGCCGGCCATCGACGCGCTGGTGCAGGAAAATGCGCGCACCCGCCAGTTCGGCTTCAGCGCCCAGGAATTCGAACGGGCGCGCAAGAACATGATGCGCCAGTACGAACTGGCCTACAACGAACGTGACAAGACCGACTCGGGCAGCTATGTCGGCGAATACGTGCGCAACTTCCTCGAGCAGGAAAGCATTCCCGGCATCGCCAACGAATTCGCTTACGTGCGCGAGCTGCTGCCGGCGATCACGCTCGACGACATGAACCGCTACGCGCGCGCCACCATTCCCGCGGCGTCGGCATCGGCCAAGCTGGTCGTGTACATGGGCAGCGCCAGGGAAGACAACCCGGCGCCAACCAGCGCCCAGTTGCTGGCGGCGGTGGCGCAGGCCGAAAAAGTGACGGTGCGCGCGCAGGAGCAAAAGACGCTGGCCACAGAGCTGATGGACAAGCCGCCGGCGGGCGGGGGCATCGTCGCGCAGAGCGAAGACAAGGCACTCGGGCTGACCCGCTTGACCTTGTCGAACGGCGTGAAAGTGATCCTCAAGCCGACCGACTTCCGCAACGACCAGGTGATGATGAGCGCCGTGCGCTTCGGCGGCCAGAGCCTGTTCAGCGACGCCGACATCGTCAACGCGCGCTATGCGAATGCGGTGGTGGGCACGATGGGGCTGAAAGACTACTCGCCGCTCGACCTGCAAAAAATCCTGGCGGGGAAAGCGGCCACGGTCAGCCTGACGCTGGGGAACCACGTGGACGGCATCAGCGGCAGCGCCGCCAACGACGACATCGAGACCATGCTGCAACTGGTGTACCTGCGCATGACCGGCGTGCGGCGCGACGCGGACCTGTACAAGTCCTTCGTGGGCAAGCAGGTCGAAGCGGCGCGCAACGCGATGGCGCAGCCGGAATCGGTGTTTCGCGATACGCTGATCAGCACCATGTACCGGGACAATCCGCGCGTGGCACGCACCGCGCGCCCCGCCGACTTCGACAAGCTCGATCTGGAGCGCGCGCTGGCGGTGTACCGCGCGCGCTTTTTCAGCGCCAGGGACATGACATTCATCCTGGTCGGCAGTTTTGACCTGGCCAAGGTCAAGCCGCTGCTGGCGACCTACCTCGGCGCGCTGCCGGTGGGCGAGATCGAGGTGGGCTACAAGGATGTGGGCGTGCGCCCGGTGCGCGGCGTGGTGAAGAAGGAAGTGCGCAGCGGGACCGAAGCGAAAAGCAACGTGTCGATCAATTTCAGCGGCGAAGCGCCGTATTCGGACGACGAGGCGATGCGCTTGCAGGCGATGCTGGAAGTGATCAACATCCGCATCACCGACATCCTGCGCGAGAAGCTGGCGCTCATATACGGCGGCGGCATGAGCGGCGGCTTGAGCAAATACCCGTACGAGAACTACACCGTGACGGCATCGCTGCCGACCGGGCCGGAAAATGTGGACAAGGTCATCGCCGCCGCAATGGCCGAGATGGCGCGCATGAAGGAGCAAGGACCGGACCTGGCTGACCTGAACAAGGTCAAGCAAAACTGGCTGCAGAACCACCAGAAGGCGCTGCGCGAGAACGGCTACTGGCTTAACCGCCTGCAGACGGCGCACCTTCAGGGGAGCGATCCGGCCGAGATCCTGGCGTATCCGCAAAAGGTCAATGCCATCACGCCGGAGCAACTGAAACAGGCCGCCCAGCGCTACTTCGACATGAACAATTACGTGCAGGTGGTGCTGTACCCGGAAAACAAATAGGCCACCACCCGGTGTCGACCACCACCCGCACCCGGTGTCAGGTCTGACATTCGCACCCGGTGTCAGGTCTGACATTCGGACACGAGCTCATCCTTAGGCGCGCGGCAGGCGGAATTACAGACGAGGACGTGTCCGAATGTCAGACCTGACACCGGCCTTTACTCGTATTCCTGTTAGTTACGCCACACTGTGAAAAGCCTATCTTAGGATATGCTTTCACGGTGCCCAAGTGACCAATCCAACGATCGTAGCGCAGCATGTAACCGATGTGGCGACCACGTGGTGGCGCCGACGCCGCGAGATCGTCGACGTCCGCCTGCGCTTCGATCGGCTGGCCGACATCGATGGCGCGATCGATGCGCATCTCGACGGCCTGCATGAAGCCGGCAAGATCGCCACGGAACTGGCCGAGGCGGCGTATGACAAGGCCGCCGGCCGCCGCTGTCATGACGTCGGGGCCGATGCGTTTGTCGTGTTGGCGCTCGCGTTCCTGGGCGAGGCGCGCGAGGCGATGGATGATGCCCTTGCCCGCCTGTCCGGCCAGCCCGGATTTTCCGATGCCCTGCACGGCGTGCTGGCATGGTTCGATTCGCACGCCGTCAGCGGCCTGGTTGACGCACAAATCAGGTCCTGCGATGGCGCCTGCCGACTTGCCGCCCTCGCCCACTGCCACCTTCACCCCGCACTTGCGGACGGTCGGCTCGACGATGCCCTGCTGGCCCATGCCACTTCAGCGGATGCGTCCGAATTCGATGCGATTGCACAGTGTGGGAGAGTCGCCCTCCTGCCACGTGTAGCGGGTTTTCTCGACCAGGCCACGCCCGGGCATCCGGCGCTTTTCAATGCTGCTCGCTGCGCGCTGCTTCTCGGCGGGCGCGACGCGGCCATTCCCGCCCTGCATGCGTATGCGGCCGCGCAAACCAGGCCGACTCCTGAGGTTGCGAAGCTGCTTTGCGTGGCACTGTCGGGCAGCGAACTACACAACTACATCGCGACATTGATGCAGTGCGCGCAACAGCGCGCGCTGGCGATCCAGGCGGCCGGATGGAGCGGCGACCGGCAGCATGTTCCCTGGCTGCTTGCCCAAATCGACGACGGCAACACAGCCCGACTGGCCGGCGAATCGGTGCGCCTGATCACCGGCCTCGATCTGGATGCGAACCGGATGGTGCGCGGGGAACCGCGCTCGCGGACAAAGGACGCGCCCGCGTATCCGCTACCGGATCGCGCCCGCCTGCAAACATGGTGGGACGCTAACGCACAGTGTTATCCGGGCGATATGCGCTATCTGTTGGGCAGGCCGGTATCCGATCCCTGGCTTCTGCATGTTTTGTCTGCCGGCGAACAAGCGCATCGTGAACTGGCTGCGCTTCACCGGGCGCTGATGCACCCGGGCGAGCCGACCTTTCCCGTGCACGCCGCCGCGCGGATTCAACGCCAGCGCCTGGAACGACTTCGAGGAGATGACCATGACCGTAGCTAATCCACCGAGAACAATCGCTGCCGCGACCACCAGACGCCCGGACGACATCAAAGCGTCCGGCATGGTCCTGGGCGTGCTGGCGGGATTCGACGCCGATGGCGCCCCGCTGGTCCAAGCCGGCACCAGGGACGCCCAGACCGCCCTCACCGTGGTCGACCTGGGGCACGAACATATCGGCGCACGAGTCGCCCTGCAGTTCGATGGCGGCGACCCTGCAGCCCCTGTCATCATGGGCATCGTCCGCGCGCCCCGTGCGGATGGAGGCCGGAACGGCGGCGTGGCGCCGTTGCCGTTACAGGCAGTGGCCGACGGGGAGGAACTCGTGCTGGTCGCCCATCGGCGCATCACGTTGATGTGCGGCGCCGCCTCCATCACGCTCGATGCCCAGGGCAATATCGAAATCAGGGGCAAGCATATTCTCTCCCGTGCAGCGGGCCAGAACAGGATCAAGGGCGGTTCTGTTTCTCTCAACTGAACGGCGCGGGCATGAATCTCACCAATCACACCCGTTTCGCCGCAGGCTACACAACGATGCACAACCAGGCGGGAAGCGAGTGCCTGGTGGTGGTGATCAAGGCGACGTTTCGCTTGCCCTGCGCTGGCGAGTCGCCCGAGCCGATGGAAGAACAGGTTCCGATCACCCTGGCCGATACCGCGACCGGCGAACCTGGCTTGAGCGCCCCGGAGTACGAGTGCGATTATTGCCTGGACAAGCCGAAGGTCGATGTGCTTTTGCTGGGCAGCGCCTACGCTCCACGGGCTATCGCGACCAGCGTGGTCCCGGTAGGACTGCGGGTGGGGACCATGGCCAAGGCTTTCAATGTGCTCGGCAAGCGCCCGTGGCGCACCCATTTGCTCGGGGCGTTTGTGGGCGCCGGCAAGCCAGAACCGTTTACCAGGCAAACCATCAGCTACGACATTGCGTACGGCGGCACGGAAAACGGTCCGGAAAAGGAAGCGGATCGATTGGCGTATGCTCGCAACCCGGTCGGCTGCGGCTATCGCCCGCACGGCAAATTTGCGGATGGATCGCCGGTGGCGCAGACAGAATCGCCGATCGACCCGGTCACCAGCCCAAGCGGCAAATACGCGCCACTGAGTTTCGGGCCGGTGGGGCGTAATTGGGAGCCGCGCATCAGATATGCAGGCACGTACGACGCGCAATGGATGGAGCAGGTTTTTCCTTTCCTGCCGCCTGATTTCGACGCCCGCTATTTTCAGAGCGCGCCGGAAGACCAGCAGGTGGCGCAGCTTGGCGGTGGAGAAGCCGTGATGCTGGTGAACCTCACGCACCCGGCATTGACGCCATCGGGCCGGCTCGAATTCAATCTCCCCGATCTGGCCATGCACGTCACGCTTACTCCACGCCAGGGCGGTGCCGAACGCGTGGCCGCCCGCGCCGACACCCTGGTTTTCGAACCGGACAAGCAGCGCTTTACGGTCGTGTGGCGAGTGGTCAGAAATCTGGACAACGATATCTTGCGATTTATCGCAATCGAGATTGGCGAACGTCCGAAGGGGCACGTCATTCACATTGCGCTGGATGTGTTGGTCGATGAATTGCCATCCCGGCGACGCGGCATTGACGCGGACGCGCCATGACCGAACCGCTCGCCCTGTTACGCACCGGCGCGGTCACCTCCGCAGGGCTGAACGCGCCGTCCACCTTTGCCGCGTTGCGCACGAGGCTCAACGACTTTAACGACCTGCCCTTCATCGATCCCCGTGGCGAGCCGATAACGGCGGCACTGGTCAGGCTGGGACGGGAAGCCGACCGCGCGCCGGCCATCGACAAGCATGGCGCGATGCTGGCGCGCGCGATCGGCGAATGCCTCGACGGTTTGCCGCACCTGGACACGCAGGGCATCCCGCTGCTCCTGTGCGTGGCCGAAGTGACCCGGCCGGGACGCATCGCGGCGCTCGATTCGGTCTTGCGTGCGGGCGTCGAGGAGGCGCTCGGCCGACGCTTTGCGGCACAGTCGCGGGTGTATGCGTACGGCCAGGCCGGCGCCGCGATGGCCCTCAACGAGGCTTTTGACCTGGCCAGGTCGCATCCCTTCGTGTTGATTGCCGCCGTCGACTCGTATGCCAGTGCGGATACCTTGTTGGCCATGCACAGGGCCGGGCGGGTGCTCTCGTCCGTCAATACGCACGGATTCATTCCAGGCGAGGCAGCATGCGCGCTGCTGGTGGCGCGCCCGGACCAGATAACGCAGGTCGCGCCACGTTTCAGCAACAGGCCGTCGACAGCTCCCGCCGCGCCAGCGGCCACCTTGTTCTGCACCGGTCTGGGAATCGCGCGGGAATTGGCCGTTATCGGAGGCGCAGCGCCGAACAGGGCGATTGCCTTGAGCGCAGCCATCAACACGGCGCTGGGTGGATTGCCGGCCGATTCGGGCGGCGTGGGCTTGCGCATCAGCGGCCAGTCCAGCGAAGACTTTTATGCGAAAGAATTCGCGCTGGCGGCAGCGCGCACGAATGTCTCCACCACGCCCTTGTGGATGCTGGCCGACAGTCTTGGCGAGACCGGCGCGGCGGCGGGCTTGCTGGCGCTGGCGTGGGCTTATGCGTCCGCCCACAAGGGCTATGCGCCGTCGTACAACATGCTGTGCCTGATGGCGAACGACGAAGGCGAACGCAGCGCCGCCCTGCTCAGTTTTGGAGAGTTTTCAGCCTGATCATAGGGAAAGGATCGTCCATGGCCATGTTCAGAATTTACGCCAACAGCATGTCGATTGCCGGCAAGGCATCGAAGGCCGGCATGAGCGCGGCGGCCTTTCCCGACGTCTGCGGCAGCCCGCCCGGACCGGCCAGGATCGGGGTACCGGTCCCCTACCCCAATACCGCCAGGATCAGCGACCTCGAAAACGGTTCGACCAGTGTCTTCATGTACGGCGAACCGGTGGCGCTGCGCGACAAGAGCCGGATTGCGACCAGTACCGGCAACGAGCCGGCTACCGAGGCATTCAGGAAGGGAGTCAAGAGCGGCGTCATCAAGGGAAAAGCGTATTTTTTGTCGTGGTCGCCGAACGTCTTCGTCGAGGGATATAACGTGCCGCGACATCTTGACCTCATGAGCCACAATCATAAAACTTAAGGGCGACGACGATGTCTATCCTGGCTCAAGGGGCTGTGGGGCAGCAGGCGGGGGCTGGCGTGCTGGTGAGAAAAGGGCCGCCGAGATTGCCGGCGCCACGGCCAGCGGGCGGTTTTCCGGTGGACGAGTTGCCTGCCAGCCCCGGAGCGCCGCCGAAGGGGCCGGTACTGCTCGGGCCCCTGGACTATTACTTGGCGTTGCTGAGCTTGATGAACGTGGCAACGAATCGCCACAGGGATAATCAAAATGACGAGGAGAAGGACAAATGCAAGATCTATTCGTACAAAGATGCCCAAAAAGAGTGTCCAGACGGTCGCTCCCATCATATTGTTCCCGATCGGTGCTGGCGCTCTCCTGGCACGCGCGGTCCCAAAACCGGGAAAGTATCATTGGGTCCGATGCTCGATTCGATTTTGGATGAATACTTGCCCGGGCGAGGTGGAGGTTATTATTACGCGGACAAGATGGATGAGGGCAAGGGGCAATGCATTTGCGTATCGGAAGAAAAACATCTTGCCATTCACAAGATGTACGACCAAAGCGAAAAGATTGTCGGCGAAAAAGCCATACCAAAATGGACCGCTACTCTCGACGAGCTGGAAGCGGTCGGTGCCGAATCGGTATCAGCAGTAACCGGTTGCGATGAGAACAAAATTAAAAATACGTTGCGATCTCGCCATGAAAATCTAGGATTAAGTAAAGACACATTGCTTAGAGCTGATCCGCATGGTCAAAGCGGATTAACAATGCAAAAATTTGTCGAAATACTTTCCACAAATTCTCATCAAAAACCTTTTCGATAGGAGCAATGCATGGCTAACAATAAGGCTTCGGTAGAATTCCTGGATGGTTGTATTATTGAAAATGACTATTACTTCATTTCTACCCGGATGGACGCCCAACCCATGAATGAATACGATCATGGCCGCCTCAAGTGGTTTGATAGCGGCAACTGGTTTTATCAAGACAGAAATTGGCAAGTAAGCTCAGTTTGCACACTATCCGGATTTACCTCACAGGGAACTCGTGCCTACGTGGCATTGGAAGAAGGATCTGGCGTCGTCGGTTTTTATATACCAGGAAGCGAGCATGTAGTCGATGAGATTCTTCCGGGGGGTGAAGATGGGCATGGGATACCTTCATTAACGGACATCAATCAGATCGGCAGTAACCTGTACCTGTGCGGATATGGCGGCAAAGTCATGCGGCGCGCGGACGGAACGTGGAAAGCCTTTGACACGGGTTTAAAGGCGCCAGGCCTGGGTGACTATTTAGAACAAGGCATGAGCGTAAGTGAAGCACTCAAGGCCGCGCGACCAACCCAACGCGACATGTGCGCGATCGATGGGTTTTCGGAAGATGCCATTTTTTGCGTTGGCAGAGAGGGGCTTATTTTTTTCTTCAACGGCAATACATGGCTTCAGGTCGCACAGGCAACGAATGTAGATTTAAATTGCGTGCATTGCGCGGATGATGGATGGGTTTATGCTGCCGGCAACAACGGGGTGTTAGTACAAGGAAAAGGCAGCAACTTCCACCCTTTGGATGCTAGCGCGCATGACGATTTTTACGCGATGACGTGGTTTAATGGACATCTTTACGTAGGCGGTCTGAAAGGCCTTTACCGCCTCGAAAGCGGCAAATTGCGTTATGTGGACACCGGTCAGGGAACGTTCAAATGCAGGGCGTTGGATTCCGGGCATGGACAAATGTTAGTGGTGGCCAAGCGCTGGCTCGCCGTATTTGACGGCAAGCGTTGGCAGCGAATTGACGACCCGGACAATATCTGAGAGCGCAAGACCAATGGATTCCAACGCTGACGTGCAATGCCGGCTTGGTCATTCCAGTGTCAAAGGCGGGCCTTGGGGCCGCGCAGGTGCACGGCCCCCTTCCCCCTACTTGAGATAGCGCTCGAACCACCCCACCGTGCGCGCACGCTGGTCGCGCTGGTGCTCGGGCTTGCGGATCGCGTGGCCTTCGCCGTCATAAATCACCAGCGCGGTCGGCGTGCCCATGGCGCGCAGGCCGTGCCAGAATTCCATCGATTGCACCGCCGGCGTTTCCACATCGCGCTCGCCCACGTACAGCAAGGTCGGCGTCTTCGCGGCCTTGATCGATTCGATCGGCGAGGCCGCCCGGTACACCGCCGGGTCGTCGTAGGCCGAGGCGCCGAAGAAGGGAATCATCCACTGGTCGATGCCGTTCTGGCCGTAGTAGCTGATCCAGTTGGCGACGCCGGCGCCGGCCACCGCGGCCTTGAAGCGCTGGCTGTGGGTCACGCCCCACATGGTCATAAAGCCGCCGTAGGAGTGTCCCATCAGGCCAAGCCGGCCCGCGTCCACCGGCGCGCTTTTGGCGGCGGCGTCGATGCCGGCCAGGATGTCGCGCCAGTCGCCGCCCCCAAAATCGCGCTTGTTGGCACTGCCGAAGGCGACGCCCTGGCCGAAGCTGCCGCGCGGGTTGGGCAGGAACACGTAGTATCCCTTGCGCGTGAGGTCGCGCAGCAGCGGGTTGGCCTGCTCACCATCGGAGACGAAGCGCGGCGAGGCGGCCGACGCCGGCCCGCCATGCACCTGCACCACCATCGGATGTTTTTTGCCAGGCTCGGTCGCCAGCGGCGCGACCAGCCAGCCCTGCATCCTGAAGCCGTCGTTGCTCCATTCGACGCTGGTGGCGCGCACCTGCGGCGCAAAGCCGTCGTTGTCGCGCGTGATGGCGGCCAGGTGCGGCAGCCGTCCGGCGACGATGTGCGGCGCACGCGCGAAGTCTTCGTGCACGGAGGCGGCGATGGCGCCGTCGGCGCTGAACACAAAACGTCCCTGGCGCGAGCCGCTCGCGCTGACCGCGCCCGACCAGAGCGTGCGCGTGCCGCGCTTGACCGGGTCGATGGCGAGCACCGCATGCTCGCTGCCGACCAGCGCCGAGGCGATCAACTGCTTGCCCTGCCACGCCAGCCCGTTAAAGGAGCCGGCGAAGCGCGGGGTGACGTTGTGCGGTTCGCCACCGGACAGCGGCACGGTAAAGACGTCGCCGCCGACCGAGCCGAAGTCGCTCATCAGGCCCGCGATGAAGGCGACGCTGCGCCCGTCGGGCGAGACGCGCGGGATATTCATCTGCATCTTTGGGGCGGCCAGCACGCGCAGCGCGCCGCTGGCGATGTCGACATGGCCGAGCGTGGCGACCCACCAGTTGTTGTCGCCATTGCCCCTGGCGCTGGTGACGGCGAAGCCTTTGCCGTCCGGGGTCCAGTCGTACTCGTAAATATAGCTGTCGGGCGGCGACACCATGGTCAGTTCGCCGCCGTTCGCGGGCACTACCGCGAGGCGCTGGGCGTCTTCCTGCACGCCGATTTCGCCGACCTGGCGCGCCCCGGCTTCGACTGCGCCGGCGAGCTTTTTAGCGCCCACCGTGGCCAGCAGCGAAATCCGTTTGCCTTCCGGCGACCAGCGCGCGGTGCTGGCCACGCCCTTGATGACGGCGACCGGCGCGGCGCCCGCAGCGCCGGCGATGTACAGGGTGGCGGTGCCGGCCCTGGCGTCGGCGCTGATGAAGGCCAGCGCTTGCTGGTCGGGCGACCAGGCGGGATGGTCGTAGATGCAGCTGGCGCACGGGTCGTACTGGGCGATGATGGCGCCGCTGGCGGCGTCGCGCACGACCACGACCGCGTGCGGGCGCAGCGGCAAGCCGCCCGGGTCGAGCGATTCGAGGGCGGCGATGCGTTTGCCGTCGGGGCTGATCGCCAGGGCGCGGTAGTCGCGCAGGGCCGCCGGCTCGGCCGCCCATGCGGGCGCGATGGCGCCGGCCAGCATGGCCGAGAACAGGACTGTGTGGAGTTGTGACATAGTGAGTTTATGTATGTGGGATTCTGCCCGCTCTTGTAAGAGGCGGACAATGATCGACCCAGGAAATCCGGGACGACGCTTTCAGCGGCTTCAATATATACGATTGCGCCGTGCGCTACCAAGGCGTACTGCGCCTTGCTTTGTATCGGCCAGTGGAAAGCGTCGGCGTCGTCCATCACCGGTCAATCCCCAGCGCCGCGTCGGTACATTGGCTCGATTGCCATATTGCGCAAGGATCGCGCCAAACCTTCTCCTGGCACTGACACGACAGCATAGGGCCGCTAGAATTGCGCCATGCATAAAATCGTCATCCTGGCGCCGCACGGCGTCATCCCTTTTGATCTGGCCACGGCCTGTGAAGTATTCAGCCGCGTTCGCGTGCCGGGCTTGCCTGCGGCTTACGAGGTGATCGTTTGCGGCGAAGCGCCCTCGGTCGCGGCCAGGCTGTTCGACTTGCACACACGATTCAACCTGAGCCACGCGGGCGGCGCGCACACCTTGATCATTCCGGGCATCGACGACATCGACGCGCCGGTGTCGCAAGCGGTGCTGGCCACGATCAGGGCCGCTGCCGCCAGCGGGACGCGGATCGCTTCGATTTGCAGTGGCGCTTTTTTGCTGGCGGCGAGCGGTGTGCTCGATGGCCAGCGCGCCACCACGCACTGGATGGCGGCAAGCGCACTGGCGCGCCGTTTTCCCACCGTGACCGTGGACCCGAACGTGCTGTTCGTCGATAACGGCAAGGTGCTGACCTCGGCGGGCGCCGCAGCCGGGCTCGACCTGTGTCTGCACCTGGTGCGGCGCGACTATGGCGCCGCCGTCGCCGCCGATGCCGCGCGCGCGGCCGTGATGCCGCCCGAACGTGGCGGCGGCCAGGCCCAGTTCATCGTGCATCCGGAACCGTCATCGTCGCTGGCGCTGCAGCCGGTTCTGAAATGGATGGAGTCGCAATTGCATCGCGCGTTGACGCTGGAAGCCATCGCCGCGCATGCCGCGCTGAGCAAGCGTACGCTCAGCCGGCGCTTTCTGGAACAAACCGGCACCTCGCCCCTGCAATGGCTGCTGGGCACGCGCGTGCGGCGAGCCCAGTATCTGCTGGAAACGAGCGCGCTGTCAGTCGAGCAAGTTGCCAACGCCACCGGATTCGGCACCAGCGCGGCCATGCGGGCATGTTTCAGCAAACAGGTCGGCACCAGTCCCCAACATTACCGGCAAAATTTCCGGTCGAGTTGAACTAAGCGCCGCCCAGGCGGATTTCCGCGTACATCTCACCCTCTTCGTCCAGCCCGGTTTCGACGAAGCCCAGGCTGGCGTAAAAGTCTTTTGCCACCGGGTTGCTCGGCCAGTAGCAGATCTGGATCACCTCCGCATCGGGACGGCTGCGGATCTCGTCGAGCGCCAGGCCGATCGCGCGCCGGCCGTAGCCTTTGCCCTGCTCGCCGCTGTCGATCATGAACCGGTAGATCGCGTACTCGCCCGGCTGGCCTTCATCGGCCAGCGACACATACATCAGGAACCCGATCGGTTTGTCGTCGAGGCAGATGGCGCGCGTAAAGAAACTGTCAGGATAGAAACTTGCCTGGGCGATGGAGTAGGCATTGCTGGCGAGGTAGTCCTGCTGCTCCGGCAGCAGGGGCAGCTCGACGATGGTGTCGAAATTGTCTTCGGTAACAGCTTGCAAGGTGATCGTCATGCGACGGCTTTCGGTGGCGCTGGGGATGGCGACGCGACGCGGGTGCGCCGCCGGATGGATTCCTTGATTGCGGTCAGGATTTGCCGACCGAGAGCATGCGCTCGACGTAGCGGGCGATCAGGTCGATTTCCAGGTTGACCTTGCTGCCGGCGCGCAAGTGCTTGAGCGTGGTAACCGAGATGGTGTGCGGAATCAGGTTGATCGAGAAGCGGCACAGCTTGCCCGAGGCGGCGTCCAGGTCTTCCACCCGGTTCACCGTCAGCGAGACGCCGTTGATGACCACCGAGCCCTTGAAGGCGAGGAACTTGGCCAGGTCGTGCGGGGCGTCGATGACCAGTTCCCACGATTCGCCCACGGCTTCAAAGCGGTGCACCAGCCCCAGCCCGTCGACGTGGCCGGACACCAGGTGGCCGCCCAGGCGTTCGGCCAGGGTCAGCGCCTTTTCGAGGTTGACTTCGCCCGGGGCGTCGAGGCCGACCGTGCAGTTGAGGCTTTCGCGCGAGACGTCGACGCTGAAGGCGGCATCGGTCTTGGCGACCACGGTCATGCAGGCGCCGTTGATGGCGATGGAGTCGCCCAGGGCGACGTCGGCCAGCGGCAGGCCGCCGGCGTCGATGTCGAGGCGCACGCCTGCGTCGAGGCCGCCTTCGAGTGGTTGGACGGAGCTGATCTTGCCGACGGCGGCGACGATTCCTGTAAACATGCTGGTCTATTCCTTGGTATGGGTAAAGCGGGCGAGGATGCGCAGATCCTCGCCCAGCGGGGCAATATCGTGAAAGCGCAGGCGCTTTTGCTGGTCGAGGCTGGTCAAGGCGGGCAGCGAGAACATGCCCTGGGCTTCGCCCAGCAGGCTCGGCGCGAGGTAGACCAGCAGTTCGTCGACGCAACCCTCGCGGATCAGCGATCCGTTCAGCCTGGCGCCGGCTTCGACGTGCAATTCGTTGATGTCGCGCCGGCCCAGCTCGCGCATCAGGGCGGGCAGGTCGACCTTGCCGCTCTCGTTGGGCAGCAGGATGACGTCGTGGCCGGCGGCGCGCAGCACGGCTTCCTTGCCGGGATCGGGCACGGCGGCCACGATCCAGCTCGGCGCGCCGGCCAGCACGCGCGCCGCGGGGTCGATCTCGAGCTTGCTGTCGACGATGACGCGGCGCGGCTGGCGCGTGGTTTCGACGGCGCGCACGTTCAGTTGCGGGTCGTCGGCCTTGACGGTGCCGATGCCGGTGAGAATGGCGCAGGCGCGCGCGCGCCATGCATGGCCGTCGGCCCGTGCTTGCTGGCCCGTGATCCACTGGCTGGCGCCATTGTGCAGGGCCGTCATGCCGTCGAGGCTGGCGGCGGTCTTGAGGCGGACCCACGGCAAGCCGCGCTGCATGCGCGACAGGAAACCGATATTCAGTTCGCGCGCTTCGGCTTCGTGCAGCCCGGAACTGACGGCGATGCCCGCCGCCGCCAGCTTGGCCAGCCCTTGCCCGGCGACCAGCGGATTGGGGTCGACCATGGCGGCGACGACGCGGCCCAGGCCGGCACGCACGAGGGCGTCCGAACACGGCGGCGTGCGGCCGAAATGGTTGCACGGCTCCAGGGTGACGTAAGCGGTGGCGCCGCGCACGTCGTTACCGCGGGCCTCGGCGTCGCGCAGGGCGTCGATTTCGGCGTGCGCCTGGCCGGCCGGTTGCGTGTGACCGGCGCCGATGACCACACCGTCGCGCACGATGACGCAGCCGACACGCGGGTTCGGCGAGGTGGTGTACAGCCCTTTGGCGGCCCAGTCGAGGGCCAGGGTCATGGCTGCTGAATCAGTAAGTAATTGCACAAGTGTCCCAGCGTAAATGGCTGACCGAGATTTTACGCCAAGACAGCCGTTCCCGTCGGGGAGGCTGCGATGCCTGCTTTTTCGCAGCCTGGATCTGGCCCTGCTTTACCCGCGTCCGTGACGAGGCAAACGCTCCGCCGTCGACGACGGCAGCGCGACAGCGGCGCAAAGCAAGCGGCCAATTCAAGCGCCGCGCTGGCGCCAATGCAAGCGGCGCGCAAGTGCCGATGCAAGCGTCGCCGGCGACAAGGCAATCGCGCCGCCGGCTGCCAAGGTCACCGCTAAGACTCCTCCTCTTCCCCTTCACAATTCGCGCCGTCCCGGGCCGGATCGCACACGCGGGCGCGGCCGAGCATGTTGATCTTGATGCGCCGCGTCTGCTCGCCCTGGAACAGCGACAAGGTGCCCCAGCGCGCCGCCGCGCTGCTGGTCGCCGTGCAGCTGCGCCCGGCACTGTTGTAAGCCAGGTAATCCGGCAGCTTCTGGCTGGAAAACACGGCGCTGACCACAATGCCCTTCCCCACCGGGCCGTGCGTGACGATCAGCTCGTCGGAGGCGCCCGGGCGGCGGTCGCCGTCGTGGTCGACAAACGCCACCCAGCCCAGGCTCCAGTCGGCGCCGGCGGGCTCAAGCGGTGCGAGAACGACGCGCTGGCCACGCGCCATCGCTTGCGCACGCGTCGTGCCGATGGCGCCGGACAAGTCGTTCACGGCGGCGTTGAGCTGGTACAGGCGGATCATGGCGCGCATGTCCGGCACGGCAACGGTGAGCCCGATGGCGGCGACAAGCAACACCACCATCAGCTCGACCAGCGAAAACGCGCTCGCCCGCAGCGCGCTTGCGTGCCTCATGGCCAGCAACCGGTGGCGCTGCCGCTGGCCGTGTGTTCGCCGGCGCTGTCGAGCGTCAGGGTCTGGCATTCGCCATCGCGGAACGTGGCGTCGACCCTGTCGGTGCCGGGTATGGCTTCGATGACGATGCAGCGCGCGATCGCCTGGCCGGCGCACGGCTTGCCGCGCAGTTCGTAGGCGCTCGACTTCGCGCTGCCGCCGGACCACCATTTGAAGCGCTCTTGTTCCGGCCCGCCCTGGTCGGCCGAAAACGCAAGGTAGCGGTTGTGCTGCGTGTAATAGCGCTCCTGCTTTTGCATCAGATCGAGCAGGACCGCCTGGGCTTCGGTTCGGCGCGCCTTGACCACGAAGCCCTGGTAACCGGGATAGGCCAGCGCGGCCAGCAGGGCGATGATGGTCATCGCGATCATGGTTTCGATCAGGGTAAAGCCTCGACTGCGTTTCATTGCCGGCTCCTTTGCTTGGGTGATTACTTTTTCTTTGCCGCATCGTGCAGGTCTTGCCAGTTGTGCACCTCGCGCCAGCCGAGGCGGCGCGACGGGGTGCGGATGCCGACCTGCTGCGCCGGTACAGCCTTGCCGCCGTCCTGCGGGCGTACGATGGCGTAGGTGTGCGCCGCCTCGGCGCGGCCGCTGGCGCCGCGCGCGCCGGTGCTGGTGCTGGTCTCGATCAGTAGCGGCGGCACGCCGGCCAAGGTGGGGTAGCGCTCGCCCGTGCTTTCGCCGGAACGCGCCCGGCCGTCGGCGCCGATGGCCAGGCCGCTCAGCGCGTCGAGCACATAGCTGCGCGACGCTGGCGCACTGCACGGGTCGGCGCCAGGCAGCAAGGTGTCGACGATCAGGGCGCCGCCGCGCGTTACCGGGCTGGCGGCGGCACGCTCGCCGTCGAGGGCGGTTTGCGGGAAATCGAAGAACCAGCCTTTTGGCGCGTCTGTCCCGTCCAGTTCGGCGGGCTCGCCCGCCACCGCATAGCGCGCCGTGCCGCTGAGGGTGCGTGGCGCCAGCCGCGCGCGCGACAGCGGCGGCTGCTTGCCCAGGGCATCGTGGACGGCGTAAAACGATTGCGGAAGGAAACTGCTGCGCTGGGTGTCGGCCGCTTCGATGAACTTGCCGGTGCCAAACAGCACGAGGTAGCCGCCACCGGGGGCGAACACGATGCGGGGCGCGTGCGCGATGGGCTGGGGCCTGCCGCCGGCGTCGCGGGCGTCGAACAGCGGCGACAGCGCCGAGTTCCATGGCGCCGCCCCGCTGAAATCGACACGCCACAACCGGCCCTGCAAGTCGCCCGCGTAGGCATGGCGCACGCTGGCGTCGCCGGCCAGCGCCAGCGCCGGGGGCGAGAGCGCATTGGGCTGCGCCGGATCGGACGCCGGCGTGATGAAGCGGTAGTAATTGACGCCGCGCTGCCAGCGCGCGGAGGCCGGCTTGTCGAGCGCGAGCAGGAACAGCGCGCCGCCGCCATCCGCGAGGCCATTGTTGATGCCGCTGGCGACGACGACAAAATCGCGGTACTGCGGCACGCCATCCTTGACGGCGGTCCGGAACCTGGCGACCTGGGGCGGCGTGGCGACATGGCCCATGGCCGGGTCGTCGCGCCCGGTGAATTCCCACAGCGCGCCAAGGCCGGTGTCGAAGGCGGCCGGGTCGGAGATGTCGAGCGCGAAGACGCCGCGCGCACCCATGCCCATGCCCGAAGCGAGAATGGTGCGCCAGCGCCCGTCGAGCAGCGCTTCGCCGCTGCCGGCGCTGGCGTCGACATAGGGCCGGTGACGGTAGCCGGGGTCGGCCAGCCGCGCCAGCGCCGGCGTCAAGGCGTGCGGCACGTAGGCAAACAGTTCGACACCGGTGGCGGCGTCGAAAGCGTGCAGCATGCCGTCGTTGGCGCCGACATAGGCCACGCCGGGCCGCGCGCGCTGGCGCTTGTAGAAGTCGAGATAGGCCGGCTCGCCGCGCGACGGCGGCGGCGGCCCGACCAGCAGGGGCACGCTGTGAACCACATCACCGAGCACGCTGGCGCGGCGCCGCAGGACGCCGCCCGGCTGGCCGGATTCCCTGCCGCGCTCGCCACGCAGGAAGGCCGTGCGCGCTTCGCCCAGTCCGTCCGGCGCGCCGCCGGCAAGGGCAACGTCAAGCAGGGCGCGCATTTCTGGCGGCAGGCTGGCCCAGTCGAACGGGATCGTCACCGTTTTGTCGGGCCGGTAGGCCAAGGTGTAGATCTTGCGCGCCGCCGGCGCCGTACGGGGCGGCAGCGCTGGGCGCACACCATCGTTGCCGGTCAACAGTTCGGCGGCGTCCCAGTCCACCTTGTCCGAGATCGACGGTGCGCCGTCCTTGCCCACGGTAAGCGCGCGCCGCCGCAGGCTGCCGCTAGCCCTGGACAGGTCGCCGCTGGCCTGGAGCACGAAGCCGCGCCCCTTGCCGACGGGGCTGGCCACCAGCGCACCGGGCGTGTCGCCGCCGCTGTTAGCCGCAGCGGCGAACAGGGCCTCGATGGCCGGCCCGATCGCAAACGCGTCCCCGGCGGCAAAGAAGCCAGCCGGACTGCCGCCCCCGGCGCGCCACTCCGTATCGTCGCGCCGGTCGCCACTGGTGATGAAGGGATTGGCGTCGCCATTGCGGTCGTCGAAGGCGCCGTATTTGGCGGCCAGGTACAGCGCGCTGGCGCCCTTGTCCGCCGCTGTGCCGAGCTCGAGCGCCATGCTGGTGACGATGACCGGCTTGTCGCGCCGGATTGGGTTGGTGTGCGCCCACCAGGCCGCGCCGGCCAGGTACAGGCTGCCGGCCTTGTTCGGCCCGTCGCTACGCAGGTCGAGCTCGCCCAGATCGGACCGGGGCGCGCTGTTGCCGTAGGCGCCGCCACGGTCGGTTTCCATGTCGCCGACGCGGCGCGTTGCCTGCATGACGTCGAAACGGACCGGGGCGAAGGCGTCGGCGGCGCGCGCGGCGTCGTTGCGCCCGGTCCGGGTGTTGCCCGGCACGTGGCGGTCGTCGATAAAGGCCGGGTGGCCGATGGTGGCGATCACGTTGCGCTGGCAGGCGGCGCTTACCGGGTCGGTGCGGCTAGCCCACACCGGCAAGCCATCCGGCGCGACGCCACCAGTTGCCGCGCCCGGTTCGCGGCCCTGCAAATAGCGCAGCGCTTCGTAATACAGTTCCGCGCCGGGGTCGCTAACGGCATAGCTGCCGGCGCTGGCCGGCTTGCTCCTGCCCGCCAGGTTGATGGCGGCAATGCTGCCGCTGGCCGCGCCGCTGGCGCGATCGGGATTGGGGACGAACACGCCGGTCTGGTCGCTCCATTCGGCGCGCGGGTTGGGCTGCGCTTCGTAGCGCGGGGCGTCGATGGCCTGGGCGCCGATGAACTTGAGCGGTGCGCGCAGGACGCCGCCATCGGGCGCGCCGCCGTTGTCACGCTCGCCTGCCGCGTAGGCCATCACGCCGATGCGCGCGCTCCCGGCGTGCCCTTGCAGCGCGCCTTCCGGTTTGAAGGCCCCGCCGTACGGTCGGCACAAGGCCGGCCGGCTGGCGCTGTCCTCAGGCGTGCAGACGCGCACCCGCGCGAGAAATTCGCCATGGAATTTATCGGACACCAGCCGCTTGCCGTCCGCGCCATAACGGGGTGCGTCGCAGCTTTTGCCTTTGTTGGTGTCGCTGAACAGCACCCGATTGCGGCACGACACGATATACAGGTCGATTTTACCGAACGGGGTCAGCGCCGCGCTGTCGGCGGCGGGCAGCATCTTGCGCGGGAAATGCAGGGCGTTCGCGTAAAAATCGACATGTGCCGCGCCATCGGGCAGCCAGGCGCGTTGCAGCACGGTGATGCCGGCGTCGTCGATCACGCGGTCGCCGCCGGTCAGGCCCAGGCGCACCAGGTCAAGGGTCGAGGCCGTGGCCCAGTTCAATACGTTGCCGCTGAAAGCATCGCCGCCGCAGGCATGGTCCGCCCGCGCCGGCCCGAGCGGCGCGAAATGCCCGAGGCGCTCATCCAGGTCGGGCTCGCGTATGGAGCGCGAATGCGCCTTCATCGGATACTGGTAGCACAGGCGCGGATTGAAGTAGCCGGGATAATCGGTCGCGTTCGCATACTCGCTCCGATAGGCCGCGCCGGCGTCGTCGAAGGTGAGCGACAGATTGATCAGCAGGTTGGGCGGCATCTGGCCCGGTGCGCCGAGCACGCCGTCGGGCACCTGCAACAGCGGCGGCGCGGCGCCGGCCGTGCAAGCCCAGCAGGCGAGCAACAAGGTCAGCGACGACGTGAGCAGACCCGCCCACAGGCGTCGGAGGATGGCGTTCATGCCCCCTCCTCCGGCGCCGCCTTGAGGTAGAAGGTTTGCAGCACCACCCGGGTCGCATCGAGCGCGCCGAAGCCGATCGCCGTGATGCGATAAAAGTTGCTTGGCGGACGGGCGGCATCGGCCCCTGCCTGGGTGTGCGGCAACAGTTCGATGAGGTAACGCGGCGCTCGCAGCGGCAGCGTGCCCTTGCCCGACGGCAGCTGCGCACCGGTGAAGCGGCCGTACGCCACACCAGCCGCCGGCCTTGCGTCATTGCCCGACAGATCGGCATGCTGCCACGCCGCCTGCCCCGGCACGTGCAGGCACAGGCCGGCATTGAGCTCGCGCTCGGCCCCGCAGCCGTCGACGAAGCCGAGCGCATTGCCACGCGAAAACAGTGCCGCGCGCTGGGATGAGGGATCGCTGCCGCCCTCGATATCGTGTTCGGCGTCGGCCAGCGCGGCCTCGGCCGCACCGAATGCGATCTGGCGGTCGCGCTCGTGGCGCGCCGATTTTTCGCTGCTCAGCGCGCTACGGGCGGCGGACACGCCGAGGATCATCAGCGCCAGCAGCACGAACAGCGCTGTCAGCAGCACGGCGCCATGTTGGCGGTCACTTCGGCAAGGAAGGCTTGGCATGGCGTTTCACAGGGCCGCGTTGCGCATCACGATGGTGGTGGCGAAGGTGCGCCGCTCGCGCCAGCGCTGCGCCGGCGGCAGGCGTGCTTCGTCGATGCGCGTGCCTGGGTCGTCGGCGCCGCTGTAGCCGGGGCCGAACAGGTCGTAGGCAAGCGGTTCGCGCCCGCCGCCGCCGGGCGCGCCATGCAGCAACAGCGCCACCCTGACGCTGGCCACGCGCTTCCAGTGGGTCTTGCGGCGCAGGTCGCGCTCGCGCTCTGCCGGGGTGGCGCCGTCGAGTATCAGGGAGGCGTCCAGCGCGTTGACGGCCGCGGCGGCCAGGTAGCGGTCGGGCAAGCCGTCCCCGGGCTCGTCGGTGTCGAGCCCGTACAAGACCTGGAAGGTATCGACTCCGCCCACCAGCGCCTCGCTGCGCCAGTTCTTCTGGCCACGGTATTTGCAGCGCAGTTCGGCGTCGCCGGCGGCATCCGGAGCGACATAGAAAATGCTCCAGCCCTCGTGAGCGGCGCCGACCGCGAAGCCGGCGCAGCTGAGCACGCTGCCATCGCCATCGGGTCCGGCTCCCGCGCCGTCGAAGCGCAGCGCCAGCACGTCGCTGCCGTTGACGCCGCCCGGTCGCGCGTTGGCGATATCCGGCCCGCCGCCCGCCAGCACATGGTTGTCCAGCCCGCCGATGCGGGCGGCCGTCGCGGCGGACGATGGCGGCGCGTCTTCGCGCTCGAGATCGACCCAGGCACTCTGGCGCGCCGCCCGTTCGATGGCCTCGAGCGCGAAGCGGCCGGCGTCGTCGGTCTGCGCCAGTGCGTTCTGTGCGGCGTAGCCGGACTGGGCGGACACCAGCAGCGCCGCAGCCGCCAGGGTCACAAGCAGGCCGAGCACCAGCGCGACCATCAGTTCGACCAGGCCCAGGCCGGCCTGGCGCAGCCATCGCGAGCCGAGGCGCGCCCTCATGGCGCCCCCGTCGCGAGCATCACCGCCAGCGCCGGAGCTGGGGACGCGGCGGCGCCCGGCCCGGCGCGCTGCGCGGAGCGGACATGCCAGCCGAGCTTGATGACCACCGGCGCCCCGGCCGCGCCGGCGCACTCCCACGCCAGCGCCTGGCCCGCATCGTCCCACACGACGGCGTCACGGCACACCGCGATGCGCCCGCCCGGAAAGCCGGCGTGCAGCGCGGCCACCGTATCGGCGATGTCGAAGCGCGCCAGTTGCGCACTGTCGCAACGGCCCGCGCCGTAGCATTGGGAAGGCGCGGGCGGCGGCGCGCCCTCGCCCGCCTCGTAGCGTAGTTGCAAATAGGGATTGATGGCGTCGCCCAGGCGCATTTGTGCGCCATTGGCGCGCATGCGTTCGGCCAGGCCGCTGGCCAGGTGTACCCCGCGCGACATCAGGCTCGATTCCTGGCGGGTGCGCAGCGCCGCAACCTGGGTGCCGAGGGCGCCGAGAATGCCGACGGCCAGCAGCACCAGCGCCACCAGCACTTCGATGAGCGTGAATCCGCCGGCGACATGATTTCGCAATGCGCGCATGACTCCCCCGCAACGTTGAACGACGCGCCCGGTCATGCCGCCGCAGCCTGTCAGCCAGGGCTGCAAGGTCGGTGATGGTGAGAACTGGATCGCTTGGGAGCTACGTTAACAGCGCTGAGGGCAGGCGCGCATGGCCTGCCTCAAGAGTGTGAGCTGAACTATTTACGCGGTTTGCGTTCGTGACCTACTTCGGCAATAGCTTCCTGGAACTCGGCCAGGTCTTCGAAGTTTTTATACACGGACGCGAAACGGATGTAGGCAATCTTGTCGAGGCGTTTCAGTTCCTGCATGACCAGCTCGCCCACGTGGCCGGTATCGACCTCGCGCTGTCCGCTGGTGAGCAGTTTTTCCTCGATCGACGCGACGGCCTGGTCGATGGCCTCGGCCGACACGGGCCGCTTGCGCAGCGCCAGCATCAGGCTGCCGCGCAGCTTGATGCTGGCGTACTCGGTGCGGCTGCCGTTTTTCTTGACAATGATCGGCATCGACAATTCGATCCGCTCATAGGTGGTAAAGCGCTTGTCGCACTTGACGCAGCGGCGCCGGCGCCGGATCGAATCGCCCTCCTCGGATACGCGCGTATCGAGGACCTGCGTATCTTCATGCTGGCAGAAGGGACATTTCATGGGGCCGGGGCTGCTGCTGTGAGTGTCGCTTAGATCAAGCCGCGTAGACCGGATACTTGTCGGTCAGCTTCTTGACCTCAAGCTTGACGCGCTCCACGACCGCGGCGTCGTTCGGATTGTCGAGGATGTCCGCGATCAGGTTGCCGACCGTGGTGGCGTCTTCTTCCTTGAAGCCGCGCGTGGTGAAGGCCGGGCTGCCGAGGCGGATGCCGGAGGTCACGAACGGTTTTTGCGGATCGTTCGGGATGCCGTTCTTGTTGCAGGTCATGTGGGCGGCGCCCAGCAAGGCTTCGGCTTCCTTGCCGGTCAGGTTCTTGGCGCGCAGGTCGACCAGCATGACGTGCGACTCGGTGCGACCGGACACGATGCGCAGGCCGCGCGCGATCAACGCCTTGGCCAGCGCGTCGGCGTTTTTCACGACCTGTTTCTGGTACTCGGTGAACGATGGCTCCAGCGCTTCCTTGAAGGCAACGGCCTTGCCGGCGATCACGTGCATCAGCGGGCCGCCCTGGATGCCGGGGAAGATGGCCGAATTGATGGCTTTTTCGTGCTCGGCCTTCATCAGGATGATGCCGCCGCGCGGGCCGCGCAGCGACTTGTGCGTGGTCGAGGTGACGAAGTCGGCGTGCGGCACCGGGTTCGGGTAGACCCCGGCGGCGATCAGGCCGGCGTAGTGCGCCATGTCGACCATGAAGTAAGCACCCACCGCCTTGGCGACCCTGGCGAAACGCTCGAAGTCGATTTTCAGCGAAAACGCCGATGCGCCGGCGATGATCATTTTTGGCTTGTGCTCATGCGCCAGGCGCTCCATGGCGTCGTAGTCGATGTCTTCCTGCTCGGTCAAGCCGTACGACACCACATTGAACCACTTGCCCGACATGTTCAGCGCCATGCCGTGGGTCAGGTGGCCGCCTTCGGCCAGCGACATGCCCATGATGGTGTCGCCCGGCTTGAGCATGGCGAAGAACACGCCCTGGTTGGCCTGGGAGCCGGAGTTCGGCTGCACGTTGGCCGCTTCGGCGCCGAACAATTGTTTGACACGGTCGATCGCCAATTGTTCCGCGATGTCGACGAATTCGCAGCCGCCGTAGTAGCGCTTGCCTGGATAGCCTTCGGCGTATTTATTGGTCAGCTGCGAGCCCTGGGCTTGCATGACGGCCGGCGAGGTGTAGTTCTCGGACGCGATCAGTTCGATGTGATCTTGCTGGCGTGCGTTTTCCTTCTGGATCGCGCCCCACAATTCCGGGTCAACATGGGCGAGCGTGTGTTCTTTTGAAAACATGAAAAAACTCCAATCGATAAGAGTGCGAGGCACCTGATTGCAAGGGTCGAATGAGGGGAGCCGTCGGAAATGGAACAGGCAGCCTCATCGTGCGCTTCCATCGGTGGCTGCCCAGGCGAACGGCTGATGAAATCTCACGTTCCCCGGTGGATGCCCACCTTTCGCCGCCAGGCAGCAATGCGCCGCGACTTTTCGCCAGTTACGTGAGACGTAATGGAGCCCAAATTGTAAGTTAAGTCCTTGAATAGGGCAAGGAATGGGATTGCCTAAATGGCAGGTAGCGGCCAATCGGGTCACTTGGGCTACAATCCGGCACAGCATTGCACTTCTCCAGGACACCACTATGATCGTTTTCATCACCGGCGCCTCGGCCGGCTTCGGCGCCGAAATGGCGCGTACCTTCGTCAACAACGGCCATCAGGTCGTCATCAGCGGGCGCCGCAAGGACCGCCTGGACGCCCTCGCGGCCGAGCTGGGCGACCTGGCTTTGCCGATCGTCATGGATGTCACCTGCAAGGAGTCGATCAACGAAGCCTTGTCGATGCTGCCGCAATCGTGGCGCCAGGTCGATGTGCTGATCAACAATGCCGGCCTGGCGCTGGGTACCGAGCCGGCCCACGAAGCTCCGCTGGCCGATTGGGAAACCATGATCGCCACCAACTGCACCGGCCTGGTGACGATGACGCGCGCGCTGCTGCCGGCCATGGTCGAGCGCGGAAGCGGGCTGATCATTAATCTGGGATCGGTGGCCGGCAACTACCCTTACCCGGGCGGCAATGTGTACGGTGCGACCAAGGCCTTTGTTGACCAGTTCACCCTGAACCTGCGCGCCGACCTGGCCGGCACGGGCGTGCGCGCGACCAACCTGGCGCCGGGCTTGTGCGGCGGAACCGAGTTTTCGAACGTGCGCTTCAAGGGCGACGATGAGAAAGCGGCCAAGGTATACGAAGGCACGCAGCCGCTGACGGCCAAGGATATCGCCGCCACCGCGTTCTGGATCGCCACGCTGCCGCCGCATATCAATATCAATACGATCGAGATGATGCCGACCTGCCAGGGGTTCGGCCCGTTTGCGATCAAGCGGACGTAACTTTCGTCGTTCCCGGCACTGCCGGAACCGACTTCCCGCGCAGGCGGGAACCCAAGCTCATGCTGCAGTTGCTAAACCACTAACTTGGATTCCCGCCTGCGAGGCTGTCTCAAAACGCTAAACTCACCGCTAGGCGGTAGACTCTTATCCGTCATTCCCGCGCAGGCGGGAATCCAAGTTCGCTGCTATGCCACGGAATGGGATTCCCGCCTGCGCGGGAATGACGGTGCTGGAGGTGGTAGTCGTTGAACGCGTCCCTTTTGAGACAGCCTCCTGCGCGGGAAGTCGGTTCCGGCAGTGCCGGGAACGACGAGGGTATGGGCGGGAACTGCGGCCGCGTAACACGACTACTCGCCCATGTAAGCGATTGTTACAGAACTTGGCACTTCGCCATGGCTCACGTCTACTTGTGCGCCATCCGGCCCGCTGGGCGCCATCTTTATGTACGCTTGCGTACATTTACAGCAAAAAACCGCGTAAAATGTTTCCGATATTCACTTATGGCAAATGAAATGCCCTCAGTATTCAGTTGGCCGGTACGGGTCTATTACGAAGACACCGACGCCGGCGGCATCGTCTTTTACGCGAACTACCTCAAATTCTTCGAACGCGCGCGCACCGAATGGCTGCGTGCGGCCAACGTCGGCCAACAGGCGCTGCGCGACGAACACGGCGCGATTTTCGTCGTCAAGAACGCCAGCATCGACTATCACGCGCCAGCCCGGCTTGATGATGCATTAAACTTGACATTGAGTATAGAAAAACTGGGGCGCGCATCGGTCCAGTTCCTCCAGCAAGCCTGGCACGGCGACGTATTGCTGGCCAGCGCGACGGTCAAAGTGGGCTGCGTCGACGCGGTCACCCTGCGTCCCCGCGCCCTGCCCGACGCTACCGCTGCTAAAATGCGTGCCGCCTGACACTTCACACCTAGAAAAATCCAACGCCAATGAATGCAGCCCAAGACCTTTCCTTTATCGCCCTGATCGGTAACGCGCACCTGATCGTGCAATTGATCATGGCACTCTTGCTGGGCCTGTCCATCATGAGCTGGACCTATATCTTCCGCAAGGCCTTCGCCGTGCGCGCCGCCCGCCAGCAGACCGAACAGTTCGAACGCAGCTTCTGGGCCGGCGGCAACCTGCATACCCTGCACCAGAACGCCAGCACCACGCGCGAACAGAGCGGCGCGCTGGCGCGCATCTTCGAAGCCGGCATGGGCGAATTCATCAAGGGCAAGCAAGCGTCCCCGCAGCGCGATCCGCTCGACACCGGTGCCGTGCTCGACGGCGCCCGCCGCGCCATGCGCGCCGCCTTCCAGCGCGAACTCGACGCCCTCGATTCGCACCTGAACTTTTTGGCATCGGTCGGTTCGGTCTCGCCGTACATTGGCCTGTTGGGCACCGTGTGGGGCATCATGAACGCCTTCCGCGGCCTGGCCAACGTGCAGCAGGCGACCCTGGCCGCCGTGGCGCCCGGCATTGCCGAAGCGCTGATCGCGACCGCCATCGGCCTGTTCGCGGCCATTCCGGCCGTGGTCGCCTACAACCGCTTCACGCACGATATCGACCGCCTGGCCATCCGCTTCGAGAGCTTCGTCGAAGAATTCTCGAACATCTTGCAGCGCCAGTCGCGCTGATCGGAGGCACTCATGGCATCGTTTTCCAGCAGCCTGCGCGGCGGACGCAAACGCAAGTTCAAGTCCGAGATCAACGTCGTCCCCTACATCGACGTGATGCTGGTGTTGCTGATCATTTTCATGGTCGTGCCACCGGCCAACAGCCCGAGCGTGATCAACCTGCCGAGCGCGGAGAAATCCGCCCTGCCGCCGGACGACTACATCCAGATCGTGTTGAAACCGAACGCCAGCCTGAGCATCGGCATCAACGGCAAGAACAGCGCCGCGGCCGAGGAATTGCCGAACCGTAACGCCGTGATGCGCCGCCTGCGCACCTTGCACGCCGAGCATCCGGAATACCCGGTGATGATTGCCGGCGACCGCGACAGCAAGTACGACGACGTGATCCAGCTCGTTTCCGAAGCGAAAAAAATGGGCATCAACCGGGTCGGCCTTGCCACCAAGTGAAGACGATGGCGCCCCTCACTCCCGCCGCTAATCCGGGCGGCCCCTACACCGTGCCGCCCGAGCCGAGCCGCGTCCCCTCGGTCGTGCTGGCGCTGGCCGTGCACGCCGGTCTGTTGTTGTTCCTGTGGGCCGGCATCAACTGGCAGAACGTGGCGCCGACCACAACCGAGGCGGAACTGTGGGACCCGCAAGTGCAAGACGCCGCGCCCCTGGCGCCGGCGGAACCGCCGCCGCGCGTGGTGAAAGCGGTGACGCCGCCCAAGCCGGTCGAAAAACCGGTAGAAAAGCCGGTCGAGAAAGCGGCCGAAAAGCCGCCTGAGAAGCCGGTGGAGAAGCCGCCCGCCGTCAAGCCGCCCGATATTGCGCTCGAACGCGAGAAGAAACTCAAGCAACAGAAGCTCCAGCAGGAGCAGCGCCTGGCCGAGGAAAAGCGCGAGCTGGAACTGGCCCGCAAGGAATTGGCCGAGCAAAAGAAACGCGAAGAGAAAAGACTCGACGACCAGAAGAAACTGGCCGATCAGAAGAAGCTCGACCAGAAAAAACTCGAACAGCAAAAGCTCGAGCAGCAAAAACTCGAGCAGCAAAAGCAGGAACAGGACAAGCTCGCGGACAAGCAGGCCCAGGACAAGGCGGCCAAGGCCGACAAAGCCGCCAAGGACAAGAAACTGGCCGAGGAGCAGAAAAAACTCGACAAGCTGCGCGACGCCGAAATGCGCCGCATCACCGGCGACACCGGCGGCAATGGCGATGCCGACAAGCGCAGCGCACCGAAAGGCGACCCGAGTTATTTCGGCGCGATCGGCGCCAAGATCAAGAGCAACCTGAATTACACGGGCAGCACCAGCATGCCGGGCGATCCGCAAGCGGTGTACCAGATCGAACAATGGCCGACCGGTGAGATCAAGTCGGTCAAGAAGATCAAGAGCAGTGGCGTACCGGCGTACGACCAGGCGGTCGAGAACGCGATTGCCAAATCGTCACCGCTACCAAAGAAAAAAGATGGTACGGTAGACCCGTCAGTTCCCGCCGCATTCAAATTGAAGGAAACCCAAAAAAGCCATGACTAAACTCAGCACATTGATATTGACCGGCGCCCTCATCACCGGTTCCTCGGCCTACGCGCAAATGCGCGTGGAAGTGGTCGGCGTCGGCAGCAACCAGATTCCCATCGCGATTGCCGCCTTTGCCGAAGAAGGCGTGGCGCCCGCGCAGGTCTCGGCCATCATCCGCGCCGACCTCGAACGCAGCGGCATGTTCAAGATCATCGACGCTGGCAGCACCCTGTCCGAATCGTCCCCGGTCGACTACGGCCAGTGGAAGTCGCGCGGCGCCGATGCGCTGGTGGTCGGCAGCGTGCAAAAGCTGGCCGACGGGCGTTTCGAAGTGCGCTACAAGCTGCATGACACCATCAAGACCAATCAGCTCTCGAGCATGACCCAGTCCGCGCAAGCGAAATACACGCGCCTGTCGGCCCACAAGATCGCCGACGATATCTACGAAAAACTGACCGGCAGCCGCGGCGCCTTCGCCACCCGCGTCGCCTACGTCAACGAAAACCGCGGTGCGCGCGACTACCGCCTCGAAATCGCCGATGCCGATGGCGAAGCGGTGCAGGTGGCGGTGCGCTCGAACGAACCGATCATCTCGCCGGCCTGGTCGCCGGACGGCAGCAAGGTCGCCTACGTCTCGTTCGAAAAGCGTAAACCGATCATCTACGTGCAGGACCTGGTGACCGGCGCGCGCAAGATCGTGGTCAATGAAAAAGGCAGCAACTCGGCTCCGTCCTGGTCGCCCGACGGCACGCGCCTGACGATGGCCTTGTCGAAAGACGGCCACACCCAGGTGTATGTGGTGGGCATCGACGGCAGCGGCCTGCGCCGCGTCTCGAACAGTAACGGCATCGACACCGAGCCGCAATTTTCGGCCGACGGCCAGACCATCTATTTCACCAGCGACCGCAGCGGCGGCCCGCAAATCTACAAAATGCCAACGGCTGGCGGCAACGCGCAGCGCGTGACCTTCAATGGCAGTTACAATATCAGCCCGCGCGTCTCCTCGGACGGCAAAACCCTGGCCTGGGTCTCCCAGCGTGACGGTGGCTATTCCCTCTATGCGATGGACCTGGCCAGCGGCCAGGAACTGCGCCTGGCCGATGCGGCCACCGAACCGAGTTTTTCGCCCAACGGCAAATACATCATGTACGCAACCAAAGGCGGCGGCCGTACTTCGCTGGCTGTGGTGTCGGTCGATGGAAGGGTCAAGCAGCGCTTAACAACCCAGGCAGGAAACATCAGGGAGCCCAACTGGGGTCCCTTCATGAAGTAATCGCAGTATCAACGTCGTTCACGCTATTTTTAACACCGTCCAGGAGAAAACACCCATGCGCAATTTTAAAACCCTCGCATTCATCGTCTCGAGCGCCGCCCTGCTCACAGCTTGCAGCACCCCGGTCAAAGACACCCCCGCACCAGTGACCGAAAAGCCGGTTGCCGGCAAGACCGTCGTGACCGACGATACGCGCGAAGTCAAGACCCAAACCACCGAATCGGTGGTCGATCCTGTCAACGATCCAACCGGCGCGCTGGCAAAACGCAGCGTCTACTTCGACCTCGACAGCTACGTCGTGCGTGAAGATGGCAAGCCAATCGTCGAGAACCACGCCGGCTACCTGACCAAGAACAAGACCCGCAAGATCATCATCCAGGGCAATACCGATGAACGCGGCGGCACCGAGTACAACCTGGCCCTGGGCCAGAAACGTGCCGAAGCCGTGCGCAAGTCGATGGCCTCGCTGGGCGTGGCCGAGTCGCAGATGGAAGCGGTCTCGCTGGGCGAAGAAAAGCCAAAAGCGACCGGTGGCGGCGAAGCGGCATGGGCGGAAAACCGTCGTGCCGACATCGTCTATTAATCGCTTGCCGTAACCGGCATCCGGACCATCGGGGCGGCGCGCAGTGCGAACTGTGCCCGCCCCGCTGACCTTGTGCCACGGTGTTTTAGTTTCAACGGTTTTGAAAGAGTCACGATCATGATCACACTGTCCAAGTCCCGCATTGCCGCCGCCTGCCTGGCGCTGGCCGCCTGGGTGCCGCTGCAGAGCCACGCCGGCCTGCTCGACGATGACGAGGCGCGCAAGGCCATCCTCGAACTGCGCGCCAAGGTCGACACCATCGCGCGCGAGCTCAACGCCCGCATCGACACCAAGTCCGACCGCAGCAGCGCGCTCGACATGGTGAACCAGCAGGAACAGACCCTGTCCGAGATCGCCAAATTGCGCGGCCAGCTGGAAGTGCTGACCAACGAAGTGGCCAATGCCCAGAAGCGCCAGAAAGATTTCTACACCGACCTCGACGAGCGCCTGCGCAAGCTCGAACCGCGCCAGGTGACCATCGACGGACGCGAAGCGGCGGTCGACCCGAACGAGCAGCGCACCTACGACGCGGCCATGGCCATGTTCAAGGGCGGCGACTACAAGAGCGCGGCGTCGGCGCTGGGCGACTTCGTGCGCCGCTTTCCGGCCTCGGGCTATGCCGCCAACGCGCAGTACTGGCTGGGCAACGCCTACTACGCGCTGCGCGACTACAAGAACGCCATCTCGGCGCAGGAAACGGTGGTGAGCCAGTACCGCGACAGCGCCAAGGCGCCGGACGCGATGCTCAACATCGCCAGCAGCTATACCGAACTGAAGGACACCAAGAACGCCAAGAAGGCGCTCAAGGACCTGGTCGCCAAATATCCGGACTCGAGCGCGGCGCAAGCGGCCAAGGACCGGCTGGCGGTGCTGAAGTAGGGTGATCGTCACACCCCGGTAAAAAATGTGTGCTGGGGCATTTGACAGAAACGTGGATGCCCCCTATAATCTTGCTTCTTCGGGTCGTTAGCTCAGCTGGTAGAGCAGCGGACTTTTAATCCGTTGGTCGCAGGTTCGAATCCCGCACGGCCTACCACGAATAGAGCAGTAAGCAAATGAAGCAGTTACGAGCGATCGTAACTGCTTTTTTGTTTTAGAACTGATCCGGTCTCAGCTGGTTTCTTCGCAATCAAAAAGGATTTCGCCTAACCTTTAGTACGCCTATAGTATCGCGGCTACTTGGGCGGTATCCCATGATGCCCCATTAGCGCGCCACGGCGTTTCAATTCCGCTCGCATCAGCGCTTTTGCTTCACGGCGTTCAAAAAGTAGCTTCCCCAATGCAGGACCAGCTGCTCCCTGTCCCGCACATAAAAAATTAATGCCCACCTAATCCCGGAACTTGACCGTGATCTCGCGGACCCTGTCCGGCAACGGCAGCCTCTTCGGTTCGAGGTTGTATTGCTTCACAAAATATGAATAGAGCCGACGCTGCGCTACCTTAAACGACGGATCCAGGCAATCGGCCGTCCCGAAGCGGGCCTAGTTCGGCTCGATCACCAGCCGTGTGCTCACGAGCTTGCTCGCCTCTTCATCGGATAGCAACGTAGACTCTAGGCTGTCCGGCACCGCCGTTACTTCCCACGCCTCGTAAAAGTATCGATCCGGCTACGCCGTGCAGCTGGGCGATCTCGTTAACCGTCTTGACATCGCGTACGGCCTCCAGACCGACCTTCGCCTTGAAATCCTCACTATGCACTTTCCGCTTCTTTGCTTCCGTCATTCCCTGCGATCCTCCGTTGAGAACCATAGCTTAAACTGCTGTCTCCAATCGTGGATCCACTATAGGGCGACGCCGGCTATCAAGGCGTGGGTGAGCGTCCCGAGAACGCGGGCAAAGTTGTCAGCAGCGGTTGTAAACTGATACACGCGGCGATTGAAAACTGATACACCGATTTGAGAAGATGGCCGCTTTGCGGAGCGGCCTTGAAACCCAAAGAAGTGTACGTGTAAGTTCACCTACTGAGGACGCATGGGTAAAGCCTGCGGCAGATCGCCGCCCAGGTTGGCTGCGCAGTGAACACGGTGCGGCGGCCTTGGCGCTCAATGCCGTGCCCAAATACGAGCGCAATGTGAAACGCCAGAGGAAGCTGGAGCAGTTCGAGCAGTATCTGAGGGAGCGCAAGACGGCTAACACCGTATACGATTCCGAGGACCGTGTTGTACCGCGAGATCGCGGCACGTGGCTACCAGGGCTGGATGAGCCAGCTGCGCGCGCCCCTGAGGACATTGCGGCCAGCGCCGCCTGCGGATCCGGTGACGCGTTTCGAGACGGCGATGGGCGAGCAGATGCAAGTCGACTGGGTCGAGTTCCGTAAGGGCAGCACGCCGCTGCACGCCTTCTGCGCCACCTTGGACTTCAGCCGGGCCAGCTCAGCAGCATGAAGGTGGAAACCCTGCCGCGTTCGGGGACGTGACCCATCGGGTCCTGTACGACAACATGAAGACGGTCGTGCTTGAGCGCGATGCCTATGGGGAACACCGTTTCCATACCGGCCTCCTGAACTACGCCAGACATAGCGGCTTCGTCATCAAGCGGTGCCAGCCGTACCGGGCCAAGACCAAGGGCAAGGTCGAACGCTTCTACAGCTACCTGCGGCGCTCGTTCTACGTGCCGCAGGTCAGGAGCTTGGCGCAGAGCAGCCAGAAGCTCGACGTGGTCACAGCCAAGATCCAGATTTTTTTGGAATCTAAATCAAAATTAGATTTATAATAATTGTGCCTCTCGGCATACGCAAAAATATATATTAGAGGGTGAGCTATGAAATACCAGCCAAAATTTGACGGATGGGAAGAGATTACTTTAGCAGACATGCTTGTAGCTTACCGCAAAGCGAAAGCCGACTGTTTTTTCGAGAACACGTTTCCCAGTGCGATAAAATTTGCCGATTATGAACAGGATTTGCTCAAAAATTTGCGCGCTTTGTTAGAATCATTGCGTAACAATGATGGATTCGCCAAAACTGAAAAACTAATAGGCGAATTTCGAGTAGTACCGAAAAAATTATCAACTCGTGCAAAAGATTCTAAAAACAGTGGGCACATTCATTTCTCATCACCTGAGCGAGCCTTTGAAAGCTTGCATAAAACAAAAGATATTATCCCGGAATTTCGCATAATCGGTGACTTTCCTGTTAATGCTCATATTATTTCGGCATTATGGATTAATATGATCGGGCATAAATTTGATGCGGCGTTAGAAGCATGCTGCTACGGAGCGCGTTTGAGACGCATAAGCAATGACGAGAACCTTGACAAGAGTGCATTTCAACCATTTCATATTAGCGCAATTGGATCATTCCCGCCCTATTTTCAACCATATCAAAATTGGAGAAATGACGGGCTTAAAGCAATCCGAGGGGAACTAGAAAAAGATCGCGAAATTGTAGCTGTCTCTTTAGACTTAAAAAGTTACTATCACTATATCGATCCAAAAGTAATTTCATCAATTGACCTTCAAAATACGCTTAATTTGACCCTTTCAAAATCTGAGTGCCAATTTACTGAACAGTTAGCTGAATTCTTAGCTAATTGGGCACGAGGAGCCGAGAAATTTTCTAAGAAACTTACAAGCGGAAATTTTCGCATTAGTGGAGGGCTCGCTATTGGCCTGACCGCTACCAGAATTATCTCAAATTCGCTGCTATACCGATGGGATGCCTTAATAAAAGAAAAGTTATCTCCTATTCATTACGGTAGATATGTGGATGATATGTTTCTGGTTTTTCATGACACCGGAAAAATAAATAACACTGCGGCCTTCATGGAATTCCTAAGGGAACGCATTGGCGGGAAAATATTTAAAAAGGGTAAATCTGCCGATAAAGGCATCTGGGAAATACAGCTTGGAAAAAGTCTTCAAGCAAACTCAAAAATCAGACTTCAATCCGAAAAACAGAAGCTATTTATCCTCAACGGTCAAGCTGGACTTGATCTTCTCGATAGTATCGAAAAAGAAATATACGAACTATCAAGTGAACATCGCCTTATGCCGTCGCCTGATCAACTTGAAGATTCGACTGCAGCTCGGGTCCTTTCCGCTTCGAGTAGTATGAGTGAGCGAGCGGACACTTTACGTCGCGCTGATGGTTTAACCATCCGGCGGCTAAGCTGGGCGCTTCAACTCCGCCACGTTGAGACTCTTGCTAGAGATTTACCCCCATCAGAATGGGTCAAACAGCGGATGGAATTCTACGAATTTGCTCACAATCACATTTTACGCCCAGATAATATTTTCGAACACTTTAACTATCTTCCTCGACTATTGGGTTTCGCGATTAGCCTGAATGAATGGGCAGAAGCTGAAAGAATAGTCGTGCATGCATACGCATCCATTGATCATCTGTCTGAGACGGTAACTCAGGGTGGTGAAATATCGCTTAATGGTAAAGAAGCAAGATCTGGAGCGCAACTATGGCGATACTTAAAGGGGACGCTTAATTGGATTTTCATCGATTCTGCAGCGCGCTACTATGACCCTAATCGTCTACTTAGCAATCGACGAACAAAGCGAGAGTCGCGGGTGGCTAAGATTTTTATGGATGGAATAATTGAACAATTTACAAACACCGCAGACATACTTAATTTCAAATTCAGTTTTAACGATTTTTATGCCAAAGCCCCGTTAATATCGATGGCAGATTTAGGGAAAACCCCATACAAACACGTTATCAATCGATTGGTAGCATCAGCATTATTAGATAAAAGAAAAAAATTAAGAGAGCAATCCATATTAGAACATTTTGACTCCGCTGGCTTAATCGATGTTGATTCACTTAAAGAATTTTTATCCTCTACAGAAAAATCCAGATTTGGGGTAGAGAAAAAGAAAGAACAACGGGGAGAGAGTTATCTCCCTTATATTTTCCCGACTCGACCGTACTCCCCTGATGAGATAGCGGAACTGGCGCCGGAATGTGTGGGTTTACCGAACCATCGTGGAAAAACAACCGAAGAGCGACCTGCCGTTATTTGGGCCAAGTATTCGCAGGCGATGCGAGGCATCTGGGTGAAACCGACATTATTGGCACTGGAGCAGGCGGAACCGATTCGATCTCCTGAAAAGGGAAAGCATTTGCCAAAATTTTTACGCATTGGCACGAAAAACAAAACCAAGATTATAGTTGCATTGACAAATATTAAAACCGATGACAGTGACTGGGCAGCAATGGCCAGTGGAAAGCCGAATTTGTCGCTCGATAGATATCGACGCATTTCGGATTTAGTTAATCAAACGATCAGGCTACGCCCAAGGCCAGATTACGTTCTATTTCCTGAATTATCAATTCCGATTCGTTGGGTAAATAGTATAGCATCACGATTGAGTGCTGTCGGGATCAGCATGATCGCCGGCACAGAATATCGACACTTCAATGGTACGAGAGAAGTTTTGAGCGAGGCATGCCTTACGCTTACAGATAACCGATTAGGCTTCCCAGCGACAGTCAAAATTTGGCAACCAAAGCTTGAACCTGCAGTAGCCGAAGATGAAAATTTATTGAAAATTCACGGTAAGGTTTGGCGATATTCAGGTAATCGTGGAGGACGAAAAAAGCCAACCAAACCAATTTACATTCATAATGGAACCCATTTTGGAATAATGGTATGCTCCGAACTCCAGAATAGCAAAGCTAGAGTGAGACTGCAAGGCGATGTTGATGCTTTGATGGTGCTAAGTTGGAACCAAGATATAGACACGTTTTCATCACTTATCGAGTCTACTGCGCTTGACGTACATGCTTACACCATATTGGTTAATAATAGAAAATATGGAGATAGTCGAGTTCGTTCGCCTGCCAAACAATCATTTCTCCGGGAGCTGGCGCGCGTCCGCGGTGGAGACAACGATTTTGTAATAGCTGCCACATTAGATATTGATTCGCTGCGCGCATTTCAGAGCCGCGCGAAGCGATGGCCGCTAGAAGGTGACAAATTTAAGCCTGTTCCAGAGGGATTCAGGCTGTCATATTTGCGCAGGAAATTGCCGGCAAGATGAAAATGTGCAATGGGGTTTCCTATTTTTGGTGAATTCGCTACCGTGTCGTGTAAATGTTGCATGTGCTCCGTACAGGCTAGTACGGCCATTCTAAAGCGCCTGTATGGAGCAAATGCCGAAATTCAAAATCGAGCTCTAAAGCAACCTCACTTTGCTCGCAATGATAAAACTAGTGTAAATAAATACCATCTGGACGTTGTCCACCCGCCACACCGCTGCAGAGCCATTGCGTGCAGGACTATTGCTATTGCTTCAAAGCGTTCAAAAAGTAGCCTTCGTATGAAATTGTCGCCACGAAGCGGCAACCAGTCACGCTTCGTAAGCATGCTTCGCTGACCAATCAAAGGGTCACTTAACTCGGACAAAGAGCTATGAAGGAAGACCATGTCGGAGACAGTTTCTTCCGCACAAGCAACCTGAGGCCCTATGATCTCGACCATGTCTAAGCAATGTGCTTGTTTTTCAGCTTGGGCCAAGGGAGCTCTCCGCCTTGCTCCATGGCATCTTCAGTATTCTCCCGCAGTCCTATTCGGAATACATCCCGCGCATGTGCTTGCTCACTTCCAAGACACTCGATGTAGTCCCACTCACCTTGGCGCGGCGACCTCGCTCCGGCCCACCTGATACGCGTAATACCAACCCGGAATCGCCCCCATCAACCAGGGAATCGGTGTGTTCAGGAGGTCCTTGATCGACTCGGGCATGAACTCATCCAACAGGATGACGACCCCGATGACCGCGAAATTGATCAGCACCACGACCCCGACCGACTTTATCCTGCTCCACCAGCTCTTGCGGCCCTTGAAAAGGGCATACAGCATGCCGAAACACATCAATATCAGCAGGCATGCACCGTAGATTAAGCCGTTCATTACATTCCCCAAGTTGTCTTCTCCCGACGCGGCACGCACTGCGGCGCAGGGAGATAAAGTGCCAGCCAATTCGCTGCTTCTATATGTCATCGATTTCCGGCGCTCACGACACGCGCGACAGGCTGGAACAGCGATGACCTCATTGTTGATTATCAAGCAAATAGCCTCCCCTTAACGTCCCGGGAGCCCATCGACCGCAAAGACGCTTCCGGCACGACGGCGCGTACCCGATAACGATACCAAACCGACAATTTGCCAGCCCGCCAGCCCTGTTGCAGCAATCCCACCCCGCTCGTCCTTGCTTAACCTGAATCAACAAGCCGCGTGTCGGACAATCTTACACTGGGCCACTAAGTTAACCACTGGAAACATTCCCGCCTAACCCGCGGGCCTTCCGCCCCGGCATCGCTTGGCGGCCACCGCGCAGGACCTGGACATGACTCCGACACCGAACCATCCGCTGCGCGCCGTCGCGCTCGCCGCCGCGCTGGCCAGCATGGCCCAGCCCGTCGTGGCCGGCCCCGACCACCAGCAAGACCTGAACGCCCTGCCCCTCGAACAATTGCTCAATCTGGAAATCATCACCGCCTCCAAGTTCGCCCAGAAGATCAGCGAAGCGCCCTCCTCGGTGTCGGTGATCACCGCCGACGACATCCGCCGCTTCGGCTACCGCACCCTGGCCGACATCCTGCGCAGCGTGCGCGGGGTCTACGTGACGGACGACCGCAACTACAGCTACGTCGGCACGCGCGGCTCCGGGCGCCCGGGCGACTTCAACACCCGCCTGCTGATCCTGGTCGACGGCCGCCGCCTCAACGACATGGTGTACGACCAGGGCGCGCTCGGCACCGAATTCCCGATCGATGTCAGCCTGGTCGAACGGGTCGAATTCGTCCCCGGACCGGGTTCGGCCATGTACGGCAGCAGCGCCTTTTTCGGCGTCGTCAACGTGATCACCAAGACCGGTGCGGCGCACCAGGGCACCACCCTGGCCGCCGGCGCCGCCAGCGTCGGCACGCGCAAGGCGCGCATCGCCACCGGCTTCGGCTACGCCAACGGGCTCGACCTGCTGCTGGGCGCAGCCTGGCTCGAGCGCAAGGGCGGCGACCAGTATTTCCCCGAATACGACGATGCCTTTCATAACTTCGGCGTGGCGCGCCATCTCGACCACGACCGCTACCAGCGCGTCTTTACCAAGCTGAGCTGGGGCGGCTTCTCGGCCAGCGCTTATGCCGGACGGCGCACCAAGGGCATCCCGACCGCATCCTACGGCCAACAGTTCAACGATCCGCGCAGCCAGACCAGCGACGCCTACGCGTCCGCCAGCGCCGCCTACCAGGCGCCCCTCGGCCCGACCCTGGAACTGCACGCCGGCCTCAGCCTGCGCAGCTACCGCTACCAGGGTACCTACATCTACGTGCCCGACAGCGCAACGGTGAATATCGACGCCGCCGAAAGCCGCACCATGTCCACCGAATTGCGCCTGCTGAGCACGGCGTTTCGCGATCACAAGATCATTGCCGGGGCCGAATATGCAAGCGACGCCACGCGCATGATGCGCAATGACGACCTGGCCCCGTACGCCTCCTGCCTGGCCAGCGACCACCCCAAGCGACGCGCCGCCGTCTACCTGCAGGACGAGTTCCGCCTGGGCGAGCGCATCATCCTCAACGCCGGCCTGCGCCACGACCGCGACGACGAAGGCGGCGATGCCAGCAACCCGCGCGTGGCGCTGATCTATAAAGCGGCCGCGCACAGCACCCTCAAGGCCCTGTACGGCACCGCCTACCGCTCGCCCAACGCCTACGAGCGCTACTACGCGACCAGCACGGGCTACAAACTCAATCCGCAACTCAAGCCCGAGCGCATCCGGACCTACGAACTGATCGGCGAGTATTTTCCGTCCGAAAACTTCAGGGCCAGCGCCTCGCTGTTCCAGTACCGCTTCATCGACCTGATCGCCCTCACCACCGACCCGCTCGACAGCCGGCTGGTGCATTCGAACATCGATTCGGCGCGCTCCAAAGGCGCCGAGTTCGAAGCCGAATGGCTGCGCGATGACGGCAGTGCGCTCAAGACCAGCGTCAGCCTGCAATACGCGCGGAACGGCGTGAGCGGCGAATGGCTGAGCAACTCGCCGCGCCAGTTGTTCAAGCTGAACTACGCCAAACCGTTCTGGCGCGATACCCTGCGCGCCGCGCTCGAATGCCAGTTCACCAGCCGCCGCCGCACCACGTCCGGCGGCCAGGTGGGCGGCTTCGGCCTGCTCAACCTGACCGTGCTCAGCTACGCAATGGGAAAACACGTCGAACTGTCCGCCAGCGTCTACAACCTGCTCGGCAAGCACTACGCCGATTCCGCCAGCGAAGAGCATTACGACAGCGGCACGCCGGCCCGCTACCTGAACGCCATCGGCCAGGATGGGCGCAACTGGCGCATCCAGGCGAGCTACACCTTCCGATGATGATGCACCTTCGCTCCGCTTCCTTCCCTGCCGCCTTGCGCGCCGGCGCCACGCGCCGGCGGCGCTTCTGGGCCCTCGCGCTGGCCCTGCTGCTGCCCGCCCCCGCCCAGGCGCAAGCCCAGGCCGCCGCCGAATTCGCGGCGAAAGCGGCGTTCATCTACAACATCGCCCTGTTCAGCACGTTTCCGAATCCGGACGCGCCCCTGGTCAGGCTGTGCGTGCTCGGGCGCGACCCCTTCGGCAAGCTGCTCGCCAGCCTGGAGGGCAAAGCCCTGAGCGAAGCGAAAATGACGATCGCCTATCCCCGTTCGGGCGGCGACGCGCTCAGGCAGTGCCAGATCGTCTTCGTCAGCGCGTCCGAGAGCGACAGCGTGGCCCAGCTGGCGCAGGCGGCGCCCCAGGAAGGCGTGCTGACCGTGTCCGATGCGAAGGGCGCGGCGCGCCAGGGGATCATGGTCGAACTGAACGTCGAGGACAAGCGCATCGCCTTCGAATTTAACGCCGAGGCGGCGCGCGCCGCCAAGATCACGCTCAGCTCCAAAGTGATGCGCCTCGCGCGCGCGGTGCACTGAACCCACGAAACGGACCCATCATGAAACGCCCATGGCAGCGCAACCGCAGGAATCAAACCCTGAGCACCAAGCTCAAATGGGCCAACCTGGTCACCAGCGGGACCGTGATCCTGCTCTCGACCCTGTTCCTGCTCGGAATCCAGAGTTACTTCTTCACCTCGGCCCTGGTGCGCCAGACCCAGGCGCAAGCGGCCATGGGCAGCGAAAACATGTCGGCCGCCATGCTCTTCGGCGACCGCCTCGCCGCCAGGGAAATCCTGGCGGCCCTGCGCGTGGTGTCCGATGTGCAGTCGGCCGTGGTGTACGACAACACCAACAGCCGCTTCGCCAGCTACCTGCGCGACCCCGGCGCGGCACAGCTAACGCCGCTCGCGCCGCCGCCAGCGAGCGCTGGCGGCTACACGCTCTCCTACCGCCACGTCACCGTGCTCGCGCCCTTGACCGTCAAGCGCCAGCGGGTCGGCACGCTCATCGTGCAAAGCTCGCTCGCCAGCGTCTACCACCAGCTTGGGCTGTACCTGGCGCTCACCATTCCGGTCATGCTCGCCGTGCTCGCCATCGCCCACCTGGTGCTCTCGCGCCTGCAGCGCTTCATTACCGATCCCCTGCGCGCGCTGTCGGACACCAGCGCGCAGATTTCGCGCCTGGGCGACTACGCGATCCGCGCCGAAGTCAGTTCGCTGGCCGATATCGGCACGCTGTCGACGACCTTCAACACCATGCTCGACCGCATCCAGAAGCGCGAAAGCGAACTGGAGGCCGAAATCAGCGAGCGCAAGCGGGTCGAGGTCAAGCTCGACCGCCTGGCCCACTTCGACAACGTGACCCAGCTGCACAACCGCCACTTCTTTAACGAGCGGCTCGAAGAGGTCATCGCGCGCGCCGGGCAGCGCCAGGAACGCGCGGTGGTGATGTTCATCGACCTCGACAACTTCAAGGCCGTCAACGACACGCTCGGGCACGATATCGGCGACGACCTGCTGCGCCTGGTCTCGCGCAGCCTCACCGACACCTTGCGCCCCGGCGACGCCATCGCCCGCATTGGCGGCGACGAGTTCGCCATCATCCTCGAAAACGTGCACCACATCGACGATGCCGCCGTGGTGGCCGAAAAATGCCTGCTCAAGATTGCCCAGCCAATCGCCATCTCGGGCCACGAAATCCACATCAGCGCCAAGCATCGGCATCAGCGTCTATCCCGACCACGCCGCCGGCATGCACGAGTTGCTCAAATACGCCGACAGCGCCATGTACTACGCCAAAAACAGCGGCAAGAACGCCTACCGGCTATTCACCCACAGCATGCAGGAAGACGCGCGCAAGCGCTTCACGCTAGACAACAACCTGCGGCGCGCGCTCGAACGCAAGGAATTCGTCTTGCACTACCAGCCGCAGATCGACCTGCGCAGCGGCGCCATCTGCGGCGCCGAAGCGCTGATCCGCTGGATTCATCCGGACCTTGGCCTGATCAGCCCGGCCGACTTCATTCCCGTGGCCGAAGAATCCGGCATGATCGTGGCGATCGGCGAATGGGTGCTGCGCGAAGCCTGCCGCGAACTGCGCGCCTGGCATGACGAGGGCCACGCGATCCGCATGTCGATCAATCTGTCCGGGCGCCAGTTGAGCGAAGACGGCCTGGTCGCCTCGGTGCTGGCCAGCGTCGACGACAGCGGCATCGACGCCCGCTGGCTGGAACTGGAACTGACCGAAAGCATGCTGATGGACGCCTCGGCCGGCATGATCGACAAGCTGCACACGCTCAAGCGCGCCGGCATCGCGCTGGCGATCGACGATTTCGGCACCGGCTACTCGTCGATGAGCTACCTCAAGACCTTCCCGGTCAGCGCCCTGAAGATCGACCGCAGCTTCGTGCAGGACCTGCCGCACAGCACCGAAGACGCGGCCATCACCCGCGCCATCATCGCCCTCGCCAGGAGCCTGAAGATGGAAACCGTGGCCGAAGGGATCGAAACGCCGGAGCAAGGGCAGTTTTTACGCGCCAACGGCTGCGACAAGGCGCAGGGCTATTACTACGGCAAGCCGCTGGCGGCGGCCCAGATCAGGGAATTGCTCCGGCGCGGCAAGCATGAGGCGGCCGAAGCGGCGCTGCCATGCGGCGCGTGAGGTGGCGCAGTCAAGACAAGGCATACGAAATTGGCATGCATGACGAGAAAATGCCTATATTTATATGCATAACTTTGCTGATAGCATCGTTTTCTTTTCATTTCGCCAACACAAGCGAGTCCACCACGTAGCCAGATTGACAATCTTCCCCGGAGTTCCACCCAGATGAGCAATTTTCCTGTTTCAGACGCGCCCTCGCGCCTGCTTCCCGCACGCCGCCTGACCACCTTGGCCGCCTTGCTGGCCATGCCCCTGTACCTGCTGGCCAACCCGGCCAGCGCCGCCAATTGCAACGCCGCCGTGGTCAACGGCGGCATGTACAGCATCGTCAACGCCGCCTCCGGCAAAGCGCTCGACGTCGTGGCCGGCTCGACCCAGGGCGCGGCCGAAGTCCAGCAGTGGGGCTACACCGCCAGCGCCAACCAGCAGTTCACCCTGCGCGACGCCGGCAACGGTTACTGGACCATGCAGGCCAGGCACAGCGGCCTGCTGCTCGACGTGCTGAACCTGGCGGCCGGCGACGGCGCGAAAATCATCCAGTGGAACGCCACCGGCGCCCAGAACCAGCAATGGCTGCTCAAAAAATCGACCGGCGGCGGCTACAACGTCGTCGCCCGCCACTCCAGCAAGTCGCTCACCGTGGCCGACAACAACAGCGGCTCGCGCGCCTACCAGGCCAGCGACACCGGCGGCGGCCTGCAACGCTGGTACTTCAACCCCACCAACGGTTCCTGCGGCGGCCCGGCGGCCGACGGCTTCGCGGCCCAGGCCGGCCCTGACGGCTTGAGCGGCACCACCGGCGGCGGCAACACCGCGCCGGTCAGCGTGAGCTCCTGCAGCGCGTTGAAGAGCGCCCTGCAATCGAGCGCCGCCGCCGTGATCCAGATTCCCGCCGGCACGACCATCGATTGCCGCACCGCCGTGCGTTCCGAAAGCACCTGCGCGGTAGCCTGCCCGACCTACCAGGACCCCGGCAAGAGCACCTACCGCCTTCCGGTCGGCGAGCAGACCTGCAAGGAACTCGGCTCGACCAGCGAAACGCGCTTCATGCGTCCGCGCGATGAAATCAATATCCGGGTCGGCTCCAACAAGACCCTGGTCGGCCTGAACAAGGACGCGCGCATCGTCGGCGCCACGCTCAACCTTTCCGGCGCGAAGAATGTCATCATCCGCAACCTGGCCATCGAAAACATCAATCCGGGCCTGGTCGAAGCGGGCGACGGCATCACCATCAGCAAGTCGAGCCACGTGTGGGTCGACCATGTGCGCTTTAACCTGATCAGCGACGGCCACATCGACATCCAGGACAGCAAGAACGTGACCCTGAGCTGGAACCGGTTCGACGGCGTCAACCCGGCCGTCTGCGGCAACCAGCACCACTACACCAACGCCTTCAGCAACTCGCAGGTGAGCATGCACCACAACTTCTGGAACAAGACCTCGGGCCGCAATCCGAAGCTCGACGGGGCCGCCTCGCGCACCCACCTGTTCAACAACTACTGGCTGGACGTGCCCTACTTCGCCATCGGCGCCGGCGGCGGAGCCCAGGTGAAAGTCGAAGGCAATTTCTTCGCCAACACCGCCAAGCCGCACTGGAACAATAGCGACGCCTTCATCGACGCCAACATCGCCTCCAACCGCTACACCGGCAAGTCGGAAACCGATCCCGACAAGGATACCGGCGCCAAGGTATTCGGCGACACCCCCCTGTTCCCGTACAAGCTCGACAACGTGGACAACCTGCCGGCCGCCCTCACCAGCGGCGCCGGCGCGCGTTGACCTTCAGCGCGCGCTCGTGATACCGTTGCCGCTGTTGCCGGCAACGGCGTCCACGCCAAACCCCATGCCTGCGCCATCGCCCTTGATTCCCGTAGCCTTGATTCCCGCACATAAGCACGATCTGGACGCTGTGCAAGCGGCCATCGCAGCCGGGTGGCCCGCCGTGCTCCCGCTGCTGCCCGCTTTGCTGGAATGGGTGCAGGATATGAACTGGCCGGTGGCGACGCCACTCGCGTCGTTCCTGGCCAGCATCGGTGCGCCGCTCGCGCCCGCCGTCAGGCAGGTGCTCGATGGCGATGACGGCATCTGGAAAACCAACGTCATCTTGCAAGTGGTGATGCGCTCGCCGGCCCTGCGCGATGCGCTGGCCGCCAACCTGCGCCGCCTCGCCGCGCACCCGAGCGCGTCGGACCGCGCCGAAGAGGTCGACCAGGCCGCGCTGGAAGCGCTAGGCTAGCGCTAGGCTAGTGCCGGTTCGTCGGCGCGGCGCAGCATCAGGAACACCCGCACAACGTAATAGCGCTCGTCCGGCGTCCACGGGCACGCTTGCAGGGCGCGCAATCCGTGCTCCCAGGGCTCGCCGTTGTTCAGCGCCTCGAACGTGAATGCCTTCTGGTAGTTGGAAACGAAGAAGCGCATCCAGTGCAGCTCGTCGGTCAGGCTGGCCTCTTCGAGGCAGCGCTCGATCCGCTCCGACAGGTCCGCCGGAAAATGCGGCGTTCCGTAGCCGCAGGTGGGGCCGAAGTAGCCGGTGTAGCGGCCGCTGCGCGTGGTCACGGTTTTGGTCACCACCCGTTCGGAGGCATCGCGCTGCCATAGCGCGGCCAGCAGGACGTGAAAGGAATTGTTCATGAACTTGGCGAAGCCATCCTTGATGCCCTCCTCGCCAGCGCCCAGGCCGGCGCAAGCCTCCTCGATTCTCAGCCCGTCGGGCATCAGGATGAGAACGCTGAACACACCCGTCAGCCCGTTCCCGTTCTGGTACCAGTCCGCGCGGATGGCCGGCCGCCGGCCTTCCGGCAGCACCCAGCCGTTGACGACCACGCTGGCGATCCCATGTTCCTCGAACAAAACCTGCAAATACCTGCTGTCGACCGCGATGGACATGGCGCCGCTTTCACTCGTTGGATGAAGAAGCGCCATCATAGCCCACGTTAAGATAAATGCAACAGCCGGGCCGGCGCGCTGTCATCGGCATGGCCCGTGAGCATGCGGGCATCCCAGATTGGGCGTGACAGAAGCCGGCGCGACCTGCATACTTCTTTCCGAAACTGGCCGCGCCGCCCCACATTTCCCTACCATAAAGCACACACGCAACAATGACGACAAACTGGTCACTTTTCCACAAACACATCGGCGCCAAACCGCGCCAGTTCTTCGAAGTCCGCCTGCTCGGCAAGGCCGTCTGGCACGCCACCGGCATGGCCGAAACCTGGGGCACTGACGCCCTCGACGAACTGGCCAGCCCGGCCGCCGCGCAAGAGCGCTACGACGCCCTGTGCGCCGAGGCCGTGGCGGCCGGATTCACCCCCACGCGCCAGCTTGAGATCGACCTGAACCGGCTGGACGCCGCCCTGCTGGCCGCCGAAATCCGCGACGGCGCGCGCAACGCCTTCAACGCCATGCGCGCGGCCCATCCGGATCACACCATGAACGGCTTCGCCCTGATGAGCGACGAGAGCGCCATGACCATCGTCCCCATGGCCAACAGCGAACAGGCGCTGGCCGACGACGGCGGCGCCGACTATATCCGTTTCAATCCGGGCGAATGGTCGTTCTTCGAAGAAGGCGCCTACCTGGACGTGGCCTACCGCATGATCCTGCCGTATCACCGCGATATTCCGAACGAAGTCGACATCGACGCGCTGCGCCACTGGGTGTTCGGCGCCTGCGCGCAAGCGCTGCGGATGCTGGCCGAGGAAGGCCTGTTCGGCAGCCCCGCCGAACGCGACGCGGTGATGGTGCAGTTCCAGGTCACCGACGGCGATGGCGACGACGATGTCATCGACGAGCTCAATACCGCGACGGTTGTGCAGCGCTACAAGGCCTGGTGCAAGAAGTAAGCGAGAGCGGTAAGCGCGAGCTCAAGCGTCGATGCGCGCCAGCAGCTCGCGCCACAGCAATTGGGGCGCGATCCCCGCGTAGCCGGACTCCTGGGCGTCGTTGCATTCGATGACGATCCAGCGCCCGTCGGCCGTTTTGGCCACATCGACCACCAGGAACGGCACCGCCATCAGCGCGGCGGCTTGCGCGGCCAGGGCCCGTCCGGCATGCTCGTCGGCGCAGGCGTACGGCGCCACCTGGTTCCAGTAGCGCCCCCATCCCACGCAGTGCCCGTGCCACCAGAACGAGCGGTATTCGACCGATGGCTGGACCTTGCCGGCCACCTGCCCGCGCACCGGTTCGAGCGCCACGAATTCGCGGATCACCGGCTTTTGCCAGTGCAGGATCGGATCGTCCCGGTACAGCTGCGCGGCGAGTTCGTAATGCGCGCGGCTGCGGATCACCGACAGGTCGGGGTTATGCTTGCTGGTCTGGCGCGAGCCTTTCATGAACACCGGCCACGCGAACGAGGCCTCGATCGTGTCGGCCGATGGCAGGCTGTCGAACACCTCGGTGCGCGGCGTGAGCGCGCCGAGCAGCGGGTACCACGCTTCCAGCTCGCTCGCGCGCACATGCTCCTGGGGGGAATTGACCAGCCTTAGCCCCATGCCCAGCTTGTCCTCGAACTCGGCGGCGTAATCGGCAATCGGGCCAATGCGCAGCACGCACGTTTCTTCCCCCTCGATCCGGTACGGATGGGTGCAGGCGACATGCAGGCCAAGGTCGAAGTCGTAGGCGGCCACGCCGACCGGCTCGCTGACGACAATCAGTTTGTTTTCAAGGCGCGCGATGTCCAACTAATGCCCCAGCACGCGTCCGCTCAGGCTGGCGCTGCGCTCGCCCGGACTGGCGGCGTCGTCATCGAAGCGGCATGAGCGGATGAAGTCGAGCGCCTCGGCCACCAGCGCCGGCGCCTGCCCGTTCGTTTCGGCGGCTACGCGCGTGGGCACGCCGCCCTCGCCCACCATGAAGCGCACCAGCACGCCGCCAGCGCCGCCCGGCGCCGTAGCGGACCCCGTCGCCCCTGGGACAAAGCGCGCAAACCGCGCCGATTCCCGGCAACTGCCGGCGCGCAGCAGCGGCGCCACGCCGGCCTCGCCGTCGAGCTTCCAGGCGAACTGCATCGGATACGGCCCGGCGCGCTCTGCCGCATCGAGCCCGGCCTTGAAACGGCAGGCGGCGATGGCGCGCAGGGCCGCCTCGTCGAGCATGCTCCAGCCGCTGCCGCGCAGCAGGCGCGCCTGCTCCACCGCGCCGTCGGGCCCGATCGCGAACGACACCGTGGTGCTGCCCTGCAGGTCGTACAGCAGCGCTTCGCGCGGCCACGCCGGCAGCGGGCAACTGCCCGCATCGGCCAGCAAGTGACGCGGAAAAGCCGGCGCACCGGACGCCGGCGCCGCATGCTTGTCCGGCACCTGCGCCACCGAGGCGGCGGCGGCGGCGATGCACACGCCAATGATCAATTTTCTGTTCAAAAAATCCACCCGGTAATCTGTGACGGGACCCGCGCCGGCGCAGTATACTCGCAGCGTCGCGCACCCGGCATGCCTTGCATCGATGCAACACCCAAGCTGGCAACATGGCCGCAAAAGTGGTCCATTCCCAACAAATGCGCTGTAATTCTCACATTTTTGCCATCGTTACATCGTTTCTTGGTTACAATAAATACATCCTACAGTAAATTTAACACGGTATAAGCATGGCGGTCATCACACCAGTCGCATCCAGGCAGCGCAAAGAGGCACCCGCTTGCTAGACGGCCGCCTGTCCCTGACCACGCCCGAAGGCGTGAGCCTGCAACTGACGCCCGCCGGCCCGTTCCTGCGTTCGGCCGCCTGGCTGATCGATGTGCTGGTCTGGCTGCTGTTCTGCGGACTGGCCCAGCTGATCATGCCCAGCGGCAAACTCGGCAGCGGCCTGTTCCTGGTCATCCTGTTCGTTTCCTACTGGGGTTACCCGATCATCAGCGAAGTGTATTTCAATGGCCGCACGCTGGGCAAGCGCGCGCTCGGCCTGGAAGTGGTGCGCAGCGACGGCTTGCCGGTCGGCTGGCGCGAATCGACCCTGCGCAACCTGCTGCTGGTGGCCGACTTCCTGCCGTTCCTGTACGCCAGCGGCCTGGTGTGCATGCTGTTCGATGTGCGTTTTCGCCGCCTGGGCGACATCGTGGCCGGCACCCAGGTCATCTATTTCGAAAAACCCATGCCGCGCCCGACCCCGCCCTCGACCGACCCGCTGCCGCTGCCTTTCCCGCTCAGCCCGGACCAGCAGCGCACCCTGATCGACCTGTTCGAACGCGAAAACCGGCTGCCGCTCGACCGCATGGCCGAGCTGGGCACCATCGCCGAACCGCTGACCGGCGCCCAGGGCGCCGATTCCGTCGAACGCATGCGCGGCTACGTGGCAGGCTTTAACAAATGAAACAGCAACAGTTCGAAGCCGACAACGCCGCCCTCTGGACCGAGATCAGCGCCCTGCTCGAGGGCGCCGGCACCGACCAGCGCGCCCTGCCGGCCCTGTATCGCCGCCTGTGCCAGTGCCTGGCGCTGTCGAGCCAGCGCGGCTATTCGCCGGCCCTCACCGATTATCTGCAAAAACTGGTCGGCGCCTGCCACCGGCGCCTGTACGGCACCGCGATCGAGCGCCCGAATACGCTGGTGCGCTGGATGCTGGTCGATTTTCCCTGCCGCGTGCGCGCCGAATGGCGCTTGCTGCTGCTGACCTGCGTGGCGTTTTTCGGGGTCGCGCTCGGGGTCGGCCTGCTGATCTGGTTCAAGCCGCAGTGGGCCTACAGCTTCGCCTCCGCCAGCGAGCTCAACGGATATCGCGACATGTACCAGCCGGGCAAGGCCAGCGTCGGGCGCGGCGGCAGCGAAGGCGACGTGATGATGTTCGGCCACTACATCTGGAACAACGTCTCGATCGGCTTTCGCACCTTCGCCGGCGGCATCTTCGGTGGCATTCCGGCCCTCGTCAGCGTCGCTTTCAACGGCATGCACCTGGGCGTGATCGCCGCCTGGCTGAGCCGCGACCCGGCCACCGCGCACCAGTTCTGGTCGTTCGTGATCACCCACGCCAGTGTCGAAGTCACCGGGCTGCTGTTGTGCGGCATGTCCGGCATCCGCCTCGGGCTGGCGCTGATCCATCCGGGCCGGCGCACGCGCGCCCACGCCCTGCACGAGACCAGCCAGTACATGTTCCCGGTCATCGTCGGCGGTAGCCTGATGACCTTCCTGGCCGCCTTCATCGAAGCCTTCTGGTCCGCCTCGGCTGTGATACCGATCAATGTCAAATACGCCGTCGGCGGCACCTGCTGGGTGCTGGTGATCGGATTTTTCCTGTTCGCCGGCCGCGGCAAGCAATAAGAGGCCGCCATGCAAATCGATAAACTGCAGATCGAACTGCGCCCGCGCACCAATGCCCAGGCGCTCGACCTGGGCTTTTCCCTGCTGCATTCGCACGCCAGCGCCGCCTACATGGCCTTCCTCGCCCTGTGGCTGCCGCTGCTGGCGCTGTGCGCCGCGCTCACCGTCTGGATGCCCGATCTGGGCTGGGCCTGGGTCTTGCTGGCGTGGTGGTTCAAGCCGCTGCTCGAACGCGCGCCCCTGTACGTGCTCTCGCGCCAGGTGTTCGGCACCACCGTCACCTGGCAGGAAGCGGTGCGCGCCTGGCCGCGCCAGATCGGCGGCGGCGCCTTGCGCCTGCTGACCTGGGGCCGTCCGTTCAGCGCCGGGCGCGGCCTGTCGCATCCGGTCTGGATGCTCGAAGGCGCGCGCGGGCGCGTCGCCAACCTGCGCCGCAGCACGCTCGGCAACAACGGCACCGCCTCCGCCGCCGCCTGGTTCGGCATCGTCTGCTCCCACCTCGAAGTGGTGCTGCAACTCGGCGTGCTCGGCTTCATCGGCATTTTTATCAGCGACGGCAAAACCACCAATCCCTTCGTCATGTACGTCAACGCCGGCGGCGCCGTCCCGCAAACCCTGGAGGTGGCGTTGATGACCCTGGGCGCCTTCGGCGTGGCCACCGCCATCATGGCGCCGGTCTATACCGCGTGCTGCTTCACCCTTTACCTGAACCGGCGCGCCAGCATGGAAGCGTGGGATATCGAAATCAAGCTGCGCCAGATGAAGCCGCCGGCCGCGCGCACCCGCGCCGCACCGCTGCTGTCGGCGCTGCTGGCCTTGGCCGGCGCTGGCGTGCTGCTGTCGGGCGCCAGCCTGCCGCTGCCGGCCCTCGCCGCCCCGGCCGCTGTCAGCGCGCCGGCCGCCCCGGCCAAGTGCAAACCGCCCGAGGACGGCCCGCGCCAGCCCGAACGCGGCCCGCTGCTCGCGCCCGAACAAGCCGGCGTGCGCAAGCAGATCGACCAGTTGTACGGCACCGACGAGCTGCGCGGCTATGATTGCATCGAAACCTGGCACCTGAAGGAAAAGAGCAAGCCGGACGAGGAAAAGAAGAAGGACAAGGAGCGCGACTTCGATTTTCCTTCGACCAATATGAACTTCGCCGCCGACATCTTCAAGGTGCTCGTCATCGCGTTCGCCATCGGCCTGGTGGGCTGGCTGCTGTACCGCTACCGTCACCACCTGCCCGCCTTCGAGCGTGGCGCCAAGGTGCGCGTGGCAACCGAAATCGGCGGCCTGAATATCCGCGCCGAATCGCTGCCGCCGGACGTGACGACCGAGGTGCGCGCCTTCTGGGCCAGGGGCGAACAGCGCGCCGCGCTGGCCTTGCTGTACCGCGCCACCCTGTCGCGCCTGGTGACGGAAGATGCGCTGGCCCTGCGCCAGGGCAATACCGAAGGCGACTGCCTGCGCCTGGCGCGCCAGGCCGGGGAGCGCGGTCAACTGACGCGCGGCCGGCTCGACGTGGCCGACAGCGCCACCACGCTCTGGCTTAACGGCGCCTACGCCGCCCGCTGGCCGAACGACGACGCCCTGCTGGCCTGCTGCGCCGCCTGGGACACCCAATTCGGCGCAAGGCGCGAGGTAACGCCATGAACGACAGCACAAAAGGTATCCTGATCGCGTTCGCCCTGCTGATCCTCGGCGCCCTCGGCTATTGGTGGTGGCACAACCAGATGGAACTGCGCTGGACCTCGGTGCAGCGCGAGTCGAGCCTGGCCTCGGCCGATCCGATGCTGGCCGCCACCCGCCTGTTGCGCCAGAACGGCCGCAGCGTCGATGGCGCCGGCTCGCTGGGCGAACTGGTGGTGCCCCAGACCGGGGCCGGCACCATGATCGTCAGCGGCGCTTCCGGCACCGCCACGCCCGACCAGGCGCGCGAATTGCTCGAGTGGGTAAGGCGCGGCAATACGCTGATCGCCGAACCGCGCTGGATCTCGCCCGCCGAAAAAGCGCAGGTCGTCGAGACGGGCGCCAGCGACGACGAGGAAGTGGAAGAAGAGCCGGAAGAAGAAGCGGAAGAAGCGCCGGAGGAAGAGGCGTCGCCAGCGGCCGCCGGCGAAGACGCCAGCACCACCGACGAAGCGCCGGCGACGGCGGACGACACCGCCGAAGAAAAAAGCCCCATCGACCAGGACGACGACGAGAAGGACCCGCTCACCGACCACCTCGGGGTGCGCGCGCGCCCCGATGCGCTGGCCTGCAAGTGCCGCACCGAACCGGACGAGAAGGACAAGAAAAAGCCGGAAGCGATCGCCGCCGCCAGGCGGGCGCGCGAACAGGCGCTGAGCCACCTGACCCTGCCCGGCAGGAGCTACGCGCTCGAACTCGACGCCGGCACCACCGAAATGGTCAGCCTGCAAGGCGCCGTCGCCCCGCTGTGGAGCGACGACGATGGCGGCGCGGTGCGCGTGTACGCCGAAGGCAAAGGCCGCATCGTACTGGTCGCGGACGGCTACTTCACCAACCGCAACCTGCCGCAGCGCGACCACGCCCAGCTGCTGCTGGCGCTGACCGAACTCACGCCGGGCAAGCACGTCACCATCGTCAAGCGCCTCAACGTGCTGCCGTGGTACAAGGCGCTGTGGCGCCACTACAAGCTGGTCTTGATCAGCCTGGCGGTCTGCCTGGCCTTGCTGCTGTGGAGCGCGCTGCGCCGTTTCGGCCCGCTCCTGCCGGCGCCCAAGGCCGAGCGCCGCTCGCTGCTCGAACATATCGACGCTTCCGGCGCCTGGCTGTGGAAAGCCGACGGCGGGCGCCAGGTGCTGCTCGACGCGGCGCGCGACGACACGCTGGCGCTGATCCGGCGCCGCGTCCCGGCCCTGTTCCGCATGCCCGAGGGCGAACTGTGGGCCACCCTGGCGCGCACCTGCGCCCTTCCCGAAGCCGACGTCAGCGAGGCCCTGCAGCAGGATGCGGCCAGCCACGTCACCCGATTCACACGCCAGATCCGCACCCTACAAACACTGAGAAATCACTATGAACGATAGCACCGCCACCGCCATTCCGGCCGACCGCCTCGCCCAGGCGATCGGCATCGTCCAGCGCATGCGCGAAGAAATCCGCAGCGCCGTGATCGGCCAGCAGGCCGTCGTCGACCAGGTGCTGGCCTGCTGCCTGGCCGGCGGCCACGTGCTGATCGAAGGGGTGCCGGGTTTGGGCAAGACCTTGCTGGTCAAGGCGCTGGCCAAGACCTTCTCGGGCGACTTTTCGCGCATCCAGTTCACGCCCGACCTGATGCCGGCCGACGTCATGGGCCATGCCGTCTACGACATGAAGAGCCAGTCCTTCAGCGTGCGCAAGGGGCCCGTGTTCTCGCACCTGCTGCTGGCCGATGAAATCAACCGCGCCCCGGCCAAGACCCAGTCCTCGCTGCTCGAAGTGATGCAGGAGCGCCAGGTGACGATCGAAGGCGAATCGCACCAGCTGCCGCCGCCGTTCATGGTGCTGGCGACGCAAAATCCCTTGGAAAACGAAGGCACCTACCCGCTCCCGGAAGCGCAGCTGGACCGCTTTCTGATCAAGGTGCGGATCGACTATCCGAGCGTCGAGGAAGAAGAACAGATGCTGCGCATGGTCACGCGCGACCGCGTCGGCGACGGCCTCGATGTAAACCAGGTGGCCACCCTGGTCAAGCCCGAAACCATCGTCGTGCTGCAGCAACTGGTGGCCAAGATCCGCGTCGACGACGCCGTCTCCGCCTACGCCGTGCGGCTGGTGCGCGCCACGCGCGACTGGCCCGGCATCGCCATCGGCGCCGGCCCGCGCGGGTGCATCGCGCTGGTGCGCATGGCGCGCGCCATGGCCTTGACCTCCGGGCGCGACTACGTCACCCCGGACGACATCAAGTCGGCCGCCCTGCCGGTGCTGCGCCACCGCATCGCGGTATCCCCGGAAAGCGAACTCGATGGCCTCTCCAGCGACGACCTGCTGCTTGGCCTGATCGAAGAAATCGCCGCTCCGCGTGGCTGACGCACTGACGCCGTCGCGCACCCTGCTGCTAGTCGCCGGCGGCTGGGCGCTGCTGGGCGCGGCCGCCAGCCACGTGCCGGCGCTGCTGCCGCTGTGGCAAGGCGCCGGGCTGGCCGCGCTGGTGGCCGCCTGCGCCGACGCCTGGCTCTCGCGCAGCACGCCGCAGCTGCGGGTCGAACGCGAGCTGGCCGGCGTGTGGCCGGTCGGGACCTGGAACAAGGTCACGCTCAAACTGCATAACGACGGCGGGCGCGCGCTCGCGCTCGACCTGTACGACGACTATCCCACCAGCTGGGGCATGCAGGGCCTGCCCCACGCCAGCGCGATCGCGCCCGGCGCATACGCCGCCGTCACCTATACCTTGTGCGCCGACCAGCGCGGCCCGGCCAGTTTCGGGGCGGCCCACCTGCGCGTGCGCTCGCCGCTGCGCCTGTGGCAGCGCATGCACCGCCTCGGCGAGTCGAGCAGCATCAAGGTATTCCCGGATTTTTCCAAGCTGCTCGGCCACACCCTGTCGGCGACCGACCGGCGCGCCCCGGCGGCCGGCGCGATCCGCAAGCGCCGGCGCGGCGAAGGCACGGATTTCCGCCAGCTGCGCGAATACCGCGACGGCGACAGCATGCGCTCGATCGACTGGAAAGCGACCGCGCGGCGCCAGAAACCGATCACCCGCGAATACCAGGAAGAGCGCGACCAGCAAGTTGTGTTCTTGCTCGACACCGGGCGCCGCATGCTGGCGCGCGACGACGTCACCACCCACTTCGACCACGCGCTCAACGCCGTGCTCACGCTCGGCTTCCTGGCCCAGAAACAGGGCGACGCGGTCGGCCTGATGACCTTCGGCGGCGAAGAGACGCGCTGGCTGGCGCCAAGCAAGGGCCGCAACGGGCTCGATCGCCTGCTGGCCGGGGTGTACGACGTGCAGCCGGCCGAAATGGCGCCGGACTACCTGCAAGCGGCCAGCAATTTACTCAACCGCCTGAGCAAGCGCGCCTTTGTCGTCATCATCACCAACCTGCGCGACGAAGACGACACGGCGCTGCGCTCGGCCTGCGAGCTGATGTCGAGCAAGCACCTGGTGATCTGCGCCAGCCTGCGCGAAAAGGTCATGGACGGCACCCGCGCGAAACAGGTCGACACCTTCGCCAGCGCCCTGCGCTACAGCGCCACGGTGCACTACCTGCAGCAGCGGCGCGACGCCATCCGCCGTCTCGGCATCCGCGCCGAACGCCTGATCGACATCACCCCCGACCAGCTCAGCACCGCGCTGGTGAACCGCTACCTGGACATCAAGGAAAGCGGGCAGTTGTAAAGACAATCGGGATAGGGGCGACCAGTGTACCTGACCGGTCCCCTCCCACACCACCCGGCATGCGGGTCCGCACCGGGCGGTTCAAGAAGTTGAGGTTACGTGAGCCGAGGCATGCCGAGGCTGTCAAAG
>NZ_VUYU01000035.1 GCF_011682065.1 Massilia rubra | reverse complement strand
TATATTGCTACCCCGTCGCGCTCCCCTATGCCAATGCCCTCCGCTATTCCTAGCTCTATTCCAACGCCGACGCCAACCCCGACGCCAACGCCAATTTCGGTCAGCGCCACCCAGACCGGCCCGACCACGCTGCAATTCGCAGTGCGCACATCGGCCTGGGCGGACGTGCATTACACGGTCAATTCCGGCGGCCAGCAAAACATCCGCCTGCGCCAGGATGCCGGCAACAATACCTATGCCGCTGGCGGCCTGAAGGCCGGCGACGTGGTCAAGTACAGTTTCACGTACTGGGACGTGGCGAAGAACTATGCTGTCGATACTGCGCAGCAAACGTTCACGATGAAGTAAGCGGCAAGGGCAAGGCGCTTGCCATCATCGTGGCCGTCTTGCCTGCCTTATCTGGCCTTGGCTGGCTGCGCCGGCAAGGCCGGCTTGCCGGCGGCCGGCGCCGCCGCCAGCCATTGTGTCGTCGGCGCCGTCATGTCCGGCTTGCGTTCCGCGGCGAAGGCCGACGCGAGCGCCGTCGAATTCATGTCGCGGAACAGGCGAATCCACTTGCCGTCTTCCGACACCAGCATGGGAACCACGGGTTTGATGGCTTTCATGGTGACCATCATGTGGAACAGCAAATAAAAATCGCGCTGCACGTTTTGCGTGGTGAGACCGCACGCCTTGGGCTGCGGCAGCGTACGCTTGGCCCAGAATGTCTGCCATGCCAACGCCGGATTGGCGTCGCAGCGTATCTTGACCACCTTTTCCAGCGCCGGCACGGCTGCGGGGTCGCTTCCCAGCAAGGAGGAGGGCACCAGGTAAAACGTCGTGTTCAGGCGCGACGCGGCCTTGGCCAGGTCTTTTTCCAGCATTTGGCAGCCCGGACAATCGACCGCCGAGAACATCAGGATCTTGCGTCCGCCGCCGTTGCCGTAGCTGATCTTGATCAGCTTGTCGTAATCGAGATTGGCCATGACTTCGGCGCGCACTTCATCGAGCTGCTTGGGCGTCATCCGGCGTGGTTTGCCGGCTTGCAGCCCGATATTGCTCAAGTCGCCCCCTTTGGTGGTGATGGTTCCGGCATCATTTGTGAGGGAAACCAGTTTGCCGGCCGGCGTGTAAATGCCGTACATGCCTTTCACCTGGGTTGGCACGACCTGGGCGTTGGCCGGGGTCACATCGGCAAGCGTCACGCCCGCCTTTTGCATGTTCGCAAAAAAATTGGTCCTGGCTGTATTCTGATCGGCCAGCGCAGCCGATGGCGCGATCGCCGCCGCCACAGCCAGCAAGGCGGCCATGATGGCGCTCGCCGGTTTGAACGGGGCGCGGGCGAGGTGGTGTGACATTGTTTTCACGGGAATACCTTTATGGAAAGATGAAAAATCAGCTTTTGCGCTTTGCAGCGGCCAGCCAATGGGTCGTGGGCGCAATCGCCACACGCTTGCGCGCCGCCCCGAACATGGTGTCGGCCACCTCGGGCGTCATGTCCATGTTGAAGTTCTTCGGAACCGGCGAGCCATCTTCGGCCACAAACATGGGAACCGCCTGGATCATGGATTTCACACCCGCCATGATGCTCGACAGCGCCTCGGTATCGCGATGAACCGACTGGGCGGTGAGCGCGCAAGGCTTGGCCGGCGGCGCTTCGCGTGTCGCCCAGAACTTTTGCCAGGCGACGCCCGGCTTGTCGTCGCACATGATGCGGGCAAGCTGTTCCATCAATGCCAGGCCGCCATTGTCCATGCCGCGCAGCGAGGCCGGCGCAATGTAGAAGGTCGTGTTCAGCGTCGACGCGGCCTGGACCAGCTCGGTTTCGTGGAGGAAGCATGTGCGGCAGTCCACCGACGAAAACGCCAGGATCCTGCGTCCGCCACCATTTCCGTAGGTAACCTTAATCAGTTTCTCGTAGGCCAGATGGGCCATCACTTCCGCGCGCAACCCGCCCACTTCCGCAGGCGTCATGAGGCGAAGGCTGCCCGGTTTCGGCCCCAGGGTGCTGAACACGCCCGCCTTGCCGTACAGGGTGCCCGCCTCATTGATGACGCCCATCAACTTGCCACTCTCGTTATAGGTGGCGTACAGCCCCTTGACCAGGGTGGGGGTGACGAGCGCATGCGTGGGGTCCAGGTCCCCGATGTCGAGGCCGGCTTTCTCGGCGTTGCCGAAAAAATTGGCGGCGGCGCTGGCGCTGTCGGCATGGGCGCTGGCTGTCAGCAAGCCCAGCGCGGCGGCGCACAGCGCGCGTTTGAATAAGGTGTTCAGGGTATTGCCTTGTATAAAGATGCAGAAGCCGGAAACGAGCGCATCGACGTCCTCGCCCCGCACGAACGCGTGGGCGAGGACGTCAAGCGCTCCCTGCGCACTATGCGTCGGCGCCGTCCAGCCAGAAAATGGCGTAGGCCTTGGCCGGGGTCTTTTCGGTCGGCTTTTCAATCTGGACCTGGGCGCAGTCTTCCGCCACCAGGCTGCGCCAGTTGGGAATGCCGGCATTGGCAAATACCGTCGTCGCTTTGGACGCCAGGCTGATATCGAGCGCCAGGCGTGCATTGCGCGCGCCGGTCTTGGCGTAATTGACGCCGCGCAGTTCGAAGCCGAACGCGCTCAGCCACGGCTCCCACAAGCCCAATTCCACGCCCTGCACGATGCGGCCGAACATATCCTTGAGCGGCAAGCCTTTTTTGATCACGCCGCGCAGCGGTTCGAGCGACGGCGCCGTGCGCGCATCGGTCGACAGCTTGCCGGCGCCACGATCACCGATCGCCTTGATTTCCTTGGAAAAAGCCGCATCGCGTTCGGTGTAATCGCGCATCCGGGAGAAAAACTCGGTGCTGATAAACGGGTTTTCAGGCCGGCCGACTGGTTCTTCGGGGGCGCGTTTGGCCGGAGGCTGTTTTTTGGTGGTCATAGATTCGGAACTGAAGTGTAAGGGGCGTAGTTTAACTTACTTGCCAAGCAGGGCAAGCGACTCATTCCATTGCCCCAGCCACGGATAGAGGAAATCGTGGGCCTGGAAAGCACGTTTGAGTTGCGAAATCGGCACGCGGTACGCATCGTTCATGCCCAGGGCCAGCGTCACCGGATTCCACATGGCCTGTTTTTTCGATTTGCGGGCGCTGCCTTTGATGCGCGCGCCTTCATCGCCGAAAATGCCGCCGGCGTCGTCGAGCGCCTTGTGCATATCGATCCGCAGCATGGTCCCGAATGCCGCCAACACTTCATCCTTGCTGATGCCGACGCGCGCCTCGCTGGCCGTTTCAACCACCATCGGCTTCGGCTCCGCATCGTGTTTGAGTTTGGCGACCAGGCGTTCCAGCTCCTTTTTGAGAAAGCGCAGCTCGTGCAGCTCGCGCCGGAAACCCGGCGCCGGCAACTGGGCTACGATCTTGTAGGCGTCCTTGGTCGTCGTGATCAGCACATCCTCGCTGCCGGCCACCAGGCGCGCCACATCCGCTTCCAGGAAGATCGGCGCCGCATAACCGCCGTTGGCGTCGCCGAACAGCTCGGCGTGATTGGCGTCGTAATCGAACCACACATACGGTGTGAGCGCGTTTTCCAGCAGTCGCGCCAGGGTCCATGGCGTGCCGGTTTGCTGTTCCATCCACGCGCAGGATTGTTCGGTAGTCGCCCGAAACGGGAGTTCGATGATCGTCATTGTTTATCCACTTGCAAAAAATTGAGCCACCGGGATGCCCGGTCAATACCGCCATGATAGGCGATCGGCCGGCGCACCATGCATTTTAGGATGGCATGCGGCATGAGATAATGGCGGCCATGACGCTCAAAATCTCCAGGATTCTCCACGCCGGCTATGTGTTCGAATGCGAAGGCGCCCGCATCGCTTTCGATCCGGTGGTCGAAAACCCGTTCAGCCGCAATTGCCACGCTTTTCCGGAAGTGCGCTTCGACCACGCGCAGTTCCGCGCGGTGCATTTCGACGCCGTCTTCATTTCGCATTTCCACGACGACCACTGCTCGTTCGACAGCCTCGATCTGCTGGACCGCGCCACGCCGCTGTACATCTACTGCGTGTTCGACGAATTGTTCGACATGGTGCGCGAACTGGGGTTTAGCAAGGTGCACCAGCTGCGCCTCGACGCGCCGGTGCAGGTTGGCCCGATGACGGTGATCGCGCGCGAAGCCATGGATGCGGATGTGGACTCGATGTTCCACATCCAGGCTGGCGGCCTGAATGTGCTCAATGTCGTCGATTCGTGGATCGATCCCGACATGCTGCCGGCGCTGGCGCGCTTTGCGCCGTGGGACATGGTGCTGTGGCCCTTCCAGACCATGCGCGAAATCGAAGTGTTATCGCCCTCGCGCGCGTCGCCCGCGCCGCCGCAGCTGCCGGAAGAATGGATCGGGCAATTGGCGGCGCTCAAGCCGCGTTATGTCGTTCCCAGTTCCTGCCAGTTCGTGCAGGAGCCGTGGTCCTGGTATAACCACGCGTTTTTCCCGATCACCTACCGCCAGTTCGAGCAAGAAGTGGGCGCGGCATTGCCCGATGCGCAGGTGGTGCGGATGAACCCTTCGGTGTCGTTTGTGCTGGACCGCGATGGCCTCCACGCCGCGCCGCCATTGAGCTGGGTGGTGCCGGTCGGCGAGCAGGACGTCGATTACCGGTACGAAGGCCACGCGACGCCGCCGCCAACAGCCGATATCGCGCGCCATTTCCCGGCGCTCACTAGCGACGAACACGCGCGCGTGATCGATTACTGCACCTCGGGCTTGCTGGATAAATATCGCGGCATGGAACTGCCGGAAGAGAGTTTTTTCGAAAAGCCGCGCGTGTGGCGTTTATCGGTATTCGATCATGCGGGGGAGGGCACGCATTTCCATTACCGCATCGAGGGCGACACGATCGACCTGATGGCCGGCGTGCCGGATGCCTTGTCGTGGACCACCGAAGTACCGGTTGCCAGGCTGTATGCGGCGCTGGAACTGGGCGAGGCGCTCACCTCCATGTATATGCGCATGAACGATGCGGTGTTCGACCAACAGACCGAGGCCGATTTGCTCGGTGCGGAACTGGTGGACGATCCGCTGATCCGGTGCTTGTTCAACGATGTGTTCGGGGCGTATCAGGCGGCGCAGTTACGGCGCATAAAAGAACGAGGCCAGGTTGTGGATACAGCGGGCTGATCACACCCTTTCGAAAATCTTGTATTCGCCACCGGTAATCTCAAGAAAATTGTCGACGTCGTCTTCCGCGTCCTCGCGCTGCTCGCGTGCCAGATCGGTACCACTTAACCATAAAATCACCTTCCCGTGAGCGACTGGCTCGATGATCAAGATGACTACGCCATTCTCGTCATCGGTTGTTCGCGGCGGGGCTTTGAACGCTAAAATTTTCGATGATCCTGGCAGTGCGGGCCACTCGCCCATTGCCTTGGTTTCAGGCGGCAGACGCGTGTCACTTATTGCATCTGCTATCGACGGGAATTCTCCCGAACACATTGCGACAAAGTACTTATCTTTTGCAGTGAATAGCGGTGTTGGCTCAGTTAGCCCAACCTGAGGAACAGGCAAGGCACTTGACACAGCAAGTTCAATAGGGTTTTTCGATTTCATCATTGATGATTTTTATGGTTGAGCGAAGGTATGCTCCTGGCGGACACCGTACGCCGGCTGGCTCAGTGTACGAGGTTGTTGCCAATGAGGCAAGCAATACGTTTTGTCAGGCGGGGCGACAGCTCGAATGCCAGACGTCTGGATCAAGCCGTATGCATCTCCGCCGCCGCATGCGTCGATTTCAGGGCCGTGCGCACGATCCAGCATTCCGGATACGACTCGCTGGCAAAGCGCGTGTGGCGCGCAAACTGCGTCAGCCGGTCCAGTGGCGCGCCCGGACTGAGCGCGGTTTCCTTGCCGGTGGCCGGGTCCAGATGCCAAAAACCACCGTTCTGGTGATACAGAACCGGCATCACCGCCGCCCTCGGCGCGGCGCCGAACGGCGCCACCGGGAAGCCCGGATGCTTGCCCGGCTCCAAAAAGTAAAAACACTCGGCATGCGCACCCTGGTCGATGCGGTGCACGATCACCCCGTGCGGCATCACCGCCGTCACACTGAGTACCACAATCCCCTTGATGCTGGCCGACAGCTCGATGCGCATGCCCAGCCGTAGCGGCACCGGCTTGTTCTTGCCCGGCCACACGCCGTCGAGCAAAATCCCATAGCGCGACACATCTTCGATCTCGAAACCGTTCATGCCGCGCCGGATCACCGCGTGACGCCCCGACAGGCGGCGCGTCAGGCCGTCGCGGTCCTGGCCGTCTTCGCCAAAATGGGTCAGCAGCACGTCGGCGTCCGGATCGTACAGTTCAAAACGGCCCAGCACGCACTCCGGCATGGCAAACAGGCGCACCTGGCGCTGCGAACCGGGCTCGGGCGCCGCATTGACCAGGCAGGCGCAGGCGGTCGGGTGCGGATGCGGCTCGGCATGCGCGGGCACGTCGATTTCGATCAGGTCTTCATCCCAGGCAATGGTCGAAAAGCCCATGTCGACCTTGCCCGGCTTGGCGTCCAGGTTCAAATGGGCGATCGAGGCGTTGCGCGCATGCACGTCGATATCGAGCCGACCACCGCCGGCCTGGGCGTTAACCCGGGCGATGGAGGCGTCGTCCGCCATGACGCGCACGTTTTTGTGGGTCGACAGGAAAGTCTGGTGGATGTCGGTCAGGGTGGCGTCGGGACGCGGCACCAGGATGACCAGGGTGCACACCCATTTATGGCGGATGCGGCCATCGTGCAGGTTGAACAGCTCGACCTCGATCCGGTATTGCCCGTGTTCCTTGTCGCGCGAGGAGAATTCGATGAACAGCGGGCGCCAGTCGCCGCGCAGGGTGCGCACGAACGAGTGGCGCGCGTTGCCCTGCGCAATCAGGGCCGACTGCAATTGCATGGTGACCAGTGGCGCGCTGTCGGGCGGCATGCCGCGCAGCTCGACCTTGATGGCTTGGCGTCCGCCAGCGGCGCGCGGGTCGAAGCCGCTGATGTGCAGGTGCGGACGCTGCAGCGCCGGCAGCGCCTGGTCCGGATACGCGAGCGGCGCCGCGTCCGGCTTGGCGCTCGGGCGCGCGCTGCGCAGGGCGCTGATCAACTCATAGCTGGAATTGGCTGGGGCGGTCACGGGCGCGGGCGTAGCCGCGGCCGGTACAGCGACGGCGGCCTGGCCATGGCCATTCGCGCATGCAGTTTCCCCTGGCATGACCCAGAAGGTGCAATGCGGATGCAAGGGGTTGTTGCATTTTTTCATAGCAATATTCGCCGTTCGTGAGTATCAAAGAATACGCGCTTTTCTTGAAGTGCGGCACGCCAAACGTCCGTGCCTAACAACAATATTTGTGTTTTGAAACAACATCTTGTCGAGTCATCAAGGCTCTCCGCCGCAAAGTTGTTCGCTTGCTATCGGCGCCGCCGTGTCATCGTGGACCAAGGGCCGCAGCACGATGGCCGTCAGGTTGTCGATGTGCAGCTCGGGCGGCGGATTGCTGCTCATTTCGGCAAACAAAGCGTCGGTCATGGCGCGCGCGTCCGGCTGCGCCTTGAACAGGGCCGGCCAACGGGCCAGCCAGGCGCCCGGGTCGGCGCACGCCCAGAAACCGTCGCTGGCCAGCAGGTACACCGCGTGCGGATCGAGTTCCAGCGCGCGCCGGTCGGGCAAGTGATACAGATACGAGGGCAAGTTGCGTGGCGAGAGCTCATACAAGCCATCGGCCAGCTCGGCCGGATTGGCGAACGCATTGCCCAGGATGAAGGCTTGCGAGATCTGGCAGCGGTGCTCGCCATGCACCTGCTGCCACCACTCGTGCTCGCCCAGCAAGCCACCCATCGCAAAGGCCGTGGCGGGAACGTGGTCGATGGTCATCGGTATAACTTGCGTATCGATAATTTCGTACAAGCGCGAATCGCCCACGTGGTACAGCAGTACCGGCTTGCCGGAGCGCAGTTCGAGCATGGTCAGGGTGGTGCCGGGGCGTTTGCCGGTAACCGGATCGCAGCCGAACTCTTCTTGCAACTGCGCATGCAGCAGGTCGAGCCGGGCCGACAGCTCGCCCAGGGTGTGGCAGGCCGGCATGTCCAGCAAGCCGCCGACGACCGCCTCGGCCGCCTCGCGTCCGCGTCCGTGGCCGCCCATGCCGTCGAGCACCGCCACGCGCATGTGGCCGCCCGGCCAGCCGGCCACCTGCTGGCGCTGTACGGCCTGCTCGTACAGGAACACCGCGCTGCCGGCGCTGTCGATGACCAGGTAATTATCCTGGTTCTCGAGGCGCTGCGGCGCATCGGCGCCGGCGCTGGAATGCACCGACACATCGAGATAGGGGCCAAAATCGAGGCTGGGAGCTGCTGTTGTCATCGGGCGTGGCCGGAATGGTTGGCAATCCTGACAGCTTATCGGAAAATTTGCCGCGCCAAAGCGACGATCAGATGGAGGTTTCCCGCTTTCCGGTCGCCAGTGCGATGGCGTTGACGATCACGCAGGCGCCGGCGGCGGCCAGCGCCGCCTGCACGCCGAGCTTGTCGGCCAGCGCGCCCCAGGCCATGCTGCCCAGGGTGTAGCCGCCGGCCATGACGAACAGGTAGATCGACAGGGTGCGCGCACGTATGCTTGCCGGAAAAGCCAGCTGCGCCGCCGCGTTCAGGGTCGACACCGTGGCCGACCAGGCCATGCCGGCCGCCACGATGAGCGGCACCAGCAAGGCCAGCGAGCGGATGAAGGGCAACAGGCACAGCATGGCGCCATACACCAGCAAGGACGCGCTTAACAGGTGCGTCTTGCCGATACGGCAACGCAGCGACGGCAGCAGGAAGGCGCCGCACACCGCGCCCGCGCCCAGGCTACCCATCAGGATGCCGAACACGCTCGAATCCCTATGCAGTACTTGCTTGACGAACACCGGCAGCAAGGCCGCGAACGCAATCGTCGAGAAAAACACCGTGCACACATTGAGCAAGATGCGCCGGTAGCGAGCGCAGCCAAGCGCGGTACGCACGCCGAGCTTGAGGCTGCTTGTAAAATCGACCTTGGGGCGCACCTCGGGTACGCCATCGCGCCACCACGACCAATACACCGTCAGCAAACCGACAAAGGACAGTGCATTGACCAGGAACAGCGCGCCGGCCCCGACCCAGTTGAACAGCAGTCCGCCCAGGGCCGGCCCGAGGATGGCCGCCACGTTGTAGCTCAGGTTGTTCAGGGTGGCGGCCGCTTCAACCTCGTCCGGCTCGACCAGGCCCGACATCGACGCTTGCCAGGCCGGCCACATGAAGGCCGCGCCGGCGCCCATGCAGAACGTCAATACCAGCACGGGCGCGGTCGAAATGCGCCCGCTGATGGCCAGCGCCGCCATGACGCAGGCGCACAGGGCCATGAACAGATTGCAGAAGAACAAAAATTTGGGCCGGTCGACGGCGTCCGCGATCACCCCGGCAAACAGGGCGAACAAAAAGATGGGGATATAGCTGGCGGTCTGCACCAGGCTGGCGGTGGAGGCCGAACTTGCCACAAGGGTAATCAGCCAGGCCGAGGCGAAGGTCTGGGTCCAGGTACCGAGGTTCGATATCAGGTTGGCGATCCACAGTTGCCGGTAGCGCGCGTGGCGCAGCGGCTTGGACAAGGGCACCTTGGGCCGCAGCGACGGCGCCGGCAGCGGTACGGACAGGCTCGGTTTAGGCATGATCGTTCCAGTCTAAAGCGCGTTGGTGCCGTGCGTCAACATACCGGCGCAAATGACCTGCACATTCGCGGCCAAACGTGCACAATGAGCGTTCTGTCAACCGTCCCATACCGATAATGCACATCCGTCCTATCGAGCACAGCGATGTCCCGGCCGTCGCCGCCCTGTTCCGCGCGCTCGCCATCGAATTCATCGTCCACGAATCGTCGCCGGAAGCGGCGGCCACCTTCTTGCGAGACAATGACGAAGAAGGTTTTCACGGGTTTTTGCGCCTCGGGCATGCCTATCACGTCGCCGAGATCGATGGCGAACTGGCCGGCTTCATTGCGGTGCGCGAGCGCCAGCACCTGTACCACATGTTCGTTGCCAAACAATTCCATGGACGCGGTATCGCGCGCGCCTTGTGGGACGTGGCGCGGCGCGCGGCGATCGTGGCCGGCGGCGATGGCAGCTTTACCGTCAACGCCTCCAACTACGCGCTGCCGGTCTACGAAGCGATGGGTTTCGAGCGCACCGCGCCGATGCAATGCGTGAATGGCTTGTACTTCAACCCGATGAAGCGCCCTGGCTGACAGGGTCAGCGCCGCGCTTCCTCGGCGCGCCGCAGCCACAGGCTGCTCGACCAGCCGCGCACCTGCCTGCCATCGATGTTTGCGCTGACCTGCCACCAGTCGCCGTCGCGCAGTCCGGTCGTGGTGACCACCGTGCCCGCCGGCGCCACCGCGATGCGCGGCGCGCCGATGCCTTTGTCCGCGCGCAGGTTCAGGTCGTCGAAGACGGTGTAGCTGACGCCCGCATGGGAGGGCGAGGGCGGCGCGGCTGCGGCCATGACCGGGCCGCTTGCGGGCAGCAGCGACAGCAGCAGGGCGCCCAGCCCCCAGGTGCCGGCCGCCAGGATACCCGCCGCGCGCAGGTTCGGCCGGCGCCACCAGCGCGCGGGCGTGAGCCACGCCGCCAGCACCAGGGTGGCGATCAGGCCGGCCGCGTAGGCGAGCACGGTGAGGGAGTTCGCGCTTGGCATGGCACTGTCCTTACGCGTCGAAACGCAGCACGTAGTGGCCCGCCACCAGATGGTGACCGGCGGGCAGCGTGTACGGTTGCTCGACGCTCGCTTCGCCGATGCTGGCCACAAAAGCGAGCTTGTCGTCGAGGTGATACAGCGCCTGGGTGGCGGACAGGCGCCCGATCAGGTAACCGTTCGGCCCCGCCTCGAAGCTGAAGGCGCTGCGCGAGAGGCCGATGCGGTCGGCGCTGGCGCTGTCCGCCCCGCTCACCAGGTGCAGGAAGCGCGGCGAATCGAGCACGCGCAGCGCGGCCAGCATGGGCGCGCTGCGCCCGAAGGCAAAGCGCGCACCGCCGGCGACCGGCGCCGCGATCGGGTGCGGCAGGCGCAGCACGGCGCAGTAGCGCTCGGCCATCGCCGGTGCAACCGCCAGCAGTTCGACCGTGCGCGCGTCGACCGGCGTAAAGGTGGCTGGCGCCGCAATCGGCTGGCGCCCGGCGCTGGTGAGCGCGTACAACTGGTCGTCCGCATTGACGCCGAAGGTCAGGGCCGCCGCTTCGCCGTCGCTTGCCAGCAGCAGGGACGGGGCCAGCCCGATCTCCATCGACACCGCGCCGGTGTCGCGGTAGCGCGACAGGCAGGGCAGCGCCAGGCCGACCAGGCTGACACGTTGCCGCGCCAGCGGGGCGTAGGTGGCGTCGCTTTCGACCGGGGCGGCGGCCGGGCGGTGGCTGAAGGGCACCGCGGTGTCGCCGCTGTCGATGCCGGCGGGAGCGCGCGGCTTCCACACGGCGGCCGGCTTGGCTGAGGGAGCAGGGATCGGGGCCGACGTTGTGGCGGAACCGGCGCGCCGCACGCGCATCAGCAGGCGCGCGGCCGGGTCGCCCCTGGCGCTGACGAGGTACTGGCCGCTGAGCGCATCGAGCACGCAGTCGAACGCGCCCTTGGGCCGCACCTGCACCTCGATCGGGGCGTCGGGACCATCGTTAATGAGCAAAATGGCGCCGACGGTGCCGAACGGCCAGCTTGGTACCGCGTGGCTGGCCAGGTCGGCGTCGTGACCGATCAGCGCCAGGCGCTGTTGCGGATAGATCGGGCACACCGCCTGCCAGATGGCGCTGTCGCGCGAGGTTTCCACTGTATACAAGGGCTGCTCGCCGGCGGCCGGCAGGTAGACCGCGTGGCCGAACTTGACTTCCACCTGGCCCGGTTCGAGCGCATCGGTGCCGACGACGTCGTAGCGCACGTCGTCGCTGCCGAGCAGGTCGCCAAAATCTTTCTGGTGCAGGGCCGTGAGCGACTGCGCCAGGTCGCGCACGCGGGCGCCGCGCGTCAGGTGGCGGTCGTCGTCGACTTCGTCCTGCGCCAGCATCAGGGTGATGTGCGAGAAGCAGCGCGTGGGAGCGCGGCCCCGGTGCTCGCGCGGGGAGCGTTCCAGCAGGTCGCGCAGCAGCGGGCGGCGCGAGAACAGGGCCAGGCCGGGCGCCTGCCACAGGGTTTCGGCGTTGAACACATCGTTCACCTTGCCCAGGACTTCATGTTGGACGTAGACCGGCATGGTTGATTCTCCTCGAATGATTGCGCACTGATTGCACTGAACGTTAGCAGGGGGCAGATGAAAAACAGCAGATGGCTGCCGCCGGCCGACAGAAAACTCATGGGCTGGCCCATGATCGGGAAGATCGCCAGGTTGGTCCCCCACGACAGCAAAAAGTGGCCCAGCACAAAGGCCGCGCCGCCGCACAGGGCGAAGCAGCGGAAGCGCCACAGCCAGGCCTGGCGGAAGTCGCGCGTTTGCTCGCTGGCGCCAAAGGCGCGCGCCGCCGTTTGCAGCAGGCCGACCAAAAACAGCGCCTGCAAGGCCCACAGCGCCAGTGCGCCCAGCAAGCCGTGGCGGTTCAAAAAGAAGGAGGGCGCAAAGTCATCCTGCACCGCCGGGATATGCAAAGCGCTGCCGCCGACCTGGCCCATGGCGCCCAGGCCAAGCCGGCTGTCGGCGCCCCACCACGCGCCTTCGGCGATGGCGCGCGCGGCCAGCAGCAACTGCTGGCCGGTATGCGGATGCTGGGCCGGGTCGAGCCACACCAGGAAGCGGTCGGCGTAAAAACCCCATTGCGCCACCTCGGCCACGCCGGCGCCGCGCAGCCAGGCGATGCCGCCGGCGGCCACGCAAGCGACGCCGAACAAGGCGGCGGTGGCGCCGTGGGTGCGGGTGGCGAGCGACCAGGCCAGGGCCATCGCCATGCACCACACCAGTAACAGGATCAGGGGCGAATAATCGTCCACCTGGACCAGGGCCAGCCCGAGCAGGGCGGCGAACAGCAGCACCGGTGCGGCCAGGCGCAGCCAGCGCCGCGCGGGACTCGACTGCTCCGGCATGTGCGCGTGCCAGCCAAGGCCGATGGCGAGGCAGTGCGCGGTAAGCGCGGTCAAGGCCAGCTTGGCAAATTCGACCGGCTGCAAGTCGAACACGCCGGTTTCGTCGCCGAAGACGACCTGCATCAGGAGCGCGCCCAGCGCCGCCAGCGCAAACAGGGCGAGCACCCATTCGAGGGTGGCCTGCGGCATGGCCGGGGCGGCGGCCCATGCCCGCAGGCGCAGGTGCGCGCTGATGCCAAGGCCGATCGCCAGCAGCGCCACCGATTTCTGGAAGTGGCGCAGCGCGGCCGATTCGGCGCCGCCGAAACCGAGTTCGAGCTGCGCCAGCAGGCCGACCGCCAGCAGCAGCACGCCGGCGGCGCTGGCCAGGGTCAGGCGCGCGGGCAGCAGCAGGCAGCCCCACAGCGCGGCCCAGGCCAGCAGCATCGACCAGCCGACCCCCGGCGCGCTGCCCGATCGCTGCGACAGCAGCGCGGCCACGCCGGCGATGACCAGCAGCGCGCTGCCTGCCGCCGCCGCGCGCACCGCATCGCTTGTAGCGCGCGTAAAAGGCCAGGCGCCGCGCTGCCATTGGATGGCCGCCGCCACCGCCAGCAACAGGCACAGGCCCAGCGCAACGGGCCATGCACGCCCGGCCGGCAGCGTCCACAGGCCGCGCTTTTTCCACTGCCACGTCACTTGCGCCGGCAGCAGCGCATCGGCGTCGGCGTACAGCGCCACATGGCGTTGCGGCAGCAGGTGCAGCACGCCATCGTCGATCCGCACACCCAGGCGGGTGCGGCCTGCGACCAGCGTTTGCACGCCGGCCAGCGGTTCCGCACGGCGCGCCAGGTCGACCTGGCCGGCGCTTGACGAGATCAGGAGCGGCGCGCGGTCGGCGGCGCCCGCGAGCAGCAGGCCCTCTTTGCTGCGTGCGATGGTGGCGCTGGCGCCTTCCACATAGGCGATGCCAAGCCGGTTGCCGCAATACAGATTGCCGCCAAAGGTCAGCGGACGCGCCACCGTCAACGCCTGCGGCATGGCGCGGTTCCACAGCGCGATGGTGCGTGCGGCGACGCCGGCGTCGGGGCAGGCCGGCTGCGCGCTGTCGTTGCGGTACAGGGTGGCGCCGTCGTAGCGCCACTGGGCGACGGGGCCGGAGAAGGCGACCTGGCGCGCGTTGGCGTCTTCCACATCGAAGCGCGCCGCGCCAATCCGGAACGATTGGCCGGTGCGCAGTGCGCTCGAGCCCATGCGGCGGTCGACGCCGTCGCGCTGCAGCAGCACCTGTTTGCCGGCGCTGGCATTGCTGGCCCACCAGTGGCCATCGGCGGCGCGGCGCAGGGCCAGATGGGCGTTGTCGGCTTGCGGCGCGGCCAGTTCGGCGCTGCCCAGGGTGAGCGACTCGCCGGGCCGCAGCAGCACCGAAATACGCTCGGGCGACCAGGCCGGCGGCGCGCGCCACAGGCACACCAGCTGCAACAGGCACAGCACCGCGAGCAGGGCGGCGGTAAGGAGGAAACCGGGCGAGCGGTCCGCGAAGTGCCTCATGGCCGCTCGCTCGCCGGCAGGGCGGCGCGGATGGCGCCGAGCATGCGGCTGATCTGCATGGCGTGGCACGGGCGCTGCGCGCGGTCGGCATGGAGCAGGGCGCGCAGCAGGAGCAGCGCTTCGGCCGCGCCGCCGTCGTGCGGGGCGTCGTCCGGACTCCAGGTGCCGGCGTCGGCCTGGGCGCCGAAGGCCCGTGCGAAATGCGCCGCTTCATCCTCGTGCAGGGTGGGCGGAGGGCGATTGCCGTGGCGTGCCAGCAGCATGGCCGCGCCGTCGCCACGGTGCTCGCGATAGGCCTGGCCGCACTCGCTGCAAAAGCGCAGCGGCAAGCCACCGGTGACCAGATAGTAGAACAGCGCCCCGAGGGCAAAGTAATCGGTGCGGGCGTCGGTGTGGTAGCCGTTCGCGTCCGGGAAAAACTGTTCCGGCGCCTGCCAGCTGGCCGTGCCGGCGTACGCGCTGGCGTGGCCGTCGGCCAGCGGGCGGCTGGTGCCGAAATCGGCCAGCTTGACGCTGCCGTTCCGGCGCGAGAGCAGCACATTGGCCGGTTTCAGGTCGAGGTACGACCAGCCGTACTGGTGGACCTTGGCCAGCGCCTGGTTGATCTGCCCGAGCCAGTCGAGCAGTTGCGTTTTTGTGATCGGGCGCCCGGCATCGCGTTCGATGGCGATATGGCGGCCAAGATCGGTGTCGAGCAGTTCGAGCGCCATGACGGGCAAGCCATCGTGTTCGCCGCTGTCGAGCAGGCGCACCACATGACGCTCGTCCCAGGGCGCGAGCGAGCGCAGGAAGGCGATTTCGTTGCGGGCGCTGGCGATCCAGCGTTCCTGCTGCAGGGGATGGGCGCGCGCCATCTGTGCGCGGTTGACCAGCTTGAGCGCCACGTCGCCGGCCGGCCCAGTGGCGCGCCACACCACGCCGTAGGCGGAGCCGCCCAACTGGCCGCACAGGCGGTACTGGCCCGCGCCAAGTGCGATGATCGCGTCCGCTGTTTCCATGCTTCCCCCACGAGGCGCCGGCAAGTGCCGTCAGCAAGCGATAGCGGAGGGAAGGGGAAAACGGGCGCTTCAACGCACGTAAACGAAAAAAGGCACGAGAATCTCGTGCCCGGGCAAACCTGGGAAAGCTACGCTTGATTAGCGGCCGTACCCGTGGCCATATCCGCGACCGCGTCCATGGCCGTAACCATGGCGATGTCCGCGACCACGTTCAACATACACGACCGCCGGTGGGCCATAGTAGCGTGGAGGCGGTGCGTAATACACCGGGGCTGGCTGGTAATAGCTGCGCGATTCCACATACACGGGCGCCGGTTCACGGTACGGGCGCTCATAACGGCGCTCTTCGTAGCGGGTTTCGTAGCGATTGTCATAACGGTTGTCGTAGTAGCCGCGGTTGTTGTCGCGGTCACGGGTGCTGATCGAATTGCCGACCACCGCGCCGAGCACGCCGCCGACCAGGGCACCGTTGCGCGATCCGGTGCTGTTGCCGAGGGCTGCGCCGGCGACGGCGCCGATTGCCGTATTGACGCCACGGTCGCTAGCCATTGCTGTGGAGGAGATGGCCGCTGCGGCCAGAACCACCGCACCAGCAAATTTTGTGTTCAACATAGCGTTTCCTTTGGCCTCAACCGAGATCGGGATGATCACGCAAGCGCTGGGGCATGACTGCACTATATCCCGGCTTCATGGGAATTCCATTCTTAATACATAAACTTACAAATCCTGGAATCGTGAAACAAGGGCCGCGCTACCATCTTTCCCCTTGCGTAAGGCGTGCGCTGCCCCATCTGCAACCGGTTACCCCTTCTTCCGGACCTGCCCATGCCCGCGCGCGCCGTCTTCATCGTATTGGCACTTCTGTCAATGTTGCACCTCTATATAGGCATGCGTCTGGTGCCGGCCATCGATCCGGGGCCGCTGGGCGTGGCCGTGGCGGTCGCGCTGCTGGCCGCATCGACCTTGCTGATGCCGGCCGGGTTGCTGTCGGTGCGCTTCAAGCGCTGGCGCTGGTCCGACCAGCTGGCGTGGGCCGGCATGCTGACCATGGGTTTGTTCTCCTCCCTGCTGGTACTGACGGTGCTGCGCGATGTGGCGCTGCTGGTGCTGGCCGTGTTCGGCGCCGCCGGCCAGCCGGTCGTGCGCGGCACGGCCATTGCCGTGCCGCTGGTGGCGCTGGGCGTGACCCTGATTGGCCTGGTCAACGCGCGCCGGGTGGCGCGGGTAGTCGAGGTGGAGGTGCCGATCGCCGGCCTGCCGGCCGCGCTGCACGGCTACACGATTGTCCAGATCTCCGACCTGCATGTGGGTCAGACCATCAAGCGCGGCTACCTGAATGCCATCGTCACCAGGGTCAATGCGCTCAAGCCCGACGCCATTGCGATTACCGGCGACACGGTCGACGGCAGCGTGCGACGCCTGCGCGCGCATACCGAGCCGCTGGGGCGTCTGGCGGCGCGCGACGGCGCGTTTTTCGTCACCGGCAACCACGAATACTATTCCGGCGCCGACGAATGGATCGCCGAGATGCGCCGCCTGGGCCTGACGGTGCTGATGAACCAGCACGTGGTGTGCGAGCGCGGCGACGCGGCCCTGATGATCGCCGGCGTGACCGACTTCACCGCGCACCACTTCAACGAATCGCACCGCAGCAATCCGCGCGCGGCGGCGGCGGGCGCGCCCGATCACGTGACCGTGCGCATCCTGCTCGCGCACCAGCCGCGCAGCGCCCCGGCGGCGGCGGACGCCGGCTTTCACCTGCAACTGTCGGGCCACACGCACGGCGGCCAGTTCTTCCCGTGGAACCTGTTCGTGCCCTTGCAGCAGCCGTTCACCGCAGGCCTGAACCGCATGCGCGATCTGTGGGTGTACACCAGTCGCGGCACCGGCTACTGGGGGCCGCCCAAGCGCTTCGGGGCGCCGTCCGAAATCACGCGGGTGCGCCTGGTGGCCGCTTGATCGCCGCAGTGCCGGGCCTCATACTGTGTGCCGACGGCGTCAATCCTGACGTGCGCTGAACACAGAACGGGAGAATACCGTGGGCGAAGTGGCTCGAACGCTGTTGAAATTACTGGAGCAGGCCTCGCAACCGGTAGAGTACGACCCCGAATGGCCATCTCCTTGCGCCGTGCTGCCGCCCGATGCCGATAATATGGTCGCGTGGCGGCCTGTGGCGATGGAACCGTCACCCGACTTTTCGGGCCTTGGGCTACGGCCGGACATCATCGAGTTCTATACAAGTTTTTGGGGCAGGGGATGGGAAGGCGGGCACGATGGAGAGGCTGTCTTCCTGACCGTGGCGTGGAACGCGCATGAATCAGCTCAGATCAGGGCGTCCCTGGCGTCCCAGGCCGCCGCCGGTGAACCTGTCTTCATCGCTACCACCGATTCCGATCTCTTTTTCGGCGTGGACAACGCCTCCGGCGCTGTATGGCTGTGTGAGCCGGGATACCCGCCGCTGCGTGAAGTGGCGCCGTCGCTCGCAGCGTTTTTGACAGCGCTGGCCTAGTGTCCCGAGTTAGAAATTCGTTGAATAAATATGGCGACAATCGCACCGATACTGCGTCACAAATGCTCGCCAGGCCTCGGCCTGTCTGCGCTTTGTTCCTTGTCTCGTTACGATCTCACCACATTTAATCATCAACGAATTTCTAACTCGGGACACTAGATCGCAACGATCCCCGGCAAGCCTGGCGCAAATGCGCTATCGTTGGAATCCCTCCGCCATCTTCAAGGATTGACCGCATGTCACGCACGTACCATCAGCCTGTGTTGTCCCTCCTCGCCGCCAGCATGATCAGTGGCGGCGCGCTCGCCGCCGCTCCCGGTAACGACCCCGCCGCGCTGGCCGCCATCCGCGACAGCGCGCTCAAAAGCGACTGGGCCTACGAGCGCCTGGCCGACATGACGGACCTGATCGGCCCGCGCCTGTCCGGATCGGCCGGCGCCGCCGCCGCCGTGACCCAGGTGGCCGACGCCATGCGCAAGCTGGGCGCCACCGTCACGCTGCAGCCGGTCAAGGTGCCGCACTGGGTGCGCGGCGAAGAAAAGGGCGAACTGGTGGACTTTCGCGGGCGCCCGGCCGGCGTGACCCAGCGCGTGGTGCTCACCGCCCTGGGCGGCTCCTCGGCCACCCCGGCGGCCGGCCTGGTGGCGCCGGTGATCGTGGTGCGCAGTTTCGATGAGCTCAAGGCGCGCGGCGCCGGGGTGAAAGGGCGCATCGTGCTGTTCGACGTCGCCTTCGACCAGGGCATGGCCGAGCGCGGCCAGGCGTCGCAAGCCTATCGCCAGGGCGCCAAGTACCGCGTGGGCGGGCCGCGCATGGCGGCCGAGATGGGCGCGGCGGCGGCGCTGGTGCGCTCGGTCGGCGGGGCCGACTTCCGCTTGCCGCACACCGGCAACAGCGGCATGCGCGACGGCGCGCGCATTCCGGCGGCCGCCGTCAGCGCCGAAGACGCGATGCTGATGGTGCGCCTGGCCGCGCGCGGTCCCTTGTCGATGCGCCTGACGCTCACCCCGCAAACGCTGCCCGACGCCGACAGTTTCAATGTGATCGCCGACTTGCCCGGCACCGACAAGGCCGACGAAATCGTGATCGTCTCGGGCCACCTCGATTCCTGGGACCTGGCCACCGGCGCCAACGACGACGGCGCCGGCGTGGCCAGCGCGATGGCGGTGATCGAGACGCTGAAAAAACTCGACTACCGGCCGCGCCGCACGATCCGCGTGATCGCCTGGGCCAACGAAGAAAACGGCGGGCGCGGTGCGCAGGCTTACTTCGAAGCGAACAAGGCGGCGCTGGGCAAGCAGATTGCCGCGATCGAGAGCGACAGCGGTGCGGGGCGTCCGTTCGGGCTGCGCGCCAGCGTGCTCGCGCGCGACGTGGCGCAGTTCGCGCCGCTGCAGGCCGCACTCGAGCCGATGGGCGCCGGCGCCTTCCAGCGCAGCGATGCACTCGGCAGCAGCGACCTGCACGAACTCGAACAGGCGGGCGTGCCGAGTTTTGCGCCGCTGATCGACACCGCCAACTACTTCCACTACCACCATTCGGCGGCCGACACGCTCGACAAGGTCGATCCGGAAAACCTGCGCCGCCATGTGGCGGTGATGGCCGCCACCACCTGGTTCCTGGCCAATACCGACAAGCCGGTGGCGCGCTGGGTCGACGCCGTAAAGGAGTAAGCGCCTCAGAAGGCGTCGAGCGGAATCTTCAGGTAACGCACGCCGTTCGCCTCGGGCGGCGGCAGTTGGCCGGCGTTGAGGTTGACCTGGATCGCGGGCAGGATCAGGGTGGGCATGGCCAGGGTGGCGTCGCGCCGCGTGCGCATGGCCACGAAGTCGGTTTCGCTCACGCCGTCGTGCACGTGGATGTTGTGCGCGCGCTGGGCGGCGACCGTGGTTTCCCAGGCCGGCGCGCGCCCTTCGGGTGGATAGTCGTGGCACATGAACAGGCGCGTGCCCGGGGCCAGCGCCAGGATGCGGCGCACCGACCGGTACAGCATGGCCGCGCTGCCGCCGGGGAAGTCGCAGCGCGCGGTCCCCACATCCGGCATGAACAACGTATCGCCGACAAACACGGCGTCGCCGATCCGGTACGCTATGTCGGCCGGCGTATGCCCCGGCACGTGCAGCGCGCGCGCTTGCAGCTCGCCGATGGCGAAGTCTTCGTCGGGCGCGAACAGGTGGTTGAAGCGGCTTGCTTCGCCGGCGTCGGCAAACAGCGCCGCAAAGGCGCGCTGCACGGTGCGGATGCCGGCGCCGATGGCGGTGCGCCCGCCCAGTTGCGCGGCCAGGAAGGGCGCCGCCGACAGGTGGTCGGCGTGGGCGTGGGTTTCGAGCAGCCACGCCACCGTGAGCGCCTGCGCGCGCACGAAGTCGATCACCCGCTCGGCCGACGCGGTGGACGTGCGTCCCGACTTGGGATCGAAATCGAGCACCGGGTCGATGATCGCGCACGGCGTGCCCGGTCCCGCGTGGACCACATAGGTGATGGTGGCGGTGCTGTCGTCGTAGAAGGGCTGGATCTGTGCTTGCGTCATGACCGGATTATATGCCGGCCATGCGTTTCCAGACGTAAAAAAGCCCGGCGGTTCCGTTGGGAACTGGCCGGGCCGCTTGACTGTGTATCTTCTACAGGTTCAGGCGTGGCAGGTAGCCGCCTGGAATGATTCCGAAGACCGACAGGACGATCAGGATCAGGAGAATGATGAACAGCACGCGGACGATCTGCGCAACGGGAGCCGGCAGCGGCAGCATGCTGACGAGCCACCAGATCAATCCGAAGATGACCAGGTAGATGATGAGGCTGATGAGGATATTCATTTTGTTTTCCAATACGGCTGTTGTTATTGATAAGTAGTGCAACAGAACGGACGATATCGGAAAAGCATCGGTCGATCCGTTCGGTAGGGCACATAAGCCCTCAGTCGACCGGCACGCGGCGCACGGCCCGGGCGCGCCCCCGGAATGGCCGGCCATACACGGTCTGGATGCCGCTCGTGAAGTTTTGCCCCCACACCAGGTGCGCGCGCGGCTCCTGCATTTCGCACGACCAGTACCACATGCGCTGGAAGTGCTCATGGAGGTTGGCGTAGAGCAATGCCAGCTCGCGCCGCGTCGGCAATTCCCCACCACAGGCCAGCGCCCAGTCGCGGGCGATTCCCCACGACACGTCCGTCACTTCATCCGGCAACAGCACCAGATGGTGGTCGCGACAATTGTTTTTTCCGAGAATCAGGCCGGCGTAGTGCTCTCCGGCGCAAAGGGCGTGCCTGAGGTTCGTATAGTCGTACATAGGTTCTCCATCGACGTGAATTGACTGTCTTTAGAGCGGCCCGGCGCGCGTGAGTTGCATTTAAGTGTTTGATTTCCATGAAGGAACTAAAAATATGGTTTTCATACTTGACAGAAATTTTTTTGTCAAATCATTGAACCTAAATCTTTGATCCCGCTCAAACCTTGTTCATTCACGTCACAATGTAAGGAACCTGTAATGAATAAATTTGTCACTTTTGCTTCGGAAATCCGTGTCAACGCGTTGCTGTGCAGCAGCATGACGGTCTTGCTGGCCGCTTGCGGCGGCGGCAGCGGCGAACAGGACTTGTCCCAGGCTAAGCAACAAACGCAGACGGCCAGCTACATGGCCAGCGCAGAAGGGGCCAGCGCCGAGGCGGCACCGGTCGACGCGCTGATGGCCACCCGTGCCGACGGCGACCAGGCCGATGCAAGCACGGTTGCGGCCCCGGACGGCGCCGGCCAGGCTGCGGACACCGCTCCATCCAATTACAGCGAGAAAGATTTTGCCCTCATCGGTTACGGCGCCGGCGACGCCGTGCCGGCCACGGCAACCGCCTACGGCGCCACCGATGCGGCCGCCTTGGCCGCCGCCACCGCGCCCCAGGGCTCGGACGTGACGGTATCGGCGCAAGCGGTACCCGTCATCCCCTCGACGACCTACAAGTTTTACGTGGCGCCAAACGGCAACGACAGCAGCGCCGGCAGCGCCGCCGCGCCGTTCAGGACGATTGCCCGCGCCGCGCGCGCAAGCAAGGGCAGCACCACCGTGTTCGTGGCGCCCGGCACCTACGCCGGCGGGATCAAAACTACCGTCAGCGGGTCCGCTTCGGCGCGCATCTATTTCGTCTCGACCACCAAATGGGGCGCGAAGATCGTCGCTTCCGGTTCGAGCGGCAAGACCGGTTGGGATAACAGGGGCAACTACGTCGATATCGTCGGCTTCGAAGTCAACGGCAAGGGTGGCAAGTGGACCGGCGGCATCTACAACGGCGGTTCCTACGACATGATCCGCGCCAATTATGTGCACGACATCGCCAAGGGTGTCGCCTGCAACAGCGGCGGCGGTTCGGCGATCGGCGTGGACAGCTACTACAAGGGCGTCAAGTCCGACGTCGTCGGCAACCTCGTGCACGATATCGGCCCGGCCGGTTGCCGTTTCGTGCAAGGCATCTACGTCAGTACCTCGGGCAGCGTGAAGAACAACGTGGTCTACCGCGTGGCCGAAGGCGCGATCCACCTGTGGCACGACGCCAACCGCGTGATCATCACCAACAATACGGTGACGACCTCGAACACCGGCATCATTGTCGGCGGCGGCGACTTCTATCACACCAAGGGGCCGGCCGATTACATCGCCGTGTACAGCAACATCGTGTACGACAACAAGATGGGCGTGTCGGAGCAGGGCAAGACGGGCAAAAACAATACCTACAGCAACAACCTGGTATTCAAGAATGCGACCTACAACTGGCAGCTCAGAAACGGCCTGACCCACACCGGCACCGTCAGTTCCGAGCCGCTGTTCGTGGCCTACAGCCGCAGCGGCATGCCGGACTTGCGCCTGTCGAGCAGTTCGCCCGCGATCGGGCGCGGCACCCCGGCCGAAGCGCTCGACTACGACTTCCTCGAGCGTCCACGCGATACGACGACCGGCTTCGACATCGGCGCCTATCAGCACTGATCGCCTGTAAAACAGCGACAACTCCCCCGATGCGACTGGCCGGTGACGGCTGGCGCATCGTCAATACGGCGCGCCTGGTTTGACGACCGGGCGCGCGCATGTGGCAGCGATCCGTTACGATGCAGGGAAAAACCGTATCGTTGAAGGAGATCCCCCATGTTGCCCACCCTGTTGCCTACCCTGTTACGCACCCCCTTGTCCTGTTGCATCGCCGCCCTGACGGCGCTGGCGCCGCCAGCCGCACTGGCGCAGTTGCCCACCAGTGATGCGCCGCCGGCCGCCAAAGGCTGGCGCGCGGAAACGGTGAGCGAAGGCTTGTCCCATCCCTGGGCCATGAGCTGGTTGCCGGACGGGCGACTGCTGGTCAGCACCAAGAATGGCAAGCTGTATATGCTCAAGGGCAAGCGCTTCGAGGAAGTGCCGATGGAAGGCTTGCCGCCGGTCTTCAGCAACGGGCAGGGCGGCCTGCTCGACATCGCCATCCATCCGGGCGACAAGGCCAATCCGCGCATCTACATGACCATGGCCACCGGCACCGACCAGGCCAACCGGACCACCCTGGTGCAGGGCGTGTTCGATGGCAAGCGCGTGAGCGGCATCAAGACCTTGTTCCGCGCCCAGCCCGACAAGAGCGGCGGCCAGCATTTCGGCTCGCGCCTGCTGTGGCAGAAGGATGGCACCTTGTTGATGAGTATCGGCGACGGCGGCAATCCACCACAGCAGGTGGGCGGCATGCTGGCGCGCGACCAGGCCCAGAACCTGGGCAGCCACAACGGGTCGATCCTGCGCCTGACCGATGCCGGCAAGGCCGCGCCGGGCAATCCGCTGGCCACGCGCCCGGGTGCGCTGCCCGAAATCTGGAGCTACGGCCACCGCAACATCCAGGGAATGGCGCTCGACGCCAACGGCCGCGTGTGGGCCACCGAACATGGACCACGCGGCGGCGATGAACTCAACCTGATCGAAGGGGGCCAAAATTATGGCTGGCCGCTGCAAAGCTACGGGCGCGATTACCGCACGGGCGAGCCGGTCGGCCAGTTGGTCGTGCCCGGCATGACGCAGCCCAGGATTGCCTGGGTGCCGTCGCCGGGCGCGTCCGGCCTGGTGCAGTACAGCGGCAGCCAGTTTCCGCAGTGGCGCGGCAGCCTGTTCAGCGGCGGCCTGGCCACCACCGACGTGCGCCGCATCGTGCTCGACAAGGACGCGAATGTGGTGTCGCAGGAACGCCTGCTGATCGGCAAGCGCGTGCGCGATGTGCGCCAGGGACCCGACGGGCATCTGTACGTCATCACCGACGAGGACAACGGCCAGTTGCTGCGCATCGTGCCGCAGTAAGCGCTATCCGATGAAAAAATGAAAAGCCCACGCATGCGTGGGCTTGAAGTGCCGGCAAAGCCGGATTTTCCGGTGCCGCCCCAGGGGGCGTCAGCTATCCGTATCGTCGTTCAGCTGCGCCGGCTGTCCCGATGAATTGAGTGCGTCGGACGCGCCCACCGGCGTCTGGCCGAAGGATTGAATGGTGCCGCCCATAAATTCGTAACCGGTCAGCGACGGCCCCCAGCTGCTGCCGTCCCACCACTTGTGATACAGCGCGCTGTCCGACCCCGTGGCGAAGACATCGAGACGGTTGGCCGCCCACGACACCACGTGCGGTTGCGAGGACAGGATGCCGCCCATGCCTTCGAAGCCGAGCAGGGACGGACCCCAGTTGCTGCCGTCCCACCATTTGTGATACAGCGCACTGTCGGTGCCGACCACGAATACGTCGATCCGGTTCGGTCCCCACGACACAGCTTCGGGGTTGCCGATGCACACGCCGCCGAGGCGTTCCAGGTTATTCCCGGCGGGCAGCCACTGGCTGCCGTTCCACCACTTGTGATACAGGGCGCCGTCCGTGCCGGTGACAAACACATCAAGGCGGTTGTTGCCCCATGCAACCGCGCGCGGGGCCGAGGTGCACACGCCGCCCAGTTTTTCGTAGCCGGTCAGCGACGGTCCCCAGTTGCTGCCGTCCCACCACTTGTGATACAGCGCGCGGTCGGTGCCGATGACGAACACGTCGAGGCGGTTCGGCCCCCAGGAGACGACTTCGGGCTGCTCCATGATGATGCCGCCCATGTTTTCGTAGCCGGTCAGCGACGGTCCCCAGGTCGTGCCGCTGCGCCACTTGTGATACAGCGCACGGTCGGTGCCGAGCACGAACACGTCGAGCCGGTTGGGGCCCCACGAGATGGCGCGCGGGTCGCCGATGCACACGCCGCCCAGGTTGGTGTAGCCGGTCAGCGACGGCACCCAGGCGCTGCCGTTGAAATTCTTGTGATACAGGGCGCTGTCGGTGCCTGTTACAAACAGGTCGAGGCGGTTGGGCTGGGTCGAGATGGCCTGCGGCACGCTGGTGCCGACCCCGCCCATGAATTCGTAGCCGGTCACGGACGGGTTCCAGCTCGACCCGTTCCACCACTTGTGATACATGCCGCGATTGGTGCCGAGGGTGAACACATCAAGCCGGTTCGGACCCCATGCCACGACTGGGCCCGAGCTGGGCTTGCGCGGGCCGGCTTGCAGCGCCAGCGCCTGGGCGCCGGGAGTATCGCCCTGGCCGGCGGCGCCGGCCGCCGGCTGGCTTCTCATGCTCGCGCCCGGCATGCCGTGCGCGCCTTGCGCGGCGGCGCTGGCGCCACTACCGCTGCCGCCGGCGCCATGCATCGCGCCGCTGCTCATGCCGTCCATGTTTTCCGTACTATCCGATTGCATTGATTTCATGCTGTCTTCCTTCCGGTTCGTTGATCGACTTCCTGCCCGGCTCCGTGAGCACGGCATGCCTGCGCAGGCCTGGTGAAATTATCGTGGTATTTCCAGTGGGAACTTTTGACGGAGATGCAAGGGTGGTGTTGCCGTATTCGGATACGGACATAAAAATACCAATCCCATCCGCCGTTGCGATAGCCTGCTTTCAAAAAATGCCACGGCGCCGACGCGCGCCGCCGCAGGCCCAGCATGCCGGCCAGGCCAAGGCAGACCAGGGCGAGCGAGGCAGGCTCGGGCGCCCCTGCGGGCGGCACCGTGATCGCCGCCTGGCTCAGGGAAAAACTCAAGTCGTTGAATTCGTACGGCCCGCCGCGCAAGTCCTCGAAGCTGACCAGCGTGACATCCGGCATCCAGTTCGCCTGGGCGCGCGCATGGGCACGGCGGTCGGCATTGCGGCTGGACTTGCCCGAGAAAAAATCGCGCCCCGTATTGTTAACATGCAGCCGAAACACCAGTTCGCTGCCGGCCGCAAACCGGCCCAGGTCGAGCGTCTTGCCCACCGGCGTGCTGCGATTGTTAAACATGAACACGTCGTTGTTGTCGACCCCGTCATCGGTGAACAGGTATACATCGTCCGCATAGTCGGCCGAGCTGCCCAGGTAGGTCGCCACCACGGCGCCCGGGCCTGTCGCCAGCACGGCCAGGCCTTCGGTGCCGCTGCTGGCGATGGGAATGGCGCGCGCCGCGCCGGGCATAGCCAGCGCGGCGATGGCCGCAGTGCAGGCAAGCGATGAACGAAGTAATGAATGACGTAACTTCATGCCCATGAGCTCCTCTTGAAACGGTGGTCCACGCCGTCGATCGGATGGCCCATCATAGGCAGGCGGCCCGGTGAAGAATAGCTATGCGATTTGCGTATAGCTTTTTCGCGAATATTCATATTTCGGGGGTGGCTCGCAGGCTTAGACTCCTTGTCACCCTTGACTAATGGCTAAGCAATGAAAATCATCAAACTGACGACGTACCGGGTTCCGCCGCGCTGGATGCTGCTCAAGATCGAGACAGACGAAGGCATCGTCGGCTGGGGCGAACCCGTGATCGAAGGGCGCGCGCGCACGGTCGAAGCGGCCGTTCACGAGATGACGCCATTTTTGATCGGCCAGGATCCGGGCCGCATCAACGACCTGTGGCAAGCCATGTACCGCGGCGGCTTTTACCGGGGCGGCGCGATCTTGATGAGCGCCATCGCCGGCATCGACCAGGCCCTGTGGGACATCAAGGGCAAGGCGCTCGGGGTGCCGGTCTACGACCTGCTGGGCGGCCGGGTGCGCGACAAGATGAAGATGTACAGCTGGGTCGGCGGCGACCGTCCGCTTGATGTCATCGCCGGCATCCGCAAGCTGCGCGAAGTCGGCATCGACACCTTCAAGATGAACGGCACCGAAGAACTGCGCATGTTGGACAGCGCGCGCGCGGTCGACCAGGCGGTCGGGCGCATCGCCGAGATCCGCGAAGCGTTCGGCAACGACATCGAATTCGGCATCGACTTCCACGGCCGCGTGGCCGCGCCCATGGCCAAGGTGCTGCTGCGCGCATTGGAGCCGTACCGCCCCCTGTTCGTCGAAGAGCCGGTGCTGGCCGAGCAGGCCGAGTATTACCCGCGCCTGGCCGAAGCGACCTCGATCCCGCTGGCGGCCGGCGAGCGCATGTACTCGCGCTTCGAATTCAAGCGCGTGCTCGAACAGGGTGGCCTGGCAATCCTGCAACCGGACCTGTCGCACGCCGGCGGCATCACCGAGTGCGTCAAGATCGCGGCCATGGCCGAAGCCTACGACGTCGCCGTGGCGCCGCATTGCCCGCTCGGCCCGGTGGCGCTGGCGGCCTGCCTGCACCTCGATTTTGTATCGCACAACGCCGTGCTGCAGGAGCAGAGCATGGGCATCCATTACAACCAGGGCGCCGAACTGCTCGACTACGTCATCAACAAGGAAGACTTCCGCATGGACGGCGGTTACATCGCCGCCCTGACAAAGCCGGGCCTGGGCGTGGAGGTCGACGAAGAACGCGTGATCGAAGCGAGCAAGAACGCGCCCGACTGGCGTAATCCCTTGTGGCGCCACGAGGACGGCAGCGTCGCCGAGTGGTAGCCGTGCTCGCGTCATCGTCGTGGTGCTCGCTGACGGCGTTGGCGCAGCCGTCGCGCCTGTCGCACCATCCCGGGCGCTCCCTGCGCTGGGATGCGCACGGCCGCCGCTGGTGGTGGGCCGGCGCCAGCGTCCACGCACTGCACGCGTACGCCGGCGAGGGCGCCGCGCCGCTGGCATGCCGCCTGCCCGATGCCGCCGGCCTGCTGGCGCACTGCCAGTCCGGGCGGGTGCTGCTGGGATTGAGCAAACGCCTCGGGCTGGCGCAGCCGAACACGGAAACCGGCGCGCGCCAGTTGCGCGTGCAGCCGCTGGTGGCGGTGGACGCGGCCGAACCGCGCACCGCGATCAGCGACGGCTGCACCGACCGCCGGGGTTTTTTGGTCTTCGGCACCCGCAACGTGGCCGAAGATGGGCGCGCGATCGGCAGTTTTTACCAGTATTCGCGCCAGCATGGCTTGCGCCGCCTGGCCTTGCCGGTGGTGGCCGAGGCGAGCTCCATCTGCTTTAGCGCCGACGGCAGGCGCATGTTCTTCGCCGACGCCCGCGCCAGCCGGATCATGGCCTGCGACTACGACGCCGAAGCGGGCGGCGTGGGCGCGCCGGAGGTGTTCGCGCAGCTCGACGCCGGACGCAGCCCGCGCGGCGCGGCGCTCGACGTAGATGGCTGCCTGTGGAGCGCCCAGGCCGGCCAGCTGCTGCGCTACGCACCCGATGGCAAGGTAGTACAGCGCATCGCGCACGATTGCACCAGCGTCGCCTTTGGCGGCGCCGGCCTGACGCAGCTCGCCGCCGTTGGCGCGGGCGGCTTGTTTACCGTCCCTGTTCCCGGCGTCGCGGGTCAGGCAGATAGTCCGTTCGACGATCATCGACCACAATAACTAACCAATAACTAAGACAACAGGAGACCACCATGAAATTACGTACCTTTGCAAAACTCGCCGCCGCCGCCCTGGTGACATGCGCTTTCGGCGCCGCCCACGCGGCCGATCCGGTCAAGATCGGCTTCCTGGTCAAGCAGGCCGAGGAACCGTGGTTCCAGGATGAATGGCGTTTCGCCGAGCAGGCCGCCAAGGACAAGGGTTTCACCCTGATCAAGATCGGCATTCCGAACGGCGAAAAAATGATCGCCGCGATCGATAACCTGGCCGCCCAAAAAGCCCAGGGCTTCGTCATCTGCGCGCCCGACGTCAAGCTGGGCAAGGCGGTCGAACGCGCCGCCTCGCGCAACAAGATGAAAGTCATCTCGGTCGACGACCGCCTGCTGGACGGCGCCGGCAAGCCGCTGGCGTCGGTGCCGCACATGGGTATTTCGGGCTACGAAATCGGCAAGCAAGTGGGCGCCGGTCTGGTTGCCGAAATCAAGGCGCGCGGCTGGAACCCGGCCGAAGTCGGGGTCCTGCGGGTGGCCTACGACCAGCTGCCGACGGCCAAGGAGCGCACCATGGGCGCGGTCGACACGCTCAAGGCGGCCGGCGTACCGGCGGCCAACGTGATCGACGCCACGCAAGCGAAGACCGATACCGAGTCGGCCTTCAACGCCGCCAACATCGCCTACACCAAGCAGCCGCGTTTCAAGAAGTGGGTCGCGGTGGCCTTGAACGACGAATCGGTGATGGGCGCGGTGCGCGCCGCCGAAGGACGCGGCATGCGCGCCGACGCCATGATCGGCATCGGCATCGGCGGCAGCAAGACGGCGCAGAACGAATTCGCCAAGCCGCAGCCGACCGGTTTCTTCGGCACCGTGATGATCAGCCCGAAACGCCACGGTTACGAAACCGCGGCCAACCTGTACGACTGGATCGCCACCAACAAGGTCCCGGCGGCGGAAACGCTCACCGCCGGCATGCTCATGACGCGCGCCAATGCTGACAAGGTGCGCGCCGAGATGGGACAGTGATCGACGATGTCCGCCTATCTCCAGTTTGACCAGGTCTCGAAGCACTTCCCCGGCGTGATCGCGCTCGGGGGCGTGAGCTTCGAGGCCCATGCCGGAACCGTGCATGGCCTGCTGGGCGAAAACGGCGCCGGCAAGTCGACCCTGCTCAAGATCCTGGGCGGGCAGTACCGCCCGGACGGCGGGCGCCTGCTGCTCGACGGGCGCGAAGTGCGCTTCGGTTCGGCCAGCGACGCCATCGCCGCCGGCGTGTCGATCATCCACCAGGAACTGCAGTACGTTCCCGAGCTGACGGTGGCCGAGAACGTCCTGCTCGGCCGCATGCCGACCCGCATGGGCTTTCTCGACAAGGGCGCCGCCAACAAACTGGTGTCGGAGCGGCTGGCCAGGATCGGCGTCGACCTCGACCCGAATGCGCGCCTGGCCGACCTGTCGATCGCGCAGCGCCAGATGGTCGAAATCTGCAAGGCCGTGATGCAGGACGCCCAGGTCATCGCCTTCGATGAGCCCACCAGCAGCCTGTCGCACCGCGAAACGGAGATCCTGTTCCGCCTGGTGCGCGACCTGCGCGCCGAAGGGCGCACCCTGATCTACATTTCGCACCGGCTGGAAGAGCTGTACGCGCTGTGCGACGCCTGCACCATTTTCCGCGACGGGCGCAAGGTCGCCACCCACCCGGTCATGGCCGACGTGCCGCGCGAGCGCCTGATCAGCGACATGGTCGGGCGTGAACTGAGCGACATCTACGACTACCGCGCACGGGAGCCGGGCGCCGAGCGCCTGGTGGTGCGCGGCATGGCCGACGGTTGCGACTTTTCCGTGCGCGCCGGCGAGGTGCTCGGTTTCTTTGGCCTGGTCGGCGCCGGGCGCAGCGAATTGATGCGCCAGATGTACGGCGCCGACAAGCGCCTGCCCGGCACCGTGGTGCTCGACGGCGTGGCGGTGCCGATGGGCGGCCCGTCGGCGGCGATTGCCGCCGGCATCGTCCTGTGTCCGGAAGACCGCAAGGAGCAGGGCATCCTGGCCCAGTCCTCGGTGGCCGAGAACATCAACATCAGCTGCCGCCGCCATGCGCTGCTGGGCGGGATCTTCCTGCGCCATGCGCGCGAGGCTGCGCTGGCCGACGACTTCATCGCTCGCCTGCGCATCAAGACCCCCAGCCGCGAGCAGGAAATCCGCCTGCTTTCGGGCGGCAACCAGCAGAAAGTGATCCTGGCGCGCTGGCTGGCCGAGCCGGACCTGAAGGTGCTGGTGCTGGATGAACCGACGCGCGGCATCGATGTGGGCGCCAAGAACGACATCTACCGCATCATCCACGACGTGGCCGCGCGCGGCTGCTGCGTGATCGTCATTTCGAGCGAACTGCCCGAAGTGCTGGGTATCGCCGACCGCGTGGCGGTGATGCGCGACGGCCGCATCGTGGGCGAACTGGCGCGCGCCAGCGCCGACGAACAAGCGGTGCTGCGCCTGGCGCTGCCGGATACGCTGACAGATATCGACAATAAGACGAACGATAACGACAACAACGACGACAACGCCGATACTACCTCCCGGAGAACCGCATGAGCACCATCCCAGTCACCCACGGCGGCGCCCCGGCGCTGGCCAACCGCCAGCGCGCGCTCCTGATCGAATACAGCATGCCGCTGGCCTACGCGGTGCTGTTCGCCGTGCTGGCGGCCACGGTCGATAACTTCTTCTCGGTCGCCAACGTGGTCGGCCTGATGCTGTCGGTCGCGCAGATCGGCATGGTCGCCTGCACCATGATGCTGTGCCTGGCCTCGCGCGACTTCGACCTGTCGGTCGGCTCCACCATCGCCTTTGCCGGCGTGCTCGGGGCCATGGTCCTGGAACGCACCGGCAGCGTCACGCTGGCCGTCGGGGCGGGCCTGGGCGCCGGCGCCTTGATCGGCGCCGGCAACGGCGTGCTCATTGCCTACCTGCGCGTCAATGCGCTGATCGCCACCCTGGCCACCATGCTGATGGTGCGCGGGCTGGCGTTTATCGCCTCGCAAGGGCAGGCGGTCGGGATCAATTCCGACGCCTTCATCGCCTTTGGCGACGCCCAGGTGCTGGGCCTGCCGCTGCCGGTGCTGGTGGCGGGCGCCTGCTTCCTGGTGTTCGGGGTGCTGCTCAATCATACGGTCTTCGGACGCAATACCCTGGCCATCGGTGGCAATCCGGAAGCGGCGCGCCTGGCGGGGGTCAAGGTCGAGAAGCTGCGCGTCTGGATCTTCTTGCTGCAAGGGCTGGTCACCGCGCTGGCGGGCCTGATCCTGGCGTCGCGCATCACCAGCGGCCAGCCGAATGCGGCGCAGGGGTTCGAGCTCGATGTGATTTCGGCCTGCGTGCTGGGGGGCGTGTCGCTGCAGGGCGGCAAGGCGCGCATTTTCGGAGTGCTGATCGGAGTGCTGATCATGGGGACCGTGGAAAATGTGATGAATCTGCTCAATGTCGATTCGTTCTACCAGTACCTGGTGCGCGGCTCGATCCTGCTGGCGGCGGTGCTGCTGGACCAGTTGAAGACGCGCGGCGAACGGCGGACGTAAAATACGGTGCGGAGGGCGGCGGCGTGCGCAAACGCTGAGATAGGAGGTCATACATGTTGACGTTTTGGCCATTGCGCATATATCATCGACATCCCCGACCCCGACAGCCATCCATGCCCGATCCACGCTCCGACCGATTTGTCCGCTCGCACCTCAAAACCCGCCACCTGGTGCTGCTGGTGGAGCTTGGCCGGCACGGCTCCATCATGCATGCGGCCCAGGCCGCGAACCTGACCCAGCCCGCTGCCTCCAAGCTGCTCGGCGAACTCGAACACGCGCTCGGCGTGCAGTTGTTCGAGCGCCTGCCGCGCGGCGTGGCGCCGACCTGGTACGGCCAGGTGCTGATCCGCCGCGCCGGCGCCGCCCTGGCCGAAATGGACGCCGCCCACCAGGAAGTCATGGAACTGCTCTCCGGCCTGCGCGGCCGGGTCGACGTGGGCACCGTGCTCACGCCGTCCACCCGCCTGGTGCCGGAGGCGGTCAACCTGCTCAAGGCGCGCCACGCGCGCGTGCATGTGTCGATCAGCGTCGATACCAGCAAGATCCTGGTGCAGCGCCTGCGCGCCGGCGAACTCGACCTGGTGGTCGGGCGCATTCTCGACACCGGGGCCGCCGCCGAACTGCACTTTGAACCGGTCACCGACGAACCGCACAGCCTGATCGCGCGCGCCGGCCATCCCTTGGCCGGGCGCACCGGCCTGACGCTGGACGAACTGGCGCGCCAGGGCTGGATCTTGCCGCCCAACGGCAGCATCTTGCGCGACCGCCTGACCGCCTTGTTCCTCGCGCGCGGGCTCGAGCCGCCGGCCGAAACGGTCGAAACGCTGGCCCTGCCGGTCATCGCCCACCTGCTCACCGGCAGCGACATGGTGGTGGCGCTGCCGCTGGAACTGGTGCAGCCTTACCTGCAAACGGGCCTGTTGACCGTGCTGCCGTTCGACCTGGGTATCCGCATGGACATGTACGGCATCATCACGCGCCGTCACCACCAACTCTCGCCGGGGGCCGAGAGCATGCTGGCCACGATGCGCGAAGTGGCGGCGCTGCGCTATCCGAAAGCGAACTCATCTATATGATTCCGGCATGCTAATTTCTAAATAAGCAATTGGAATCATATCCCGGGACCCGGTAGCATCGTCATCATGCGCCCGAGGGCGCGCTGTCGAAACTTCGGCGGCGTTTTGCTGTCGATAAGCTGACCAATCAAACAATCGCCCGCAGCGGCGCGGACCATCCGCACGAGCGGGGAACGGCCGGCGCCGGATGGCGCCCGCGCCCCGGCTCGTCGTACCTATCATGAGGGGAAGCATGCACACGCAATTACTTGGAATCGACTGGGGAACCAGCAACCGCCGGGCCTACCTGGTCCGGCGCGACGGCAAGTGCCTCGCCCGCCATGCCGACGACCAGGGCATGCTGGCGGTCGGCGGCGATTTCGCCGGCGCGCTGGCCAGCCTGCGCGAACGGATGGGCGTGGCGCCCGACGTCGCGGTCGTGATGTCGGGCATGGTCGGCTCGGCCAGCGGCTGGCAGGAAGTGCCCTATCTCGACACCAAAGTCCCGCTGACCGGCCTGCCGGCCCACCTGGCGCCCGTGACAGGCCACCCCGGCTGCTTCATCGTGCCCGGCTACTGCACCCGCGACGGCGCGGTGGACGTGATGCGCGGCGAAGAGACGCAACTGCTCGGCGCGGTCGGGCGCGGCCTGCTCGATGGCTGGGTGGTCCTGCCCGGCACCCACAGCAAGTGGGTCTACTTGCGCGCCGGCAAGGTCGACCAGCTGGTGACCTACATGACCGGCGAACTGTTCTCGATGCTGGCCGCCGGCGGCACCCTGGCCGCGCTGATGGCGGGCGGGCTTGACGACGACAGCGCCTTTGCCGCCGGCCTGCAGGAAGCGCGGCGCGCGCGCCCGCTGTCGAACGCGCTGTTCGGCGTGCGCGCGCGCGTGGTGTCGAAAACGATGGCGGCGACGCAGGCGCGTTCGTTTGTGAGCGGCCTGCTGATCGGCGCCGAATTCGTGGCCGCGCAGGGCCACGCCGACGGCGCCATCGACATCATCGGCTCGCCCGCTTTGAGCGCGCACTACGAGAGCGCGGCCGCGCACTTCGGCATGCCGGCGCGCGCGCACGACCCCGACGACGTTTACCTGGCCGCGCTGGCCTATTTTTTCGAAAGCGTTTAGTTATGGACACGACTATCATGGATACCACTCAATTCAAGCCACCCCTGGTCGCCATCTTGCGCGGCCTGCAAGCGCACGAGGCCGAAGCGGCCGGGGCGGCCTTGTTCGGGGCCGGCTTTCGCCTGCTCGAAGTGCCGCTCAACCGCCCCGGCGCGCTCGCATCGATCGCGCTGCTGGCGCGCATGGCGCCGGCCGGCGCCATCGTCGGCGGCGGCACCATGCTCAGCGTGGCCGACGTGGACGCGGTGCACGCGGCCGGCGGTCGCATGCTGGTCGCGCCGAACTGCAACACGGCCGTGATCGCGCGCGCCGCCGCCCTCGGCATGCTGTGCGCGCCCGGCGTGGCCACCCCGAGCGAAGCGTTCGAAGCGCTCGCCGCCGGCGCCCACGCGCTCAAGATCTTCCCGGCCGAGATGGTCGGCTACGCCGGCCTGAAAGCGTTCAAGACCGTGCTGCCGGCGGGCACGCCCCTGTGGCCGGTCGGCGGCGTCGCGCCGGACACCATGGCCGATTGGGTCGCGGCCGGGGCCACCGGGTTCGGCATCGGCGGGGCCTTGTATTCGCCCGGCACCACGCCCGAGATCCTCAGTTCGCGCGCGCAAGCGTTCGTCGACGCCTGGAATGCCACGCAGAAAACATAAGCGCGACCGTCAACCTCCAGATCAACACCAACAAGCAGGAACCCTCATGGAATTTGCGAACTATCCCAGCCTGGCCGGCAAAGCCGTTTTCGTCACTGGCGGCGGCTCCGGCATCGGTGCCGATATCGTGGCCGCTTTTGCGCGCCAGGGCGCGCGCGTGGCCTTTGCCGACCGCGACATCGCCTCGTCCACCGAACTGGTCGACGGCCTGGCCGGCGCCGTTGCGCACACGCCGTACTTCATCGGCTGCGACCTGTCCGATATCGATGCGCTGCGCGCCAGCGTCAAGGCGGCCGGCGAGAAGCTGGGCGACTTCGATGTGCTGGTCAATAACACCGCCAACGACGAGCGCCACGACTTCTTGCACGTCACGCCGGAGTATTTCGACGCCAAGATGGCGATCAACCTGAAGGTCGCGTTCTTCGCGGCCCAGGCGGTGATCGAAGGCATGCAGCGGCGCGGCGGCGGCGCCATCATCAACCTCGGCTCGACCGGCTGGAAGAACAAGGTGGCCGGCTACCCGGTGTACGCCACGGCCAAGTCGGCCGTGAACGGCCTGACCCGCAGCCTGGCGCGCGAATACGGCAAGAGCGGCATCCGCGTCAACACGCTCACGCCGGGCTGGGTGATGACCCCGCGCCAGCTCGACAAATGGGTGGACCCGGCCGGCGAGCGCGCCATGGATGACAACCAGTGCTTGCCAGGGCGCATCGTCGGCGCCGACGTGGCCAGCATGGCGCTGTTTCTCGGCGCGCATGACAGCCGCATGATCACGGCCCAGGAATTCGTGGTCGACGCCGGCTGGACCTGATGCGGTTGACGCCGCGCCGGGGCGGTGTCGTCGGCCTGCCTTGATTGGACAAAACGGACGGCGCATGCTTTCACAATAATGATACGATCTGGCATGCGCCCCAGCGGTGCGCATACCACTTCTCATTATCGGCGACCATGACCGGGCACTGGATGCGTTTGACATTTGACTTCCTCTCCAACGGCGGAGAACTCGGCGCCCTGATGCGCGCCAAGGACTGGAGCGCGACGCCGCTCGGTCCACCCGAACAATGGCCCACGCTGCTCAAGAGCACGATCCGGCTGATCCTCACGTCCAGCCACCCGATGTTCCTGTGGTGGGGCAGGGACCTGGTGCAGTTCTACAACGACGCCTATCGCCAGACCATGGGGCCGGAACGTCATCCGAGCGCCTTGGGCGGCTGCGGGCGGGAGTGCTGGGAAGAAATCTGGCCCATCATCGGCCCCCAGATCGAACTGGTCATGAACGGCGGCGGCAGCACCTGGAACGAAGACCAGCTGGTGCCGGTCACGCGCCACGGCAGGCGCGAAGATGTCTGGTGGACCTACGGCTACAGTCCGATCGAGGACCATGACGGCGTGCACGGCGTGTTGGTGGTGTGCAACGACGTAACCGCCCAGCACAAGGCCAAAGCCGCGCTCGAGCGCATGAACCTGGCCCTGACCGAGCAGATCGCGCAGCGCGAGCATGCGCAGCGGCATGAAGCGATCCAGACTTCGCAGCGCCTGCGCGCCGAACAAGCCCTGCGCGAACAGCGCGAAGCCGAATCCATGCGCCTGCGCCTGCTGTTCGAGCAGGCCCACGGCTTCATCTGCATCCTGCGCGGGCCGGAGCATGTGTTTGAATTCGTCAATTCGGCCTACCTGCGCCTGGTGGGCCAGCGTGCGCTGATCGGCAAGAGCGTGCGCGAAGCGCTGCCGGAGATGGTGGGGCAGGGATTTGTCGAGCTGCTCGATGGCGTGTATGCCAGCGGCATGCCGTACAAGGCGGGCGACCTGCGCATCGAACTGCGCCAGGCGCCCGACAGCGCGCCGACCCATGCCTACATCGACTTCGTGTACCAGCCGATCCTGGAAAACGGCGCTGTCAGCGGCATTTTCGTGCAGGGTTTCGACGTGACCGACCGCTCCATGGCGCGCCAGGCCTTGCAGCACAGCGAGCTGCGCCTGAAGGAAGGGCTGACCGTGGCGCGCATGGTGGTGTGGGACTGGGACCTGGACAGCAACGATGTGGTGTTCTCGGACAACGCACCCGAACTGTTCGGCGCCAACTGGACCAATATGCGCCAGGTATGGCACTGTTTCGACCCCGCCGACCTGAAACGGATGGAACTTGCGCGCAGCGAGGCACTCCAATGTCATGGAAGCTATGGCGATGTGGTGCGCCTGCGCCGCCCGGACAATGACCAGCTTGTCTGGTTGCAGGTGTACGGCACGGTGGTTGCGGACGAGGCCGGCAATGCCAGGTGCATACGCGGCGTATCGATCGATGTCAGCGCCCGCAAGCGTGCCGAGGAATCCTTGCGCGAGGCGGGGCGCCACAAAGATGAATTTTTGGCGATGCTGTCGCACGAACTGCGCAATCCGCTGGCGCCGATTCGTTCCGCAGCGCATTTGCTGGGTATGGCGCCGGAAAATATTTCCAGGGTGAAGATGTCGAGTGTCATCATCGAACGCCAGGTCAATCATATGACCAGCCTGATCAACGACCTGCTTGATGTGTCGCGGGTCAACACCGGGCTGGTGGTGCTCGACAAGGAGGTGATCGACCTGCATCAGGTGGTGCAGGAATCGGTCGAGCAGACCCAGCCGCTCATCAGCGAGCGCGGCCACGAGTTGCGCCTGGACGTGCCGGCCGAGGGGGTGGTGGCGGTGATGGGCGACCGCAAGCGGCTGGTGCAGGTGCTGACCAACCTGCTGCACAACGCGGCCAAGTACACGCCGGCCGGCGGGCGCATCGCGCTCGAGGCCAGCCATCATGGCGACACGGTCGAGTTGCACGTGCGCGACAACGGCATCGGTGTCGAGGCGCTGCTGATGCCGCATATTTTTGAGTTGTTCACGCAAGAAAAACGCTCGTCCGACCGCTCGCAGGGCGGGCTCGGCCTGGGGCTGGCGCTGGTGCGCAGCCTGGTGCTGCTGCATGGCGGGCACGTGACGGCGGCCAGTCCGGGGCCGGGGGAGGGGGCGACCTTTTCGGTGTACCTGCAAAAGCACGCGCTGGCCGGCAGCGCCGGCGCGGCCAGTCGCGGACCCGGCAGCCATGCGGGCGAGGGCTTGCGCCTGATGCTGGTCGACGACAACAAAGACGCCGCCAACGCCATGGCCATGGTACTGGAATCGGCCGGCCACGTGGTCATGGTCGAGCACGATCCGCTGCGCGCGCTGGAAAGCGTGGGCAACTTTGCGCCCGACGCCTGCCTGCTCGATATCGGCCTGCCCGGCATGGATGGCAACGAACTGGCGCGCCGGCTCAGGGCCACCGCACGCGCGCGCGCAGCCACCTTGATCGCGGTGACCGGCTATGGCAACAAGTACGACAAGGCCAGCGCGGTGCAGGCCGGCTTCGACCATTATTTCGTCAAGCCGGCCAACACCGCCGAGCTGATCGGCGTGCTGGCCCGCATCAAGCCGGTGCCGCGCGCAAGGCAGGGTTCGCCCGTTGCGGAGCGGATCGAGGGCTGACGCCGGCCTGGCGCGGGCTTGACGATACAGGACCTGCTTGCCGGGCGCCTCGGGGGCGGCTTGCGCCGCTGGCGAACCGGCGCGCGCCCCGCCGCGCGGATCGGGATGAACGCAAGGGCGGCAGCGTCAGCCTTGGTGGCGGCGCACGGCGGGGCTGTTGTCCGATGCCGCGCGACGATCCCCCTCGGGACACCCGCGCTATCGTATTGAAAACGCAATTTTCCACGCCGGTGATAAAGTTTGGCATCATTGAACTCCACGTCAGCCCCCATGCCCGCGCCGCTATTTATCATTCTCAACGCCGGTTCCGGCCACGCCGAAACCGAACTCCAGCGCACCACCATCGAAGACCTGCTCACCGCTGCCGGGCGCGAATTCGAACTGGCCGTGGTGGACCAGGCGGGCGAGCTGGGCGACATTGCGCGGCACATGGCCGCGCGCGCGTGCCAGAGCGGGGGCGTGCTGGTTGCCGCCGGCGGCGACGGCACCATCAACACCGTGGCGCGCCAGGCGGTCGAGAGCGGCTGCCAGTTCGGCGTGCTGCCGCAAGGCACTTTCAACTATTTCGGCCGCACCCACAGCATTCCGGAAGACCTGGGCGAGGCCGTGCGTGCGCTGCTCACGGCGCGGGTGGAGCCGGTGCAGGTGGGGCTGGTCAACGAGCGCGTATTCCTGGTCAACGCCAGCATCGGCCTGTACCCCACCTTGCTCGAAGAACGTGAGATCGACAAGAAGCAATACGGACGCAGCCGGCTGGTAGCCATGCTGTCGGCCCTGAAAACGGTGCTCGGATCGTACCGGCACCTGCACATCACCGTCGAACTCGATGGCAAGACGCGCACCCTGCGCACGCCCACCCTGTTCGTCGGCAACAACCGTTTGCAGATGGAACAAGTCGGCTTCGCCCCGCTGGCCGAGCGCATCGACGATGGCAAGCTGGCCGCGCTGGCGCCCCAGCCGGTGGGCAAGTTCGGCATGCTGGCCTTGCTGGCACGCGGCGCGCTCGGGCGCTTGAGCGAGGCCCCCAACCTGCACGCCTTCGGCCTGACCCGCATGACCGTCAAGCAGCGCGGCCTGGTGGGGCGGCGCCGCATGAAGGTCGCGATCGATGGCGAGGTGACGCAGCTCGATGCGCCGCTGGTGTTTCGCGTACTGGAAGGGCAGTTGTTGCTGCTCAAACCGGCGTCCGGCATGGCGCAGGCCGATCGGGAAGACATGGCGCTGGCCTCCTGACCCTGGCCCGCTGCGCTGGCGCGGCGCGGTTTTTTCTGGCCAAGCCCCGCCAGCGCCCGTATTGACTGGTCTACAATGCGGGCTTGTCCGTATGAACCTGGTCGACCATGAACGCTTTTAACCTGATGCGCAGCACCCACCGCCACCCGTCCGCCATCCTGCTGCTGGTACAGCTGCTCGGGATGCTGCTATATCCCTTCATCGAATCGACCCCGAGCGGGCTGGTGGTGTTCAATGCCTTCGGCATCATCGTGCTCGGATTTACCACCCGCATGGTGCGGCGCACGCCCGGGCACGCGTGGATCAGCGCCGGCATCGCCCTGCCGATCATCGTGCTGCTGGTGCTGCAAATGATCTTCGGTCGCGAGACGCTGCTGCCCTGGTCGTCCGCGCTCGAAGCGCTGTTCTACTTTTATGCGGCGGCCAGCCTGATCGCCTACATGATGGAAGACCACCGCGCCACCACCGACGAACTGTTCGCCGCCGGCGCCACCTTCACCCTGATCGCCTGGGGTTTTACGCACCTGTTCGTGCTGGTGCAGGCCATGCACCCGGGGACCTACGCGGCGGCCGTCAACGCCGCCGACGCGCGCACCTGGACCGAACTCAATTACCTCAGCTTCGCGCTGCTATCGAGCACCGGCATCGGCGACGTGATACCGCTCACGGCGCACGCGCGCGCGCTGGCCAGCGTCGAAATGTTCGTCGGCCTGATGTACCTGGCGGCGGTGGTGTCGCGCCTGATCGGCTTTACCCTGCAGCAGACCAAGGACGGCCGCGACTAAGGTGTGACGTGTGCGTGGACGATGCGCCCCAGCGTGGCCAGCGCCGCCTCGGCGCGCGCGTCCCACAAGTGGCCGTAGTTCAGGCGCAGGCAGTTCTCGAACCCCGGCTGGGGCGAAAAGATCGGTCCCGGCGCCACGCTGATGCCCTCGGCCAGCGCGGCGGCGTGCACCGCCAGCGCATCGGCCGCGCCGGGCAACTCCAGCCATAACAGATAGCCGCCCTTGGGGCGCGTGACGCGCGTGCCCTCGGGGAAGTGGCGCCGCACGGCGTCCATGAACTGCACCTGCTGCGCCGCCAGGGTGTGGCGCAACAGGCGCAGATGGCGGTCGTAGCCGCCTTTTTCCAAATACAGCGCCAGCGCGCCCTGGGCCGGCGCGCAGGTGGTCAGGGTACTGGCCAGCTTCTGGCGCGCCACCTGGCGCGTAAAGCGGCCGGCCGCCACCCAGCCGACCCGGTAACCGGGCGCCAGGCATTTCGAAAATGACGAACAGTGCATCACCAGGCCCTCGCTATCGAAGGCCTTGGCCGGCAGCGGGCGCTTGGCGCCGAAATACAGCTCGCCGAAGACATCGTCCTCGATCAGCGGCACCTGGTAGCGCGCCAGCAGGCGCACCAGGTCGCGTTTTTTCTCGTCGGGCATCAGGCTGCCCAGGGGATTCTGGAAGTTCGTCATCAGCCAGCAAGCTTTGGGGCGATGCCGTTCGAGCGCGCGTTCGGCCGCGGCCAGGTCCATGCCGTCGCGCGGGTGGGTCGGCACCGCGATCGCCTCCAGGCCCTGGCGCTCGATCGCCTGCAGCGAACCGTAGAAGGCGGGCGACTCGATCAGCACCGCGTCGCCGGGACGCGCCACCGCCATCAGGCACAGGTTGAGCGCTTCGAGCGCGCCGTTGGTGACGACGATCTCGTCGGCGTGCACCGTCATGCCATCGATCAGGTAGCGCAGCGACAGCTGGCGCCGCAAGCGCGCGTTGCCGGGGGTGAGATCGTCGACGCTGGCCCAGGGATCGAGCTGTTGCACGTTGGTGCTCATCAAGCGTGCCAGGCGCGCCAGCGGGAACAGCAGCGGGCTCGGAAAGGCCGAGCCGAACGGCACCACATCGCGCCGCATGGTGGTTTCGAGCAGGTCGAACACGCGCTCGCTCATGGCCAGTGGCAGCGCGTCTTCGGCAGGGCGCGAGGCGGTATCGGGCTCGGGCGGCAGGCGCCCGGCGCTGACGCTGACAAAATAGCCGGAGCGCTCGCGCGCCTGCACCAGTCCCTGGGCTTCGAGGGTGTAATAGGCCTCGAACACGGTGGCCGGGCTGACCCCGCGGCTGGCGCTGGTCTTGCGCACGGACGGTAGGCGGTCGCCGGGCTGCAGCGCGCCGCTCAGGATCGATTCGGAAATATCGCGCGCAAGCGCCTCGTAAAGTTTCATGATGCAGCAACGGCCCGACGAAGCCGGTAGACGGAATGGCAGCATCTTAATGCAAATCGCCTGCGCCGGCCTTTCCATCATCCAACGTTTCCTACGACCCAAACCCTCTCACACCGGGGTCTGACCTCTGATTCGAAACATTGTTAAATCAAGGTCCATGAAATGCGCGCAAATTCTGTCTCCGAAGATACCTTGGCTGCTGTTCAAGCCTTGATCCGAGCTGAGCAGACTGTGGCGACGGCCCCAGGCTGCGTCAATTGTTAAATGTTTCGAATCAGAGGTCAGACCCCGGTTGTAGGCGTTTTGGGCGTCAGGTGTTGCGGAAAATGAGTTCTTTCATCCGTTGCAGCCTCGGATATACCACCGGCACCGTCAGCATGGTGCTGGCTATGGCCATCAGCAGCAGGGCGGTGAAGGTCTCGCTGGTGATGATCTGCTTGTCGAGCAGGATGTTGACGAAGATGATCATGATCAGCGCCTTGGTCTGCAGCAGCCAGCCAATGATGCCGGCTTCGCCCTTTTTCCATTTGAGGATGCGGCCCGCGATGTGCGCGCCGATCAGCTTGCCGCCGACCGAGGCCACCAGCAGCACGCCGGCCGCAATGAACACGGCGGCGCTGCCCATGTCCCAGTTGGTGCGCAGCCCCGTGCTGAGGAAGTACACCGGCATGATCGCCAGCAGTACGTGGTGGCGCATCAGGTCCATCTTGGCCTGGTCGAACCAGTGCGCGTCCATCACCGCGCCAGCCAGGAACGCGCCGACCATGAAGTGCAGCCCGGCCCAGTCGGCGCCGAAACCGCACAACGCCAGCCAGATCAGGCCAACATACCAGCGGTCGCGCTCCGGCAACCAGACCATCAGGCGGCGGTGCAGGACCGTGGCGATGCCGAAGGCAAGCAGGAAGCCGAGCTGGCGTCCGACCCGGTTCCAGTCGAGCAGGATCAGGGCCAGTACGCCCCAAATGGCGATGTCGTCCAGGCTGGCGTAGCGCAAGATGCGCTGGCCGATCGGCTGGCGCAGGATATCGAGCTTTTCCATCAGCAGGATCAGAATCGGCAGCGCCGTCACCGCGCAGGCCATGCCGACCCCGACCACGAATTGCCAGGTCATCGCTTTCGGTCCGACCCAGCCGGCGTAGCCGAGCATGCCGGCCGCGACCACGGCGCCGAAGACCAGCGGCACGCCCAGCGCCAGGCTGGATGTAATGGTGGTTTCGCGCCGGTGCGCCCAGGCTTGCTTGAGGTCGAGTTCGATGCCGGCGATCATCACGAAGATCATCACCGCCCACCAGGCGATCCCGTTCATGGCCAGCATGACGGAGGGGTTGAAAATGAATTTGTAGTAATCCGGATACGCCGCACCCATCACGCCCGGTCCCAGCAAGACGCCGGTGATGATTTGCACCACGACCAGCGGGGCGTAGTAATCGGTCTTGAAAACGCGCCAGATGAGGTAGGGAATGGAGAAGATCAGGAGCATCGCGAGGAGGAAGATCTCCGTCGTGTTCATGGCTGTGTGCATGGGACTGTCTCGTTCTTGTTATATGGTGCGCGCGAGTGTGGTCCTCGGGCTGCATGGGCGCGGTGGCGAAATCATGTAGTAAAATTTCATAAATACCGCGCGCCAATGCTAGCTCAACAATTGAGTAAGTTCAACAACTATGTTGGGACGACAAGCCGGCGCGCAGCCGGGCGAAGGGCGCTGTTCACCGGCACGCTTGCTGCGGTATAGTCGGTGTTGTCGCCGGCTACGCCGTTTACTGTCCTTCCGAGACCCTGCCATGTCCCATACCTCAGAAACCCGCATTTTTTCGGCGCCTGCCGCGAGCGTTCCGCCAGTACTGTCCAGCGCCGACGACTATGAGGCCCTGGCGCGCGGTCCAGGCGCGCTTGCCTGCGCGCGCACCGACAAGCTGCATCACGTCTTCGGCAGCACGCGCAGCGGTTACGCGATCTACTATTTCGGGAACATCCTGGCCGCCTTCGATTTTCCGGCATTGTCCTTCCTGACCGACAGCGGCCAGCGGTATGCCTTCGAAGGCGAGTACGGCACCACGCTGGTCGAGGTGCTCGATGCCGACAAGCAGCGCGCCGTCATTACCCAGATGAATGCCTTGTTCGACGCCCTCAAGGCCAATCCCATGATCGCCTATGAGGCGGAAGACTTCGGCCACCTGTCCGAGGACGATATCGAAAAGGCGCTAGCGCGCGATTACGTCAGCGCCAGCCCGTATGCCGACACCAATGTGTGGGGCGACGAGGGCGACACGGCCGACTACCTGTTCACCTACCTGCGCAGCGTGCTCAAGGTGGTGGAAAATGCGCTGGATGAAGGCTTGCTCGTCATTTTCAGCGCCGAGATGTAGCCAGGCGACGGCACGCCCGGTCGCGCCAGCGCGACCGGGCAAGGTACATCGCTCTTACACCGGGCCGGTCAAGGCCGCCACACCGGACGCACCTTGGTGTTGATGTCGGTCGCTTGTCCCACGCGCGACTCGGCATCGACGAAGCCCGAGCGATTGCCGGAACTCAGGTTGAGGCCTTCGCCGCGGTATTCCACATCGCCGTACAGGTTCAGGCTGCCCGATGCGACCTGTGACCGTTCGAAGAATCCCAGTGGGTAGAAGGTGGTGCGCACCTGGGCCGAGCCGCCGACGATGAAGGCATTGTCGCCGTTGTTGCCGCGCTCGCCGATGATGCTCAAAGCGCCCACCGTGCCGCCCGATACCGTGCCGTTGGCGACGATGGCCTGGTCTTCGATGCGCGCATTGCCGGTGACCGAATTGCCCGCCAGGACCGTCGCGTAAGGGCCGACGAACACGCTGGCCGGCGTCGTCGATGGCGCGCAGCCGCCGCCGTTGGCGTGACGCGCCGTGCCGGCCGGGCACGGATCGCGCTGGCCGTTCTGGAAACCCTGCGGCCACGCGTTCGCCAGTTCGATCATGTACGGATAGCGCCAGATGGTGCCGTACTCCTGTTCGGCGACGATGGTCTTGAACACCGATGGCGTGGCCGTCACCACCAGGAACAGCGGTTCGCCGGCATTGACCTTGTAGGTCAGGTTGCCGTCCAGGCCTTTTTGCAAGGCGCTGTAGCGCGGCGCGGTGAACTGCGCGTTGGTGGCCACCAGACCCCAGCGGAAGTCGGCGTCGGAGCCGGGCTGGTTCACGCCCCGGAACTTGACGGTGATGGTGGTCGCGCCACTGGCCGGATACAGGCGCACCACGTTATAGCCGAAGCGCTGCGGCGCGCCGTAGTTGGGCGAGACGAAGCGGCGGTTGCCGGTCCAGTTGGTGTCGAGCGCCTCGAGCGGCATCAAGCGGTGCATGCGCTCGGACTTGTCGGCCTGGGTGATGTTGCCGTAAGCGTTGCGGAAGGCGTCGGGCGTGGCCTTGTAGTCCCATGTCACGTTGTGCATGGCCCAGTCGCCGAAAAAGTCGTTGAGCTGGGACATGCTCCATCCGCGTGATTTCTGGATGTTGGTGAACGGGTCCGGACCGGGGGTGGTCCAGATCTGGTTGGTCGCGACCGGGCACTGCTTGTCCTTGAGGTACTCCATGAACTGCCAGTTGCAGTAGCGGTCGCGCGTTGAACCAAGGTACAGGTGCGGCGCGTTCGACAGCATCTCGGAGCAGTGGGCTTCGTTCTTGTACTCGGGAAGCTGGTGCGGCGTGTAGTTGGCGTGGCTCTCGGCGATCCAGCCGCAGGTGTTCGAGTCGGGACAGCCAAGGCCGCCGTTGTACGCCATCCAATATTGCCAGGCATGGGTGAATTCGTGGGTCAGGCCCCAGTGGTCTTTCAGGGCGCCAGGCCCGATCCACATGCCGACCCGGTCGCGCGCCCAGCCGCCGGCAGTCAGGCCGTCGGTGGAGTGGATGTGGATCGAGGGCTTGATCTTGGTGGCCGTGTTGTAGAACGGCTCGGGCATGAACAGATTACTGTTGAACAGGTTCTGCCACACCGTGTTTTCGAGCGTGCTGACCGCCAGGTTGAGGTCGGTGTCGGAAACCTTTTCGTCGGAATAGAAGGCAAAGTGCGCCGATTCCTTGACCAGCTTGTAGTTCGGGCGGTCGGGGGAGGGGCCGCCTGCGGTCCAGGTGCCCGGCGTGGTGGCGGGCTTGTTGCTGTCGCAGCCAGTGGCCCAGACGGTGGTCGTGGTGCCATTATCGACCACCGGGGTCGGCGTTGGCGTCGGCGTCGGAGTCGGGGTAGGAGTCGGGGTAGGAGTAGGAGTCGGCGTCGGAGTAGGAGTAGGCGTCGGAGTAGGAGTCGGCGTCACCGGCCCGATCGCACAATACTTCTTCTTGCCCGCGATGGGGTCTCCAAACGTGGCGTTATTGCACGCCACATTGCCGGAGAGGCTTTTCGTGACCCACTTGTTGCTTGCGCCATAAGACACCGAGCGCTTGGCGGCGCCGACCACACAGGTCTCTCTCTCGGCGGCGCACTTGGTATACCCGCTCGGCCAATCGGCGGCGAAAGCCGGTGTCGCGGCGCTGCAGGCCAGCAGCGCGCTGGCGCTGGCAATCAATGTCTTGCGAATAAGCTGATCCATGTCCATCCCTCAAATGTTGTACAACGAGAAATGGTATGTTATCAGATGACTTGTGAAAAATGTAACTTTATTCGGTCGCAGTGATCATATTCTTTCGCGCCAGCACCGGCGCAGGAAGCCGGGATGGTCGGGACAACGGTCACGCCGCCCGGTTCGCAACCGCTGTGACGATCCCTGCGATAGCCCCGACGACGCCAACGCCGATAATGACCAGCAAGCAATACAGCAATGGCGTACCCCAGCTCCGGTGCTGGTAGTTCTTGCCGTACGTCGTGGCGACGAAGCGGATCTGGTCGCGCGCGCTGATGAAGTACCAGGCGATGATGACCGCAAAGCCGAAGAAGAAGTTAAACGTGCCAACCGGACCTGACTCCGGCATGGCGAACGCCAGCGTGAACGACACGAGAAACAGAAGCGCACTACCGATCAGCCAGCGTTTCGATGCCGCCGCCTTGGCGGGCTGGCCCAGCATTTGCCAGTTTTTCATGTGAATCCAGGAACCGAACATGATGCCGAACAGCAGGCACCACGCAACTGCCGCGCTTGGATTCCAGAGCGGCGGGCTCAGCCTGGTGTCGCCGGTAGTGGTGCCATTGGTCGCTTGGGGCGGGGCATAAGGGTTATCGATCATCGTGTTCTCGCATCGCGTTTGCGCCGGCCGGGGTGGCCAGTTGTCATTTGTCAGACCAGTAAAACGCCTGTCGGTTCCATAACGGACGCGCATTCCTGTTCGCCATGCGCAGGCGCGCAGGCGTGGTGATCGCGGGAAAAGTGGCCGTATCGACCATTTCCTGTGCTAGAATCTCGCCCGCTGCCCGGATGGTGAAACTGGTAGACACCCGAGACTTAAAATCTCGTGCTCGTAAGGGCGTGCCGGTTCGATTCCGGCTCCGGGCACTCCTAACAAAGTGTGCATTTCAAGGGAAAGTCCGGCCTCCTCCGTTCTCATGGAGGAAGCCGGACTTTTTTACGCCTGTACGTTGAGCGAAATCCGGGTCGGTCTGGGTTTTGCCAAAAAAATGACAGAGGAATTGGCAATGGCAGTGCCAAAAAAGTAGATGGACGGTGGCAACACCGGGTCCGTTGGCCGCTTAAGTACGTCAGGTCGAGCGCGTCGCGGAGCGCCGCTCTGCCACAGATTAGATCGCAGGATCGGTAGAACGCTCAATATGTACCGCAGCCATTTCATCGGGCTTTCGCCCATCATGTTGTGACGCAATTTGGGCGTCAGCTGGACGCTGTTGACCGAAAGCGGCCTGCTGGTCGCCGGTACGACCCGCCGACAAAGCAGCAGATGAAACAATAGGCTTTGTTTGACTGGAACGCAGGTTTTACCGTTCTTTTTCCCGCTTCGTATACTTGCCAAGCACCGCACAGGTTGAGTCGTCCTCATCCTCCGGGCGGGTACAGCTATCGCTAACAAAAGCATGCGCCCCCTCAATCGAGATCTTGGTTTTGCATACTTTATTCTTAAGCTTCCAGGTAAAGGTGATTGTGTTGCCGACTGCCTGCGCCATATTACTTTTGGCGAAGACTTCACCACCACAACTGCCACCGCCTGTGCCTAGCCAAACCTTGTAAGTCTTTGCCTTGATTGCTTTCACCGTCAGGTATCCGTGGCAACTATCGCAGACATACTCCCCTTCCAAACCGGGGCTTGCGTTGGAAAATGCAGCAAACTGGACCAGGGCAAGTGCAACAACAAGTTTCTTCATTTTTCTCTCATTCAATAGATCCCCCTGGCTGCAAGTGGCCTGTGGCGACCGGCCATATCGCCCCAAAGCAGTCGCTCGACAAGTGCTGCAATTGGCGGGAGCGCACCTTAAAACGATGTCAATCAGGCGTCTTCGCGGTCAATTAAACCCCCGTACTCATCCGAGTAAACGAGGTCGCCAGAAAATACGCGTTTCGTATACGACGTGAACCACGAACCGAAATGTGGGGCGACTAGCTCCCGCTCGCCTGAATCGTGCCACATGGTGATCACCTGTCCCGCCGATCCGGATGCATCTGGGGCAAGATCGAGACAAAGGTGATCGCCACCACCGTTGTGGGTAAATGGAATCCATCTGGCATTCCACCAGTCGCTCTGAATTCCACTTGAGGGATCAGAATGAATACCTGCAAAGTCCCCACCGTCGAGCAGATCCTTCCATACCGTCCATTGCGCCAGGATTTCATCCGTTGACAGGAATTCGGAACCCTCAAACAATCCGCCTGTATCCGGATTCTGGCCATTATGGATCTTGAGGCAGGCCACATAATCGTCTGGCAAGGTGATTCCAATTGCTTCCTGAAGGCCCGCAATCTGTTCATCCGTCGCCGGTGGGTTAAGGCCAGCGAGCCCTTCAGGCCAATGCTCTGATAGCCATACTTCGAATCTGGTCCATGAACTACGCATATCGCTTTTCCTGTTAATCGCAAATTGGAATGAGGCCGACTCGACGCCATGTGCGGCTAAGCCCCACTTTTGGCCGCGAGCGGAAGTTGATCGAAATCAGTATAACTCAGCAAAATTGCAAAAGAGGAACCTTCCCTTGCCGGCTCAGTCGCGTCTTTTGCTGTGTAGTCGCATTAATTGGTGGATGAACAGGGTCGTAGCAGTTGGTCGATGTGTGCCACATCGGAGCGAGTTATCCGACGCCTCCGAATCAAGCGATTTGAGCATTGCGAGCAAGAACAATATTCCCATCCATCGGCTAGCGATGACCGCGATTCCTCAAACGATCAGGTGTGGCGCGCCCGTTCCATTCCCTCGGCCAGCGGTATGGTGTAGCATTCGTGGCGGCGCGCCGCAGTCCGGCCCGCCGCAGTACTTACAAGGACACGAATTGAACATCACTATCAACGAGGAACTGCGTTCCTTCATCGACCCGCTCACCGCCAACGAATACGCCGCGCTCGAACGCAGCCTGCTGGCCGAGGGCTGCCGCGACGCGCTGGTGCTGTGGAACGATGTGCTGATCGACGGCCACAATCGCTACGACATCTGCCAGAAGCACAGCATCCCCTTCAAAACCGTGCAGAACGCGACCTTCGACTCGCTCGACGACGTCATGCTGTGGATGATCGATAACCACCTGGCGCGCCGCAGCGTCTCGGACTACCAGCGCGGCGTGCTCGCGCTGCGCAAAAAAGACATCGTCGCCGCCCGCGTGGCCCAGCGCGCCACCGAACCGGAAGCTGCGCAGGCCGCGCCCGACGCGGCCAAGGCGCCCGAGTCGCCGCCCTGGAACACGCGCGAAGACGTGGCCAAGGCCGCGCGCGTGTCGAGCAATACGATCAGCCAGATTGAACGCATCCAGAAGGCGGCCACGCCGCAGCTGGTTGAAGCGGTGCGCTCGGGGACGATCTCGATCAACGCCGCCGCCAACGTGGCGTCGCTGCCGGAATCGGTGCAGATCGCGGCGGTGGCCGGCGGGCGCAAGGAACTGCAACAGGCGGCGCGCCAGGTGCGCGAACAGAAGGCGTCAAGCCGTCCGCCCAAGGAGCCGCCGGCCGACGCCGAAGCCGACTTGCGCGCCCAGGTGGCAACCCTGCGCGAGAAGGTCGATGCCCTGGGCGCCGAGAACCAGGCCCTCAGGGAGCGTCTCGCGGCACTGGGCGAGAGCGCCGCGTAGCCGCGCGGGGGCGCAAGCCGCTATTGAAAATCGTCAGGAGATGCATCGATGTTTCGACCCTTTCTCGTTTCGACACTGCTTGGCTGCGCCACCATCGCCAGCGCGATGGCCGCCGGCGCCGCGCCTGACAAGCGCGCCGGCGTGCCATCAGCTGTGACGCCCGAACAGGCGCGCTGGCACAAGACAGCGCAGCGCGTGACCATCATGCGCGACAAGTGGGGCATTCCCCACGTCTTCGGCAAGAGCGACGCCGACGCCGTCTTCGGCCTGCTGTACGCGCAGGCGGAGGACGATTTCAACCGGGTCGAACTCAATTACATCAACGCGCTCGGGCGCCTGGCCGAAGTCGAAGGCGAGGCCGAAATCTGGCGCGACCTGCGCATGAAGATGTTCATCACGCCGGGCGACATGCGGGCCAGGTACGCGGCCAGCCCGGCGTGGCTTAAAAAATTGATGGTCGCCTTTGCCGATGGCCTGAACTTTTACCTGCACACCCATCCCGAGGTCAAGCCCAGGCTGATTACGCATTTCGAGCCGTGGATGGCGCTCGCGTTCAGCGAAGGCAGCATCGGCGGCGATATCGAGTCGATCAGTCTCAAGGAGCTGGAGCAGTTTTACGGCAAGAAGAGCGCGCTGGCGCTGGCGGACGCCCCGAATGCCCTCGACCGCGAACCGCGCGGCTCGAACGGCTTCGCCATCGCCCCCAAACTGAGCGCGTCCGGGCGCGCGCTCCTGCTGATCAACCCGCACACCTCGTTCTACTTCCGGCCCGAAGTCCACGTCGTCAGCAACGAGGGCCTGAACGCCTACGGCGCCGTGACCTGGGGCCAGTTCTTCGTCTACCAGGGATTCAACGACAAAGCCGGCTGGATGCATACCTCGGGCGGCGGCGATGTGATCGACGAGTACCTCGAAACGGTGACCGAAAAAGACGGCAGGTACGTCTACCAGTACGGCGGCGGCGAGCGCTCCCTGCGCGAAGTCAAGATCACCTTGCCCTACAAGAGCGCCGGCGGCATGGCCAGCAAGAGCGTCACCGCCTACTTCAGCCACCACGGTCCGGTGGTGCGCGCGCAGGACGGCAAGTGGGTCGCGGTCAAGCTGATGGAGGAGCCGCTCAAGGCCCTCACGCAGTCGTACATGCGCACCAAGGCCCGCAATTACAAGGCGTTCCGCACGACGATGGAGCTGCGCACCAACTCGTCGAACAATACCGTGTATGCGGATGCCGACGGCGCCATCGCCTACTTCCACGGCAATTTTGTGCCGAAGCGCGACACCGCCTTCGACTGGAACAAGCCCGTCGACGGCAGCAATCCGGCCACCGAATGGCAAGGCTTGCACGCCATTGACGAGACCATCACGCTGCTCAACCCGGCCAGCGGCTGGATCCAGAACACCAACAACTGGCCGTTCGCGGCGGCGGGTGCGAACAGTCCGCGCCAGCAGGACTACCCTGCGTATATGTGGTCGCTGCCGGAGAACGCGCGCGGCCTGCATGCCGTGGCCGTGCTGGAAAACCGCAAGGATTTCACGCTCGATAGTCTGATCGCCGCCGCGTACGATAGCCACCTGACCGCCTTCGATCCGCTGATCGCCTCACTGGCCGCCGCCTACGACGAGCTGCCCGCCGGCGACGCGCTCAAGGCGCAGCTGGCGCCGCAAATGGCCGCCTTGCGCGCGTGGGACCGCCGTTACGGCGTCGACTCGGTTCCGACCTCGCTGGCCGTCTACTGGGGCCAGGAGATGGTCGCGCATGCGTCCGCCGCCGCCAAGGCGAAGGGCGTGCCGACGCTCGACTACATCCGCGACAGCCTGGCGCCGGCCGAGCGCCTTCAAGCGCTGGTGCGCGCCACGGCCAGGCTGGAGACGGACTTTGGCGCCTGGCAAACGCCATGGGGCGAGATCAACCGCTTCCAGCGCATCAGCGGCGATGTCAGGCAGCAGTACGATGACGCCAAACCGAGTTATCCGGTGGCGTTCGCGTCGGCCAACTGGGGTTCGCTGGCCGCCTTCGGCATGGTGGCGCCGCAAACGACGAAGCGCATCTACGGCGACCGTGGCAACAGCTTCGTGGCGGTCGTGGAGTTCGGGCCGCGCGTGCGCGCCAAAAGCATTCTGGCCGGCGGCAACAGCGGCAATCCGGCTTCACCGCATTTCAGCGACCAGGCCGAGATGTACAGCAAGGGGCAGTTCAAGGACGTCCTGTTTTACAAAGCCGATATCGAGAAGCACCTCGAACGCAAATACCATCCCGGCCAATAGGAGCGCAACGTGATTTTGAGCGAAAAACAGAAAATGCTGGCCGGCGAAGCGTATCGCCCCGGCGACGCGGAAATCCAGGCCGACCAGTCGGTCGCCAAGGCGTGGATGGTGCGCTACAACGCCGCCCTGGGCGAGTCGGCGTCGGCGCGCCGCGTTTTGCTGGCCGCGCAGTTCGGCGCGGTGGGCGAGGGTGCGGTGATCCGCCCGCCGTTCCACTGCGACTACGGCTACAACATCCACCTCGGCAAAGACGTGTTCCTGAACTTTAACTGCGTCATTCTCGACGTGGTGAGCGTGACCATCGGCGAGGGCACGCAGATCGGCCCCGCCGTGCAGATTTACACGGCCGACCACCCGCGCGATCCGGCGCAGCGTAAAGCGGGACTGGAGTGGGGCCGCCCGGTCAGCATCGGACGCAATGTCTGGATCGGCGGCGGCGCCATCATCCTGCCCGGTGTGAGCATCGGTGACGATGCCGTCATCGGCGCCGGCAGCGTGGTCACGCGCGACGTGCCGGCCGGCGCCACCGCTGTCGGCAACCCTGCGCGCGTCCTAAGCCGCTAGCAGGCGCGCCTTCAAAAAGTCGACGAACAGCCGCGTGCGCGCCGACAGCAGGCGCGTATCGGTAATCGCATGCACCGGGATCGGCGCCAGGCGCCATTCCGGCAGCACCCGCAGCAGCCGTCCCGAGGCCAGTTCTTCGCGCGCGATCACGTTGTCGAGGATCGCAATGCCGGCGCCTTCGGCCGCCAGCGCACGGCTCAACCCCACGTTGTTCATCAGGAAGCGCGCCCTGACCGGCACCGTGACGCTGGCCGCGCCCTTAAACAAGGTCCATCCATCCTGCCGGATGCCCGGAGCGGCGCACAAGGCGTGCCGTATCAGGTCGTCCGGATGGTCGAGCGGGGGCGCCCGGTCGAGGTAGGCCGGCGCCGCATATAGCTGGCGCTCGAGCAGCGCGATCTGGCGTGCGACCAGCGTCGATGGCGCGGTCGGCGCAGGCCCCATGCGAATCGCCAGGTCGAACGGCTCGGCCAGCAGGTCGACCCGGCGCGAGGCCGCGTCGAGTTCGAAGTCGATCAGCGGATAGGCGATGGCGAATTCGGCCAGCAGCGGCGCCAGGTAGTTGATCGCCAGGTCCACCGGCATCGAGACGCGCAAGGTGCCGCTCGGACGAGCCGCATCGCCGCGCAGCGCTTCGTGCGCCACGTTGGCTTCTTCGACGATGCCCTGGCAGCGGTTGAAGTACGCCTGCCCGGCGTCGGTCAGCTCGACCCGGCGCGTGGAGCGGTGCAGCAAGCGCACGCCGATTTCCTTTTCCAGCGCGGCGATATTACGCGACAGCGTGGAACTGGACATGCCGAGCGTGACGGCCGCCTTGCGGAAGTTTTTGGTCTTCGCCACTTCCACGTAGAGCTGCATGTAGTTCAGTAATTGCATGCCGATTGCTCCATTTATGCAGCAGTGAATCTTGTTTTTGGCTGTTTATCTCATTGATGCAGCAATGTACCATGGGTTCTCACTCAGCCAGAAGGGAAACAGATGAACACCTTATTCACTCCGCTCGAACTCGGCCACCTGACACTGCCCAACCGCATCATGATGGCGCCCATGACGCGCTCGCGCTCCGACGACGCCAGCGGCGTGCCGTCCGCCGCCGTCGCCACGTATTACGAACAGCGCGCCGACGCCGGCCTCCTGATCACCGAAGGCACCTTTCCTGGCCCGATGGGCAAGGGCTATGTGCGCACCCCCGGCATTCATACCGATGCGCAGATCGCCGCCTGGAAGGATGTCACCGACGCCGTGCACCGCAAGGGCGGACGGATCTTCATGCAGTTGATGCACTGCGGGCGCATGTCGCATCCGAGCATGCTGCCTGGCGGCGCGGCGCCGCTTGCGCCATCGGCGATCAAGCCGGCCGGCACGGTCTATACCGCCGCCGGCCCGCTCGAACTGACGCAGCCGCGCGCACTGTCGACCAGCGAGGTGCAAGGCGTGATCGAGGAGTACCGTATTGCCACCCGCAACGCGCTCGCCGCCGGCTTCGACGGGGTCGAGCTGCATGCGGCGTCGGGCTATTTGCCGGAGCAGTTCCTGTCCTCGTCCACCAACGAGCGCACCGACCAATATGGCGGCTCGCTGGAAAACCGCGCGCGTTTCATCCTCGACGTGCTGGCCGCGATGGCCGGCGAGGCGGGCGGCGCGCGGGTCGGCATCAAGATCGCGCCGGAGATGGGTTTTAACGACATCAGCGACGCCGCGCCGCAGGAGACCTACAACTACCTGGTGCGGCAACTGGCCCCGCTCAAGCTGGCCTACCTGCACGTGGCCCAATTCAAGACATCATTCGACTACCACGCGGCGCTGCGCCCGCTGTTCGCCGGCGCTTACCTGCAAGGCGGCGGGCTGGTAAAAGAGAGCGCTGACGCGGCCATCGGCGCGCAGCGTGCCGACGCCGCGGTGTTCGGTGGCCTTTACCTGGCCAACCCCGACCTGGTGCGGCGCTTGCGGCTCGACGCGCCGCTCAATGCGCCCGATTCAGCCACCTTCTACTCGCCCGGCGCGGCCGGCTACACCGATTACCCGGCGCTGGGAGAAGCGGCATGAAGCGCGCGGTTCGCATTCACGCGTACGGCGGCGCCGACGCGGTGCGGGTCGACCAGGTTGACGTGCCCGCGCCAGGCGCCGGCGAGGTGCTGGTGCGGGTGCGCGCCGCCGGCGTCAATGCGCTGGACTGGAAGATCCGCCAGGGGTATCTGCAGGCGGTGTTCCCCCTTGCGCTGCCGGCCACCCTCGGCATCGAGCTGGCCGGGGAGGTGATGGCGCTCGGCGATGGCGTGACCGACTTTGCGCCGGGCGACCGGGTCATGGGACCGTTCGGCGCCCTGGGCGCCTACGCCGACGTGGTGGCGGTGGCGGCGTACAAGCTGGCGCTGGTGCCGCAGGCGATGGATTACGTGCAGGCCGCGGCGCTGCCGGTGGCCAGCCTGACCGCGTGGCAGGCATTGCGCGCCGCCGGCCCGCTGCTGCCCGGCCGGCAGGTGCTGATCCACGGCGCGGCCGGCGGGGTAGGGGGCTTTGCGCTGCAGTTTGCCAAGGCGGCGGGTGCGGTGGTGCTGGCGACGGCGTCGGCGGCCAGTCGCGGCCATGTGCTGGCGCTGGGCGCGGACCGCGTAGTCGACCGGCACGCCGAACGCTTCGAGGAGCAGGTGCGCGACATCGACCTGGTGCTCGACCTGGTGGGCGGCGACACGCTCGATCGCTCGTGGCAGGTGTTGGCCGAGGGTGGCGCCATTGTCAGCACGGCCGCTCCCGACATCGCGGCGCGCGCACCGGCCGGGCGGCGCGGCCTGTGGTTCACGATGGCGCCGGACCGGCAGCAATTGAGCGAGATCGCCGCCATGGTCGCCGCAGGGACGCTGCGCTCGACGATTGCCCGCGTCATCGGCATCGACGGCCTGGCGCAGGCCATCGAAGAAAGCCACAGCGGGCATGGGCCCGGCAAAGTGGTCGTCGATTTCACCCGCTGATACTAAGAGCCTATCTCAGTAGATCGGAGTCGCTGCTGGCACGCCTGGCAAGCGAGTGCGGCCTCGGTATTCCTTCGGAATACCCTCGTCGTTGCATGGCTAGCCATGCGGCCTCCTCGCGCATTGCCCTCGCTTGCCATGCATCGCCTACGCGCATGTCGCCATCAGCTTCCCCCGATCTACTGAGATAGGCTCTAAGATGCAACAGACGCGTCCGCCGCGCTTGCTATAATGACGCGCTTCAATCGGTGGGAACACGCAGTGGCAAAACTTTATTTCAGGTATTCGGCGATGAACGCCGGCAAGTCGACAGCGCTGCTGCAAGTTGCGCATAACTATGAAGAGCAGGGCCAGCAGGTCAAGCTGTACACGGCCGCGATCGACAGCCGCTACGGCGTGGGGCAGGTCACATCGCGCCTGGGACCGCAGCGCGAGGTCGATATCTTCGATGGCGCGACCGATTTCCTGACCGAGGTGCCGAAAGTGGCCTGCGTGCTGGTCGACGAGGCGCAGTTTTTGTCGACCGCGCAGGTGCAGCAATTGCACCAGCTGGCGCAGGTGCGCGGCGTGCCGGTCATCTGCTATGGTTTGCGCAGCGATTTCCGGGGCGAGCCGTTTCCTGGTTCGGCCTATTTGCTGGCGCTGGCCGACGACATCGAGGAATTGAAGAATATCTGCACCTGCGGCAAAAAAGCCACGATGAACATCCGCGTGGACGAGCAGGGCAAGCGGATCAGGGAAGGCGAGCAAGTGTCCATTGGCGGCAACGAGCAATACCGCCAGGCCTGCGGCCGGTGTTTTTACGCGGGCTGACACGGCCCGAGGGTAAGGAGGTGTTGCATGTCCCATCCTGTCACCTATATTCATCTGGCGCCCGGCAGCCTGCCCACAGGGCGGGTGCAGCCGGCGCCGTACAAAATGGTGGTCATCGCCGACGCGGCGGTCGCGCCCGAATGGCAATCGCAGGTGAGCGATTGGATCGTCAAGTCCGGTTGCCGCTACATGATCGCCTGGGGCGTCGATTGCAGTTCCTGGGACGACGCGGTCGATATGGCCAATATCGAAGCGTTCGACTTCGGCGATATCCCCGACCAGCATTTCATTCCCACTTCATGGCATGCCGACGATCCGATCGAGGAGGTGTTCGGCTTTTGCAAGTACGACGCGGTGCATCCGGTAGTCGAACTCAAGCAAACCGTGTTGTTGCATATTGCGGAAGCGGCGAACCAGGACGCGCTGCTGCACGCTTACGCGGCAGTGTGAGGCGCCCGGGTCGCCGCTGGCGCTGTCAGGAAACCCGCGCCCTGGAACGCTTGTTCAATCCGGCCGCGACCTCCCTGCGTACGGACGGGTTTTTGATCAGGCTCACCGCCAGCGCCTTGATACTGGCGGCTTCATCAAGTTCGCCATTGCCGGCCAAAACGGTCAGTACCCGCCGGACTTCGCTGACGTAGGTCGTGATTTCGGCGCGCCGCTCGGGTAAGTGCGAGAACGGGCGCTGTTTGATCGCCGCGATGTCTTGTTCCAGCACGCGCGCCATCTCGCGCACGAACGGCTCGGCCGGCGGCATCAGTTTTGCCGCCAGGGCGTAGTCGCGCGCCTCCACAATGGCCGGCATGGCAATGAGCGCGCAGTCGGCGGCAAATACCGGCGAGGCTGCGGCCAGCGCCTTGTAGAACTGATAGGTCGCCGCCGTATCGCCGAGTTCCGAATCGATGATGACGATATCCCAGAACGCTTCGCGGTCGTTGGCGCCGGCCAGCAGCGCCTTGGCCTTGTCGGCGCGGACGGTGCGCAGCGCGTCGAGCGCCTTGGGGTAGGCACGGCCCAGTTCGGCCCACATGCCGACCAGGTAGTAGCGTATTTCTTCCAGTGCCGGATCTTCGTCCAGGGCGTGCTGGTAGAACCAGATAAAGCCTTGGAGCGCCTCGTCGTGGCGGCCCTCGTGCAGGGCGTCTTCCGCGTCGCTGAAACGTGTCAGTGCTGTCATGATTTCCTTTTAGGTTGGGCAGCTCGCCCGAAAGGCGCATGATGCCATACTTGCCATTGGCGCAAAAGGCGCTACCGAAGAGCGTTGTACTCGTCGCCGATCTGGGGGATAATTCGTCCATGAACGATACCACTACACTCCCCCCATTGCCCGACCGCCTGTCGATCGACCCGCGCAGCCCTTTTCACAATGAAGCGGCGTTCGAACGCGACGTCGCCATCAAGCTCAACGGTAAAGAGCACCTGAATGTCGAGGAATATTGCATCAGCGAAGGCTGGATCAAGATTCCATCCGGCAAAGCACTGGACCGCAAGGGCCATCCGATGCTGATCAAACTCAAAGGCACGGTCGAAGCGTTCTATAAATAGAACGATTTGATGCCGTCCTGCCCTTATCGGGCCGGGCTGGCGAACCCGTAATCCAATTTTGTCCCCGCTGATGCCGCCGCGCTGTGTTTACATCGCGATTGTGTCACCGGGGATATTCATTTGTGCAAAGGGGATGACGTGGTCTGGATACCGCAAGGCGGTTTTTTGTCCGAGAACGGCGCAGCATGAATCCCGTCGCCCGTGTGCAACTGGACGAGCTGCGCCAGCACCTGCGCAGTGCCGCGCTGGCCACGGCTGGCGGTTTTCGTCCGCCGCAGGACCCGCTGACGTCCTGGTTCGGGCGCGGCGTCGGCTTGCCGCACGAGACCTTGCCCGAGTTTGAAGGCAAGCCGATGTTCCCGCTGCTGCAAATCCACGTGGCCGAGCTGCCGTACGTCCCCGAGCAGTTGCGCGACGTTGCCTTGCTGGTGCTGTTCCACAACCAGTCGCGCCATCCCTTCGATCTGCCGCACGGCGAAGGATGGCTGATCCGGGAGTACGCGCGCCTCGACGGCCTGGTTCCTTTGCCGGAGGTAACGAAACCCGTCAAGCCGTTTCCCATCCGCTGGACCAGGGTGGACGATGACGCGCCGGCCTGGGAAGGCGCCTGGGAAATCGTCGACCTGGCTGCGGTCAATGACGACGAGGCCGCGACCGACGCGTTTTTCGACGGCTTTACGCGCTATACCGGCACCAAGGTGGGCGGTTATCCGTACGAAATCCAGCACGGCGTCGGCCTTCACGACTTTGTGTTCCAGGTTGGCTCGGAAGAGAAGGTCGGCTGGATGTGGGGCGACAATGGCGTCGGCTACTTCTTCCGCGCGCCGGATGGCCAGTGGCGCTGGGATTGCCAGTTTTACTAGCACTTACTTAGGGTTCAGGCGTGCAGGGGATACGCCCCTGTCAGCACCTGCGGCGCGCTCGCCACCCGCACCATGTGGCTGAAGGCGGCCGACAGGCCACCCTGGCGGTCGATCACGGTCCAGCCATCGCCTCTCTCCGTCAGCGTCGGCTTGCCCTCATGGGCCAGCACGAACAGCGACAGCACCGTGCCTTCGGTCAGTACATGGTCGGTGCCGAACCAGCTTTTCGGTTTTACGATCATCGGCGGCAGGATCGGTTCCGCGCCGATCATATGGCCGGCAAACTGCGGCGAGAGGAAGATCCCCTTTTCGAGCGCCGACTTGCCCAGTTGCGCCGCCAGCGCCGACACGGTCACGCCGGGGCGGCACAAGGGCACGGCGGCGTCGATGCATGCGCGGGCGTGCTCGAGCAGGAGGCGTCGTCGGGGCAGGATCGTGCCGGCCTGCATGCTCCAGTTCTGCACGCAAAATGCGCCTGCGCCGTCGGTGCCGCACACTGCCAACTTGACTGCGTCGCCATCCTTGATCAGCGTGGTCCGGCTCGGAATCGCATTCATCGCCTGCGTATTGAGGCACACCGATATATCGTCGGGAAAACCCATGTTGGTGCGCATCGTCAGGCCAATGCCCCGTTTCTTCGCTTGTTCGCGGGCCATGTCGGCCAGGTCGGCGGTGGCCATGCCCGGCTGGACTGCGCCGAGCACGGCGGCCATCAGCTCGCTGTGAGCATGCGTCAGTATGGCCAGTTGCGCATTCAGCGCCGGCGAATTGGGGGTGGTAGGGCGGATAGTGGTAAACATCGGCATGGCGCAGTGCGGTGTAAGGGGGGCGCACGATACCATGCCTGCGTCTTGCCGGGCTGGTCTATGGTATAAGTTTGGCCATGAACGCCGGACAGTTTCCCGCATCATGAAAGACATCCTCCTCTACCTCGCGCCCTCGGTCGCGCTGGCGCTGGTGATCCGGGTGCTGGCCGGAGCCCATCCCTTCTTTTTCCTGTTCACCGTGGCCGGCACCATCTGCCACGAGCTGGCCCATTTCGTGGCCGGCCTGCTGACCGGCGCACGGCCCGCCTCGTTTACCGTGATCCCGCGCCGGGTCGGGCGCCACTGGGAACTCGGCTCGGTCACGCTGACCCGGGTGCGCTGGTACAACGCCGCCCCGGCCGCCCTGGCGCCGCTGGTGATTGTGCTGCTGCCGCTCTGCGTGGCCTGGTGGCGCACACGCCAGGCTTGGCAGTTCGACCCGCGCGACCTGCTCATCGCGCTGGCGCTGGCGCCCCAGTTCCTCTCGTTCTGGCCTTCGATGGTCGACTGGCGCATCGCGGTGCGGTCCTGGCCTTATCTGTTCATCATCGGCGGTGCGGGCTGGACGGTGTTCCACTTCCGGCCACACCTGTTTCAATTTGTAAATCCATGAAGCGGTAGCGCCGTCAGCCCGTAAGCTCGGTTTCGCGCCGCTGCGTGGCTCGCCCTGTGTTATGCCACTATCCTGTTAGAATCGGAAGCAGTAGCCGATTTAGCGGCTGGGCGCCCTTGCACTGCACGGTTTCGCCCGCAGATAACACCAGTTCCCGCTCGGAGAGACAACGAATGAAGAAGCACATGTTGATGGTCGCACTGGCATTTGCCGCGACGACACAAGCGGCAGTCCCGCAGCCCGTCAAGGCGGTTGCCCAGCCTGCCAAAGCCGGCACCACGCCGCTCAAGCCGGTTGCCACGCAAACCCAGGCCGCCGCCTGGGCCGCCACGGTCTTTGGACGCCACCATTACAAGGTCACCCCGCTTGACGATGCGATGTCGGACAAGATTTTCGACCGCTACCTCAAGTCGCTCGACAGCGACCGCCTGCATTTCCTGCAGAGCGATATCGATGGCTTCGAGCCGATCCGCACCAGGCTCGACGATGCGATCAAGGCGGAAAACCTGGCCACGCCGTTTTCCATGTACAGCCTGTACCAGCAGCGCTTCAACGAGCGTTTCGCGTATTCGCGTGAGCTGCTCAAAGGCAAGTTCGACTTCACCACCGACGAAACCTTCCAGATCGACCGCGAAAAGGCGGCCTGGCCGAAGAATATCGAGGAAGCGCGCGACCTGTGGCGCAAGCGCGTCAAGAACGACTGGCTGCGCCTGAAGCTGGCAGGTAAAGACGACAAGTCGATCCGCGAAACGCTCGACAAGCGCTACGAAAACTACGTCGGCCGCATGGGCAAGGTCGACAGCGAAGACGTGTTCATGACCTTCATGAACGCCTACGCCACCTCGATCGAGCCGCACACCAACTACCTCGGCCCGCGCTCGGCCGACAACTTCGCCATCGCCATGCGCCTCTCGCTCGACGGCATCGGCGCCGTGCTGCAGCAGCGCGAAGACTACACCGTCATCCGCGAGATCGTGGTCGGCAGCCCGGCCGGCATGTCCGGCAAGCTGAAAGTGGGCGACCGCATCGTCGGCGTGGCCCAGGCCGATTCGCCGGGCTTCACCGACGTGCTCGGCTGGCGCATCGACGACGTGGTCCAGCTGATCCGTGGTCCCAAGGAATCGGTGGTGCGCCTGAACGTGCTGCCGGTCGACGCCGGCACCGACGGCAAGACCGTCACGGTGGCGCTGGTGCGCAAGAAAATCAATATGGAAGAGCAGGCCGCCAAGAAAACCATCATCGAAGTCAAGGATGGCGGCGTCAAGCGCCGGGTCGGCGTGATTTCCTTGCCGACCTTCTACCTCGACTTCGAAGCGCGCCGCCGCGGCGACAAGGACTACAAGAGCGCCACGCGCGACGTGGCCCGCATCCTCGGCGAGCTCAAGAAAGAAAAGGTCGACAATGTGCTGATCGACCTGCGCAACAATGGCGGCGGCGCCCTGGGCGAAGCGGTCGAGCTGACCGGCCTGTTCATCGACAAGGGCCCGGTCGTGATGCAGCGCAGCGCCGACGGCGGCGTGGCGGTCGAGAGCGACACCCAGGCCGGCCTGGCCTGGGATGGCCCGATGGGCGTGCTGATCAACCGTGGCTCGGCCTCGGCGTCCGAAATCTTTGCCGCCGCGATCCAGGATTACGGCCGTGGCCTGGTGCTGGGCGAACCGAGCTTCGGCAAGGGCACGGTCCAGACCCTGGTCAACCTCGACCGTGGCAACCCCGGCGAAAAAGCCCGCTACGGCGAGCTCAAGATGACGATCGCGCAGTTCTTCCGCATCAACGGTGGCACCACGCAGTTGCGCGGCGTCACGCCCGACATCAAGATGCCGGTCACGTCCGATCCGGAAGGCTTTGGCGAATCGAGCTACGACAACGCCTTGCCATGGGTGGCCATCAAGCCGGTCGCGTTCACGCCGTCGGGCAATTTGAAGCAACTGATTGCCCCGCTGCAAAAACGTCACGAAACGCGCATCGCCAAGGACAAGGACTTCCAGTACTTGCAGGAAGACATGACCGAGTTGCGTAAGCTGCGCAAGGACAACGTGATTTCGCTCAACGAAGCGGTGCGGCGCAAGGAACGCGATGCGCTGGAAGCGAAGGCGAAGCAGCGCGAAGCGCGCCAGGTGGCCCTGCGCGCCGCCGTCACCGACGAGCCGGCCGACGTGACCGACGCCAAGGATGCGCGCAGCAAGCTGGCGCCGCCGGCCAGGACCACCAAAGCCGCCGCCACCAAGCCGAACCGCCAGGATGATGGCTTGCAGGCCGACGAGCGCAACCTGGCATCCGAACTGGCCGCCGAAAAAGCGGCCAAGGACGCCAAGGACGTGATGTTGCAGGAAGCGGCGCATATTCTCTCGGACGAGATCGAGATGCTCAAGGGCGATACGCGCATGGCGGCACGCCTGATGCCTTATCTGCCGGCGGTTAAAGCCGGTAACTGAGCAGGGATGCGGTAAGTTGCAGCGACGGGGCCTTGGTGGCCCCGTCGTCGTTTACCGGGCGGGCAGTCCGCGCCTTGCCGCGCGCTTGGGCCGAACCGGGACTGCCGAGCAGCAGAGGAGACGGCAATTGGAACTGGAAAATCAGCAACTCCGGCAGGACGTAACCATCCTGAAAAGGACTCGGCCTTCTTTGCCCTCGAAATGACATGCCAGAGTACAGTAGAGTCCCTTGCTTTTCTCGTCAACAGTCATTTTCGTAAAATAGATCAGAAAGTTAGTATAGACAATGCAAGCTGAATTCATCGCAGCTAACCCGCAGGAGCGAGCAATCACAGTGCTCCACGAAATTCTTGAGCAAGGGGTAGATCAAATTTCCATCGCTTGTGCTTTCTTGACAGCGGGAGGTGCAAAATTTTTGGAGCGCCATGTTGAGCGGCTTCGGTTGCCGGAATCATTTTTGGTGGTCGCTTGGGGTACGCCGACCGATGAGGAGGCGCTCGAAAAACTCCACAAATTGGCGCCAGGCCACATTTACTATCACCTCGGCTCTCAATTGCCATATGAGACCGGTGTTGGCTCTGGCCTCATGCATTCAAAAGTTTTCTTTGCGAGAGCGGGACGGCAATGCTGGTTATGGACCGGGAGCCATAATCTGACCGCTTCTGCCCTGCAGGGAGTGAACCGGGAGGCTGCAATTTTATTGACTGGTACAGTGGATGAACTCCCCTTTCAAAGCGCACTGCAACATCTCCAGCAATGCAAAGCGGAAGCAAAGGTTTTTGATCCCGCTAATCCCCCACCGGCCTTGCGCCCTGAACAAACCTTGGTAGTTCACGCGGAATGTTCAATCGAACTGAAACCGCTGCCCTGGCACGTGCATCTGCGGCCGGCGTCGACTGCATATGACAAGGAAATGCGACCACCGGGTGCTGTCTGGTTGTACCTTCACATGAAGAATGCGCTGCGAAGATACGGGTCTCGTCCCTTGGCTGAAACCGCATACTCTGGCACACTCACCGCGCTCAATTTTACGGAATACCATCCGCAACGTGGCATCCCCGCAAACTGGCAAGGCGCGGATTATGTGATCGAGCAAAACAATGGAATCTTTCAGCTTGTCGCACAAGAAGTCGGGGCAACTAATACCCCTTCACAGGCAGTGTTCCGAATTGATTCAGTCGAGGAACCAACAACAGTATGGGTATCGGATAGCCCTAATCCACGGCGCGAACGCAGACCGGGACCGACCCGGCTTAGCCAAACGGATCCGGATTTTCTCCAATTCTTCACGCCACGGTCAGTCAAGGGCGGTCAGTTGGTGCATCGCGACTATGACGCTATCCATGACGTTGTACGCATGCGCCGAACTGAAGTAGGAGATATGGCCGAGGCCGACCTTTTGCCACGCGTAAGCTATAGCGCGAACAGGTTGACTGGCCTCGAAATTGCTGAAGTATCGAAGGGCGACGAAAGATCGGCATTCATTTATAGAGCGAAATTCCGACTTTGATCGCATTCGATAGGAATACATTGGCGCACGGCAGCTAATATGGGGCAGCGTTTCGCCTGCAATGGCGCTGCAGTTTATGCCTGCAATTCGGATACATTGCGTCAACAGGGGCGAATTAAGCGATAACTGGAGCGACGCCCGAACACTTAGATCGTTCAGAAGAGAATTTCATTTATACCATAGCCAGAGATTTCCGCTTTTGGTTTCATGACGAATTTGCGCTGAGCGTTATCGTACACGCGAACCCAGCCGTGGGTGTCGAGTTTTTGAGTTGCGTAAAGCAGCATTTTTGGAGTCGTAACCAGTTGCGCTTCCAAAGGGTGCCCACCGTTGCTTACATAAATCGTGTCCGGTAACGCTTCGCTCCACTGAACGATGTGCCTGGCCAAGTTTAGCGCATCGTTGGGTTCATTCAGGGCAAAGGAAGAATACTTCAGGTTCCGAGGGGGCTCGATGCGTTCGATAACGGAGCTAAAGATGGAAGCCTGCGTCCGAACGCGAAAGTAATCAAACTTGGAGACATCTTGTTTGGTAGCCATTAAAAAGCCGTGCGAAAGCAGGCTGGCGTTATTTATGCTGGGATACAAAGTGTCGCTATCCTCATAGTACGTCGCATTGCGGGTAGCAAGGGGAACGCCGAGCTTTACGGCCGTGGTTAGAGGAAGGACGCGAACTTTTCCTGACCTGTCGTAAAAAGCCAGCACGTAATTTTCGTGCTCATTTGAACCCAGCGTTCTTGGGTTTTCAATTTTCAACTCATGTCCGGGTGCAGCTTCATCTATGGTTTCCCATCGCAACAAGATCGGCTTTTTGCCATGATCTGTTGAGAGGGCACATCGCTTCAAAAAAATCAACAGGCGTGCTTCTTCGGATTCGGGATGCAGGTGCTCCCTGGCAATTGATTTCGCGTTTCTATGATTTTTGGCATGATGAGCACAAGATGGCCCTGTCCGAAGACACTGTTCCTCCGAGTCCCATGCAATCCATCCGTTTTGGTAATCATCGACGAATAAGGGGACGCCACTGAGCTTGGTCGAATGAGCGAGAAATGAAGGTGACACGTACTGCTCGTGGTCGATTGTTATTTCGAGCGCACTGCTTTCTCCTTCTTGAAAACCGTCTATGGCGAAAATATCGAAGTCGGCATTGGGGTCGTTACAGGTCAGCGAATTGACTCTGGTGTCTAATCCACTGTCAGTGCATGTCGATTTAATCAACAGCTCGATCATCTCATCTTGGCTGAGCGTGGGTTCGCAAACTTTAGGCGCGTGCGTTTTTTGGTTGACGCCGTTTTTTTCATCGGCAGATCTACTGAGGCCGTCAAGCCAATCATCATAGTCATTTTCACTACCGGCGTTCATGCCAATGCTATCGCAATACTCTGCCCAATCGCTCATTCCAGATCCTCGAGAAATTTTTTTCCGTGCCGACGATTGTCAGGTAAGTCACTTGACAGGTCAAGGTGGCAAATTCCGCGTGTCGTCCTGATAGACTGATTACCTGGTGCCGAAGAAGGCGGAGATGATGGAACGGGAGGGAAAGCGCACTCCCAGCGCCACATACTGATTGCTTGCTTCGGCGCCCAGGGCAATCCCCGAGTCGCAATCAATCGTCTCGGTGGCGGCGCGCGCCGGTGTCTGCGGCCGTCAGCCCTTGCCGGCCGCTTTGCCGGCAAATGCCATCCATCCGCTACACAACAGCACGACAGCGATGGCCCCGGCCGCCATGCCGGTCGTGATGACGGCAAATGGAACACGCTGGGGATGGGCCGGGTCAGCGCTCAGGTAGGCACATGCGGCGCCAAGGGCCGCCGCCAGCACCGCCGCGACGGCCAGCCAGCGCTGCCAATTGCGCATCGTTGGCGGAGATGGCGAGCGAGGTTCCGTACCAGCAACCCAAGCAAACGTGCAGGTCGCCATCACGATCAATCCGAGCAGACTGCTGCCGTGCTGGAGAATCTTGAACGCCGGCAGCTCGTAGTCGCCGAGCGACACCCGCTCGCGCAGCGCTGCGAAGTAATTGACGGGGATCGTATCGGGATGCGTGAACGCGTCCCAGAAAATGTGCGTGGCGGCGCCGATGGCGAGCGACAAAAGGATCGTCCAGACTGCCCGTGCGTTGCGCGCAGGCAGGGCGGGCGGGCCCATGCGCACGCTGACAGCGCGCGGCAGCCATGCCAGCAAAGCCTGCCTCAACAGCGTTTGATAGACGATATAGACCAGCGTGTCAACGGCGATTTAAAACTGATACAGTTTTCGTAGTGCCAGCGATTTAAAGCTGATACACCTCCGTTACCGAACACACCATGTGTTCAGCCAATTTCCGTGACCTCGCACCCGCGCATCATTCCTGCCTGGCGCTGGTGCTTGAGCCTGTAGCTTTCGCCCGCGATCGGCACGATATGCGCGTGATGCAGCAAGCGGTCCAATAGCGCTGCGGTCAAGGTCGTATCCTGCGCAAACGTCGTGTCCCACTGCCCGAACGGCAGAT
>NZ_VUYU01000034.1 GCF_011682065.1 Massilia rubra | reverse complement strand
TCTTCTGATCTGGTGAAACTACTGGGCGGAATGGAGATGTGGCCGAGTGGCCGAAGGCACGTCCCTGCTAAGGACGCATATGGGGTAACCTGTATCGTGAGTTCGAATCTCACCATCTCCGCCAGAATCCTGTCCAGGTTGCGCCTGGACTGACAAGAAACCCGCAGCGCTCGTCATGAGCCTGCGGGTTTTTTGCTTTTGTTGCCCGGTTTGCAGCGGGAAAACTGTGAATTTTTCGCTGCGAGGGGCGTTTCGGCCCTGTTCGGCGCGGCGGGAATCCGGTATGATCTTGGTCTTCTGGCTTAGCAATACTGTGTAGGCCAGAATGGAGATGTGGCCGAGTGGCCGAAGGCACGTCCCTGCTAAGGACGCATATGGGGTAACCTGTATCGTGAGTTCGAATCTCACCATCTCCGCCAGAACAAGAAAAAAGCTCCCCTAGTGGGAGCTTTTTTCGTTGGGTTATTCAAACTCAAACGCGCTCGTTCATTGAGGGCGGCCGCGCTGGGCTGCGCGGGTTGTAGCGCCAGACCCGGGCGATGCGGCAAAACGCCGCCGCGATAAACGCCAGGCAGAGATCGCTCCGCCGCCAAGATTTGACAGATGCCTGTCATCATGCCACTCTGTGGCTGGTAAAAAATTACATTTTGAAAATAGTATTTGCTTGCGAGATGCTACCTCCCATCGCCTTGCCCCTTAGTCAACCTTTAAAGAGTTTGCTGGATGAAAAAACAAGTGTCGCGGACGCGTAGTGCTCAGAAGCAAGCCATCGAACTTGGAAATGTAGTAGGTGGTGCTGCAAGCGCAGTGATGACCTGGTCAATTAACGGTTTGCAAAAGCTCGATGCCGAGTTATTGATCACAGACAAAGTTAAGAATGTTGGCGACCAGATTGGCTCATTGGGCCGAAAAGTGGATCAGCATATTGATATCAGCGGTAAAGCCAGTGTTGCCAAAAGCGCAATAGCTGTAGCTGTAGTGAAGGCTGAGCGCTCCGCTTCGGCAGCGGCAGAAAATATCGGCCTGAACAAAGCCGGAACCTTTGTCGGTGAGCATTTCGACACCTTCGTGGCACGCCCGACCACCGAGCTTGCCAGTGAATATGAGGTCGGGAAAAAGTTCCAAATGGTAGGGTCGGTATTGGGCGGCATGTACGGACATACCCGGGAAACAATCAAGCCGTATTTCCAGGCAGAAAATGCGCACAAGCTCTTGAGTAACACGCGCGCCGAACTGAATTACATCTCCGCTTGTATCATGCAGATCAGTCCTGACGATGCTCATAAAGCAGCATCTCAGTTTGGCGCCGTCGTTGCTTCAAAAATCAGCGGACTCGCTACAACGGCGTCTTTGCTAGCGTTGGTCAGCACATATGGTACCGCAGGCACAGGTACCGCGATCGCGAGTCTATCCGGCGCCGCAGCGACAAACGCCACTCTGGCTTGGGTTGGCGGATTGCTTGGTGGCGGGATGGCGGCAGGTGCCGCGCTCACCGGCGGGTTGACGATTGTTGTCGGCTTGGGCGCTTACAAGTTGCTCGGTTCGGAACGGCGCGCCTTCGATGATCTTTCTGATGAAGAGCAGCGGATTGTTCAATATTGCTGGTTTTTGATATCAATGATCGATGATTTTTTGGTGGATAAAGAATTTATTGTCTCGTCTCAACTGGCATCTGAGTTACTGAACAATACCCTTTTACCATTGCACACGATGCTGATTGAGCACGCTGACCAAATTTGCGCCAGTCTTGATACTAAGAACGCGGTTGCCTATCGCCAACACGTCTTGGTCGATTTTAAGCGCGTGGTGATCGATGGGTTCGGGGACTATGTCATCTCCTCTGGGACTCGAACGACAATTGATCTTGAGCACTTGATCGGTGGAGTATTCTATGCACTCCTTACACGAACCGCCGTTGATGATAGTCCGGAAAGCCGGTTGGTATTGGACGCGTTGCGGCGTTCATCACGAGCATTGAATGATGCTGATGAATATGAGCTAAGCGAATACTTAGGCGGGCTGGAGGCACATCAAATCAAGGGTGCGGCTAGCAATGTCAAAGGCATTTATCATGAACTGCTGTTTGTGAAAAACTATAATGCTGCCCATACTGATACATATGCGGAGGTCTACGCCGCCACCAACCGTCCAGGTGCCGATGTCGTCATCAAATCTAGCAGCACCCACGAATCGCTCAATTCCTTCCAGTTGAAGGCAACCGATAGCTCAGCGTATGTGAAGCAGCATGTGTCTCGATATCCGGATATTGAAGTTCACGTGACTCGCGAAACTGCCGAACAAATGGAGGGAGTCCATTCGAGCGGTATCGATAACGCGGACATTTCCGAGCGGGTAAAACATGATCTGGACGCGCTCGTTGCCAATACACTCGGCAGTCGAATCTGTAGTGCTGCAGAGAGATCTGCCGTTGTCGCGACCGGACAAGAACTACTGGCAATGCTCAACGGGAAGAAGGCATTTCCGGAGTCAGTCGTCGACACGGTAAGGAAGGTGGGCACTGCAACAGTTGCAACTGCAATCAGTGCATATATATTCCACTAGACCTAGCTTTGCCATTTGAGCGTTTTATGTGGTGTCGATGACTTTGCTGGATCACTCGCGCAGCCTTTCCATATCCCGTATCAGTTCACTGATGACGATGGCGTCGAGCTGGTCCAAGCTGGCCGCGACCGGCACTTCCCCGTGCCGATCGGTCGCCCCCACAATCAGCTTGCCCAGCGTCTGCTCGGGAAATTCGCCCGGATTGTTCGCCATCAGCCCGGGGTTCAGGTCCAGCTGCGCCGCGCGTCCCCCGCCGAGCGGCTTGTTGACATTCCAGATCGCGCCGCCATCCCAGGCGCGGCCGCGCCGCCAGCCCTGGTTTTCCAGCGCGAGAACGCGGCCGCTCGCCACCACCACGCCAACCCAGCGCTCGAAGCTGCCGGACGCCAGTTCGGCGGCGCTGGCCGTGTGCACGTCGCGCCCGATCTGGGCGAACGGCTGCAACAGTTCATAATCGGCGAACAGCTGGCCGAACGCCGCCGCGTCCGTCGCCGGCAGGTCCAGCGCATGCGCAGCGCCGATGCGCACCCCATCGCCTTCGAGCAGCGCGAACGGCGCGTCGGCGCTATCGGTAAAACTGCCGTCGGCAGCGACCCGGAAGCACGCCAGCAGGTTCGCCTCGCCCCCGTACACGCCCCACACCAGCCGCTGCACCAGATGGCGCACCAGCGGATGCCCGGCCAGGCACTGGCGGAACACGTCCGCGCTCCAGCGCCGCTGCGCGCACATGGCCGCTTCCAGCCGGCGCACCTGCTGCGCGGCGATGGTGCGCGCATCCTTCTTGAGCGCCTTGAAGCGCTCCACCGCCGCCGCCGACAGCGCCTTGTCGTCGGCCTTGTTCGGCTTGGGCAGGTCCGCCAGGCGCAGCTTGGCGTCGTCGCGCACGAACGGCTTGAGCGTCTCGTCGAAGCCGACGCGGAACTGGCGTGGCCCGAAGTCGAGCAGCAAGGTGCCGTCCTCGCCCAGGCCCAGGTCGGGCGCGAGGCGGTCTTCCAGTTCTTCCACGCCGAGGCCGCGCGCGTCAGCGATTTGCGCGATTTTTTCACGCGCGCGATCCTGCAAGGCCTTGAACTTGATCTTCTGCGCGATGCCGTTCAGGAGCATCAGCGCGGTGTCGCTGCCGATGGCGGCCAACACGTCCAGCCCCGCCACGGCGCGCTGGTGCTGACTCTCTCCGGGCCAGCTGCGCAGGTAGGCAGTGAGCTTGCGCGCACTGTCGTCATTGCCGATCAGGCCGAGCGCGCCCATGCCCCAGCCCTCCTTGGGCGGACCGCCGGCGCCGACCCACGCCAGGAATACCTCCCACGCGAAGTCGGCCAGCGATTCGGCCGTGCAGGCCCGCTTGACGTCGGCGATGCCGGCGTACACACCGTCGTCGCTCGGAAAGCGCAGCATGCACCCGAGTTGTTCGATGGCGCTGTCGGGCAGTGCTTTTCCATTGTGCGCCAGCAGTGGCCGGCGCCATCCGCCCGGCTGCCAGAAGGCGGGGAAGGCGCCTTGCTTGGCCGGGAACAGCTGGTACGGGTCGAGCAGGTCGGCCAGCGCCGCCGCCACTTCCGGTTGCGGGTAGCGCGCGGCGACATCGAGCAGCAGCGCGCGCTGGCCTGCGTGGGCGAGCATGCGCAGCGCGACGATGGCGTGCGCGCGCGCCGGGCAGGTTTTGCCGAGCGCCACGGCGATCAGGCCGCAGGCCGCGTGCTCCGGGTGCGCCAGCAGCCACGCGCGGGCCTCGTCGCGCACCGCCTTTTTGGTGGCGAAGCTGCGCGCCATCGGTTGCGCCAGCGCCACCGCGCCGAAGGGCAGGGCGAGCCACTGGCCACCGTCCGGCGAGTCGCGGCACAGCGTCACCACCGAGGGCAGGGCGTCCAGGCCGAAGCGCGCCACGGCATACCCAAGGTTGCTCACGTCGTCGCACCCGAGCGCGTTCCACAGGGCCAGGCCGAGCGGCGCGGGCAAGTTGGCGATGCCGCGCCCATCGAGCATGTAGCGGGTCGGGATGCTGCGGTGCTCCCGCGCCAGCGCGATCAGGCGCTCGGTATCGGCGCCGCCGATCAAGGCGGCAATCTGTTCGCGTTGCGGACTGTCGCGAAACCCGGTAAGCCACGCCAGCGCCAGCGGATCGCTGCGGGCCGCGTCGAGCTGTTTGCCGAAGTCGTCGTCGAGCGCGAGCCACGCTGCGCGGCTGCCCGGCTCCCATTGTTCGCGTTCGGGCAGCGCCAGCGGCTTGAGCGTGAGCACCGCGTGGGCCGGCCTGGCGGCGGCCAGCCACGGTGGATTGACCAGCACCGGTGGCAGGTCGGCGCAATCCGCCAGGTCGGCCTGCACGCTCAACTCCCGGTGCAGCCCGGCCAACAGGCTGGCGCCCTCCGGCGCGATGGCGGTGATGATCGCCGGGACCGCCGCCGCATGCGCGCGCACCAGGTTGTTCAGGGCGAAGCCGAAGGTGGCGGCCGCGCCGCGCTCGGACGCCAGCAGTTCGGCCAGGGCGGCAATGGCGGCCAGCGGCCAGCGCCGGGTCAGGCCGAAGAAGCGCACCAGCGTTGCCTTGTCGTCCCTGGCGTCGCGCGCCAGCACGATCAATGCGGCCGGGGTGCCGATATGCGTCAGCACCTCGCCCACGATCCCGTACTCCAGGCCCGCTTCCAGCGCCGCGACCGCGTCCGCCCCGCGTTCCTGTACCAGGGTGGCGATCATGGTGTGCTTCCTGAACAGCCGTGGCGTGCCGTGGCGCGCGCTGTCCAGGCGCAGCGCGGCGATGGCGGCCGGCGACGTGGCCGCCAGCAGCAGCCAGTTGAGCGAGTCCGGCGCGTGCGCATGATCAAGCGTCAGTGCCAGGTCGTTGGCGATGTCGGGCAGCTCCGGCAGCATGATGGCGTACCAGGGCCGGCGTTGCGGGGCGATGCGCGGCAGGGCAGCGCGAATGCTGGCCACGCACTGCTCCCAGTCCTGCGGCGCGGCGGCGGCAAGATGGGCGCGCAGCGCCAGTTCGGGCGCGCTGTCGATGTGCTCTTCGCTGGTGGCGAATTCCCGGCCCCGGTCGCGGGCGAACATCACCGGCCATTTGGGCGCCTCCCATCCGGCCGCATGGTCGCAACTGCTGCCTTCGGCCTGGAGGAACACCTCCACGGCGTAGGGCAAGCCTTTGCGCGCCACCAGGAAATCGAGGAATTGCCCGTTCGCCTGGTCGCGTTGCTGGTGCTGGTGCAGGTAGGCGTCGAGCGCCATCAGCACCACATCGGATGCGAACGAGCCGTCGCTGGCGCCCTCGCTCAGGCGCGCGGCCGCTTCGGTGGCCGCGTTGCGGTCGTCCGGATGCGAGGCGTCCGGGGCGATCACGAAGCGCTTGTTGGCAATGGCGAGAAACGCGCGCCAGCTTGCGTCCGCGTCGAGCGGCCGGGGGACCGGAAAGCGACGCGAGGGCAGGGCGGGGCCGAGCAGTCCGGGCGGCAGATCGAGCACCGGGCCGGCCGCCAGCCAGGGCGCGCCGCCGCTCGCGAGCGCGGGCACGGGGGCGGGCGCCGCGCAGGACGGCTGCGGCGCTGTGGCGCGAGGCGTTGCCGCGCCGGTCTCGACGTACCCTTTGCCGGTTTTTTCGCGGACCAGCTTCTCCATGGCGGCGCCAGCCTTGGCGGCATCGGCGTGGGTCTTCGTTTGGGCTTGCCCGGTGGTGCCGATTTTGCCGTAACGAACGTGCAGGTCGCAACCATCGTGTTCGATTTCCCAAAACTTGCTGGAGCTGCCGTCGTCGAACTCGAAACGCTTCATTGTCTGCCTCAATTGATAGGGTTGCCGTGCGAACGCCGCCACCATTTTACACACGCATTTGCCAAAAAAACATCGTGCGTCGCCGGAACCGTCGGGCGCCCTCACGGTCCAAACAAGTCAGGAGCGGCAAACCGGCGCTCCACCCACTATCCCGGAACAGGAGAACAGAATGAACTCGCACAACCGTACTGCCCCGCGTGTTTCAACGCTGGTCGCGGTGCTGTTAATTCCTTTCTATATTCATGCCGCCAACCAGGCGCCGCCGCCCAACAAGCCCGAGCCGCAGTCGCCGGCAAGCCAGTCGGTGCAAGCGCAAGTCGACAAGCGCACCGCGGACGCGGCTGAACAAAAGCGGCGCGAGCTGATGACCGAAGCCCGCTCGGCCATCGATGAAACCGAAAAAGCCCTCAAGGCGCTCGACGACAAGCGCAACCGCGATGCGCTCGCGGCGCTCGCATCGGCCACCGGCACCCTCGAGCTGATCCTGGCGCGCAGTCCCACGCTGGCGCTCGCACCCGTGCGTACCGATGTGGTCACGCACGACCTGCTGGCGAAGGACGACACCATCAAGGCGGCGGTGAAAGAAGTACGCGAGCGCCTGCGCGATGGCGACGTGCAAAAGGCGCGCCAACTGATGCAGGGCCTGGCGAGTGAAATCGAATTGCGCACACTGAACATTCCGCTCGAAACCTATCCGGCGGCGATCAAGGCGATCACGCCGCTGATCGACGCCGGCAAGATCGAGGAAGCGAAGACGGCGCTGCGCACCATGCTCAATACCCTGGTCGTGACCACCGAAATCGTGCCCTTGCCCAAGCTGCGCGCGGAAGAGCAGATCAAGGCGGCCCAGGCGCTGGCCGAGAAGGCCAACCGCAGCAAGGAAGAAAACGACAAGCTGGCGCAGAACATCGCCGCCGCGCGCGAACAGTTGAAGATCGCCGAGTTGCTCGGTTACGGCGACAAAAAAGACTACAAGCCGATGTACCAGCAGATCGACGAACTCGACAAGAAAACGGCGGGCGGCAAGTCGGGCCTCGGCTGGTTCGACAAGATCCGCCAGCAGCTCGCCGCATGGCTGTAGGTCCCGCTGTAATCGCCCCGCACAGCGGGCACGCTTGACGAGCAAGAAAGGAGCATCGATGCCTGACCATGATCAAGCGACTCTGCTGCGCAGGAAATGGCTGCTCAGGGCAACCGGCGCGAGCGGGGGCGTGGTACTCGCCGCCGCCATTCCTTTCCTGCGCAGCCTGGCGCCAAGCGAAGCTGCCCGGGCCGCCGGTGCGCCGGCCGAGGTCGACATCGCCCAGATCGCACCCGGCGCCTTGCTCACAAGCGAGTGGCGCGGCCGGCCGGTATGGATACTGCACCGGACCGAGCGCATGATCGCCCAACTGCGCGAGGATGATGCGCGCCTGGCCGATCCGCGTTCGCGGCAGGAGCAGCAGCCGCCGTACGCGCGCAACGCCACCCGCTCGATTCGCCCCGCGTTCCTGGTGGCGACGGGCATCTGCACCCATCTTGGCTGCGTGCCCGTGTATCGTCCCGATGTGGCGCCCGCCGACCTGGGCGGCGACTGGAACGGCGGCTTTTACTGTCCCTGCCACGGCTCGCGGTTCGACCTCGCCGGGCGCGTGTTCAAGAACGTGCCCGCTCCCAGCAACCTGGAAATTCCGCCGCACGAATACCTGGCCGATACGCGCCTGCGCATCGGCGCCGACCGCGACCATCCCGCCTGAACGACGCATCCGCAAGCGCCGCACGCGCCGCGAGACGGCGCAAACTCATGCTTACCAGATAGCCTGTGGGAAAGCTCTTACACGCGCACGCGCCATCGTCCACTTCGCTCAGCCGTTTGTCATTTGCATAATGTTCAACAAATGAACATCAACGAATGAGCAAGGACGCCATGAATGCAAATCACCCCGGCAGCGCCATCGTGGTCCACGGTGGGGCTGGCGCCGGACGCGAGCTCGACGACGGCTGCGTCCAGGCCGCGCACGCCGCGCGCAAACAACTCGAGCAAGAGGGCGATGCGCTCGACGCCGCCATCGCCGCCATCGTGTCCATGGAAGACGACAGCCGCTTCAATGCCGGCACCGGCGCCGCGCTCGGCCTGGACGGCGCCACCATCGAAATGGATGCGTGCGTGATGGACACGCGCGGGCGCCTCGGCGCCGTGGCCGGCCTGCGCGCGGTCAGGAACCCGGTGCTGGTGGCGCGCGACGTGGCGCGCACGCCGCACTGCCTGCTCGGCGGGGAGGGCGCCGAGCGCTTCGCGCGCGCCATGGGCCACACACCGTATCGCGCGGTTAGCGAGAAGGCGCGGCGCGCGCACAAAAAGATGCTCGACCAGCTCGCCGGCGACGCCCAGGCCATGCCCGGCGTCGACAACCGGGATTTCGCCACCTTCTGGAACTACGCCTGTTCCCCGGCCTTTGCCGGCAAGACCGGCTGCGACACGGTCGGCGCGGTGGTGCGCGACCAGGATGGCCACTTCGCCGTGGCCGCTTCCACCGGCGGCTCGGCGCCGTCGCTGCTCGGGCGCGTGGGCGACACGCCCATCGTCGGCAGTGGCTTCTACGCCGGCCCGCACGGGGCGGTGGCGGCCACCGGCATCGGTGAACACATCATGCGCCACATGCTGGCCAGCACGGTCTACCACTGGATCGCCGCCGGTACCGCACTCGATGAAGCGCTGCGCCGCGCGATCGGCCTGTTCCCGGCCGACGTTGCGGTGGGCCTGATCGCGGTCAGCCGCACCGAGGCTGGCGCGTTGAGCAATCAAGCGATGCCACAGGCGATGGTGAGCCATGGATAAGACGAGCAATCGACCGGCCCAAGGCCATCTGCTGATCGTCGGCGGCAGCGAAGACCGCAAGCACGACATGCGCGTGCTGACCCGCTTCGTCGAGCTGTGCGGCGGCGCCGACCAGCCGGTCGCGGTGGTCACGGCCGCCAGCCAGATCGCCGGCGAGGTCTTCGAGATGTACCGCGCCGCCTTCGCCGAGCTTGGCGTGACGCACCTCTCCCATGTGCACCTCGATTCCGCCAAGGAAGCGGGCAGCGAAAAACTGCTCGCGCCCATCCGCGCAGCGAGGGGCATCTTCATGACCGGCGGTGACCAGAAGCGCCTGCTGGACATGATCGGCGGCACGCCCGTCCACGCCGCCATCGCCAGCGCGTACGCCAACGGCGCCTGCATCGCCGGCACCAGCGCCGGGGCCTCGGCCATGTCGCGCTTCATGCTGGCCGAAGGCAAGGCCGAGCTCGAACCGGAAAAAGGCGCGATCCGCCTCAGCCCCGGCCTGGGGCTGGTCGAGCGCGTCGTTTTCGACCAGCATTTCGCCCAGCGCAAGCGCCTGCCGCGCCTGCTGTCGATCCTTGCCGAGCGCCCCGACCTGTACGGCATCGGGCTCGACGAAGACACCGCGCTGTTAATCAGTCCCGGCAGGGGGATCGATGTCATCGGCGACGGCGCGGTGACCCTGGTCGACGGCCTGAACATGATCAGCAACATCGATGCGCTGGACGACGGCGAGGTGCCAAGGCTGATCGACGTGCGATTGCACCTGCTGCCGTCCGGCACCCGCTTCGACGCCGGCGCCGGCGCCAACAACCCCATACCCGCACCTTTTCAAGACTTTTTCGACGCCATTACTCAACCAGAACAACGAGAACCATCATGATGACCATCCAGCGACAACGCTTTCTGCGCGGCCCCAACCTGTTTGCCGACACCCCTTGCATGCTGACCCTGGTGGACCCGGGGCCGCTGGCCGGCACCGTCCCGGCCGCGATCCCCGGCCTGCATGAGCGCCTGACCTCACTGCTGCCGTCCTTGCGCAGCTACCGCGACCCGGCCGGGGGCGACCTGGGCGACCTGCTCGAACACCTGGCCATGGAACTGCAGAGCCTGGCCGGCAGCGAGATCGGCAGCGTCGAAAAGCGCGCCGTGCGCAAGGATGCCGGCCAGTGCCGCGTAGTGTGCGGTTATCAGTTCGAACGCGTTGCCAGCGAAGCGCTCGCGCTGGCCTTGCGCGTGGTCGACGCCCTGGTCAACCATACAGAGGTGGACGTCGAAGCCGGCCTGGCCGCACTGAAGGAGAGCGTGGCCGACTGCGCCATCGGCACCAGCACCGGCGCCGTGCTGGCTGCCGCCAGGCGGCGCGGTATTCCGCTGATCCGCATGACCGACACGGCCAACTTGTTCCAGCTTGGCTGGGGCAGCCGCCAGAAGCGCCTGCAAGCGACCGTCACCGGCCGCACCAATTACATTGCCGTCGATATCGCCAGCGACAAGCACCTGACCAAGACCCTGCTCGAGCAGGCCGGCCTGCCGGTGCCGGAAGGCGACACCGTGCGCACGGTCGAAGACGCCCTGCGCGTGGCCGCCCGCATTGACGGCCCGGTTACCATCAAGCCGCTCGACGCCAACCAGGGCAAGGGCGTCACCACCCGCTGCGGCACGGAGGACGAGGTGCGCACGGCGTTCGCCCACGCCCGCGAGCACGCGCGCACGGTCATCGTCGAGCGCTTCCTGAAGGGACGCGACTACCGCGTGCTGGTCACCGGCAACAAGGTCGCCGCGGCGTCGTGGCGCCGTCCGCCGCACGTCACCGGCGATGGCGTCTCGACCGTCCGCCAGCTGGTCGCACTTGAAAACAGCAGCCCGGCGCGCGGCGAGGGCCACACCAATATTCTTACCAAGATTGCGCTCGACGAGATCGCACGCGAAACGCTGCACCAGCAGGGCTACCACGTCGATGCGGTGATTCCCGCCGGCGCCGTGGTCGAACTGCGCGGCAACGCCAACCTGTCGACCGGCGGCACCGCCGAAGACGTGACCGACCTGCTGCCGCGTTCCACGGTGCAGATCTGCATCCGCGCCGCCAAGACCATTGGCCTGGACGTGGCCGGCATCGACATCGTGTGCGAAGACATCGCCAGGCCGCTGGCCGCGCAGGGCGGCGGCATCATCGAAGTCAACGCCGCGCCCGGCATCCGGATGCACCAGTATCCGTCGGCAGGCACCCCGCGCGACGCCGGCGACGCCATCGTCGAATCGATGTTTTCCGGCAGCGACGGCCGCATTCCGCTGATCGCCGTCACCGGCACCAACGGCAAAACCACGACCACGCGCCTGATCGAGCACGCCGCGCGCCTGACCGGCCTGTGCACCGGCATGACCACCACCGAAGGGGTCTACATCAACGGCGAGCGGACCATGGAAGGCGACTGCACGGGCTACCATTCGGCGCTGTCGCTGCTGAGCGCGCCTGATGTCGACCTGGCGGTGCTGGAGACGGCGCGCGGCGGCATCCTCAAGCGTGGCCTGGCGTTCGACCGCTGCGATGTCAGCGTGGTGCTCAACGTCTCGGCCGACCATCTGGGCCTGGACGGCGTGGACACGCTCGACGAAATGGCTATGGTCAAGGAAGTGGTGGCGCGCAGCGCCTCCCGCGCCGTGGTGCTCAACGCGCACGACCCGCTGTGCGTGGACATGGCAAGCCGCATCGCGCCCGGTGTCGAGATACTGTACTTTTCACTCGACGCCAGCCACCCGGTGTTGCTCGCGCACCTGGCCGGGGGCGGGCGCGCGGTGTTCCTGCACGAGCGCGGCGTGGTGCTGGCCAGCGGCGCATCCCGCCAGCGCCTGCTCGACGAACGCGCCATGCCGGTCTCGATGAACGGGGTGGCGCGCTACAACGTCGCCAACGCGCTGGCGGCCGCCGCCGCGCTGGCCGCCGCCGGCTTCGCCAACGACAGCATCGTCGCCGGCCTGTCGAGCTTTGTATCGGACGGCAAGAACAATCCCCTGCGCTCGAACCTGTTCGACATCGGCGGGGTGCAGGTGGTGGTCGACTTCGCGCATAACTGCGCGGCCTACGGCGCCCTGTCCGAAATGGCGCGTGGCATGGCGGCGGGCCAGATCGTCGGCGTGGTCTCGGCCCCGGGCGACCGGCGCGACGGCGACCTGCGCCAGATCGGCCAGGTGTGCGCGGCCGGCTTCGATACGGTGGTGGTCTACGAGTCCGAAAGCCGCGGGCGGCCGGCCGGCGAAACGGCGCGCCTGATCTGCGAGGGCGCGGCCAGCGCGTCGCCCGAAGCAGGCCGTCTGCACTGCCGGCTCGACGCCCATGAAGCGATCCGCTTTGCGCTGCGCATGTGCAGCCCGGGCGACGTGCTGATCTTCGGATGCGGTTCGTCGTTGAGCGAACTGATCGAAGCAATTCGCCCGGACATGCCGCAGCTGGCGGAGAAAATTACCGCCGATATCGCCTAGGCTGGCAACGCTGAATCGGTGATGTAAGGAGCATTCCTACAGCGGTTCTGCGATAACGCCTATTCAAGCGCGCAAGCGGCTCGTCTAACATGAAAGGTCTGGCAAGGCCGGCGCATTGGCATGGCGCGCCGGTTGCGCCCTTTCATCTTCAACGACAATCAGGAGGAAACCATGTTGAACCGTATTCTCGGCTTGGTGGCGGTCGCGGTCGGCGGCACCTTGTTGGCCAAACAAATGCAAAACTCGGGCGGCAAGGGCAGTCAATCCCGTGTCAGTATCGAAGTCGATCTTCCCGTGCGGACCGTGTACCACCAGTTCACCCAGTTCGAGCAATTTCCGCAGTTTATGGAAAGCGTGCACGAGGTGCGCCAGCTCGACGACAAGCGCCTGCACTGGAAGGCGGACGTGTTCGGCAAGGTCATCGAGTGGGATGCCGACATCACCGAGCAGGTTCCGGACAAAAAAATTGCCTGGCACAGCATCTCGGGCACGCCGAACGGCGGCGAGGTGACGTTCGAGGCCTTGTCCGATGCGCGCACCAAAGTCACCCTGGAGCTCAATTACGAACCGCAGGATGCGGTGGAAACCATGGGCGACATGGTCGGCGCCGTGCGCATGCAGGCACGCTCGAACCTGCAGCGCTTCAAGAACTTGCTGGAGAAGCGCGGCAGCGAAACCGGCGCCTGGCGCGGCGCCATCGGCAAAGAGAGCGGCGCGGCGCCCATGCATTGAGCGGCCGGGCCGTCGCCTACCCGGTGGCAAAGGACGCGTACACGTCCCACTGCGGATCGAGATAGGCCATGCACTGGACCTGGTGCGAGCTCACCTCGGCGCGCAACTGCTCGTGAACCGGACCGATGCACTCGCCATTCTTCAGGTAGAACACGAACTCTTTGAACGTGCCGGTGGTGATCGCCAGCGCATGCACCACCGGCCCGCCAGCCTGGAGCAGTTCGCGGATACGGTCTTCCAGCTCGCTGATGATCCGGTTTTCTTCCGCATCCGGCAAGCCGCCCGGGTTCGGATGGTTCAGCGGAATCGCGAACCCGACGCGGATGCCAAGCTCCGGGTGCCCGGCCCAGCGCCTGGCCGAGTTGTTGATCCGCACCAGCATCGGACCGTCGCCATGGCTTCCTTCGGCAAGGGTCCAGCTGTCATCGAGGTCGTTCAATTGCTCAAGCGGCAAATGGGGGGCGGATGGCATAGAAAATCCTTGTTCGTCATTGGAAACATGACGCGTCGGCGCAGCGCCGGCGCGCCATCCGCTTTACGGGTGGGCCGCGATCACCTGCGCCACGGCCGCCGTCAGGCGCTTACCGTACGGCACATGCAGGAACTCGTTCGGACCATGCGCATTGCTTTTCGGACCGAGCACGCCGCAAACCATCATCTGCGCTTTCGGGAAGCTCTTTTGCAGCAAACCCATCAGCGGAATGGTGCCGCCTTCGCCCAGGTAGCCGACCGGCGTGCCGAAATGGCTTTCGCTGGCCGCGTTGACGGCGTTCGACAGCCACGGGCTCAGTTCCGGCGTATTCCAGCCGCTGGCCCCGTACGAGCCCGGCGTGCCGTCGGGCACGAAGCTCACGCGCGCATTGTAGGGCGCGTTATCTTCCAACAATGCTTTCAGTTGCAGCGCGGCGGCATTGCCGTCGAGCAGTGGCGGGATGCGCAGCGACAGCTTGAACGCGGAGTAGGGCCGCAGTACGTTGCCGGCATTGGCGAACTCTGGAAAGCCTTCGGCCCCCACCACCGACAGGGTCGGGCGCCAGGTACGGTTCAGGATCGCTTCGAGCGGGTCGGTCGTCACCGGCAGCACCGAGCCGCCGTCGGCGCCGCAGGCCCACGGCATGCGCTTGTAGACTTCTTCCTTGAGGATGGCGGCGGTCGCTTTCGCTTCTTCGATGCGCACGTGCGGAATCTCGCAATGGAAGCTTTCCGGCAGCAGGCGCCCGGTTTTCGCGTCTTCCAGGCGGTCGAGCAGGTGGCGCAGGATGCGGAAACTCGACGGCACCACGCCCGAATGCGCACCCGAGTGGATGCCTTCGGTCAGCACTTCGACCTTCAGGGTGCCCGAGACCATGCCGCGCAGCGAGGTGGTCAGCCACAGCTGGTCGTAGTTGCCGGCGCCCGAGTCCAGGCACACCACCAGCGACACCTGGCCCAGGCGCTCGCCCAGCATGTCGAGGTAGGGCGGCAGATCGTAGGAGCCGCTTTCTTCGCAGGTTTCGATCAGGCCCACGCAGCGAGGACGCGCAATGTTCTGGCGGTCGAGCGCCATCAGGGCGGTCAGCGAGGCATACACCGCGTAACCGTCGTCGGCCCCGCCGCGTCCGTACAGCTTGCCGTTTTCGTATTTGGGCGTCCATGGTCCCAGGTCGCCGCGCCAGCCGTCGAATTCGGGCTGCTTGTCGAGGTGGCCGTAGATCAACACGGTGTCGTTCGAGTCCGCCTTGGTGGCCGGCACTTCGAAGAAAATGACGGGCGAGCGGCCGGGCGCACGCAGCACTTCGAGTTTCAGGCCGGGGATTTTCTTGCTCTTGATCCACTCCTCGGCATCCCGCACGACCCGGTCGAGATAGCCGTTGGCTTCCCAGTTGGCATCGAAAGCGGGGCTTTTGGCGGGCACGGCGATGTACTGCACCAGGGCCGGAACGATTTCTTCATCCCACACGCGGTCGGCGTACGCCGCGAGTTCGCTTGGGGAGAGCGTGTCGCCGGCAGGCGACGTCACTGGATGGGTCATGGGATTCTCGCTGTTGAATGAATATTGTATTTTACTGTAGCACTTTGCTTCATGTAACGCGGCTTGTCGACAGGCGCTGGCGGATCGGCGATGATGGGTATCCTCCACTAAGGGACAACACGATGACGAGCGACGCATCGGCCATGGCCGGCCGCTTAAGCGTTCCCGACCTGATCGCGGCCTTCCGCCAGCCACGCGGCTACCGCGCGGCCTGGGAGCAGCTCGGGCTGTTCCTGCGCCAGGCGCCGGTCGATGAGATTGAATCCTTCGCCGACCAGGCACTGCCGGCGCTGCCGGACGAGGCCAGCATGATCGACAGCGTGCTGTGCGCAATGTCGGCGCCGGCATTGGCGCGCCTGGCCGGGAGCGCGATCGAGCTGATGGAACGGGACCAGCCGTCCGAGATGTGCGACGCAGTACTGCAAGCGGCCAGCCTGCAAATCGCACCGGCATTGCAGCCGCAGCTTGGCCGCCTGTTCGCGCTGGCGCCGAACCAGGGCAGCTACGCCGAAAACTGGCCATGGCGCGCCGCGCAGGACGAGGACATCGCTTTCCTGCGCCACCAGCTCGCCGGTGACGATCCGCACGCGCGCCTGAAGGCCTGGCGCTGCCTGCTCGAGACGCGCCAGCAAGCGGCGCTGGCCGCAGCGGTGGCGGCCTACCCATCGCTGGCGCTGGCGCAACCGCTACTGGCCTATCTGCGCGAGGTCGACCACGACGGCCCCGGACAGCCTTTGTGCGGCACAGCGTGTTCGCACCTGGTTTTTCCCGAAAACTATTTGTCCGACGGCGACGGCGACGGCAAGGCCGGCCCGGGCCCGGCTCACCCGAGCTGGACGCTGCCCGCCGGCGACGCCAGCTATCGCTTCGGCGGCGCCGGCAGCGGCGCCTGCGGACTGTGCGGCGGCCGCTTGCATCACCTGATTACGCTGCCCGCAGCGCAACTGTTTGACGCCGGCGGGGCCGCCGGGGCTGAGGTAGCGCTGGAAGTGTGCCTGTCCTGCCTGGGCTGGGAGCGCGACGTCCTGTTCTACCGGCATGGCGACGATGGTCTTCCCGGCGCGCTCGAGCAGGGCGCGCTGACGCCACGCTTTCCCGCGCACGCGCTCGCGCCCGCCGAGGTGCGGCTGGCGTCCACGCCGCCGCGCTGGCGCTGGCAGGGCTGGGGCCCGGCCAACGGCGCGGAAAACCTGCACCGGGTCGGCGGCCATCCGACCTGGGTGCAGTCGGCCGACTATCCCGACTGTCCTGCGTGCGCGAAGACGATGCACTTCGCCATGCAGCTCGATTCGGGACTGCCCACGACGAAGTGCGACACCTGGTATTGGGGTAGCGGCGGCGTTTGCTACGTCTTGCGCTGCGCACCGTGCCGTATCAGCGGCTTTTTATGGCAATGCACGTAAGTCAGCATGGCGGCAGAGACCATGACAAGGGAGAAGTAACATGAGCGGCAACGCGTTTCTGGATGGGCGCCGTGTGAGCGCGCGCGACGTGATACAGGCATTCCTGGACGAGGGGCATGATGCCGGGGTGTCGCAGCTGAGGATATTGCTGCGCGATGGGTCCGGCGACGAGGTCGATGAACTCGCCGGCGACGCGCTGCTGGCCTGGCCGCCCAGGTCCAGGAACCTGATCGACAAGGTGCTGTGCGTGGTGTCGGAAGCCGCCCTGGCCCGCCTGGCCGCGCGCACCGTCGACGTGCTGGAACAGGCGCCGCCGCCGGACATGCGCGAGCTGTGCGACCTGATCATCGAGGCGGCCAGCCTGCAGATCGGCCCCGCGCTGCAAGCGCATCTTGGCCGCCTGTTCGCGCTGGCGCCGAACCGGGGCCACACATGCGAAGACTGGCCCTGGCGTGCTGCGCAGGCGGAGGACGTCGCCTTCCTGGCCGACCAGTTGGTGACGCAAGACCCGAAGCAGCTCCGCAAGGCATTCGACTGTTTGCTGGAAACGCGCCGGCCCGACGCGCTGGCGCTCGCAATCGACGCCTATCCCACGATGGCCTTGCGGTACCCGCTGCCCCAGTTATTGCGCAGCGTCGATCACGACGGCCCCGGCCAGCCGCTGTATCCCGGCAATTGCGCGCATCTGATCTTCCCGCCAAATTACATCGAGGAGGGCAGCGCCGATCCCGCACCGGGCGCGCAGCACCCGAGCTGGACCCTGCCAGGCGACGGCGCCCTGCATCGCTTCGGTGGCGTGGGCAGCGGCACGTGCGGACTGTGCGCAGGCCGGCTGCATCATCTGGTGACCTTGCCCGAGTACGCAATTTTTGGCATGCATGGCGCGGACGCGTCCGCACTGTCGCTGGAAGTGTGCCTGTCCTGCCTGGGCTGGGAGCGCGGCATGCTGTTCTACCGCCATGACCACAATGGCCTTGCGCATGCGCTCGACCACGGCGCGGTGATTCCGAAATTTCCCGCCAATCCGCTGGCGCCGACCGAGGTGCGGCTAGCGCCCACGCCGGCGCGCTGGACATGGCAGAGCTGGGATGGGGGGAACCTGCACCGCATCGGCGGCCCTCCTGTCTGGATCCAGCATGCCGACTATCCCGATTGCCCGGCGTGCGCCCGCACCATGCGTTTTGCCATGCAGCTCAATTCCTACCTGCCGACGACGGACGAGACCGAATGGTGGTTGTGGGGCAGCGGCGGCATCGGCTATGTCTTCCAGTGCCATCCTTGCAGGACGATCGCTTACTTCTGGCAATGCACCTGAATCGCCGCGGACCAGCGGGAATGCCGCATTGGCGATTCCGGCGTATTATTTGAAAGTTAAGATCTGAAAATCAAGATCTGAAAATCAAGATCTGAAAATCAAGCAAACGGCAAGCATCACCTCGTTACACCCCACCCACCAAGGAGAAAAGCATGGCTGGAAAGAAGATTTTGTTTTTGACGGGCGATTTTGCGGAAGATTACGAAACCATGGTGCCGTTCCAGGCGCTGCAGATGGTGGGGCACACGGTGCATGCGGTCTGTCCGGGCAAGAAGGCCGGCGACAAGATCAAGACCGCCATCCATGATTTCGAAGGCGACCAGACCTACACCGAAAAACCGGGCCATCTGTTCGCGCTCAATGCCAGTTTCGATGACGCCGAGGCGGGCAATTACGACGCCCTGATGATTGCCGGCGGACGCGCGCCCGAATATCTGCGCCTGAACGAACGGGTCATCGCGCTGGTGCGCCAGTTCGCGCAAGCGAACAAGCCAATCGCCGCGGTCTGCCATGGCGCGCAATTGCTGGCCGCCGCCGACGTGATTCGCGGCAAGCGCATTTCGGCCTACCCGGCGTGCTCGCCGGAAGTGCGCATGGCCGGCGGCGAGTACGCGCAGATCGAGGTCGATCAGGCTGTGACGGATGGCAATTTCGTCACGGCGCCGGCCTGGCCCGCGCATCCGCAATGGCTGGCCCAATTCCTCGTGCTGCTGGGCACGGAAATCAAGCTGTAAGCGGTGGCGCCGGCGGCGATTGGGTGGGATCGATCCACCCGCGCCGCTGCAGGTGACAGACGCTGCTGCACAGCAGTGCCGGCATCAGCAGGTTAACCAAGGGCACCAGCATCAGCACGCACAGGATCAGGCCCAGCATGGTGATGGCGGGGCCTTGGGCATGCATCAGCGCGCGCCGCTGCTGCGGGTCGAGTACGCCCTCGGCGGCAAGCAAGTACATCAGCCGCACGTTGAACTCGAGCACGAAGCGCAAGACCACGTACAGCGACCACAGGGGAACGAGCAGGGACAGCATGAGTTTGAGGATCTTGCGCGTCCATTGCCATGCGGACAGGCGTGGCAGCGTGGGCAAGGGCCTCGGTTGCCATCCGGTATAGCGCGTGTGGGCGACCCGCTGGGCGCGCCGCAGCAACAGCCAGCGCAGCGGCAAGGTGACCGTGGTCAGGTTGGCGAAGGCGAACAGCAGCACATAAAAGAAGCCCGCCATGGCCAGTGCGGCAAGGAGAAACTGCAGGAATAGTCCGAGGTCCATGACGAATTTGACCAGGTCGCGCAGCAAACGCGCGATGTCGCCCATGATATCGGCGTAGCCCTTGCCTTGCCCGCCACCCCCGCCGCTCCCCATGCCCAGGCCGCCGTCCAGCAGGGTCAGCCCGCCGAACAGGGCGAACACACCGGCCCGCCCCGCCAGCTTGAAGAAAAACGCATGGTAGTGGTAGTACAGCCAGAGACACAGCAAGGTCGGCGCCGGGCACCACAGCGATGCGCGCCACCACAGGCCGGCGTGGCGCGCGTCGCGCAAGCCCATCCCGATGCACGCGACTGCTTCGCGCAAGCCAGCCGACCAGCGCCGATACGCCTGTTTCCACATGGATTGTCCGAAATAGAGAAACCGCGAGTATAGGTTACCGGTGGCGCGGCGCCCGCCCGAGCGTCAGAAGGTGAACGATTTGACCAGGGTCAGCTCACCGATGCTGCGCATCGGCAGCACGAACTCTTCGCGTTTTTCGCGCGGGGTGTTTTCGTTGTACACCAAGGTCACGCGCGCGGTGATCATTTCCATCTGGCGCTTGGTTTCGTCGAAGTGATAGCCGTTCGCGCCCAGCTTGCCCCAGTAATTGATGTACACGTGATAGTTGCCGCGCAAGGGCGCGGTCATGGTGTACATCTCGGGACCGGGGCCGTCCACGCTGTCGACGTCGAGGCCGCCGCCGTTGGTCAGCACCGGATGGCCAAAGTAGGCATGCTGGCCGTCCGGCGTGACGATGTGCAGGTCGATCTCGGCTTCGGTGTCGTCCCAGGCGCAGATCACGCGCAGGCCGGGCAGGGGGCGGCCCGAGTTGGTTTCGTAGAACTGCACGCGCCTGAGCGACTTGCCCTGCGGCGATTTGACTTCGACACTGTTCGAGCCGGCGCCGAACAGGTAGGGGCGCGCGTAGTGGCCCTGCTCGTCGGTCAGCAGGCGCAGCGGATTGCCGTTGACCACCAACTGGTGCGGCGCGCGCTTGCCGGCCGCTGCCGCGATATGGCCCTTGATCATGCTGCGCTTGCTCTGCGCGCCCCGGTCGATCGGGGAGTTCGGGTAGGCCATGGCGGCTTGCTCGCTCTTGTCGACCAGGCCCGAGCGGTTCCATCCGCCGGACGGCGAGGCGATTTCGGTGGCCATCGCAGGTGTCAGGGCCAGGGCCAGAAGGCACAGCGTCCAGGTCGGTTTCATCGGTTTCTCCATGCAGGTGGGGTGATTGTAACCGCTGGCCATTCATTTCGATATTGCCTTTGTTTTATTGTTAATTGGAGCGTAAGATTGAATGTAAGACAGCGCGATCCGCGCCATATCGTCATGCAGGCAAGAGGCTGATCCATCAGCCCGGCGTTACTCAGGGTTAGGGTAGGAAATGACACTCACACCAATCACTGGAGAGCATGTATATGAATATCAATCCGTTCGATCTGTCGGTATCCGATTTTGTGGCGCAATCGGCCAAGTGGTGCGAGGAATTCAGTATTCCGGAAGATTATCCTTACGATCTGAAGGTGGAGATCGCGGACCGCGTCTTGTTCGATGCCGGCACCGATAAATTCGAGCAGATCGCGGACGAAGCCGAAATCTGGATCGAACAGGAGCGTACGCGGCTGGGAGAAGCCTTGCCCACGTTTAGCACGCACGCCGATTACATCGTGCGCACCGAGCAGTTGCGTGACGAATTCAAGATTCCCAAGTTTCTGCCTTACACGGAGCAGGTCCGCATCGCCGATGAAGTGCTGCACTCGCTCGACCGCGCCAAATACGCGGCCATGCTGTCGACGGCCGACGAGTGGAGTAAAAAAGAAAGCGCCAACCTCGATGCCGACCAGCCGTTCGACGGCTGGAAAGAGCAGATCCGGCGCCAGCTGCTGCAGATCCAGAAAGGGAAATACCTGATGATTTATCTGCCGTACGGAGCGAGCAATTTCCGTATCGAGCAGGGCACCCTGACCAGCGTCGACTGGAACAAGGGCACGGTGCTGCTGCATAACACGGTATATAACCGCGATGAAACCGTGGCGATCGATAACATCCAGAGTATCGACGAGAGCCGTAGCGGTTCGGGCGCGCTCGGGTCGGTGCAAACGGCCGACCTGCGCCGGGTCGGCAGCGACTGGTACCGCGGTAACACCAAGCTGTAAGCAACGAGAGGCCATCGCCAGGCGACGGCCTCGGCCCGCTTTAGCGCGGCGCCCCGGACGGTATCGCGGCGCTGCCGAATTCATCCGCGCCCAGGTCGATTGCGCCTTCGGTGCGCGCTTGCCCATCGATATCGGCCACGCCGTTGACCGCAATCACGCCTGACGGAAAGTAGCGTGTCCACAGCGGGGAGCTCCAGTTCGTCACGGCCGCCGTCACGGCGCCGGCATTGATGGCGGGCGAGGCGGCCTGGAGCTTGAGGTTGCCGGTCGCGGGCGCCACGAACTTTGGATCGGCAACCACCTTCGTGCCGGGAAGCGATGACGCTGCCGTGCTGGTTCCCCACCAAATATTCTTGCCCCACACATTGTTACTGTTGCCGCTGCCGGAAATTTCGTACGCTTCTTCCGCGCTGTTTTCGCCGAAGAAGATGTTATTGCTGAAGCGGCTGTCGGTCACCTTGTACTGGAACAGCAGTTCGGTGCCCCAGCCCTGGTTCTTGTAGAAGGAATTGTTGTGCACCTGAATGCGGCGCGAGGCGCCTGCCGAGGTCGAGTAACCGCCCAGCGACAAGCCCGCTTCGCGGTTGTTATAGATGACGTTATTCATCATCAGGATATCCTCGGTGGCCTTGCCTTTGTGCTCGCTGGCGAACTCGAAGCCGATGTCATTTCCCGTCGAAATATTCCGGTCGAAAATGATGTTGCGGCCACCATCGACGTAAAACCCGCCGGCCGAGCCGACGTTGGCGTACCAGGGATTCTTCTTGCTCGAATTGTTCTTCGCCGTATTGCCGCGCACGATGCCGTTGCGGACCCGGTCGTTCTCGCCGCACCCGCCGCATTCGCCTTCGTAGCCGATGAAATCGAAACCGATGTTGTTATTGTCGTGCACGTTGTTCGACAATACTTCGAAGCGGTCCACATTGCCGTTGATCACCAGCGCTTCGCTCGCCTGCAACACGTTCTGGTACACCTCGTTGCCTTGCACCAGCAGATCGGTAATGCCGCTGGCGTGCGTGCCGAACACGGCCAGCCCGTGCGCCCCGACCGAGCAGGGCTCCTTGCAGGTGCTGGTGTGCTTGATGTTGTGGATCTTGTTGTTGACGATCTGAATGTTCGATCCCTTGCCTTCGACCAGGATGCCAACCGGTGTTGCCGACGCGCCGGTGATGAAGTTGGCAACGTCAAAGCCTTCCACGCGCACATAGTTCGAATTGGTAATCGTGATCAAGCCTTCGCGGTCGCTCGGCACCAGTCCGGTTCCGCTGAGGAGTACGCCGGGGTCGCCCTTGACGGTGATGAAGTTGCCCGCGCTGCCGTTCTTGTCGGCCAGTTTCACTTTTTGCGTATAGGTGCCAGCCAGCACGCGCACGGTGTCGCCGGCGATCGCCGTGTTGACCGCGTTCTGGATCGACTGTCCGGGACCGACGGTGATGGTGGCGGCGCAGGCTGCGCCGGTGTGGCCGATCATGGCCAGGCAAGTCAGTTGTAGTACGGCGATATGGGCACGCTTCATCAGGCATTCTCCAGGTTGGAACCGCTAGGTGGGGGTGATTGCAGCCGGACTTGTCGGTCCGTCATGCAATCTGCGCCCATCTTATTCTCGTTAATTCGAAAGAACAAGGACATTTCGTTTTCTTGCGTTTTGGCCTTTTGGAATTTCTTTTTCTTCCGAGAATGCCTGGGGTAGCGCGGGAAACGATGCGTGCGGCCGGGCAGGGTGGCACTGTCACGCGGCGAAGTTCTAATCGGAGAACCTTGTTTTTTTGAACGCGAATTGAGACAAATTCAATCGCTTGCACTGTCTTTTAAGAGCGCCCAACAAATCCTCCCGACATACCTCCAACAGATGAGTGAGCAGGCAAGCGAAAGAAAGGCATGGTGGATGTCGGCTCGCCGTTCATAACGGATGCGCCGTCTGCGAAAACGGTGTCGCCACCGACAAACACGATTCGTAAGCGGTCCATGAACCCCAAGCTGTTCAGGTGATTCAAACAGCGGCATCCTTGCCATATCGTTTTCATCGGGAGTAGATATGGCAGGCGGCATGGATTTTTGGCGTGAGCATGTGATGGCAATCGAGCGGGATGGCTGGGTGAGCAGCGAGTACGCCCGAGCCCACGATTTGTCGGTGAGGTCGCTGTATTACTGGCGGGCCAAGTTCAGGTCGATGGCAGCGGCGGCCGACATACAGAGCAAGTTCGTCACCCTGAATGTCACGCCGGTGCATGGCACGGCGCCATCGTGCGTGCTGACGATTGGCGCTGTGCGATGGAGCTTGGCCTGCTGCCCACCCCGGAATGGCTGGTGGCGCTGGCGACAGCAACTCAGCGAGCGCGCTGATGCATCCTGGCTACCCCATCGCACAGGTGCACCTGTGCCGGGCTCCGGTGGGCTTTCGCAAGTCAATCAAGGGCTTGTCGGTGCTGGTCGAGCAGGAACTGGGCCTTGATCCATTTTCCCAGGCGCTCTACGTGTTCGTCAACCGGCAGCGCACCAAGCGCAAAGTGCTGTACTGGCATCGCAACGGCTTCTGCCTGTGGCTCAAGCGGCTCGAGGCCGAACGCTTCGCCTGGCCGGACGAGCGGTCGGGCGTGGAGCCGATCAGCGCGCAACAACTGCAGTGGCTGCTCGAAGGCTTCGACCTGTGGCGTCACGCCCCGCATAAAACACTCGCGTACGCTTCTGTTTCCTGATGGGGGCTGTTAACATGCTGCATGCCTGCAGTTTCCAACATTCCAGCCCTCATGCTGCTGCCGATCGCTTCCCAAGCCCGACGTCGCCGCGTTCAGGTTGCCAGCGTCACTACCCAGCGACGCCGCCAGCCTGGCCGCCCTGCTGCACGCGCAATAGAAGGCGTTCGTCGCCACGGTCGAGACCCTTCATGCACAGGCCACGCAAGCGGCTCAATATGCCCTGGAACAGACCGTGTAGCGCAGGACGAGGCGCCACAGCCACCGGCAGATGCTGGCGGCAAGACGCTTTCACGCAAGGCGCGCGGTAAGCGCACTACCGCGCTGGCGGTCAACCGAATACAGCTGTAACCTGAAAGCCTCCAATGCAACGCATTACAGCACAACACCTCGCCCGGGCCATCGAAGCGCTGCGCACCATGACCATGGAGCGCAAAACGGCATTGGCAGACGAGGTGTTTCAACAGCAGCCCACGCTGTTTGGCTCCTTCCTCGTCTTGACGAGATTCGGCGTCTCCTTCGAGAAAATGGAATTCCTGCTGGAGCGTCTGTTCGTTTGCTTCCTGGCGATGCGATAGTCCGGTATCCAATGGCCGCACATCACAGAGGGCGAACTGGATAAGCAAGGCGCGCGCTTAAGCGGGACAGTCAACTTTGCCAACGGTCTGGGACCGGCACTCCCGAGCCAGTCGCAGGCCCAATTCATCGCCAGCTACCCAGAGGCACATTTGCTTGCCTGTGTGACAGCCGAGCTGACGCAGTGGCTAGCCAAGGTGCGGCCCGAGGAGAGCGACAAGTACGTGATGCTAGCTGCCATGAATATCGTCAACTGCCTCGCGCATGTTCCGCTGCACGGGGCATCGCGCTAGCGGACTGCTCAACTGGGGTTAGTGGATCGCTTACGAATAACCCGCATATCGAGTCTTTCGAGGATGAGCGGACTGGCCGGATACGGTACAGTTCAATCTTAATTCCCGGGCGGCCATTCGCACACCACGACGTTAGGCACAGAAAGGTCAAGCCATGGCGACTCAGGATATCGATGTGATGCCGCACTCGTAGAGTGCGTTACATAATTTATAGACTACAAAGGAGTAACCGAAATGCAAGTGGAAAGTCGAGTCACAATCTCTGTGCCGCCGGAGAAAATATTTGAGATTTACGCGGATGTCTATAACTGGAAAACTTGGGACCCAGATACCAAAGAATCGTCGATTGACGGGCCGTTCCAGACTGGGAGCAAAGGCAAGATTACACCGCAGAAAGGAATGACTGTCCCAATGAATTTCATTTCAGTGGTTCCCAACAAGGCGTTCACTGTCGAGTCGCGGATTCCACTCTTCCGTATGGTGTTTGAGCACGAACTCAACGCAACTGCTGCCGGAACCGAAGTCGTCCATAGAGTTACTTTTTCCGGTGGATTGTCTTTTCTGCTGGGGCGTATCGTCGGCAATCCGTTGCGCACTGGCCTTCCAATCACCTTGGCATCGCTCAAGCGACTGGCGGAGAATGGCCGGGTTGCTGCCTAACCGGGCGCACGAGCCGACGTTCCTCGGCAAGCCTCGATTCGCGGCTCAGCTCCAGAGTTGGCACGCGCCCAGCTTGTCTTTTCCTGCTCAGCGGTGTGCTGAATTTCTCCATCATCGTTTATCCAGGCGACCGGTGCAAGACGGCGCAGAGTTGACGCTTACGCTGGAAGGCTTCGCGGTGTATGACGACACCCCGGCCGGCGTGGTGCGGCGCGCTATCGCCGACGGCGCGTTCCCGGTGCATGGCGACGCCGTCAAGATGGTGCGCGCGATGCTCGACAGCGTAGGGCAGACGCCGGCGCCGCGCCGCCTTGCTGGCACGCGTGGCGGAGCTGGACGCGCAGAAGGATATTGCCCTGGCGGCCGATACGGCGGCGTGAATGACCTGATTCAGGCGGCGCGGCTGCGCTCGATCAGGGCCGCCTTGTCTCTTACCAGGTTGGCAGGGTGGCCCGATTCAAGCAGGACCTTCAAGTCGCATAAAACGATGCTGAATCCTTCGGTGGCATTGACTGTCTGATCCATCGCGTCGTCACCCTGGAAACCCCGGACCTCGACGCTGACAACCGTCATGTCGCTCTGCAGCTGCGACAAGCGGATGTCGACCAACAGGCCGCTCTTGGTCCACGTGAACCCAATATGGTGCGGCCGGTCGAATGCAGTCACGTGCACGCCTTCGATGGCGCCCGGCACCATGAATTCCCATTCGACCTGGGCGCCGGGGCTGAGCGCATCGGTGGTGGATGTCAACCAGAAGCGCGTGATGCGCTCGGGTTGAACGAAAGCGTCGAAGGTGTCCGTCGTGCTGCATCGAATCGGCATCGCCGCCCTGGCGACCAGCTCAACCATGGGAATCTCCTTGAATGGAATATGCCTGGTGGGTACGAAGCCATTTTACGCCGCTCGCGCCTGAAGGAGATCAACATCGAGTGCGGGGTGCCGGTCAATGTTCAGGCTTGCACTGTTTTCAACAGTTCAGGCTGAAGCCAATCGCTCATGTACCGGCATGCGCGGCCATGACCTCGCTCACCCGCTTGGCTATCGCCTGCGCCAGCAGATGCACATGATAGCCGTCGACAAAGCCGTGATGCGCCTGCACCGAAAACGGCATCGTCATCGTTTCGCCCGCCGGCGCGCTGAATTTGCCCCAGGCCAGCGAGGGAATGTCGCTATTGCGGTGGCAGAAAACCGGATGCTCGATCGCGCGCATGTCGAACCACGGCATGCAGGTGATATAGATGTTATCGCGGGCCTGGCGCGGCGTCAGGTCGGCGCTGGTATTGATCAGCGCGCGGCTCGCGGTCGCTTCGCGGCCGGCGCGCACGCTGCGGGCGATGAATTCGCGCAGGTCGGCACTGCGCGTAAAGCGCGCAAAATTGAGGTTGTTATCGCCGTTAATCACCGTGAACGAACCGATGAAATCATCTATCTTGATTACCTCATCTTCATGAATGCGGTACATGAAATTGTCGATCGTTTCAATCGCCGACAGCACGCAATACAGGAAGAAATGAAACGGCGGCAGTTCGCGCTGCTTGCAAAACGGCCGGAAGTCGGGCAGTTCCAAGGTCAGGCTGATATTCAGGAGGGGATTGTCAAATTGGCGGAATGCCTCATAGCGGTCGCGCCGCAGTTCGAAATTTTTCATGCGCGCAGTGTAACCGATGGTCGTTACCGCCATCAATCCGTGGCATGGGTTTCCCGCATCCCGGTAATGACGTTCCATCCCGCCGATTCAACCGCCTGTCGCGCGATCGACTACCTTTTCCCGGCGCCGGCGTATTGTGCTTACTCATCCTGCGTTGCAGGCAGTTTCCATCACCGTATGCCCGATCCCGGAGTTTCTTATGCTGTTACGACGAATTGCAGGTATCGCCGCACTGACCCTCGCCAGCGCCGCCTGCGCAGCGGCGGCCCCCGACCAGCTCGACGCCATCGTTAAAGCGGCCATGGCCGGCAGCCAGGTGCCGGCGGTGGGGGCCGTGATTTTGCGCGACGGCGCCATCGCCGCGCAAACGGTGCAGGGCAGGCGCCGCAACGACCAGCCACAGCGCGCCGGAGCCGACGATGTCTGGCTGATCGGTTCGACCGGCAAGGTCATGACCGTGGCCATGATCGCGCGCCTGGCCGAGCGCGGCGTGCTGGCCTGGGACGCGCCGCTGGCGACCATGCTGCCCGAGCTGGCCGCCGGCATGCTGCCCGAGTACCGCCAGCTCACGCTGCTGCAATTGCTGTCGCATCGGTCCGGCCTGCCGCGCGACTTGCTCGACCTCAAGGGCGCCGAGCACTTCTTCGGCGACACCCGTCCGACCGGGCAGCAACGCCTGGCCTACATCGCCGCGGCGCTCAAGGACAAGCCCGAGGTCGCGCCCGGCACCGCCTTCGCCTACAGCAATACCGGCTTCCTGATTGCCGCCGCCATCGCCGAAAAAGCCACCGGCGAGAGCTATGAAGCGCTGATGCGCAAGGAAGTGTTTGAACCATTGGCGATGCGGCGTGTCGGCTTCGGCAACACGGGCGAGGGACAGAATCGCGGCCACCAGCATGGCAAGCCGATGTTGAGGATGGTCAAGTTCGACGATGGCGCGCCGGCCATGTTCGCGCCGGCGGGATTTCTCCACATGAGCCTGGCCGACTGGGCGCGTTTCAATCTCGACCAGCTGGCCGGTGGCCAGGGCAAGGGAAAACTGCTGACGCCGGCATCTTACAAGCTGATGCAGACCGCGCAGCCGGGCAGTCCGGCCGGCCTGGACTGGGGCGTGCAAGCCTCGGTCGCGGGCCGGGCGGGTCCGGCCCTGGTGCACCAGGGCTCGGACGGCAACTGGCTGGCCATCGCGGTGCTGTTTCCGGAGCAGGGCAGCGGCGCGCTGGTGGTCGCCAACGCCGCCGAAGAGATGGGTGCGGACAAGGTCTTGAACGGCATCTTCGGCAAGCTGTTTCCGATCCTCAGTCCGGCCAGCAAGCGTCCCTGACCGTCTGTCGGGTCCGCCTCACTTTCCAGGGGCCACGTCCCGGCCCGGGAGCGGCGTATCGGCCAGCATGAAGCGGCGCCCATGGCCCGTCATTTTTCACGCGCCACCTTGACGCGATGCGCCCGGCCAAGCATGTCGTGCGCATTGCGGCGCGCGTTAAACCTGGATCCGCATGCGCCGCGTCATCCGCGCAATCGGGTCGACCATATCCTGCGAGTAGATCAGGCCATGGTCTTCTGGTGAAGCAATCTCAATCTCCAGTTGCGCGACGCCGCACTGGGCGAGCCGGTGTACTGTTTCCGAACTGTCATTGGGAAAATTCAGGCTCTGTTTGTTGAATGCGGGCTGGAAAATGCCGATGAGCGCCTTTTCGAGTGCGTCGATAATCAGCTCGAACGACATCGCGGTTTCCGGCTTGCCCGTATCCGACGTCAGGCGGCCGGGTTTGTACAGGATCGCAAACAGCTCGCGGTTGGTCTTCTTATGATTGAACAGGTTCGCAATGGCGCTTTCCGTGCTGTGTCCATTGCCCAGCCGATCCGCGACTTCACGTGCACCGTCCGTGCCCACGGCCTTGCCGATGTATTCGATGTTGAGATTGAAGAGCCCCGCCGGCGTGGCGCGTTGGGTCGCCGGAACGAAGGGGACCAGGTTGTTGGCGAACTTGAACTTTGCTTCCGCGCCATCGAAATGAAAGCGCAGCGCATCCGGCGTGCCGGGCGAGAAATGCGCGATCGATATGCGCTCCGGAAAGCGTAATCCCGCCAGGGTTGGCGTTACCAGCGGCGCTTTGCATTCGACCCGGACGGTTTCTTCCTTGCCATCGTCTTTGGTCACGGCCAGTGTCACATGAAAAACCCCGTTGGCCGGGTCGACGTAGTCGAGCGAATCGGCCACGATGCGCTGGCGGTAGGCGGACGCGATGAAGTAAATGTGAAAACCCGAGAAATCGCCATAAAAATGGCAGAGATCGAGACCCATGTCGAGCAGCGTCTTGTATTCGCCATCGCGCTGCGGCGCCTGCTTTAGCAGCGGTACATGAACCAATGGAATAATCGTCGCCGGACCTGCGTCAAGTTTCAATACCGATTGTTGCATCGTTGTCCTTTCAGCGTGTGTGGCAGCCAGGGCGGCGCGGCCTGTTCGCCGTCGGGCGTCAGGCCATGCGCGCGGCGCCGTCCTAGCGCAGGTCGAAGGTTTCCGTGTGGCCGAATCCCTGGGTGTAGTCGAGCAGGGAGATGGTGAGCGGCGTGATCCGGACGAACAGCATGCCCGGCCACGGCAGTGCGCTGGTGTCGGCCACCACCTGGGCGAACGCGGGAAACTTCTGAAGCAGGGCCGACGATGCGCGCCGGGCTTCGACCGGTTCGTGAATCATTTCGGCGAGCGCATCGATCGACATGCCCTGGATCTCGTTCCACGTGCGGTACGGCGCGTTGACCGTCAACGCCACGCGCGGATGGGTGCGCAGGTCGTGCGCCTTGTGGCTGTCGAGCGCAATGGCGACGTACAGCACCAGGCCGTCAGCCGCAAAGCTGACCGTGGACGCGTGCGGCGTGCCGTCGTCGCGGATCGACGCCAGGGTCAGGTCGGCCGCGCCGGAAAGGATGGTGTTGGCAAGCGCTTGCTGCGCAGGGGGAAGTCGGGTCATGGAAGTCCTTTCAGTCATTCGTGAAGGCAATCGCCGTCGCGTTGCCGCCATGGCAACACATCTGCAAACCGCGCGCGTTTGCCGCCAGGCGGTGGTCCGGGCGCCCTTTCAAGCCTAGCACACGGCGCCCGGACGGCGCGCACCGCTCGCCCGCGCGGCGCATTGTTGTATTCATGCGCCTGGGGTAGGGCCACCGAATAAAACCTGCGCCAAAACCGATAAACGTCCATACTGCGTCACGCCCAGTTGTAAATGTGCACATAACCACTACTTACTTGGCCATTTGATGGAATCCAGCGACGCGATGCGGCAAAAACTGATCGACGAGGTGCTTGCCGCGCCGCCGGAGGGCGACTTCGCGGGCAATCGTGTTGCCGGCGAGGCGGCCTTGCGCGCCTGGGAACGGCTGTCGAATCACCTCAGGCCCCTGATCGGCGACACCGCGCTGTGCGCCATGGTCGCGCGCGCCAGGCACCTGACTTTCCCCGATCTGCCCGCCAATCCGGCCAACCGCGACCTGCGTTCGAGCGCGCAGTTGCTCGAGCGCCTGGCCAGCGAGCTGGCGGCCATGGACGCGCAGGCGGCCGCCACCTTCAACCGGGCGTTGCTCCAGAGTTTTACCAGGCTGTTGTCTGGCCTGATAGGCGAGGCCCTCACGGTCCGTCTGATGAATACAGCATGGGCCCAGCGGTCCGGCGGAAAGAGTACATGAACCTGAAAGTGCAGCTGGGCCTCCAGCCGACCGGCGTACCCGGGCTCGACACCTTGCTGGGCGGCGGCCTGAGCGAGTTTTCCTTCAACGTCATCGCCGGCGCGCCGGGGAGCGGCAAAACCACGCTGGCGCACCAGATCATGTTCGCGCTGGCCGGCCCGCACAAAAAAGCCCTGTTCTTCACCGTGCTCGGCGAGCCGCCCCTGAAAATGCTGCGCTACCAGCAGCAGTATCACTTTTTCGATATCGACAAGGTCGACGACAGCATCCGCTACGTCAACCTGGCCGACGACTTGCGCGCCGGCGACTTCAGCGGCGTGCTCGAACGCATCACGCGCGAAGTCGAAGCGTTTTCGCCCGGCCTGGTGTTCGTCGATTCCTTCCGTTCGGTGGTGCAGATGGCCAGGAACGGCAACGAGGGCGTGAGCGACCTTCAGTATTTCATCCAGGAACTCGGCACCCGCATGACTAGCTGGCAAGCGACCACCTTCCTGATCGGCGAATACGCCAACGCCGACACCGAGGCCAATCCGATCATGACGGTGGCCGACGGCATGCTTTCGTTGAGTAACGATATCGTCGGCAATTCCTCGGTGCGCAAGATACGCGTGGTCAAGATGCGCGGCCAGGCCCACTTGCTGGGCGCGCACACCTTCCGTATCGACACGCAAGGCTTGACCATCTATCCGCGCATGTTGCCGCCGCTGGACGAGACCCCGAGCCGCGCCAGTACGCCGGCCCGGCTCGCCATGGGCAATGCCGAACTCGATGCCATGCTCGGTGGCGGCTTGCCGCAAGGGCACGCGGCGATGGTGGTCGGGCCGTCCGGCTCGGGCAAGACCATCCTCGGCACGGCCTTCCTGGCCGAGGGTGCGCGCCTGGGTGAGCGCGGCGTGATCGCCTGTTTCGAAAAAGGCGCGGCGCACTTGCGCAACACCGCGCTCGACGCCCTGATCCGCAACGGCGACGTGACCCTGGTCCGGAGCCGTTCGCTCGACCTGTCGGTCGAGGAAATCCTCGACGACCTCGTCGCCGCCGTCGAACACGGCGGCGCCACCCGCGTGGTGATCGATTCGCTGTCCGAGGTCAGCCTGTACCTTGCGCCCGAGTTCCAGAGTGACTACCGGTCCTCAGTGTTCCGCATCCTGGCCGGCCTGGCGCGCCTCGGCGTGACGGTGGTGGTGACCATGGGGCTGGACGACCGCTTCACCGAGCTGCGCTTCAGCCAGTCGGACACCGGTTTCTTGGCCGACGCCATCGTCGCCATGCGCTATGTGGAGATGGAGGGCAGCCTGGCCAAGGTGATGTCGGTGGTCAAGGTGCGCGGCAGCGCCCACAGCACCGACCTGCGCCGCTACACGATCGACGCCGGCGGCTTGCGCATCGAGCCGCGCGCCTTGCCGTACACCGGCCTGTTGTCCGGATGCGCGGTGGCCGTCGTGCCGCCCGGCTAAGGAGACGCCATGGCGATTGAGCACAGTACCGAAGGATCGCCGGCATTGACGCCAGTCATGGACGCGGCCCTGCAGGACGACTGCGCCGACCCCGCCACCTTGCGCGCCATGCTGGCGCAACTGGCCGGCGAGGTGGCCGGCCTGCGCGCCGCCGCCGTGGTGCAGTCGGCCCAGGGCGATCAATTGCGCGAAGCGAACGGCAACCTGGTGCTGGCCACCCTGGAGGCGCGTACCCTGCGCGACGCGGCCGAAGGCGCGCGCCGGCGCCAGAACGAATTTTTGGCCATGCTGGCGCACGAGCTGCGCAATCCGCTCGCGCCGATCAGCCTGGCCAACGCCATGCTGGTGCGACTGCCGGAGCCGTCCATCGACCTGCTGAACCTGCACGCGATCATCCACCGCCAGGTTGTGCACCTGACCCGCCTGCTGGATGACTTGCTGGACGCGGCGCGTATCAGCAGCGGCAAGATTTCACTGTTGCGCAGTCCGATGCCGCTGGTCGAGTTGCTGCGCCGCTCGGTGCAGACGGTCCAGGTGCGCCTGCTCGAGCGCGACCAGCAGGTGCAGCTGGACTTGCCGGAAGAACTGATCGTCGACGGCGACGCGGTGCGCCTGGCGCAGGTGTTCGCCAACCTGCTGGTCAACGCCTCCAAATACACCGGCGACCATGGCTTGATCCGGGTCGCCGCGCGCGCCCACGAGGGCCTTGCGCTGGTGACCGTGAGCGACAACGGCGCCGGCATGGACGCCGATGTGCTGGCCAGCGTGTTCGACCTGTTCACCCAGGGACCGCGCGCGCTGGCCCGGGCCGAAGGCGGGCTCGGGGTCGGCCTGAACGTGGTGCGCAACATCGTCGAGCTGCACGGCGGCAAGGTGACCGGCAGCAGCGATGGCCTCGGCCTGGGCAGCGTCTTTACCGTGACCCTGCCGCTGGCGGCCGACGCCGGCGTGCTGGCGCTGTTGCCGGACACGGACGCGCCGGCGGTCAGCCGCCGCATCCTGCTGGTCGAAGACAATCTGGACGCCAACGAAACGCTGACCCGCCTGCTGCGCGGCGAGGGCCATCAGGTCACCTCGGTGTACGACGGCGTGACCGGGCTGGCGCAGGCGCGCGCCCGCGCCTACGACGTGCTGATCTGCGATATCGGCTTGCCCGGGCTGGACGGCTACCAGTTGATCACGCAATTGCGCAAGACATCGGGCGCGCACATTCCGTTCGCCATCGCCATTTCCGGCTACGGACAGGTGGAAGACCGCACGCGCGCCATCGCGGCCGGCTTCGGCCAGTACCTGGTCAAGCCGCTCGACGCCGACGGCCTGCTGGCGCTGGTGGCCTCGAGCGCCGTCTCCCGCTTCATCGCCGCCGCCGCCCGCCCAGGCTAGGCTACGGCGCCGCCACACGTCTGCGCGGCTTCGCCGCAACCTTGCTGGGCCGGGTTTTGCGCTCATCGTTGTTACTCAAGGTTTCATTATGTTTACTCCTCATTCCGCCTGGCCGCGCAAGCTGGCGCTGGCCGGCCTGGTCGCCGCGCTGCTGACCCTGTACACGGTCGGGGCGCTGGCCCTGGCCAGTCCGAGCCGTTCGATTCCGCTGGCCCTCCTGTTCGGAGCGGCCGCCTTGATGGCCCCGCTGTGCCTGTGGCTGTGCAACCGGCCCACCCGGGTGCTGCTGCGCGGGCTCAAGGATCCGCCCGACAATGGGCGCGCGCCGGTGCGGCGCCTGATCAAGTCGGAAGCGCTGCAGGACGCAATTTTCAACAGCGCCAATTTTTCCAGCATCGCCACCGACGCCCAGGGCGTGATCCAGATCTTCAACGTCGGCGCCGAGCGCATGCTCGGCTATGCGGCGGCCGACGTGGTCGACCTGATCACCCCGGCCGCGTTTTCCGATCCGCAGGAAGTGATCGCGCGCGCCGCCGCCCTCAGCGCCGAGCTCGACACCCCCATCGCGCCCGGCTTCGAGGCGCTGGTGTTCAAGGCCTCGCGCGGCATCGAAGACATTTACGAACTGACCTACATCTGCAAGAACGGCAACCGCCAGCCGGCGGTGGTGTCGGTGACGGCCCTGCGCGACGCCGGCGGGGCCATCATCGGCTACTTGCTTATCGGCACCGACAATACCGCGCGCAAAAATGCCGAGCAGGCGCTGGTGCGGGCCGGGGCCTTGCAGGCCGCCATCTTCAACAGCGCCAATTTTTCCAGCATCGCCACCGATGCGCGCGGCGTGATCCAGATTTTCAACGTCGGCGCCGAAAAGATGCTCGGCTACGCCGCCGCCGATGTCGTCGACCGCATCACCCCGGCCGATATTTCGGAGCCGGACGAAGTGGTGGCGCGCGCGATCAGCCTCAGCGACGAACTCGACACGCCGATCGCTCCCGGCTTCGAAGCGCTGGTGTTCAAGGCTTCGCGCGGCATCGAAGACATTTACGAGCTGACCTACATCCGCAAGGATGGCAGCCGGTTCCCGGCGGTGGTGTCGGTGACGGCCCTGCGCGACGCCGACGGCGCCATCATCGGCTACCTGCTGATCGGCACCGACAACACTGCGCGCAAGCGGGTCGAGGCGGAACAGGCCGTGCTCGACCAGAGCTTGCGCGACCAGCAGTTCTACACCCGCTCGCTGATCGAATCGAATATCGACGCCCTGATGACCACCGATCCGCACGGCATCATCAGCGATGTGAACCACCAGATGGAAGCGCTGACCGGCTGCACCCGCGACGAACTGATCGGCGCGCCGTTCAAGAATTACTTCACCGACTCGGCGCGGGCCGAGGCCGGCATCAAGCGGGTGCTGGCGGCCGGCAAGGTCACCAACTACGAGCTGACCGCGCGCGCGCGCGACGGCAAGGAAACCGTGGTGTCCTACAACGCCACCACCTTCTACGACCGCGACCGCAAGCTGCGCGGGGTGTTCGCCGCCGCGCGCGACGTCACCGAACGCCAGCAGTTCGAACAAACCCTGCAAGCGAACAATGTCGAGCTGGAAGCGGCCCGCGGCGTTGCCGAAAAGGCCAACCTGGCCAAGTCGGAATTCCTCTCGAGCATGAGCCACGAACTGCGCACGCCGCTCAACGCCGTGCTCGGGTTCGCCCAGCTGATGGCCTCGGACGAGCCGCCGCCCACGCTCAAGCAACAGCGCTCGATCAACCAGATCCTCAAGGGCGGCTGGTATTTGCTGCGCCTGATCAATGAAATCCTCGACCTGGCCCAGATCGAGTCGGGCAAGGTGTCGATGTCGACCGAGCCGATGTCGCTCAGCGACGTGCTCGACGACTGCAACGAGCTGGTCGGCCCGCAGGCGAGTGCGCGCGGCATCTTTTTGCTGTTTCCCACGCCCGGCGCGCCGTTCTACATCCACGCCGACCGGGTGCGGGTCAAGCAGGTGCTGATCAACCTGCTGTCGAACGCCATCAAGTACAACAGTGTCGAAGGTTCCGTGCACGTGGCGTGTTCCTCGCGTCCGGGCGGCATGGTGCGGGTCGCCGTGACCGATACCGGCGCCGGGCTGGGCCGCGAACAAGTGGCGCAGCTGTTCCAGCCGTTTAACCGCCTGGGCCAGGAAAACGGGGTGGAGGAGGGTACCGGCATCGGCCTTGTGGTCACCAAGCAACTGGTCGAATTGATGGGCGGCACGATCGGGGTCGAGAGCGAGCCCGGGCGCGGTTCCAGGTTCTGGGTCGAGTTCGCGTCCTGCGCGGCGCCGGCGCAGCCACCCGCGCTGTCGGCGGCCGATGCGGCGGCCCTGGCGCGCGCGCGTCCGGCGCCGGGCGCGGCCCAGCACACCTTGCTGTATGTGGAAGACAATCCCGCCAACCTGCTGCTGGTCGAGCAATTGATGGAGCGGCGCCCGGAGTTCAAGCTGCTCACCGCCATCGACGCCCACCTGGGCATTGCCCTGGCGCGCGCTTACCGGCCGTCGGTGATCCTGATGGATATCAACCTGCCGACCCTGAGCGGCTTCGGCGCCTTGCGCATGCTGCGCGGTTACGAGGAAACGGTGCATATTCCGGTGTTGGCGCTGTCGGCCAACGCCATGCCGCGCGATATCGCACGCGGCATGGACGCCGGATTTTTCCGCTACCTGACCAAGCCGATCCAGATCGCCGAGTTCATGGAGGCGCTCGACCAGGCCTTGCTGCACGCGCAGGAGCGCGGGCACGACCCGCTGCCGGGCGTTGTTGTCTGAGTGTCCGCGCTGGCGATGGCGCGCTGATGAAGGCGAAGGCAGATTTGCTGAAGATGGAAGCTGAGTTGCGATCAGGGAATAACGTGGTTCTCGCGAGCGGAATGGATCGCGGGATTGTTGTCGATTGATTCGCTACTGGCTCACGTATGACCGCAACGGGGCGGAAGCTGCCTTCGCCAACGAGCAGCATACTGTCGAGTAAAATGGCAGCCTTCGGCCAGGAGCTGCCGTTCGATCTCGATCTCTGCGACCTTCCCAGCGTCCTTGCACCTGAATTGTTGGAAGCGCGCTTCAGGGCTCAGAAACTTGATTCTCAGCCAGCGACTAGAAATGAAACCTAATGAATCATTGAAAGCATGTCAGGAATTCGATGCTGCAAAAGCTGGTCAGGGAGTAGCGAAAGCGATTCCACAGAATCGGGCCTCTGCTCCATCCAAGCTGAGACGCGGTAAAAAGCATTGCCCAGTTTGCGTTGCACATCTTCAGAAAAATGCCAGGCGAACTAAGTTGATGAAAGCGTGTCATACCTGTGGGGCTCACTGGCAGGCAAGTAAGGTTTGTGCCAAATGTGCAGGTGGGCCAATTTGGCAGGGAAAACACGGTGCGGCATGTCAAGCATGTGGCTTCCATGGATTGGCATCATCAATAATTGCTCCGGAAAGTGCGCGCCAATGACGTCCAGGATTACATGGACAAAGCTGACGATCATCTTGCGGATGAGCGTCCGCTGGGGGGCGGGACCGGCCTGGCAGCCACCGCCGATTTGGGCCAGAAGCCGTCGCTCGCCGACCTGCAACCGTTGTTGAGTCAACGCCGATCCACGATTCCGTCACTGCTAGCGCCATGAAAAAACTCACCGTGATTTTGGTGGACCCGCCTGACGATGAAGCCGCGTCAGTTACGCTTCGAAGCGAACAGGGTGAGGTAGTCGCATTTTGCCATCCATGCAGCCTCAAGGTGGGCGATGTCATCGCAAATCGTTTATCAGTTCTGGATGCCGATGTTCGCGCGGCCTATTTGTCCGACTGGCCAGATGACGAAAAGGAGGCACTGTCATCAGAGCACTTGGAGCGGATAGGCCATTTCGCCTATCGAGGGCGGGGGCGGGTTATCGACTCGGAGGAAGGGCTAGTTGCTGTGCAAGGCTTTGTGATCGAGATGGGCGCGATGAATGATGGCCATGTCGATTTCGAGATCACCCGCCTTGATATAAGTCTTAATCCCAGCGGGCCATGATCCGCTGCGGGCGGCGGCCAATGAGCCGACCGCATTTGATGTCGAACGCATTCGGCGGTAACCGGCCAGAAGCCGCGATTCAAGCTACAGAAACTTTTCTGCTTTCTTGGTCAATTCAACTCCGGGAGACCGGGGTCTTCGTTGCACGCCGTTTGAATAAGGCAGTCCATGATTGTGAGTGTCACTTGCAGCACTGATCGCTTTAACTTGTCCGTGGTCGGAGACGACTTCATCAACGAATGCTGTTATGGCGAGGATTTTTCGCGGTGGCTCGTGGCCTCGCTCGAGTCGCAGGCAGTCGAGGCTAATGTTCTTTGTATGGAGGACTTTGGCTGGGCCAATACAGCCAAGGAAGCCGGTAACTCCTACCTTATGTGCGTGGGTGGCGTGGCCGACAAAGGGCCCGACCATCCGAACCGTGGTCAATGGCGTGTCATGCTTGAGCGTAACCGCACGCTTATGGACAAGATACTTGGCAAAAACAAGATCTCCGCAGAAGATCCCTTAGTGAAAAAAGTAGTGCAGATCCTGACCTCTGCCGGGTTCAGCCAGGTTGAGATCGAATTCTGATGCGAACTGTACGAGGCCTAGTATCGGCTGCCGATCAATCGAGTTTTGGGTTGGGGGCTGGGCAGGCAGCGGCGCGCGGCCAGGAGCGGTCATCCGATAGCCTGCTAAACTGTCCAGCAATCCTGAGAGTAGCTAGATAGGTCCAGCCCTTTTGGAAAGTACTGCCGCGGCAGCCCACCCGTGTTTTCGTTGGATCCTCGCTGCCATCGGCTCTTGGGATCACAGAAGTAGACTTGAATGTCGGTTGCAAGGGTAAAGCGTTTATGGCCAGTCATTTTTTCCGCGATGCCACATCAGCGATTTGTATAGTTCGCGAGACAGTCTGCCAGCATTGTTGATCAATGCATTCTTTATTGAGGTGAGGTGTGAAATCTCTGGAAATACTCGTCAAGCGATGGAAATTAGAGAGCGTGAGACCTTTTCCGCCATATGGTGAATCGATAATACGCTCCACTTTTTTAGACGCAGGAATTGAAGCATCGAAAGACCTAATTTGGCTGTACGGTGCCTTCGGTGGAATGGATGTTCCTGACGACAACCTGTGGCGTCTCTGGCCGCTCCTTGAAGTGGCTGAGCGAGTACATGAGGCAAACGCGTTCGGCGTGTTGTTTTCAGACTATCTTCTCGACTCGTGGGCTTATCGTATCAAACCAAACGACACGGATACCAGTGCAGTCTACGTCGACTATTACGATGTGAAAGATCCATTGCTGGTGGCGCATACACTCGGCGAATTTTTTGAGAAGTATGTCCGGAATGCCGATGAATTATTGAATCAACCGTGTTGAGATAAAGACAAACCCAACGTCGGCTGTGGGGCGACAGTACTGGTCGCGCAAGCGGGCCTTTTTACCGTGAGCGATTGGGCCGGCGGTCCTGCGTCCGTTATCATGGCGGGTTCCGCCCATGAGGGCTGCAGAGCAGGACCGACCGCACATCGCATGGGCACCTACAGCGACTACATTCATCTCCAACGGGAATTTGTCCAGCCGGTGGGCGATGCCGGGAGGGTCGTCGTTGCGGACGACTTGATCGGCAAGTTGGGCGCCTTCCTTGACGCCCACGCGTCCGATTTTATGGTGACCTACCATGCGTGTAGTTTGCTCGCACAATTTTACCGGCTACGCACGCGGGATCGGTCAGTGCATCTGTTTGATGCTCTCAATATGACGTTGCGCAACAAACGCGTACTGATCGCGTTGTTCTTGTCGCCCCGGGACCGGCACCCGCTTCCTGCCCGCGTCGAGAACTACGACGCTGGCGCAATCTGGCTTGCGATCGACGATCTCCCGCACGGCGACGACAAGGCCAACTGCATCGGCAGGTTTGCCCATGTCCTGTCGCGCGAGCTTCTTGACAGGGCGTATACCGCCGTCCTGGCTTGACCGCGCCTGCGCCGTTTTATGAGCTTCCGCACGGTCACAACTTCGCCACAAAGGGCTTATATATGCAGCATAGGCGTTTCGGAATCTGGCTGCTTGTCAGCAAAAAATCATTTGAGGATCCTCGTATCTGGCGCGAAGATTCTCAGTCGTACGCATTGCAAACGCCTTTTCAACGGCGCGTCGGTGTGAAGTATGTTGGTAAGGGACATCCTCGATTTCCCGATTCCTTCACTGGCTTTGGGACCATAGGGCCTCGCTACCGCCCACGGTCAATGGCAATGCTTTTTCGCGGCCACTTTCGTAAAGGTCCGGTCAGGCCGCAGTCATTTTCGCTGCTGCCCGGCTATCGCGCTGTTTTAGCTCGCGCAACTGGGTATGCGATAATTTCTTCAGGTCGTCTTCGCGCCGTCAATAGCCCAGGTGCTGTGTTCGTGGGCTCAATGAGAACATGAGAATCGCAATGAATGATCGAAGCGATGGGCCGAGTGTGGCCAATAGCAGATGGCTGAAAGATTTCGCGTGAACGATGGGGAAATGGCAAGAGAGAAGAACGATTACGTGTAGCATTTCTGACTTGATCTGACGTCAGCGATCAAGGAGTACATCGAAATCTTCTACAACCGCCAGCGACGCCACTCGCGTCTTGGTTTCATATCGCCGGCTTCATTCGCCGAAAACTTTAGGAAAAGAGCGCGGGCTGGTTGAAACGGACATGTCCACTATTGACAGTACACCTCACCTTGGACTCATCGTCCGCTACATGGGCATTCCCGAAAGGCGCTTGCCAACTCGACTGCTGGCGCTAGGTCGAGAGGTTTTGTCAGGCGTTCCGAGGCGCGCTGATGGCTCACCGATGCCGCGCTTACGGCTCGACCTTGACGCAGCGCCCGAACACCTGCACCAGGGTGGTCCAGCCGTTGATGCCGCCGCGGTTGTTACCGATCTGAAAGCGCTTGCCGTTGACCGCCTTGACCAGATGCAGGTATTCGTTGCCGTTGACCTTGCACAGGACGATCTCGTCCTTCACCGGCGGCACCGCGCCCAGCGGTTCGACGGTGACCAGCTGGCCCGACGCGATGCGCCCGACCATCGAGGCCCCGCGCGGCCGGAACTGCACGCTCTGGCCGCTCTTGAGTGCTGCAATATAATGTGCCGCCCATCCCATGTGGGTTCCTTGTCCGTTGTTGTGTGCGCTCCTTATACCATGCGCCGCGCCTGTTTTGCCGACCGGCGCCGCCGCGATTGTTCGGTGTTTTACCTCCGCCCGGAGCGCTACGCCTTCGTGCTGCACACCACATTTGCAGCGGAGAGTCGATCCGCATGACGGTGTTCTGTTGAATTAAGTCAACACACATGGCGTTTTGCCGCCATACTTCGGGGAGCCAGCTTCGGCCCGACGAAAGGACGCCATGGCGAACCAGGACAGCAACACAGGATCGTCCCCACCAACCGACCACGACCGTGCCGACGAGGTGGCCGGCCTGCGCCTGCTGCTGGCCGAGCGCGACGCCGAACTGGCGCGCCTGCGCCTCGAAGCGGGGCAGGTCAAGGAGCGCCGCAGCGACTTCCTCGGCATGCTGGCGCACGAACTGCGTAATCCGCTGGCGCCGATCAGCCTGGCCAACACCATGCTGGCCAAGCTGCCCGAGCCCTCGTCCGGACTGCTCAACCTGCACTCCGTCATCCATCGCCAGCTCCAGCACCTGACCCGCCTGCTCGACGAACTGCTCGACGCGGCCAGCATCGACAGCGGCAAGCTGGTGCTCGCACGCGCGCCGCTGGAACTGGGCGCCGTGCTGCGCCGCGCCCTGCAAACGGTCCAGGTGCGCATCCTGGAGCGCCACCAGCAACTGCACATGGACTTGCCGGAAGAGCTGCAGGTGCATGGCGACCCGCTGCGCCTGGCGCAGGTGTTCGCCAACCTGCTGATCAACGCTTCCCGGTATACCGGCGACGGCGGCGTGATCCGGGTGGCGGCGCGCGCCCATGAGGGGATGGCGGTGGTCACGGTGGCCGACAACGGCGCCGGCATGGACCAGGGTGAACTGGCCGGCATGTTCGACCTGTTTACGCGCGGCGCCCGTGCCGCGGTCCGGGTCGAGGGCGGGCTGGGCGTGGGGCTGAACGTGGTGCGCAATATCGTCGAGCTGCATGACGGCAAGGTGATCGGCGCCAGCGACGGCCCCGGCCGTGGCAGCGTGTTCACCGTCTCGCTGCCGCTGCTGGCCAGCGACACCACCCAGGCCGCGCTGGCGCCGGGCGCCATGCCGGCAAGCCGGCGCATCCTGCTGGTCGAAGACAACCTGGACGCCAACGACACCCTCGGCCAGTTGCTGCTGGGCGAAGGCCACAGCGTCACCGCCGCCTACGACGGCATCGCCGGGCTGGCGCTGGCGCGCACCCAAGTGTTCGACGTGCTGATCTGCGACATCAACCTGCCGGGTTTGAACGGCTACGAGCTGATCACCCAACTGCGGCGCACTGCCGGAGCGCACATTCCGTTCGCCATCGCCATCTCGGGCTATGGCCGGCTGGAAGAGAGCACGCGCGCCATCGGCGCCGGCTTTGGCCAGTACGTGGTCAAGCCGATCGACATCGACGCCTTGCTGGCGCTGGTGGCGTCGGACGCGGTCACGCGCTTTATCGCCGCCGCCGGCAATACCCGCTAACAGCTCAGGCGCGGCATCCCGGCGCCGCGCGCAGCAACTGCGCGAAGCATTCCTCGCTGGTCGCTTGCGAAAACAGGAAACCCTGGGCGTAGTCGCAGCCGGCCTGGCGCAGCCAGTCGCGCTGCGCCGCCGTTTCGACCCCCTCGGCGATCACTTTCAGGCCCAGCTTGTGCGCCATCGCAATGATGGTCTCGGCGAAGATCTGGCTGTTCGGGTTGGTGGTGAGCATGTCTTTGACAAATGACTGGTCGATTTTCAGGAAGTCGACCTTGAATTTGTTCAGGTAAGCCATCGACGAGTAACCGATGCCGAAGTCGTCGATGGTCAGCTGCACGCCCGCCTGTTGCAGCCGGGCCAGCTTGTCGCGCACGCCGGGGGAATCGTCGAGCAGCACGCCTTCGGTGATTTCGACCGCGATGCGCGGCCCGGCGCGGCCCAGCAGGGCCAGGTCCTCATCCCAGGTATTCTTTACGAGCCGGCTCATGAATTCGACCGGCGACTTGTTCACGCTGATCTGGAACGGCGTGCCGGTCAGCTCGGCCAGGCGCACCGCGCACGGCACCGCCTGCGACAGTACCCAGGCGTCGATCTCGCCGATCAGGCCGGCTTCCTCGGCAATGCCGATGAAGCGTTCCGGCAGCACCAGCGAGCCGTCCGGATGGCGCCAGCGCACCAGCGCTTCGGCCTTGACGATGGCTTCGGTGGCCAGCTCGACGATGGGCTGGTAATACACCAGCAGTTCGCAGCGCGCCAGCGCCTGGCGCAATTCGTCGATCACTTTCAGGCGCGCCCAGGCCGAATCGCGGATGTCGGGCGTGAAATAGCTGAAGCGGTTGCGACCGCCGTGCTTGGCCACGAACATGGCCTGGTCGGCGTTGCGCAGCAGGTCGTCGGGCTGCTGCGTATCTTGCGGGCACAAGCTGATGCCGATGCTGCCCGAGACATGCACCAGCTTGCCGCCGATGGAAAACGGGCGCGCCAGTTCGGTCAGGATTTCGCCCACCAGCACCTCGACAAAGGCCAGCTTGCTCACCTCGTTGAGGATGATCGTGAATTCGTCGCCGCCGATGCGCGCCACGGTGTCGGTGGCGCGCACGCAGCCCTGCAGGCGCTGCGCGCAGTGTTGTAGCAGCTGGTCGCCGGTATCGTGGCCAAAGCGGTCGTTCACTTCCTTGAAGCCGTCCAGGTCGATGAACAGCAGGGCCAGCGCGAACTCGGTGCGCGCGGCGTGCCGCACGTCGTGCTCGAGGCGCTCGCGGAACAGGGTGCGGTTCGGCAGGCTGGTCAGGCTGTCGTAATAGGCGTTGCGCAGGATTTTCGCTTCCGACGCCTTGAGTTCGGAAATATTGCGCGCGGTACCCGTAATCGAATCGACCTCGCCGTCCTTGTTAATCACCGGCATCAGTACATAGCGGTAGGTGTGCACGGCGCCATCGGGCGCCGTGCACTGCAGCTCGCCGCGCCCGATGGCGCGCGTCTGGCCCACGGCGCGCAGGTCGCGCTCGATCTGGGCGGCAAAGGCGGGGCAGAAATCGGCCAGCCGGTGTTCGCACGGACTCTTGCCGGGCGTGCTGAACAGGCGCGCCAGCGCCCGGTTGGCATACAGCACGTGGCCGTCGGTGTCGACAATGTAGTGCAGGTCCGGGGTGGCCGAGAGCAGGGTGTCGAAACGGTGCGTGACTTCATCTTTTTCGACGAAATACGCTGCCAGCGACTCCGTCAGCGCCTGGTCCACGGCTTCGTTGAAGCGGATCAGGTCGTCGTTGGCCAGGTCGTTGCCGTCGCCGTCGTGGTCGGCCCACAAGCGCATCACGCTGGCGCGCAGGGCGCGAAATTCGGCCACTGTGTCGCTGACGGTGAAGCCGGCGCTCATGCGGCCGGAGCCGTGCAGCTCGGCCTGGGTGTCGCGGGCATGGGGCGGCGCGCGCCCGCGTCCCTTGGCGGCCTGTTCGGACGGCGTCTGCGGCTGGTCCAGGTCGGCCGCGATGGCGCCCAACATGCCGGCCGCATGGTCGCGCAGGCGGTCGGCCGGCATATGGCGCGCCGCCGGAATGCTGCGCGCAAACTCATCCCAGTGCTGCAGGATGGCAGGCAAGTTGTTGCGGATAAAACGCGCGATGCGCGCCTTGTCATTGTCATTCTCAGGTGGCTGGTTCATGGTTTCGGTCGCACGTTAATCCTATCGGGTTTGACAGGGCGGTTGCAAAAAAGTTCCACGAGAGCGCAACAATTTTCGCCGGGAATGACGACCTCATCCCATTGACGGGATCGTGGGACGGTGCGCGCGGGCGGCGTTATCGTCGCAATCGTGGCGCTGTCCGGCGCGCCTCACCCCGAGGAGAACAACATGAATCCGCTGATCAAGAAGGCCCGCCTGGCATTGCTCGTAACCGCGCTCGGCTGCCATTGCCTGCCCGCACAGGCCCAGTCCGGCGCGCTGGCCGCCGCGCCGCCCATGCCAGCGGTGGCGGCCACGCCGGCCAGCCTGATGCTCGCCGTGCGCTACTGGAGCGAAGCGGCCTTGCGCGCCAACGCGCTCGACCATACTCCAGCGCCGCCCGGTTCGGCGCGCCCCTATTACGAGCAGTACGGGCCGGCGCGTTCCAGCCGCGCGCTGGCGATCCACCACCTGGCCATGTTCGAAGCGCTCAACGCCGTGCTGCCCAGCTATCCCAGCTACACCGGCATGGCGCAGGCGCCCTCGGACAGCTCGCCCGACGCCGCCCTGGCCACGGCGGCGCGCGCGACCCTGCAAGCGCTGTACCCCGGCCAAGCGCGCGCCGTCGAGCAAACCTACCAGCGCGACATGCTGCGGGTCGGTCCCGGCCGCGCCCGCGATAACGGCGTCGAGACCGGCCGCCGCGCCGCCGCCGCCGTGCTGGCCATGCACGATCCGCGCGCTGGCCCGGACGACCTCGTGGTCGGCGTCAGCTTTTTCCCGAGCAATGCACCTGGTAAATGGCGACCCGATCCCGTAAGCCGCGATCCGCGCGCGCTCGGTGCCTTGTTGCAAGATGCGACGCCGTTCGTACTGCCTTCGGTTCACCCGTTCCGCCCGCCGCCGCCACCGGCCCTCACCAGCGCGGCCTATGCCGCCGCCTTCGAGGACGTGCGCCGGCTCGGCGGCGACGGCGTGCACACGCCCACCGTGCGCACGCCGGCCCAGACCGTGTCGGGCATTTACTGGTCGTACGAGGGCACGCCGCTGATCGGCGCCGCGCCGCGCCTGTACAACCAGATCGCGCTGCACATCGGTTCGCGCCGCAACCTGTCCGGCATGCAGATGGCGCGCATGCTGGCGCTGGTCAACGTGGCCATGGCCGACACCTGCCTGGTGGTGTGGACAACCAAGTACGCCGAGCAATTCTGGCGCCCGGTGACGGGCATTCGAGAAGCCTCGCCCGGTACCAGCCCGACCGGCCTGGGCGACGGCAACCCCGCCACCCACGCCGATCCGTCCTGGACCCCGCTGGGCGCGCAGGCCAGCAACACCAGCGAGCCGGACTTTACGCCGCCGTTTCCCTCCTATCCGTCCGGCCACGGCAGCTTCGGCGGCGCGCTGTTCCAGACCCTGCGGCGCTTTTACGGGACCGATGCGATCGCGTTTTCCTTCGTTTCCGACGAGTTCAACGGTGTCACGCGCGACAACGACGGCCGCGTGCGTCCGCGCCTGGTGCGCGGCTTCGGGTCGCTCTCGCAGGCCGAATACGACAATGGCCGCAGCCGCATCTACCTCGGCGTGCACTGGGAATTCGACCGCCGCGCCGGGCAGCAGGTCGGGCGCCGCGTGGCCGATTACGTCTTCGAACGCGGCCTGGTGCATCCGGCGCCGTGATGCGCTTGCCGAAAGGGAGGGCAAGCATGACGACCCTGGACCTGTTCGAGCGCATCGACCGCCTGCGCCAGCGCCAGGGCAAGGCCCTGGAACTGCTCGGATTCGGCCCGCGCGAGACCCCCTCGCGCGTCGTGTTCAGCGCGCCCGGCCTGCGCCTGCGCTGTTACGGTACGGGCACGCGGCGCCGTCCGCCGCTGCTGATCGTGCCGGCGCCGATCAAGCGCTGGTATGTGTGGGACCTGGCGCCTGGGCGCAGCGTGGTGCGCCAGGCGCTCGCGCGCGGCTTCGGCGTGTACCTGATCGAATGGACCGGGCTCCCCGCCGGCGCCGGCATGCCCGGGCTGGCCGATTACGCCGGACCGCTGATCGACGCCTGCGTCAAGGTCATCCAGCGGCACAACGCCTGCGTGCAGGTGGCGCTGTTCGGCCATTCGCTGGGCGGTATCCTGGCCGCGCTGCACAGCGCCTGGCGACCCGGGCACGTGGCGGCGCTGGCCCTGTTCGAGGCGCCCATCGACTTCGACGGCCTGGCGCCGCTCGTGCGGCTCGTCACCGGCACGACCTTGCTGGCCAGCTTGCCGTCCGACCGCGGCCGCCCGCTGCCCGGTTCGCTCCTGAGCGCGATCTTCGCCAACGCCGCGCCCGCCGCGTTGTACACCGGCCCGGCCATCGATTTCCTGGCTAGCGCGCCGTTTCCCGAGCTGCTCGCGACCCACCTGCGGGTGCGGCGCTGGACGCTCGATGAACTGCCCATGCCGCGCGCGCTGTTCGACGACGCGCTCGCGCTGCTGTTTGCGCACAACAGCTTCATGCATGGCGACCTGGTATTGAACGGGATGCGGCTCGATCCGGGCCAGGTGCGCGCTCCGCTGCTCAGTTTGTACCGGCCGCTCAGCGCGCTGGTGCCGCCCGACACCGTGCTCGGCTTTCACGAGGCCGCCGGCAGCGCGCACAAGGTGCTGCTGCCCTACCTGGGCGATGTGGGGGTGGCGCTGCAGCATGTCGGCCCGCTGGTGGGCGCCGGTGCGCACCAGTTGGTGTGGCCGCGCGTGTTCGACTGGCTCGACCAGCTTGGCGGGACGGCGGCGGCGGTGAGCGAGCGCACCGGTCCGCGTGCGCTGGGCGGCTTGCCCATGCTGGTGTAGCGTGGGCTGGCGGACTGCCTACGGCGAGGGGGTCAGTGGGTCGCTCAACAAGGCTTCGAGACGCAAGTCGTCGCGGTGGAACATGGCCTGGTCGGCATGGCCGCCGACCAGGGCGCGCCAGCCGATGTAGACGCCATAGGCACGCTCGCGCCGGTAGCAAGCCTCGGCCCCGCTCCTGCGCCGCGCCTCGGCCATGAATTGCGCAATCTGGGCCGCGCAATGGGTGGTGATGGCCGCGTAGCTGTAATGGCGCGGCAGGTGTGGCGGCACTGGTTTCATGGTAGCCCCCCGGGCCGGGTCGACAGCGGTTCTGGATCATCTTCGGCAATGCAAGCCGGGCCACCATCCCATGACGATGACCTTATCACCTTGGACCGTGCCGCGCTTTCCGTGTTCCCGCCATGTGCCGCAGGGCGATCCGCGTGCCGCGTCCGGAACATGCCCAGTATGATACTGAAATGGACTCGAAAATAGCGGATGAGGAACGCATCAACTTCAGCGACCGGCTCAAGGCGGCCTTGCTGGCCGCCGGCCTGCCGCTCAAGGCGGCGCCGTTCGTGCGCGCCTTCAACCTGCGCGCCGATGGTGCCGCCGTGACGATCCATGCGGCGCGCAAATGGCTCGCCGGAGAGACTCTTCCCACCCATGAACGAATCCTGATCCTGGCCAACTGGCTGGGCGTGCATGCCGCCTGGCTGCGCTACGGCGACGCCGAAAACGCCGACTTGCCCGTGTCCACGATTCCGGAAGCGTTGCTCTCGAGCGCCGAACTGGCCCTGCTCAAGGATATCGTGTCCCTGCCGGAGTCCACCCAGCAGATCGTGCGCCAGATCGTCGATGCGTTCCTGCGCAATCACCGTAGCGCAGAGCTGCGCTCCGGCAAGCACGGTTCGCGCCAGTAAACGGTCGCGCTCAGCTTTCGCGCCAGCTTGCCCAGTGACGCGCCAGGTCGGCATCGCGCCCGGCGACCAGTTCGCCCTTGCCGACCTGGACCACGCTGGTGCTGAAGGCGCCGTCGGCCTTGATGACCTGGACGAAGGGCGCCATCTCGGCTTCGTGCGAGGTGGCGTTGTCGACGATGAGCAGGCCGTGCGGGCGCAGGACGCGCTTGAGGTCGGCCCACCAGCCCGGATAGGCGGCGCGCTCCGAATCGAGGAAGACCAGGTCGTAGGCGCTGTCGGGCGCCTCCGCCAGCACCTGGCCGGCCTCGCCTTCGCGCTGGGTGATGACGGCGTCCAGGCCCGAGGCGACAAAATTCTTGCGCGCCATGGCCAGCTTGTCGGGCGCCATCTCGATGGTGGTGACCTTGCCGCCCCTGGCGGCCACGGCGTCGGCCAGCCACAAGGTCGAATAGCCGTTCGAGGTGCCCACTTCGAGGATGGCGCGCGCGCCCAGCGAATCGATCACATGGGCCAGGAATTGGCCGGTGCCGCGCGTGATGTTGAGCATGCGGCGAGCGCGCTCGTCGTGGGCGGCGTCGTTGGCTTGCCCGAAGTGTTCGAGCTCGCTTAACAGTGCTTGCAGTGCCATGTCCATATTGACAATCCTGACTGGTTGATAACCCGGAAATTATCCCATCTTTCCGCGCCGCTGCGTTGGCTTGCCTGAAATATTGCAAAAAAATACAGCAAGGCGGTCAGCCGACCCGCAAGGTCAGCGCGGACCCGGTGCAGGTCGGCGTGACCGTCATGCCGTCCACGGTGATGGTGCTGAACTTGCCTTTCAGGCTGGCCGCCCTCATCACGGTGAGCACGGCGCCGGCGGCCGGCTTGTAGCCGTTCTGGAACGTGACGCGCAGGGCGCCGCTGCCGATGGTGGCGATGCCGCCCACCGCCAGCGCGCCACTGCCTTGCTTGACCAGCTTGCCGCTGTCGGCAATGTCGTTGCGCCAGCGGTCGCTGGCGTGGAAGCCGCCCTGGCCGCGTTCATCACCAGCACCATGCTGCCGCTCAAGGCGCCGTAACCGTCGGCGGCGTCGAACAGGTTCAGGTGGCCCAGCCTTCCGGATCGTCCATCACCGGGTAGCCGGACGAGCCCGGCACGGTGTCGGATGAATAAATCAGTGCTTCCCTAGCGCGTACCCCAGATCGAAAGCATTGCCTGAAATCATAAGTCCACTACATTCCAAGCACCAAAGCAGCGCGCAAATGATCATCGGAGCTAAATAGCAATAAGTGTGTTTGTTTGGGTTGTTCACCTTCCACCTGGCGCAGGAGATTTGCAGATAATGCCACATGTACTAAAGCTGTCGCAGTGCCAACATCACCAGTAACTAGCGCCGGTGTGTAGCGTTCCCAATTACTCTCTAATCGGTCCGAAATACGCAGTAAGGTAAATCCAAATTGGTCTGCACGATATGGCTCACCATTAAGATCACTGAATATGTGTGTGATCTTTTGCGTTTTAGATACGGTCGCAATTGCATCATTTGCTGCCTTGGTACAACCTAGACCAATGCACGGGCGGGTATCTGTACGCGAGACTAGCTCATTTATGACCCCCGTCCCTTGTATCTTGCACCAAGCGGGACCAGTAAGGCACAGCATTATCGCGGCAGCAGCTTCACTGGGCACGCGACCATACGGATTAAGGCTGCGCGTGCCTCTGTAATCTCTGCCGGCATTGTGCAATAGGTCTTCCTGTTCAAGCCAGCCCAATGCGGCAGGGTGCAACCACGAATCGACCGCAAGTACTATTGCAATTCGCGTCTTATCTTGTGGAATTCGCTGTAAAGCTAGAACAGCCGAATTTAACGCTTGCGCGCCTGCCGCATGGCCTCCCTTTACAATATGAATATCAACGAACCTAAACGGTTTTCCCTGAATGGCTTCAAATAAATTCTCTGATAACTGAGTTGGCACACCTTCGCGAATTTCGGAAGGAATTGCCAAGATTAACAGATATTCCGTGCTCTCTACCAAGTTCTTGTTTGAAGTTGATAATTGTCGATATAGATCATCTAGTGCAGCTAGCGCCATCGCTATCCAACGTGTACTGTCGAATAGTTTTGGCTCGGGGAAGAACGATGCAAGAATAGGTGAACCCGTTTTATCAACGTAAAATGGATGCTTTCGATTAAGCGATAGCGTGGACGTCAATGCAATCTCAGCTAAGTTCATACTAGGTCCGCTGGGAAAAACACAGCTTGCGGCGATGATATTCATAATGTCGGCATTTTTTAATTGAACAGGGGGTGTAATTCATGCTGTTCAGTCAAAATGAAACTTCCTCCCACCGATTTTGCCAACGCTCATAAGTATCACTTCTCCATTTTGGCATCCACAAAACAGAGGGCATAAATTTTAGAGATTTCAACTGCCGGTCAAGTGCCGCATATTCAGCGATCGCCTGATGATCGATCGTTGAATTGCGATCGCATATGGATGGTTTTTCACCCGTTTTCCAATAGCGCACGCCGTCTTCAAGCGTCGTACATGCGAGTAGGGTTTTGCTTTGCGCTGGCCCTAATGAACTCAACCGACGTTCTGGAATACCAATTTGCCAATTAATTGAACGAAAACCCCGAGGCATATAAAAAGCATAGTTACCAAACGGATCGTTGAGGTCAACGCCGAGGTAACGCATACACAGATTCTCCATCGCCGGACTAACTTCCATCACCTGTTCAAAATCGCATGTAAAGCCGTAACCAAATGTGGAATACAACAATTTTTGTTCTAGCATGGATGAGATTACCTTTCTAGCTTTATTCAAATCTGTCCATGCCGTTGGATCTGATGATCTCAAGCAAATTGAGATCGTTATCGGATCGTCCGGGAAAAAATTATCGCCGACTGTTAACCGTGCACTGACAGCGCATGCCCGTATTGGATTTGCATCGCGTTTGCAATTGAGTAAGATTGTCACCGGTTGCATTCTTATTGGACGTGAACTTGCATCTACAAATTCAGATCGCAAGGCATCTAAAAGAACGTCATCCACAACGCCAACATGCTCATTCATACCCTGCTCATGAGTGATTAGCGTCGCTACTTCTATTTCAGCAGGAAATAGAGCGGCGCTCAACATCCAGGCGTTTAAAGTCGCAAGTAGACTGGTTATTTCGTCTTTCGAGCAATGCCCGATCAACTCAAGCGTTGGCACCGCGACTAGCTTGTCAGAAAACTGTACTTCAGTAGAAGATAATTGAATTTTCGAAGTGTCCATATTATTTATCTCTATTCTGGAAAAAACCGATCAAGCCATTTGGCGCGCAAGCCTGGATGATCACGTTCACGCATGCCGGGAACCGACATACCTGTAGTGACAGCATGCCGATTACGTAATGGATTGAGGACTTTGCCTAAAGCACGATACGTTTCCAACGTATTGCCTTTATGAGTGTCACCCAGCTGAGGTTGATCACCGATCCGAATGCTCGCGCCACCGTCCGCCAGCTCACTAATTGTCACTCCTGGAATATGGGCCACTGCTGAATCAAGCGAGATCACCCCCCCCCATCTTTTCCACCATGTTTTTTCCAAGCAAAGTAATCCAGCCAATATCGGTCAAACCGTGTATTAATACGGCACTCTGTGACGCGCGAGGGCACATGATTCCTGGGTGTCGCTGTAACTATTGTGAATAATAAGGATCAAGTTCGCGATCAAAATTTTCATTGTGAACAAAACAAAAGCCAACGTAGCCCGACTGCAATGCAAAATCATTAAGTGATTTCTTTAAATATTGTTCAATTCCCGCTAGCCCATACTGATCAAACCACGGAAGCTGAAAGCAGGCCCGTACATAGGTATGAGGTTTGCCAATTTTACTGTAATCGAATTCGAAAGCAGGGGCACGCATTTCATCGCGCGTGCTACCGTACCAGAGGTGGGCGATGACGCCACCTTGCTTGCGTCGTTTTGGATTTTGCATTTCTCTGGGCAGATTCTGTAAATGATCCGCAGTGATTGCCTTCGCACGGGCCTGATCACCATCCAGAACACAATATTTCAAGTCATCTCTGAATAATTCAAGGAATGCCTGATATGGCCCTAACATCTCTGGGGAGTCTGGGACTCCCAAGTCAGCATCAGAAAATAGTGTCACGCAAACGCAAGGCTCACACATGACGATACCATCAGTTTGCAAACCATATTCGGAAAAATTCATAATCTCTCATTCCCAGTGATAATCAAACCACCTCAACATGGATGCTCACATCCTGCACATGAGTAATTAGCGTCATCACTTCTATTTCAGCAGGAAATATGGCGGATTTTAACCTCCAAGCGTTTAAAGTCGCAAGCACACCCTTTAATCCGTCTTTCGAGCAATACCATCCAGTTCAAGCATAAGAATTGCGACTCACTGCTCATCAAAACAATTTAGTTTCGTAGATGATAAATGAATGTTCCAAGTTTCAATTGTCTATATCTATTCTGGAAAAAACCGGTCCAGCCATTTGGCACGCAAGCCTGGATGGTCACGTTCGAGCATGCCGGGAACCGACATACCTGTAGTGACAGCATTCCGATTACGCAAGGGATTGAGAACCTTACCTAAAGCACGATAAGCTTCCAACGTGTCGCCCTTTTGAGTGTCACCTAGATGAGGTTCATCATCAATCCGAATGCTCGCACCACCGTCCGCTATCTCCTTAATTGTCACACCGGGAATATGGGATACTGCAGCATTAAACGACATCATACCTCCCAGCTTTTCCACCATACTTTTTCCAAGCAAAGTAATCCATCCAATATCTGTCATCCCGTGTATTGACACAGCTTTCTGTGACGCTCCAGGGCACATAATTCCAGGATGACGCTGTAACCACTGCGAATAATAAGGAGCAACTTCGCGATCAAAATTTTCATTATAAACAAAACAAAGGCCAACGTAGCCTGCCTGCAAGGCAAAGCCATTAAGTGATTTCTTTAAATACAGCTCAATTCCCTTTAGTCCATGTTGATCAAACCAGGAAAGCGAAAAGCACGCCCGGACATAAGTATGGGGCCTGCCAACCTTGCTGTAATAAAATTCCAAAGTAGGAGCACGTCTTTCTTGCCGCGTGCTGCCGTGCCGTAGGAACGCGACAATGCCACCTTGCTTGCGTCGTTTTAAATCTTGGATTTCTCTCGGCAGATTTTGTAAATGATCTGCAGTAATCGCCTGCGCGCGGGCCTGATCGCCATCCAAAACACAATAATTCTGTTCATCCTGAAATATTTCAAGAAATGCGTGATACGGCCCTAACATCTCCGGGGTATCCTGCACTCCTAAGTCTGTGTCAGGAAATAGCGTCACGCAAACGCAGGGTTCGCATATGACCATGCCATCTTTTTGCAAAGTATATTCAGAAAATTTCATACGCAATTTCCATTTAGAGCTGATGAACTCTGACGACGTTCAAATATTGCCAACTGATTGAACGAAAACTCCGAAGCGTGTTTCCGTAGGTGACAATTGAATATCCGAAGTGTCCATTTTTACTAAATTTACTCTGGAAAAAACCGGTCAAGCCATTTGGCACGCATGTCTGGATAATCACGGTCACGCATGCCGGGAACTGACATGCCTGTAGTGACAGCATTCCGGTTACGTATCGGATTAAGAACCTTGCCTAAAGCACGATATGCTTCCAACGTATCTCCATTATGAGTGTCACCGAGCGCGGGGTTGTTACCAATCCTAATGATCGTGCCACCGTTTGAAAGCTCGTCAATCGTAATTCCGGGAATATGTGCAATTGCTGAAGCTAGTGAGATCGCTCCCCCCATCTTTTCAACCATATCTTTCCCAAGCAGAGTAATCCAGCCTATATCGGTCAAGCCGTGTATTGATACGACTTCCTGTGCCCCGCTAGGGCACATAATCCCCGGATGCCGCTGTAACCAGTGCGGAAAATACGGATCTACTTCGCGATCAAAATTTTCATTATAAACAAAGCAATAGCCAACGTAGCCCGACTGCAAAGCAAAGCCGTTAAGTGACTTTTTTAAGTATTGCTCAATTCCCTCCAATCCATGCTGATCAAACCAGGTAAGCGGGAAGCAGGCCCGTACATAAGTATGAGGCTTACCAATCTTACTATAATCAAACTCGAAAGTGGGAGCACGTCTCTCTTGGCGCGTGCAACCATGCCGAAGGAGGGCGATGACGCCACCTTGCTTACGTCGCTTTAAATCTTGCATTTCTCTAGGCAGGTTCTGCAAATGATCTGCGGTGATTGCCTTTGCGCGGGCCTGATCACCATCCAAAACACAATAGTCTAACTGATCTTGAAATAATTCAAGAAATGCCCGATACGGCCCTAACATCTCTGGGGCCTCCGGCACTCCTAAGTCTATGTCAGAAAATAGCGTCACGCAAACGCAAGGTTCACATATGACGATGCCATCTTTTTGCAAAGTGTACTCTGAAAAATTCATGTGTTGCTTCTCCTCGTGATAACTAAAATGGTAATCCAGGCCGACCTGGTAATCCCGGAGGTCCAAAAAGACCGCTAGCCTTTTTCATGCTTTCCCCGATCTCCTTGATAACTTTATTATTTTCGCGACGCTGTTCATTTTCTTCTAAGTCACATGCGCAGTCTGATTCATCAATTCTTACCAATTTACCGTTGACTTCAAGGTTCTTCATTGCTTTAGATTGATTCGGAGTCCAATCGTCCCCCGCAAACTTAATTTCTACAATTTTATCAACATTGTCCCATGTGGCTGGCAGGCTTCCATTCTTTAGAGTAACCATGTCCCAAATCACAATAGTCCCCTTATTTCCATGGGATTTATTCATGACACGCTTAACTGAAGCAGGGGCAGTAGGGCCGCCAGGAAAAGTAGTACGCCCGGTCTCTGAAGCAATAAGATCAGTAGGAATTTTATAAGGTACTTCAGTCAATACTTTTGGATCTTTCGGTACTGTACCAATCCAGGCCCAGCCACTTTTATTAAATTGATCGGCAAAGCACGCTTGGCGACGATGTGTTTCATTGGCAGCTGAAGGACTTTCCAGCGTTAAGTCCTCAGTACCCCTTATCGCATCCCATGCTTTTTCTGCCACCTCTGCCATTTCGGTTCCGCTGGGGAAATACTTCTTGCGGCACTCGCATATTGCGATACAAATCTTTTCCATCAGAGGTGCAGGTAGCGTAATTTGCTTTAAACCAGCCATGTTCACCGTGTTACGATGATTCATCCACATTTTGTCGGTGAGTCTGCAAGCAGGTTTACCTTCAAAGAATACGTCAAACGAATGTGTAATGAAGTCTGCTTCAGCGAGGAAGGTGCCGGATTTAATGCCACCAAAAGAACCTCCGCCATCCAACGAACTTTTGGCAAAAATTGAACCGAAGTTGGCAATCATATTGCCCTTATCGGCAAAAACCGTCGTGGTGCCGTTAGCCAAGTCTTTAGAGTAAGCCTCGTTATCAAATGGCCGCGGTATAGCTTTTTCCGGTGTTTTGCATATGTCCGGTAGAGTGTTATGCGTGATACCGTTACTACCACGATGGCAAAGCGTGAGATTGTTAACGTTGATAGTAACGGTCATGCCTGCCCCGATTCATTCCGTGTAGCAGGCATCTGATAGACATTGGATGCTCGCTGCGGCAGATTCGCACGATCTAAAGGACGATCCTTTTCCGTGATTATCGTAGTGCGTAGTTTATTTACCTTGGCATGACAAGGCAGTGCCATGTGGTGCACTACACTGACCAAGGGGCCGCTACCATCGACCCCGTCGGGCTGTAAGATCACGTTATGAATCACACTCCGTGCCTCGGCTACGGTGCCGTCATAGAATAGCGTTTTGAAAGCTAGGCTCAGTCTGGGCAGGCGACTGTGAAAGACGCCACTTGGTGCAAAACCTGCAACTGTCAGCCCTTTTAGCATCAGCATTTCGCCTCCTTTTAGATGCCCTTTAGCTTGCTGCTCTTTGGGCGCTACCTGCCAATGCCTTGGGTCAAGATCGGCCGCCGGTAGAGGGGCACGGTTTTTTTGCCAAGCATCGTCATACGTGCCTGCGTATTGACGGCGCATCGGCCAATGACGCGGCATTGGGCCAAGACCTTGCGATTCATTACTGGCGAAAAGGCTACCTTGCGGTCTGCTAAGGTGCTCTAGATTGGGCATAGTGCGGCCCCCGTCGTCTCTTTTAGCGATGCCACAACCAACTGGATTACCCGTGCTGCAATCTGGTCCGCCACCCCCAAGTGCACGCCCCCAGGTGAGGGGCATTCTTGTAAATGGTTTTGGTTGGCTGTCGCCAGTGCGCAAAAAACCGAGCCTTGCACGATCCCCTATTACTTGAATTTCGCGCGCAACTGATCCCACGGCGAAGCCTACACGCATTCGTTGTACGGGCTCACCAGATTGACTATGGGCATGGCCGACCAACCAGACATCGGTGGCGTTTTTAGCTGGGCCCAAGTCGGTTTCAAATAGTGGGCTTGTGCCGTCTTCATGTATAACTAAGCCACTATTTACCGGAGCTTGATACCCTGCAACGCATGTGCTGCCGTCGGGTAAAAGTTCGTATGTGGCCTTCACGGACACTATCCAAATCTCGGCACCATCCGCATCACGTATCCAAGTATTATCTGCGGCATAACGGGTCTTGTTGTCGAGTTGCCACATAACGATATTTGCGTCCTCTTTATAATTCGCTTAAGATCAGTTGATTTCAATCTGCCCGCCCACGATGCGGTTGGTTCCTTCCGCAGCGCTGACGATATATTCTCCGCGTAAGACTATTTTGCCATTGGCATGCAGTGTTATGCTTGACTGGCCGCACTGCAACGTTATCTTACGTTGCGCCGTTATTACCAAGTCTTCTTCTGGGCCGCCAAAACCACCTAGCTGAGCTGCTAGGGCTTCGTTATTATTCAACTCCAAGGAAGGCGTTTCAAATTCCCCTTGCTCATGCGGAGTACCTTCATTAGCTTTAGTAGCTTCGGTCTTAAGAGAGATCGTCATGCTGCGCGGTCCTTAGAGTTTGAGATGCAGTTTGTTATCCAATGACGCTGTTGATGCATTGGTGCGCTTGTGCTAAGACTTGCCCCACCTGGTAGGCGCACGTGAAGTCGGCGTGACGCGAGGGTGCGCCATGCTAATTTACCACTTTTTAAAGTCACAATGAGGTTATCATTCGTACATGGCAAACCTGCTAGCCAGGATGATTTAGAACTGAGATGCGTTTTGTTTGTCGCCCACCAGCGCTCAAAACCTGCTTGATCTGGCGGTGGCAGATTGGCGTATGGTTTGGCCGCAGGAATGATGGGGCTTGCATCGACTCGATCATCAATGAGTGCTTTCTCTGATTCGGTAGGCTGCGCTTGCCATCCGTCACGAGCAGGAAGGGAACCCGTTAGCAAGGACAATGCCGCGCCTGCACTCCTTGCATATACTGGGTCACCCAAGTATGCAATGAGGTCCGGAGCGCGCTGCATATTCCCGCTCCACCCTAAGGATTGCAAGTAAAGGTCTAGCTTTTCAGTTTGAGCGGCAAGCGCGGTTAACACCGTATCAAACTCTGCAAAGTTCCAACAAGCCAAAGCATAGCTAGCCTGTCTTGCAATATTTTTTGCCTCAACTGTACCTGTCGATAATTCAAGTAAGACGCGTGTGGCATGTTGCTCGGCAACTTTTGCAGCGTGTGTATCGATTTGTTTCGTGTGCCGCCATAGCATGACTTCTGCGGCAAGGCAGCGTAGTTGGGCGACCGGTGATTGCAAAAACTGCACCGCTTTAGCTACTGCCCCTGGATGTGGTGTCGCTAGGGCGAGTTGCATTAATGTACACATTGTGTCCGAATTTTCGGACGGGTTGTCGCTATCTTTGATTATGCCTTCCCACCATGGCGTATTGCAGAGGTTTGCTAAAATCATAGGATGGTAACTACAAGCAGACAGTGCAAGCACATCGAACAAGCTAGAACTTTTGCCCGTTTGGTTTTCGGTCGGTTGCTGCCACTCGGAAATAGCCCACCATGCTCCATCAGATGTTGTCCATTCCAATGCGGCGACATAGGCAGCACGCAGAGCCGGTAAAGATCTTATTAAACCAATACAAGCGCTATGGATCGGTTGATCTTGAATGCTGATGGCATGAAGTGCGATGGCGAACAACTCACCACGGGTTAATGGCTCAAGCAATCGCTCATGTATCACTGTGGATGACGTTCTGCCAATTAATCGCAATGCTCGTGAATAGGATAGCAAGTCTCGGTCTATGGCGGACAATGCGGCGGCATCAAGCACATGAGAATCAAGTGCCTGACTGCGTCTCTGCCAACCAAACGCCAATCGATCCAGATATTGATTAGCCAATGTGACGTGGGTACTGGTAGCCAGCATAAAGTTTAGTTCTCATCAATTTGAAAGTGGGTTACCATGCTTGCTCGCCATTGATGTCTTTCGCAGGTCGGGCACACGCCTATAGCTTATTGAGCCAATTGACCATAATTGAAGCAAAAGTTGTGTTCGCACAAAATTCCATTCAGATACCCGTCTAATTGATATTTACGTCTTCGCCGGTTACCCGAACCGGCCCGGTCGCTTCAACGACTACTTTCGAGCCGTTGATAAGGATTTTGCCGTCTGCTGTCATCTTTAATTTCGCCAGGCCCACGGTGATTTCAAGTTCTTCCCCAGCACTAATAGAAATTTTCTTTCCCACGTTCGTGCTTTGGTTGACTCCAATTACGGTCGTCATAATCATCCCAACGTTCAAGCTGTAACCAAGCCCAACATTCTCCATGCGGCCCATACCTACGTTTTGCATGTAGGCCATGCCGATGGTTTCGGTCTTCATCTTCGCTACGTTGATCGACCAATTTTTGCCAATCTTGTCTTTTTCGTTCTTCGAGACAGACTTCGTACGGCTTCCACCAACATTAAATGTTTGTTCCTTTCCTACCATGACAGACTGATCTTTTCCGACGCTGATCGTTTCGCTGATTCCAACCTCCTCATCGCGGTTGGCCCCGATGCTGATTTGTTCGTTGTGATCCACACGTTCGGCCCGATTGTTGTGAACGGTGACGGTTTCGTCGTGCCCCACCGTTTCAACGCGATCCCGTTTAACCAGAGTCGTTTCGTCCCTGTCGATAGTTTTTCGCCGGTCGTTGCCAACCCACTTGTCCTCGTCGTGCTCGACTTCGGTCAATTGATTTTTTTCCGCATGCAGCCAGAGCTGCTCACTACCTTTTTTGTCCTCAAAGCGCAGCGCATTGGCGTTGTCGTAGCTGCCGCCCGGCGTGGAGCGTGATAGGATGCCGCTTTGCGTCTTATTGGCCGGCAATGTCCACGGCGGCATCGTGTCCGCATTCGGCACCATGCCGGTGATGATCGGACGGTTTGGATTCCCGTCTATGAATTGCACAAGAACCTCCCCGTTGATTCGGGGAATCGCGGTCATACCAAAGTTAGCGCCTGCCCATGGCGTCGCGACGCGAAGCCACGCTGAACTCTTTTCGTCGTTGGTGCCGGCGCGGTCCCAATGGAACTGCACGCGCACGCGCCCGAATTCATCCGTGTGAATCTCTTCGCCAGCCGGCCCAACCACGGTCGCGGTTTGGATGCCGTGGATTTTCGTCTCCACGCTGTTGTGGTCGCGTCCGGCGCGGTACGGAATGATCTTGCGGATTGCGCGCAGCCGATTTTCATAGTGAGATTCGGTCGTGTCTTTGACGTGATAGTTGTTCGAGGCGCGGTGAACCACTTCAAGAATCAAGAACTCGCGCGCCTGGGTGTCGCCGCCGCTAGCGCTCACGTCGAAATGATCGGTCAGCCTGAACCAGCGCCCTGGAAGGACGTTGCGGTTATTCCCCGAACCTTCAAACTGCTTGCCAGCTGCCTCGAATTCTTCCATGCGCAACTGCGCCAAAGAGCGACCGCCACCCGTGAACCCGTACGCCCCCGTGTATTCGTAGGATTCAATTGCCGGCACATCCCCTTGCTGATTTACTGTCGGCAGCGAAGTGTGAACTGGCTTGGGCGATTTGAAGTCAAAGGCTGCGAGCGCAACTGCACCCTGCATAATTTGTCGCGACGGGGACCACTCGCCCAGCCCGTCTTCTTCCGCCGCACCGCCATGACGCTGGAAACGGATGGAAGGGCCACCGTCGATTGGCTCGACACTGGTGGTGTCATCCGACAGCACAAGCTTGTGGCCATTTTCCGAATGCTCGAACCAATACACAATGCCGTTGCCAACCCAGCGCCGTTCAAGAAAATTGCGGTCACTCTCGTCAAACTGACAGCAGTCCGTCAGCACCTCGGTCGCGCCGGCCACACGCCAGTCCCACTCAGCCAGACTGCCATAGTCGCCGAAGATGCTCGCGGTCTGCTGGTACATCGTCGTGTAGTGGAACAGGTAGTTATCTTTCCGCAACCCCAGGTACTTGTACCAAGGACCGAGCAAGGCTTCGTAATACGATACCCCGCCGTCGACCGTTTTGAGGGCGAAGCTGAAGACGATCCCGGTGAAGTAGCGCAGTGTGCCGTCCCGGCGAACCAACTGCACACACAGCATCTTTCCCTGCATATCCTTGAGCGGGATGTCGGGATTGTCAGACAGCAGTTCGACGCGGAACTCGAAGGGCTTAGACAAACTCTCGAATGCATCAAGATTGTTAACGAGCAATTGACCAGCAGGGCCGTCTTGATTTGGAAATGACAAGCGCAACAGGCGATTGTGCTGACGGTCTCCAACGAGATCACGTAAAACGATTAAAGCTTTGCTCATGCTTTATTCCAATAGTGAAATGAATGAGACGCCTTAAACCCGATATTTATATAACTGTCTAAGGGGCCTGAACAGATGTAGCTTCCAATTATTAATACGAATAAGGTGCTGAAGTTTCCCATGCTTAAAGGGTAAAGAGCAATCAGCTATAAATTTCCTGCATGGACAATTAACAATTATATATTAACATGATAATTTATGCATCTGCTCTGTATCTTTTGAGACAACAACCTTCGGCGGCACAACGAGCAACAAACTCATGACGGCTCCTTTGGCAACGGTGAGCTTGTATGAGTTCGTCGCCTGCGGGTCGTTCCCGCCATCGGCGTGAAGTTTGCGTTAGGTCACCGGCTGGGCTTCGTGTCGGCCGCCGCTCGCGCACTTGGCGATGGTGGCCACAGCTCGCTTGGCTTCGTCTGATCTGGCAGGTGCGCGGTTTTCTGAGGTGCCACCGAATGCCGAGGTAGAGGCGTGTTTCCCGGCTCTACTTTCGTCGCTTATACATTCTGCGGACTCAGGCCAGCATTGCATTTATGCGCGAAGTGCGTCCATCTGCACGCCGGCAGCAAGGGCACTCTTCAGCCATTTAGGACGAGGACCAATGCCGGCCCAAGTGTTGGCTAAATTGATTGGGTCTTGATAGACAGTCCCTTCGCGCCGCCTTTTCATCGTCCCCACCTTAACGCCTTCCGTCCCCTGAAGAAGCGATTGTAGGGGCATGCCGAGGCGATGTGCTACGGCGTATATTTGCCCGATAGCGTCAGCCCGTTCTTTCTTGTGCCGCGAAGCTATCAGAACGCCAACTTTTCGTTCAAGTCGCGAAGTTGCGCCAATGACATTTGTGATGAGTCCATATTTCTCCCAATCATAATTGCAACGTAGAACGCGTATTCTATGCAAAGTTTGAATTTGGTTACAGGGGTTACAATCTCCAACTATTAGCCGCGATACGAGCAGCATACTTGTTTGCATCACAATAACGATTGAAAGAAACACCATGTATAGCACCGAGACTTTACAGCCTTCTTACTCCGCGACGATGGAATTTGTTAAAGAGCCCAGCCTGATCCCGCGCTCATGCGACCAGTGCGACTGGTCCGGCGTAGCCGCAGATTTGGCGGAAATTGGCGATGCGTCACTTACGCCCCTATATTTCCTGGCCCTGTTTTAAGTCAATTTCCGCTTATAAAAGATTCACGCAGCGATCCATCATCGTCACAACGAGCATCAATGTCGTCCTTGAGTTTTCCAATCGAAACATACTCTCACGCCATGTATTGCTGCCGGCGGGCCGCGCGCGGCTGGGCTTCGTTGTCGCAGCAATGACCAGAACATCGCATCTATTCCGAAAAGTAACAGTGGGCGTCGCCGCGCTCGCTTTTGGCGACCGTGTCGACAAAAGCGAGCGCGTCCGGCAGCGGCACGCTGTCGGGCGCGCCCTGGTCGGGCGCGCCCTGGTCGGGCAGCGCGGCCGGGATCGCCAGCGGCGCCTCGGCTTGGCTTTCGTGGTCGTCGTGGCTGCCGCACGCCCCCAGGGCGAGCGCCGTTCCGATGGCGATGGGGAGGGGAGGGCGGCGATGCAGTGCGGTGGGAAGAAACATGGTCGGGCCAGTCAGCTTGCATACAAGCCGGGAATATAGCCGCTCAGCACGACAAGCCAATGACAACGATTTCCTGCCGTTCCGCCGACATGCTGCGGTCATATTCGACATATATGATCGACAACTTTCCAGCGTATCCACGGAGCCACGCATGTCCACCAGCAGACGCACCTTTCTCAGCCTGGCTTCGGCCGGCGCCGCCAGTACCTTGTTCCCCGACCTGATCCGCGAGGCGCTGGCCGTGCCGGCCAATAACGTCACCGGCACCATCGCCGACGTCGAGCACGTGGTCATCTTCATGCAGGAAAACCGTTCCTTCGATCACTATTTCGGCAGCTTTCCGGGCGTGCGCGGCTTCGACGATCCGCGCGCCATCACGCTGCCGAGCGGCAAACCGGTGTGGTACCAGCCGGACGCGGCCGGCAGCCACGTGCTGCCGTTCCACTTCGACGCCAAAAACACCAGCGCGCTCTCGCTCGGCACCGACCATTCATGGAAGGGCGCGCAAGCGACCTGGCAGGGCTGGGACGCATGGGTCAAGAAAAAGTCGCCGCAGAGCATGGGGTACTTCGATCGCGGCGACCTGCCGTTCTACTACGCGCTGGCGGACGCCTTCAGCATCTGCGACGCCTACCACTGTTCGATCTTCGGTCCCACCGATCCGAACCGCTTCTATTCGCTGTCGGGCACCAGCCGTGGGCGCATGAGCTCCCTGGGCAGCCTGTACAACGTCAATGCCACCGGCTACTACAACAACGATCCCCGCTACGACAACGTGTCGGCCGCCACCACGGCCAGCGCGCCGACCTGGCGCACCTACGCCGAGGTGCTCGAAGCGAACGACGTCAGCTGGAAGGTGTACCAGGAATGGGACAATTACGGCGACAACTACCTGGCGTACTTCAGGCAGTTCCGGGTCAACCCCGACGGCAGCCGCCTGTCGCCCGACAGCGCCCTGTACCAAAAGGGCCGCACGCTCGCGCCCGGTTCGACCGAAGCCAATGCGCGCGGCACCAAAGGTGACTGGATGGTGGCCGACTTCGCCGACGACGTGCGCTACAACCGCCTGCCCAAGGTCTCGTGGATCGTCGCGCCCAACGACTACACCGAGCACTCGCCGAACTCGCCCAACGCCGGCGAAAACCTGACGGCGCGCCTGCTGGCGGCGCTGGTGGCCAATCCGGTGGTGTGGTCCAAGACCGTGTTCCTGCTCACGTACGATGAAAACGACGGTTTCTTCGACCATGTGCCGCCGAACATTCCCCCGCTCGACCCGAGCATGGGCCGCACCACGCTGCCAGACGTCGGCGCCGACGAAAACCTGGCCGGGGTGCCGGTCGGACTGGGGCCGCGCGTGCCGATGCTGGTCATCTCTCCCTGGAGCCGTGGCGGGCGCGTTTGCTCGCAAGTGTTCGACCACACGTCCAAGCTGCGCTTCCTGGAAGAGTGGCTCACGCTCGGGCTGAAGAAGAACCGCGCCAGCGTTACGCTGGAAAATATTTCGCCGTGGCGGCGCGTGGTCTGTGGCGACCTGACGTCGGCCTTCGATTTCAAGTCGCCCAACAGCGCCTGGCCGGCCAGCGTGCCCAAGTCGACCGCGTATGCGCTGGTGTCCGGCAAGCCGTATCCGGCCCCGCCGGCCCGGCAAACCCTGCCGCTGCAGGAACCCTGCAAGACCGTCACGGGCACGCGCCATGCCTGCGCGCTGCCGTATGTGCTGGGCGCGCACGCGACGGCGGGCGCCGGCAAGCAGGTCGAACTGTCGTTCGTCAACAGCGGCAAGGCCGGGGCGGCCTTCATCGTGTACTCGAACGCGCGCGGCGACGGGCCGTGGTACTACACGGTCGAAGCGGGCAAGCGCATCGACCGGGAAACGTGGAACTGGAGCGGGGCGCGCTATCACCTGAGCGTGACCGGCCCCAACGGCTTCCTGCGCGAACTGGCCGGCGGCACGGCGCCGGGCGCGGCCAGGCCGGAAGTGCAGGCCAGCTACGACCTGGCGGGCGCCAATCTGCACCTGCTGCTGTCGAACGTGGGCGGCGCGGCCGCCTGCACCTTCACCATGACCGACAACGCCTACGGCGCCGCCGTCTCGACCTACGTGGTGGCGGCGGGGCAGCAGCAAGCGGTGCAGTGCCTGCTGGCCGGCAGCTTCGGCTGGTACGACTACAGCATCGGCTGCGATGCCGATCCGGAGTATCTGCGCCGCGTGGCCGGCCACGTGGACAACGGCGCGCCGGGCCGCACCGATCCGGCCATCGGCGCCAACCGCCGCCGCGTGGTCTTGACGGCCAGCGCTGCGGTGGTGATGCGCGGGGCCAGCGTGAGCGTGACCTACGCCGCGCCGGCCGGCAAGCGCGATCCGAAAAACTGGATCGGACTGTATCCGGCCAATGCCACGCCGGGCGCCGGCCAGCCTGCGCTGCAATGGGCGACTGTGCCGGCGGCGAACGGCACGCATGCCTTCGATACGGCCAAGCTGGCGGTGGGCGATTACATGGTCTGGTATTTCCATCAGGGCGGCTACGTGGCGCTGGGCGAGGCGCTCACGCTAAGCGTGACGCAGTTTGCCACCAGCACGCCGGCGATCAAGCGCGGTGCGCCGATCGGGTTCACGTTCGCCATTCCCGCCAGCCGGGTCGCCGCCAGGAACTGGATCGGCATCTACCGCGCCGGCACCTCGCCGGGAGCGGGCAGCTCGGCCATCTGGCAGTACGTCGCGCAGGCCGGCGCCAGCGTCACCTTCGACAGCAACAGCCTCACGCCGGGCGCTTACAGCGCCTGGCTGCTGTACAACGACGGCTACGCCGCGCTGGGCGGGCCGCTGACGATCAACGTCGCCTGATCTATTTACTTCACCGGAAGAGCAACCATGTTCAAGCGATTCAAACAGATGGCACTGGCCGTCACCTTGCTGGCCGCCTGCGCCGCCGGCGCCACGGCGGGCGTGCTGCGCCTCGAGCAGCGCGGCGCGCTGGCGCAGGCCGGCCAGATTCTGCAGTCCAGCAGTTTTGACGACTTCGGGGCCGGCTATCACTTCCCCGGCAGCGGTTTCACGCGCGGCGGGGTGCGCTACAACTCGGCTGAAAACCTGGTCGTGGGCGGCGGTACGGGGTTTTCCATCGGCCAGTCGCGACCGGTGATGTCGAACGAATACTGGTCGCCGATCGAAGGCAGCATCGGCGGCGACGTGCCTTACACCCTGTTCGGCTTCGACGCGGCGGTGACGGGCGGCAGCGTCGACGTCATCGTGGCGACCAATCTGGGCAGCTACCTGTTCGATGGCCTCCTGCTGCAAGACGGGCTGGCGGGGCTGGACTTCCTCGGTTTCCAGGCCACCGGGGGCGAGTATTTTACCGGCTTCACGCTGCGCAGCATGGGCGAGGGCTACCTGGCCGGCATCACCAACGTGGCGCTGGGCGAGGCGCGCACGGCGCTGCCGGAACCGGGGGCCATGGGCTTGCTGCTGATCGGGCTGGGCCTGCTGCTGGGAAGGGTGCGCGGCTTTGCAGGCACGCCGCCATGTTTTTCGAACCAGTCCACCGGGATTGACTCCCCCAAATGACCAGGTAAGTTCCTTCGTCTTCGTTCGCAACACCCGCCCTGGCAGCCTTCGCGCGCCGGCTTGGTGTTGCGTGACATGGATACTGACAGGAGCTTCACTTTGGCCATGCATTCCCATGCGATGGGCGCCGTTTCCATTTTCGATTCCGTCGCCGCTTCCATTTCCCTGCGGCGCGTCTCGCTCGCGTTCTCGCCCGAGCGCCTGTTGCTCGATGATGTCAGCCTGGTGCCGCATGCCGGCCTGAGGCGGGCGAGGAGAGGTGTCAACAAAAACACGGTCGGCGCGTTGGTGGGTATGATGGCGGCGGAGCGTTGCTCCGACTTCGCATCAATCCTTAACAAGACCAACAAATGAAAAAAATCACCACCCGCCTGGCGACGCTGGACGACGTCGACTCGCTCGCCACCTTGTTCGACGCTTACCGCCAGTTTTATGAGCTGGACCCGGACCCGGCCCTGTCGCGCCAGTTCATCCTCGACCGCATGCTGGGCAACGAATCGGTGCTGCTCATCGCCGAAGATGAAACGGGCACGGCCGCCGGCTTTTGCCAGATGTACCCGACCTTCTGCTCGCTGGCTGCCGCGCCCATCTACGCGCTGTACGACCTGTTCGTGCTGCCCGAGGCGCGCCATCTCGGCGCCGGCCGCGCCCTGATGCTGGCCGCCGAAGCGCACGCCCTGCGCAACGGCGCCGTGCGGCTCGACCTGACCACCGCCAAGACCAACCTGGCCGCCCAGGGCCTGTACAACGGGCTCGGCTGGAAGCGCGACGATATCTTCTACGCATACAGCAAAACCCTGGCTGCGTAGTTTGATCGGTTGCGCGGCAAACCTCGCCCTTCAGGGCGGGGTCAAGAGCGCGGACGGCGCAGCCGTCCGGTTTGGTGCGTCTAGTGCGGCGTCTGCTGCTGTTCGATGTACTGCCGGATAACGGCGATAGGCGCACCGCCGCAGCTACCGGCAAAGTAGGAAGGCGACCATAGCGCGCCGCCCCAAAGCTTCTTG
>NZ_VUYU01000033.1 GCF_011682065.1 Massilia rubra | reverse complement strand
GGGCCCCGCGCCAACCCCCCCGCCCCCCCCCCCCGGGGGGGGGCCCTCCCCCCTTCCCCCGGGCGGCGCCTGGCCCCCCCGCGGGGGGGGGGGCGACGGTCTTAAGGTCTGCGGCTTGAAGGTGAGGCCTCAGCCTCTATTAAGCTAAAGCGCCCAAGCCTTCCAACTGCTCCTGCAACTCCATCCACTCCGCTTCCAGCTGCGCCAAGTCCTTCTTGTAGAACGACTGGTCCGCCAGCAGCGTTTTCAGCTTGGCCTTGTTGGCCGCCTCATAGATGCTCGCTTCGCCGAGCTTGCCATCCACGTCGGTCTTTTGCTCATTGCGCTTGGCGATCTGCTCTTCCAGGCGCTTGATCTTGCCTTCGATCGGTTTGCGCAGCGCCGCCGTGCGCTGGCGCTGCTCCGCGTCCTGGCGCTTCTGCTCCTTCTGGTCCTTCTTGTCGACCACCGGCGCGCTTGGCGCCGCAACCGCCGCCGCCACCGGGAACGCCGTCTTGTTATCCTTGCCCGCCGCCGGCAGCACGGTGGTGCCCTTGCCAAGCTTGGTCTGGAACAGCCAGTCCTTGTAGTCGTCCAGGTCGCCGTCGAACGGCTGCAACCTGCCGTCGGCGACGATGATGAACTGGTCGGTGGTCGCGCGCAGCAGATGGCGATCGTGCGATACCACCACCAGGGTGCCTTCGAACTGCGCCAGCGCCATGGTCAGCGCTTCGCGCGTTTCCAGATCCAGGTGATTGGTCGGTTCATCGAGCAGCAGCAGGTTAGGGCGTTGCCAGACGATCAGCGCCAGTGCCAGGCGCGCCTTTTCGCCGCCGGAAAACGGGCGGATCGGGCTGGTGACCATATTGCCCGGGAAGTTAAAGCCGCCCAGGAAGTTGCGCAGTTCCTGTTCGCGCACCGTCGGCGCGATCTTGGACAAGTGCCACAGCGGCGACTCGTCATGGCGCAGCATCTCCACCTGGTGCTGGGCGAAGTAACCGATCGACAGGCCCTTGCCGAGCGTGGCGTCGCCCGTGAGCGGCATCAGTTCGCCGGCGATGGTCTTGATCAGGGTCGATTTACCGGCGCCGTTCACACCCAGCAGGCCAATGCGCTGGCCGATCTGGAGCGAGAACTTGATGCCCGATACGATCACCTTGTCGCCGACCTTGTCGCCATGCTCGTCGAGGATATGGTAGCCGGCGTCCACGTCTTCCATCACCAGCAGCGGATTCGGCGCGGCCAGCGGCTCGCGGAATTCGAACGAGAATTCGGCGGCGGCGCGCAAGGGCGCCAGTTCTTCCATCTTTTCGAGCGCCTTCATGCGGCTCTGGGCCTGGCGCGCCTTCGAGGCTTGCGCCTTGAAGCGGTTCACGAACGACTCGAGGTGGGCACGCTGGCGCTGCTGCTTGGCCAGTGCGCCGGCGGCCAGGATCATCTGGGCGGCGCGCTGGCGTTCGAAACCGGAGTAGTTACCCGAGTAGCGTTTCAGCCTGCGCTCGTCGATATGCACGATGACGTTGACGATCTCGTCGAGGAAGTCGCGATCGTGCGAAATGATGATCAGGGTGCCGGCATAGCGTTTGAGCCAGTCTTCCAGCCAGATGATCGCGTCCAGATCCAGGTGATTGGTCGGTTCATCGAGCAGCAACAGGTCGGAAGGGCACATCAGCGCCTGCGCCAGGTTCAGGCGCATGCGCCAGCCGCCCGAGAAGCTGACGATCGGCATCTGCATCTGCGACAGCGAAAAGCCAAGGCCCAGCAGCAGCTGTTCGCCGCGCGACTGCACCGTGTAGGCGTCGGCGTCGGCCAGCGCGCTGTAGATCTCGCCGATGGCGATGCCGTTCTCGGTCGATTCCGGTTCCGATTCCAGGCGCGCCAGTTCCGCTTCGAGTTTGCGCAGGTGGACGTCGCCGTCGATCGCGTAATCGAGCGCCGCGCGTTCGAGCGGCGGCGTTTCCTGGGCCACGTAAGCCATGCGCCATTTGGCGGGGAAATCGATCTCGCCCTGGTCCGGGTGCAGCTCGCCGCGCAGCATGCCGAACAGGCTCGATTTGCCGGCGCCATTGGCGCCGATCAGGCCGATTTTATCGCCCGGGTTAAGGGTAAGGTCGACGCCTTCCAGCAGCGGCTTGGTGCCGCGCATCAGGCTAACGTTCAGGAAACGGATCATGTTCTACTTTTTGTAATGAGTGAGGATTACTGTGCTTGCAACTGCTCTGCGGTGAGCAGGAAAACCATGTCGTCGCCGGCGCTGGTGGTCACCCAGGTCAGGCCGAGGTGGCCGAAGGCCGCTTCCGCGTAGTCGCGCTCGTTGCCGATTTCGACCATCAGGATGCCGTTCGGCGACAAGCGTTCGGCGGCCCCGGCGACGATCTTGCGCACCAGGTCCATGCCGTCGGCGCCGCCGTCGAGCGCAATTTGCGGCTCGCGCAGGTACTCCGGCGGCAGCGACGCCATCGACGCCGAATTGACGTACGGCGGGTTCGAGATGATCAGGTCATATTTTTTGAACGGGACATTCTGGTACAGGTCCGAGGCGATCGGGTTGACCCGGCCTTCGAGCTTGTATTCACGGATATTGCGCTCGGCCACGGCCAGCGCGTCGGTCGAAATGTCGACCGCATCGACCACGCTGTCGGGGAAGGCGTCGGCCATCATGATCGCCAGGCAGCCCGACCCGGTGCACAGTTCGAGGATGTTCTCGACCGCGTACGGATCTTCCACCCAAGGGCTGAACTGGTGCGGGATCAGTTCATGGATGAAGGAACGCGGCACGATCACGCGCTCGTCGACGTAGAAGGCATAGGTGCCCAGCCACGCTTCGTTGGTGATGTAGGCGGCCGGCACGCGCTCCTTGACGCGCCGTTCGATCACGGCCAGCACTTGCAGCACTTCGTCCGGCAGCAGGCGGGCGTCGAGGAAGGGATCGAGCTTGTCGAGCGGGAGCTTGAGCGTGTGCAGGATCAGATAGGCCGCTTCGTCCAGCGCTTCGGCGCTGCCGTGGCCGAAAAACAGCTTGGCGCCGTTGAAACGGGTGATCGCATAGCGCAGCAGGTCGCGCGGCGTGGTAAAAGTCGATGTAAACAGAGTAGTCGTCATGGCTGTTCTCGGGTCATGTGTTGTGCGGCGCAGGCGCCAGCAGGTTGTCGAGCGTGCGGCGATAGATATTCTTGAGCGGATCGATGAAACGCACGTCGATGTGCTCGTCGATCTTGTGGATGCTGGCATTCGGAGGGCCGAATTCTATCACCTGCGGGCAGATGCGGGCGATGAAGCGCCCGTCCGAGGTCCCGCCCGTGGTCGATAATTCGGTCGTCACGCCAGTCTCCGACAAAATGGCGTTCGACAGCGCATCCGACAAAGTGCCGCGCGGGGTCAGGAAGGGCAGGCCGGACAAGGTCCACGCCAGCGCGTATTCCAGGTCATGCTTGTCGAGGATGGCATGCACGCGCGCCTTCAGGCCTTCAAACGTGCTGGCGGTCGAAAAGCGGAAGTTGAAGTCGATCGTCACTTCGCCCGGGATCACGTTGTTGGCGCCCGTGCCGGCGTGGATGTTCGACATCTGCCACGAGGTCGGCAGATAGTATTCGTTCCCCGCATCCCACTGCTCGGCGGCCAGTTCGGCCAATGCCGGCGCACTCTGGTGAATGGGATTCCTGGCCAGCTGCGGGTAGGCGATGTGGCCCTGGATACCGCGGATAGACAATTTGCCCGACAGCGAACCGCGCCGGCCGTTCTTGATCATGTCGCCCAGGGTGTTGGCCGATGTTGGCTCGCCCACCAGGCAGTAATCGATCTTTTCGCCGCGCTCTTCCAGCAGGCGGCAGACCACCACGGTGCCGTCGGTGGCCGGGCCTTCTTCGTCGCTGGTGATCAAGAAGGCGATCGAGCCGGTGTGATCGGGGTGTTCGGCGATGAATTCTTCGCACGCCACGACCATGGCCGCGATCGAGGTCTTCATGTCGGCCGCGCCGCGTCCATACAGCTTGCCGTCGCGCTGGGTCGGAATGAAGGGCTGCGACTGCCATTGTTCGACCGGGCCGGTCGGCACCACGTCGGTGTGGCCGGCAAAGACGAACACCGGCGAGGCGACGCCCTTGCGCGCCCACAGGTTGGTCACGCCGTTCGATTCGATGGTCTCGCACACGAAGCCGAGCGGCGAGAGCAAGTCGATCAGGTGCCGCTGGCAGCCTTTGTCGTCGGGCGTGATCGAGGACAGCGCGATCAGTTTTTCGGTCAGCGCGAGGGTACGGGAAAAGGTCATTGGCGTCTTAAAGTGAGAAAATCTGGCGGTACTGCTCATCCGAAAAGCCGACCGACAGCTTGCCGGCGCCGGCCAGCACCGGGCGCTTGACGACGGAGGGCTGTTCGAGCATCAGTTCGAGCGCGCTGGCTTTGTCGACGATGGCCGCGCGGCGCTCGTCGGGCAGCTTGCGCCAGGTCGTGCCCTTGCGGTTGACCAGCACTTCCCAGTCCAGTTCTTCGAGCCAGGCGGCCACGGTGGCGCGTTCGAGCCCCTGCTTCTTGAAGTCGTGGAAGTCGAATGGCTGCGCGTGCTCCGTCAGCCAGGTGCGGGCTTTTTTGACGGTGTCGCAGTTGGGAATGCCGTACAGGGTTTTTTTCATGGTCGATCAGGAGCGCGGCGCACCGGCCCGGCATGCGGGCGTGGTTGCCTGAGTATTCTTGGGGAACCCGGGAGGATACCACAGGCGCACCGCTGGTAGCGCGGTGGCCGGGGAGAAGCCCCTGCGCATGCGGCGCAGGAGGGCGGCGAGCGCCGCCCGAATCAGCTATTGAGCGTAAACTCGGTGAACGACGACGATTCCACGACAGGCTTGGGCGCCGCCTCCGGCGCACTCGCGGCGCGTATGTCCGGACCGTTGTTAAGAAGCCACAACAGATTGGTTGCCGAGTCGGCATTGGCCAGTCCTTCTTCCTGGGTGATCAGGCCGCTCTTGACCAGCTCGTACAAGGCCGATTCGAAGGTCTGCGAACCCGGCGAGAGGCTGTTTTCCATCGCTTCCTTGATCTGGCCGATCTCGCCGTTGTCGATCAGGTCGGCGATATAGCGCGTGTTGACCATGATTTCCACCGCCGCCTGGCGGGTGCCGCCCGCCGCCGAGCGTACCAGGCGCTGCGACACGATGGCTTTCACCGCCGACGACAAATCCTGCAGCAGCGCAGGGCGGTTTTCGATCGGATAAAAACTGATGATCCGGTTCAGCGCGTTGTACGAGTTGTTCGCGTGCAAGGTTGCCAGCACCAGGTGACCGGACTGGGCGTACGCCAGGGCCGCAGCCATGGTTTCCTTGTCGCGAATCTCGCCGATCAGGATGCAATCGGGCGCCTGGCGCATCGAATTGCGCAGTGCTATGTAGAAACTATTGGCATCGCTACCGATTTCGCGCTGGTTGACGATCGATTTCTTGTTCTTGAACAGGTATTCGATCGGGTCTTCCAGGGTCAAAATGTGCCCGGCACGCAATTCATTACGGTGATCCAGCATCGAGGCGATGGTGGTCGACTTGCCCGAACCGGTCGCGCCGACCAGCAGCAGCAAGCCGCGCTTTTCCATGATCAGGTCGGCCAGCACGTGCGGCAGGCCGAGGTCGGCCAGAGGCGGGATGATCGCCGGCACGAAGCGGAACACGGCCGAAATCGAGCCGCGCTGGCGGAACGCCGACAAACGGAAACGCCCCAGGTTGGCGACCGAAATACCCATGTTCAGCTCGTTTTCACGCGCCAGTTCGTCCATCTGCTCCTGGGTGCAGATTTCCGCGAGCAGGGCTGAAATGTTTTCCGGCTCCAGCTTTTGCTGGTTGATGGGAATCAGGTTGCCGTTGATTTTGATGTGGACGGGCGAATTGACCGCGAAGAACATGTCCGACGCGTTTTTTTCTTTCATCAGATGGAACAAGCGGTCCATTGCCATTTTTTTTCTCCTGGTTTGGACTTTTACTGTATCAGATACCGCGAAGCAATTCGTTGATAGCTGTTTTAGAGCGTGTCTGGGCGTCCACACGTTTCACGATGACGGCGCAATACAGGCTGTAGAGGCCATCCGGCGACGGCAGGTTGCCCGACACGACGACCGAACCGGCCGGCACGCGGCCGTAGCTCACTTCGCCGGTGGCGCGGTCGTAGATCTTGGTCGACTGGCCGATGTACACGCCCATCGAAATGACCGAGTTTTCCTCGACGATGACGCCTTCGACGATCTCGGAGCGGGCGCCGATGAAGCAGTTGTCTTCGATGATGGTCGGATTGGCCTGCATCGGTTCGAGCACGCCGCCGATGCCAACGCCGCCGGACAGGTGTACGTTCTTGCCGATCTGCGCGCACGAACCGACCGTGGCCCAGGTGTCGATCATGGCGCCTTCATCGACGTAAGCGCCGATGTTGACGTAGGACGGCATCAGCACCACGTTCTTGGCGATGAAGCTGCCGCGCCGCGCAACGGCCGGCGGCACCACGCGAAAACCGCCGCGCGCAAAATCGTCGGCCGTGTAGTTGGCGAACTTGGTCGGTACCTTGTCGTAGAACTGCATGGTGCCGTCGGAGGTCATGACGCTGTTGTTCTCGAGGCGGAAGGAGAGCAGCACCGCTTTCTTGATCCACTGGTTGACGACCCAGTCGGCACCGGTTTTTTGCGCCACGCGCATGCTGCCGTCGTCCAGGCCAGCGATCACGTGGGCGACTGCCTCGCGCAGTTCGGCCGTGCCGTTCGATGGATTGATTTCGGCGCGCTGTTCCCAGGCGGTGTCGATGATGCTTTGGAGTTGTTGGGTCATGATCGTATTATCAGTAAGTGGTGTGGCGGAATCGGTGTGACCGATTCAAGAAGACTTCAGTGACTTGCAAAACTGGACGATGCGCTGGGCTGCCTCGACGCCTTCGTCGACTTCGGCGACCAGGGCCATGCGGATGCGGTTGCTGCCCGGGTTGATGCCGTGCGCGTCGCGCGCCAGATAGCTGCCCGGCAGGACCGTTATATTATATTCCGCGTAAAGACGGCGCGCGAATTCGGTGTCCGACAGGCCGCTGCGGCGCACGTCGGCCCACAGGTAAAAGCCGGCGTCGGGCAGCTCCACATCCATCACTTCCCTGAGCAGCGGGGTGACCAGGGCGAACTTTTCGCGGTACTTGACCCGGTTTTCCTGCACGTGCGCTTCGTCGCCCCAGGCGGCGATGGACGCGGCCTGCACCGGTGGCGACATGGCGCCGCCGCAGTAGGTGCGGTACAACAGGAATTTCTTGATCACGGCCGGGTCCCCGGCCACGAAGCCCGAGCGCATGCCCGGCACGTTGGAGCGCTTGGACAGGCTGGAAAACACGATCAGGTTCGCGTACGGCGTCTCGCCGCCGCTGCGCCCGAGCTGGTGCGCCGCTTCCAGCGCGCCCAGGGGCGCCGCGCTGGTGTGGTAAATCTCGGAATAGCATTCGTCGGCGGCGATCACGAAGCCGTAGCGGTCGGACAGCGCGAACAACTGCTCCCAGTCCGCCAGCGACAGGGTGGCGCCGGTCGGATTGCCCGGGGTGCACAGGTACAGCAACTGCACGCGCGGCCAGATTGTGGCCGGCACGCTGGCGTAATCGCAGCCGAAATTGCGGCCCGGTTCCGAGTTGACGAAGTACGGCTCGGCCCCGGCCAGGTAGGCCGCGCCCTCGTAGATCTGGTAGAACGGGTTGGGGCAGACGATCAGCGGCGCCGGTTTCGAGGCATCGATGACGCAGTGGGCGATCCCGAACAGCGCCTCGCGCGAACCGTTCACCGGCAGCACCTGGGTGGCCGGATTCAAGGCCGGCACGCCGTAGCGCCGTTCCAGCCAGCTGGCGATGGCGCCGCGCAGAGCGTCGCTGCCGGCCGTGGTCGGATAATTGGCCAGTCCCGCCACACCGTGCGCCAGCGCCTTCTGGATGAAGGGCGGCGTCGGGTGTTTCGGCTCGCCGATCCCGAGGCTGATGGCGGCGTAGTCCGGGTTCGGGGTCACGCCCGCGAACAACTGGCGCAGTTTTTCGAAAGGGTAGGGGTGCAGTTTGTCGAGATGTGGATTCACGGCGTTGCCAGGTTTTGGCGCAGGAAGCGCAGGGTTAGCGTAGATCGGAACAGCGACGTATTATAGGCGCAAATGGCCGCTATCGCGCCACGCTCCGGGATTTACCCCGGACCATTCCTTGAAGGCGTGGGAGAAGGCACTTTGCTCCTGGTAGCCCAGCAAAAACGCGATATCGACCAGCGACAGGCCGCCCTGGCGCAGGTAATCCATGGCCAGGGCGTAGCGCGCCTGGTCGAGCACCTGCTGGAAGCTTGCCCCGGCCTCGCTCAGTTTGCGCTGCAGGGTGCGTGGCGAGAGCTTGAGTTCTTCCGCAATCGTGGCCAGCCGCACCCGGTCGTGCGCCAGGTTGCCGATGATGGCCGCATGCACCCGCGCCACCACCCCATCGTCATCCCGGCCACGCTCGCGCAGGAGCTGCTCGGCGTGCCGCTGCAGCACCGGGTACAGGCCCACGTCGGCATTCGGCACGGGCCAGCCGAGCAATTGGGCGTCGAAGCCGGCCGCGTTGGCGCTCGCCCCGAAGCGCGGCAGCGCGCCGAAAATGCGCGCATACTCGGCGCCGTCGGCCTGCTGCGCGTGCGTGAACCCCAGTTGCGGCGCCGGCAGCGCGCTCCCGGCCAGCCAGGTGGTAAAGGTGCGGATGCCGGCAAACACGCTTTCGACCAGGTGGCGGCCGCCGTCGGGGTAGTTGCTGACCCATTCGTACTGCGCCTGCCCGCCGTCCAGGTGCAGCACCGAGCGGCCCAGGTCGTGCGCCAGCTGCTCGTAGCGCAAGGTCTGCTGGAAAGCCTGGCCGAAATCGCGGCACGACAGCAAAATCAAACCGTACACGCTGTACGTTCCCAGCCTGACCCGTTCCCCCACGTGCAGGCCGAAATGCGGATCGTGCGCCAGCTCGGCGCCGGCGGCCAGCAGGCGCACGTAATCGGCCGCGCCGAGCGAATCGGGCAGGCGCTCGAGCGCCGCCACGGGCAGGCCGGCGGCGGCGGCCAAGGCGCTTGGGGCCACGCCGCGCGCCTGCGCCGCTTCGAGCAGCGGCTGCAGATAAGACCCGGTGACGCGGCGCGTGTCAGCGCGCGGCACGGGCGGCATCGCTGGCATGTTTGAACAAAGCAGTTGTCATGAAAGCGCAATACGTGAAGCCCGCCTTCGCATACGCTGGCGGCTGTGGATGAACAGACAAGTATAACGGGAAAAAACGATGAAACGGTGGAACGGATGGGGCGACGATGCCATTGAATTTGCGTTGAACGACGACGCGCTGGCATTTTTGGGCGAACGCCTGGGGCCTGGAACCGCCGGCGCCGAGACCAGCCATGCCGACGCCTGCGCGCGCATCGGCGCCAGCCGCCTGCCGCCGCATCCGCTGATCGACACCTCGGCCGCCGCACGGCTGGCCAATGCGCTTGGCCAGAGCCTGCCCGACTGGCTGCGCCTGCGCTACGGCAAAATCGACACCGCCCCGGACGGCGTGGCGTATCCCGAAAGCGGCGAAGAAGTGCGCGAGCTGCTCGATTTTGCGGCACTGTGCGGCGCCATCGTCATTCCGTACGGTGGCGGCACCAGCGTGGCCGGCCATGTCGGCGTCGATGCCGGGCCCAAACCGGTCCTGACCATCAACCTGACCCGCATGCGCGCCATGATCGACCTGGACAAGGACGCGCAACTGGCCACCTTCGGCGCCGGCGTGCTGGGGCCGGACCTGGAAGCGCAATTGCGCGCCTTCGGCTACACGCTCGGCCACTTTCCGCAATCGTTCGAATACTCGACCCTGGGCGGCTGGGTCGTGACACGCTCGTCCGGCCAGCAGTCGCTGCGCTACGGGCGCATCGAACAGCTGTTTGCCGGCGGCAGGGTCGAAACACCGGCCGGCACGTTTGACTTGCCGACCTTTCCGGCGTCGGCCGCCGGTACCGACCTGCGCGAAATGGTGCTCGGCTCCGAGGGCCGGCTCGGCATCCTCACCGAGGCGACGGTGCGCATCAGCCGCTTGCCGCAGTACGAAGCCTTTCACGCCGTGTTCTTCCCGAGCTGGGACGCGGCGGCGGGGGCCACGCGCGAGCTGGCGCAGGCCAGGCTGCCGCTGTCGATGCTGCGCCTGTCGAATCCGCTGGAGACCTTGACCATGCTGACCCTGGCCGGCCACAAGCGCCTGATCGGCGCGCTGGAAACCTGGCTGCGCTGGCGCGGCTGCGCCGACGGCAAATGCATGCTGATGATCGGCGCCAGCGGCAGCGCCGCCAACGCGAAGCACGCGCTGCGCGCCGCACTAAGAATCGCGCGCGCCGGCGGGGGCGTGCACGTGGGCCGCACCATGGGCGACAAATGGAAGCAGAACCGCTTCCGCAACGTCTACCTGCGCAACGCCGCCTGGCAGCACGGCTACGCCATCGACACGGTGGAAACGGCGGTCGATTGGCCGGGCGTCACACCCATGATGCACGCGCTGGAAGACGCCGCCGCGCAGGCCATGGCCTCGTGCGGGGAGCGCGTGCACGCCTACACCCACCTGTCGCATTTGTATGCGCAGGGCGCCAGCGTCTACACCACCTTCGTGTACCGCCTCTCGGGCAGCTATGAAGAAGACTTGCAGCGCTGGCGCCGCCTGAAGGGCGCCGTGTCGGAAGCGATCGTCGTCAACGGCGGCACCATCAGCCACCAGCATGGCGTCGGCGCCGACCACGCGCCTTACCTCGCGTCCGAAAAAGGCTTATTGGGCATGGGCGCCATGCGCACGCTGTTCCGCCACTTCGATCCGGATGGCCGCATGAACCCGGGCAAGCTGGTGTCGCCATGAGCGCCCACTGGCAGAACGGCTGGCACACCACGCTGCCGCTGCTGTTGGCGCGCGAATGGGACTTGTTGATCATCGGTGGCGGCATCACCGGCGCCGGGATCCTGCTGGAGGCCTCGCGCCGCGGCCTGAAAGCGCTGCTGGTCGAGCAGCGCGATTTTGCCTGGGGCACCTCCAGCCGCTCCTCGAAACTGGTGCACGGCGGCCTGCGCTACCTGAAAGAAGGGCGCATCGGCCTGACCCGCGAATCGGTGCACGAGCGCGACGCGCTGCTGGCCGGGGCTGCGGGGCTGGTCGAACCGCAAAGCTTCGCCTTTGGCGACTACGTGGGACGCAAGCCGGGCCGCAAGACGTTCTTGCTCGGTCTGGCGATGTACGATTTTCTTGCCGGTAAACGCGAACGGCACTACGTCGACGATGGCGAATTTTCGATGATGACGCCAAACGCCGCGCGCGCCGGCCTGCAGGGCGGCATGCTCTACACCGACGCCAAGACCGACGACGCGCGCCTGGTGCTGCGCGTGCTGCAGGAAGCCCAGGCCCATGGCGGGGTGGCGATCAACTACATGGCCGCGCGCGAACTGCTGCGCAGCGGCCCCACTGTCAACGGCGCAGTGCTGCTCGACGGGCGCGATGGCGCCACCCACGACGTGCGCGCGCGGGTGGTCATCAACGCCACCGGCGCCTGGGCCGACGGCCTGCGCGCGCAAGCGGGCGGCGCGCCGCGACTGCGTCCGCTGCGCGGCAGCCACCTGGTGCTGCCGGCGTGGCGCCTGCCGCTGGCGCAGGCGGTCAGCCTGATGCATCCGGCGGACGGCCGCCCGGTGTTCGCCTTTCCGTGGGAAGGCGTTACCCTGGTCGGCACCACCGACGTCGATCATGGCGCCGGCCTGGCAAGCGAAGCGGCCATCACGCGGGCCGAACTCGATTACCTGATGGCGGCGCTGCATGCGCAGTTCCCGCAACTGGCCTTGAGCGAGGCGGATGTGATCGCAACCTACGCCGGCGTGCGCCCGGTGATCGACAGCGGCGCGGGCGACCCGTCCAAGGCCTCGCGCGACCATGCCGTGTGGCTGGAAGACGGCCTGTTGACCGTCACCGGCGGCAAGCTGACCACTTTCCGCGTGATCGCGCTCGACGCGCTGCGCCACGCCATGCCTTTGTTACCCGGCTGGCGCGACGACCTGGCGCCGTGCGCCGTGTTTGCGCCGTCGCCATCGCTGGTCGCGCCGCTGCGGCCGGCGGTGGTGCGGCGTTTGCGCGGCCGCTACGGCGCGCATGCGCAGCCCTTGATCGACGCGGCGCGCGCGGGCGAGCTGGAAATCATTCCCGGCACCGAATCGCTGTGGGCCGAACTGCGCTGGGCGGCGCGCACGGAAGCGGTGCAGCACCTGGAAGACCTGCTGCTGCGCCGCACCCGCCTCGGCTTGCAGCTGCGCGGCGGCGGGGTGCGGCACATGGCGCGCATCCGCGCGATCTGCCAGCGCGAGCTGGAATGGGACGACGCGCGCTGGAGTGCCAGCGAAGCGGCGTATCTGGCACTATGGCAGGCGCACTACGGCCTGCCGGGCAAGCTGCCATGACCAACAAAACCATCCTCGCCATCGACAACGGCACCCAGAGCGTGCGCGCGATCCTGTTCGACCTGCAGGGCAATATCGTGGCCAAGGCGCAGGTGCATTTCGAGAGCTATTTTTCGGCGCATCCCGGCTGGGCCGAGCATGACCCGGAAGACTACTGGCAGTCGCTGTGCCGCGCCTGCCAGCAGCTGTGGGAGCAGCCGGGCGCCGACAAGGCGGCGGTAGCGGGCGTGGCCGTGACCACCCAGCGCGGCACGGTGATCAACGTCGGCATTGACGGCGTGCCGCTGCGCCCGGCCATCACCTGGCTGGATCAGCGCCGCACCGACGTGGCGCCGCAAGTTGGCATGTGGTGGAACCTGGCGTTCCGGCTGGCGCGGGTCAAGGGCACGATCGACTACTTTCGCGGCGAGGCCGAGATCAACTGGATCAAGGCGCACCAGCCGGATGTGTGGGCGCGCACGCACAAGTTCCTGCTGTTGTCGGGCTACCTGAATTACCGCCTGTGCGGGCGCTATGTCGATTCGACCGGCTCGCAGGTGGCGTACCTGCCGTTCGACTACAAGCGCCAGCGCTGGGCCGGTCCGCGCGACTGGAAGTGGCAGGCGCTCGCGATCACGCCGCAGATGCTGCCCGAACTGGTGGCCCCTGGCACGGTGATCGGCAAGATCGACGATGCGGTGGCCGCGCTGACCGGCATCCCGGCCGGCACGCCGCTGCTGGCGGCGGCCGCCGACAAGGCGTGCGAAGTAATCGGCGCGGGCTGCCAGGCGCCGCATATCGGCTGCCTCAGTTACGGCACCACGGCCACCATCAACACCACCAGCCGCCGCTATGTGGAGGTGACGCCGTTCATTCCGCCGTACCCGGCGGCCATACCCGATACCTACAGCACCGAGGTGCAGATTTTTCGCGGCTACTGGATGGTGAACTGGTTCAAGGAGCAGTTCGGCCACCACGAGCGTGCGCGCGCGCTGGAAGAAGATGTCGCGCCGGAGCAGTTGTTCGATGAACTGGTCAATGCGGTGCCGGCGGGAGCCATGGGGCTGATGCTGCAGCCTTACTGGAGCCCGGGTATCCGCGTGCCGGGGCCGGAGGCGAAGGGCGCGATCATCGGCTTTGGCGATGTGCACACGCGCGCGCATGTGTACCGGGCCATCCTGGAAGGACTGGCGTATGCGCTGCGCGAGGGGAAGGAGCGCACCGAGAAACGCAGCGGCGTGCCGATTACCGAGTTGCGCGTGTCGGGCGGCGGCTCGCAGAGCGACGCGGCGATGCAGCTGACGGCCGATATTTTCGGGCTGCCGACGGCGCGCCCGCACGTGTATGAAACGTCGGGACTGGGGGCGGCGATTGCGGCGGCGGTGGGGCTGGGTTTGTACCCTGACTTTGCGGCGGCCATTGCGGCGATGACGCGCATCGGGCGGGTGTTCGAGCCGATTGCGGCGAACCGGGTCATGTACGACCGGTTGTACAGGCAGGTGTACCGCAAGATGTACGCGCGCTTGCAGCCGATGTATGCGCAGATTGCGGAGATTACGGGGTATCCGAAGAAGCCTTGATGCCGGGAAAATCCCAGCGATCGACGCACACCATGTCGTCCAGCTTCCTGCGCGATGCCCACCCCTCTATCTCCAGCATCGGCATCGGATAAAACTGCGCCACGTGGCCGATGCAGACCACCGCCACCGGCTTGCCGCCCGCCGGAATCGACAGCAGCGCGGCCAGCTTGTCGGGATCGAACAGCGACACCCAGCCCATCCCGACCCCTTCCGCGCGCGAGGCCAGCCACATGTTCTGCAGCGCGCAGGCCACCGACGCCAGGTCCATTTCGGGCAAGGTGCGCCGTCCGAATACATACTCCTCGCGCCGGTCCATCAGCGCCGCCACCAGCAACTCGCCGCATTCGCGAATTCCCTCGACCTTGAGGCGCATGAATTCCGAACCGCGTTCGCCCAGCGCCTCGGCCGTGGCCAGCCGTTCCTCGTCGACCAGCTTCACGATCGCCTCGCGCACGGCGTCGCTGCGGATGCGGATAAAGCGCCACGGCTGCATCATCCCCACGCTGGGGGCCTGGTGGGCCGCGTTGACCAGCCTTGCGAATAGCGCCTCGTCGATGGCGCCCGGTACAAAATGGCGCACGTCGCGGCGCGCGGCGATGACGCGGTAGACGGCGTCGATATCGCCCTGGCTGAATTGATCGGTCACGGTGGCCTCGCAGGTGGCGGGCAGCGCGGATTGCGCCGCCGGTGCCGCCATTATCCATTATCTGGCAGCCCGGCTACTTGAGCAAACGCGAGATGAAGGTGCGGATCAGCTCCGCGCTTTCGCTCGCCGCGCTCATGTGCGGGCAATGCCCGATATTGTCGACAAACGCCAGCCAGCTGACCGGCAGGTGCCGGCGCATGTACTCGCCCACTTCACGCGGGGCGATCATGTCATCGGTGCTTTGCAAAATCAAGGTGGGCGTGTGCGAGCGCGGCACGTCGGCGCGGTGGTCCGACAGGAACGTGACGCGCGCGAAATGGCGGGCGATTTCGGGATCGTTGCGGCAAAAGCTGGCGGTCAGCTCCTGCTGCAGGTCGGGCTGGCCGGGCGCGCCCATGATCAGCGGCGCCATGTTGGCGGCCCATTTGAGGTAATTGTCGTGCATGAGGCGCAGCAGGGTGTCGATATCCTCGCGGTTAAAGCCGCCGATGTAGTCGCCATCGTTGATGAAACAGGGCGACGGGCCCACCATCACCTGGCCGGCGAACATGGCCGGCTCGCGGATCGCGGCCAGCATGCCGATCATGGCGCTGACCGAATGGCCGATGAAAACCACAGGCTCGTTGGCGAATTGGTGGATGATCTCGAGCAGGTCTTCGGCATGGCGGTGCAGGGTGGCGTAGTCGAATTCGTTGTAGGCCGACAGGTCGGAGCCGCCGCTGCCTACCAGATCGTACAGGGTGACCTTGTAGCGGTCGGAAAAGGCGGGCAGCAGCTTGCGCCACATGTTCTGGTCGCAGCCGAAGCCGTGGCCGAATACCAGGGTGGAGGAACCGGTTCCGTAAAAATTCACGTTGTTGCGTTGCTGAATATTCATGGCGCATCCACGAGTGAGTACAGCATTGGCTCCCTTACCTATCAGAGCGCGCGGTTGTCGGCGTATTCTATTCCTGTTATCAAATCAAAGTGTATTTACCGGGAACTGTGTGGCTTTATGCCTCGCGGGTAGAGAACCCGGCTTGCCGCTCCTATAATCGCCGTACCGTGATCGGAAACCTTTTGATCCGCATATGGATCACATCGACGATGCACGTTCCGCTGTCCCCCCCGCCACCCCGCCCACTGGCCCAGATGCTGCTGCACGCGGCGCTGATCGCCTGGGGCGTTTCCCTTCTCTTGCCGGCGTTTACCCTCGAGGGCAAACGCTGGCCCGATTGGGGCCTGGACGTCATGCTGGACGGCTTGGTGCTCGGCTGGATGGTGAACGGATGGGCCGTGTATGCGAACGTGTTCTTCGCAATCGGCGCTGTGCGTGTGCGTGCCGGCAAACCGACCGGCTATGCCATCGGCGCCATGCTGTTATTGGCGGCCACATTGCCCTTCCTCAAAGGCTCGTATGCCAATTTCTCGTCGGGGACGGTCTGGCCGGTGGTCAGCTGGGGCTGGGGAGCCTTTCTCTGGCTGGTGTCGCTGGTGCTGCTCGCCGCCGCGGCGCGGGCAAAGGAGGAGCGCCTGGCCAGGCGCGGGGCGGTGCGGTTCGGGCTCGCAATCCTGCTCGCCTGCGTGGCGGCGCTGGCGCTGCATGGCTACCAGTGGTGGCATGCGAACGAGCCCGACAGGCAGGCGCTGCTGTCGAACGGAATGATATTTACCGTCAGCGAATTATGTCCCTTCGCACTGGCCTGGCCGGCGCCGCTGGACGGGTCGACGGGCGAAGCGGTGGTGCTCGATATCGATCCGCTGCTGCGTAGCAGCGACGGCGTCAAGCTCGATCTTCCCGCCGAGTTCACCGACGAACAGGGCGATGGCTCGGCCTGGCGCGTGCATCGCGTGGAAGGAACGTCCTCCACCGTGATGGTGAGGGAGAAGGCCCAGGCAGGATCGCTGGTACTGCAGTTCAAAGCCGAGGGCAAGGACGCCGTCATGCGCTTGCTCAAAGGCGTGCCGCAGCGCGTGCTGTACGAGCAGCGTTTGCACGAGGTGGCGTCGGCCAAAGGCGACGTCGGATTTTGCCCGCTGCTTGGCCGGTCCAGGTTTTCGCAGCGGGACGATTATGACAAGGCGCTGATGCGCGCCATGGCGCTCGATCCGCCCATTCAAGAGGGCACGCCATTGCCGCGTGCCGAGGAGGCGCGCGAACCGTGCGACTTCGGTACGGCCGATATCGACCGCATCAAAGGATTGCGCAACTGGGATGGGCGCGAGGTCATGATCTGGAACGCGAGCCAGCACAAGGTATCCGGCTTTTGCTCCGCAAGCTACATGGTGCTGGTGTATCACGGTGCGCCTCCGCATGAACCTGCGCTGTGGCAGTCGATGTACGTGTATGACCGCAAGACGCTCAATCCCCTTGCCGTTTTCAGTCGCGGGGACAGTTGCCCGGATACCATGTGCGGGCCGGGAGTTGCCGTGACTGTCCAGGCAATCGCCCTCGATGGCAGAAAAGCCGTGATACAGACCACGCTGGGCAGCTATTCCGCCACGATGGACGAGCGATTCTGACCGCTGCGGCGCGGCCTGCGCTTCGTATAATGGCGCCTGCCCGTGAGCAACACCTTGCCAAGGGCATTTTCTGGTGCAAACGACGATGACTTCTCCAAGTACACCCGCGCACTTGCGGCCGGTCGATGTTGTCCTGCTGGGCGCGGCGCTGCTCGCATGGATCATTTCCATGGGTAGCCCGGTGTTTGCCACCGGGGCCTACAGTCCTCCTCTGCCGGGCGGGGGCATGCTGCTGCTGGGTCTGTTGTTCGGCTGGGCCGCGAACGGCTGGGCGGTGTATGCCAATCCCTTCTTCCTGTATGCGGCGTGGCGTTTGTGCATGGGCAAGGTTCCGCGCAAGTCCATCGTGCTCATGCTCCTGTTCGCCGCCACCTTGCCCCTGCTAACCGGGATTCTGGACAAAAAGGGCGGTCATGGCTCGCACGCAGTCAGTTGGGGATGGGGCGCATTCATGTGGCTGTGGTCGCTGGTGCTGCTCACCGCCGCCACGGCGGCCAGGCGCAGGATCATTGGCGTGCGCGGCGCGCTGGTGCTGGGGCTGCTCATCGCGCTCAGCTTCGTCGCGGCGCTAGCGCTGCATGCGCGCCAGTGGCGCGCCGCCGGCCATGACGACCGGGCCTTGCTTCTGCCTCACGGCATGATCTACACCACCAGCGACTTGTGCCCGGTCCCGCTGACCTGGCCCGTGCCGTCGGACGCGCCCGGCGGCGAGCCGCTGGTGCTCGACATCGATGCGCGCGTGCTGGAACCGGCGGGCGCGGGGCCGGCGCTCGAACTGCCCGGCGGGTTCACCAAGGCGCATGCCGGCGGGGCGGCCTGGATCGCGTATTCCGACCGCGAAGACAGCCTGATGATCAGACAGGCGGCGCAGCCCGGCACGCTGCTGCTGGAGGTGAAAGCGCTGGGCGACGGCGCCGTGCTGCGTTTGCTCAAAGGCGAACCGCGCCGGCTGTTGTACGAGCAGCGGCTGGCCAGCGTGGATAGCGGCCGCGGCCGCCCCCGCAGTCTTTGCCCGCTCATGGCGCGCGCGCCCAATTACGGGCTGCACTTCGAGTATGGCGGGGCGCTGCTGCGTGCCATGGGCCAGGGTCTGCCGTTCGCGCACGACAAGCCGCTCGCGCGTGCCGAAGTGGTGCGCCAGCGCTGCCCCATCGGCAGCGCCGACATCGACGGCATCGCGCGCCTGCGCTCGCTGGACGGGCGCGAAGTGATCGCGGCGGGAAGGATGGGCGGCATGTCCGGCTTCTGTTCCGACAGTTACGTGGTGCTGGCCGGCGACCTGGCGCGTTCCGGCGACGCCCGCCTGCGCCCGGTGGTGCATGTGCTCGACCGGAAAACCCTGCGGCCGCTGGCCCGCTTCGACGGACAGCGCAGTTGTCCGCCGGCGATCTGCGCGCCGGGGCCGGAAGCCACGCTGGACGGCGTGCGCCTGGAGGGCGACAGCGCGGTGATTGAAACCTCGCGCGGCGAGTATGTGGCCACCTTGAGAAAGCGGCCCTGACGCCCGCGCATCGGCGGCCCGGCGCATCGAATGCAAAACGCCGTCCGTCAGTTGCCTGGGGGACGGCGCTGGCTTGCCGCGGCCGGATTTACATCTGGGCGGCGATCAGCTTGCCGAGGATGGCGACGCCTTCACGGATACGCTCCGGCGGCACCGTCACGAAGGACAGGCGCAGGGTGTTCGTTTCCGGCTCGTTGGCGTAGAACGGCGCGCCCGGCACGAAGGCCACCTTGGCCGCGATGGCCTGGTCGAGCAGCTTCATGGCGTCGATATGCTTGGGCAGGGTGACCCAGATGAACATGCCGCCTTCGGGCTTGGTCCAGGTGACGCCTTCCGGGAAGAACTCGGCGACCGCGTCGAGCATTGCCTGGCACTGGTTGGCGTACAGCGCGCGGATGGTTGGGATGTGCTGGTCGAGGAAGCCATCCTTGACCACTTCGTAGACGACCATCTGGGTCAGCTGCGCGGTGTGCAGGTCGGCGGCCTGCTTGGCCAGTTCCAGGCGGCGCACCAGCGGCAGCGGCGCCACCACGTAGCCGAGGCGGATGCCCGGCGTGAGCACCTTCGAGAACGAGCCCATGTAGATGACGCCATCCGGGTTCATGTTCAGCATTTTCGGGAACGGCTCGCCCTTGTAGCTCAGCGCGCCGTACGGATCGTCCTCGATCAGCGGCAGGCCGAGGCGGGCGCAGGTTTCGACCAGTTCCTGGCGGCGCTCGATGGACAGGCTGCGCCCGGTCGGATTCTGGAAGTTCGGCAGCGCGTACAGCAGGCGCGCGCCCTCGGCCACGGCGGCGATCGAGGACGGCACCAGGCCATGCTCGTCTGTTGCGACCGACTTGAATTCGGGGCGATACACCGAGAACGCTTGCAGCGCGCCCAGGTAGCTCGGCGTTTCGACCAGCACGCGGCTGCCTTCGTCGATCAGCACCTTGCCCAGCAGGTCGAGCGCCTGCTGCGAGCCGGAGGTCATCAGGACCTGTTCCGGCAGGATCTTGCAAGTGGCGGTGGACAGCGAATTGGCGATCCACTCGCGCAGCAGCGGGTAGCCATCGGTCGGGCCGTATTGCAATGCGACTTTACCGTTTTCGGACAAGACCTTGTCGAAGGCCGCCTTCATGTGCTCGACCGGGAAGGTGGCGGGCGAGGGCAGGCCGCCGGCGAAGGAGATGATCTCCGGACGCTGGGTAATCTTCAGGATTTCGCGGATGAACGAACTCTGAAGCTGGCTGGCGCGCTCGGAAAAACGCCACTCGATGGGGTTTGGATTTTCGATTTTCATACTGGTCTCACAGTCAAGGCGGCCGGGTTCGCACTGGGCCGATTATAGAGCACGCTGGGTAAGCGGCTGGAAAGACGCCGCCGGATAAGCAGCGTCCGGGATGTTGATGTTGGTTTAAGCGACTTCGACGATCATTTCGATTTCGACACAGGCGCCGCGCGGGTTCTGCGCCACGCCGAAGGCCGAGCGCGCATGCTTGCCGGCATCGCCGAACACCTCGGCCAGCAGTTCCGAGGCGCCGTTGGTGACCAGGTGCTGGTCGGTGAAGCCGGGGGTCGAGTTGACCAGGCTCATCAGTTTGACGATACGCTTGACCTTGCCGAGATCGCCGCCGCAGGCTTCCTGAAGCGTGCCCAGCAGATCGATCGCAATCGCGCGCGCGGCGGCGATACCTTGCTCGGTGCTGACGTCCTTGCCCAGCTGACCGGCATTGACGGAACCGTCGGCGTTCTTCGCGATGTGTCCGGAAATAAACACCAGATTCCCGGTCTGGACATACATCACATACGCGGCGACGGGCGCGGCAGGTGGGCTGAGGGTGATATCAAGCGATTTCAGTGTGTCGTAGACGGTCATGGTGATTCCTCGGAAGCGGATAGAAAGAACAAGGCAGTATTGTACGTCGGGCACGACCGGCTGCCCACCGGAATCACGCCAAGGCCGAAAGTTGGGACAGCCTCCGGCAAAACAACTTCCAAAACTCCTACAACCGGGGTCAGAGCTTTAATTCGAAACTTTTTCTCTCTATTAACGCAGATCGCATTCGACCGATCGCATTTTCAGCGTCCCAAGGGCTTACCGACCAGGCTTGCCGTGAAAAGCTTGCAAAACCGGCGCCTTTGGCGGTTTTGCAATAAAAAAGTTTCTAATTAAAGCTCTGACCCCGGTTGGGGGTGCGGTTGGCGAATCAGAGGTCAGACCCCGGTTGGGGGTGTTAGCGTTTGATTTGCATGCGGCGGCCGATGGCGACGACGGCAATCACCGCGAGGGCGAAGCCGATGTTGGCGGGCTCGAGCGGCTCGCCCAGCAGCAGCCAGGCGCCAGCGAGCGTCATGAACGGTTGCAGTAGCTGCACTTGCCCCACCCGGGCAATGCCGCCGCGCGCCATGCCCCGGTACCAGAAGAAAAAGCCGATGAACATCGAGAATATCGATACGTACGCAAAGCCGATCCATGCCCGCGCGCCAGCCTCGGCCATCCGGTCCAGCTGCGGCAACGCCAGCCAGATTACCAGCGGTAACACCAGCGGCACCGACAATACCAGCGCCCAGCTGATTACTTGTTGCCCGCCCATGCTCTGCGATAGTTTTCCTCCCTCGGCGTAGCCCACCGCCGCCGCGGCAACTGCCCCGAACATCAGCAGGTCGGCCTGGTGGAAGCTGCCGCCGCTCTGGCGCAGGGCGAAGCCGATCACGATGGCCGAACCCGCCACGGCGGTCAGCCAGAAGCCGAGCGAGGGTTTTTCATTGCCGCGCAGCGCGGAAACGAGCGCCGTGGCCAGCGGTAAGATGCCGACCAGCACCGCGCCGTGCGACGCCGGCAAACTGCGCAAGGCAATCGAGGTCAGCCACGGAAAGCCGATCACGCAGCCGAGCGAGACCATCGCCAGCGGCCATAGCGCCGACCTCGGCGGCAGCGGCGCGCGCTTCCACATCAGCCAGATGGCCGCCAGCAGGGCCGCCACCAAGGCCCGCCCCAAGGCGACGAACACCGGTTCCAGCCCGGCCACCGCCATCCGCGTGAAGGGCAGCGTCAGACTGAACAGGGCAACCCCGGCCAGCCCCAGCAGCATCCCGGCGCTCTCGTCCGACATGGCGGGCCGCGCCGCCATCGTCAAGGTGCTCGTCATGGCTCAGGGTCCTTGCAGGATGTGGCGAAACAGGTCGGCGTCGACATTGCCGCCAGTCAATGGCAGGCCGATCTTCTTGCCTCGGATCAGCGGCCCGTCCTTGATCTGCATGGCCGCCGCCAGCGCCGCCGCGCCCGCGCCCTCGGCCAGGTTGTGGGTGCAGCGGTAATACAGGCGCATGGCGCGCGCGACTTCGTCGTCGGTCACGGCCAGCACGTCGTCGGCGCATTCGAGCACCGCCACCAGCGACGCCGCATCGGCCACGCGGCATGCCAGCCCGTCGGCCACCACCGTGCTGACCGCCGCTTCGATGCTGTACCCGGCCCGGAACGAGAGCTGGTACGCCGGCGCATGGCTCGACACCACGCCGATGATCCGGGTTTTCACGCCCAGCGCGTGGCGCGCCGCGATGGCGCCGCAGATGCCCGAACCCTGGCCGATCGGCACCAGCACCAGGTCCAGGTCGGGCTGGGCGCGGAACAGTTCGAGCCAGCCGCTGGCCACGCCCGCCACCAGGTCTTCGTGGTACGAGGGCACCATGTGCAGGCCTTCTTCGCGCATCAGCGCCAGCGCATGCTCGCGGCTTTCCTGGAAGTCGTGGCCATGTTCGATGACGCGCGCGCCCAGGCCACGCATGCAGGCGTTCTTTTCCACGCTGTTCCCGTGCGGGACCACCACCGTCACCTGCAATCCCAGGCGCGCGCCGCTGAAGGCGATCGCCTGGCCATGGTTGCCGCGGCTCGGGGCGATGATGCCGCGCACCTCGGGCGCGCGCCGCACCAGCGCATCGAGATAGACCACCGCGCCGCGCGCCTTGAAGGTGCCGAGCGGCGTGTGGTTCTCGTGCTTGACCCAGGCCTCGGTGCCGAGCGCCTCGTTCAGCAGCGGCCACGAATACTGCGGCGTGGGCGGCATGGCGCGGTACACAAGGGCCGCGGCGGCATCGAGTTCGGCAAGGGATGGCAAGTACATGGCGCTCTTTCAAAGGTGGGTCGATGGGTGTATCCTAGACGAGAAAACCAGTACAGTACCAATACACTTATCCACATAATTACGCATACTGTGACGGTGCCATGACCAATACAAGCAATCCCGCCATGGGCCTGCTCACGCGCGGCTCGGGCGAAACGCTGATCGACCAGATCGTGCGTTCGGTCTCAAACCGTATCGACGATAAAATCCTGCGCAGCGGCGCGCGCATGCCGTCGATCCGCCAGTTCGCGGCCACTCACGGCGTATCGTGCTTCACGGTGGTGGCCAGCTACGACAAGCTGGTGGCCAAGGGGTATGTGGAGTCGCGCCGTGGCGCCGGCTTCTTCGTGCGCGAGCGCTCGCCGCTCAACGCCGGCGAGCGCTCGGCGCCGGACGCCGCGCCGGCGGCGCTGGAAACCAAGCCGCTCGACGTGGTCTGGCTGATCCGCAACATGTTCCGTCCCGCGCCCTCGCAGCGGGTGCCCGGCTCCGGCGTGCTGCCGTCCGAATGGCTGGACGGCCCGATGATCGCCAACGCCCTGCGCGCGGTCAGCCGCCAGAGCGCCGCGCTGCTGCTTAACTACGGCATGCCGCAGGGCTTCCTGCCGCTGCGCCAGCAGCTCCAGCTGAAACTGGCCGAGCTCGAAATCGACGCCGCGCCCGAGCAGTTCGTGACCACCGTCGGCGTGACCCAGGCGCTGGACCTGGTGGCGCGCGAATTCACCCGCCCCGGCGACACCATTTTGGTCGACGACCCGGCCTGGTTCCTGATGTTCGGCGCTTTTGCGGCGATGGGGCTGAAGGTGGTCGGCATTCCACGCCTGCCCGATGGCCCGGACCTCGCCCAGCTGGCCGCCATGGCGGCGCTGCACAAACCGAAGCTGTACGTGATCAATTCGGTGCTGCACAACCCCACCTCCACCTCGCTGTCGGCGGCCAAGGCGTTCCAGGTGCTGCGCATCGCAGAGGAACACGGCTTTACCATCGTCGAAGACGATATCTACTGCGACCTGCATCCCGGCAGCGCGGTGCAGCCGGCCACGCGCATGGCCGCGCTCGACCAGCTGAAACGGGTGATTTACCTGGGCGGCTTTTCCAAGTCGCTGGCGGCTAACCTGCGGGTCGGCTTCATCGCCACCTCTCCCGAGTGGGCGCAGCGCCTGTGCGACCGCAAGATGCTGGCCACGCTCACCACCAGCGACATCGGCGAGCGCGTGGTATACAAAGTGCTCTCCGAGGGCTTGTACCGCAAGCACGCCGACCGCCTGCGCGCACGGCTCGACGCGGTGCGCGCGCGCACGGTGCGCCAGATGGAAAAGGTCGGCTTGCGCATCGACGTGGCGCCGCCGGCGGGCATGTTCATCTGGGCCGACACCGGTGTCGATACCATTGCCCTGGCCGAACGCGCCATGGCCGCCGGTTTGCTGCTGGCGCCGGGGGCGCTGTTTTCGCCCAGCCAGCTGCCGTCGACCCGGATGCGCATGAATGTGTCGACCTCCCAGGAGCCGGGGGTATGGGAATTTCTGGCCAAGGAACTGGGGAGCCCGCTTCGCAGGCCTTGAAATCGCCCGGAACACCCCCATTTCTGGACAATCCGTTCAACCCGTCTTACACGAGGACTAAAAATGGCTGTTGCCGAAAAAGAAACCCTTGGTTTTCAAGCAGAAGTAAAACAGTTGCTGCAACTGATGATCCACTCCCTGTACTCGAACAAGGAGATCTTCCTGCGCGAGCTCATTTCGAACGCGTCCGACGCGTCCGACAAGCTGCGCTTCGAGGCGATCAATAACGACGCTTTGTACGGTAACGACCATGAACTGAAAATCCGCGTCGCCTTTAACAAGGAAGCGCGCACGGTCACCATTTCCGACAACGGCATCGGCATGAGCCGCGACGAAGTCATTTCGCACCTGGGCACCATCGCCAAGTCGGGCACCAAGGAATTCTTCGGCAAACTGTCCGGCGACCAGCAGGCCGACGCGGCCCTGATCGGCCAGTTCGGCGTGGGCTTCTACTCGGGCTTCATCGTGGCCGACAAGATCACGGTCGAAACCCGCCGCGCCGGCGCCGAAGCGTCCGAAGGCGTGCGCTGGGAGTCGGCGGGCGAGGGCGATTACAGCGTCGAAGCGATCGAGAAGACCGCGCGCGGCACCGACATCATCCTGCACCTGCGCGAAGGCGAGGACGAGCTGCTGTCGAGCTGGAAGCTGAAATCGATCATCCGCAAGTACTCGGACCACATCTCGCTGCCGATCGTGATGCAAAAGGACGAGTGGGACGCCGAGAAAAGCGAGACGGTCCTCAAGGATGAAACCGAGACGGTCAACCAGGCCAGCGCGCTGTGGGCCCGCAACAAGAACGACATCACGCCCGAGCAGTACGAGGAATTCTACAAGCACGTCTCGCACGACTTCCAGGCGCCGCTGGCCCACACCCATAACCGGGTCGAGGGCCGCAGCGAATACACGCAACTGTTGTACGTGCCGAGCCACGCCCCGTTCGACCTGTGGGACCGCAACAAGCGCGGCGGCATCAAGCTGTACGTCAAGCGCGTGTTCATCATGGACGATGCCGAGCAGCTGATGCCGGCCTACCTGCGCTTCATCAAGGGCGTGATCGATTCGAACGACCTGCCGCTGAACGTGTCGCGCGAGATCTTGCAGGAGTCGCGCGATGTGAAGGTGATCCGCGAAGGCTCGACCAAGCGCGTGCTGGGCATGCTCGAAGAATTGGCCAACGCCGAGGAGCAGGAAAAGAAGGACAAGTACACCACCTTCTGGAAGGAATTCGGCCAGGTGCTCAAGGAAGGCATCGGCGAAGATTCCGGCAACCTCGAACGCATCGCCAAGTTGCTGCGTTTCGCCTCGACCGCCAACGAGAACGCCGACCAGACGACCTCGCTGGCCGACTACATCGGGCGCATGAAGGAAGGCCAGGAGAAGGTCTACTACGTCACCGGCGACAATTACACCGCTGCCAAGAACAGCCCGCATCTCGAAATCTTCCGCAAGAAGGGCGTGGAAGTGCTGTTGATGACCGACCGCGTCGATGAATGGATGCTGTCGTTCCTGACCGAGTTCGAAGGCAAGGAACTGGTGTCGGTGGCCAAGGGTGGCCTTGATCTGGGCGGCCTGGAAGACGAAGCCGAGAAGAAGGAACACGAAGAAACCGAAACCTCGTACAAGGACCTGGTCGAGCGCATGAAGGCGGCGCTGGGCGAGAAGGCCAAGGACGTGCGCGTGACGTTCCGCCTGACCGATTCGCCAGCCTGCCTGGTGGCCGATGAAAACGAGCTGTCGGGGAACCTGCTGCGCATGTTGAAGGCGGCCGGGCAGAGTGCGCCGGAGTCGAAGCCGATCCTGGAGATCAATCCGAATCACCCGCTGGTGACGCGTTTGAAAAACGAAGACGCGGCGAGCACGCAGTTCGGCGACTGGGCGCACATCTTGTTCGACCAGGCGCTGCTGGCTGAAGGCGGTTCGCTGAGCGATCCGGCCACGTTCGTGAAGCGCTTGAACGAGATGCTGCTGGCTGGGGCGAAGTAAGGCTCTTATTGAGCACCATCGTCATAAGTTCCGTCGTTCCCGCGCAGGCGGGAACCCAAGTTAGCAGCATTAAACGCGGCTCAACAAACTTGGGTTCCCGCCTGCGCGGGAACGACGGTCTTTATGTTAACGAAGAACGGCGCTTAAGCCGACACCTGCTTGCACAACTCCCCCAACAGCTTCTCCCCCTCCGGCCAGTCGCCGTACCCGCTCTCCCCATTGATATGCCCCGCGTCGCCAATCTCGACGAAGCGGCTGCCCCACGCCTCGGCAAACGCGCGTGCGCGTTCGATCGACACGTAAGGATCGTTGGTGCTGGCCACCACAATGCTCGGAAACGGCAGCTTTTGCAGCTGCATCGGCGCAAACCCCACCGCCTCGGACGGAAACGAGTCGGCATCGGCATCGGCCGGCGCCACCAGGAACGCTCCGCTGATACCGAGCGTTGATTCCGAACGCGCCCAGTGCGCCACCAGGCCGCACGCCATGCTGTGCGCCACCAGGATCGGCGGCCCTTCGCTCATCGCAATGGCCGCATCGAGTTCATCGACCCATTCGTGGCAATCGGGATTGTTCCAGTCGCGGTGCGCGACCCGCTTCCACTTCGGGTTGCGCCGTTCCCAGTGCGTTTGCCAGTGCGACGGCCCCGAATTCCAGATCCCCGCCAATGTCAGTACATCGCAATCCATTACCCCTCCGCTGTTGTTGGTTCGATTGCAACGATTGTACGACTAAAGGACCAGCGCTTGTGCACGCGGCCAGGCGCACTGGCATGAACAGCGCGCCCGGCCGCGGCACACGGGTCGCTATCGCGCGGCCTTGCTCACCTTGATCCAGTTCAGGTTCCAGCCGCCCTGTTTCGCATACACGCCGAACGAATGGCTGCCGGCCGACAAGGTCACTGTCCGGTTCACGGAGGCCCAGTTCTGCCAGCCGCCGGTGGCCGGCACCGCTACCGTGGCGTAGTTCGGCTTGCCGCCGGCTTCCTCGAAACTGAGCTCGCCGCCGCCCGGACTGGCGACCCGGAATTCGATCGTGTAGGCGCCGGTTTCGGGAATGAGCACGGGCGCGTTGGTGTACGACATCCAGTCGCCGGTGTCGATATGGCTGGCGTTCCTGCCGCCGCCGGCGTCGGTGGTCGGTTCCGACTCCACGCCGCTCATGCTGGCATGGTCTTCGGCCTGGATCAGCGCGATCTGCCCGCCCGATCCGGCGGCGGCGATGCCGATCCAGTTCAGGTTAAAGCCGCCGGCCTTGGCCGCGATCCCGATCGACTGCTTGCCGGCCGGGAGCTGTACGTCGTGCGAGATGGTGCTCCAGCTTTGCCAGCCGCCGGTCGCGCCCACCGCTTTGGTGCCGAACACCGGGCTGCCGCCGGCCCGTTCCAGGCTGATGCTGCCGCCGCCATTGGCGCTGGCCACGCGGTACGACACCGTGTACAGCCCGGCGGACGGCACGTCGACCGTGTAGTTCATCCAGTCGCCGCTGTCGATGTAGCCGACGTTCTGGCCGCCGCCGGCGTCGCTGGTCGCTTCCAGCTGCACGCCGCTCATCTGGCACCAGGCTTCGGCCTGGATGGTCGATGGCACGCTGGCGGTGGCGCAGCCGGCGTCCGGCGTCGATGGCCAGTTGCGCACCGTCTCGCGCGCCTGCTTGCCCGATTCGGTCAGGTCCCAGTTGGCCCAGCCACCGTTGGAGCTGGCTCCCGGCACCAGGCTGGCCGAGCCTTCTCTGGCATCATCGAGCGCCCAGTTGGCGTTGCTGATGTTGTGCTTCTTCATGAAGTCGATCCAGGCGTTGGTTTCGGGGTAGTTCACGCCGCCGTTGCCGTCCGCGTTGACCGAACCCCACTCGGTCACGAACAGGGCCAGGCCGTTGTTCATGGCGGTGGCGGCCTTGTCGCGCAGGTATTGGGTGTGGGTGCCGGCGTAGAAGTGCAGGGTGTAGGCGATGTTGCTGTGGCCCGTGATCGGATTGCGCGAGGCGATGTCGGCGTCCTGCGACCAGTGCGGCGAACCGACGATGATCAGGTTGTCGGGATCGATCGCCCGGATCGCCGCGATCACCGCCTGCGCGTACGGCTTGACGTTGGCGTCCCACGTAACGTCGTCCTTCGGTTCGTTGTAGATCTCGTAGATGACGTGCTTGTGGTTGCCGTAGGTGCGCGCCATCTCCTGGAAGAAGGCGATCGCTTCGTTTTGATGGCGGAAGGCGTAGTGCGAGTGCCAGTCGATGATGACGTACATGTCCTTGGCGATGGCGGCGTCCACCACGGCCTTGACGCGCGCCTTGTTATCGGCCGGGAACTGGATGTAGCCGCCGTCTTCTTCCACGCCCATGGCGGCGCGCACCAGCTTGGCCTTCCAGTCGTCCTTGAGCCAGCCGACCGCGCCGGCGTTGTAGAAGCGCGCGCCGGGCCAGCCGTTGTTGGACCAGTACATGCTGCTGCCGCTGATGCTGCCCGGCTTGCCGCCGACCAGCACCTGGTTGCCGGCCACCGACAGCGCCGGCACATCGGCCAGCGCGGCGCCGGCGCACAGCGACAGCGCCAGGGCGGCGGCCAGGCGCGTGAAGGGGAGGTGGGAAGCCGGGCGGAAGGTTGGGCGCAATACTGCTGCATTGTTGAGGGTCATGCTCATCGCTATTGTCTCCTGGGTCGATGTCGGTGAGCGAGGGGCGACGGGCCAGTGGCGGGATCGGGCTTGCTGCCATCTCGGTGCTGCGGGCGGCGCACCTTGGCGCCTGTCGTCCCCGAATAGTTTTGAAATCGTTTTCAGGTGACTGTGGAGCATTTGACATCACGCTCCTTCCCAAGTCAATGGAAACCTTTCCGCCGTGCGGCGTGGAAGAAACACTGATTTACTGCAAGTATTCAGGATACCGGCTGGCTGATCATGGAGTCGTCGCCCGGGGGATGGGGACCTTCCCAGGCGCCCTTGTACCGCTTACAGGGCCGTGCGCAGCGAGAACAACTCCGGAAACAGCACCACGTCGAGCATCTTGCGCAGGTAGCTCACGCCGGCCGTGCCGCCGGTGCCGGTTTTGAAACCGATGATGCGTTCGACCGTCGTCACGTGGCGGAAGCGCCAGAAGCGAAACGCGGTCTCCATGTCCACCAGCTTTTCGGCCAGTTCGTACAAGGCCCAGTGCTGCGACGGGTCCTGGTACACGGTCAGCCAGGCCGCCTTGACCGAGTCGTCGGCGCGGGTCGGCAGGGTCCAGTCGGCGTTCAGGCGTTCGGGCGCGATGGCAAAGCCGCTGCGCGCGAGCAGCATCACCGCTTCGTCGTAGACCGAGGGCGCGCGCAGTTCGCGATCGAGCACCGCGTGCGCCGCCGGCGCGGTGTCGTGCACGTTCAACAGCGCCGCGTTCTTGTTCCCGAGCAGGAATTCAAGCTCGCGGTACTGGTGCGACTGAAAGCCCGACGACGCGCCCAGGAATGGGCGGATGGCGGTGTATTCGGTCGGCGTCATGGTAGCCAGCACGTCCCAGGCGTGCACCAACTGGTCCATGATGCGCGCCACCCGGGCCAGCATCTTGAAGGCCGGCGCCAGTTCCCCGGCGCGCAGGTTGGCGCGCACCGCGTGCAATTCGTGCAGCATCAGCTTGAGCCACAATTCGCTGGTCTGGTGCTGCACGATGAACAGCATTTCATTGTGGTTGGGCGAGCGCGGATGCTGGGCGCCCAGGATCTGCTCGAGTCCCAGGTAGTCGCCGTAGCTCATCGCTTCGCTGAAATCCATCTTGGCGCCGTGCCATTGGGCCGGACATTTTGCTTCATCGGACATGATTCGCTTTCAGGCTGTTCGGTCAGGTTACTGCGCCGCGGCTGGCGGCAACATCGTAGGCTCGGTCATCGAGGATCTGGCGCAGGATTTCGACCGCGTCCCAGATGTCGGCAAAGCTGGTGTACAGCGGCGTAAAGCCGAAGCGCATGATGGCCGGCTCGCGGTAGTCGCCAATGACGCCGCGCGCGATCAGGGCTTGCATCACCGCGTAGCCGTGCGGGTGGGTAAAGCTCACCTGGCTGCCGCGCCGCGCATGCTCGCGCGGGGTGGCAAGGCCCAGCGGATGGCTGGCGCACCGTTGTTCTACCAGGGCGATGAACAAATCGGTCAGGGCCAGCGACTTGGCGCGGATGGCGTGCATGTCGGTTTGTTCGAAGATCTCGAGCCCGCATTCGACCAGGGACAGCGAGACGATCGGCTGGGTGCCGCACAGCGCGCGTCCGATGCCGGCGACCGGCTCGAATTCGGGCGCCATGGCGAAGGGCCGGGCGTGGCCCCACCAGCCTGACAGCGGCTGGGTGAAGGCCGCCTGGTGGCGCTCGGGCACCCAGATAAAGGCCGGTGCGCCGGGGCCGGCGTTGAGGTACTTATATGTACAGCCGACGGCCAGGTCGGCGCCGTCGCCTTGCAGGTCGAGCGGCACGGCGCCGGCCGAGTGGGCCAGGTCCCACAGGATCAGCGCGCCCTGTTCGTGCGCGTGGCGGCTCATGGCGGCCATGTCGTGCTGGTAGCCGGTGCGGTAGTTCACGTGGGTGAGCATGACGACGGCGCAGTCTTGCCCGACAGCGCCGGCAAGCTCCTCGACCGAGTCGACCAGGCGCACCTCGTAGCCGCGGTCGAGCCAGCCGGTCAGGCCCTGGGCCATGTACAGGTCGGTGGGGAAGTTGCTGCGTTCGGTGACGATGACCTTGCGCCCGGGCGAGCCCGACTGCATGTGCAGGGCCGCGGCGAGCGCCTTGAACAGGTTGAGCGAGGTGGTGTCGTTGACGACGACTTCGCCGGCGCGCGCGCCGATCAGCGGGGCGAGGCGGTCGCCGAGGCGCTTGGGCAGGTCGAACCAGCCGGCCGTGTTCCAGCTGGTGATCAGGTCGCGGCCCCATTCGCGGGCGATGACGTCCTGGGCGCGCGCGAGGGCGGCGCGCGGGCGGGCGCCCAGCGAGTTGCCATCGAGGTAGATCAGGCCGTCGGGCAGGTCGAAGTGCTGGCGCAGGGGGGCGAGGGCATCGCCGGCGTCGAGGGCAAGGCAGTCGTTACGGTTCATCGTTCACCTTAGAAATACTTTAGGCTTCATGTAATTTGAGCCAATGCGGCAGTGTAGCAAGAAAATTAAGGCGGGAGGCGGGAATGGCCCCCGTCCCGTCGTTCCCGCGAAGGCGGGAACCCAAGTTGATTGATCCGCTAGTGGCGTCGGCACGTACTTGGGTTCCCGCCTTCGCGGGAACGACGAGCTGGCGGCGAGAACAACGGGGCGTTACGGAAACGACCTGAGCACTGAGCGTGAACATATTTTTCAACTTCCCCTCAAGTTCCCCGTCCACCCGCCGTTACCGAGTCAGACACGCGGGACTTTCAAACTATTTTCAGTTTTTTTGAATCTATTTCGAAAAAACCCTCAAGTTCTCCAAAAGTTTGACGTAACCGGTACAAGACGACAGAAAAACCGCGTCGACGGGTCAGTTACACAGCGCCCCACAATCAGCTTCTCCGCCCCGTTTTCATAGGGGCGCGACCATGATCCGGCAGGGTTCGTAGGACGAACACCTACGGACTTGCCTCATCTGTACCTCACCCAAAATACAGGCGCGCGCCTATTCTCGTATTGTTGCTGTACAGTCAGAATCTATCTCACTGGCAATACGAACACAGCGCCAGATTTCAACGGATTGAAGGAGACGGAAAATGACTGCGAACGACATGATGGCTGAAATTCGTGATGCGAACCTGAGCTACCTGATGCTCGCCCAGCAGATGATTCGCGCCGACAAAGTGACCGCGATCTTCCGTCTCGGGATTTCGGCGGACATCGCCGAACTGATCGAAAACATGAGCAATTCCCAGATCTTGAAGTTGGCTGGCGGCAATATGATGCTGGCGCGCTTCCGCTTCGATGATGGTGCTATTCTGTCGATGTTGACCAGCAACAGCAAAGACCGCGTCCTCGCCCAGTCCCACGCCGCCATCCTGATGGCCGGCCAGGCAGTCGAAGAAATCGTTTAAGCGTTGCCTGGTTTGCCGCGCTCGCGGCCGACAACAGCAACCTCGGGAGAGCTCATGGCCAAGAAAAGCGTCGTATCGGAAGCCCAGGAAATCGGCCTGGCCATGGAGCTGATCAACCTGGGCGCCCGCTTGCAGTTGCTCGAGACCGAAGTGTCGCTCTCGCGCGAACGCTTGCTCAAGCTGTACAAGGAACTCAAGGGCGTCTCGCCGCCGAAGGGCATGCTGCCTTTCTCGACCGACTGGTTCCTCACCTGGCAGCCGAATATCCACGCCTCGCTGTTCATCAATATCCATAAATTCCTGGTCGATCATGCCGGCGCCACCGGTATCGAAGCGGTCATGAAGGCCTACAAGCTGTACCTCGAACAAATGCCGCCCGAGCCCGGCGTCGAAGCGCTGCTCTCGCTCACCCGCGCGTGGACCCTGGTGCGCTTCTTCCAGAGCAAAATGCTGGCCATGGCCCCGTGCGACAAGTGCCAGGGCAAGTTCGTGGTCGATTGCCTCGACCTGAACCACGCGTATCAGTGCGGCCTGTGCAACATGCCTTCGCGCGCCGGCAAGACCAGGAAGGTCAAGGATGCCAAGGACGCCAAGGATGCGAGCGACGCCAAAGAGGCCAGGGACGCGCACGCCGCCGCGACGGCGCTGCTGAACGCGTGACCGGCAAACCTTCCCGCACATCTTCCGAAGGGCAGGGCGCAAGCCTTGCCCTTCGCCGCATCTGGCGTGCCCCCGCGGTGCAGGCGCTGCTGCTGCAATGCCTGGCTTTTCCGCTGACCTTGCTCATCGTGTTCCTGCTGGCGCGCAGCGGCGCCATCCTGTCGTATGCCGATGTCGCCCTGGTGCAGGGCATCGTCGCCTGCGCCATGACGCGCCTGCGCGGCCTGGCCGTGTGGTGGCTCGGGATCCAGCTGGTGTTTCCGCTGGCGCTGACCGGCGCGCTCAGCCTCGTGTTCGAGCTGAACCTGCCTCCGCTGCTGTTCCTGGGCGTGTTCCTGTTCCTGCTGGCGCTGTACTGGTCCACCTTCCGCACCCAGGTGCCGTACTACCCGTCCGGCAAGTGGGTCTGGAATGAAGTCGACAAGCTGCTGCCCAAAGGCAAACCCTTGCTGGTGATCGATATCGGCAGCGGCCTGGGCGGTTTTACGATGGAGATGGCGCGCCGCCGGCCGGAGTCGCATTTTGTGGGCATCGAGCTGGCGCCGCTACCCTGGCTGCTGAGCTTTTTGCGCGCCCGGCTGAGCGCAAGTCGCGCGCGTTTTGTGCGTGGCGATTACGACAATCTTGATTTAAGTAACTACGATGCGGTGTTCGCTTATCTGTCGCCGGCGCCAATGAGTGCTTTATGGAACAAGGCCTCAAAAGAGATGCGTCCCGGTAGCATTTTGCTCAGTTATGAGTTTCTGATAACGGAAAAAACGCCGGATATTATTCTTATGCCTACAGGGCGTGGCGCGCCTCTCTACGGATGGCACTTTTAGGAGACAGACGGCAGGGTTTTCCTTGCCGCTCGGGCCGTCTCACGCTATTGTAGTTCCGTATGTAAATTAAATGAATCGAGCAATTTAAAGAAACGACAGCATTCATTGCCATTCATATATTGGCGTTGTTTTCTTTAAAACGTCGGGCGCTGCCCGAGCTCTTTCCAACCTGGGAGTCAGCGCACTTGTTAGTCATACTCGGATACATCATCGTTTGCGGTTCCGTCTTCGGCGGCTTTGCCGCCAGTGGCGGCCACCTCGGGTCGCTGTTCCAGCCGCTCGAGCTGGTGATGATCGGCGGTGCGGCTTTCGGCGCTTTTTTTGTCGGCAATAACAGCAAATCGATCAAGGCCACGCTCAAGGCGGTTCCCGGCCTGTTCAAGGGCTCGCGCTATACCAAGGACCTGTACATGGAAATGATGTCGCTGCTGTTCGACGTCCTTTCCAAAGTGCGCAAGGAAGGCTTGATGTCGATCGAAGGCGATATCGAAAACCCGGAACAAAGCCCGGTGTTTTCCAAATATCCCGGCGTGCTGGCCGACCACCATATTGTCGAATTCATGACCGATTATCTGCGTTTGATGGTATCGGGAAATATGGACGCCTTCCAGATTGAAAATCTGATGGATAACGAAATTGAAACGCACCACCACGAAGGCGCGGTTCCGGCCCATTGCATCGCCAAGCTGGGCGATGGCTTGCCGGCGTTCGGCATCGTGGCGGCGGTGATGGGCGTGGTGCACACGATGGAGTCGGTCGGCATTCCGCCGGCCGAACTGGGCATCCTGATCGCCAAGGCGCTGGTCGGCACTTTCCTCGGGATTTTGCTGGCGTACGGCTTCGTCGGCCCGCTGGCCAGCCTGCTCGAACAGAAGCTGGAAGAGTCGACCAAGATGTTCCAGTGCGTCAAAGTGACCCTGCTGGCAAGCCTGAATGGCTACGCGCCGGCGCTGGCGGTTGAATTCGGGCGCAAGGTGCTGTACTCGACCGAGCGACCGACCTTCGCCGAGCTGGAAGAGCACATCAAGAAATCGAAGACCAAATAAGCCCATCATGCCCAGCCACTTAGCCCCTTGCATGATGCCGACCAGACGGAGCGCATATGTCCGATGAAGGCCTGCGGCCGATTATCGTCAAGCGCATCAAGAAGACCGCCGGCGGCCACCACGGCGGCGCCTGGAAGATCGCCTACGCCGACTTCGTGACGGCGATGATGGCATTTTTCCTGCTGATGTGGCTCCTGGGTTCGACCAGCAAGGGTGACTTGAACGGCATTTCGGAATTTTTCCAGACCCCGCTGAAGGTGGCGCTGGCGGGCGGCTCGGGCAGCGGCGACAGTTCCTCGATCCTGCAGGGCGGCGGCCAGGATTTGTCGCGCCGCACCGGCCAGGTCAAGCGCGGCGAGAACCCGGACAAGAAGTCGTTCGACCTGAAGGCGGCCAAGGCGGCGCTGGAAGCGGCCGAGGCGGACCGCCTCAAGACGCTCAAGGCCAAGCTGGAAGCGACCATCGAGGCCAATCCGCTGCTGAAAAAATACAAGAACCAGCTGCTGCTCGATATCACCAGCGAAGGCTTGCGCATCCAGATCGTGGACGAATTGAACCGGCCGATGTTCAACCTGGCCAAGGCCGAACTGCAGCCGTACACGCGCGACATCCTGCACGTGATCGGGATCGTGTTGAATGAAGTGCCGAACCGGATCGGCCTGTCGGGCCACACCGATTCGACCCCGTACATGAGCGACACCGGTTACAGCAACTGGGAATTGTCGGCCGACCGCGCGAATGCGTCGCGGCGCGAACTGGTCATCGGCGGCATGAACGACGCCAAGATCCTGCGCGTGGTGGGACTGGCCGCGGCGGCGCCGCTGGACCGCCAGGATCCGTTCAGTGCGGCGAACCGGCGCATCAGCATCATTGTCATGAACAAGCGCACGGAAGAAGCGGTCATGCGCGACGGCGCCTCGATGGAGGTGCCGGAACAGTCGGGCGTCGCGACGCCGCCAGCGGCAGCGCCGGCAGCAACGAAGGCGGCGCCATGATGGCCAGGGAAGTTACGGGAGAGGGCGAATGACAAGAAAGAAAATACTGGGCTCGCACGTGAAGCGCTTGCTGTCGGGCGTGTCGGATCACGGCAAGAAGCACCTGACGGAAGTCGAGACCGATCTGCTCCAGACCCATTTGCTGCTGCAGGAAGCCATCGACAAGCTTACCAGCAGTTTCATGGCCATCCACACCGCCGTCGGGGCCCAGCAGGACACCATCAACCTGCTGCTGGCCGGCGGCACGCCGAGCCCGGAAGAGAGCGCGCGCCTGAGCGCCATGTCGGGCGAGATCGGCGCGCATGTGAACACGGCGATCACCAGCATGCAGTTCCAGGACATGACGAGCCAGCTGATCGACCGCACCCTGAAACGGGTGACCGGTTTGCGCGAGTTCCTCGGCACCCTGGGGGCGCACGGCGCCGACATCGTGCCCGAGACGGGCAGCGAAGAAATCGTCGAGCTGCTCGGCAAGGTCAGCATGGCGCTGGCGATCCAGTCGCTCGAATTACGCAGTGTACTAAGAAAAGCAGTCAATCAGCAGCATCTGGAAAGTGGCGACATAGAACTGTTCTAAGGTTCACTCTCGATGATTATGGGCGCAGTGCCCCCGATTTAAAAAAAGCAGGAGCAAAAATGGCTAAAACAATACTCGCAGTCGACGATTCCAGTTCGCTGCGCCAGATGGTGGCATTCAGTCTCAAGGCCGCGGGCTACCTCGTGGTGGAAGCGGTCGACGGTCAGGACGGGCTCGAAAAAGCCAAGCAGCAAACGGTCGACCTGGTGCTGACCGACCAGAACATGCCGCGCATGGACGGCCTGTCCCTGATCAAACTGCTGCGCGGCCTGCCCGCGTACCAGAAGGTGCCGATCCTGATGCTGACCACCGAATCGTCCGACGAAATGAAGACCAAGGGACGTGCCGCCGGCGCCAATGGCTGGCTGGTCAAGCCGTTCGACCCGCAGCGCCTGATCGAAGTCGTCAAAAAAGTCATCGGTTGATGAACCGGGTGGGAGCACGCGCCATGATGCATCGCGAAATTCACGGAGTCTGACCATGACCATCGACATAAGCCAGTTTTTCCAGGTCTTCTTCGATGAAGCCGAAGAACTGCTGGCCGAAAAAGAGCGTCTGCTGCTGGCCGTCGACATCGCGTCGCCGGATCCGGAAGACCTGAACGCCATTTTCCGCACCGCCCACTCGATCAAGGGCGGTTCGTCGACGTTCGGCCTGAACGACATGACCGAAGTGACCCATTTCCTGGAGTCGCTGCTCGACCGCATCCGCAAAGGCGAAATGGCGCTCACCGCCGAACACGTCGACGCCTTCCTCGCGGCCAAGGACATCCTCAAGATGCAGCTCGACGGCCATCGCAACGGCGCCCACGTCGACCAGGATGCCGTGGCCAATGTGCGCATGATGCTCCAAGAGCTCTCGCAGGATGTGGTGCCGGTGGCCGCGCCGCCGGCGCCCTCGTTCATCCAGAGTTCGATCAAGGCCAACGTGAGCACCGGCGGGCGGCGCTTTCGCATCGAGATGCCGCATGTGGAGCAGCGCGATGTGAATGCGCTCACGGCCGAACTGGGCCTGCTCGGGCGCGTGTCGGTCATGCCGCTGCCGGACGACCGGCATGCGATCACCGTCACCACGCACGAGTCGCTGGAAGACATCATTGCGATCTGCTCGTTCGTGCTCAACCCCGACGACCTGAAAATTTTCGAGGCGCCGGCGCTCACGCCCGAGCAGCAGATCATCGAAGACCGCGAACGGGCCAAGATCGAAGACGACATGGGTTACGGCTTTTTCGACCCGATCGACGCCCCGACCCAGGCCCAGACCGACGAGGAACGCGGTTACGGCTTTTTCCAGCCGATCGAACATATCCGCGCCACGGCCGGCATTGTCGCTCCCATCGGTAACAGCGCGGCTGCCGCCGCAGCGGTGCAGGGCGCGCGCGCCGAGCCGCTCGAGATCGGCGAGCCGGCCGAGAAGAAAGCCGTCGCGAAAAAAGACGACAAGCACGCCGCCGCCGAATCGTCGTCGATCCGGGTGTCGATCGAAAAGGTCGACCAGTTGATCAACCTGATCGGCGAACTGGTGATCACCCAGGCCATGATCGAGCAGCGCAGCGACGCGCTCGACCCGATGCTGCACGAACGGCTCTTGAACAGCGTCAGCCAGCTCACGCGCAACACGCGCGACCTGCAGGAAGCGGTCATGTCGATCCGCATGATGCCGATGGATTTCGTGTTCTCGCGCTTTCCGCGCATGGTGCGCGACCTGGCCGCGAAACTGGGCAAGAAGGTCGATTTCATCACCCATGGCGCCGCCACCGAATTGGACAAGGGCCTGATCGAACGCATCGTCGATCCGCTCACCCACCTGGTGCGCAACAGTATCGACCACGGCATCGAAATGCCGGAAGCGCGCGCCGCCGCCGGCAAGACCGAAGCGGGGCGCCTGTTCCTCTCGGCCGGCCACCAGGGCGGCAATATCGTGATCGAAGTGTCCGACGACGGCGGTGGTTTGAACCGCGAACGGATCCTGGCCAAGGCGGCCCAGAACGGGCTGCCGGTGGGCGAGAGCATGACCGACGGCGAAGTATGGCAGCTCATTTTCGCGCCGGGCTTCTCGACCGCCGAAACGGTGACCGACGTGTCCGGACGCGGCGTGGGCATGGATGTCGTCAAGCGCAACATCATGGCCATGGGCGGCTCGGTGGACATCCGCTCGGCCAAAGGCTTCGGCACCACGATCTCGATTTCGCTGCCGCTGACCCTGGCCATTCTGGACGGCATGTCGATCCGCTGCGGCGAGGAAGTGTATATCCTGCCGCTCGGCTTCGTGGTCGAATCGCTGCAGCCGGCCCCGGAAGACATCAAGGAAATCTCGGGCCGCGGCCCGGTGATCAAGGTGCGCGGCGAATACCTGCCCCTGATCCCGCTGCACCAGATGTTCGACATCACGCCGCGCTTTACCAACCCGTGCGAAGGCATCGTCGTGATCCTCGAGTCGGACGGGCGCAAGGCCGGCCTGTTCGTCGACGACCTGGTCGGCCAGCAGCAGGTCGTGGTCAAGAACCTCGAATCGAATTATCGCAAGGTGACCGGGATTTCCGGCGCCACCATCCTCGGCGATGGCGGCGTCTCGCTGATCCTCGACGTCACGGCCCTGATGCGCTCCTCGCGCCAGCTGGCCGACGACGCCATCTTCTCTTAACGTACAACAAACCAGATAGGAATTTATCATGTCCATGACCTCAACCTCCTCCAAGAACGGCGAAGCCAAAGATGGCGCAGGCAGCGAATTTCTGGCCTTCACGCTCGGCTCGGAAGAATACGGGATCGACATCCTGAAAGTGCAGGAAATCCGCGGCTACGAAGCGGTCACCCGCATCGCCAACGCGCCCGACTTCATCAAGGGCGTGATCAACCTGCGCGGCATCATCATCCCGGTGGTGGACATGCGCATCAAGTTCAACCTCGGCACCCCGGTGTATGACCAGTTCACGGTCGTCATCATCCTCAACATCGGTGGCCGCATCATGGGCGTGGTGGTCGACAGCGTCTCCGACGTGACCACGCTCACCCCCGAGCAGATCAAGCCGGCCCCGGAAATGGGCACCGCCTTCGGCTCCGACTACCTGGTCGGCCTGGGCACCGTGGACCAGCGCATGCTGATCCTGATCGACATCGACAAGCTGATGTCGTCGAGCGAAATGGGCCTGATCGAAAAACTGGCCGCATAAGACGACGGCCATTGACGCATTGACAGCAACGCCGGAGCGAGCGGTTCGCCAGAAGCCGCCGTTCCTATCCATACGACGTATCGAGGAGAGAAAACATGAATCTGCGCGATTATAAAATTGGTACGCGCCTGGCGTTCGGATTCGGCAGTATTTTGCTGATCCTGGTCGCGATGGCGTTGATGGCGAGCGTGCTTAACTCGCGCAACAAGAACAGCCTGATGACGGGCCTGGCCAGTTCCAGCGCCCAGAACCTGCATGCGGCCAGCATGAAGGGCGCGATGCTGGAAACCGGCATCGCCATGCGCAATATCGGCCTGCAGTCCGACGTTGCGCTGATGCAGAAGGAACAGGACAAGGTCAAGGTCCAGAGCAAGCGGTATGAAGAGGCGCGCACGCGCCTGCAGGCCACCGGCCTGGATGAAGCCGAAACCAAGCTGCTGGCCGACGTCGCCGCGCTCGACAAGGAAGTCGACGCCGCCTTCAAGGAAGCCATCGGCCAGGTGCTGGCGTTTAACAGCGAGGGCGCGGCCAAGGTGATCGCCACGCGCATCGACCCGCTGAACCAGAAGACCCTGGAAGTATTGAACAAACTGGTCGACAAGCAGCAGGTCGAAGCCGACGACTTCCTGAAAAAATCGGTGGAAGCGGACCAGCGCGTGGGCATGATCATGTTCGTGGTGTGCGCGCTGGCCGTGGCGCTGGGCGTGGTGTGCGCACTGGTCACCACCCGTTCGATCACCGTGCCCTTGCTGGGCGCCGTCTCCGTGGCCAAGAAGGTCGCCGCCGGCGAGCTGACTTCCGAAATCCGGGTCGCGGGCAAGGATGAAACGAGCGAACTGCTCAAGGCGCTCAAGGACATGAACGACAGCCTGTCGAAAACCGTGGGCGACGTGCGCTCCGGGACCGAGATGATCACGGTGGCTTCGCAGGAAATCGCTTCCGGTAACGCCGACCTGTCCTCGCGCACCGAGTCGCAAGCCAGTTCGCTCGAAGAAACCGCCAGTTCGATGGAGGAACTGACCTCCACCGTCAAGCAAAATGCCGACAATGCGCGCCAGGCCAACCAGTTGGCCGTGTCGGCGTCGTCGGTCGCGGTCAAGGGCGGCGCCGTGGTGTCGCAGGTGGTCGACACCATGGGCTCGATCAAGGAAAGCTCGCGCAAGATCGTCGACATCATCGGCGTCATCGACGGCATCGCGTTCCAGACCAATATCCTGGCGCTCAACGCCGCGGTGGAAGCGGCGCGCGCCGGCGAACAGGGGCGCGGCTTCGCGGTGGTGGCGTCCGAAGTGCGCAACCTGGCGCAGCGCTCGGCCGGTGCGGCCAAGGAAATCAAGTCGCTGATCGGCGATTCGGTCGACAAGGTCGATGCCGGCAGCAAGCTGGTGGACGAAGCGGGGCAGACCATGGACCTGATCGTGACCTCGATCAAGCAGGTGGCCGACATCATGGGCGAGATCACCGCGGCGACCCAGGAACAGAGCAACGGCATCGAAGAAGTCAACCAGGCCATCACCCAGATGGACGAAATGACGCAGCAGAACGCGGCCCTGGTCGAGGAAGCCGCCGCCGCCGCCGAGAGCATGCAGGAACAGGCCCAGTTGCTGGCCGCCGCCGTGAGCATCTTCAAGCTCAGTGGCGACGATCGCAAGAGCGCGACGGCGGTGCCGCTGCGCGCAGCCCCGGCCGCTGCCCGGCCGGTCTCGCGCGCGGTGGCGACAGTGGCGCGTCCGGCGCAAGCGGCCAAGCCGCGCAAGCTGGCCGCCGCCACGCCCGGCGACGACTGGGAAGAGTTTTGAACGGTCCGGCCACTTGGCGGCACGCGCAGTGAACATGAAAACAGGGTGAAGCAGTGACGCAAACGAAAACCGACACCGTCAAGGAATTCAACTTCACCAAAAGTGATTTTGAGCGCGTGCGCGCGCTGATTTACCAGCGCGCCGGCATTTCGCTGGCCGACAGCAAGCAGGAAATGGTCTACAGCCGCCTGGCGCGGCGCCTGCGCGCCACCGGCATTGTGTCGTTCGGGCGCTACCTGGACGACCTGGAAGCGGGGCGCCTGGGCGAGGAGTGGGAGTCGTTCACCAACGCCCTGACCACCAACCTGACCTCGTTTTTCCGCGAAGCGCACCACTTCCCGCTGCTGGCCGAGCATGTAAAGAAGCTGCGCGACCATCCGATCCAGATCTGGTGCTCGGCGGCGTCGACCGGCGAAGAACCGTATTCGATCGCCATGACCGTGTGCGAAGCGTTCAACACGCTCACGCCGCCGGTGCAGATCATCGCCACCGACATCGACACCAATGTGCTGGCCACCGGTGCGCAAGGGGTGTACGGAATCGACCGCATCGAAAAAATGGAGCCCGAACGGGCCAGGCGCTTTTTCTTGCGCGGCAAGGGCGAGCAGGAAGGCATGGTGCGGGTGCGTCCCGAACTGCGCCAGCTGATCACCTTCAAGCAGCTCAATTTGCTGGGCGACGGCTGGCCCTTGAAAGGCCCGTTCGATGTCATTTTTTGCCGTAACGTGATGATCTACTTCGACAAGGCGACCCAGCGCAAGATCCTCTCGCGCTTTGTGCCGCTGATGAAGCCCGACGCACTGCTGTTTGCCGGCCACTCCGAAAATTTTCTGTACGTGTCGGAGTCGCTCAAACTGCGTGGCAAAACCGTGTACGAACTCGATGGTCGCCGGCCTTGATGCGACCCGCACCGAACTGAGAATTGAACATGGCTATCGAAATCAAAGAACAATTCGCAACCAACGTGTATTACGACCGCACTTTCGACTGCGACGCGGCCAAGATCCTGCCGGGCGAGTACTACTACACGCCCAAGGACATGTTGATCGTGACGGTGCTCGGTTCCTGCGTGTCGGCCTGCATCCGCGACAAGGTCACCGGCTTGGGCGGCATGAACCACTTCATGCTGCCGGACGGCGGCAGTGACCCGAACAGCCCGATCTCGGCCTCGATGCGCTACGGGACGTACGCGATGGAGGTGCTGATCAACGACCTGCTCAAGGCCGGCGCGCGACGCGAGAACATGGAAGCGAAAGTGTTCGGCGGCGGCGCGGTGCTGCGCGGTTTTACCGCGATCAACGTCGGCGAGCGCAACGCGGCGTTCGTGATGAGCTTCCTCAAGACCGAAAAAATGCGCGTGGTGGCCGAAGACCTGAACGATATCTGGCCGCGCAAGGTGTACTTCTTCCCGCGCACCGGCAAGGTGCTGGTCAAGAAGCTGATGCAAACCCATAACGATACCCTGGCGCGGCGCGAACTCGATTACGCCAGCCGCCTCAAGGTGCAGCCGGTCGGCGGCGAGATCGACCTGTTCTGACCGTCCTGACCGACACACTGAAAGCACGCTATGAAGATCAAAGTACTGATCGTGGACGACTCGGCGCTGATCCGCAGCGTCATGAGCGAGATTATCTCGAGCCAGCCCGACATGGAAGTGGTGGGCGTGGCGCCCGATCCGCTGGTGGCGCGTGAGCTGATCAAGCAGACCAACCCGGACGTGCTCACGCTCGACGTCGAGATGCCCAAGATGGACGGCCTCGACTTCCTCGAAAAACTCATGCGCCTGCGACCGATGCCGGTGGTGATGGTGTCCTCGCTGACCGAGCGCGGCTCCGAAATCACGATGCGCGCGCTGGAACTGGGCGCGGTCGATTTCGTGACCAAGCCGAAGATCTCGATCCAGAGCGGCATGCGCGAATACACGGAACTGATCTCGGACAAAATCCGCGCGGCCTCCAAGGCGCGCATCAAGCCGCGCACCGTCACCGCCGAAAAGGCGAGCGGCGCGCTGCCGGCCCTGCGCAATCCGCTCACCTCGTCGGAAAAGCTGATCATCATCGGCGCCTCCACCGGCGGCACCGAAGCGATCCGCGAATTCCTGATGCAGATGCCGTCCGACTGCCCCGGCATCCTGATCGCCCAGCATATGCCGGAAGGGTTCACCACCTCGTTCGCGCGCCGCCTCGACACCCTGTGCAAGATCAGCGTGCGCGAAGCGGCCGGCGACGAGCGCGTGCTGCCCGGGCACGCCTACATCGCCCCCGGCCACTCGCACCTGCTGCTGGCGCGCTCGGGCGCCAACTACGTCACCCGCATCGAGCAGACCGACCCGGTCAACCGGCACCGGCCCTCGGTCGACGTGCTGTTTCGCTCGGCGGCCCAGGCGGCCGGCAAGAACGCGGTCGGCGTGATCCTGACCGGCATGGGCAAGGACGGCGCGGCCGGCATGCTCGAAATGAAAACGGCGGGCGCCTACAACTTCGCCCAGGACGAGGCCTCGTGCGTGGTTTTCGGCATGCCGCGCGAAGCGATTGCGATGGGCGGCACCCACGAAGTGGGCCCCTTGAACGCGCTGCCGGGCATGGTCCTTGGCTATCTGGCAACGCATGGCAGCCGTGCGTTGCGCGTTTGATCCGATTTGAGCCGAATTACTGTCTTTTTGCTGCTCGTTTATTCGCTTCACAGCAACAAAACTGCTATCCTTTAGTCTGCTTCCGCAGTAGGGGAAGTCTGTCAATAACCATAGTAAGAGAATCAACGGAGTAATTTAATGGCCGATCCAAAGATGCGTTTTTTAGTTGTTGACGATTTCTCCACGATGCGTCGCATTGTGCGTAATCTGTTGAAAGAACTGGGTTATGCCAACGTCGACGAGGCGGAAGACGGCGTCATGGCGCTGGCCAAGCTGCGTAGCGAAACATTCGACTTCGTGGTCTCGGACTGGAACATGCCGAACATGGATGGCCTGACCATGCTGCAGAACATCCGCGCCGACCCGGCGCTGGCCAAGCTGCCGGTGCTGATGGTCACGGCCGAGGCCAAAAAAGAGAACATCATCGCTGCCGCCCAGGCGGGCGCGAACGGCTACGTGGTCAAGCCGTTCACGGCGGCCACGCTCGATGAAAAGCTGAACAAGATTTTCGAGAAGCTCGAAAAAAGCGGAGCGTGACCATGAGCGAGCACCTCAGCGCAGGCGCAGGCCAGTCGGAAGAGCCGGGCGTGCACGACGAGTTCCTCAGCCGGATCGGACACATGACGCGCGCGCTGCACGACAGCCTGCGCGGCCTGGGCCTGGACAAGCTGATCGAAAAAGCCGCCAGCGACATTCCTGACGCGCGCGACCGCCTCGACTATGTCGCGCGCCTGTCGGAACAGGCTGCGCAAAAGGTGCTCACCGCAACCGAAGCGGCCGGCCCGCTGCAGGACCAGATCGACAGCGGCGCGGGCGCCCTGGGCGCCTCGTGGCAAGCGCTGCTCGACGCGCCCGCCACCAGCGACGCCGAATGGCGCGCGCTGGCCGAGCGCAGCGTGGCGGCCATGAGCCAGGCGCGCACGGCCAGCAGCGCCACCAAGGGCTACCTGATGGACATCATGATGGCCCAGGATTTCCAGGACCTGACCGGGCAAGTGATCACCAAGGTGACCACCATTACCCGCAACCTGGAACAGCAACTGGTGCAGATGCTGGTCGATTTTGCGCCGGCCGAGGTCAAGCGCGAATACGACAACGGGCTGCTCAATGGCCCGCAGATCGACCCGACCCGGCACGACGTGGTCTCGAACCAGGGCCAGGTCGACGATCTGCTGGACAGTCTGGGCTTTTAAGCAGGCTGAGAATTTCAGCTTGCGGCGGGGCGCATTGCCCCGCTTTCGCATGGCATCACCTACACGACCCATACAATGCACGAATCAAACTTTATCGTCCGCGAACCCCTGCTCGATCCCAAGCAGCGCGTGATCGGTTATGAACTATCCTGGCAGCACCATGAGGGGCAAGCCGTCACCGACGAGGAGCTCGAAGCCCTGATCGGCTTCGTCGCCGAGAACGTCAACGACGAAGAACACGGTTGGCTGCTCAAGGACAAGATCCTGTTCCTCGACGCGGTCCCGGACATGCTCTCGACCGACGCCCTGTTCGCCATGCCGCCCGAGCGCACCGTGCTGACCATGAAGGCGTCCGACCTGGCCGACCCCGACACCCTGGCGGCGGTACAGGGCTTGCGCGCCGGCGGCGTCGGCATCTCGGTGCGCGACGGCGACCTGGCCCACCTGGGCAAGAACCTCGGCATGAGCGCCTCCTACATCGAAGTGCGCTTTTCGGGCGCCGACGTGGCGGCCCAGGCCCGCACCTACGCCGCCGCCAAGCAATCGTCGGTGCGCATGGTCGGCCGTCCGGTCACCACCTGGGCCGACTTCGACGCCTGCGCCGCGCTCGGCCTGGACGCCTTTGTCGGCAAGCTGCACCTGACCCCGCGTCCTGGGATTCCGGTCAAGGGCATGAACCCGGCCCAGACCATCATCCTGCAACTGATGCAGATGGTGCAAAAGAACGAAGACATTCCCAAGATCGAAAGCGTGCTCAAGCGCGATCCGGCACTCTCCTACAAGCTGCTGCGTTTCATCAACTCGGCTGGTTTCGGGGTCGGGCGCGAGATTCAATCCTTGCGCCAGGCCATCACCATGCTCGGCTATTCGCCGATGTACCGCTGGCTGACCCTGCTGCTGGCCACGGCCAGCACCAGCGGCTACTCGCCGGTGCTGATGGAAACGGCCGTGGTGCGCGGCCGCCTGACCGAACTGCTCGGCAACAAAGGCTTGCCACGCAGCGAGAGCGAAAACCTGTTCATGGCCGGCATGTTCTCCTTGCTCGATCGCCTGCTCGGCTTATCGATGAAAGAAGTGCTCGAGACCATCCAGCTGCCCGATGAAGTGGTGCGCGCCTTGCTCACCCGTGGCGGCGCGTACGGACCCTACCTGGCGCTGGCCGAAGCGTGCGAGCTCAACTCGCAGCTGGTGGCCTCGCTGGCCAAGTCGATCAACATTGCACCGGTGGACGTCAACAAGGCCCACCTGTCGGCACTGGCCTGGGCCCAGAACCTGACCACCTGACCATCGGCCTGGCCGCAGCAGCTTGCATTGCCCAACCGGGGTCTGACCTCTGATTCGAAATATTTCGAATCAGAGGTCAGACCCCGGCGCCGTATGACGCCGCGTCGACGGCATTCCGCTTTTACGCTAAAGGATATGTATGACATACAAGTTTGCTTCATTCATCGTCGCGGGCGCCATGTTGTTGGCAATCCCCCTGGGCGCCAGCGCCAATCCGGCACACCAGCAACTCATGTCGATGACGGAAGCGAAGCGGCAAGCGCTGTTGACCAAGTTTATGGCCAAGTCCAACAAACAATGCACCGCTGTCACGCAAACCTTCTATCAGGGTAGCGATCAGAAAGACAATGCCATCTGGAACGCCAAATGCGCGGATGGCTCGACCTTCGCGATCCAGGTCAACAACGACGCGGGCGGCTCGACCCGCATTATCAGCTGCGCTGTGCTCAAGTCCGTATCTGGCCAAAAATGCTTTACCAAATTCAAAAAATAGGCTCGACGGTGGCGCTGCGCAAGCGGGCGCGCCGCAGGTGTGCATGAAAGTGTACCTGGACGACGAGCGCCGCACTCCGGACGGCTGGGTACGCGTGTATTGGCCGGAGGAAGCCATCGCCTTGCTGCGCACGGGCGACGTCACCGAGATCAGCCTCGATCACGACCTGGGCGACGACGCGCGCGGCACGGGGTATGACGTGGTGCTGTGGATCGAGGAGCAAGTCATGACGGCTGGCTTTCGGGCGCCAGCGATGCGGGTGCACTCGGCCAACGCCTCGGCGCGCGAAAAAATGGAAGCGGGAATCCGAACAATCGAACGGTACGCCGGCCGCGCCGGCAATGCATAAGGGAAGTTTTGTGGGGAAACAACTGATATCACGCCTGGTCGCGGGCGTCCTGATCGCCGCGCTGTCTGGAGCGGCCTGTGCCAATCCGGTCCACCTGCACATCGCCAAGATGACGCAAACCAAGCGCCAGGCGGCCTTGGGAGAGATGGTCAAGCAAGCCGGGATCAAATGCATCGGCATCAAGCGCGCGATTTACCAGGGCAGCGACGAGGGCGGCACGGCGCTGTGGAGTGCGCGTTGCGTCGATGGCCGCCTGTTCGCGGTAGAGATCACCAGCGACGCCGACGGTACAGCGCGCGTCGTGCGTTGCAAGTCGCCCAAGCGGGGCGCCGGCAACTGCAAGTTCAAAGGCAGATTCTGAGCACGCCAGGCTTTCCAATGTGAACCAGTTTCCTCCCACCGGGGTCAGAGCTTTAATTCGAAAGATTTCCAGTTAAGGCGCTGAGGCCGATGGATAAATGTTGCGGCAAACTGAAGAAAGCGTCGCGTGCCCTTAGCAGAACTGACAAATCGTCCCCGGCCTTGCGTCAGTATGGCGGCAATTTAACAATGTTTCGAGTTAAAGCTCTGACCCCGGTGTCGGTTTGCTACCTAAGAAAGATGATTGCGATGAATATCGAGGCCCTTGCCAGCATGATCCCGGTATCCGGGGAACTTGCGCCTTTGACAGCGCACCTCGACTACCTGCGTGACATTGCGCAACCCTGCATCGAGATCAGCCTGCTGGAAAGTGTCGCTCCAGCACCGGCGGCGAGCAGGTTCGGTGGCGTCCCGATGGTGCCGGCCGGCTTCGCGTGGCCGGCGCATGCCGTCGGCCCGTACCGCTTCCTCGGGCAGGTCAACTTCGGTGACATTAGCTCGCCGTCGGCGTTGCCGGGCACCGGCATGTTGAGCTTGTTTTATGCGGAAGACGAGGATGGCGTGTGTTTTTGGGGAGATCCCGATTTTGTCGTCGCCTATTATTGGGACGATCCTGAGCAATTGGCGCAGTTTATCGGTGGTGACGGGGACCCGGTCCAGCACAGCGTCGCAATCGATTTCAAAGCGGGGATGAGTATTCCCCGGCATTACGAGCTGCGCAATGACTGGCCGTTCGAGCATTACAGCGAGGAGGCGGACCGCGTGCTCAGCGCTTTATCGCCATTCGCCGCCGATGATTACTTGCTTGGATACCCATCGTTCGATTCCCTGGCGTACGATCCGACACCGGAAAAGGACTGGGTAAGCCTGTTGACGCTCGTCTCGCATGAGGCGCTGCAATGGTGCTGGCAGGACGGCGCCAAGCTGATGGTGTTCATTCACAAAGACAGGCTCAAGGAAGCCGACTTCAGTGAACTGCGCTGCGATGCCGGATAGTGCCTCCCAACCGGGGTCTGACCTCTGATTAGAAATCTTTCGAATCAGAGGTCAGACCCCGGTGGAGTACTGTTGCGGAAAAGTGACGCGGCGGTCGACTAACGTTGGTGTAGCCAACCAATAGCCGTCGGCCTTGCCTCAATGTGATGAAAATTTAACAAAATTTCGAATCAGAGGTCAGACCCCGGTTTGGGGGGGATCAGATTTCGAGGTTGTCGATCAGGCGGGTGGTGCCGAGCTTGGCCGCCGCCAGCACGACCAGCGACGCGCCTTGCGCCAGGTCGCCGGCACTCGGCGGTTGCAGGTCGTTTTGCTTGCGGATCGAGATGTAGTCCGGCTTCCAGCCGCGCCGCGCCAGTTCTTCCATCGCTTTGTGTTCGAGCTGGAAGATATCCAAATGGCCCGATCGGACTTCGTTTGCCACGGCATTCAGACTCTGGTACAGCGCCGGCGCTTCGGCCCGCTCCGCTGCCGACAGGTACATATTGCGCGACGATAGCGCCAGGCCGTCGTCCGCACGCCAGGTCTCGGCGGCGATGATTTGCGTCGGCAAGGCGAATTGACGACTCATGTTGCGCACCATCATGAGCTGCTGGTAATCCTTTTTGCCGAAGACGGCTACCTTCGGTTGCACGCACGAAAACAGTTTCAGCACGATGGTGGTTACTCCGGTGAAAAACCCCGGGCGAAATTCCCCTTCCAGGGTGTTGCCGAGGTCTTGCGGCGGGCTGACGCGAAATTCCTGCGGTTCCGGGTACAAGTCTTTTTCGGTCGGCGCGAACAGCACGTAGACGCCTTCCTTTTCCAGCTTTTCCACATCCGCCTGGAAGGTGCGCGGGTATTTGTCGAAGTCTTCGTTCGGCCCGAATTGCAGGCGGTTCACGAAGATCGAGGCCACCACTGGGTCGCCATGCTTGCGCGCAAGGCGCATCAGCGAGAGATGCCCTTCGTGCAGGTTGCCCATTGTCGGCACGAAGGCCGTGCGCAGCTGGCCGCTGAGCTGGTCGCGCAGTTCTTCAACGGAAGAGATGATTTTCATGGGGCTTTCCTCAAACGGGTGTCAAATGAATCGGCTTATGCCGGGGAGTAGGCGAGGCGCACGTAGATCGGCGCGAACGGCTCGGCCTGGGTAATTTCGATCAGGGTTTCCTTGGCCAGTTCCAGCATGGCCACGAAGTGCACGACCACAATCGGCACGCCGCCCTGGCCCTGGAACAAGTCGGCGAATTCGACGAAGCGGGCCGTTTGCAGTTGCCGCAGGATCGAGGTCATGTGCTCGCGCACCGACAGTTCCTGGCGGCTGATGCGGTGGTGCTGGGTCAGCTTGGCGCGCTTGAGCACGTCCAGCCAGGCGCGCTGCAGGTCGAGCGGGTCCACATCGGGCCAAGTCGGGATGTTGCTCTGCTCGACGAACAGGGAGGGCCGGGTGAAGTCACGGTCGAGCTGGGGTATGGCGTTGATTTCGTAGGCGGCCAGCTTGATCTGCTCGTAGTCGAGCAAGCGCCGCACCAGGTCGGCGCGCGGGTCGTAGGTGTCGAGCAGGTCGTCGTCGGCGACCCGCTGCGGCAGCAACATGCGCGACTTGATTTCGATCAGCATGGCGGCCATCAGCAAATATTCGGCCGCCAGTTCCAGGTTGTGCAGGCGGATCTGGTCGACATATTTCAGATATTGCAGGGTGACCTGCGCCATCGGAATATCGAGAATATTGAAGTTTTGCTTGCGGATCAGGTAGAGCAGCAGGTCGAGCGGACCTTCGAAGGCGTCCAGGAAGATCTCGAGCGCGTCCGGCGGGATGAACAGGTCGGTCGGCATGCGCAGCAGCGGTTCGCCGTATAGACGGGCAAACGCGGGCGCTTCGGGCGGCGCTTCAAGCAGCGCCGGCAGTTCGACCGGGGCGGCGGGCGCGTCGCTGAGCGAGCCACCTGGCTCGGTGGCGAGTTCTTCCGTCGCCGCCTCTTCTGGCAACATGGTCTCGCCCTGAACCGTCAGAGTTTGTTCTGGTACACGTAAGCTTGCTGCTGGACGCGCGATTCCTTGGTTTTATCCTGGTCGGCCAGGGTGATCGGCGCCTTGTCCCACAGCAGCGCGCGGCCGGCAATCTGGCCAGCTTCCATCTCGGGATTCTTGGCCTTGAGCTCGCGGATGAACTTGGTGTGGTCGGATTCGTAGAGCTGGAATTGTTTGGTCAGTTTCATAATAGGGCAGTAGGTAGCGACGAGGGTAGCGACAATGCTATTTTACCGCGAGCAAGGCGGCAGGGGGAATTCGTCGGGCGCCACTGGCAGCCCGACGAGGGGGCGTTGCGGACGCTTACGGGTGCAGTGCGTTCAGTTGCTTGGCGATGATGTCGTGGTTGAGCCATACCACCGGGGCGATTTTCTCGGCGGCGCCGTAGAACATCAGCGGGCCGGCGCTTTCCAGCACCAGCGCACTGAGGCGGTCGGTGATCAGGGCCTTGCGGTCCTTGTGCAGCTTGGTCATTTCGTCCGAGGTGCCGATCATCACTTCCGCCAGGGCCGGGGTGTTGTCCATCGGCCAGGCATCGAAGTTGCGGAAACTGGCGCTGACTGGGTCGTTGTTGTAGGCCTCGATCTGGTCGATCAGGCTTTGCAGCGAGAGGCCGTCGTTGAGCAATTCCTGGCAGGCGGCCCATTGTTGTTCGACCCATGCGCCGCCGCCTTCGCGTTTGAGCGCGCTCAGCAGGGGGAACAGCGACAGCTCGACGCCGGCAAAGATATCGGACGAATTGGTACGGATTTCAGGGCAGTTGAACACCGTTGCGGCAATCCCTTGCGCCCAGGCAGCCTGCGCCACGCTCTCCAAGCGCATTTTGGCGTAGCCCTGGGTGTAATTGGTGTAGGTTTGCCACTGGTATTGGCCGTCGATCAGGATTTCGCTGCCGTGGTAGCCGTACGCCGTGTAGCGCACCTGGCCGCCCTTGGCGGTGATGCGTTCGCGGATGGCGGCGCTGGCGGTAATCAGGTGTTGCAGGGTGTTGGCGGTGACTTCGTCGAAGTTCATCAAGATCAGCTTGCCGAGGTCGCTGTCGAGCAGTTCCCGCGAGGACATGAAGCGCTCGCCGCGGCCCTTGTAGATGCGGTTGGCGATCGCCAGGAAAGCCTTGATCTTGGGAATCCCGCCGGCCATGGTGTGGGCGAAGAAGACATTGCTGCCGTCCGGGATCAGCTTGTCGATCTCGGCCATGGCTTGCGCGGCGGAGCTGGCGAAGCGGCGCACGCCGACGTCGCGGCAGCGTTCGACCGCGGCCCAGTCCAGTTTTTCGTCCTGCCAGCCCTTGAGGGTGATGCCGGCCAGCATCTCGGTCGGGTTCTGTTCGCCTTCGGGTGCGTCGAGGTCGAAGCCGGCCATCAGCGGCACGTTGATGATGCGCCCGCCCAGCTTGGCTTCGGCTTCGGCCAGTTCTTCTTCGTTGAGTGCGCGCAACGCGTTGTTCTCGTCGCGCCGGCCGACGGTGATGCCGACGATGGTCATGCCGGCCTTGCGTGCCTCATCGATCAGGCCGTTAGCATAGCCGCGGCCGAACAGCTCGCCGAACAGTACGAACACGTCGCCTTTGCGAAACAGGTTGGCGTGCGGGATGTGCCTCAAGGAAGTCAATTCGGTCATAGATACCACTCAAAAGTAAGAAGGTTCGGGCGCCTGGCCCACCACCCCGCTCAGGCGCCGTGCTGCTGGCGGCCAATTCGCGAGGCATGTTGTTTTTCTCGTCAAGCGCGACATTATAGTCTCCCGCTCGCGGCGTCCGGTATTGACGCGCTCATTCATTCGATGGCCCGGGTGCTAATGGCGCAGCACGCGCCGCATCACGCGCGGCGGCGGTTCGGCCGCGTTGGCGTGTGAATAGTCGAGTTCGTCGGCCAGTTCGAATGCGTAAGCGGCGTACAGGTCGAGCAGCCTGGGCTGGTCGGTGCGCACGGCCAGCCGCAGTTCCTGCACGCCACTGGCCAGGCCCTGGTGGATGACCGCTTCGAGCAGGTGTTGCGACAGGTTGGCGCCGCGGCAGCGCGGCAGCACGCCCATGCGCCGGATTTCCCACACGTCCGGTTCGAACTCGTGCGGCGCCCAGCGCACCGAGCCGACCGGGGCGTCGTCCTGCAGCAGGATGAAGGCGCCGCCGGCGCGCAACTGTTCGGTCACGCGCTGGGCGGTTTCGCGGTGGCCGCTCGAGGTTACCGTCACCGTCCCGGCCCAGGAAGCCCGGGTCAGGTCGGCGATCAGTTGGGCGTCATCGTCGTCCGCCGGGCGCACCACCAGGTTCATGCGCGTCCTTAGCCGATGCGCATGCCCGGCTGCGCGCCCGGGAAGGGTTCCAGGACGTACAGGCCCGGATTGGCTTTCTCGTCGGCGGCGGAGGCGCACAGGACCATGCCTTCCGAGCTGCCGAACTTGCCGATCTTGCGCGGCGCCAGGTTGGCCACCATGACCGTCAGCTTGCCGATCAGTTGCTCGGGCGTGTAGGCCGACCTGATGCCCGACAGTACGTTGCGGTGGCGGCCTTCGCCGACGTCCAGGGTCAGGCGCAGCAGCCGTTCGGAGCCGGCCACCAGTTCGCAGTTGACGATCTTGGCGATGCGCATGTCGATCTTGACAAAGTCGTCGAACTCGATGGTCGGTGCGATCGCTTCGATGTCGCCGGCGACCGGCGCTTCCAGGACAGGTGCGGCGACAACGGGCGCAGGAGCAGGCGCGGCTACTACCGGCGGCTTGTCGATCAGCGCCTCGACCATTTTCGGTTCAATCCGGGTCATCAGCGGAACGTAGGTGCCGATCTGGCGGCCGAGCATGGTTTCGTACACGGCCGCGCCCGTCGTATCGCTCCAGCTCAGCTGATCGTCGCCCAGGAACGTGGCAACCTGGGCGGCAACCTGCGGCAGCACCGGTGCGAGCATGACCGTCATCTGGCGGAACAGGATCAGCGACGTGCTGCAGACATCGTGCAACTGCGCCATTTTTTCCGGATCCTTGGCCAGTAGCCAGGGCTTGTTATCGTCGATGTACTGGTTAGTGATGGCGACGATTTCCATGATTTCGCGCAGGGCCTTGCCGAACTCGCGGCTCTCGTAGCTGGCGGCAATGCTGGCTTGGCGCTCCTGGCCATCGACCAGGAGCGCACGGCCGATAACTTGCTGGGCGTCGGGCGACAGGGTCGCGGCGAGCTTGCCGTCGAAATGCTTGGCGACGAATCCGGCGCAGCGGCTAGCGATGTTGACGTATTTGCCGATCAGGTCGCTATTCACGCGGGCCACGAAATCGTCGCCGTTGAAGTCGAGGTCTTCCACCTTCGAATTGAGCTTGAAGGCGATGTAGTAGCGCAGCCATTCCGGATTCATCTTCAGGTCCAGGTAGCGCAGCGGCGAAATGCCGGTGCCGCGCGACTTGGCCATCTTTTCGCCGTTCAGGGTCAGGTGGCCGTGTACGTTGACCTTGAGCTTGTCGATCACCGGGTGCCCGGCGAAGTTCAGCATCGCTGGCCAGAACAGCAGGTGGAAGGACACGATATCCTTGCCGATGAAGTGGACTTGCTCGGTGTCCGGATCATTGAGCAAGGCGTCAAAATCGATCCCTTTCTTGCTGCAGTAGTTTTTCAGGCTGGCCAGGTAGCCGACCGGCGCGTCCAGCCAGACATAGAAAAACTTGCCCGGCGCATCGGGAATCGGGATGCCGAAGTAGGGCGCGTCGCGCGAAATATCCCAGTCGGCCAGCTTCTCGCCGGCCTCGCCGAGCCACTCGGACACTTTATTGACCATTTCCGGCTGCAAGCGGCCAGGCGTGTTCAGCCATTCCTTGAGGAAGGTGTAGCAGCGCGGGTCGGACAGGGCGAAGAAGTACTGTTCCGATGGTTTGAGGATCGGGGTCGAGCCGGTGAAGACCGAGAACGGGTTCACCAGTTCGGTCGGCTGGTAAGCCGCGCCGCACACTTCGCAATTGTCGCCATACTGGTCCTTGGCGCCGCATTTCGGGCATTCGCCCTTGATGTTGCGGTCGGCCAGGAACATGCCCTTGACCGGGTCGAAGAAGCGGTCGACCGTCTTGGTGACGATCAGGCCGGTATCGCGCAGTTTGCGGTAGATGCCTTGCGACAACTCCACGTTTTCCGGCGAATCGGTCGAGTACCAGTTATCGAAGGCAATGTGGAAGCCGTCCAGGTATTGCGGGCGGTCGGCGGCGATCTCGGCCACGAATTCCTGGGGCGTGATGCCCTTCTTTTCGGCCGCGATCATGATCGGCGTGCCGTGGGTGTCGTCGGCGCAGACGAAGTGAACCTCGCGCTGGCCGTCGGCGTCGCGTTGCATTCGCTGGAAGCGTACCCAGATATCGGCCTGGATGTATTCCATCATGTGGCCGATATGAAAAGCTCCGTTGGCGTAAGGCAGGGCGGTGGTGACGAACAGCTTGCGAGTCATGGTTAAGATGCGCTTTTTAATAAGTTTATTAGGAAATACAGAGGAGCATTTTACCAGCGGATGACCCGACTGCGCACGGGGCTTTGCCCGGATTTGCCATTCAGGCAAGGCCGGGCAGGGCGATTTGCGCTAAACTTCGGCATGTTTCGGTATCATATTCCTTGGAGATTTACATGAGCATCACAGTAGAAGACGTCAAGAATGCACTGACGGCGGTTATCGATCCGAACACGCAGAAAGATTTCGTTTCTTCCAAGGCGATCAAAAATATCAAGCTCGACGGCAACGACATCGCGCTCGACGTCGAACTCGGCTATCCGGCCAAAAGCCAGATCGACGGCATCCGCAGCGCCATCGTGGCCGCCCTGCAGGCGCTGCCGGGCGCGGGGCGGGTCAATCCGAACGTGTATGTCAAGATTATTTCGCACACGGTGCAGCGCGGCCTGAAAATCATGCCGAACGTGAAGAACATCATCGCGGTGGCCTCGGGCAAGGGCGGCGTGGGCAAGTCGACCACGGCGGTCAACCTGGCGCTGGCCCTGGCGGCCGAGGGCGCCAGCGTGGGCGTGCTCGATGCGGACATTTATGGTCCGTCGCAGCCGATGATGCTCGGCATTAGCGGCCGCCCGGAAACCTCGGACGGCAAGACCATGGAGCCGCTGGAGAACCACGGCTTGCAGGTGTCGTCGATCGGTTTCATGATCGATCCGGACGAGCCGATGGTGTGGCGCGGCCCGATGGTCACGCAAGCCTTGCAACAGTTGCTTGAGCAAACCAACTGGCGCGACCTCGATTACCTGATCGTCGACATGCCGCCAGGCACCGGCGACATCCAGCTGACCCTGTCGCAAAAAGTGCCGGTCACGGGCGCGGTGATCGTCACCACGCCGCAGGATATCGCCTTGCTCGACGCGCGCAAGGGCTTGAAAATGTTCGAGAAAGTCGGCATTCCGATCCTTGGCGTGGTGGAAAACATGAGCACGCACATCTGCTCGAACTGTGGCCACACGGAAGCCATTTTCGGTCACGGCGGCGGCGCCAAGATGTGCGCCGACTTCGGGGTGGAGTTCTTGGGCGCATTGCCGCTGACCATGTCGATCCGCGAGCAGACCGATTCGGGCCGTCCGACCGTGGTGGCCGAGCCAAATGGCCCGGTGGCGCAGATCTACAAGGATATCGCGCGCAAGGTTGCTATCAAGATCGCAGAGAAGGCGAAAGACATGACCAGCAAGTTCCCCAACATCGTCATTAAAAACGATTAGGAGTCTGCCGAACTTGGGCCTATCTGTTGAGATAGGCGCTAAGGTGTGGCGCTTTCGTGGCGCTGTCGTGCAGAATAGGCAAGCATCGGCCCGCGCCACGCCAACAAGCCTCTTACCAACCGCAAAGGAATCCACTTGAAATCGTTCATCAAGCACCTCGTCTTTTCCGCCTCCCTGCTGGTCGCCGCCGCCGCGTCGGCGCAATCGGTCTCCTTCGTCGAGCCGGCGGACGGCGCGACCGTCAAAAGCCCGTTCAAGGTCAAGTTCGCCGTGGACGGCATGGATGTCAAGCCGGCCGGCGCGCCGGTCGCCAATTCCGGCCATCATCACCTGGTCATCAACGGCGGCGCCATCAAGGAAGGCGAGTCGATTCCCTTCGACGACAAGCACTTGCACTTCGGCAAAGGCCAGACCGAGACCGAGGTCAAGCTGGCGCCCGGCGAATACACCCTGACCATGCAGTTTGCCAACGGTGCGCACCAGTCCTACGGCACGCCGATGAGCAAGTCGATTAAAGTGACCGTCAAGTAATTCCCCCGTGAGCGCTGGCGGCAGTACAATTGTTTTATCGTCTGAACAATGGCTGCCATGAAGCGCTCCGATTCCCCCGTCGATATTGCCCGGCGCGCCCTGATGCTCGGTGCGGCGGCGGCGCTCGCCATGCCGGTCGCCACAGCCCGTTCCGGTCCGCGCGAACTGCTGGTCGTCGGCGCCCATTTCGCGCGGGTGTACGAGCGCGCCAACGGCGAATTCTCGGGCATGGCGGTCGAGATCATCCGCGCCATTGCCGGCGAACTCGGGCAACCGGTGTATTTCGAGCTGTACCCGTGGGCGCGCGCGCAGTCGATGGTGGCGCAGGGCCAGGCCGATATTCTCGTCGGCCCCTACAAGTCGCCTGAACGGCTGGCCTCGTTTGCGTTTTCCGAACGTCCGTTTTACCAGGATCAGATGGTGTTCTTCTCGCGCAGCAATGCGCCGTTTGCCTGGGACGGCAGCTACGCGTCCTTGCGCGAGAAGCGCATCGTGATCATCAACGGCTGGGCTTACGGGGATGAATTCAATGGCGCGCGCGAGCAATTGACGGTCAGCGTGACCAATTCGGTCGAGTCGGCGCTGACCATGCTCTCGCACGGGCGCGTGGATTTATTTGCCAGCAATGTGCGTAATACCGAGCCGGTCATTCCACTGCTGGCGCTGGAAGGCAAAGTGTTTCCGGTCGGGCGCACCATTTCCCTGCAGCGCGGCTTCTTTGCCTTCCCCAAGCGTCCCGAATACGACGTCATGCGTGCGCGGTTCGACCGCGCCTTCAATGCCTACGTCGACAGCGGCGAACTGCGCAAACTCGGCAAGCGCTACAACGTCCAGGTGCCCTGAGCGGCGCTGGGGCGCGCTCGCCCCGCTCATATCCTCGTAGAATCGACGGCTTGCGGTTACCATACGCCGCATGACGCATTGACAATGGTCATATTCCCAGTTGATTTTTCGCAGGAGATGCGTTGGTGCGTCCACCTGCTCCCAGGAGACAAAAAAATGATTAACAAAACTATTCTGCGCACGGCTTGCGTGTCGGCGGTGGCGGTATTCGGCGTACAGGCGTCCGCCTCGGCGGCGCTGCTGTCGGTCGGACCGGGCAAGACCTACGCCAAACCCTGCGCCGCGATTGCCGCGGCGAAGAATGGCGACACCGTCGAGATCGAAGGTGGCGTGGTCTACAGCGGCGACGTGTGCGGCATTTATGCCAGCAACTTCACCATCCGGGGCGTGAACGGTCGTCCGAAAATCGATGCCGCAGGCAAGAATGCGATGGGGAAAGCAATCTGGGTGGTGGTCGGCAACAACGTGCTGATCGCCAACGTGGAGATGTACGGGGCCAAGGTGCCTGACCGAAACGGCGCAGCCTTGCGTCTGGAGGGCGCGGGCTTTACCTTGCTCAACAGCTTCCTGCACGATAACGAAAACGGCATTCTCAGCGGCGCGAATGCGGCCAGCGATGTGCTTATCGAAGGCACCGAATTCGGACGCAATGGTTACGGGACCGGGCAGACCCACAACCTGTATATCGGCACGGTGCGCAGCCTGATGTTCCGCCGCAATTTTTCGCATGACGCCAATGTGGGGCATAACCTCAAGTCGCGCGCGCTGACCAACTATATTCTGTATAACCGCTTTTCCAGCCTGCGCCCGGGCGAAACCGGTTCGACCGCGGCCGGCCAGCCGAGTTACGAGATCGACTTGCCGAATGCCGGTACCTCGTACGTGATCGGGAATGTGATCCAGCAGCCGGCGGCCAATCAAAACGGGGCCATGCTGGCGTATGGAGAAGAGGGGGCGTCCAACGCAGGGCATGATCTGTATGTGGTCAATAACACCTTCCTCAACGATGATACCGCGCGCGGCGTGTTCGTGATGGTGGGCGCGGGCGTGACCAAGCCGGTTCTGCTGCAGAATAATATCTTTTCGGGGATCGGAACCTTGAGTTCGCAGGTCAGTACGGTGGCCAAGACCAATTACCGCTCGGTGGCGCCAGGGTTCGTGAACCGGGCGACGTATGATTTGCGGCCGACGCCGTCGCCGCTGGTGGTCAATGCCGGGAGCGATCCGGGCGTGTCGGCCAGTGGCTATGTGCTCAAGCCGGTGGCGCAGTACAAGCATGTGGCGTTCTGGGTCGGCCGCCCGGTAACCGGCGTGCTCGATATCGGTGCGTATGAGGCGAATTCGATCGCGCCGTAGGCGCCAACCCGCGATCCGTCGTTTCTGGCATTGCCCGAAACGACTTCCTGGCATTGCCGTCACCGTCGTTCCCGCGCAGGCGGGAACCCAAGTATTTAGCGCACTCGGTGAGCACGAAACTTGGGTTCCCGCCTGCGCGGGAACGACGATTACGGCTTCACTCCCACAATTCCCACTTCGGCCGCCCACTGTCCCAAGTCACTGCGCTTGATCGCCGCCGCCATCAGCTCCGGGAACAAATCCGGCGTACACGCAAAACACGGCGCCCCCAGCGCGGCAAAATACGCCGCATTCGCGTGGTCATAACTTGGCGCCCCGTTATCGTCGAGCGCCAGCAGCACAATGACCTGCACCCCGGCCGCCACCAGCGCCGCCGCGCGCCTGCGCATCTCGTTATTATTCCCACCCTCGTACAAATCGCTGATCAGCACGAAAATGGTATCGGTCGGCCGTGAGATCAAACCCTGGCAATACCCGAGCGCCCGATTAATATCCGTCCCGCCACCCAGCTGCGTACCGAACAGCACATCGACCGGATCGGCCAGCAGCGGCGTGAGGTCGATCACCGCCGTATCGAACACCACCACCTGCGTGCTGACCGCCTTGATCGTGGCCAGCACCGCCGCGAACACGCTGGCGTACACCACCGACGGCGCCATCGATCCGCTCTGGTCGATGCACAGCACGATATCGCGCAGCGATTGCCCCTTGCGCCCGAACCCGATCCGCGTTTCCGGAATAATGGTCCGGTACTCGGGCTGGTAATGCCGCAAATTGGCGCGGATCGTGCGCAGCCAGTCGATTTCGTGATGGCGCGGGCGACGGTTGCGCGTGGCCCGGTTCAAACTCCCCGTCACCGCTTGCCGGAACGGACTGGCCAGCCTGCGCTCGAGTTCTTCCACCACTTGCCGCACCACCATGCGCGCGGTTTCCTTGGTCTTGTTCGGCATCACCTTGTTCAAACTGAGCAGGGTGGCGACCAGGTGCACGTCCGGCTCGACCGCCTTGAGCATCTCGGGTTCCAGCAGCATTTGCTCCAGTCCCAGCCGCTCCAGCGCATCTTTCTGCATCACCTGCACCACGCTCGATGGAAAATACTGGCGGATGTCGCCCAGCCAGCGCGATACGTTCGGCGCCGACGCCCCGAGCCCGGCGCCGCGTCCCGACGGCGGGTTGTACAGGGCCGACAGCGCCCGGTCCATGGCCAGGTCGTCCACGCCGAGCGAGACTTCCGGCTGGCCCGGCTCGCTGCCCAATACCATGCGCCAGCGGCGCGTTTGTTCCTGCGGGGTGATGTCATGCGCCATGATGGGCCTCCGTTGTCGATGCCGATGTCACTGCGCTGCCGAGGATCATGCCGAGCACCGGCAACACCAGCCGGGCGCGCGCTTCATCGATGTTGCCGCCTGGCGCGGCGATGCCGACCGCGCCCCCGGCGCTGCCGGCGCGTTCGCTCAGCTGACGCCGTTCCGGCGCCTCGAACGCGCCAAAAGTGCGGCGCAGCAGCGGCAGCAGTTCGACGAAGCTCTCCGCATCGAGGCCGTTGATCCAGGTATTGACCAGGGTCCACAGGCTGTCGTTGTGCAGCAGCAAGGCTGCGCTACCCTGCAAAAAGCCTTCCAGCCAGTTGCCGCTGGCCAGCGGCGCGCTGGCGTGCGAGCAGCGCAAGGCCAGGGCGCGCGCGGTGCGCTCCTGGTCCCAATGCCCTTGCTCCGACAAAATGCGCGCGCAGCGCCCGCTGATCAGCGGATGCGACAGTTCATTGCCCGCCACCTGGTCGAGCGCGTCGAACCAGGCATCCAGCAGTGCTTGGTCCTGGATCAGGCGGATCGCGCGGTCGGCGGCGATGAGCTGCTTGACCAGCACCGCCGCCGGCTCGTCGGCCATGCCCAGCACGCCGAAGGGCAGGGCGATGCAGGCGCGCGTGACGAGGCCGTCCACCACCTGGCCAATGGCGCTGGTATCGGTGCCGCGCACGCTGCCGTAGCGCAGTACGCCCGCCAGCGGCGGCAAGGCCGCCAGCATGAAGCCGACATCGGGCGTCAACGCGCCCACTTCCTGGATGCGCCGCATCAGCAAGTCGACCGCCTGCGGCAGGTCGGCCAGCAGCACCTGTTCGATCAGGGCGGTCAGCTCGGGCAGGGTGGTGGCTTCATTGGCCTGGCTGACCGCCTTGCCGGTGGCGGCCGCTTCCACGGTGCCGCCCCAGACGTTCGCTTCGATCAGGCGAATCGCAAATTCCGGCTCCCACGCCAGGCGCCACCATTCGTGGAAGGTGCCGGACTTGCCGGTCACCCTTTCGGCGCGGCCCCATTCGACCCCGAGCAGCGCCAGGCGGTGCAGCAACACGCTTTTTTCCAGGTGCGCCGGCTGGCGCAGGTCGAGTTCGAGCTGGCTGTGATCGGCCTTGACCGGCAGGCGCAGACGTTTTTGCTGGGTCTGCACATCCTGCGACAGCGGCAGGGTGGGCACGCCTTCAGGCACCTCGCCCAGGCGGTCGTTGATCAGCAGGGCGTCGTGGATCAGGCGCAGCGGGGCGTCGCTGTCGTAGCAAAACACGGCGCGTACCGCTTCCTGCAACTCGCTCAGGCCCGGACGGGGGCGTTCGCGCATCGCCGCCAGCGTATCGGCCAGGCGTACCGCTTCGATGATGCTGGCCGAGGACGCATCAAGGTCGTGCTTGCGCAGCAAAATGGCGACGTCGGTCAGCCAGTACAGGCTGGCCTGGGCCGGGTGGTTCCACATATGATGGTACCAGCCGGGCGCGCTGACCCCCGCTCCGTAGCCGCTGCGAAACGCCAGGCGGCCATAGCTCCATGGGGTCCAGGTCGCGGCCAGTTTTACCTTGGGCAAGCCCTTGAGCAAGTCGTTGTCGCTCTTAGCGGACGGCATGCTAGCCAGCGCCGGCACGTGGTAGGCGCCGCAGACCACGGCGATGCGCTGGTGGCCCTGTTTTTCGGCCAGGCGGATGGCGTTGCGCATCCATGCTTCGCGCTGCTGCTCGCGCAGATCGGGCGGGGCGGCGATGTCGGTGCGCACCGTGGTCATCATTTCGGCGATGGCGGCGAACAGGTCGAGGCTGTCGGTGCGCTGCTCGACCAGGTGCTCCCACCAGGTGTCGGTGTCCGAGAAACCGGCGGCCTGGGCGAGCCAGTGCAGCGGGTCCTGGTGCAGCGCGTCGGTGTCGGTGTCGGTCCCGGTCCCGGTGTCGGGCGGCGCTTGCGCGCCCTCGTCCTTGTCCTCATCCTCGCCGGTCCCGGCTGTAGCGGCCCCGGCAACTTCCTCTTCGGCCAAACGATGCGTCTGCGGCAAGTCGCAAAAGCGCACCGGCACGCCGTTGGCGGTGGCGTAGCGCATGGCTTGCCATTCCGGCGAGAACTCGGCGAATGGGTAAAACACGGCGCGCTGCGGCGTGGCCGGCACGTAGACCAGCAGCGCGACCGGCGGCTTGATGGCCGGATCGGCGGCAAAGGCGATCAGCTCGTCGGCCTCGGGCGGGCCTTCGATCAAGATGCAGTCCGGTTGCAGCGCCTGCAGGGCTTGCGCCAGGCTGCGCGCGCAGCCCGGACCGTGGTGGCGGATGCCGAATAAATGAACGCTCATCGGCCAGTCAATTCATCACGTCGCGGCAGGCCCGGTACAGGTCTTTCCAGCCTTCGCGTTCCTTGACCACGGTTTCGAGGTATTCCAGCATGACCACGCGGTCCTGGACCGGGTCCTTGACGATGGCGCCGATCATGCCGGCGGCCACGTCGGCGCCGCGCATGGTGCCGTCGCCGAAGTGGGCGGCCAGCGACATGCCGTTGGTAATGACCGAAATCGCTTCGGCCGTGCTCATGCTGGCGCTGGGCGCCTTGATCTTGCGCTTGCCGTCAGTGGTGACGCCGGCGCGCAGTTCGCGAAACACCGTGACGACACGGCGGATTTCTTCCAGCGCCGGCACTTCGCCCGGCAACTCCAGCGCGCGGCCGAGGCTGGCCACGCGGGTTTCGACGATGCGCACTTCCTCGTCGGCGGTGGCCGGGGGCGGCAGCACCACGGTGTTAAAGCGGCGCTTGAGCGCGCTCGACAGTTCATTCACGCCACGGTCGCGATCGTTCGCGGTGGCGATGATATTGAAGCCTTTTTGCGCCAGCACTTCGTCGTCGAGTTCGGCGATCGGCAGCATTTTTTCCGACAGGATGGTAATCAGGCTGTCCTGCACTTCGCTCGGGATGCGGGTCAATTCTTCCACCCGGGCGATTTTGCCGTCGCGCATGGCGCGCATGATCGGGCTCGGCACCACCGCTTCCATCGACGGCCCCTTGGCCAGCAACTGCGCGTAGTTCCAGCCGAAACGCACCGCTTCCTCGCTGGTGCCGGCGGTTCCCTGCACGATCATGGTTGAATCGCCGCTGATGGCGGCAGCGAGGTGTTCCGACACCCACGACTTGGCCGTGCCAGGCACGCCGAGCAGCAGCAGGGCGCGGTCGGTCGCCAGAGTGGCGACGGCGATCTCGATGATGCGCGCATTACCGATATATTTAGCGCTGATTTCCACGCCATTGTCGAGCGTGCCGCCCAGCAAGTACTTGGACACGGCCCAGGGCGACAGCTTCCAGCGCGGCGGACGCTGGCGCGTATCGGCTGCGGCCAGCGCTGCGAGTTCCTCGGCGTACTGCGTTTCGGCGTGCTGGCGCAGGATGGTAGAAATGGCGGTCATGCAGAGTGCTCCTGAAAAGGTAAGTACATATCGTGTCGGAAACGCAGGGTGCGCAGGAATTTATCGACCGTCTCTTCCCACTGCGCAAACTCGGGGATGTCTTTCGGCCAGCCGTTTTCGTAGTCCTCGATCCCAAGCGGGTCGAGTACCAGCGCCAGCGTGGCCATGGTGTAGCTGAGCGACCAGCTTTGCAGCGTGTTGGCCGCGCAACCGGCCTGGATGCGGCCGACCACCGCCTTGGACAAGTCCAGCGGCCAGTTGCGCTTGGCATTCTTGGCGGCATCGTCGAGCAGGTCGATCAGGCTCGAATGGGCGCGCATCCAGGCAGCCGGGGTGGCCTCGACCAGGGTGCGCAGCAAGTCGTCGGCGGCGTCCGGCGGCAGGGCACCGAACAGGCTGAAGAAGTCGCGCGGCATGTGGGTGTGGATGCCGGTCGATTTCAGGTACAGGTCGAGGAAGGCGGTGAACCATGCGTGCAGGCCGGCATCGTAGCCGGCTTGCAGGCTGCGCTGCAGCGCGCTCGACCAGCCCAGCAGCAAGGTATGTTTGAATTCGCTGGCCATGGCCAGTGCCAGGCAGGCGCGTGGCGAGGCATCGAAGGTGCTCGACCAGTGCGTCGGCGGCACGGCGGCCAGGATATCGACCAGCCAGCCCGATTTTTCGCCCATGGCGGGGTACAGGCCGGCGCCGACGCCGTCGCGCTGCATGCTTTTGTCGCGCTCTTGCGGCACCTCGGCCAGCAGGTGGGCCGTATCGCCGTTGCGTTCGACGCGCAGCAGCGGCATGGCGCGTTCGCGCATGCGCATTGCCAGTTGCGCGCCGGGCAGGCCGGCCAGCAGGCGCTGCGCCACGGTGCGCACTTCCTTGCGCTTGTCGTCGAGCGCGCTTTCCAGGAAAGCTTCGTCGGCCAGGCTCAGGCCGACCGACAGGCAGCCGAGCAGGGTGGCGCGGTGTTCCGGCGTTTCGTTGGTCCAGGTCGCTTGCAGGGCCAGCAGGGCGGCGCCGGCCTCGCCTACGCGCACGTCGCCTACGCGCATGTCGCGCAGGGCCTGCGCGCGCTGTTCGATATTGCCGTCTTCCCACAATGCCTGAACATCGCCTACGCGCATGTCGCCTACGCGCATGTCGCTGGTGTCGGCGCCGACCCAGTTCCAATCGGGATTTTGCTGCGCCAGCCAGTGCCCGCGCGCGCCGAGCACGCCTTCGATCAGCGTGCGCAGGGGGCGCTGCGAGGTGCCCAGGTCGAGCACGCCCGGCAGCAGGCGCGGCGGCAGGCGGCAGCGGTGGGCGTTGGCCAGCCGCAGCCATTCGGGGCGCACTTGCGGATATTCATCGAGCAGCAACAGCGCCAGCGCCTTTTCGGCTTGGGCCGGGCAGGGCCGCAAGGCATCGCTGTCGCCGGACGGTGTCATGGGCGGGACTGACCCGGCGCTGTCGGGCTGGCAGCCGGCGCGCTGCCACAGGGCGTGCGCGGCCAGCGAGAGCCACAGGTTTTCCTCTTGCGGGGCGGCGTTCGCGCCGGGACGGCTGCGCACGCTGTCGCGCAGGGCCAGCGGCAAGTCCTCGTCGAAACCGGGCGCGGCGCGCGAGGTACCGATCTGCAGGGTTTGATGGATTTTTATCGGGAGCGGGGAACTCATGCTACGGTCTCATTGTCAAAATGATGCAAGCGGCTTTCGGCGAAAACGGCGAGCGGGACGATGGCGTAGCCGTCCCACTCGCCCATCACCGTGACCGGGTGGCCGCCGCTGAGCGCGAGCAGCGGCCACAGGTGGCGAAACAGCGCGTGCAGCGGCAGAATGCGGCCATCGGCGCAGGCAAGGTGGGGCGCTTTGCCGGCGTGCGGCACCACGGCGTCGAGCAGCAGTGGAAAGCGCTCGATGAAGGGGTTGCGCGCCAGGGCGTCGGCGTACGCGGCCAGCGAGGCGTCCAGGGTGGGGGCGGGCGCCAGCGTTGTGTCGAGCGTGCCGAAGGCATCCTGCTGCTTGATCAGGGCGCGCAGCGGGTAAGCGCTATGGTAGAAGCACAGTTCGCCGTCGAACCGGGTGCCGGGGGCGAGCACCTTGTCGTAGCCCGCGCTGCCGGCGGCGTATTGCAAGATCATGGCCCAGCGCCCGCTTGCTTGCCCGCGCAGCCAGCTTGTGCGTGCGCGCACGCGGTCGTTGTCGCTGGTGTGCTGGGCCAGCACCTGCCAGCGGTCCTGTACGCCGGCCTGGGCCAGTACGTCCTCCTGGCTGACGGTCCAGCCGACCAAGGCGCGCACGTCGCTTTGCAGTTCCGGCGCCAGCTCCGGCAGGCGGCGGCAGGCGCTGCCGAGCAGGTAGATCGAGGCCAGTTCGCGCGCCAGCCGGGTTTCCCAGTCGGGCAGATTGGTATCGAAGCACATGCCGCTGGCGCGGCGCAGGCGCGCAGCCAGGCCGCCGGCCTGGGCGTCGACCATGCGGGCGGCAATGTCGTTCCAGAAAGACGGGCCGCGCGCGCGCAGGGTCGACAAGCCCTCGCGCGCCAGGTCTTCCAGCCAGGTTTGCAGTTCGACGATGCCGGCTGCAACCTTGTTGTCGCGCTTTTCCTCGCGCTTTTGCGCGGCGGCCGCTTGTGCGGCGGCTTGCTCGGGCGTGGTGCCGGTGGCTTTTTCGGCGGCGCTCTGGAGTTTTTTCTCGGTGCGTTGCTGGCGGCTGTCGAGCCAGTCACTCACCCACTGCGGCGGCGCGGCGGCTGCGAACAGCGGGCCGTTGCCGGCTAGTAGCAGGTACAGGCCGATGCCATGCTTGCAGGGAAACTTGCGACTCGGGCAGGAGCACTTGAAGGCGGGTTCGCCGAGGTCGATCTGGGTGCGGTAGGGGACTTTGCCGCTGCCCTGGCATTCGCCCCACACGGCGCTGTCGGTCCGGCCCAAGTTGCCCCACTTGGCGGGTCCGGCCAGCTGGCTGCCGGCTTTGGCGGAACTCGCATCGGGCGCCAGTGCGAGGATTTGATCGGCGTTCAAAGTCATGGAGAGGAACAATGCCCGCGGCCAAAGACCGTTGGCAAATGATTAAAGATAGTAAGTTAACCGTTGGTGGCCGTTTTGGGAAGTCCTTTTTGCTGAACTGGCGGGTCAGCCATCCCGGCGCTTGATGCGGTGGGCGTAGGCTGGTGGCCGATTGCGCGGTGTCGTTCCAGGTGACGGGCGACTGTGTATTGCACGCGGCGGCGTCAAGAAGGGGGAGATCGGGGTGGTGATAAGCGGCTGACATCAATCTCGAGGCGCCAGGCCGTGGCGCGTCGCGTCCGGGCGGTCGCATCCGGTGTGACCAGGTCAAGCGTCCGCTGCCAGGCTGCCGCCTGCGGCCTGGCAGCACGCGGCGGCGCGTTAGGCGTTGCCGGTCCAGAGTGCGCGGGCGCGTGCGAACGCGGTGGCGCCCACCTGGGTGCCGAGCGTGCGGCCGTCGTCGCTGGCGCGCTCGAAGTGAATGCCGGCGTAGACGCGCGAGGCGCTGGCCTCGATGACGGCATCGGTGAAGGTCTCCCATGCAAGGGTGACGGGGGTAGTGGGCAGGCCCGGATCGATCAGCAGGGAACGTGCCTGGATGGTGACCGCATGCCTGAACAGATCGCTGCCGGTAAAGCGGCGCAGCACGTCGGCCGAGGCCGCGCTGAAGGTGCTGTGTCCGGAAACATGGTCAGGAAAGGCGGGCGTCGGCGCGCTCGGCGGATAGAAGGGCATCCAGGCCTCGCCGGGGACCGGGTGCAGCCCGCCGGCCGGTCCTGCGGGGCCGTAGCTCTGGACGATGCGCCCGTTGAACAGGTAGCGGATCGCGGTAATCGGGCGTGCGGAATCGTAGGCGCGCTTGGCGTCCCAGGCGGCAATGCTGGCATCGAGTACCGCGTTGGTGAGTGCGAAAAACAGTTTCACGTCGTCATCATCGGTGTAGTTTTTGCGCGCGGAAATCAACTGGGCAAAGCGGCACCAGTAGGAACCGGGCAATTCGCCGCTGGCGCCGCCGGCCCAGAAGTCGACGATGACCTTCTGGCGCTCGGTCAGGACGGCCTGGATTTGCACGATCTCGGTTGCCTGGTCGATAAATTCCTGGGTGCCGAAGGCGGCAGGTGGGGGTGGGCGGAACTGGCTGCCCGAGGTGAGCGCAAACGGGTGCACCGTGCCCCAGAACGGCGCAAGAAAGCTCTGGGTGCGGCGTACGCCGGCGGCATCGTTGAACGAGAGCGGTTGCCAGCGGTCGGGGGCCACGATGTTGCTGCGTGGCGTGGGCTGGATGACCAGCAGCGGAGGATTGCGTGCCACGTAGCCGCTGTAGTCGGCGAACGGGGTGCCGCCCGGCGCCATTGTGCCGCCCTGGTTGGCGCCGTCGTCGCGGCGCTTGTCGAGCACCGCCTGGGCTGCAATGGTGCCAAGGCGTGGGGCCGGGGCCGTGTTGTTGTAGGCGTCGATCGGGCGGCTGCCGAGCGTGGCAAGGTAGGCGGTGAAAGCGGCTTGCTGGCCAGGAAACTGATCGAGCAGGGCGGCATAGGCGGCAAAGCTCATGGCCTTCGCCTTATTGGCCGCCGTGCGCTCCGCAGCCGGCCTGCGCAATTGTGCGCCCAGGTACTGTCCGAGCGCGGCATTGTCATAGGCGGCCCAGGCCTCGTACATGGCGCTGTGAATGATCGCGACCGCACGCGCGGCCATGGGCGGCGCCATGCGCACGGCGCGCACGGCATCAAGCGCCTGGTTGTTCCAGCCAGTAACCGTGCCCGATTGGGTCGGCTCCGGTGGTGGTTGCGAAGGAGGCGGGTTGTGGGAGCCGCCGCCGCAGGCCGTCAGCGCATTGCCGATGGCGGCAGCGCCGCCGATCGTCAGGAAGGTGCGTCGTTTCATGGTGTGTTCCCTGTGAGATGGCTTCCGGCCGGGAAGCGCGGGGATGCCCGCAGGGGTGCTCTACGGTGAGGGGCATACGTGCGGACGATAGCGCGCCGCCGCCGCTCGGGTGTTGCGGTGACTCAGGCGGGAACCCGCAGTGGTGTCAGCTTCAGTGAGCGGCCAGGAGAAAGGCTACCTCCGTTGGCGGTTCGCTTGTACTGTTCGATCGAGGAGGTGTTACGGGCGCAATGCGACCAGCCGGTGATCGTTGCACTGGCATACGCGGCTAAAAACGCGCGTGAGAGCGGGCCGGTATGAGCCTAATTGGTCACGCTTGCGGATGCTCAAAGGTTCACGTGGCCAGATGCGCCCTTGTGCGATCTCAAGAGAATACGAATTTGTCGCAGCCTGTTCGAGAATCGGCACCCGGAGCACGCATGGCAGTAAGGCGTCCGCCGTCTCTGGCACGGCGCGGCGGCGACGCTGTAAAATACTTCTCTTTATCTCAGCATACCGATCCCATGACCGTCGTCCGCACCCGTTTTGCCCCCAGCCCGACCGGCTACCTCCACCTTGGCGGCGCCCGCACCGCACTCTACAGCTGGGCATACGCCCGCCATTTCGGCGGCACCTTCGTGCTGCGCATCGAAGACACCGACGTCGAGCGTTCGACGCCGGAAGCCGTGCAGGCCATCATCGAGGGCATGCAGTGGCTCGGTTTGAGCCATGACGAAGGCCCGTTCTACCAGATGCAGCGCATGGACCGTTACCGCGAAGTACTGGCCCAGATGCTCGAAGCCGGTACCGCCTACCACTGCTATTCTTCCAAGGAAGAAGTCGACGCCATGCGCGAACGCTTCACGGCCGCCGGCGAAAAGCCGCGTTACGACGGCACCTGGCGTCCGGAATCGGGCAAGACCTTGCCTACCATCCCGGCCGACCGTGAGCCCGTGGTGCGCTTCAAGAATCCGCTCGACGGCGATGTCACCTGGAATGACGTGGTCAAGGGACCGATCACGATTGGCAACAAGGAACTGGACGACCTCGTGATCGCCCGTCCGGGCGGCGTGCCGACCTATAACTTCTGCGTCGCGGTCGATGACTGGGACATGCAGATCACCCACGTGCTGCGCGGTGACGACCATGTGAATAACACCCCACGCCAGATCAATATTCTCAATGCCATCGGCGCACCGCTGCCGCAGTACGGCCACCTGCCGATGATCCACGGTTCGGATGGCAAGAAAATTTCCAAGCGCGATAAAGGGGAGAAAGTTGTTCCGGTCAACATCATGGACTATCCCGCCATGGGCTATCTGCCGGAAGCGTTGCTGAACTACCTGGCGCGTCTGGGCTGGAGCCACGGCGACGATGAAGTGTTCTCGATGCAGCAGTTCTGCGAATGGTTCAATACCGATCACCTGACGTCGTCGCCAGCCCAGTTCGACCTGGAAAAACTGGCGTGGGTGAACAACCACTATATCAAGCAAGCCGACAACACCCGCCTGGCCGCACTGGCGCGTCCGCGCATGGAAGCGCAGGGCGCCCAGTTCGACGGCGCGCCGGAACTGGCCGACGCGCTGGCGCTGATGAAGGACCGCACCAATACCATCAACGAACTGGCGGACGCCGCCATGCTGTTCTACCGCACGCCGCAGCCGGACGCCGCCCTGATGGCCCAGCACCTGACCGATGCGGTCAAGCCGGCGCTGGCGCAGTTTGCCGAGCGTTGCGCCACGCTTGAATGGACGCGCGAAGCGCTGGCCGCGATGATCAAGGAAGTGCTTGCCGCTAACACGATCAAGATGCCGGTCCTGGCGATGCCGCTGCGCCTCTTGCTGACTGGCCAGTTGCAAACGCCGGCCATCGATGCGGTGCTGGTGCTGCTGGGTCGCGAACTGGTTCTGTCGCGCCTGAACGCTGCCGTATAAATTGTTTTTCCCGGGGCTTTGCATATTGCAAGCCCTAGTATATAATTCTGCTTCTTCGACGGACGGGGGTATAGCTCAGCTGGGAGAGCGCTTGCATGGCATGCAAGAGGTCAGCGGTTCGATCCCGCTTACCTCCACCACTAATCGAAGCAGTTGTAATGTGTTGCAGGTAGATGCCACTACCTGATTGCAGTACCGGGTCCCCATCGTCTAGAGGCCTAGGACATCACCCTTTCACGGTGAGTACAGGGGTTCGAATCCCCTTGGGGACGCCAGGATTCAAGTAGTAAAATGTAGCAAGATGCAGTATAATGCGGTCGCAGTTTAGTATCACTAAACGCCCTGATACGTCAGGGTTTTTTATTGGTGCGGTAGGGCAGGTCAGGATGTAGAATACATCCAGGACAGATTTCTGTCCCCATCGTCTAGAGGCCTAGGACATCACCCTTTCACGGTGAGTACAGGGGTTCGAATCCCCTTGGGGACGCCAGTAAGTGTGAGAAGCCGCCTTGTGCGGCTTTTTGCATTGTGCGATCGATCC
>NZ_VUYU01000032.1 GCF_011682065.1 Massilia rubra | reverse complement strand
GCGCCGACCCCGCCGCCCCCGACTCCGCCCCCCCCGCCGACGCCCCCCCCCACGCCGCCGCCCCCTCCGCCGCCAACCCCACCGCCGACACCGACGCCGACGCCAACCCCCACCCCCACGCCGGTCGTCGCAAAAATCACCCCCGCCGAAGCCTCGCGCTTCCTGGCCCAGGCCTCGATGGGAGCGACGCGCGAGCAAATTGCCCGGGTGCAGCAACTCGGCTACGCCGGCTGGATCAACGAGCAGATGGCCATGCCGCGCGGCGAATCGCGCTGGGATTACCTGGTCGGCAAAAAATTCAACACGTCCGACCTCAAGAACACCGAAAACGGTCACGATGCGGCCTTCTGGCGCAAGATGATCAGCTCGCCCGACACCTTGCGCCAGCGCGTCACCCTGGCGCTGTCCGAAATCGTGGTGGCGTCGATCACCGGTTTCAGCGCCAGCTGGAGCAATTTTTCCGGCGTCGCGCACATGGACTTGCTCGAGTCCCACGCCTTCGGCAACTATCGCACCCTGCTCCAGCAAGTTTCGCTGAGCGCGGCGATGGGCGAATACCTGACCTACCGAGGCAACGTCAAGCTCAATACCAGCACCGGCGCCCTGCCCGACGAAAACTATGCGCGCGAAGTCATGCAGTTGTTTACCATCGGCCTGGTCCAGCTGAACAACGACGGCACGCCCAAGCTCAGCAGCGGGCTGCAGCAGGAAACCTATACCCTGGAAGACATCACCGGCCTGGCGCGCGTGTTCACCGGCTGGGGCTACGACCTGGCCGGCGGCGACATGAATTCGCCGGACTACAAGCGCCGTCCGATGATCGTCTCGGCCAACCGCCACGAATCCGGCCCCAAGAGCTTCCTGGGAAGCAGCATTCCCGCCGGCACCGACGGCCTGACCAGCCTGACCCGCGCGCTCGACACCATCTTCGGCCATGCCAATGTGGCCCCGTTCATCGGCCGCCAGTTGATCCAGCGCCTGGTCACGAGCAACCCGTCGCCCGCCTACGTGAGCCGGGTCGTCGCCGTGTTCAACAACGATGGCAAAGGGGTCAAGGGCAACCTGGCCAAGGTCGTCTCCGCCATCCTGCTCGACGACGAGGCGCGCAATCCGAACCGCTTGAGCGATCCCAACTTCGGCAAGCTGCGCGAGCCGGTGCTGCGCTTTACCGCGTGGGCACGCGCGTTCAAGGCCGGTTCGCCATCGGACGCCTGGGCGATCGGCAACACATCCGACCCCGGCACGCGCCTCGGACAGAGCCCCGGCCGTTCCGGCACGGTATTCAATTTCTTCCGTCCCGGCTACGTGCCACCCAACAGCGCCATTGCCAGCGCGCGCATGGTGGCGCCGGAATTCCAGATCACCAATGAATCGACCGTGGTCGGCTATGTCAACTACATGCAGGGCGTGGTCAGCCGGGGCGTGGGCGACGTCAAGGCCGACTACAGCGCCTTGCTGCCGCTGGCGGAGGTGTCCGACAACCTGGTCAACGAGCTGAACCTGCTGTTGGCGGCCGGGCAACTGACGCCGGCCACGCTCAACCTGATCAAGGGCGGGATCGATTCGATTCCGAAAACCACCGAGGCGCAACGCCTGAACCGCATCTACGCCGCCCTGGTGCTGGTGCTTGCCTCACCCGAATTTATCGTTCAGAAATAGGAGCAGCCATGCACAACAAAAATGGAACCAATGCATCGCGCCGCGCCTTTCTGCAACGCGCTTCCGCCCTGTCGGTCGCCGGCGTGGCCGCGCCGTGGGCGATCAACATCGCCGCCATGTCCGAGGCGAGCGCGGCTACGGCCACCGACTACAAGGCGCTGGTGTGCGTGTTTCTGTACGGCGGCAACGACTACGCCAACACCGTCACGCCCTACGATGCCGGCAGTCACGCGCTGTACCAGTCCTACCGTCCCAATTTTGCGCACAGCCGCGCCGCACTGGCCGCCACCGCGCTGACCCCGACCGTGGTACCGGTCGATTCGGCCGGTTTCCAGCACCAGTACGCGCTGGCGCCCAACCTGGCGCCGCTGGTGCCGCTGTTTAACGACGGCAAACTGGCCGTGATCCTGAACGTGGGCAACCTGGTGCAGCCGACCACCAAGCTCCAGTTCACCCAGAAGACCGGCCGCTTGCCGCCGAAACTGTTTTCGCACAATGACCAGCAATCGGTGTTCCAGTCGTCGTCGTCGGCGGAAGGCGCCACCTCCGGCTGGGGCGGCCGCATCGGCGACCTGTTCCAGGCCAGCAACACGCACTCGACCTTTACCTGCATCAATGTGTCGAGTAACGCGGTTTTCTTGTCGGGCAACAATGCTGTGCAATATCAGGTGTCGACCAGTGGATCGGTGCCGCTGACGGGGCTGAAGGGTTCGCTGTTCAGTTCGGCGGCGGCCTCGACGGCACTGCGCACACTGATGACGCAGCAGCGCAGCAATGTGCTGGAAAACGAATACAACCGCATCAGCAAGCGCTCGATCGAAGCCAATGAAGTGCTGACCGGGGCCTTGACCTCGACGCCGGCGCCGAAAACCGCGTTTCCGACCGGCAACAACCTGGGCGACCAGTTGAAACTGGTGGCGCGCATGATCGCCGCCGGCCCGACCCTGGGGGCGAAGCGGCAAGTGTTTTTCGTGTCCATGGGCGGCTTCGACACGCACGATGGCATGGCCACCAACCATCCGGTCCTGATGACCAAGCTGGGGGACGCGATGGCGGCGTTTTATGCGGCCACCGTGGAGTTGGGCTTGGCCGACAAGGTCACCACGTTCACCGCGTCGGACTTCGGGCGCACCATGGCGGGCAACGCCGACGGCTCGGATCACGGCTGGGGAAGCATGCACTTTGTGATGGGCGGGGCGGTCAAGGGCAAGCGCTTTTACGGCATTGCGCCGATCGTGGCCAATGGCGGCCCGGATGATGTGGGCCAGGGGCGCTTGCTGCCGACCACGTCGGTGGACCAGTTCGCGGCCACCATGGGCGCGTGGCTGGGGGTGTCGAACAGCGAGTTGCTGGCCCTGCTGCCGAATTTGGGGAATTACAACGCGAGTACGCGCAATATGGGGTTTGTATAATCGCTTGAAGTGAGCGGACAAAGCCGCTCGCCTACACCACGGACATATGTTCCGTCATTCCCGCGGAGGCGGGAATCCAAGGCACCGTCGTTTAGCAACGAAATTGGATTCCCGCCTCCGCGGGAATGACGGATTGGCTCCGATCACCCCTTCTTCATCACCAGCGTCAAAATATCGTAACTGGCCACCAGCTCATCATGCTGGTTGGTGACCTGCACATCCCACGCCACCACGCCCTGCCCCACACCCTTGTCATCGGTGCGGTTGCGGTCCACCTTGCGCTTGCACGTCAACCGTGCGCGGATGGTGTCGCCAATCGCCACCGGCGTAATGAAGCGCAGATTATCCAGCCCGTAATTGGCCAGCACCGGTCCCGGCGCGGGCGAGACAAACAAGCCCGCCGCCGCCGACAGTACAAAGTAGCCGTGCGCGATGCGCTTGCCGAACTGCGAATCCTTGGCCGCGATCTCGTCGAAGTGCATGTAGAAATAGTCGCCCGAAATCCCGCCGAAGTTGACGATATCGGCCTCGCTCACCGTGCGCCGGTGCGTGAGCAGCGAGTCGCCCATCTGCAGTTCCTCGAAATACTTGCGGAACGGGTGCACGTCACCCTCGCGCACGGCCGCGCCACGCACGTACTCGCCCGTGATCGCGGCCAGCATGGTGGGCGAACCCTGCACCGCGGCGCGCTGCAGGAAGTGACGCACCGCGCGGATGCCGCCCAGCTCCTCGCCACCGCCGGCGCGTCCCGGACCGCCGTGCTTCAACTGCGGCAGCGGCGAACCGTGGCCGGTCGAATCGACCGCCGCTTCGCGCTCGAGCACCAGCACGCGGCCGTGCGAGGCCGCCGCCACCGGCACCGCACGCGCCGCAATCGCCGTATCCTTGGTCACCAGGGTGCTGACCAGGCTTCCCTTGCCGCGCGCGGCCAAGGCCAGCGCTTCGTCCAGATCGGAATAGGTCATCATCGTGCTGACCGGGCCGAAGGCTTCGATGTCATGCACGGCGTCGTTGTTCATGCCGTCGCGGCACAGCAGCAGGGTCGGCGAGAAGAAGGCGCCATTGGCCGCGCCCTCGCCCACCGGATTGAAGCCATCTTTGGCGCCGAACAAAATCTCGTTGCCGCGCGCGAGCAGTTCGACCCGCTCGCTGACATCGCGGTGCTGGTCCATCGACGCCAGTGCACCCATGCGCACCTCTTTCACCGACGGGTCGCCCACCACGATTTTCGCCAGGCGCTCGCGCAGGCGCTCGCCGACCGCTTCCACATGCTGCTTTGGTACGATGATGCGGCGGATCGCGGTGCACTTCTGGCCGGCCTTGCCGGTCATCTCGCGCGCGACTTCCTTGACGAACAGGTCGAACTCCACATCGTCGGGCGTGACGTCCGGGCCGAGGATGGCGCAGTTGAGCGAATCGGCTTCGGCGGTAAACGGCACCGAATGGGCGATCAGGTTTTTGTTCACGCGCAGCTTGGCGGCGGTATCGGCCGAACCGGTAAAGGTGACCACGTCGGCGCCGGTGAGGCGGTCGAGCAGGTCGCCGGTGCTACCGATGACCAGTTGCAGGGCGCCGGCCGGCAAGAGGCCTGACTCGTGCATCATCCGTACCACGGCTTCGGTCAGGTAGCTGGTGGCGGTGGCGGGTTTACCGATGCACGGCATCGCCGCGAGAAAACTCGGTGCGAATTTTTCGAGCAAGCCCCAGATCGGGAAGTTAAAGGCGTTGATGTGCACCGCCAGCCCGCCGCGCGGCACCAGGATGTGGGTGCCGGCAAAGCCGCCGTTCTTGCCCAGCGCGAGCGCCGGGCCTTCGTGCAGCACGTTGCTCGACGGGAGTTCGCGGCTGCCCATGCTGGCGTAGGCAAACAGGGTGCCGATGCCGCCTTCGATATCGACCCAGCTGTCCGGACGGGTCGCGCCGGTCAGGTGCGAGATGGCGTACAGTTCTTCCTTGCGCTCCATCAGGTACAGCGCCAGCGCCTTGAGGCAGGCGGCGCGCTTCTGGAAGTCGAGCGACATCAGGGCCGGCACGCCGGTGCTGCGCGCGTAGGTGACTGCCTCGTCGAAGTCGATTTTTTCGGCGTGGGTGTGGTAAATCAGGCTGTTATTGAGTGCGCTGTGCAGCGGCACCGACGCTTCGGCGCCGAGCCAGCGGCCGCCGATCAGGCTTTGCAGGGTCGATATGGTGTGCATGGTGTCTTCTCCTAGTTCTCTGTTCTATTCTTTATGGGTATGCAGGTCCGGGCCAAGATCGATGCGCGCGCGGTCTGGCTCCACCTCGGTCAGGGCCTCCACTTCGCGCATGGTCGCCATCGAGCGCACCGCCAGGTCGTGGTACTGCTTCGTGCCGAAGCTTTTCCATTTGACTTCCTGGTCCGTCAGTTCGCGCATGATACGCGCCGGCGTGCCCATGACCATGCTGCGCGGCGGGATGAGCATGCCGGCCTTGACGAAACTCATGGCGGCGACAATCGATTCCTCGCCCACCACGGCGCGGTCCATCACCACGGCGTTCATGCCGACCATGGCGTTGCGCTTGATGCGGCAGCCGTGCAGCACCGCGCCGTGGCCGATGTGGCCATCGACTTCGACCACCGTGTCTTCGCCGGGAAAGCCGTGCATGACGCAGGTGTCTTGCAGGTTGGCGCCTTCTTCCAGGACCAGCCGGCCAAAGTCGCCACGCATCGAGGCCAGCGGGCCGACGTAGCAGCGCGGGCCGACGATCACGTCGCCGATCAGCACCGCGCTCGGATGCACGTACGCGCTGGGATGCACCACCGGCGTGACGCCATTGATTGCGTAGACCTTGACCATGGCGCGCACCTTAACCTTTTTCGATGACCAGGGCAATGCCCTGCCCGACCCCGATGCACATCGTGCACAGCGCATAGCGCCCGCCCGTGCGGTGCAGCTGGTTGACGGCCGCCAGCACCAGGCGCGCGCCGGACGCGCCCAGCGGGTGGCCGATGGCGATCGCCCCGCCGTTCGGGTTGACGTGGGCGGCATCGTCGGCCAGGCCCAGGTCGCGCGTGACCGCCAGGCCCTGCGCGGCGAACGCTTCGTTCAACTCGATCACATCCATCTGGCCGATGCTCAATCCCGTCATGGCCAGCACTTTTTTGGTGGCCGGCGACGGGCCAAAGCCCATGATGCGCGGTTCCAGGCCGGCCAGGGCCATGCCGACGATACGGGCGCGCGGCGTGAGGCCAAAGCGTGCTGCGGCGCTGCCGGAGGCGATCAGGATGGCGCAGGCGCCGTCATTGATGCCCGAGGCGTTACCGGCGGTGACGGTGCCGCTTGGGGTGACCACGCCCTTGAGTTTGGCCAGCATCTCGATGCTGGTGTCGGGACGCGGATGCTCGTCGGTGTCGAACACGCGCGGCTCGCCCTTCTTCTGGGGCAGCGATACCGGGACGATTTCATCCTTGAACACGCCGGCGGCGTGGGCGGCGGCCCAGCGCTGCTGGCTGCGCAGGGCCAACGCATCCTGGTCGGCGCGGCTGATGCCGAATTCCTTTGCCACGTTTTCGGCCGTTTCGGGCATCGAGTCGATGCCGTATTGGGCCTTCATGAGCGGGTTGATGAAGCGCCAGCCCATGGTCGTGTCTTCGATCTTGGCGGCGCGCGAGAACGCGCTGTCGGCCTTACCCATGACGAAAGGCGCGCGGGTCATGCTTTCCACGCCGCCGGCGATGATCAGGTTCGCTTCACCGGCCTTGATGGCGCGCGCGGCGATGCCGACGGCGTCCAGGCTGGAGCCGCACAGGCGGTTGATGGTGCTGGCCGGGACTTCCGGCGGCAGGCCGGCCAGCAGCGCGGCCATGCGGGCGACGTTGCGGTTGTCTTCGCCGGCCTGGTTGGCGCAGCCGAAATACAGGTCGTCCACGGCCGTCCAGTCGACGCCGGGATTGCGCGCGATCAGGGCGGCGATCGGCAACGCGGCCAGGTCGTCGGCGCGCACGCCCGACAAGGAACCGCCGTAGCGGCCGAAGGGGGTGCGGATGGCGTCGCAGATAAAGGCGTCGGTCGGTTTGTTCACAGGTGCTCCTTGATTCAATGCGATTTTGGACGCTGGTCGATCACGCGCCGGGCCTTGCCGGTCAGGGTGCGCTCGATGCCGTTGGCCGGCAGCAGGTTCACCCGCGTGGTCACGCCCACGTAAGTCTTGATGCGGTGTTCGAGGTCGCGCGCCAGCGCCGCTACGGCGTCTTGGGACTGCGACCCGTCACGCAGTTCGGCCACCACATCGAGCTTGTCCAGATGGCCATCGCGCGAGACCACCAGCTGGTAATGGGGCGCCAGCAGCGGCATCTGCAGGATCAGTTCTTCGATCTGGCTGGGGAACACGTTCACGCCACGGATGATCAGCATGTCGTCCGAGCGGCCGTTGATTCTCCCCATGCGGCGCATGGCGCGCGAGGTCGGCGGCAACAGGCGCGTCAGGTCGCGCGTGCGGTAGCGGATGATCGGCAGCGCTTCCTTGGTCAGCGAGGTGAATACCAGTTCGCCCTCCGAACCGTCGGGCAGCACTTCGCCGGTGTCCGGATCGATCACTTCGGGGTAGAAATGGTCTTCCCAGACCACCGGGCCGTCCTTGCTCTCGATGCATTCGCTCGCTACGCCCGGCCCCATTACTTCGGACAGGCCGTAGATGTCGACCGCGTCGATGCCGGCGCGCTTTTCGATCTCGCTGCGCATGCCATCGGTCCACGGCTCGGCCCCGAAGATGCCGACCTTGAGCGAGGACGCCGCCGGGTCCAAGCCCTGGCGCGTGAATTCTTCGATGATGTTCAACATGTACGAGGGCGTGACCATGATGATATCGGGCTTGAAGTCGCAGATCAGTTGCACCTGCTTTTCGGTCTGCCCGCCCGACATTGGGATCACGGTGCAGCCCAGGCGCTCGGCGCCGTAATGCGCACCGAGGCCGCCGGTGAACAGGCCGTAGCCGTACGCGATATGCACCATGTCGCCGGCGCGCCCGCCGGCGGCGCGGATCGAACGCGCCACCACGCCGGCCCAGGTATCGATGTCGTTTTGCGTGTAGCCCACCACGGTCGCCTTGCCGGTGGTGCCGGACGAAGCGTGGATGCGCACCACCTTCTCGCGCGGGACCGCGAACAGGCCGAAGGGATAATTGTCGCGCAGGGTTTTCTTGTCGGTGAACGGGAACCTGGCCAGGTCCGCCAGGGTGCGCAGGTCGTCCGGATGCACGCCGGCGGCGTCGAACGCGGCCCGGTAGTGCGGCACGTTCTCATATGCGTGTTTCAGCGACCACCGCATGCGTTCGAGCTGCAAGGCTTGCAGTTCGTCGCGGCTGGCGCGTTCGATCGGCTCCAGGTCGCCGGGGACTGGTGTGCGTTGGACCATGGTGTTCCTCCTTATTGCGGTAGTTCCGCCACGTTGCCCGTCACGCGATGCGATTTGCCCCGGAACAGGGCGAGCGTGCGGCCGTCCTGGTTGGTGACGGTGATGTCGTAGACGCCGGTCTTGCCCGACAGCGCCTGTTCGATCGCGACAGCCATCAAGAGGTCGCCTTCGCGCCCCGGCGACAGGTAATCGATGGTGCAGCCCGCGCCCACGGTGTTGAGGTTGTGCGAATTGCAGGCGAAGGCAAAGGCGCTGTCGGCCAGCATGAAGATGTAGCCGCCGTGGCAGGTCTGGTGGCCGTTGAGCATATCGCGCCGCACCGGCATCGTCATGCGCGCGTAGCCGGGACGGATTTCGGCGAGCAGCATGCCGAGCGCCTGGCTGGCCGGATCGCGCTCGAACATGGTTTTGCCGGCCAGTTCGGCCAGCGCCTGAGGGTCAAGCACCTGAGTGTCAATGTGCATAAATCAGAAGCCGCTTCCATTGGCGAGTTTGCGGCGCAGCAGTGGCGAGACGCGGTAACGGTCTTCGCCATACGCGGCGGCCAGGTTGGCGAGCACCGTCACGATGTGTGGAATGCCGACCGTACTGGCCCAGGCCAGCGGCCCGCGCGGGTAGTTCACGCCCTTTTGCATCGCAATGTCGACCGCCGGGGCGGTACACACGCCCTGGTTGACCGCGTCGGCCGCTTCGTTGGCGAGCATGGCCACCGTGCGCATGACCGCCATGCCCGGCACGTCGTCCAGCCGCGTGACCGCAAAGCCGGCCGCCTGGAACAGGCCGACCGCCGCGTTCCAGGCCGCGTCGCCGCACTGGTCCGCGCGCGCCAGCGCGATGCGGGTCGCCTTGCCGTAATCGAGCGCGAGGTCGAACAGCACCGTGTCGGGATGGTGATTGGCGCTGGCGCGCTCGGTGGCGCTGCGCCCGTCGGTCAGGAAAATGGCGGCGCCGTTGCAGTGGAACGCCGGCGCTTCGTTTTCGCCCGCATGCTCGAGCGGCTTGCGGTGGCCGACCGTGAAACCGGCGGCGGCAAGGCGCTGTTCCAGCGGCTGCGTTACGCTGTCCGCCACGTCGGCGTCGATGCTGATGCTGACCACTTCCGGGCGCACGTGCGCCGCTTCCTGGCTGGCCGTCGCCTTGGCCGCATCCTCGCCATACTGGTAAAAGCCACGGCCCGATTTACGGCCGAAGAAGCCGGCGTTAACCATCTCTTGCTGCAGCACCGATGGCGTAAAGCGTGGATCGCCGAAGTAGGCGTTGAACACCGATTGCGTGACCGAGAAATTGACGTCATGGCCGATCAGGTCCATCAGTTCGAATGGACCCATGCGAAACCCGCCGCAGTCGCGCATGACCGCGTCGAGCGTGGCGGCGCTTGCTGCCTGCTCTTGCAGCAGGCGCAGGCCTTCGGCGTAGAACGGGCGCGCCACGCGGTTGACGATGAAGCCGGGCGTGGACCTGGCGTGCACCGGGTTCTTGCCCCAGGCCGTCGCGGTGGCGTACACCGTGTCGGCCACCGCCGGATCGGTGGCCAGGCCGCTGATCACTTCCACCAGCGCCATCAGCGGCACCGGGTTAAAGAAGTGCATGCCGACCAGGCGTTGCGGGCGGCGCAGCGGCGCGGCGATCGCCGTGACCGAGATCGACGAGGTGTTGGTCGCCAAAATGCAGTCGTCGCCAACCACGTTTTCGAGGTCGGAAAACAGCATGCGCTTGACATCGAGGTTTTCGACGATGGCTTCCACCACCAGGGCGGCGTCATCGACTTCTTTCAGCGTGGCCACGCTGTGCAGGCGGGCGCGCGCGGCGATCGCCGCCTCGCCGCTCATGCGGCCTTTTTCCACCAGGGTGGTGTACACCTTGCCGATATCGGCAATCGCCTTGTCGACCGCACCCGCTCGCGTGTCGAACAGCTTGACCTGGTAGCCCGACGCTGCCGCCACCTGCGCGATGCCGGCGCCCATGGCGCCACTGCCGATGACGGCGACGATGCTGCCTTGTTCCAGTGCTGCCATGCTCATTCCCCCATGAAGTGCGGCGTGCGCTTCTCGATGAAGGCGCTCACGCCCTCGCGGTAATCGTGGCTGTAACCGAGTTCGCGCATCATCTCGCCTTCGAGCTTGAGTTGTTCGGGCAGGCTGTTGGCGTAGCTGGCCTGGATGGCGCGCTTGGTGAAGGCCAGGCCTTTGGTTGGCGCCACCGCGAAGTGTTCGGCCATGGCCACCGCGTCTTCCATCAGGGCGGTATCGGGCACGCACTTCCAGATCAGGCCCCATTGCTCGGCCAGTTCGGCCGGGATTTTTTCGCCCAACATGGCCATGCCCATGGCGCGCGCGTGGCCAACCAGGCGCGGAAGGTGCCAGGTGCCGCCCGTGTCGGGAATCAAACCCAGTTTGCAGAACACTTCGACGAAGCTGGCCGACTTGGCGGCCAGGACGATGTCGCAGGCCAGCGCCAGGTTGGCGCCCGCGCCGGCGGCCACGCCGTTGACGGCGCAGATGACCGGCATCGGCAGCGAACGCAGGGTCATGACCAGCGGTGCGTAGTAAGTTTCGACCGAGTGGCCCAGGTCCACGCCTTCGGCGCCCGGTTCGACCGCGCGGTCCGACAAGTCCTGGCCGGCGCAAAAACCGCGCCCGGCGCCGGTCAGCAGCAGCACGCGCACGGTGGGATCGGCCTGCACGGCGGCCAGCGCCGAGCGCACCTCCAGGTGCATCGCCTGGGTGAAGCTATTGAGCTTGTCGGGGCGGTTCAGGGTCAGGGTGGCGATGCCGCGTTCGATCTGGAACGTGATGTTTTCGTAGTTCATGGCGCGTCCTGTGTTGTGAGTTGGATTATTCGGCCTGGTCGAAATCGACGACCACTTTGTCTGTCACCGGGAAGCTCTGGCAGCTCAAGACGAAACCGCGCGCGATTTCGTAGTCTTCCAGCGCGTAGTTCACGTCCATGTCGACCTTGCCGTCGACCAGTTTGCAGCGGCAGGTCGAGCACACGCCGCCCTTGCACGAGTAGCGCATGTCGATCCCGGCGCGCAGGCCGGCGTCGAGGATCGATTCCTTGTCCTTGTCCATCGTGAAGCTGGTGTGGTTGCCGTCCAGGATGACGGTCACCTCGGTCTCGTTGCGCACCAGCGCATCGAACTGGCGCGCCTTGTGCTGGTGCTTCGGGATGCTGGCGGCGAACAGCTCGACCTTGATATCCTGCTTGGGCATGCCGGCTTCCTGCAAGGCCGCCGAGACGCCGTGCATCATGTCTTCCGGGCCGCAGATGAAGGCGATGTCGAGATCCTCGATGCGAATCCAGTGCTTGATGAACTGCTCGACCTTTTCTTTGGTGATGCGGCCGTTGAACAGGTCAATGTCCTGCTGTTCGCGGCTCATCACGTAGGCCAGGTTGAGGCGCTCCATGTAGCTGTCTTTGAGGTCGGTCAGTTCTTCCTTGAAGATCACCGACGACGAGGCGCGGTTCCCGTAGAACAGCGTGAAGCGGCTTTTCGGCTCGCTGAGCAAGGTCGTCTTGATGATCGACAGGATCGGCGTGATGCCGCTGCCGGCCGCAAAGGCGACGTAGTGGCGCGCGTTCTCAAGCGCCAGCGGCACGTTGAAGTGCCCCATCGGCGGCATCACGTCGAGCACCGCGCCGGCCTTCAGGTGTTCGTTGGCCCAGCTCGAAAACAGGCCGCCCTGGGTGCGCTTGATGGCCACGCGCAGCGTCCCGTCCTGCACCGCCGAACAGATGGAATACGAGCGGCGCACGTCTTCGTCGCCGATCCGGGCTCGCAAGGTCAGGTGCTGGCCCTGCTGGTAGGCGAAGCTGGCGGACAGTTCGTCCGGCACGGCGAAGGTGACGGCGATGGTGTCGCGCGTTTCGTTGCGCACCTTGGCGACGGTCAGGGGATAGAATTTGCTCATAACAGCCTTAGTGATAACTCAATGGCACTTGAAATAATCGAACGGTTCGCGGCAGTCCAGGCATTTGTAGAGCGCCTTGCACGGCGTCGAGCCGAACTGGCTGGTCAGCTCCGTGTGGCTGGAACCGCAATTGGGGCAGATGACGACCAGCTTGGGCATGGCGACACGCTTGACGCCCGCATGCAGGCCGCTGATGTCGATGACCTGCTGCGCCGGCGGCGCAATGCCGTAGCCTTTCAGGGCGGCCTTGCCGGCGTCGCTCATCCAGTCGGTGGTCCACGCCGGGGAGAGCTGGTTCACCAGCCGCACGTCAAGCACGCCGTGGCCGTGCAGCGCGCCCTTCACCGAGTCGGCGATCACCGTCATCGCGGGGCAGCCGGAATAGGTCGGCGTGATGGTGACGACGCAGGTGGCGTCGTCCCATTCGACGGCGCGCACGATGCCCAGGTCCACCACCGAGATCACCGGGATCTCGGGGTCGCTGACCTCGCCCAGCCAGGCCCAGACCTGTTCCGTGCTGGCCGGCTGCGTGCTCATTACCACTCGGCCCCAGGGTAGGAGCGCTGCAGGAACTGCATCTCGGCCAAGATGAAACCCAGGTGCTCGCTGTGGCGGCCGGTCTTGCCGCCGCGCTGCATCCAGGCCGCCGCATCGGGCATCGTCAACGTCGCTTCGGCAAAGATCTCGGACACGTGTTCGACAAAAGCCGCGCGCAAGCCTTCGGCGGCGGGGGCGACGCCCTCTTCCACCATGGCGTTGTCGATGTCGTCGTAAAGGAACATCTCGCCGCTGTACATCCACAGTTCGTTGACGGCGGCCTGGGTTTTGGCGTGGCTGTCCGGCGTGCCGTCGCCCATGCGCACGATCAGGTCACCGCTGCGGCGCAGGTGGTAGGTGACTTCCTTGAGCGATTTTTCGGCGATCTCGGCGATGCGCGCGTCAACCGACTTGGTCAGCCCAAGCATCAGGAAGTAGTGCCAGGTGTCGAAGTAGAACTGGCGCACCATGGTGTCGGCGTAGTTCCCGTTGGGCTGTTCGACGATCAGGCAGCAGCGCAGTTCGTGGACGTCGCGCAGGAAGGCCAGTTGGTCTTCGCCGCGGCCGCGCCCTTCCAGTTCGCCGGCGTAGGTGAGCCACATGCGGGTCTGGCCGAGCAGGTCGAGGGCGACGTTGGTGAGCGCCATGTCTTCTTCGAGCGCCGGCCCTTTGCCGCACAGTTTGGACAACTGCTGCGACAGGATCAGGGCGTTGTCGCCCTGGCGCAGGAGGTATGCGATTTTATTGTTCACGGCGTCGGTCACTGGCACGCTCACAGGTTCTTGACTTCTTCCGGCATCGGGAAGAAGGTCGGGTGGCGATAGACTTTGCTGTTGGACGGCTCGAACAGGGCCGACTTGTCGCCCGGGCTGCTGGCGACGATGTCGGCGGCGCGCACGACCCAGATCGACACGCCTTCGTTGCGGCGCGTGTAGACGTCGCGCGCGTTATTGACCGCCATTTCGGCGTCGGACGCGTGCAGGCTGCCCACGTGCTTGTGCGCCAGGCCGTGCTGGCTGCGGATGAAGACTTCCCACAGGGGCCATTCTTTACTCATGTTGTTCTCCGGTGTGGTTCTTGATTACGCCGCTGCGCGTGCGGATTTCTTGTCGGCGTAGGCGACCAGCGCATCGCGGAACCACGCGCCGTCTTCATACGCCTTGACGCGGGTGCGCAGGCGCTCGCGGTTGCACGGGCCGTTGCCCTTCAAGACGTTCTGGAACTCGCTCCAGTCGATCTCGCCGAATTCGTAGTGGCCGGTGTCGGCGTTGAACTTCAGGTCGGGATCGGGCACGGTCAAGCCCAGGTACTCGGCCTGGGGCACGGTCTGGTCGACCATGCGCTGGCGCAGTTCGTCGTTCGAGAACAACTTGATGCGCCACTGCGCCGACTGCGCGCTGTTGACCGATTCGGCGTCGGACGGGCCGAACATCATCAGCGACGGCCACCACCAGCGATTGAGCGCATCTTGCGCCATCGCCTTTTGCTCGGGCGTGCCCTGGGCAAGGCTCATCATGATGTCGTAGCCCTGGCGCGCATGGAACGATTCTTCCTTGCAGACGCGGATCATGGCGCGCGCGTACGGACCGTACGAGCAGCGGCACAGCGGGATCTGGTTGATGATGGCCGAGCCGTCCACCAGCCAGCCGATCGCGCCCATGTCGGCCCACGACAGGGTTGGATAATTGAAAATGCTCGAATACTTGGCCTTGCCCGAATGGAGGGCGGCCAGCAGCTCGTCGCGCGACACGCCCAGGGTTTCGGCCGCACTATATAAATACAGCCCGTGCCCGGCCTCGTCCTGGATCTTGGCCAGCAGGATCGACTTGCGCTTGAGCGTGGGGGCGCGCGTGACCCAGTTGCCTTCGGGCAGCTGACCGACGATTTCGGAGTGCGCGTGCTGGGAGATCTGGCGGATCAGGGTCTTGCGGTAGGCCTCGGGCATCCAGTCCTTGGCTTCGATCTTGACGCCGGCATCGATGCGCGCCTGGAACTCGCGCTCCTGCTCATCCATGTCCTCGGCGCCCTGGACTTTCTTGAGGCCGGTTTCTACGAGTTGTGCGTACATGGTGCTTCTCCCATTGCAAAGGCGATCAGGCGATAATACGATACGTAAAATCAGATGTACACAGATTAATTGAGTCGTATTGTATATCCGTATCTCGTCGAGATTGATTCGATGGCAAAAAACCATGCTGCGCCCAACACGCGGTAAAGTAAACGGCTGCTTTGCTTGACAATCCCCCCAACGCGCCAGACCATGCCTTCATGAAACAACTTACCAGCACAGCATGGATCGCCGAGTTTCTCGCCAGCGATCCGCCCCGTTCCAAGTCGCTTGTGATGACGATGTTCGGCGACGCCATCGCCCCGCACGGCGGCGCCATCTGGCTGGGCAGCCTGATCGAACTGCTGGCGCCATTCGGGGTCAACGACCGCCTGCTGCGCACCAGCGTGTTCCGGCTGGCGCAGGAAGGCTGGCTGGTGGCCAACCGCGACGGGCGCCGCAGTTCCTACGCCATCCTGCCGCAGGCCCTGCCCCGCTTCGAGCGCGCCAACCGGCGTATTTACGCGCCACTGGCCGCGCACTGGGACGGCAACTGGACCCTGGTGCTGTCCGGCGCCGGCAATATCGACGCGCCCGAGCGCGCGCTGCTGCGCAAGGAAATGCTGTGGGAAGGTTACGCCATGATCGCGCCGGGCATGTTCGGGCACCCGGCCAGCGATGCCGGCGTGCTCGAAGAACTGCTGGCGCGCGTGGGCGTGAAGGACAAGCTGTTCGTGTGCCGCGCCAGCGCGCTGCCGGGCGTATCGAGCCGCCCGCTGCAGGACCTGGTGCACGATGGCTGGGATTTGTCGGGCGTGGTCAACGGCTATAGCCACTTCATCGAGCGCTTCGGGCCTTTGCTGGAGCTCTTGAGCAGCGCTGACACGCTCGCACCCGAGCAAGCCTTCGTGATCCGCACCCTGCTGGTCCACGCGTACCGCCGCGTGCAGCTGCACGACCCGATGCTGCCGATCGAACTGCTGCCCAATCCCTGGCCCGGCAGCAGCGCCTACGAACTGGCGCGCGCGCTGTATGCGCGTACATACGCGCTCGCCGAAACGCACATCATGGCGACCTTGCGGCGCGAAGATGACAGCGTGCCGCAGCTTGATGCCGGCTTCTTCCAGCGCTTCGGCGGGCTGGCCGGCGACGCGCCGGGAAATGTAAGTCCCACATCGCGCTAGCGACGCTACAATTACACGAAACTTTGACGCGCACATGCGGCTACAATGGGTCGCACGTCCCTCAGACATACTAAAAAACTCGGAGACTGTCATGCAACGTCGTTCCTTCCTCACCAAGAGCGCCATCGGCGCGACGGCCGGCGTCATCGCCGCGCCGGCGTTCGCGCAGATCAACCCTGAAGTCAAATGGCGCCTGGCGTCGAGCTTTCCCAAGTCGCTCGACACCATTTTCGGCGCGGCCGAAGCGTTCACCAAGCGCGTCTCGCAACTGACGGGCGGTCGCTTCCAGATCCGCCAGTTCGCCGCCGGCGACATCGTGCCGGGCTTGCAGGTGATGGACGCGGTGCAGGCGGGCACGGTGGAGATGGGCCACACGCCGTCGTACTACTACTTCGGCAAGGACCCGACGTTCGCGTTCGATTGCGCGGTGCCGTTCGGCCTCACCTCGCGCCAGCAGACCGCCTGGTTCGACCAGGGCGGCGGGCGTGAACTGATGCGCGATTTCTTCAAGGACTACGGCATCATCAACTTCATGGCCGGGAACACCGGCACGCAGATGGGCGGCTGGTACCGCAAGGAGATCAAGTCGCTGGAAGACGTCAAGGGCATGAAGATCCGCATCGCCGGTTTCGCCGGCCGCGTGATGGAGCGCATGGGCGCGGTGCCCCAGCAGATTCCCGCCGGCGACGTGTATGCGGCGCTCGAAAAAGGCACGATCGACGCGGCCGAGTGGGTCGGTCCGTACGACGATGAAAAGCTGGGCCTGGCCAAGGTGGCGCCGCACTACTACACGCCGGGATGGTGGGAGGCGGGGCCGCAGCTGTCGTTCTACATCAACATCAAGGAATGGGAAAAGCTGCCCGCGCAGTACAAGGCGGCGGTGGAAACGGCCAGCTTCGAATGCCACGTGACGATGCAGGCCGCCTACGACACCAAGAATCCGTCGGCGCTGGCGCGCCTGATCAAGAACGGCGCCAAGCTGCATACCTTTTCGAAGGCGATCATGGACGAGGCGTACAAGATCTCGACCGCGGTCATGGAAGAGGAAGCGGCCAGGAACGCCAAATTCAAAAAGGTGTACGAGCCGTGGAAGCGGTTCCGCCAGGACCAGAACATGTGGGCCTCGGTGTCGGAACAGACGATGCAAAACTATCTGATTTCGATAGGACGGAAGTAAATTCAGGATCACTTGAGCCAGGTCAAACGAATCGCCTGGCGCATTTGATACCTTCGATACGGGCAACCCTGCCTGGGTAAAATACTTAACGGGGATTGACTATGAATGGCATCTATTTTTCCTGCGCCGAAGTGACGAGCCTGAGCCCGCACGGCTTCTGGCTGCAGTGTGGCGAGGAAGAGTTGTACTTGCCGTTCGTGGAGTTTCCCCTGTTCGAACACGCAACCATTGCGCAGATCTGCCGGGTCAAGCGCGTGAGCACCGGGCGCGTGTACTGGCCGGATCTCGACCTGGACCTGACCCTGGAGGCGATCCGCAATCCAATGGCGTACCCGCGCGACAGCATGAATTACGACTGCTGAGAAGGACCGGCAGCGCAGCACCGGAACCGAACGCATGAACCTCGCCCCCGCGCCAGGGCGGCCTTTAGCAAGGAACGACGCGGTAGTGCGACCATTGCCGGTCGCGGCCAGCCCTACAAATGCCGCGTTTCCGCCGGCGGATTGGCCCAGTTATCGTTCAAGCCATCCAGATACGCCACCGGCGCCGCGACCAGCTCTTCCGGCGTCACATCGTCGAGCGCCATCAGATTGACCGACACGAGCGCCCCACCGAGATACTCCACATATCCGCGTCCGAACGAGTGCACGCCGCACTGCCTGCAAAACAGATAATGCCCGCTCTTGGTTGCAAACTGGTACGTATTCAACTGATCCTCACCGGTGAGCAAGCGAAACGCGTCTGGCTTGATCACCGCGTTCCAGTTGCGCGTCTTGGCGCAGATCGAGCAGTTGCACTTGCTGGTGCCCTGGCTCAAATCGATGTCGGCTTCATAGCGCACCGCGCCGCAGTGGCAGCTGCCGTGATAGGTCTTGTTCATCGCTGTTTTCCTTCGCTGTTTTCAAAACAACAGCGTAAGGCTGAATGCGGGCGATTTTCGCCCTATTAACCGTGTTTAATCCGAAGGCGTATCATGACGCCTCGCGCGCGCAGCAGCCGCGCCTCTCATTCACCAGCCAAGGACACACCATGTCTATCAAAATCAGCAGCCAGTTCGACGCTGGCGCCATCGATATCGTGAGCGCCACCAGCGCCTCCTCGATCGACCTGAACATCCGCCGCGACTCGCACGCCGATATCACCCAATGGTTCTACTTCCGCCTGCAAGGCGCGCAGGGCGAGGCGAGCACCATCCGCTTCCTGAACGCGGGAAAAAGCGCCTACCCGGCCGGCTGGGAAGGCTACCAGGCCATGGCCAGCTACGACCGCGTGGAGTGGTTCCGCGTGCCCACCAGCTTCGACGGCCAGGTGATGACGATTTCCCACACGCCCGAGATGGACAGCGTCTACTACGCCTACTTCGAGCCCTACTCGTGGGAACGCCACCTCGAACTGCTGGACCGCGCGCAGCTCTCGGAACAGGTGCGCATGCTAGACCTGGGCAGCAGCGTGGAAGGGCGCGACATGAACGTGCTGGTGATCGGCGACCCGGCCGCAAAGAAGAAAGTCTGGGTCATCGCGCGCCAGCATCCGGGCGAAACCATGGCCGAGTGGTTTGTCGAGGGCATGCTCGACGCCCTGCTCGACCCGGCCGACGCGTTTGGACGCCAACTGCTCAAGGAAGCCGTGTTCTACGTGGTGCCGAACATGAATCCGGACGGCTCGGTGCATGGCAACCTGCGCACCAACGCGGCCGGCGCCAATCTCAACCGCGAGTGGAATACGCCGACCATGGAGCGCAGCCCCGAAGTGTTCGTGGTCAAGAACAAGATGCTGGAAACCGGCTGCGACCTGTTCCTCGACGTGCACGGCGATGAAGGCTTGCCGTATGTGTTCGTGGCCGGCAGCGCCTCCCTGCCGACCTTTACACCGGCCCAGGCCGCGCAAGAGAAGCGCTTCGCCGACGACTTCAAGATCGCCAGCCCGGACTTCCAGGACGTGCACGGCTACGGCGACTCGCCCTACACCGACGAAACCATCACCATGGGCTCGCCGCACATCACGCACGCCTTCGGCTGCCTGTCGCTGACCCTTGAGCTGCCGTTCAAGGACAACGCCAACGATCCCGATCCGATCTGCGGCTGGGACGGCGCGCGCAGCGCACGCCTTGGCGCGGCGGTGCTGCAACCGATTTTGCAGGCGCTGCGCCACCCGGCCTGACCCGATACGGCTTTTCATCATTGCTTCGATTTTTTGATTCACATCAACGATTTTGTTGAGGCCAATCAATAAACTTCAGTCATACCCAATGACAAACGAAGAAGGAAGTTGTGATGAAGAGCAAATTGTTAGCAGCAGTAGCAGTCAGTATGCTGGGCCTGGTCGCCGTTGAAGCTCACGCGCAAGATGGACAATGGCTGGTGCGCGCGCGCGCCGCGCACCTGAGTCCGGCCGACAAGTCCTCGCCGGTTGGTGGCGTGGGCGCATCGGACCGCATTTCGGTGTCCGACAAGACGATTCCGGAACTCGATGTCAGCTATTTCTTCACGCCGAACCTGGCGGCAGAACTGGTGCTGACCTATCCGCAAAAACATGACGTGATGCTCGACGGCGCCAAGATCGGCACCTTCAAGCACCTGCCGCCAAGCCTGCTGGGCCAGTACCACTTCAACCCGATCGGCCAGTTCAAGCCTTACCTGGGCGCGGGTATCAACTACACGCGCATCTCGAAGGTCAAACTGCTGAACGGCGCCGGTGACCTGGAAAGCGACAGCGTGGGACTGGCTGTGCAAGCCGGCGTGGATTTCAAGATCGATAAAAACTGGTCGCTCAACCTGGATGTCAAGCGCATCAACATCCGCAGCGATGTGATGATCGCCGGCGCCAAAGTGAGCACCGTGAAAGTCGATCCTGTGCTGATCGCCGTCGGTGTCGGTTACCGCTTCTGATTGAGCGGCGTCCCGTACGGGCGTCCCTGCCGTTGCAGGGACGCCCTTTCCTCTGGCGCGTTCGCGCTCAGCGCAGACCGGCCTGCGGCTTGTCGCTGAGTTCCTTGACCGCCGTCAGGATCTCCGACTCGTTGAATCCCCCGAAGCGCCGGTAGCCCACATACGTGAGCGGATAACCGTTGCCTTCAAGTGCGTTGTAGGCCATCAGGCCCGCTTCGGACGCCTCGACGTCCACATCTTCGAAGGGGATCTTCTTTTCCTCGAACAGTTCGCGCTGCGCCTTGCAGTAGCCGCACCATTTGGTCCCGTACAACACCACCTTGGCTTTGTCCTGCGCGTCGAAGTGATTGGCCAGCACGATGCGTTCGCGCCGCGTCAGCGCCTCCTTGCCCAGCACCTCGCCAAGCATGCCCGCGAGTTTATGCACATCATCGCCCACGCTGCGCTGCTTGCCGGCGATGACGGTCGGCATGGCGTTGACGCGGTATTTGCTGTTCGGCTCAGTGAGGATCACTTCCTCGAAGCTGGCGACGCGCTTTTTCAGCTCGCTGCGGACCTTGTCGCACGGGTCGCCGCACTCGGCGCTGGTAAACAGCATCACGGACGGCTTGCCGTCCTTGTCGAACGCACCGTCACCGCCGCCACCGAGGCGCCCGGTTTTCCAGGCATATATGGCGCCACCGGCGATGAGGGCGAGGAAGAGGATTCGTTTCATAGTTGATGAATTGGGTGAGCCGATGTCGTTCTCGCGCCAAGGCAACCCTTGGCGGGAACGACGAGGAGTCCGCTGGACTTATTTCCTGCCGGCCTTGATCATGTAATCAAGCATGGCCGCTTCCGACACCGAGGCCCACATGTTCTGGTCCTGGCGGAATCGCTTCCACGGCTCGTAGATGGTCTTGAACTTGGCATTCTTGGCCGCTTCTTCGTTCATCACGTCCTGCGCCGCCTTGTAGCAGCCATCCATGATGTCTTTCGAGAAGGTGCGCAGCTTGACGCCGTTCTTCATCAGGCGCGCCAGCGCGGCCGGATTCTTGGCGTCGTACTCGGCCTGCATGCCGACGTGCGCCTCGTAGGTGGCGCATTCGAGCGCAGCCTGGTATTCCTTGGGCAGCTTTTCCCACTCCTTGATGCCGACGTAGAAGGAGAAGCTCGCGCCCGCCTCCCACCAGCCCGGCGCGTAGTAATACGGCGCAACCTTGTAGAAGCCCAGTTTTTCGTCATCGTAAGGACCGACCCATTCAGCCGCGTCGATCGTGCCTTTTTCCAGGGCGGGATAAATGTCGCCACCGGCCAATTGCTGCGGCACCAGCCCGAGGCGCTCGAGCACCTTGCCGGCGAAACCGCCGACGCGCATCTTGGTGCCCTTCAGGTCTTCCACCGACTTGATTTCTTTGCGGAACCAGCCACCCATCTGGGTACCGGAATTGCCGCCCAGGAAGTTGACGATGCCATAGCCCTTGAAGAAGTTGCGCGTCAGTTCGCGTCCGCCGCCTTCCTGGTACCAGGCGGTGTGCTGGCGCGAAGTGAGGCCGAACGGGACCGCGCAGTCGAAGGCGAAGGTGGCGTCCTTGCCGAAATAGTAGTAAGACGCGCTGTGGCCGATTTCCACAGTGCCGGCCTGGACCGCGTCGAGCACTTGCAGGCCCGGCACGATTTCGCCGGCCGCGAACGAGCGGATGTTGAACTTGCCGCCGGTCAGCTGGGAAACGCGCTTGGTCAGGATGTCGGACGCGCCGAAGATGGTATCGAGCGACTTGGGAAAGCTGCTGGCGAGACGCCAGTTGATCGTTGGCAGCGACTGGGCCAGCGCCGGTGCGGCGACTGCGCCGGCGGCAGCGCCGACTGCCGCTTTTTTAATAAAGGAACGACGTTCCATATGTCTGTGTCTCCTGAAGGGTTTACGTCACGGAAATACCACCGGTGTCATGGTGCCTGGGCTAGTGTATTTGCGTCTAGGCAAGCATGCAACGTAATTTATCTTACAGCAGTCTTACAGGAGAAGGCGCGGGATGCGGAAGGGGCTAGCCGCCTGTCGGACTTGGGATCGTCGGCTGCAAAAATACCTGGGACGGTCCCTATTTCGCCGCTTTCTCGGCCAATAGCTCGCTATTGGCACTGCGAAATCGTCAAAATCTGGCCTCGCCCAGCTATTTTTTCGCTTCGACTCCCCAAGTCCGACAGGCGGCTAGGCGTGGGCACTGCGGCCCACGCGGGAAGAACATGAGGACGTTCAGCCGCCGGCGACGACCATTTTTTCGATCAAGATCGAACCGGTCTGCTTGTTGCCACGGATAAGCACGTCGTTGCCGATGGCGACGATCTGCTGGAAGATATCCTTCATGTTGCCGGCAATCGTGATTTCCTCGACCGGGTACTGGATCACGCCATTTTCAACCCAGAAACCCGACGCGCCGCGCGAATAATCGCCGGTAACGTAGTTGGTGCCCTGGCCCATCAGTTCCGTCACCAGCAGGCCGCGCCCCATTTTCTTGATCATGCCGGCGAAGTCGTCGCCGCGCTTGGTTTGCGTGGAGCTCATGGTCAGGTTGTGCGAACCGCCCGCGTTACCCGTGGTTTTCATGCCCAGCTTGCGCGCCGAATACGACGACAGGAAATAGCCCTGCACCACGCCATCCTTGACCACATCGCGCCGCACGGTGCGCACGCCTTCTTCATCGAACGGGGCCGAACCGACCCCGCCGATTACATGCGGGTCTTCCAGGATCTGGATATGCGAGGGAAAGACCGACTGCCCCAGCGAATCGAGCAAGAAGGTCGACTTGCGATACAGCGCGCCGCCCGAGGTGGCCTGCACGAAGGAGCCGAGCAGGCCGGCCGCCAGCGGCGCTTCGAACAGCACTGGGCAGGTGCGCGTATCGAGCGTGCGCGCGTTCAGGCGCGCCAGCGCGCGCTCGGCCGCGTAACGGCCCACCGTTTCGGGCTGGGCCATCTTTTTCGGATCGCGCACCGAGGTGTACCAGTCGTCGCGCTGCATTTTGGCGCCCTTGCCGGCGATCGGCGCCACCGACAGGGTGTGGCGCGAAAACGGATAGCCGCCCGCGAAACCGCGCGAATTGGCCGACACGAAGTGCGACTGCTGCACGTGCACGCTGGCGCCTTCGCTGTTGGTGATGCGCGGGTCGACGTCGAACGCGGCCGCTTCGGCGCGTTGCGCCAGAACCACGGCGTCTTCGGTCGAGATCATCCACGGGTAGCACAGGCGCAGGTCGCGCGGCTCGGTCTCGAGCATGTCGGCGTCGGCCAGGCCGGCGCAGTCGTCGTCGGCCGTGAAGCGGGCGATGTTGTAGGCCGCGTCGACGGTGGCGCGCAGGGCCGCCGGGGAAAAGTCGGACGTGCTGGCATTGCCGCGTTTTTGACCGATATACACGGTCACGCCCATGCCTTTGTCTTTGTTTTGCTCGATCGTCTCGATTTTGCCACGCCGGACCGACACCGCCAGCCCGCTTCCCTCGCTGATGTCGACGGCGGCATCGGTGCCACCGATCTCCCTGGCAAAGGCCAAAACGTCGCGCGCCAGCTGTTGCAGCTGATCCTGGGTGTGGATAAAGACGGAGTCGTTCATGTGTGGTTTTCTTCGGCTGTCCGGTTAAACGGGTATGATAGCAGTCGTTTACAGTTTTTACTGGTCGGCTTTACGCCTATCGGAACCATATCATGCCAAATCCAAACCGGGGCGCCTGCGGCTTCCAATCCTCCGAGTTCGAACAAGAATACGAACGCCCTTCCAAGTCCGAGCTCAAGCGCCAGATGAGCGAGCTGCAAAAGCTCGGCGAAGAACTGGTCGCCGAAGCGCGCGACCGCGTCAAGCGCGTGCCCATGCCGGAAGACGTGCGCGACGCCATCCTGGCGTGCCAGCTGATCACCAACCACGAGGGACGGCGCCGCCAGATGCAATTCGTCGGCAAGAAAATGCGCACCCTCGACGAGGAAGAAGTGGCCGTCATCCAGCGCACCATCGACAGCTGGAAAGGCATGTCCAAGGCCGATACCGCGGCCCTGCACGCGCTCGAACGCCGCCGCGACAAGTTGCTGGCCGACGACAAGGCCCTGACCGTGTTGCTCGAAGAAAATCCGGAACTCGATGTGCAGCACCTGCGCACCCTGATCCGCAACGCGCGCAAGGAACAGGCCGAGAACAAGCCGCCGAAAGCCTACCGCGAGATCTACCAGATCCTCAAGGATATCGACAAGAAGCGCAAGGCCGCCGCCAAGCCGGCCAGCCAGGACGAGGACGAAGACGGCGAGCCGATCGATGACGAGTCCGACGACGAGTAATTTGCCTGGGCTGGCGGTTGAGTTGGCGCCTGAGCTGATCATTGGCCTGGTGTCGGTTTCCGACCGCGCCAGCGGCGGCGTCTACGAAGACAAGGGCTTGCCGGCGCTGGCCGACTGGCTGGCCGCCGCCCTCGCCACGCCGTACCGCCTCGAAACGCGCCTCATTCCCGACGAACGGGCGCGCATCGAAGCGACCCTGGTCGAGCTGGTCGACGTGGCGCGCTGCCACCTGGTCTTGACCACCGGCGGCACCGGCCCGGCGCGGCGCGATGTCACGCCGGAAGCCACGCTCGCCATCGGCACCAAAGAAATGCCCGGTTTCGGCGAGCAGATGCGCCAGATCAGCCTGCAGTTCGTGCCGACCGCGATTTTGTCGCGCCAGACGGCGGTGATCCGCGAAACCGACGGCCATAGCGCGCTGGTGATGAACCTGCCGGGCCAGCCGAAAGCGATCAAGGAAACCCTCGAAGGCTTGAAAGATGCTGACGGCAAGCAACTGGTCGGCGGCATTTTTGCTGCCGTGCCTTACTGCGTCGACCTGATCGGCGGACCGTATATCGACACCAACCCGGCCGTGTGCAAGGCATTCCGGCCGAAATCGGCGCTGCGTCCGGCGCCGCCCACCGAGAACAACGCATGAGCGAACTGTTAGAAACGATCGAAGTCGTCACTGCCCCGAACCCGACGGTGGCCATTATCTGGATGCACGGCCTGGGCGCGGACGGCAACGACTTCGTGTCGATGACGAACGAACTCGACCTGGCGGGCTTGCCGGGTATCCGCTTCGTCTTCCCGAATGCCAACACGATGCCGGTGACCATCAACAACGGTTACGTGATGCGCTCGTGGTACGACATCGTCCACGCCGACATTGGCCGGCGCGAAGACGAAGCCGGACTGCGCGCCTCGCAAGTGCAGATCGAAGCGCTGATCGCGCGTGAAAAAGCGCGTGGCATTCCCGCCTCGCGCATCATCCTGGCGGGCTTTTCGCAGGGTTGCGCGATGACGCTCCAGACCGGCTTGCGCCATCCGGAAACGCTGGCCGGACTGATGTGCTTGTCCGGGTATGTGCCGCTGGCCGACAAGATCGCCGCCGAGCGTTCGGAAGCGAGCCTGGCGACCCCGATTTTCCAGGTGCATGGTCAGTACGACGGCGTGATTCCGATGACCCGCGCCGTGGCCTCGCGCGACTTGCTCACCGCGCTGGGCTACCAGGTCGAATGGCACGATTACCCGATGCAGCATTCGCTGTGCCAGGAAGAAGTCGAGCATATCGGCGCTTGGCTCAAGAAAGTCCTGGGCTGATTTTCGCGCGCCATCGGCTGCGCCGTCGTCCGCACCCCCAAGAGCGCGTAGAATGCGTTCTTTGATAGCAAAGGCAGACAATGAAAAAAACCGGCATGGCAAAGAGTGACGCCAAAAAATTGATGGGCAAGATGGTCGCCCCCGGCGCGGCCGGCTTCGGCAACGCCGACAACGCCATCGTCGACCGCCGCGAACAGCGCAAGCGCGACCAGGCGCTCGGCCTGGTTCCCTTCGCCGTCAAGCTCAACAGCGACCTGGTGCTGCAACTGCAAACCCTGGCCAAGGAACGCGACGCCGACCTCAATGAAGTCGTCGCCGAATTACTGGCCAAGGCCCTCGCAGCCTGATCCACCCAGCATGAAAACGGTCGTTCTCGGCGGATACGGTAACTTCGGGACCCGCATCTGCCGTGCCCTGGCGCCCAGCCCGGGCATCGAACTGATCGTCGCCGGGCGCGACCTGGACAAGGCCAGCGCCCTGGCCCGCGCCTGCGCACACGGCGCGAGCGCCGCCCGCATCGACATCCACGATCCCCAACTGACACAAGCGCTGCGCGCCCTCGGGGCCGAGCTCGTCATCCATACCGCCGGCCCGTTCCAGCAGCAGGATTACGGCACTGCCCTGGCCACGGCCGCCGCCGGCGCCCATTACATCGACCTGGCCGACGGCCGCCGCTTCGTGTGCGACTTTCCGGCCGCGCTGGACGATGCATTCCGCCGCCAGCAGCGCACGGCGATCACCGGCGCGAGCAGCGTGCCGGCCATGTCCTCGGCCGTGGTCGACCATCTGACGGCGGGCTGGCGCAGCATCGACTCGATCGAGATGTGCATCGCCCCGGCCCAGACCGCGCCGCGCGGGGTGGCCACCATGTCCGCCGTGCTCAGCTATTGCGGCGCGCCGATCCAGGTCTGGCAGGACGGGCGCTGGACCACCCAGCTGGGCTGGGCGGCGCCGGTCATGGTGGCTTACGCGAGGCTACGCCCGCGCCTGGCGTCGCTGTGCGATATTCCCGACCTCGAACTGTTTCCGGCTCATTACGCGGGCGTGCGGACGGTGATGTTTCGCGCCGCGCTGGAAACCGGCATCAGCCAGCGCGGCATGGCGGCGCTGGCGGGCCTGCGCCGGCTCGGGCTGGTGCGCCATCCGGAGCGCTTCGCCGGCCTGCTCAACCGCGCTGCCGACGGCCTCAATTTCCTCGGCTCGGCGCTGGGCGGGATGGTGGTGCGCGTGCAGGGCGTGGACGCCGCCGGAACGCCCGCGCGGCGCGCCTGGCATATCGCGGCCGACAACGACCATGGGCCGGAAATTCCGTGCATGGCGGCGGTGCTGCTGGCGCGTCGCCTAGCGCTGGGCACGCTGGAGGCGGTCGGGGCGCATACCAGCGTCGGCCAGCTGACCCTGGAAGAGTTCGAACCGGAATTCGCCAAGTGGGGCATGGTCACCGACCTGGGCGAGTGATCGGTTATCATCCTTTCTCGGACAACAAACGCTGAAAGAGGTGCCAACATGGCCAAGAAAGAAGAACTCGACGAAGAAACCCTGGCGCTGATTCACTGGTGCATCGAGGTGGAAGGCTTCCTGGTCGCCGGCGGCGCAACCCAGAAGCAGGCGCAGGACCATATCGAGGAACAGGTCGAGTGGTTTACCGACCAGTTCTACGATGGCTTGACGCCGGAAGAAGCGGCGAAGGAAGCGCTCGCTTAAAGCGGCGCTTCATTGTTTGACGCGGCCGGTGCCACGCATCGGCCGCTTGGTCCGTTCCCTTCCACGGCAAGACGGCGACCCGCAAGCCACATAAGTTCACTATCCCCGCTCAATCGTTGAGCCATCTCCAGCCGTCGCCACTTGGCGTGCGCGCGCTCTGTGTGCGCGTCATGACGCCGCGTACGCTGTCCGGATTCTCACCGCGCACCGCATGCACGCGCCATGCCGGAACGCAGGTGAGCCGCCAACGCCGACAGCCCCCATCATGACCAGCGACCTCCGATGCGCCGAACACGATATTCGAAAAATCGAATCGCTCTTGCTTGGCCACGAGATCACACGGAGTTACTTCCGGGGTGAGCTGTATGACTGGCTGGAAAGCCGGTTCGATGGGATTTTTCTGGAACTTATAGAAAAGCAGCCCGTCAAACTCGATATGGAAACGAGCGCACGTCTTTTTATGATCCCGGACAAGTCAACGGCAAGGGTACTCAACGTGAACGAGCATGGCAATGCGCCGGCAGGCATGAAGATCCATTTCTTCAATTCCTTTGTACCGGACGGAGACCAAAACAGTGTCATTGTCTTTCGTATGGAAAAAATGCCGGGCGTTTGGTGCGACGCTTTGTATATTGACACAATGATGCTGCGTCCGGATGCGCCAGCCGGACTTTGCACTGTTGCGTTCGGCTTGATGGCAGTGACTGCCTGGCGTCTCGGCTTCGACCATATTCAGGTATATGCGGCAGGACGCGGTCCTCTGTGTCCTCGCGACTCCGACGCCATGATCGGCTATTGCATTTGGCCCAAATTTGGTTTCGACGCGCCCGTGAACGTTGCCGAAATGAGCAGGCATCCCACTGTATCCATGCATGGCTTGTGCACAGTACAAGAAGTCGTTGCACGTACCCCGGAGTGGTGGGATGCCTGCGGTAGCGGACGTTTGATGCAGTTTGACTTATACCCGACCAGTCAGTCGTGGTCGATTTTGATAAAGTATCTTTGGACGACGCTAACGGATTTTTAGCCGCTGCCCCACCCCGTTGCCATCACCAAAGCAAGCAATTTTGAGGTGAATATCATGCCACTAAGCAAAGCGCAAGCCGACCAGCTCGCCGAATACCGGCGTGCGTCGGACGAACTGCGAAAAAAGAATGCTGCCACTGCGGTTCCCGATGAAAACGAAATTCTGCCGGTGAACGGCTTTTTTCACTTGCTCCCTTGCAAACCGCTGACCCCCGAGCAGGCACTTGCCCTGTTTGGCGAATCGAGGATTTCCAACAACATACTTCGGGAGATTGCCGAAGGCGGCGCTCGCCAGTGGCGTGTGACACGCGCATCCGACGAGTAATCGCTGATGCACTGTACCAGGCAAGTTCCCGAAAAACTGCAAACCGCTGACCTTGGAGCAGGCGCATGCCCTGTTCGGCAAGTCGGACCATTCCTTTCCAATTGTTCGCGAGAGCGGCGAGGACGATGCCTGATCAAGGGCGCACGCGCGAATACCTCACTGCTTCACCGATCAGCTTGCGTTGCCCTGAGTCCGATGACGCTGCGAAATATGCGCTCGCTTAACGAGGCGCCGGGCGCTCCGGCATGCCTGGCGTGTCGCAAGGTGTCCACTGGACGCGCTGGCCGTCCCACAAGGCACCCGGGTCCGCTGGCGATGCCGGCGGCCAGAAATCGGCCTTGAAGCGCTTGCGATTGTGCGGGTCGGTCGTGAGACGGTCCCCAATCGCCAGTTCAAGAGCGTCATGCCGTTCGCGGTCGCAGGCCAGCGCCGGGTGCCGCGCGTCGGCCGCCTCCGGTGTTCCGCTCGCCGCAAGATAGCGGCGCCAGATGGCCCAGTCTTCCATCACCAGCGCCAGCAACTCGGGCGCAATCGGCGACAGAAAATACACCGTTTCGTCGTCATCGAGCGCGTACATGAATCCATTCTGGTAGATGTGCGGGACCCCGTCGAGTTCCGCGATACCCAGCAGTGCGCCGTCGTAATATGCGTCGACGGTCAGAAGACGATCCAATCTCATTTATCTCCTTCTTTTAGCTTGCCCATGGGCCTCCCGTGCCAGGCAATGCGACTCCCGACAGGATCGCCAGGCGCCTTCGATGCGCAGGTTTTTTGCTCTCACGGATCCACCGCACTGCCGGGTTCGGATGATGGCGTATCGGGCCTCGCACGACGAAAGTTCAATATGATCGGGCAATCATTGACCACGATACAGTGACCGCCCGTTTCCCCCAAAGCGCCCTGTGCGCCCATGCCAATGGCGAGTACGCTGGCTGAACTCATCCTTGCAATCCGCGCTGCCGCGAACTCACCTTCCCACTCTGAAATTCGCGCCCGAGCGTTACGGTACTGCGCTGATGAACTCACCCATCGACACCACATCAGAGGCCCTATCATGATTATCGAGCCACGGTTCGACGAACACAATATCAGGAAAATCGAGACCATCCTGCTCGGCCACCCCATCGCACGCGACTACTTCCAGGGCGAACTGTATGACAAGCGGGGGCAACGGTCCGATGGCTTCACGCTGGAGCGACACGATGGCACGATACTTGAACTCACTGAAAAACAGAGCGCACACCTTTTCATGATTCCGGATGGGTCGGCGGCATGGGCGTTGCGGGTGAACGAACATGGCAATGCACCACCCGGCATGAACGTTCAGTTCATCAACTCGTTCGTCAAGGACGGCGAGCAGAACAGTGTGATTGCTTTTCGATCGGAACAAGCGCCGGGCGTCTGGTGTGATGCCCTGCATATCGGCAGCATGATGCTGTCCCCGGAAACGCCGCCCAGGTTTTGTACTGTTGCGTTCGGATTGATGGCGGTCACGGCCTATCGGTTCGGCTTCTCCGGCATCCACCTGTATGGCGCCGGACACGGGCCTTTACGGCCCGGCGATCCAGAGGCGCTGATCGGCTACTGGGTCTGGCCCAAGCTCGGTTTCGATGCCCCGGTCCATGTTGCGGAAATGACCCGGCATCCGGATGCTGCGATGCACGGCCTGCGCACGGTCCAAGAAGTCCTTGCGCGCTGTCCCGAGTGGTGGAAAACATACGGGAGCGCGCGGCCAATGCAGTTCCATTTGCGCGCGAACAGTCCATCATGGTCAATTTTGCTAAACTATATTTGGAAGACGCTGGCAGCATGTTAGCCGCTTTTACAAAGATGAAAGCAACTATTCCTGCAACGACACTAAAGTGAATACCATGAAGACACCGGGTAAACAGCAAGCAGATGAGCTTGCTACATACAAGCGTGCATCGGCGGCACTACGAAAAAAAATAGCCGCCGCCGCAGTTCCTGACGAGCGCGAAATCCTTCCTGTGAACGGAAGAATTCACCTTCCCCTGACTGGCAGACCTTTAAATGCCGAGCAGCAAAAAAACCTGTTCGGCGAATCGGTATTTTCCCCTGCGGTGATGCGGGAATTGGCGGACGACGGCACCTGAAACCGGCGCTGCCCGCCCTGGCTGCCATTGCAGGCTGGGCGGCACATCCCAGGACAGGCGCTGGCGGCTATTCAAGCACGCGTGTCGAATAATTCAACGACCAGTCGTGCGAGGCGCTGCTGGGCACGGATGACGCGGCGAAGGACATGCCGGCCCGACCATCCACTGCCGCTCTCATCGATGGAAGCGGCATCAGCGGACCGCCCTCCCCCGTCTGAACGCCGATCCGATGGCGAATGTAGGCATCAGGATGGGCGCGGGCGATCGCCATTGCCGTCGCAACAAGCGGTTGAAGCTCGGCCGGGTACTTGTCGGCATTGAAGCTGAGCGCCGGCAAGATCCGGCGGCGCAGGTTGACATCGTCGTTCTCGATGAAGCGCATCAGCAACAGACGCTGCCGGCGCTCACGCAGTTCGCTCAGGTCATCATCGCGCTCGTTTCCATATGCCCAGTAGAGCGCACTCACCGCGCCACATTGCTCCTCGTTCGAGCCCACCTCGACAATCCGCAGCAGGCGGGTCACGACCTCCTTCGTGCCAAAGGTGCGGACGCAGGGACGGATGTAGTACTGGTTGGTGCTGGGATTGAGTTCGCTCACCCCGGCGCAGATCAACGCCGCCAGCAGGCGCCTCGGTACCGACTGCAAGCGGAACACCATTGCGACAAAAAATTTGCGCCGCACATCGCCCAGCGCATCCGCCAACCACATCCAATCCTCGCGCGTATTGGTGGCCACGCGCTTGCGCGCCGCCTGCAAACCGTTAAAGCAAGCCGGGCCTGGGTCGCGATAAACGCGCTCCCACGCCAAAAAGTGATCATCCCAACGCATGCTCATACAGTCGCTTTCCATCCCAGGTTCGATGCGCTACCGACGTGACACCGGACTACGCCGGCAAGGGCGCCGCCGTCGATGGCGGCGCCGGTGTTTGCGCGGCGTTCATCACCATCGCCAAAAAAGTGTAATACCCATTGATCCCCATCAAATCGACCACGCCTTGTTCGCCGAACAGCGCCAGCGCATGCGCATAGGTTGCGTCGCTGACCCGCTTGCTGCGATGCAGCTCCACGCAAAAATCGACCACCAGCGCTTCATCGGCCGCCATGGCCGGCGACTTGCGCCGTTCGCCGATGGCCTTGACGACGTCCGGCGCGATCCCGCTGCGCTCGGCAATCGGCGCATGTATCGCCCACTCCACCTGCTGGTCCCATTCGCGCGCCGTCACCAGGATGGCGATCTCCGACAGGCGCGTGCCGATCGCTGCGGCACGCGCAGGTATTCGCCCATGCGCTGCGCGCATGCCATCAGCTCCGGGCTGCGCAACAGCGGCACGAACGGGCCGTACAGCGCGCCCCTTGGCCCGTCGATGATCGCTTGCGCCGCCGCCCGCTGCGCCGCCGTCAGATGTTCCACTGCCACAGGCCCGAGTCGGTCGATCATGCGCTTGCCTTTCATGTGTTGCGTTTATTGCCGCAGACAAAAATATTCGCACGCAGCCGGGGGTAGATCAACAGAATGGCGACGTTCTCCGCTTATTGTCAATCATCAACAATTTTCATGATGAGGACCTTATGAGCCACATGATGCACCGCAATCTCCGGCAAACCCCGCGGGTTGCCGTCAGCGCCCTGGGGATGCTGGTGCGCGACAGCGAGGGCCGGACCTATATCGACGCCTGCAGCGGCGCGGCGGTGTCGTCGCTCGGCCACGGCCACCCGGACATCCTCAGCGCGATGCACCGCCAGATCGACCGCAACGCCTACGCCCACACGGCCTTCTTCACCACCGACGTGGCCGAGGAACTGGCCGACCGCCTCACCGCCGGCGCGCCCGAAGGCTTGACTGAAGTGTACCTTGTCTCGGGCGGCTCGGAAGCGATGGAAACGGCGATGAAGCTGGCGCGCCAGTATTTTGTCGAAACCGGCCAGACCCAGCGCACCAAATTCATCGCGCGGCGCCAGAGCTACCACGGCAACACGCTCGGCGCCCTGGCCGTGGGCGGCAACGAGTGGCGCCGCCGCCACTTCGCGCCGCTCCTGATCGACGTGGCGCGCGTGGCGCCCTGCTACGAATACCGCGACCGCCTGCCGGACCAGACCCAGGACCAGTACACCAACGCCCTGCTGCGCGAACTCGACGAACAGATCCACGCGGCCGGCCCGCACACCATCGTCGCCTTCGTGGCCGAGCCGGTGGTGGGCGCGACCGGCGGCGCGATTCCGCCCACGCCCGGCTACTTCCGTGGCGTGCGCAACCTGTGCGACCGCTACGGCATCCTGTTCATCGCCGATGAAGTCATGTGCGGCATGGGCCGCACCGGCACCATGTATTCGATCGAGCAGGATGGCGTCTCGCCCGACATCATCACCATCGGCAAGGGACTCGGGGCCGGCTACCAGCCGATCGGCGCGGTGCTGGCCCAGCGCGCGCTGGTCGACCAGCTGCGCAAGGGCAGCGGCGCGTTCCAGCACGGGCATACCTACATCGGCCATCCGGTGGCCGCCGCCGCCGCGCTGGCGGTGCAGAAGGTGATCGAGCGCGACGACCTGCTGGCGGCGGTGCGCCTGCGCGGCGAAGCGCTGCGGCGCATGCTGCAGGCCGAATTCGGCGCGCACCCGAACGTGGGCGACATTCGCGGGCGCGGCCTGCTCATCGCCCTCGAACTGGTGCAGGAGCGCGCCAGCAAGGCGCCGTTCGACCCGGCCCGCAAGCTGCACGCGTCGGTCAGGAACAAGGCCATGGCCAATGGCTTGATGGTCTATCCGATGGGCGGCACCATCGATGGCGTGCGCGGCGACCATATTTTGCTGGCGCCGCCGTTCATCGCCACCGATGCCGACCTGTCGGAGATCGTGTCGCGCCTGTCCGATTCGCTGGCGGCGGCGCTCGACTGAGTCGCCGGGCCGGCAGCCTAATTAGCCGGCGTCTTGACGATCAGGTCGACAATGGTCCACGAAAAATCGGAGCGCAGCGTATTGTCGAAGATCGGATCGGTAATGCTCATGTAAAAGTCGGTGGCGTACGGCATGATCGGTTTCGGCGCCGGCGCGTAGGCCGCCAGGTTGTGGCAGGTCATGCAGTTCGACTGGATTCCGGTATTGGCGTTGATCGTGCCATTGATCGGGCGGCTGATGCCGGCGAACACATCCGGCCCGAAACCGGCTTCCAGGTAGGGGTTGTAGCCGTACACCGGCGCGCCCACGTTCTTGCCCTTGGTGATCGGTTGCGCCGGGGTGACGGTGGAGTAGGCCAGCGACATCGCATAGTGGCGCGCCGCGCCGTCCAGGTAGGCCATGGGGCGCGCGCCGGCGATGGCGGGCGAACTGGGCGAGAGCGGACGGTCGGGGTCGGCCACCCACCAGAAGGTTTGCCAGGTCCACATCTTGTTTTCGCGCGAGGTGATGTGCATGCCGATCAAAATCGCGATGTCGCCGGCCGCCACCGGCTTGTTGAGCTGGGCTGACAGGAAGGGCGCGTTCTCGGCCGTGATGCGCGTATGGATGAAGTCGCTCAAATAGAAGGTGTTGGCCGGCGTGCGCCGGTCGCATCCCGCATCGTTGCTGTTGCCACCGAGGCCGATCGGACGGTTGATGTCGACATACACGCAACTGTTCCAGGCCGCTTCGGGAAATCCGCTGTTCGGCTTGGCGGCGCCCGGTCCCGGCCAGCCCGGAAAGACGTAGATGCCACGCTCCACATTCTTGGGAATGATCTTGAATACCGGCTTGATCACGATCGCGTTCGCGGGAAAATTCGGCACCTCGGTGTAGCCTTGCGCCATCAGTTGCTTGAGGGTGGACTCATAAAACAGGCGGTTGCTGATCGCGTGCTGCGCGGCCGGCGGATTGTAGGCCACCGACACCAGGATCGCCGTGTCCGGCCTGCCGGGGGCGGGCGCTGCGGCCGATACCAGGCTCGCGCCGCGCTCCGCCGGCCGGTGGCCGTGCTGGAACTGGCGCGGCAGGTGCAGGTCGAGCGTGGGGCGCGCGAGCGGCCCGCTCTTGCCATCGTCGGCCTTGCGCTCGGGCGCGCTGCGGAAAATGATGTTGCCCGGCGAAGTCCAGGTTTCGAACGCGCGCACCACGGTGCCGTCGACGCTGCCGACCGGCTGGGTCAGTCCGGCCCACAGTCCCCAGCCATGCTGGTGGATCTGGTTTTCCACGCCGCCGAAAATCCACTGGTTCAGCTGGGTCTCGGCCTTGGGAAACACAAACGCCGGGTTCGGGCGCGGCAGGTCCGGCAGGCAGATCAGGTTGCCGTCGATGTTGCCGATGTCGCCGTACTGGCGGATCGCGTTCACGCAGGCATCCATCTTTTCCAGCGTGGTGGTTTGCTGGACCCCGCTGAGCTTCTTGCAATTGGCCCTGAGCTTGTCGCCGTTGACCGAAATATTGCTGCAGGAAAGTTGATAACTACCGTGGGGAATCGTCTGGGCAGTGGCGTACAGAGGTAGCGCCCAGCTCGCGAGGGCGAGCAGGAAAGGGGTGCGATAGCTGGTCATGGTCGCTTTCTTCCGGGTTGACAGGAGAAAGACCGGCATGGCCGGAACAAGCCGTCCATGCAGGCCGCGCACGCCGAATCTCGGCATGCTGGACTGCATGGTGTTCCCATATTCGCATTGCAATCTTACGAAAAGTCACCGCAGCGGCAAGCTGGGTATTGACATAAAAGAAGCATCGCGCTGGCGGGGACGCGCCCGCCCGGATCAGGTTTTCGTGTAGGCAATAACGTCTTGCTGCTGCTCGCCGAGGCCGGCGATGCCCAAGCGCAAGGTGTCGCCTTTTTTCAGGAAACGCTGCGGGCTGCGCGCCACGCCCACGCCCGGCGGGGTGCCGGTGGCGATGATGTCGCCCGGCTCGAGCGTCATGAAGCGCGACAGGTAGCTGACGATCTGCGCCACGCTGAAAATCATGGTCTCGGTGCAGCCGGTCTGCATGCGCTTGCCGTTCAGTTCCAGGTACAGGTCGAGGCGCTGCACGTCGATCACTTCATCGCGCGTGACCAGCCACGGGCCGACCGGGCCGAAGGTGTCGCAACCCTTGCCCTTGTCCCACTGGGGGCCGCGTTCGAGCTGGAACGAGCGTTCCGACACATCGTTGACGACGCAGTAGCCGGCCACGTAATTGAGCGCGTCTTCTTCGCTCACATACTGCGCGCGGGTGCCGATCACCACCCCGAGTTCGACTTCCCAGTCGGTTTTTTTGGAACCCTGCGGCAGCATCAGCGGATCGTCCGGGCCGGACAGGCAGGTGATCGCCTTCATGAACACGATCGGTTCAGTCGGCGGCGTGGCGCCGGTTTCGGCGGCATGGTCGGCGTAATTGAGGCCGATGCCGATGAATTTGCCCACGCCGCGAAGCGGCACGCCCAGGCGCGGCGTGCCACGCACCAGCGGCAGCGTTTTGTAGTCGATCTTGGCCAGCTTGCGCAGCGCCTTGTCAGACAGCAGCGAGGCATCGATATCGGCGACGACGCCGGACAGGTCGCGCAGGCGTCCTTCTTCATCGAACAAGCCGGGTTTTTCCTTGCCGGGACGGCCGTAACGAACCAGTTTCATTTGTATTCCTTAAATGGGGACAGCGTAAAGTCGCCCGCGATTGTAGCGCAGGCGGCGCTGCCCATCGGCGCAAGGTCAGCGCAACGTCAGCAGATAAGCGCTGATGTCGACCGCGTCGGCCTCGCTCACATCCTGCACCGGCATGGCGGTGAGCGGGTCGATGGCGTGCGGATCGCGGATCCAGCGCACCAGGTTTTCCTGCGTGTTGGGCAGGTGCCCGGCGATGAAGCGGCGCTTGCCAAGGCCGGCCAGCGGCCGCCCGACATAGGTGTCGGGACCGGTCACGCCGGGCACCACGTGGCAGGCGTTGCAGGCGTACTGGGTCAACGCGACGCGCCCGCGCCGCGGATTGCCCGGCCAGCGCGCCGGCAGCGCCGGTGCGGCGGACGCCGGCGCGGACGGCGCGCTCATGGCGGCATACGCGGGCGGCGCCAGTTCCGGCAGCTTGACCATGAAGGCCACCAGCGACCAGATATCGTCGTCGGCCAGGTGATATTCCCAGGCCGGCATGCCGCTCATCTTGATGCCGTTTTTGGTAATCCAGTACAGCTGCGCCGGCTGCCAGCGGCGCGCCGCGTCGACCAGCGGGCCAGGCACCGGCTGCATGCTCTTGCCGAAGTCCTGTTGCGCCACGCCGGGCGCGCCGTGGCATTGCACGCAGTGGTCGCGGTACACCAGCGCGCCCCGGCCGATGCGGGCGGCGCTGTCGAGCTTCGGCGCCGCCACGGCGCGCGCGTGGAAGCGCACCGAGTCGCGCATGCCCTGCTCGAGCAGGGTGTGGACGAACTGGAAATGCTGCTCGGTCGAGGCCACGTTGTACCAGCCGCTTTTGAGCACCAGCGCGGCGCCGATGGCCACTGTCACGGCGGCGACGGCGAGGGTGGCGGCAGCGGTTTTCAGGATCAGGCGGACGCGGTTGGAAGGCATGGTCGGCACCGCCGGGAGGCGCGCTCTATTGAAAAAATGATAGCAATTTTTCTTGTATTATATCGATCAAAATCGCTTTCACAGGATCGTAACGTGCGCGTATTTCCTCTTCCGATCGCCGTGGCGGCCGTGCTGTGCGCGGCGCTGGCAGGCTGCGACAAGCACGCCGAACCCGCGCCCCTGGCGGTGGCCGGCGGCGATGCGGTGCTGGGCAAGCGCCTGATGGAGCAGTACCAGTGCGGCGCCTGCCACGCCATTCCCGGCGTGGGCGCGGCCACCGGCAGCGCCGGCCCGCCGCTCGACAAATTCGGCCGCCGCAGCTACATCGCCGGACGCATTCCCAATTTGCCAGGGCCGCTGGCCGACTGGCTGGTCGATCCTCCCGCCATGAAACCCGGCACCACGATGCCCAACGTCGGCGTCTCCAAAGCCGAAGCGCGCCACATGGCGGCCTACCTGTACACCTTGCGATGAAGGGGACATCCGTGCAAGCCGCGCTGCCGCCTGTGCTGCAATCCGTGCTGCACCCCGCCGGCCCCGACGCGGCCATCATCAGCCAGTTCGCGTGGGTGCTGTTCGGCGGCGGCGCGCTGGTGTTCGCGCTGGTGATGGCGCTCGCCGCGCTGGGCCTCGGGCGGCGCGCGCGCACGGTGCGGCCGATGGCGTGGATCGCCGGCGCCGGCGTGGCCTTTCCGGTGGCGGTGCTGAGCGTGCTGCTGGCGTGGAGCACCTGGCGCAGCGGCCAGATGGCGGCCCAGAGCTCGCAGCACGCAACGCGGATCGCGGTCGGCGCCAACATGTGGTGGTGGGAGGTACGCTACCCGCACCCCGATGGCGGCGCGGACATCGTCAGCGCCAATGAAATCCATATTCCCACGGGGACCCCGGTGTACCTGGGCTTGAGCTCCGGCGACGTGATTCACAGCCTGTGGGTGCCGGCGCTGGGCGGCAAGATGGACATGGTGCCGGGGCGCGTTACCGGATTGACCCTGCAGGCGGATCAAGCGGGCGTCTATCGCGGCCAGTGCGCCGAATACTGCGGCGAGCAGCATGCGCGCATGGCGCTGCACGTGATCGCCCATGCGCCGGCCGATTACGCGGCCTGGCTGGCGCGCCAGGCCGGGCCGGCCGCCGCGCCCGCCAACGCGCTGCTTGCGCGCGGGCGGCAAGCCTTCATCGACCAGCGCTGCGTGGCCTGCCACACCATTCGCGGCGTGAGCGAGGTAACGCGCCTGGGACCGGACCTGACCCACGTCGGTGGACGCCTGCATATCGCCGCAGGCACCCTGCGCACCCATCGCGGCACCCTGGCCGGCTGGATCGCCGACCCGCAAAGCATCAAGCCGGGCGCGCGCATGCCGCCGGCCGGCATGGACGGCGATACCCTCAACGCGCTGGCGGCCTACCTGGAACAGCTCAAATGACCAGCACCGCACCTCTTCCCAACACGCTGCCGCGCCCTCCCGGCGAATTCGAACGCCTGCAAGCGGCGTGGAAGACGCCGACCGGCTGGCGCTATCTGACCACCGTCAACAACACCAATATCGGCCTGCTGTACATCGGCACCTCGCTGCTGTTCTTCCTGCTGGCCGGCGTACTTGGCCTGATGATGCGCATGCAGCTGGCAATCCCCGAAAACACCTTTTTGAGTGCCTCGACCTACAACCAGGTATTCACCATGCACGGCACGGTGATGATGTTCCTGTTCGCCATTCCCGTGGTCGAAGCGATCGCGGTCTACCTGCTGCCCAATATGCTGGGCGCGCGCGACCTGCCCTTCCCGCGCCTGTCGGCGTATGCCTTCTGGGCCTACGCCATCGGCGGGCTGGCGTTTTTCTGCACCCTGTTCGTCGGACTGGCACCCGACGGCGGCTGGTTCATGTATCCGCCGCTGACCGGCAAGGCCTATTCGCCCGGCCTGAACGCCGACTTCTGGCTGCTCGGGATCGGCTTCATCGAAATCTCGGCCATCGCCGGGGCGATCGAACTGATCGTCGGCATCCTGTTCACGCGCGCGCCCGGCATGACCCTGGGCCGCATGCCGGTCTACGCATGGGCCATGCTGGTGGTCGGCGTGATGATCGTGTTCGCCTTCCCGGCCATCATCGCCGGCACCGCGCTGCTCGAACTCGAACGCGCCTACGACTGGCCGTTCTTCATTGCCGACCGGGGCGGCGACCCGATCCTGTGGCAGCACCTGTTCTGGTTCTTCGGCCATCCCGAGGTATACATCATCTTCCTGCCGGCCGCCGGCATGGTCTCGACCATGATCCCAAGCATTGCCGGCGTGCCGCTGGTGGGACGGCGCGCGATCATCGTGGCGCTGGTGGCGGTGGGCTTTTTCAGTTTTGCGCTGTGGGCCCACCACATGTTCACGGCCGGCCTGGGCGTGATGAAAATGAGCTTCGTGTCGGCCGCCAGCATGGCCGTCGCGGTGCCGACCGCGATCCAGGTGTTCGCCTGGATCGCCACCATGTGGCGCGGGCGCGTGAGCATGACGGCGCCGGCGCTGTTCCTGCTCGGCTTCATGTTCATTTTTGTGCTCGGCGGGCTGACCGGCGTGATGGTCGCCGTGCTGCCGTTCGACTGGCAGGTGCACGACACCTACTTCATCGTCGCCCACCTGCACTACGTGCTCATTGGCGGCATGCTGTTTCCGGTGTTCGCGGCGCTGTATTACTGGATCCCGCTGATCAACGGCAACCAGCTCTCGGAGCGCCTGGCGCGCTGGGTGTTCGCCCTGATGTTCGGCGGCTTTAACGTGGCCTTCTTCCCGATGCATGTCACCGGCCTCTTGGGCATGCCGCGCCGGGTGTACACCTACAACAGCGAAATGGGCTGGGATGGACTGAACATGCTCTCGAGCGTGGGCGCCTTTGTCTTCGCCTTCGGAGTGCTGCTGTTCCTGTTCGACCTGGCGCGCACCCTGCGCATGGCCGACAAAGAGGTCGGCAACCCGTGGAACGCGGCCACACTCGAATGGCTGCCGTCGGAAGACTACAGCAACCGCAGCATCGCGCGCATCACCTCGAGCGATCCGCTGTGGGAGCAGCCGACCCTGGCGCGCGAGGTGGCGGCGGGCCAGCACTACCTGCCGGGCAGCGTCAGCGGACGGCGCGAGACCATCGCCACCAGCGCGCTCGGCGCCGTGCCGCGCTACCTGATGATCCTGCCCGGCGACAGCTGGTGGCCCTTGATCGCCGCCGCCGGCACGGCTGGCTTTTTCCTGCTGCTGACGGTCAAACTCACCTGGACCGCGTGGGCTTGCGGCATCGCGGCGATTGTCGGCATTGTGGCGTGGCTGTGGCAGTCGGACCGCCCGCCGCCGCTGGCGCATGCCAGGGTGGGCGCGGACCTGACCCTGCCGGTGGGCGCGCGCGGCACGGCCTCGCATTCGTGGTGGGCGACCCTGATCATGCTGGTGGTCGATGCGACCATCTTCGCGTCCTTCGTGTTCGCCTACATTCATATTTCGATGCGCCTGACCGTGTGCCCGCCGCCACAGGCCGCGCTGGCCGCGCCTTTGTGGCCGCTGCTATCCTGCGCCCTGCTGATCGCCAGTTCGGCGCTGGTCTGGCTGGCCGGCCGCGCGCTGGAGCGGCGTCGCCTGGCGCCGCTGGTGCTGGCGGCGCTGGCGTGCATGCTGGCCGCGTTTGCGTGCGACTTCAACGGGCAGCGCCTGGCGGGGCTGGAGCCGACCGCGCAGGCCTGGAGCGCGACGGTGGCGACCCTGCTCGCCTACCAGGGGCTGCATGTGATCACGCTGGTGCTGGCGGCGCTGTATTTATGTGTGCGCGCGTGGCGCGGGATTCTTACCAGCGCCAGCCGGGCGACCCTGGATAACACGGCGCTGATGTGGCATTACACCAGCCTGCAGGGCATCGCCGCCGCAGCGGCGATCCACCTGGTGCCATGGGTGATGAACTGATGATGCGCGAACGTCTATTGAGCAAACTGCTGCACGCCTGCGCGCCGCTGCTGGTGTGGGCGCTGCATTTTTTCTTTTGCTATGTGTGGGTGGCGGCGCTGTGCGCGCCGGGGCTGATCGATGGCGAAGCGCCGCGACGGTCGGTGGTGGGACTGGTGTCGGTGCTGGCGCTGGGGCTGTGCCTGTGGCTGGCGTGGCGCGCGCGCCATGTGCTGGCCAAGGCGTCGGAGGCGACGCGCTTGTCGGACTGGGCCAGCGCCGGCAGTGCGGTGCTGGCCGTCGCCGGCGTGGCCTGGACCAGCCTGCCGGCCTTGATGCTCGATGGTTGCGGCTAGTTGGCCGCGACCGGCGCGCTCGCCACCGCCGGCGTCACCCGCCAAATCACATTACCCACATCGTCGGCCACCAGCAGCGCACCGGCCTTGTCGACCGCCACCCCAACCGGGCGCCCGTAGGCGTCGCCCGCCTGGTTCACAAACCCGGTCAGGATCTCGATCGGTTTGCCTTTCGGCATACCCTTTTCAAACGGTACGAACACCACGTTATACCCGCTCAGCGGCTCGCGATTCCACGAACCGTGCTGGCCGATGAACGCGCCGCCCGCGTACTGCGCCGGGAACAGGCTCCCCTCATAGAACACCATGCCCAGCGGCGCCACATGGCTGCCCAGCGCGTAGTCGGGCGCGATCGCCTTGGCCACCAGCTCCGGCTTGGGCGGCTTGACCCGCTCGTCGACATGCTTGCCGTAATAGCTGTACGGCCAGCCGTAAAAGCCGCCCTCCTTCACCGAGGTCAGGTAATCGGGCACCAGATCGCTGCCCAGCTCGTCTCGTTCATTGACCACCGTCCACAAAACGCCGCTCTGCGGCTGCCAGCCCATGCCGTTCGGATTGCGCAGGCCCGAGGCGAACAGGCGCGTGGCCTTGCTGGCCAGGTCGACTTCGAGGATCGCGGCGCGGTTGACCTCGTTCTCCATGCCATTTTCGGCCACATTGCTGTTCGACCCGACCGTCGCGTACAGCTTGCCGCCATCCTTGCTGGCGATGATGTTCTTGGTCCAGTGGTGGTTGATCGGCCCGCCCGGCAAGGCGGCCACCGTCTCGGGCGCGGCGCCGATCGCCGTTTCGCCGCTGCGATACGGGAACTTCACGATGGCGTCGGCATTGGCGATGTACAGCACGTCGCCGACCAGCGCCATGCCGAATGGCGAATTGAGGCCCTTGAGGAATTCGGTACGCACTTCGGCCACGCCGTCGCCATCAAGGTCGCGCAGCAGGGTGATGCGGTTGGCGCTGGGCACGCCGGCGCCGGCCTTGGCCATCACCTTTTTCATCACGAAGCCCTTGATGCCCTTGCCATCTTCGGGCTTGGGCGGGGCATTGGTCTCGGCCACCAGCACGTCGCCATTGGGCAGCACGTACAGCCAGCGCGGATGGTCCAGCCCGCTGGCCAGGGCCTTGACGGCCATGCCGGTCGCGGCGCGCGGGGTCACGCCCGCCGGCCAGCTTTTGGCGGGCGCGATATTGACAGTCGGGATGAGGGTCTTGTTCGGCGCGGGAATGAGCGGGGCCGGGCCGACATCGGCGCTGGCCGGCAAGGTGGACTTTTCGCCGCAGGCCGCAAGGCCCAGCAGCATGCAGCCTGCGAGCAGGCGAACGGACGGATGGTCGCGCATGGGAAAATCTCCTTGGATTGGACGGGAAGCGGTCCCGGCGATTTTAGTCGAATCGTCCAATCCCGCTCGCCCGTTAGGCCAGCGCGCACGCGCCGCTCAGGCGGGCTTGGCGAAATCCTCTTCGGCAACCAGGAGCGGCGCCATGCGGCTGGCCGAGCGCCGCCCCAGCGCGTACATCACCAGGCCCGGCAGTTGCACCAGCACCAGCACGCCGAACCCGACCCGGTAGGCGATGGCCGGATAGTGGCCGAGCGCGTCCGGCGCCCACAAGCCGATCAGCTGGCCGAAGCCGGCCTGCACCAGGAAGGCGCCGATGAAGATCAGCATGTTCAGGCAGGACGAGGCCGGGCCGGCCAGCTCGCGCGGCAGGCTTTGCTGCACGATCGTGTATTCGATGCCGGTGATGGTGCCCACCAGCGTGAACAACACGGCCAGTTGCGGGAACGTCGGCGCATGGTTCAGCACGATCGCGCACTGCACCAGCACGAAGCCGGCCACCCCGATCGCGGCCACGTCGAGCGGGGCGATCCCGCGCCGCTTGGCCCATTCGGTAATCATCCCTACCGCAATGGCGCCGAAGATGACGGCGGCCATGCTCAGGTATAACAGGTAAGCCACGGTGCCCTCGGAAAAACGGGCGACGTCGGACAGCCAGCGGCCGATCCACAGTCCCTGTATGCCCCAATAAATGGTATGCGACAAGAGCACCAGCATGATGGTCTTGCGAAAGGCGCGGTTGCGCCACACCTCGAGCAGCGCGCGCGCGCTCGGCGCCTTGGTCGCCGGGGCGCCGCCCTGGCGCGGCCTGACCAGCCAGGCGAACAGGGCGATCGCGGCGGTCAGCGCGGCCAGCCCGATGAACAGGCCGCGCCAGTCGGTCACTTCAAGCACGCGGCGCAGCGGCAGGGTGGCGGACGCCGAGCCCAGGCCGCCGAAGGCGATCAGGAAGCCGACCGACGATGGCAGGCGTTCTGCCACCACCCCGGCCGAGATGGCCTTCACAGCCACCATCATGGTGCCGCCGACGCCAAAGCCGATCACGGCACGGGCCAACACCAGCTGGGTCAGGGTTTCTCCGTAAGAAAACATCAGGGCGCCCAAGGCCGCCAGCAGCAGCATCGCCAGTTGCACCTTGTGGGGGCCGTGGCGCTCAAGGGCATAGGCGGTGGGGAGCTGGGCCAGGACCACGGAAAAGAAGAAGGTGCTGGTGAGCAGGCCCAGCTGGCCGGGATTGAGCGACAGGGACGCGACCAGGTCCGGCACCAGCACCGCATTCACGTTGCGCAGCAGCGCATGCATGTATTGACCGAGCGCGAACGGCAGGAACACGGTGAAAAACAGGGCAGCGCGCGGTTGCCACGCGCTTTTCGGTGCGCCGCTGGCAGCACGCGCCACGTCCGGCGCCGGGTTGTCGGCCGGGCACGCGTGCGCGTCCGTGGCGCGCAGGAATGTGCTGTGGATGATGTCAGTGCGCATTGCGGACTCCGGTAAACGGTGAAAAGGATGCTGGGTCGCCGTCAAAGATTCTTACCTACAAAATTGCCGACAGGAATTAATAGTAAAAGCCTGCGCCAGGGCCAGATTGTGGTGCGTCAACTGAGCCCAAAAAACTTCCCACAGAGCATCAATCCTCCATAGACATAGCTAGTGTTGCAGTGCGGCCGCACCGGCCCGACGACTGGCAAGTGCTTGAGGTAGCGCAACTTGCGTCGCGCACGCGGGCGTACATTGGAAATGCGTCGAAGCAACATTTACCCAATGAATTTTTATACAAGGAAGTCGCCATGAAAATGCTGTTCACCGTTGCCACCTTGGGCCTGGCCATTGCGGCAGGTCATGCCTGCGCTGCCGAACCGGCCGAAAAAGATGCCATCGCCCTGGTCGAGAAAGGCGCCGCCCTGGTCAAGTCGGATGGCAAGGCCGAGATGATCAAGCGCATCAACGCCAAGGACCCCTTGTTTGTGCAAAGCGCGATCTATCTGTATATGTCCGATGCCAAGACGGGCGTGATCCTGGCGCACCCGATGAACCCGGCGCTGGTGGGCAAGGACTTGATCGACGTGCCCGACACCAACGGCAAGCCCTTCCGGCGCCAGGGCGTCGACATGGTGGCCAAGCAAGGCAAGGGCTGGATCGACTACACCTACAAGAACCCCGCCTCCGGCAAGATCGAGCCGAAGACGACCTATCTGATGCGCGTCGACGACGTCATCCTGCAAGCCGGCATCTACAAGAAGTAATCACAAGACAGCGATCGCAGGACGCGCGCGCCACGGCGCCGTGTCCGGCCCGATGCCGGCAAGCCGGGCTCATACGACACCCTGGTTTCTTGCCGCCGCAACTGGCGGCAGCGGTGGCGGCGATCCGCCCGCTTGACCGGGTGTCGCGCCATAGCCGGAAAAACCCCTCTCCAACTCGCCTCGTACGCCGTGCAGCCGCCCCCATGGCGGCGGCGTTGGCGTGCGTTTACTGGCTGCAACGACCGGCGTCGGTGCGCCGCGTCGACGTGATCGGAATCACCTTGCCGGCCGGCGCCGGCGGCGGCGCGGCGCGATCGTCCTCGCTTTCGAAGAAGAACTTGCTCTTGCCAAAAGCGGGCACCAGGTGATCCATCCAGGTCGCCTTGTCATCGTATTTAGCGAAGAAAGGTTTGCGCACCCAGTCGGGATTGCGGGCCTGCAAAAATTGCAACGCGAACAGTTTCTCGCCATTGATGGTGACCACGCCATCGATCACGATCTTGCCGGGGAATGCGCTCATGGACGGCCCGCGCACCGTGCGCGAGAGCCCCGACACCATCTGGAACGCCGCCTGGAAGATGTCGTGGGCGCGCGCCAGCGGCAGCGCAAAATACTCGCTCGGCCCGGTATCGCGCTCGACGAACATATAGTACGGAATCGCGCCCAGGCGCACGCCGGTGGTCCACAGCTCGGCCCAGCTGGCGGGGTTGTCGTTGATATGGCGGATCAGCGGACCTTGCATGCGCAGGGTGGCGCCGGTCGACACAATGCGCTTGACCGCCTTTTGCGCCGTCTCGTTGCGCAGTTCGACCGCGTGGCTGTAGTGGCCCATGATGGCCAGATTCTTGCCGGCGGCGACCACTTTTTCGAACAGGCGCATCAGGTCGTCGGCATCGCGGTCGCTGACGAAACGCTGCGGCCAGTAGGCCACCGCCTTGGTGCCGATGCGGATGTTCTGGATATGCGCCAGCTCGGGCACCAGCAGCGATTCGAGGAACACGGCCAGCGAACGGGTATTCATGACCATCGGGTCGCCCCCGGTGATGAGCACGTCGGTGACCTGCGGCTGGCTTGCCAGGTAGGCCACCAGTTCGGACGTTTCGCGCGCATCGAACTTCATGTCGTCCATGCCGACGAACTGCGGCCAGCGGAAGCAAAAGGTGCAGTAGGCGTGGCAGGTCTGGCCCGCGCTGGGGAAAAACAACACCGTTTCCTTGTACTTGTGCTGGAGGCCGCGCAAGGGAGCGTCGTTGACGCGCGGTACGTTATGGGTCATCTGGCCGGCCGGATGCGGATTCATGCGCATGCGGATCGCGTGCACCAGCCGGTTGATGGCCGCCTCATCCTTCTTGAACAGCACCAGCTCGCGCAGCCGGGCGTACTCCTGGGGCTGCAGCATGTCGCGGTGCGGAAACACAAGGCGGTAGATCGGATCGTCTGGAATATTGCTCCAGTCGATCAGTTGGTCCATCACGTATTCATTGGTGCGAAACGGCAGCACGCGCGCCACCACTTGCACCGCCTCTTGCAGCTCGGGCGACATGAATTGCCACTGGCGCGCCTGGGCGATCGACTGGCGCGTGTAGGGCTTGAATGTGGGTAGCGGGGAATCGGTCACGGCGGAGCTCCAGAGAAAGTCGGAAGGGAATGCCATCAGCACTTTCCCAAAAGGAATGGCAGGCAGGAAGCCATCATATGCTTGCATTTTGGAATTAAATTGTCGTAGATCAAGATGAGAGATCGTCTCTGCGGCGGGGGCGCTGGCGGCGCGGCCGAGTGTGGCGTGTACGCATCCTTTACCCCGACTTTGACATGGCGCAATCGACGCCATGAGGGACGGCATAAATTACGCAATGTACCCAAGCAACAATCGCCCCGCGTTCCCGAAAGGATATGTATGAAACTACTGATGAGTGCCGCCGCCGTGTGCCTCGCCTTCACTGCCGGCCAGGCCTGCGCCACCGGCCCCACCGACAAGGATGCCATCGCCATGGTCGAGCGCGGCGCGGCGCTGATCATGGCCAAGGGCAAGGATGAATTGGTGAAAAAAATCAACGCCAAGGACAAGGACTTCGTCCAGGGCGAACTGTATCTGGACATGCGCGACCTGCAAACCGGGATCGTGCTGGCGCACCCGATCAACCCCTCGATCGTCGGCAAGGACCTGATCGACGTGCCCGACGCCAGCGGCAAGAAATACCGCCGCGACATCATCAACCTGGGCCAGTCCAAGGGCAAGGGCTGGATCGACTACCAGTACAAAAACCCCACCAATGGCAAGATCGAGCCGAAAACCACCTACATCCAGCGCGTCGATGACGTGATCCTGGAAGCGGGCATCTATAAAAACTGAAGCGTCTGGAATGCGGGCGGCGCCTGCCGTTCGCTGAACGTTCTGTCGGGAGTAAGGCATGCTGAACAAACTGCGTATTGGGCCCAAGCTGTTGCTGGCCCCCGGGCTGGTACTGATCTTGCTGATGCTGGTGGCCGCCGGCGCCTGGTACGGCATGGTGCGCCAGAACGATTCACTGGAAAAAATGGTGCAGGTGCACGCCACGCGCCAGAAAGTGGCGGCCGACGTGGCCGGCGACACCAAGCATGCGCACGCCAACATCTACCAATTGCTGGCCTGGATCAACGGCAGCTTCGCCCAGTCGCGCGTCGATGCGCTCGCGAAGGACATCGGCAAGAAGCACGGCGCCATCGCCGCCCAGCTGGGCGCGCTGGCGCGCATGGCGCACCCGTCCGAGAAGAAACTGATCGACGCTTCCACGGCGGCGCTGGGCGCCTACCGCAAGGGCGTGCTCGAGACCATCGAAATGGCGCAGATGGACCAGTCGATCGCCACCAACTCGATGCAAAAGGCGGAAAAGGAATTCGTCGCCTTAAGCGCGGCCCTGGACCAGCTGGCCAACGTGGAAAAGCAGTTGGGCGAGCGCGCCTATGCCGACGCACGCGAAGAATTTCGCGCGCTGGTGGGGGCGATGGGGGCGCTGGTGCTGCTCTCGATCGGCCTGTCGCTGCTGGCCACGATGCTGGTGCGGCGCGCCATGGTGACCGACATCCGCGCCATTGCCGGGGTGGTGGGCGCGCTCTCGGACGGGCGCCTGACGGTCGGCGCGCCCAACCGCGGCCGCGACGAAATCGCCGACACCTCGCGCGCGCTGGACCAGACCATCGGCACCCTGAACCAGACCTTGCGTGCGGTCCTGTGCTCGGTGCGCTCGATCGACACCGCCTCGCACGAAATCGCCACCGGCAACATGGACCTGTCGAACCGCACCGAAATGCAGGCCGGCTCGCTCGAACAAACCGCCAGCGCGATGGAAACCCTGACCCTGGCGGTGAAAGAAAACGCCAGCAACGCGCGCCGCGCCAACGAGCTGGCGGCCAACGCCGCCACCCTGGCCGCCAGTGGCGGCAAAGCGGTGGACCGGGCGGTGTCGAGCATGGCCCAGATCAAGGCCAGCTCGGCCAAGATGGTCGACATCATCGGCGTGATCGACGCCATTTCGTTCCAGACCAATATATTGGCGTTGAACGCGGCGGTGGAAGCGGCGCGCGCCGGCGAACAGGGGCGCGGTTTCGCGGTCGTGGCGTCCGAAGTACGCACCCTGGCGCAGCGCTCGGCGGCGGCGGCCAAGGAAATCAAGGTCCTGATCGCCGCCTCGGTCGCCATCATCGACGGCGGCGGCGCCTCGGTCAACGAAGCGGGCAGCAGCATGGGCGAGATCGTGGCCTCGGTCAGGCAAGTCAACGAGATCATCGAGCGCATCAGCCTGGCCAGTTCCGAGCAGGCCGACGGCATCGCCGAAGTGAATATGGCGGTCGGCCAGATGGATGCCATGACCCAGCAGAACGCGGCGCTGGTCGAGCAGGCCGCAGCGGCGGCCGAAAGCCTGCACGAGCAGACGGTCAACCTGTCGCAGGCGGTATCGGTGTTCCAGATCGATACCGATGGCGACGACGAAACGGGATCGGGCGCCCACGCCGGGCTGCACGGCGACCCGGACGCCGCTTACCGCGAACCGGCCGAGCGGCGCGCGGCGGCCAGCCGGATGCGGGCGGTGGGTGCGCGCGGGCTGTCGCCGGCGGCGCGCGCGGCGGCCGGTCGGCGCGCCGTGTAAAGCGCTGGCGCAGAGTCCTAGCGGAACGGCCGGCTCACGAAGCGCGACCCGGCCAGGCCGAAGCGCCAGGGCACGTCCATGGCCTTGGAAATGCCGATGCGCGGGCCGGCCACCACCACGGCCGGCGTGGCGGGGGCGAGCAACGCGAACGGCGGCGCGTCCAGCGCCAGCGCATTGTGGGAGCGGGTCACGCCCAGCGCCTGGCACAGCTTGCCGGGTCCGGAGCACAGCAGGCGCACATCGTCCACGCCGCGCCGCTCGCGCATCAGCTCGATGCCGTCGAGCGGCTCGATGGCGCGGATCAGCACCGCGGCGCCGTGGCCCTCCTCGCGGCAGACGAAGTTCAGGCACCAGTGGATGCCGTAGGAGCGGTACACATAGGCGTGCCCGGGCGGGCCGAACATGGCCAGGTTGCGTTCGCTGGGACCGGAAAAGCTGTGCGAAGCCGGATCGTCGCGGTCATAGGCTTCGGTTTCGACGATGCGCCCGCCCACGCCATCGACCAGCAGCGCCACGCCGATCAGCTGGCGCGCCACCTCGTGCGACGGCGCGCCAAAATCGATACCCGCCAACTGCCTTGTTGTCTGCATTTTCATAGGAAACAATTCTACCTAAACTCGCCCGCTGTCCGTTTGCCGCACAGCGCGGCTTGGTTTTACGGCAAGCCTGCCAGGGCCTTCCCCCGGTGCCAGGTCTGACATTCGGACACGGACTCGTCACTGGTAATGCTGAGCTCGTGTCCGAATGTCAGACCTGACACCAGAGGTTGGGGGTGGTTTTGAGGCAAACCTGCCAGTGTGGCCATGCCATGTGTGACGGCGGGCCAACACTGAAGAAAGATTCTTTTTTGATTGAGACAAGATGAGCCGCTGCGAGGCAGACTGGTTTATAGTGACGCATTGCAAGAGATTCCACACGGAAACTAATCTTCGATATCATATGAGCAACCCAGCCCTAGCCACCACTGCCGACGACCCGGTCGATGCCCTGATCAAGTCGATCCGGATACCGCCACGTCCGAGCCTGTTGGCCGACCTGCAGCGCGAACTGATGTCGGAAGATCCGTCGCCGGCCACCATCGGACGCATTATCGCCAGCGATGTCGGCATGTCCGGGGCGCTGCTCAAACTGGCCAATTCCTCCTTTTACGGCGGCAAGCGCAAGGCCAAGTCGATCGAGCAGGCGATTCTTTTCCTGGGGATCAACCAGGTCGCGGCCCTGATGACGGGCCTGCTGGCACGCCGCAGCATCGGCACCGACCACGCCTCGCTGGCCAGTTTCTGGGACCTGTCGACCCGGCGCGCCCAGGCCATGGTGTACCTGTCGCGCCGCTTGCGCATCGGCGAAGCCGACGTGGCGCACACTTTCGGCCTGTTCTGCGACACCGGCGTGCCGCTGCTGATGCAGCGCTTTCCCGCCTACGCCTCCACCTTCGCCGAAGCGGCCAACGACCCGCTGCGCCCCTTCACCGCGCTCGAAGATGAACGCCACAGCACCAACCACGCCGCCATCGGCTGCCTGCTGGCGCGCAACTGGGGCCTGTCGAGCGAAGTGGCGTGGGCCATCCTGCACCACCAGGATTACAGCGTGCTCGAAGACGAGGCCACCGACGACGCCGTGCGCGCCCTGGTGGCGCTGTCGCTGCTGGCCGAAAGCGCCATCCAGCAGTACCAGGGCCACGGCGGCTCGCTCGAATGGGACAAGGGCGGCGCCCGCGCCAGCGCCTACCTCGGCCTGTCCGACGACGACATCACCGACCTGCTCGACGAGCTGCACGACTCCTTCCACGGCGAGCACGAGGGCTAGCAGCCTGTCGGACTTGGGGAGTCGAAGCGAAAAAATGGCTGGGCGAGGCCAGATTTTGACGATTTCGCAGTGCCAATAGCGTGCTATTGGCCGAGAAAGCGGCGAAATATGGACCGTCCCAGGTATTTTTGCAGCCGACGATCCCAAGTCCGACAGGCTGCTAGACTTTCGGCGTTTCGGCGACGATACTGAAAGTCAGACTTGAGGAGGCATCGATGCGACACCTTGCCAGCTTGGCCATCTTGACCTTGTCCCTGCTGGGCGGCGGCTGCGCCAGCGTGCGCGTGCCGCCCCCGCTGCCGCTGCCGGCGGTCTTGAGCGACGCCACCTTCACGCCGGCGCCGGCGGCGGTCGGCCCGGACCAGCTGTTCGTGCTCGGTCCCGCCATGCGCGCCTATCTCGACAGCCCCGAGTTCCACAGCGTGCTGCGCCGGCTCGGGCCGGAGCGCGGCCTGGTCGAGGCGCTCTACACCAAGGGCGAGCTGAAACTCGAATACGACGCCAGCGTCACCCGCAACGCCGCCGAAACGTTCGATGCGCGCATGGGCAACTGCCTGTCGCTGGTGGTCATGACGGCCGCTTTCGCCAAGCACCTGGGGCTGGAAGTGCAGTACCAGGACGTGATGATCGACGAAACCTGGACCCGCAGCGGCGGCCTGTATTTCGCCAGCACCCACGTCAACCTCTCGATGGGCAAGCGGCGCACGGTGCAGGCGCGCACCCTGGGCGGCGAGGAGCGCATGATCACCATCGACTTCCTGCCGCCCGAAGACAGCGCGCGCTACAACACGCACGTGATCGAAGAGCGCATGATCGAAGCGATGTTCATGAATAACCGCGCGGCCGAAGCGCTGGCCGAGAACAATCTCGACCAGGCCTACTGGTGGGCGCGCGCGGCGGTGATGCACCTGCCGACCTACTCGACGCCCTACAACACCCTGGGCGTTGTCTACCAGCGCCACGGCGACAATGCGCTGGCCGAACGCGCCTTCAAGGCCACCCTGACCCTGGAGCCCGAAAGCACGATCGCCATGCACAACCTGGTGCCGGTGTTGTCGAAACTGGGCAAGGAAGCGGAGTCGAAGGCGCTGGCGGCGCGCCTGGCCACCCTGGAGCCGACCCCGCCCTACCACTACTTCCACCTGGCGATGAAGGCCCTGGAAGAGCTGCGCTACGGCGAGGCGCGCGAGCTGCTCAACAAGGAAGTGCGGCGCGCGCCCTTCAACCACGAATTCCACTTCTGGCTGGCGATGACGCACTGGCGCCTGGGCGAAGCGAACGCCGCGCGCGACGAGCTGGCGCTGGCGCTCGACAACAGCACCACGCACGCGGCCAGCGAGCGCTATTCGGCCAAGCTGGCCTTCCTGCGCTCGCAGATCGGCAAGCGCCAGCGCGCTTATTAAGGCGCCACTATAATCGACGCTCGTCCCTTCTTCAGCGAGCCCGCATGCGCACCGACCTGCCAGCCTTGATCATCATCGACATGCAAAAAGCCATGGCCAATCCGGCCGCGGGAGAGCGTAACAACCCGCAGGCCGGCTCGCGCATCGCCGACCTGCTGGCGGCGTGGCGCGCCGTCGATGCGCCCGTGGTCCACGTGCGCCACATGTCGCGCACGCCGGGCAGCTTGTTCTGGCCCGGCCAGCCGGGCGCCGAATTTCAGGATGCGCTGCTGCCGCTGGCGCGGGAACACGTGGTCGAGAAAAACGTGCCCGATGCGTTCATCCATTCGGGCCTCGAACGCTGGCTGCGCGTGCGCGGCATCACGCGCATCGTCATGGCCGGCGTGAGCACCAACAATTCAGTCGAAGGCAGCGCGCGCAGCGCCGGTAACCTGGGCTTCGACACCACCGTGGTGGCCGACGCCTGCTTCGCCTTTGCCTGCACCGACTACGCCGGCCAGGCGCGCAGCGCCGCCGACGTGCACGCGATGGCGCTGGCCAACCTGGACGGCGAATACGCCACCATCGGCGACAGCGCCGGCGTGCTGCGCGCCCTGGCCGGCGCAACATGATTTCCCTTTAGCAATTCATGAATAGGTCATAAACAGGCTCTAGACTTCCAGCCATTCTTCACTGGAGCCTTCATGACCTCAACACTTTCACGCCGCGGTTTCCTCACGCGCGGCGGCATCATCGCCGGCGGCACGGCGCTCAACGGGTCGCTGCTGCTGTCGGCCTGCGGCGGTTCCGACTCCCCTGCTCCGGCCATCGTCACCAGCGACGCCGAACGGCCCAAGCTGCCCTCGGGGATCCAGTTCGGCGACGTGACCGGCGAACGCGCCGTGATCTGGAGCCGCAGCGACCGCACTGCGCAAATGATTGTCGAATACGACACCAGCGAGCGCTTCACCAACGCCAGCCGCATTGCCGGCCCGACCGCCACCGAGGCCACCGACTTCACCTCGCGCGTCGACTTGTCGGGCCTCCCGGCCGGCCAGACCGTGTTCGTGCGCGTGAAGTACGTCGACCCGGCCAATGGCCGCATCGAGAGCGAGCCCGTCGCGGGCCAGTTCCGCACCATGCCGCAGGCGGACGGCAAGCGCGCCATCCGCTTCCACTGGAGCGGCGACCAGGCCGGCCAGGGCTGGGGCATCAATACGGATTTCGGCGGCGTGCGCATGTACGAATCGATGCGCAAGCGCGATCCGGATTTCTTCATCCATAACGGCGACACGGTCTACGCCGACGGCCCGATCGCGGCCGAAGCGAAGGCCGAAAATGGCCAGATCTGGAAAAGCATCGTGACCGAAGAGGTGAGCAAGGTCGCCGAAACGCTCAAGGAATTCCGTGGCCGCCACTCTTACAACACGCTCGACCTGAACTTTCGCAAATTCGCCGCGCAAGTGCCGCAGATCTGGCAGTGGGACGACCACGAAGTGACCAACAACTACAGCGGCGCCAAGGACCTGGCGGCCGATGCGCGCTACAAGGAAAAGAACGTCGCCACCCTGGCCGAGCGTGGCCGGCGCGCCTTCCTGGAATACGCGCCGATGCGCTTTTACAAACAGGCCGAACCCCAGCGCATCTACCGCAGCATCGCTTACGGCCCGCTGCTCGACGTGTTCGTGATCGACATGCGCAGCTATCGTGGTCCCAACAGCACCAACCTGCAGACCGAGGAAAACGCCGCTTCGGCCATCCTCGGCTCGGCCCAGGTGGACTGGCTGATCGCCGAACTGAGCGCCTCGAAAGCGACCTGGAAAGTCATCTCGTCGGACATGCCGATCGGGCTGGAAGTCGCCGACGGCAAGGACGCCAAAGGCGTGGCGATGTGGGAAGCGGTGGCCAATGGCGTGAGCGGGCCGGCCTCGGGACGCGAGCTGGAAATGGCGCGCCTGCTCAAGGGCATCAAGGCGGTGCCGAACGTGGTCTGGATCACGACCGACGTGCATTACTGCGCGGCCCATTACTACGACCCGGCCAAGGCGCACTTCACCGATTTTGCGCCGTTCTGGGAATTCGTGGCCGGCCCGATGAATGCCGGCGCCTTCGGTCCGGGCAAGCTCGATATGACGTTCGGCCCGACCGAGGTGTTTGCCAAGGCGCCGCCGATCCAGAATTCGTCGCCGTTCGCCGGCTACCAGTTCTTCGGCGAAGTCAATATCGACCCGCAGTCGAAGGCGATGAAGGTCGAGCTGTTCGATCTCAATGGCGTATCGCAGTTCAGCAAAACGCTGACGGCAGCCGGGGCTTAAGCCGGAACCAGATCGTCGCCGGCCCGTGCCAACTGGTGGCGCATCAGGTGGAAGTACAAGCCCTCCTGCTGCGCCACCAGTTGCGCGTGCGTGCCCTGCTGCGCCAGCCTGCCCTGCTCCAGCACCAAGATGCGGTCGGCTTTGACGATGGTGGAAAAGCGGTGCGCGATGATGATCGTGGTGCGCCCTTGCATCAAGGTGTCGAGCGCGCGCTGCACCTGCAGTTCGCTGGAGGAATCGAGCGCGCTGGTCGCTTCGTCGAGGATCAGGATGCGCGGATCGCGCAGCAGGGCGCGCGCAATCGCGATGCGCTGTTTCTGCCCGCCCGACAGTTGCGCGCCACGCTCGCCGACCACGGTGTCATAGCCATCCGGGAAGGCGCTGATGAAATCGTGGGCATAGGCCAGGCTGGCCGCCGCCTTCACTTCATCCAGGGTCACGTCGCGTTCGGCCACCGCGAACGCGATGTTCTCGAATATGCTTCCCGAAAAAAGCGATGGCTCCTGCTCCACGATCGCCAGCTTGCTGCGGATGCCCGCCAGCGTCATGGCGCTGGCGTGAGCACCGTCGAACAAAATGCTGCCGCTGTCGGGCTGGTAGAAACCCAGGATCAGGCTGGCGATGGTCGACTTGCCGGCGCCGGATGCGCCGACCAGCGCAATCGTCTCGCCGGCGGCAATCGAAAAATCGATGCCGTTCAACGCCGGCGTATCCGGCCGTTCGGGATACGCAAACGCCACGTTCTCGAATGCCAGCTTGCCCTGCAAGCGCACCTCGCCACCCGGCGCGGCTTGCTGCGCGCGTTCGCTGTTGATGACGTTGAAGATCCATTCGGTGGCGCCGATGGTGCGCATCCACGCGTTCCAGAATTCGCCGATGGCGCCGGCCGCTTCGGTCACCATGCTGGCGTACAGGATAAAGGCGGTCAGGTCGCCCACCGACAGCGCGCCCTGTCCGATCAGGCGCGCGCCGAACCATAAAGTCCCCAGCAGCGCCAGGTACACCAGGAACGACGAGCCGCCGCGAAACAGCGCAAACAGCGCGCTGCTCGACACCGACAGCGACAAGGCATGCCCGGTCGCGCCGGCGTAACGCGCGCGCGCGGTGCGCTGCTGGCTGAAGGCATGCACCAGGCGGATATTCGAAAAATGCTCCTGCGCGACCTTGCCGCATTCGGCCTGGCCGTCCTGCATCAGGCTGGCGCGCTTGCGGTACACCTTGCCCGTCATTTTGCCGATGAATAGCGTCGCCGGCAAAAAGATCACCAGCATCAGGCAGAGGACCGGCGAAATTGCCAGCAGCATCGCCACGCCGCCGATGAACACGCACAGGCAGCGCAGCGAGACGGCCATCCCCATGGTCAGCGTGTCGTGCAGGATTTCGACATCGGCCGTGAGGCGGTTAGTCAGTTCGCCGACGTGGTGCTTGTCGTAGAAGCCGATTGGCTGCCCGATCAGCGCCGCGTACAACTGACGCCGGATGCGCGTGACGATCATGTAGCCGGTCGACTCGAAAATGTAATAGCGCGCGGTGGCCGCCACTGCCTGCAGCGCGAGCACGGCCAGCATGATCAGCGCCAGTGAGCTGAACCACGCCATGTCGTTCCTCACGTTGATGTTATCGATGAAGTACGACAGCGCCTTGGGATAGGCCAGCTGGATCAGCACCGTCACCGCCATGCACACCAGGCCCGCGCACAGGCGGCCGGCGAAGGGGCGCAGCAGGCGCAGGCGGTCGAGATGGGGCGACGCCCGGCTCACGCGCCTGCCTCTTGCGCCGTCGGCATCTCGTCCATCTGTTCGCAAAAACTGCGCCAGTCGTCGTCGCCGATCATGCCGCGCGCGTCCAGGGTGCCGGCCTGGCTGACGAACAGGTACGAAGGTGAAGACATGAGCGGGTTGAGCATGCCGTAGTCGGCGCCGGAGACGCGCACGGTGCTGCCTTCCAGCGTGGTCGCTTGCAGGAAGCGGCGCAGGCGCCAGCCCGGCTCCAGGCTGACCAGCCAGAGCGCCACGCCGGCTTCGCGCGCCAGCGGCGCCAGGTGTTCGATCTCGGGCAGCTTGTGGCGGCATTTGGGGCAAGCGCTGGAGAGGAACAGCAGCACCGCCGGCTGGCCGTCATCGCCCACCGTGAGAGGCGCGCCGTCGGCCAGGCGTTTGCCGCTAAAGGCGTCAAGCGCTTCGCCCAGCGGCAGGATCGATGCCGCCTTTGCGGCCGCGCTGAGATGATGCACGACTTTCAAGAGCTGCAACGACAGCTTGAGGTTCAGCGCCACGCTCAACGCCAGCAGCAGCAGGATGACGGCCAGGACGTCGCTATCCATCACGCGCTCCGCTTCAGGGTACGGGCAAGATCGTGGAAGCCGATGGCGCCGATCGTGGCAATCGTCGCCAGCGCGGCGGCCAGCACGCTTTCCTTTTTGCCGAAAACGGCCCCGCCGGGCAATGCAAGGCAGGCGCCGATGGCGGCGATGACCAAGCCGTTGCGCAGCAAGTCGTAGCCCGATACCGGCCGTTCGCTCTCGCCGAAGCAGCTGCATTTGACGCTGCCTTCGACCACGTAGCGGTAGCCGACGAGCGCCGTCAGCACGACGAACAGCACGAGGGCGGCCGCCATGCCGATGCGGCCGATGCCGCCGCCGGCCAGGATCAGGCCCGCCAGCAGCGCCTCGGCCGCGATGACGGCGGGCGCCAGCAGCGCCGACGCCTGCCGCTTCACGCCGAACGACTCGACCAGGTTATGCGTGAATGCGGACAGCGTGCGCAATTTGCCGATGGCGGCGCACACGAGCAAAAAGGCAGTGAAGAAGCGGATGATCTCCGCGAGGTAGGCTGCGGCGCTCATACGGCCAGCTTGCTCCAGCGCGGCAGGAAGCCGCCGCTGCGATGTTCGCGCAGCATGCCGCCGTCGCGCGTGGCCAGCAGCACATCGTTCCACGGCGCCTCGGCCGATTCGCGCAGGCCGCCGCCGACAATCGTTTGCAGCACGCGCGATATGCGCCAGGCGCATTCCTCGACCTGCGCTTCGCGCCGGATGTTCAACCCCAGTTTTGCCAGCTCCTCGCCGGTGAGCGCGTAGTTATGCGAGTAATGGCCGAACATCAGTTCCTTGACCACGTCCTGGCGCGTGGCCTCGGGTTTGTCGGGCATGTGAAAGCGCAGCAGTTCTTCGCCGATCCGCATCACTTCCTCGGTGCTGCGGTAAAACGCGGTGAGGGTCGGCGGAAAGATGCTGTTGCACAGAAGACCGAGCGACTGCAGGCGCGCTTCGTCGGAACTGACGCCGAACCACTCCTCGCTCATGGCGCCGAACATCTTGATGTCCTGGCACGAGAACGATGAGGCGGCGCTGTCGTCGTCGGCCCCGCCATGCAGGTGCGGATCGATCGGCGAGAACATGGCCAGGTCGCCGGCGATGATTTCATCGGCCGCCAGCGCCAGGATGGTGGCCGAGGATTCGCAGTGATACGGCACGATGAACGCCAAGTGCTCGCTGAACTGGCGCAGCAGCAGCGCGATGCGGCGCGCCGCGTTGACGATGCCGCCGCGGCATTGCAGCACCACGTCCAGGCGCGCCACCCGGCCGATTGCGCGGCACTGTTCATATAGAGTCGGCAGGATCTCCATGTCCAGGTTGGAGGCGGCCAACACCAGCACGCGGCTGTCGCGCAGCGCTTCGATCTCCTTGATCTGCTCACGCACTGGGAAACGGTGTGACTGGGTCATGCGCACTCCTCGACAAGTCGGTCGGCCAGCGCGTCGAGCATGGCCAATGCGGGAATCAACTGCTCGATGTAGAGGAACTGGCCGACCGGATTATTTTCCAGGAAAACGATCTCGTCATCGGGCGTGACGATCAGGTCCAGCGCGCCGTAGGCCAGTCCGTAGCTGCGCACGAACGCCAGGCAGCGCTCGCGCAGCGCGTCCGGCAAGACAGTCGCCTCGTACAGGATATCGGCCGACATGTCGCGCGAATCGATGGCGGTGCGTTGGTCGTCCTGCGAATGGATCCTGGCCGCGAACACGCGCTCGCCGATGATCGTCACGCGCAGTTCGTACCGTTTGGGAATGTACTCCTGAAAATGGCAGGCCAGTTCGCCGACCGAGTCCAGTTGATCGAACATGGCATCGTCGACCACGGTGGTGCCGATGCCCTGCGCCACGCGCTCATCGTCGGCCAGGTCCTCGCCCCCGAGATTGGGGCTGGACAGGGCCTTGAAGATCATCGGGCCATCAAAACTGGCGCGGAAGGCTTTCACTTCGGCGGGTGAATTGGTCGTCAGCGACGCGGGAATGCGAAAGCCCATGCGCGCGGCGCGCTGCAATTGCTCGCCCTTCCACATGGCGCCGCGCAGGGCTAATGGATGGCTCATCCAGAAGCAGTCGAGCGTGTAGAGCATGCCGAACAGCGCCTGCTCGGTTTCGGCCCTGGCGAAGAGGCGTTCCTGGACCCCGAGGTCGGGGCTGAGAAAACCGAATTCGGCCGGCTTGCGGCTCCAGATCGCGCCTACTTCGGCCAGGTCGAGCGACACGCCCGAGGGCAGGTGGCGGATCCACTGGCGCAGGCTACCCGCGGCAAACCATTGGGCGCTCTGGTAATCGCGCGGGAAAGCATCGAGGTCGATGCGGAAGGCCGCGCATCCTTTCGCTTGCAGGATGGGGATGAGCAGGTCGACGTGCAGGTCGGCGCTGTTACTGACAATCAGAACCTTTTTCGCCATATGCCGCTTTGAAGATGTAACGGAAAACGCCCTGCCCGAAAGAGCAGGGCTTGCCCGGGTGTCAGGCGCTCAGCACCATACGCCGAGATCGCGGCCCCAGTACCCATCTGCACGCTGGTCTTCGCCGGAGCAGCCGGCGCTGGCGACGCCGTCGCGCAGTTTCCATTGCGGGGCTGGCTTGGCTTGTTTGGCTTTCTTTTCAGCCAGTTTGAAGGCAAACAACTTGGTGTTCTCTTGCTTTTCCATGGACCGATCTTTCAAAAAGTGACGTGGAGGACAGCGATATGGATAAAAAAAGCCCTGCGACGAGCAAGGCTTGTTATCCAGCGACGTTGTCAGCAATAGATGCCGTTGTCGCGGCCCGGACGGCGGTCGCCGCGTGCATCGGGACCGGAGCAGCCGGCAGTGGAGACGCCTTCGCGCGCTTGCCACTGCGGCGCCGGTTTTGCTTCTTTGGTTTTTTTCTCGGCCAGCTTGAACGCGAACGTTTTCATTCCATTTTGATTTTTCATTTTCGTATCTCTCTAAAAATAGCGAAATTCAATCCAACGGTGTACCGCTTAGAGCGGCAAGGAAATCCTAGTCGCATGCCAAACTTGCGTCAAGATAAATATTATTCTATGGTTAATGCAAATCGCATCATCGGTGACGCTCGTTGCTGCGAGCGCGCGGGCATGGACTATGCCGGGCTGCTCGCCTGGGGACTGACCTCATCCCCCAAGGTCCGCCACACCAGCAATTTATCGGCATACGGCGCCGTGTAGGCCGGGCTGCTCGACGGCAGGTTGACGATGCGATAGCGCCGCGCCAGTTCGCCCAGCGCCTTCATTCCCAGCCGCGCCGCCGTGCCGCCATTGAATGCAATCGTTGCCAGCTGCGGCAGGCTCTGCACCAGCCCCGCCAGGTCGTTGCCGACATGGCCGCGAATCTGGCTGTCCAGACTGCCCTCGCGGCGGGCCTGCGCCACCACATCCCACAGGCCGATGCCGTGCGTTAGCAAAGCCGCCAGGCGCGCCTCGTAATCGAACGCCACCAGGTCGACACCGGTGACTTCCGACATCAGCGCCCAGAAGCGGTTCTGGCGGTTGCCATAATATTGCTGCTGCGCGAGCGAGCGCTCGCCCGGCAGGCTGCCGAGCACAAGAATGCGGGTGTGCGCATCGACCACCGGCGCAAAACAGTGCTTGAGCGTGGCCTCGTCCGCTTCGACATTGGCAAGCTGAAAATCGTTCATGCCGCGATTCTAGCAGCCCGCGAGAGAGGTGTAGAATCGTCCGGCAAGCCAACCACAACAACAAAATCCGGAGACTCCCATGGACCAAGCTAACCAGCCGCGCGCCATCGACACCTTGCTCGCCAAATACAGCGAAAGCCACCTGAACCACACCAACGAGTTGATTCACTTCGTCTGCGTGCCGGTGATCGTGTTCACCCTGCTCGGCATTATCTGGTGGATCCACCCGTTCGCGGCCGTGGCCGTCACCGTGCTGTCGCTGTGCTATTACTTCCAGTTATCAAAACCGTTTGCGGCCGGCATGCTGGCCATGTCGGCCCTGATGCTCGGCCTGCTCAGCCTGATGCCGCCGGCCACCGTGTTGCCGCTGTCGCTGGCCATTTTCGTGCTGGCCTGGATCGGGCAGTTCATCGGCCACAAGATCGAGGGCAAAAAGCCATCGTTCTTTGACGACCTGCGCTTCCTGCTGATCGGCCCGCTGTTCGTGCTGAGCTTCCTGTACCGGCGCCTCAACCTGGCCTGGTAGCCGATTGAGGCTGGCGGGCAGAAAGTTGCGAATCACCGTATACTTTCCGGATGTCATCTCCACTCCTCTTCGCGATCGCGGCCCTGATCTGGGGCTCCACCTTTTTTGCCATCACCTTGCAGCTGGGCGAAGTCGCGCCCGCAGTGTCGGTGGTGTACCGCTTCGGGCTGGCCTCGGCCACCCTGTTCGCCTGGTGCCTGGTGCGCGGCGACAAGCTGCGCCTGCCATGGCGCGCCCAGCGCTGGGTGATGTTGCAAGGATTTTTCACCTTTGCCCTGTCGTACGTGTGCACTTACGGTTCCGAGCAATACCTGGTGTCGGGCCTGGTGGCGGTGCTGTTCGCGCTGATGGTGTTCTGGACCCCGATCTGCAGCCGCATCGCCTTCGGCACGCCGATTTCCTGGCGCACCTGGGCCGCCGGCCTGATCGCCATCGTCGGCGTGACGATGCTGTTCTTCAACTCGATTGCCGGCGCCTGGAAAGAAATCGCCGGCGGCGGCAGCGGCCACTTCCTGCTCGGCCTGGTACTGGCCCTGGTCGCCACCATTGCCAGCTCGGCCGGCACGGTGGTGGTAGCCAAGGTGCGCGAGCAATCGTCGAACCTGATGCTGACCATGGCCTGGTCGATGTTCTGGGGCACCTCGATGGTAGCCGCCTGGGCGCTCGCCAGCGGCCAGCCATTCGTGCTGCCGGCCGCGCCGCGCTACTGGATGGCGTTGCTGTACCTGTCGCTGTTCGGCTCGGTGATCGCCTTCAACGCCTACTTCACCCTGATCAACCGCATCGGCTCGGCAAAAGCCGTGTACATCGGCGTGGTAACACCCGTCATTTCCGTGCTGCTGTCGATCCAGCTCGAACATTACCGGCCCGGCCCGGTCGAATGGCTGGGCATGGCCGTGTGCCTGGCCAGTGTCGCCTGGGCACTGCGCGCGCCGGCCGTATCGGCGTCCGCGCCCTCTTCCGCTTCAACCCAACCCGCGCCAGCAGCGAGCCTGGCCGCCATTCCCGAGGTTCCATGACTACCGATAACAATTTCAGCATCCGCCCGGCGCAGCCGTCCGACGTCGCCCACATTTACGGCATGATCGTCGAGCTGGCCGTGTTCGAAAAACTCGAACACCTGGTGGTGGCCACCGAAGCGCAGTTGCACGACGCCCTGTTCGGCCCGCGTCCATCGTGCGAAGCGCTGGTCGGGGTCGAGGGTGAGGAAGTCGCCTGTTTCGCCTTGTTCTTCCACAATTTTTCCACCTTCCTCACGCGCAAGGGCCTGTATCTGGAAGACTTGTACGTCAAACAAGTTCATCGCGGCAAGGGCTACGGCAAGCAGATGCTGGCCGCGCTGGCGCAGCTGGCGCTGCAACGCGAGTGCGGACGGTTCGAATGGTCGGTGCTGGACTGGAACGAGAACGCCATCAACTTTTACAAGAGCGTGGGTGCGCAGATCTTGCCGGACTGGCGTATCTGCCGCGTCGACGGCGAGGCGCTGGGCAAGCTTGCGGCGGCCTGAAAAAGAAAAAGCCCACGGGATAACATCACCGTGGGCAAACCCATTTTTTTAGAATGGGGAGGGGAGACTGGAGACAATCTACGGCTTCACTATAGTTGCCGCTTGCAGCGAACTGGCCGGGCTTTACAATTGCTTACCTCTGTTTAGTTACGTAACTTGTTGTAAGCAATTATTACCTTCTCCGAAACGGCGCCTTTGACGCGGCGCAAACCACAGCGCTGGCGGATCAAGCGCGCAACACTAATTGCGGCGCGCGATCAAGCGTTCTCCCGCTTCAAACAAACCCTGCGTCAGCAAAGCCAGCAGCGCCGCCGGAATCGCGCCGGCCAGGAGCATATCGTTATCGTTGAGCGCAAGGCCGATCGTGATGCGCTCGCCAAAGCCGCCCGCGCCGATAAAGGCCGCGATCGTCGCGGTGCCCACGCTCATCACCGCCGCCGTCTTGATGCCGGCCAGGATCACCGGCAGCGCCAGCGGCAGTTCGACATCGATCAAGATAGCGCGCCGGCCCAGGCCCAGCGCCTGCGCCGCCGTGCGCAAGCCCTGCGGCACGCCCAACAGGCCGGTGCAGGTATTGCGCACGATCGGCAGCAGCGCGTAGACGAACAGGGCGACTAACGCCGGCACGGTGCCGATCATGCCCAACAGCGGAATCAATATCGCCAGCAAGGCCAGCGAGGGCACCGTTTGCAGCATGCCGGCCAGCGCCAGCACCGTTTGCCGCAGCCGTGGCGCGAAAGCGGCCACGATCCCGAGCGGAATGCCGACCAGGCAGGCCAGGATCACCGACGCCAGCACCAGCAGCACGTGCTGGCGCGTCAGGGTCCACAGGCCGGCGTCGAACATCTTGCTCATCAGGCCCCCGCGCGCGGGACCGTGCGCAGCACTGGCCGGGACCAGCCAGTTCTTGGCCACGGCGGCAAAGGTCTTGCCTTCCAGTTCGACTTGCGCGTTCATGGCGATCATCTGCTCGGCCGTGATGCGCCCTTCCAGTTTGGCGATGGCGGCCCACTGCCCGGGAAAGCGCTGCGGCGCGTCGAGCCGGTACAACAGCATGGCGTCGTAGCGCGGAAAATACCCCAGGTCGTCCTTGAGCACGCGCAGGCCATATTGCCGGATCTTGGCGTCGGTCGAATAGATGTCGATCAGGTCGACCTGGCGCTGCGCCAGGGCCTCGTAGGCGATGCCGTGATCGAGCCCGCGCGGCGTGTGCGGCAGCCCGTAGCGCTGCCTGAGGCCCGGCCAGCCGTCGGCACGGCCGATGAATTCGTGCGACAGGCCGAGCTGGAGCCCCGGCTGGCGCGCCAGGTCCGACAGGCTCGCCATATCCTTGCTGTCGGCGCGCATGGCCAGCGCGTAGGTATTGTTGAAGCCGAGCGGCACGGCCACGCCCAGGCCCATGGGTTTCAAGGCGGCGCGCATCTGCTCGAGCGAACCGGGGCTGCTGTTCTTGAGGATTTCGAGCTCGATCGTGCCCCGATATTCGGGATACACGTCGATGCTGCCGGCCTGCAGCGCGGCCAGCACGATGGCGGTATTGCCCAGGCCCTGGCGGTGTTCGGCCTTGCCTTGGGTCGCTGCGGTCTGGGTCAGCACTTCGCCCAGGATGTACGACTCGGTGAAGCGCTTGGAACCGACGCGCAGGGTGTCGCCGCCGGCCGCCGTGGCGGCGCCCCCGAGAAGCAGCGTAAAGACAGATAGCCAGCGCAAGGCCGTGGCAAAAAAGGTGCGCACGGCACTCTCCCGACAAATTAATCGGGCAAGCTTACCACCGGTTTGCGCAGCACGCCCGCATTGACGACAGCGCGGCAGGGGTTCAAGCCCATCGCGTACGACAGGTCGGCCGGGCGCGCGATGTCCCACAGCGCGAAATCGGCGCGCTTGCCCACCGCCAGCGAGCCGATCTCGGTCGCCATGCCGAGCGCGCGCGCGGCGTGGATGGTGGCGCCGGCCAGCGCCTCCTGCGGCGTCAGGCGCCACAGGGTGCAGGCCATGTTCATCGCCAGCAGGATCGATGTCAGCGGCGAGGTGCCGGGATTGCAGTCGGTGGCCACCGCCATCGGCACGCCCGCTGCGCGCAGGGCGGCAACCGGCGGCTGCACGGTATCGCGCAGGAAGTAGTACGCCCCCGGCAGCAGCACCGCCACCGTGCCGGCCGCCGCCATGGCGTCGATGCCGGCCAGGCTCAGATGTTCGAGGTGATCGGCCGACAGTCCGCCGAAGCGCGCCACCAGCTCGGCCCCGCCCTGGTCCGACAACTGCTCCGCATGCAGCTTGACCGGCATGCCGTGGCGCCGCGCGGCCTCGAAAATGCGCTCGGTCTGGGCATTGGTAAAGCCGATCCGCTCGCAAAAGGCGTCGACCGCGTCGGCCAGGCCAAGGGCCGCCAGTTGCGGCAGCATGCGCTGGCAGATCTCGTCCACATAGTCGTCGGCGCGGCCGGCAAATTCGGGCGGCAGCGCGTGCGCGCCCAGGAAGGTGGCCGACACGGCGACCGGCAGCATGTGCGCCACGCGGCGCGCCGCGCGCAGCATCTTGGCTTCGTCGTCCAACGTCAGGCCGTAGCCGGACTTGATTTCGAGCGTGGTCACGCCTTCGGCCAGCAGGCTGGCCACGCGCGGAAGGCTCTGGCGCAGCAGCTCGTCTTCGGACGCGGCGCGGGTGGCGCGCACGGTGGACATGATGCCGCCGCCGGCGTTGGCGATGTCTTCATAGGTGGCGCCGTTCAGGCGCGCCTCGAATTCGTCGCTGCGGTTGCCGGCGTGGACGATGTGGGTGTGGCAGTCGACCAGGCCGGGCGTGAGCCAGCAGCCGCCGCCATCGTGCACGGTTTTCGCCGGCGGCGCTTTGGCGCGCGGCCCGAGCCAAGCGATGCGGCCTTCATGCACCGCGACCGCGCTGTCGCGCAATTCGCCGTAACCCTGCTCCATGGTGGCCAGGTGCACATTGGTAAACAGCGTGTCGTAGACGAACATCGGCTAGTCCTGGTGAAAGTAGATATCGACGATGAAGATCGTCGCCTGGCCCGCTTCCAGCGTCCAGGTGGCGTCGCTATCGAACAGCACCGCATCGTAGCGCACCATGCCGAACCGTTCATCGTCGCTGCTCACCTCCAGGCTGTCGCCTTCGGCCAGGAACAGGATGGTCAGGTCGGCGCGCGTGGCAAAACCGGACATGCCCGACAGGCTGCGCCTGCCCAGCTGGTGGGAGCAACGCAAGCGGCGCGTCATGACGTTAAAGTCCGTGGTCGGCTGCGCGCCGACGGTGGCGACAACCTGCGCTTCACCGGCAAATTCGAGCACCGGCTCCTCGTCGCTGAGCACAAAGCGGCCGTCGCCCTCGATATCGAACGTCACGCCCGGGCCGTCGACCAGCGCCAGGGTGCGGTCGATGCCCTCGAAGACCGAGAACGGCCCGCTGCTGGCGATGGTGGCCAGGCTGATGCGCCAATCGAAAGAGTCGAGCCCCGCGTGCGGCGGCGAGAGCGCGATTTCGGTGGTGCTGCCGCCGCCGTTTTTCCACGGGGACGCCACCAGGCTGGCGTAGGGAATCAGGATCGTCATGGTCGTAGCTTGCGCAGTTGGGCGATGGTCTGTTTGTAGCGCTGCGCAATCGCCGTTTGCGCAATGTGCTCGCGATGGCGCACGACCCAGCGGCCGCCCACCATCACATCCCTGACCAGATTGTCGTTCCCGCAGAAGATAAAACTACCCAGCACATCGTCCGCGCCGATACCGGCCAGATTCGGATGCTCGCTGTCGAGCACCAGCAGGTCGGCCCGTTTGCCCGCCGCCAGCACGCCCACCGGGCGTCCGCTGGCCAGCGCGCCGCCCTGCAAGGCACTTTGCCACAAAAAGTCGCCCACGCGGCGCTGCGCTGGCGAGGCCGCCACGTTGCGCTTCTGGTGCAGCAGGCGCTGGCCGTATTCGAGCCAGCGTAACTCCTCCACCGGCGACTGCGACACGTGGCTGTCGCTGCCGATGCCGATGCGCCCGCCGGCGGCCAGGAACGGCGCGAGCGGGAACAGGCCGTCGCCCAGGTTGGCCTCGGTGGTCGGGCACAGGCCGGCCACGGCGCCGCTGGCGGCCAGCGCCGCGACTTCGCCATCGTCCAGGTGGGTGGCGTGCACCAGGCACCAGCGCGCGTCCAGCGCGACGTTATCCATCAAATAGCGCACGGGGCGCTGGCCGGTCGCCGCCAGGCATTGTTCGACTTCGCCCTGCTGCTCGGCGATGTGGATGTGCAGCGGACGGCCCGCCGGCAGCGCCGCCAGCAGCTCGCCGATCTGGCCCAGCGACGCGGCGCGCAGCGAATGCGGCGCCACGCCAACTTCGACCTGCCTGCCGCGCAAAGGTTCGAGCGCCTCGACGATGCGCAGCACGTCGGCGGTATCGCTGCGAAAACGCTGCTGCTCGGGCGCGAGCGGCTTGTCGCCGAAGCCGGCGTAGCTGTACAGGACCGGCAGCATGGTCACGCCGATGCCGGTCATGTGCGCGGCGGCGACCACGCGTTCGGCCGTTTGCGCCGGGCGCGCGTACAGCGCCCCGGCCTGGTCGCGCTGCACGTAATGAAATTCGCACACCGACGTGTAACCATGACGCAGGCATTCCGAGAACAGCTGCGCGGCGATGGCCTCGATATGCTCGGGCGTGATGTTGTGCGCGAAGCGGTACATCAGCTGGCGCCAGGTCCAGAAGCTGTCCGGCCCGTCGCCGGCGGTTTCGGTCAGGCCGCCGAGGGCGCGCTGGAAAGCGTGCGAATGCAGGTTGACCATGCCGGGCAAGACGATGTCGGCCAAGGGCTGGCCGGCGTGCACGGCGCCCGGCGCGACCGTCAACAAGGTGCCGCCCGCATCCCATTCGAGCAGGACGTTGCTCTCCCAGCCGTGCGCCAGCAAGGCGTGGCGCGCGAACAGGGCGGACGGCTCACTCATCGGCTCGCTCATTCGCGCACCCATCCCACGGCCGCTTCGGCCAGCTTGCGCAGCAGCGGCTGGACCTCGGCCGCGACCTCCGGCCGGTAGGCGAACGGCGCGCTTTCATCCATGTACAGCACCTGGCACATCTCCAGCTGGATTGCGTGCACGTTGACGTCGGGCTGGCCGTAGTGGCGCGTGATGTAGCCGCCCTTGAAGCGGCCGTTGACGGCGACCGAAAAACGGTCCTGCGCCTGCGCCACGCCGACCACGGCATGTTCGAGTCCGGGCGCGCAGGAAGTGCCCTGGGCGCTGCCGAAATTGAGGTCCGGCAGGCGGCCCTGGAAAAAGCGCGGCACCCTTGATGCGATCGAATGCGCATCCCACAGCACCACCTTGCCGTGCAGCGCCAGCAGGCGGTCGATTTCGCCGCGCAGCTGGCGGTGATACGGCTGCCAGTAGCGCACCAGCCGTCCGCGCACGTCGTGCTCGTCGGGCTCGCGGCCATCCTGGTACAGCGCCGTGTTGGCGAAGGTATCGACCGGACAAAGCCCGGTCGTGTCCAGCCCCGGATACAGGTTGGTGTCTTCGGGCGGGCGATTGAGGTCGATCACGTAGCGCGACCAGCGCGCCGCCAGGGTCGAGGCGCCCATCTCCCCCAGGAAGCCGTACAAGCGGGCCAGGTGCCAGTCGGTGTCGGGACGGGCCAGCGCGTCGGGCGACAGGCGCGCGGCGATGTCGTCCGGGATATCGGTGCCCACGTGCGGCATCGACACCAGCAAAGGAATACTGCCCGCCTTGAAGTCAAAATCCATGATCGCCCACCTTTACTTTTTTTGCATGTTGGCCTGCTTAGTTGGCCTGATTACCAAGTCAAGCGTACAGCCCCGCGAACAGCGCCTTGCAGGACGCACTCAATTCGCCGCCCAGCACCATCTGGCGCGCCGCCTCGATATCGGGCGCGAAGAAGCGGTCGGCATCGAAAAACGGCACCTTCCGGCGCAATTGCTGGTGCACGTGCTCCAGGTGCGGCGAGGAGGTGAGCGGCCGATGGAAATCGATTCCCTGCGCCGCCGCCAGCAGCTCGATGGCGACAATCACCGCCGTATTGTGCGCCATCTCGTCCAGGCGGCGCGCCGCGAAGGTCGCCATGCTGACGTGGTCTTCCTGGTTGGCCGAGGTGGGCAGGCTGTCGACGCTGGCCGGATGCGCCAGCGACTTGTTTTCCGACGCCAGCGCGGCGGCGGTGACGTGGGCGATCATGAAGCCCGAATTGACGCCCGGCTCGCGCACCAGGAATGGCGGCAGGCCCGATAAAGTGGCGTCGATCAGCAGCGCGATGCGGCGCTCGGCCAGGCCGCCGATTTCGGCGATCGCCAGCGCCAGCGTGTCGGCCGCAAAGGCGACCGGCTCGGCGTGGAAATTGCCGCCCGAGATGATCTCGCCGGTGTCGGCGAAAATGAGCGGATTGTCGGTCACGGCATTCGCCTCGATCAAAAGGGTGCGCGATACGTTCGCGATCAAGTCCATGATCGCGCCCATGACCTGCGGCTGGCAGCGCAGGCTATACGGATCCTGCACGCGCTCGTCGCCGACCAGGTGCGAAGCGCGGATCGCGCTCGACGCCACCAGCTGGCGATAGATGGCGGCGGCCGCGATCTGGCCCGGCTGGCCGCGCACTGCGTGCACGCGCGCGTCGAACGGCGCATCGCTGCCCTTGGCCGCGTCCAGCGACAGGGAACCGGCCACCATGGCCGCTTCCAGCAAGCGCTCGGTCATGAACAAGCCATGCAGCGCCAGCGCGGTCGAGACCTGGGTGCCGTTGATCAGCGCCAGGCCTTCCTTGGGGCCGAGCACCACCGGCGCGATGCCGGCCGCCTTGAGGGCATCCGCCGCTTCCATCAACTCACCATTGACGCGCACCTGGCCCACGCCCAGCATGGCGAGCGTCATGTGCGCCAGCGGCGCCAGGTCGCCCGAGGCGCCGACCGAGCCCTTGGCCGGAATGGCGGGCATGATGCCGGCGTTGTACAGCGCGATCAGGGTGTCGATGATGAGCGGGCGCACGCCCGAAAAGCCGCGCGCCAGGCTGCCGATTTTCATCAGCACGATCAGGCGCACCACCGCGTCCGACAACAGCGCGCCGGTGCCGACCGAGTGCGACAGGATCAGGTTGCGCTGCAGTTCTTCCAGCTTTTCGTCGGGAATGCGGGTCTTGGCCAGGATGCCGAAACCGGTGTTGATGCCGTAGGCGGCGTCGCCCTTGGCGACGATGGCGTCGACCGCCGCGGCCGAGGCCAGGATGGCCGGGTAAGCCGATGGCGCCAGCGTCAGCGCGCCCGGTGCGGCCCAGACGGCGCGCAGGTCGGCCATGCTCATGGCGCCGGGAGTGAGGGTCCAGCCTTGGTTCGAAGTCGTGTTCATGTTTGCTCTGGTCAGATATGCGTGGGTCGGAATGTTGCCCGTTACGGAAGCATCGGCAGGTTCAGGCCATTGCGCTTGGCGCAGGCCACCGCCGTCTCGTAGCCGGCGTCGGCGTGGCGCATGACACCCGAGCCGCTGTCGTTGACCAGCACCCGCGCCAGCCGCTTGGCGGCGGCGTCGGTGCCGTCGGCCACGATGACCACGCCCGAATGCTGCGAGTAGCCCATGCCGACCCCGCCGCCGTGATGCAGCGAGACCCAGGTGGCGCCGCCGGCGGTATTGAGCAGCGCGTTCAGGAGCGGCCAGTCGGAGACGGCGTCGGTGCCGTCGCGCATGGCTTCCGTTTCGCGATTCGGGCTGGCGACCGAGCCGGTATCGAGGTGGTCGCGACCGATGACGATAGGCGCTTTCAGCTCGCCCGTGCGCACCATTTCATTAAACGCCAGGCCGGCGATGTGGCGTTCGCCCAGGCCCAGCCAGCAGATGCGCGCCGGCAGGCCCTGGAAGGCGATGCGCTCGCGCGCCATGTCGAGCCAGTGGTGCACCTGTTTCTGTTCCGGGAACAGCTCCTTGATCTTGGCATCGGTCTTGTAGATATCTTCCGGATCGCCCGACAGCGCCACCCAGCGGAACGGACCGCGCCCTTCGCAGAACTGCGGGCGGATGTAGGCCGGCACGAAGCCGGGGAAGTCGAAGGCGTTCGCCACGCCCTGGTCCTTGGCAACCTGGCGGATGTTGTTACCGTAATCGACCGCCTTCACGCCCATGGCGTGGAAGTCGAGGATGGCCTGCACGTGCACTGCGCACGACGACGCCGCCTCGGCGGTCAGGCGCGCGTGCTGCGCCGGGTCCTTCTGGGCGGCCTTCCACTGTTCCACCGTCCAGCCGCGCGGCAGGTAACCGTTGATCAGGTCATGCGCCGAGGTCTGGTCGGTCACCATGTCGGGCACCAGGCCGCCCGCTTTGGCGCGCCGCACCAGCTCCGGCAGCACATCGGCCGCGTTGCCCAGCAAGCCGATCGACACCGCTTCGCGCGCCGCCGTGTGTTGGGCGATCAGCGACATGGCGTGGTCGATATCGGTGGCCTGCTTGTCGAGGTAGCCGGTGCGCAGGCGGAAGTCGATGCTGCTTTGCTGGCACTCGATATTGAGCGAGACCGCGCCGGCGAAGGTGGCCGCCAGCGGCTGCGCGCCGCCCATGCCGCCCAGGCCTGCGGTGAGAATCCAGCGTCCGCCCCAGTCGCCGCCGAAATGCTGGCGGCCTGCCTCGGCGAACGTTTCGTACGTGCCCTGCACGATGCCCTGGGTGCCGATATAGATCCAGCTGCCGGCGGTCATCTGCCCGTACATGAACAGGCCCTTGCGGTCGAGTTCATTGAAGTGCTCCCAGTTGGCCCACTTGGGCACCAGGTTCGAGTTCGCGATCAGCACGCGCGGCGCGTCGGGGTGGGTCTGGAACACGCCGACCGGTTTGCCGGACTGGATCAGCAAGGTCTGGTCGTCTTCCAGTTCGCGCAGGGACGCCAGGATCTGGTCGTAGCAGGCCCAGTTGCGGGCCGCGCGGCCGATGCCGCCGTAGACCACCAGGTGCTTGGGATTTTCCGCCACCTCCGCATCCAGATTATTCTGGATCATGCGGTAGGCCGCCTCCGTCAGCCAGCTTTTGCAAGCCAGTTCGGTGCCGCGCGGGGCGCGGATCGTGCGGCTGGCGTCGAAGCGGGGATCATCATCGAAACTGGTCGGATCGGTGGTCATGGCATCTCCTTCAAGAGTTTAGGGGCAGGCGCGTGCGCAAGCGCCACGCGCCCCGTGCAGCTTCAAAGTCTAAGTTGTATATACAACCAAGTCAAATCATTTATGCGCGCTTGCGAACGCCCCCTTCCAGGCTTACTCTTTCTTGAACACCTGGCGCCCTGCGACCCAGGTTTGCAGCACGCCGACCTTGTGGATATCGGCTGCCGGCATGGCGAACAGGTCCTGGTCGACGACGATGAAATCGGCCCACTTGCCCTTTTCCAGCGAGCCGGTGGATTGTTCCTGGTGGCCGGCGTATGCCGCGTCGAGCGTGAAGCAGCGCAGCGCTTCCTTGAGCGTCATGGCCTCGTTGGGGTACCAGCCGGCGGCCGGCTGGCCTGCCGCATCCTGGCGCGTGACGGCCGCGTGGATCCCGAAGAAGGGGTTGGACGACTCGACCGGGAAGTCCGAGCCGCAAGCGATGCGAGAGCCCTGCTTGAGGAAGGTGCGCCAGGCGTAGGCGCCCTTGATGCGTTCGGGGCCGACGCGCTGTTCGGCCATGTTCATGTCGGAGGTGGCGTGGGTCGGCTGCATCGACGGCACGATGCCGATGGTCTTGAAGCGCGCGATATCGGCCGGGGCGACGACCTGCGCGTGCTCGATGCGGTGGCGCAGCGCGGCGCCGCCCTTGCCTTTGTAGCGTGGGATCAGCTGCTGGTAGCCATCCAGGATCTGGCGGTTGCCGGCGTCGCCGATGGCGTGCACGTTGACCTGGTAGCCGCGCCGCATGGCCTTGTCCATCATTGCGTAGATATCCGCGTCCTGGCGGAACAGCAGGCCGTGCGACTTGGGCTCGTCGCTGTAGGGGGCGATCAGGGCGGCGCCGCGGCTGCCCAGGGCGCCGTCCGAATACAGCTTGACCGCGCGCAGCGCATACAGGTCGTTGGCATAGGTCTTGAGCGGGCCTTTGGCCGAGAGCTGGTCGAAGTCGGCGCCGGCGTCGCCGATCATGCCGTACACGCGGGCGGTGAGCTTGCCCTGGTCGGCGTAGCTGCGGTAGAGCGCATCCTGGCTGACGTTGATGCCCGCATCGTGCACGCTGGTCAGGCCCATTTGCGCAATCTGCTTGAGGGCGCGCTCGAGGACCACCCGGGCCTGGGCGTCGGACTGCCTGGGCAGGACCTTGGCGACCAGGTCCTGGGCGGCGTCGATCAGGACCCCGGTGGCATTGCCGTCGGCGTCGCGCACGATTTTTCCGCCGGCCGGGTCGGGCGTGTCTTTGGTGACGCCGGCCAGTTGCAGGGCGCGCGTGTTGGCCCAGCCGGCGTGGCCGTCGACCCGTTCGAGCCAGATGGGGCGGTCGGCGACGGCGCCATCGAGTTCGGCGGCGGTGGGGAAGCGGCCCAGCTTCCAGATTTCCTGGTTCCAGCCGCGGCCGCGCAGCCAGGCGTGCGAGGGATTGGCGCGGGCGTACGCGGTGGCCGCGGTGAGGGCGTCGGCCAGGGTGGCGCTGCCGGCCAGGTCGAGCTGGGTGAGCATCTCGCCGAGGCCGAATACATGGCCGTGGGCGTCGATCAGGCCGGGGAGGACGGTTTTGCCCTGCAGGTCGATATGACGCGCCTTGGGCGCCTTGGCGCGGGTATGGGCGGCGCTGCCGACGGCCAGGATGCGGCCCTTGTCGTCGAACGCCAGGGAAGTGAAGCGCAGCAGCTCATTGCGGCTGTTGAGGGTATAACCGTTGGCGTTATCGAGGACGGTGTCCGCCTGCGCCGGCGCGAGCGCCCCGAGGGCGGCGAGGATGGCGAGGCAGCACTGCAAAGGGATCGGGCGCATCATTTCTCCATTCGGTGGGCAAGACCAAAGTGTAGCGCGCTTTGCCTGGTCGTCAACTTGTTGCTTGACCGCGCTCCCACCGGGGTCAGAGCTTTTATTAGCAACTAAATTCTCGATTGCATGCACTTGTTTCCACCGGGGTCAGAGCTTTAACTAGCAATAAAGTCGCACCCAATTGATGCAACACCATAGTCGAGCCGCCTCAAGCGATACGCTGATTGAGCCCGTTTATGCCCAACCTTCTTTCATGAGTGCCTTATGCCGCGCAGACCCCGCTTGACCGTCCCCGACATCCCGCTTCACATCATTCAACGAGGCAATAATCGCCTGCCCTGCTTTTTTACTGAAGCGGACTATCTTGTGTATCTCGACATGCTCCGTCTTTCCGCGCAGCAGGCAGGATGTCGTGTGCATGCATATGTACTGATGACCAACCATGTGCATTTACTGGTATCTCCGCAGTCATGCTCATCGCCCGCCATCATGATGAAGGCGCTGGGGGAGCGCTACGTTCCGTATGTCAATCGGCGTCGTAGCCGCACCGGGACGCTGTGGGAGGGACGATATCGGTCGTGCCTGGTCCAGGACGCTCAATATTTGTTTGTATGTCAACGCTACATCGAATTGAACCCAGTGCGGGCTGGCATGGCGACTCACCCGCTGGACTATCGGTGGTCGAGTTATCAAGCGAACGCGTACGGAGAAAGAAACAATATTATCGAACCACACATCCTCTATGATGCCCTCGGAGCCGAGCGGCTCGAACGCGAACTCAGGTATCGCGCACTGTTCGAGGAAGAAATGCCGTGGGAAATGGTCGAGCAGCTACGCCATGCGACTCATCAGAACGCCGTTTTTGGAAGCGAGGAGTTCATTGATCAGATGGCGATTGCCAGCGAAAACGATGTAATGCCACGGCGAAGAGGACCGCGTCAGGACTAGTCTGCGGACAATCATTTCCAATAAATGCTCTGACCCCGGTTATAAGCATTCCCTTATACATAAGTCCGTCAGCCCAAGCCATCGCGTAGGGCGCGCAGTGTTTCTGCCGAGGCGTGCACTTGATTTAGCCCTTTCCAAATCGTCTTGACGCCGGGCTCACCGTCGCCGGCAC
>NZ_VUYU01000031.1 GCF_011682065.1 Massilia rubra | reverse complement strand
CTACTTTGACAGCCTCGGCATGCCTCGGCTCACGTAACCTCAACTTCTTGAACCGCCCGGTGCGGACCCGCATGCCGGGTGGTGTGGGAGGGGACCGGTCAGGTACACTGGTCGCCCCTATCCCGATTGTGAGGCAAGCATGAAAAACGTGATCATCGCCGCCGTCCTGCTGGGCGCAAGTGTGTCGGGGCAGGCCCAGATCAATGTCCGCATCGATATCGGACAGCCGGGATTTTACGGACGCATCGACCCGGGCGATATTGGCCGGCCGCAGGTGGTCTATACCCAGCCGGTGATGGTGGAGCGCTATGCGCGCGGCGCGCCCGAGCCGGTATACCTGCGGGTGCCGCCGGGGCACATGAAAAAATGGAGCAAGCATTGCGCGCGCTACGACGCGTGCGGGCGCCAGGTGTATTTTGTGCGCGATGACTGGTACACCAACACGTATGCGCCGCGTTACCGCGACATGCGCGGCGGCGGGCGCGATCATGGACGCGACCGCGGGCAGGAGCGCCACGAGCGGGATGACCGGCGTGAGCGCGGGCACGGCAACGGGCATGGCAACGGCAATGGCAATGGCCATGGCAATGGTCACGAGCGCGACAAAAACGGATTCCGCTAACGCGGTGTTGGCGTCGCAAACCCTGAAACTGAGCAGCGTGAGCGCGATTGCCCATATCGCAGTAAACTGACGTTGTCAAAGACTTCAGGGAGATTCTCTTGCGCGGCGAAATTGTGATTGTCGGAGGTGGGGCGGGCGGTTTGGAACTGGCCAGCAAACTGGGCCGCAAGCTGGGTCCGTCCAAGGTGTTTCTCGTCGATAGCCGCCTGTACCACATCTGGAAACCCTCGCTGCACGAAGTCGCCGCCGGCACCCTCGATATCCACCAGGAAGGCTTGTCCTACCAGATGCTGGCGCACGACAACGGCTTCAGCTTCGTCTACGGCGCCCTGACCGGGCTCGATGCCGCCGCCAGGCGCCTGACCATCGGCCCGATCCGCACGCCGCAGGACGAAGAAGTGCTGCCCGAACGCACGCTCGAATTCGGCTCGCTGGTGATCGCCGTCGGCAGCACCTCTAACTACTTCGGGGTGCCGGGCGCGAAGGAATACACGATTTCCCTGAACGCGACCGAAGACGCCGAGCGCTTCCGCCTGCAACTGCTCAAATTGCTGGCCCGGGCCGATGCGCGCAAGCCTGTCGAGCCGGACGCGGGCGTCGACATCGTCATCATCGGCGGCGGCGCCACCGGGGTCGAGCTGGCGGCCGAACTGCGCGAAGCGAGCGCGGTGTACACCACCTATGGCTTCCAGCACCTCAAACCGCAGCAGGACGTGCGCATCACCTTGCTCGAAGGCGCTCCGCGCATTCTCGCGCCGCTGCCGGAACGGGTGTCGAACGCGGCCCTGAAGCTGCTGCACGAGCGCGGCATCAAGGTGGTCAACGAGTGCCGCGTGACCGGCATCGGGCCCGACCAGGTGACCGACAAGAACGGCAACGTCTATCCATCCGATCTGTGCGTGTGGGCGGCCGGCATCCGCGCGCCGGAATTTTTGGCCACGCTCGGCTTGCCGCTGGCGAAGGGCGGGCAGATCGAGGTAGACGGCTTTCTGCGCGTTAAAGACGCGCCGGGCCTGTACGCGATGGGCGACTGCGCCGCCTGCGTCGACGCCGACGGCAAGACGGTGCCGCCGCGCGCGCAGGCCGCGCACCAGCAGGCCGATTACCTGCTGGACACCTTCCTGCGCCAGCAGCGCGGCAAGGCGCCGCCGACCAAGCCTTACGCCTACAAGGATTATGGCTCGCTGGTGTCGTTCGGCCAGACCACCACCGTTGGCAGCCTGATGGGATCGCTGAAGGGCTTGAGCTGGTTCGTCGAAGGTTTCTTCGCGCGCATGATGTATGTCAGCCTGCACCTGATGCATCACGCGGCCGTGCTCGGCTCGGTGCGGACCGGCGTGCTGGCGCTGGCGCGCTTCCTGATCAAGCGCAGCACGCCGCAAGTGAAGCTGCACTGAGCGTCGAATCTGTCCTCGGTGGCCAGTTGCCGTGTCGTCTTGATGCCGGCGCGCTTTTTGATATCTGCCCTGCAGGGTGCCGATCGAATTGAGGCCGTCGTGCCTGACGCCCGGCTGCGCGCGAACGCGACTTCGCAAGCTCACGCGCGATGTGCCCGATTCAAAGAGCTTCAATCTTCGCAACTGCCCTGGGCAGCCGACCCGCAGCAGGACGGGCGCCCTGCGTGAAAAAAGATTGAACTTCTTTTCGAAGCACTGGGTCTATATCCACTTTCGTTTGAAGTGCGACACACTGTGGCAAGCAAGATTCCGCCGCTGTCATTAAACACGCGCCGCACGATCAGGAATCGGACATTCGCGCCGCTCAGCGGCAGTGAGGCGGCAGGCCGCCCCGGCATGCACCTTGCTCAGCGCCGATGACTTGGAGGTTGGGTTGAATATCTCACCCATACGTGTTGAAGTTATCGAGGCCCGCCGCAGCCGCAAAGGTGGCGCCATCGTGTTGGCGCGCCCGGTGCCAATGAAGGTAGCGGCGGCCTGCGGTGGCGCGATCGTGCTCGCTCTTGCGCTGCTACTGGTTTTTGGCGAATACAGTAGCAAGGTAAGAGTGAAAGGCCAACTGGTGTATGCCGGCGGCGCCATCAAGGCGGTCGCCCCGCAATTTGGCCGCATCGGCGCGCGCTCCGTGCAGCCGCAAGAAGTTATTGTGGCCGCATTTAAGGATTATGTTATGTCGATTTCGCTTGATAAGCCTGTAGCTGCTGAAACGGTAACTCCGCCGCCGTTTTTCTTTTTTGCTACACAACGCGCACACGGCTTTTGGCGGTACCTTTGGCCGTTTCAATCCGTGAGGCAAACTATAATAACGCTCGCACTGACGGCAGTCCTAGTGATCATTTGCAGCGTGGTGCTGCCTGAGTCCGTGAACTTTCGCGTCAGATTGCTTATCTTTCTTTGCTTCGTCATCACCGTCGTACGCGAACTCCGCGAGCAATTGCCAGGAAAAACTACAATTGCGGTATCGAGGGGCCCGGCCCGCCAATTAATACCAGATCTAAAGCACGTCATTCTTGAGCTTGGTTACACGGAGACCTCGCCCTCTGCCAAGGGTGACCGTTTTCATTTTCGCCCAAACCCTGAACTCAGCCTTTTCTTACCCAAGCACGATGTCGAACTGTTCATAGCTGACGAAAACATTATCGAAGTCTTGGGCGCAATAGGCAGTCTCAAGCAGGTAATCATGAAACTGAACTGGAAGTTGGAGACGTGAAATGGCCACCACGCCATTCTTTCGCGGTGCCCGCCTGCCGCTGATTCTCACGGCGGAAGTGGCCGAGTGCGGACTAGCTTGCCTGGCGATGGTCGCCTCCTGCCTGGGCTTGCGTACCGATCTGGCGGCCCTGCGCGGACGCTTCCCCACATCGCTGAACGGCACCAGCATGCTGACGCTGACCGAATACGCCCAACGCCTGAACCTGTCCACCCGGGCGCTGTCGCTGTCGCTGGAGGAGTTGCCCCACTTGAAAACCCCGGCCATCCTGCATTGGGGATTGAACCATTTCGTCGTGTTGCGCCGGGCCCCGGCCCTGCAAACGGCATTTATCCTTTGAGTGCCGCCGCCTTGGGCAAGGTCAACGTCAGCACCGTGCCGCGCTGCTGGGCCGGCGTTACCGACAGCTCCCCGCCCAGGTAGCGGGCGCGTTCGCGCAGCAGGCGCAGGCCGTGGCAGCCGGACGATTCACCGGGCTTATCGCCCGGCCCCACGCCGTTATCGCGCACCGTGAGCATGATCTCGTCGCCGCCATCGTCGAGGATGACGTCGACTTCGCTCGCCCCGGCGTGCGCGGCGACGTTGCGCAAGCCTTCTTCCAGCGCCCGCAACAGGGCCACGCCGTGTTCGCGCGCGTAGACCTCGTCTTCGTCCGGCAGGCTGCAACGCGCCACGACCCGGTGCTCCTTGCCGAAATCGCCAACCAGCTCGGCGATGGCCGATTTGATTCCCAGAAACTCCAGCTTATCGTTCCACAGCGACAATTGCATGTCGCGGTTGGTGTTGATGATGGTCAACAGGAGCTGCTTCATCTGGGCGGTGCGGTCGTGCAGCGCTTTTTCCTGAGGCAATTGTTGGGTCAGCAGGGCCAGGTGCATGGTCAGGGCCGTCATCGACGAGCCAAGACTGTCGTGCAGCTTGCGCGCCAGCTGGCGCCGCTCATCATCCCAGCATGTCGTCAGATGGCCGAGCAGTTCTGCCAGGTCGGCATTGCGCTCGGCAAGCTGGCGGTCCGGTGCGGCGTCGGGCGAGGAGGAGGGCGGTAGGGTCATGCTCGGCTCAGTGAATGTTTCCCAAATCATACAACAGCTTGCGGCGCTTGTCGCCGCGTCGCGCCGAGCTCGCTTGGTGCGGTGCGGCATCGTCGGCGCGCGGTTTTCTGGTCATTCCGGCACGTCGATTATCTGCCACTTTTTTCGCATCGGGGAAGCGATTCGCGACCCCGCCCTTGCCTGGCTATCCTTCGATGGTGGCGCACTGGCCGATGGCGTCGAGCAGGTGGGCGATGTCGACCGGCTTGACCAGGTGCTTGTCGAAGCCGGCTTCGAGCACGCGGCGCTGGTCGTCGGCCAGGCCGTAGCCGGTCAGGGCGATGAGCTTGATGTGGCGGGTGTCGCCATCCTGGCGCAGGCGGCGCGCCACTTCGTAGCCGTCGATGCCGGGCAGGCCGATGTCGACCAGGGCGACGTCGGGCAGGAAGCTGCGCGCCATCTGCACGCCTTGCACGCCGTCGGCCGCGTGGCGTACCGCGTAACCGTAGGCGCCGAGCATGGTCGCCATCATTTCGCGGCCGTCGTCGTTGTCTTCGATCAGCAGGATGGCGGGCTTGTGCTCGCCGGCCGCGCCGGCCGGCGCCACGTCAGCCGACGGCGCCGCGGGCGCCGCGCGCGGCAGTCGGATGACGAAGGTGGAGCCGGCGCTGGCGCCGTCGCTGTGGGCCGACACTTTGCCGCCGTGCAGTTCGACCAGGCGCCGCACCAGGGCCAGGCCGATGCCCAGGCCGCCTTGCGCGCGGTCGAGCGTGATGGAGCCCTGCACGAACACGTCGAACACATGCGGCAGCAGTTCAGCCGAGATGCCCACCCCGGTGTCGCGCACTTCGAGCACGATCTCGTCGTCGTTGTCGGACACCGCAATGTCGATGGTGCCGCCGGGCGGGGTGTACTTGAGGGCGTTGTCGATCAGGTTGGTGGCGATCTGTTCGAGCCGGGTAGGGTCGCCGTCGACCCAGGCCGGCTCCATGTCGACATTGAGCAGGTAGTTGCCGGTGCGGCCGGTGGCCTTGAAGGTGTCGAGGCAGGCCGATACCAGCGCGGCGACGTCGAGCGTTTGCTTGTCGAGCAAAATCTTGCCGGACATGGCGCGCGAGAGGTCGAGCAGGTCGTCGACGATGCGCGACAAATGCTGGCTCTGGCGCTGGATAATTTGCTTGGCGCGGCCGACCGAGTCGGTGCCCACGCCGGCCAGCCCGATCAGCGAGGCGGCGCTGCTGATGGCGGAAAGCGGATTGCGCAGTTCGTGCCCGAGCATGGCCAAAAATTCATCCTTGGCGTGGCTTTTCGCTTCGGCCGCCTGGCGCTCTTCCATTTCGCGGGTGAGGCGCTTGTTGGTGGCGGTCAGTTCGGTGGTGCGCTGGCTCAGCTTGTGGGCCTGGCGCTTGAGTTCCTCATTCTTGGTGGCCAGCGCCACGAAGACCTGCACCTTGGCGTGCAGGATCTGCGGGATGACCGGCGTGAACAGGAAATCGGCGGCGCCGCGCTGGTAGGCTTTCAGGCGGTCGATTTCATCGGCCAGGAAGGCGGTGACAAAAATGATGGGAATGTCGGCCGAACGGGCGCGCTGGTGGATCGCCTCGGCCGTTTCGAAGCCGTCCATGCCGGGCATGTTAACGTCGAGCAGGATCACGGCAAAGTCGTGCAGCAAGACCTGGCGCAAGGCTTCCTGGCCGGAGCGGGCGGACAGGACGGAGTAGCCCGATTCATCGGCCCATTGGTCAAGAAGACTGGTCAGTGCCAGCAGGCTGGCGGCATCGTCGTTTACGACGAGAATCTTCGGCTTGTCTAAGTTGGTCACGTCATTCCTGCGCTGCGGTGGGGGTTGAATCACTTCAAATGCATTGCTGCCGGATAGCAGAACCGGAATGGTCCACCGGAGGACAGCGAACGCGGCTGTCGTGTCCGTACGGCGCCCATCATAGCAATCGGGTAATCCAATGTCAAAATGCAAGCGAATAGGGTAGCAACGCAATGCAAGGTACGCTAACGCACATACGAGGGGGTGGGCGTATGCGATAGTGACAACAGGACAACCGCTGCCGGACGGCCCAACCGAACGGCACACGGTTCATCGCCACCATCGTGGCGTGGCACATTGAAAAGGGTAAGCCATGAATATCAACACCATCGTAGATGCCGAATTTACCGGCAAATGTTTCCGTGACCTGCGCAATGCGCCCCTGTCCGCCATGCGCGGGCTGAGCACCAAGGACGCCAAGGCCCTGCACGAAGCGTTCAATATCACCACCATCGGCGACCTGGCCAACCTGAAGTTCGTCAAGTGGGCCAGCGCGATTAATGTCCTGGCCGACGAAGAGTGCGATACCTCCGAGCAAGCCGCCAAAGAAACCTTGCTTGACGATGCGGTCGAGATGACCTTCCCGGCCAGCGATCCGATTTCGGTCGACTCGGGTATTACGCGCATTGAAGTACCGCCGGAGATGGTCAACGCCAGCACCGATCACCAGCATGCGAAGTCGATCGAGGCCAGTACCAAGCAGGGTGGCAAGGGGCGTTAACATCGGCCGGGCGCAGGGGGCGTAACGCTTTCCTGCATTCGTAGCCGATCACCCTGAAACCGTCGTTCCCGCCGAGGGCCGCCTTGGCGTGGAAACGACGGTTTTTGGTTTTGTGGGAAGGTTTTTGTACGTCGATGTTCGGAGGGCGGAGCAGGGCAACAGGCGACCCGCGCCCGTCATTGGCTACCTCAACGCCGTGGCGCCACGCCCACGGAATCCTGCACCAGCGGCGTGGTCGGCGTGGCTGGCGTGGCCGATGTTGCGCAGAAACGGTTCTTGCCGCCGCGCTTGGCCTCGTACAGCGCGTAATCGGCAATGCTGATCAGCGCTTCCACCGTCTCGGCGTCATCCGGATAAATGCTGATCCCGATACTGGTCGACAGGCGCAAGGTCAGGTCGTTGATGAAAAACGGCTCCGACACCGCCTCGACCAGCTTGGCCGCCGGCCCGTGCGCGTCGACCAGGCCGGACACTTCGCCCAGCACCACCATGAATTCATCGCCGCCCAGGCGCGCCACGGTATCTTCCTTGCGCGAGGACGCCACCAGGCGCTGCGCGACAATTTTCAGCACTTCATCGCCATACGCATGGCCATAGGTATCGTTGATCGCCTTGAAGCCATCGAGGTCGAGATACATGATCGCGGCCTTGTGATGATTGCGGTTGGCGTGCTGCAAGGTCGTTTCGATGCGGTCTTCCAGCAGGCGCCGGTTCGGCAGCCCCGTCAACGGGTCGTGCAGCGCCAGTTCCTGCTGTGCCTTGCTGTATTGCGCCAATTCCTTGTAGAGCAGGCGCACTTCCAGCATGTTATGGATGCGCTTGTGTACTTCGAGCAAATCGAAGGGCTTGCTGATGAAGTCGCGCGCGCCCGCTTCCAGCGCGGCAATCTTGAAAGTCGGCTGGGCGGTAAGCGCCAGCACCGGCAAGTAACCACCCTGTTCGATTTCTTTCAGGCCCTTCATGACCTGGAAGCCGTTCATGCCCGGCATTTGCAGGTCGAGCAGGATCAGGTCGTAGCAGTGCTGGCGGTGCAGCGGGCAGACTTGTTCGGGGAGCATAGTCGAGCTGACGCAGTTGTATCCTTGTTCGCGCAATATCTCTTCCATCAGTTCGATATTGTCGGACGAATCGTCTACAACCAGTATTTTTGCGTTCAGTATGTCTTCTCGGCTTGGCATACATAGTCTCGGTCAAGGCGGAGGGGCGTGCGGCAAAGAGCGCACGCGCGATTTTAATATGTTGCTAGTGTAACAGTGTATCGAACATTTCTTGTAGGACAGCGCCGCGTGCGCCGGTAGGACTCCAATTCCAGGCTAACGAGGACCATTCCCCGCCATCGTGGCCACTGTGGCGATCAGTTCGCTCGGCTCGACCGGCTTGGCGATATGCGCCATGAATCCCGCTTCCAGCGCGCGCAGCCGGTCTTCCGAACGGGCAAACGCGGTCAGCGCCACCGCCGGCACGTCGCCGCCGCCGGCGTGGCCGAGCGCGCGCACCCGCGCCAGCAGCTCAAAGCCATCCACATCCGGCATGCCCAGGTCGCTCACCAGCAAGTCAGGCGGTGACACACGGAACTCGGCCAGGGCATCGGCGGCGCTGGCCGCGGTGCGTACCGTGGCGTTGCAGTCAGATAATATCCGACGTATCAGGTCGCGTGCGTCCGGTTCGTCGTCAACTACCAGAACGTTCAGGTGCGACAGGTCGCGCAACAGGATGTCGGGCGTGAGCGGCGCCATCGGCAGGGTGGGAGCGCGGCCGGCGCGCGCGGACGGGCTCTGGCGGTTGGCTGCCGGCAACTCGATGGTGAAGGTGGCGCCGCGTTCCTCGCCGGGGCTGTCGGCGCGCACCGTGCCGCCGTGCTGCTCGATCAGGTGCTTGACGATCGACAGGCCCAGCCCCAGCCCGCCGTGCTTGCGCGTGGTGGAGGCGTCGCCCTGGCGGAAGCGCTCGAACACGTGCGCCATGAATTCGGGCTTGATGCCGACCCCCGTGTCGTGCACGGCAATTTCCACATGGCCGTCGACGGCGCGCAGTTCGATGCGCACATTGCCGTCGCGCGAGGTGAACTTGATGGCGTTCGAGAGCAGGTTCCAGATCACCTGCTGCAAGCGGGCCGGGTCGCCGGCGATCATGCCCACGCCTGGCGCGACGAATCTGTCGAGGCGGATGTTCTTGGCGTCGGCCGCCGGGCGCACCGTTTCGATGGCGGCGTCGATGAACACGGTGGGCGAAATGGTCTGCATGTCAAGCAGCACCTTGCCCGAGGTGATGCGGCTCATGTCGAGCAAGTCTTCGATCAGCTGGGCCTGGGCGCGCGCATTGCGCTCGATGGTTTGCAGGCCGCGTTGCAGGTCGGCCTGGTCGCGGCTGCCGCGCCGCAGCACCTGGGCCCAGCCCAGGATCGCCGACAGCGGCGTGCGCAGCTCGTGCGACAGGGTCGCCAGGAATTCATCTTTCATCTGGCTGGTGCGTTCGGCCTCGGCGCGCGCCGAGCGTTCGCTTTCCAGCAGCACCTTGCGCTCGTCGGCCGCGTGCTGGGCCGCTTCGTACAGGCGCGTGTTGTCGATCGCCACCGCCGCCTGGGCCGCGATGCCGCCCACGATGCGCTCGGTGCGCTCGCTGAAGATGGCCGTTTCGGGGTGGCTGAAGAACAGGCTGCCGAGCACCTCGCCGGAACGGGCGATCACCGGCACCGCCAGGTAGCTGCGCACGCCGGCTTGCTCGTCGGCAAGGCCGGCATGGGGTTGGAATGCCGCATGGCGCGGGTCGGTCCGGATGTCGTCCGAGCGCAACACCTCTTCGCCGCGCAGGTTCGGCCCGAACAGCGCGCTGGTGCGCAGTTCGCCGTCGATCTCGAACTCGGGCGGGGGCACGCCGGCCACCGTGTGCAGGGTGAACAGGTCGCCGTCGCTATCCTTGCCATGGTAAAAGAACGCGCCGAAGCGGGCGCCGCTGATGCCGGTGGCGGCGTCGGTCACGGTTTGCAGCAGCGAGCGCAGGTCGCGCTGGGAAGCGAGCGCGCTGCCGGTGCTGTTGAGCAGTTCGAGCACGTTCGATTCGTCGCGCAGGGCTTGCTGCACGCGCTTGACCTGGTCGACGTCGGTATTCGTGCCGAACCAGCGCACCACGTGGCCGAGGCGGTCGCGCACGGCGTTTACGCGCGTTAAGAACCAGCGGTATTGGCCGTCGGCGCCGCGGATCGGGAATTCCATCTCGAACGGATTGCCGGTGCGGATCGATTCGTGCCAGCGCTGCAGCATTTGCGGCAGCACGTCGGGGTCGTGCGTCGATTGCCAGCCCCAGCCCACCATCTGGTCGGGCGTGGTGCCGGTGTATTCGTACCAGCGCTTGTTGAACCAGACGATGGCGCCGTCGGCCTGGGCCATCCAGGCCAGCTGGGGAATCGAATTGGCCAGCGCGCGCAGCACTTCTTCGCTTTCGCGCAGGGTGTCTTCGGCGCTCTTGCGGGTGCTGATGTCCTGCACCACGCCGGTCATGCCCAGCACGATGCCGTCGCGGTCGTAGTCGGCCCGCCCGACCACGGCGATCCAGCACTGGTCGCCGTCGGGGCGGTCGACCCGGCACTCCATGTTCAGGTCGGTATGCTGGGCGAAGGCTTGCAAGAATTCGGTGCGCGCCATGTCCTTGTCGCCGTCGTGCAGGCGTTCGCGCAGGCTGTCCCAGGGCAGCGGTGTTTCCGCCGGCAAGCCGAAGATTTCGGCGGCGCGCGCGCCCAGGGTCACGCGGTCGGCGCCGGCGTCCCAGCGCCAGTCGCCCAGCCGTCCGGCCGACAAGGCCACCTGCAGGCGGCTGCTGCCGTCGAGCAGGGCCTGTTCGTCGGCCTTGCGCTTGGTGATGTCCTGGAAGTACACGGTCAGGCCATCGTCGGACGGATAGGCGCGCAGGTCGAACCAGCTGCCCAGGCTAGTGTAAAAGAATTCGAAGCTGACCGTTTCCTGGGAATCCATGGCGCGCCGGTACTGCGCTTCCACGCCGCTGTCGCGCAGTTCGGGGAACTCGTCCCAGATGACCCGGCCCAGCAGGGCCTCGCGCGGCTTGCCGCGCGCCGACAGCAGTTGCAGCGCGCGCGCGTTGATGTAGGTGATGCGCCAGCTGCGGTCGACCGCGCAAAAACCATCGGTCAGGCTTTCGAGCATGTTTTCCATGCGCGTGTTGGCCTGGCGCAGGGCGTCCTTGGTTTCGGTCAGCTCTTGCTGGGCACGCTGGCGCGCGGCCAGCACGCTGTTGGCGTTGCGCAATGCTACCGAGCGCATCAGTTCGGTTTCGTCGCGGTCGTCGGTCACAGGCGCTCCCGCAGGATGGCGCACGCCAGCGCAGTGCCGGCCACGCGCGCGGCGATCTTGGCAAAGGCCGTATCGCGGCTGGTGGAACGGTCGTCGCAGAAGGGCGAAAAGCCGCAGTCGTCGGTGCTGCCGAGCTGGGAAGGGGCAATGAACTCGGCCGCCTGCAAGATGCGCTGGCACACCAGTTCGGGCGTTTCGATGCGTGGATCGATCGGGTCGATCACGCCGATGAAGACGCGCTGGCCGGGCCGGATGTACTGGGCGATGATCTTGAGCACGCGCACCGGGTCCGGCTCGCGCGCCATGGCGATGTAGAAATTGCCGACTTTCAGCTCAAACAGGCTGGGCAGGAGTTCGGCGTAGTCGACGTCCGCACTGTGGGTCGAGTCGCGGTCGGCGCCGGGGCAGGTGTGGACCCCGATCAGGGCTTGCTCGGCAGTCGAAAAACGGTTCAGCGCCAGGTTGTTCAGGTCGATGAAGCTCGACAGCAGCTCGCCGCTCGGATCGAGCTTCATGGCCAGCCGGCCTTCGGTGAAGTCGACCTGCACCTTGTGCGCGCCCTGGTCGAGGCAGCGCCGGATTTCGGTCTCGTGCTCGCCCAGCAGGTCGTCGATGAACTGGTCGCGCGAGTAGCCGGGCAAGCCTTCGGGCGGGTACATCAGCGACAGGGCCGAGGGTGAAATGACGGCTTGCTTGACCGCCACCGTGGCATAGCGCTGCGCCAGCGCGAGGTAGCTGTCGGCGTAGCGTTCGTAGTGGAACGGGGCGCGCATCAGGCGCGGCATGCGGCGCGTGTGGCCGTCCGCGAACGGGATCTGGAAGCCGTCCGGCGCGGTGTTGGGCGAGCCATGCACGCAGTAGGTCAGGAAATTGTGGTATTTGCGCTGCTCGCCATCGCTGATGACGGTCGAGCCGGTCGCTTCCATGCGGGCGATGGTGTCGCGCACGGCGTCCTCGTACAGCGCGTCGAGTTCGCTCTCGCTGAGCGTGCCGCTGTCGACCGCGGCGATCAGGGCCGCTGGCCGAGGTATGCTGCCGATTGGCTCGGTGGGAATCATCATCTGTCTGTCGGCAATCGTGAAGAAATGGGCGGGGGCGGCCCCCGCAACGTCTCCTGCTTACTGCATCGGGCGGCGCCTTGCGATTCTAGCCGACCGGCGCCGCGCCACACGCTAGTGTCGATCATACTCCGGCGGGCCGGCGCCGGGAGATTGTCGCCAATGCCGCTTGCAGCTGTTCGAGTTCGTAGGGCTTTTGCAGCGACTGGTGCGCGAACTCGACGTGGCGCAGCAGGGCGTCGCCGTAGCCGGAGGCGAAGATCACGTTCAGGCCGGGGTACAGGCGCACCGCCTCGCGCGCCATGTCGACCCCGGACATGCCGGGCAGGCTGACATCCGAGAACAGCACGTTGTAGCGGCTGTGCGCCATCAGCGCCAGCGCGTTTTCGGCGTCGCCCACGCCTTCGGCTTCGTGGCCGAAAGCCTTGAGCATTTCGACCACCAGGTATTGCGAATCGAGGTTGTCTTCGACTACCAGGATGCGCAGGCCGTCGGCCGGGGCGGGCACGCTGGCCAGCGGCGCGCTCGGGGTCAGCGCGCACAGCACGCCGCCGACCGCCTCGCCATCGCGCACCGGGGTGAAGTAGAGATCGTAGTCGGCCGATGCGAGCGCGCCGTCGCGCACGAAACCGAGCTGCTGGCGTTCGAGCTGGCGGACCTCGCCGGCGAGGGCGAGGTCCAGGGTGGCCGGGCTGGCGGCGAGCGGGGCCGGCCAGACCGCGGGCACCCGCCCGCCCGGCGCGCGCGGATGGCGCGGACCGGCCAGCTCGGCGTAGGCATGGTTGAACACGATGATGCGGCGCGGACCCCACACCAGCAGCATCGGCAGCGGCGTGTTGAGGACGATGTCGACCGCCAGGCGCAGGGTGGCGGGCCAGGACTGCGGTTCGCCCAGGTCGGTGGTGCTCCAGTCGGCGCTGGCGACTCCGGCGCTGTTACCAGATGCGTGCATGAGAAGCCTGTTTCATGAAAAGGGGGACGGTTGTAGTTGTAGAAACGAAAACATGAGCGAATCGTACACCAAAAGGGGGCAAATCGGCTTTTTGCTGAGGGCTGGGATGGGCGCGGGCGTGCGTTGCAACGCTGATCGGATGGCTGGGCGTAAACGCGCGAGGCCGCAGCTTTGTGCAAGCGACGGCCCTCAAAAATACTCCTCCGATCGGTCAGCGATGAACCAGTCGGTCGCCGACGCAAGCAAGCGCCATCGCCGCTTCGCGCAGATCGATGGTCAGGCTCAGGTCGTAATCGGGGGGATTTGCCGAGTCAATGACGACACCTTTGACTCTCATTGGGATGCGCTGCGTGCCGTGCACAAGGTGAACCACCGAGCCGATTGCTACCAATCACTCAATGAGCTTCCCATCCAGCACTCCAGCCTTTTCCCGAGGAAATTTGCTGATGCCAGTGATGTCAAACGCAAACGGCACGAAGTGCGTCGCATCGTCATGAGGCGCCAGCGTCGCGCGCGGACATCTCCGCAACGCGGCCTTCACGGATGGCCCGCCGGATTTGCTCGTCAGTGCGCTTGGGCGTGATCGCCAGATCTTCGACACGGACAATTTTGCCACGACGACTGCAAAAGATATCGCGCAGAAATGCTATCTCAGGAGCGATGCCGGACCTTTTCAAGAATGCGTCAATGTTCATGACAGAAGTCCCTTTCGAGAAGCGATGTAGGCATTCAAAGTGTACCATGAGGGACTTCCGTCCGCGAGGTCGAAAGTCATTTCCCATCCGTCCCCATATCGCTTCCACCAGTTGAGGTCGGTCTGGATAACTTCAGACACCGTCGTGGCGGTGGAAAGTAGCGGATGAGTTTGGAGTTGTTGACGTATTGTCTCGTGTAGCGGGGCGTTGAAACCAAGCCGTGGCCAATATTCGTAGCCCCAAAAGTGTTCGGACCAACTGCGGCCCTTCGCACCGGTCCCGCCCGCTGCCAGAAGTTCAATACGCACCAATCCGAGGGTTTTGGCAAGCTGCGCCATCCGCAGGAACGTGATTGCTCCGAAGCCGGAAGGGGCGTTGGTGAACCAGATATAGTCCAGGTAAAGGACGTGGCCATCGCGCGCCTTCCGGATTTCGATGATATTACATTGTCGAATGAACTGCGCATGCGTCACCACCATTTGAATATCGCTGCGCATGGTGATCAGACGAACCGAGCCACCACCTGGGCAGCCGGACAGGATTTGGATTTGTTTACGGGTAAGTACCCGGCCGCCAATCTCAACACGTTTGCCGCCGAGTAAGACCCGCGCCCGGCGGTTCAAGATGGCGTCAACCTGACTTGGCGGATTACTTTTCCAGGGAAGCCCAAGGTAGTAGCGCAGCGATTCAAGTAGATGCATCGACCGATGGTAGTGCGGATCAGGGTGCGCGTTGAGTGAAACGAGAGGACGGTTTGATCGCAATCAATTCCGCGGGATGCACTTGGGGCCGTGGCGGAAGCGGCTGCCGCTCGCTATGCGAGCGCTGAACACACAGGCAAAAAAAAGCCCGCTCAGAGAGCGGGCTGAATCTATTTTCTTGGAGGAGAATAGAGGAGACAGATGCAGTATGCTGCGTTGCGGAAAATAAATCTAATTGATGTTTGTGATGTCAGTTATCCGTTCTGTTTATAGCTCAAATACAAACAAGGGGTGATTCATGGCAAGTATCGTCAAACACAGGAAAGTCAACATCGTCGTGCTCGGGCAGGATGAGCCGATCGGCGAGCACTGCAAGCCGGGCGACATCGCCATTTCAGCCGCCGCCGACGGCTGGTGGACCAGTTTCATCGGCGACGATGGCGCCATCGACAGTTACGACATTCCCTACCCAAGCTACCAGGAAGCCTTGTGGGCGGCCAAGGCGGCGGCCGAGTTCGGCGTGTGAAGCGGCGCTGACGCCGCTTTGTTGCAAGCCGGCTGCCACGACAAGCAAGAAACCAACGGTAACGAATAGCTGTTAACGTGCGCTGCTTTGTGCATGACAGAAAATGTTCTACGATAGCAAGCATGCGTAGACTGCCATTCCTGACCATTTCCATCGCATGCGCCGGCTTGTTGCATGCAGCCGGCGCGCGCGCGGAAGTGGAGCAGTTGTCCCTGCTCGATTTTTCGCTGGAGCAGCTCTCGGACATCGTGGTCAGTTCGGTGTCGCGCCAGCCGGCCCGCCTGGCCGACGCCCCCATTTCGCTGTACGTGATCGCCGGCAGCGATATCGAGCGCGCCGGCGCGCGCAGCCTGCCCGAGGCGCTGCGCCTGGCGCCCAACCTGCAGGTGGCGCGCAGCGACGGCGGCAATTACGCGATCACCGCGCGCGGCTTTTCCAGCACCATCGAAAACAAGCTGCTGGTGCTGATCGACGGGCGCAGCGTGTATTCGCCGCTGTTTTCCGGCGTGTTCTGGGATGCCCAGGATGTGGTGATGGAAGACATCGAGCGCATCGAAGTCATCAGCGGTCCGGGCGCGACCATCTGGGGCGCCAACGCGGTCAACGGCGTGATCAACATCATCACGCGCAACGCCGCCGGCAGCCAGGGGGCGCTGCTGTCGATGGACGCCGGCCGCCGCGAGCGCGGCGCCACCGTGCGCCAGGGTGGCCGGCTCGACGACGGCGGCGCCTACCGCGTGTATGCCAAGGCCATCGACATCGACGATTATCCCGATGCGCCCGGCGGCGGCATGGAGCGCCGCCAGGCCGGCTTTCGCAGCGACTGGAAACACGCCAGCGGCGCCGCCAGCGCCAGCGCCGACCTGTACCGCACCAGCGTGCACCGGCGCGGCGGGGCCGAGATGCGCGGCAGCGGCGCCAATCTGCTGGGACGGGCCAACGGCGCCCTGGGCGAGGGCAGCGACTGGCGCGTCCAGGCCTCGCTCGACCATACCGAACGGGTGCAGGACGGCACCGGCGCCCAGCGCCTCGACACCGTCGACCTCGAATTCCAGCACGGCGCGCGCCTGGGCCGGCGCCACAACGTGCTGTGGGGCGGCGGCTACCGGCATGCCTGGGACCGGGTCAAGGGCGGCACTTCGCTGGAATTTTTTCCTGCGGACAAGGATCTGCGCTGGGCGAATGTGTTCGCGCAGGATAAGATAGAACTGAGCAGTACCCTGCGGATGAGCATTGGAGTGAAACTGGAACACAATACGTACACCGGCATGGAAACGCTGCCCAGCATGCGCATGGCCTGGAACGCCAGTCCCACCAGCGTGGTGTGGGCGGCCCTCTCGCGCAATGTGCGCGCGCCGTCGCGCTTCGACCGCGATTTATACGTGCGCAACGCCAGCGGCGGCTACAGCATCGCCGGCGGGCCGGCGTTTGTCGCCGAAACGGTGCGCGTGGCCGAAATCGGCTACCGCGCCCAGCCGCTCCCCAGCCTGTCGTATTCGCTGACCGCCTTCGCCAGCGATTACGACCGCCTGCGCACCCTGGAGCCGCGTCCGTCCGCCCAGGGCGCCCAGTTCGCCAACCTGGGCGAGGCCAACACGCGCGGCCTGGAATTCTGGAGCCGTTGGCAGGCCGCGCCGCGCTGGCGCCTGGTGGCCGGCCTGGTGCTGCAGGATATCGACGCCAGCCTCGACCCCGCCAGCCGCGACAGATCGGCCGCGTTCGGCGTGGCCACCAACGATCCGGGCAGCTACTGGTCGCTGCGCTCCTCGCACGAACTGTCCGACGCGCTGCAGGCCGAACTGGCGCTGCGCCGGGTCGGCCAATTGCCGCAGCCGATGGTGCCGGCCTACTACGAACTCGACGTGCGCATGGCCTGGCAGCCGCGCCCGCGCCTGGAGCTGGCACTGTCGGGCCACAACCTGCTGCATGCCTCGCACGCCGAGTTCGGCGCGCCGGCCACGCGCCGCATGATCGAGCGCGCCGTGTCGCTCCAGCTGAGCGCGCGGTTTTGAGCGCGCTGTTCGCCATGCCGCCCCGCGCCTCGAGCACCCCGCGCCACCCGCCGCCGCGCCTGGCCGCATGCGCCATGCCGCTGCTGCTGGGACTGGCCATGGCGCTGGCGCTGCCCCCGTCGCTGGTGCGCGCGGCGCTGCCGGCCGGCGGCGCCGTGCTGCCCGAACGCAGCATCAAGGCCGCGTTCCTGTATAAGTTCCTGGGCTACGCCGAGTTTCCGGCCTCGGCTTTTGCCGACGCGAACGCGCCGCTGGTGATCGGCGTGGCCGGCGCCGACGAGCTGGCGGCCGACCTGGCGCGCATCGTCGCCGGACGCGCGGTGCAGGGCAGGGCGGTGCTGGTGCGCCCGCTGCGCGAGCACGATCCGCTGGCCGGGGTGCACCTGCTGTTCATCGGCGGCGACGATCCGGCGCGCCTGCGCACGGCGCTGCGCGCGATCGGCGCCATGCCGACCCTGGTCGTGACCGAATCGCAACAAGGACTGCAACAAGGCAGTGTCATTAACTTCAGGATCGTCGAAGAGCGCGTGCGCTTCGATGTCTCGCTGGAAGCGGCCGACCGGAACAGCGTCAAGCTCAGTTCGCGCCTGCTGACAGTGGCCAATCACGTTCACAAGGGAGCACCGTGATGCAACACGACAGCGGCTCCGTCCGTAGCAAACTCATCCTCATGGCCGTCTCGACCACCTTCGTGGCCCTGCTGGCGGCCTCGATCGCCATGCTGCTGTACGACCTGCGCACCTTCCAGCAATACTGGGTTGACGACCTGATGACCCAGGCCGACATCATCGCCAGCGTCAGCGCCCCGGCGCTGGCCTTCAACGATGCCAGGAGCGCGCAGCAAAACCTGGCCGTGCTGCGGGTGCGCCCGCAAATCCTGTCGGCCGCGGTCTACACCAGCGCCGGGGTGCGCTTCGCGTCCTACACCCAGGGCTCGCTCGAGCCCTCGTATCCGGTCAAGCCGGGGCGGCCCGGCTACACCATCGACCATGGCGAGCTGGTGGTGTACCACAACATTGTCGACAATGGCGAAGTGCTCGGCACGGTGTACCTGCGCGCGCGCTTCGGCCTGGTCGAGCGCCTGCTCAACTACGCGGCCATCCTCGGCATCGTGCTCCTGGTCTCGCTGGTGATCGCGGCGCTGGTGGCGTCCCGCCTGCAACAGGGCATCACCCGGCCGCTGCTGGCGGTGACCAACGTGGCGCGCGAAGTGATGCAGCGGCGCGACTTCAGCCTGCGCGTGCCGGGCAATAACAGCGGCGAAATCGGGGTGCTGGTGGCGGCGTTCAACGACATGCTGGCCGAAATCGGGCGCCGCGCGCACGCCCTGCAGGAAGCGAACCTGACCCTGGAGCACGAAATGCAGGTGCGCCACCGCGCCGAGGAAGCGCTGCTGGTGGCCGACCGCCGCAAGGACGAGTTCCTGGCCACCCTGGCGCACGAGTTGCGCAATCCGCTCGCGCCGATCCGCACCGGGCTCGACATCCTGCGCATCCGCAGCGGCGACGCCCAGGCCACCCAGCGCGCCACCGACATCATGGAACGCCAGCTGCGCCAGATGGTGCGGCTGGTGGACGACCTGCTGGACGTGTCGCGCATCAATACCGGCAAATTCGCCATCAAGATGGGCCGCGTCGAGTTGAAAGCCGTGGTCAACGATGCGCTGGAAGTGGTGCGCTCGTACATCGAGCTGCACGGCCACGAACTGGCGATCGACCTGCCGGACCGGCCGGTGTTCCTGCATGGCGACGCCACGCGCCTGGCGCAGATTTTGTCGAACCTGCTCAACAATGCGGCCAAGTATACCAACCGTGGCGGGCGGGTCGCCCTGAGCGCGCGCGTGGAAGAGCGCGACCTGATCATCCAGGTGGCCGACAACGGCATCGGCATCGCGCCCGACATGCTCAACCACGTGTTCGAAATGTTCGTGCAGGTCGACTCGACCCTGGAGCGCACCAATGCCGGCCTGGGCGTGGGCCTGTCGCTGGCGCGCCGCCTGGTCGAGCTGCATGGCGGCAGTATCGAAGCGCACAGCGCCGGCATCAACCGCGGCAGCGAATTCATCGTACGCCTGCCGATCGTGGTCGAGCCCGAAATGCCGACCAAGACCAGCCCGGCCGCCTTCATGACCTCGGAAACCTACCGGATTTTGCTGGCCGACGACAATGTCGATTTTGTCAACAGCATCGGCGCCTTGCTCTCGGCCATGGGGCACAGCGTGGTGATCACCCACAACGGACCGGACGCGCTGACGGCGGCGGCGCGCTTTTGCCCCGATTATGCGTTTCTCGACATTGGCCTGCCGCAGATGTCGGGCTACGACCTGGCGCGCGGGATCCGGCGCCTGTCGTGCGGCCAGATGACCTTGCTGATCGCGGTGACCGGCTGGGGCCAGGAAAAGGATCGCCAGCTGGCGTTCGAGGCCGGCTTCGACCATCACATGGTCAAGCCGGTGCGCTTCGAGCAGATCGAGGAGATCCTGAGCAACCGCAGCGTGATCAAGAAGGTGCGCAGCTAGTACCTCATGTGACGCAAGCATACGCGCTGTTGCATGGTGATGAAGTGGCAGCAATGGGCGATGCCGGCTACCAGGGTCTCGGAAACCCGAGCCCCGTCCTGAGGACAAGAGAACGGGGAGAATGCCTCAAATTTGGAGAAATTGCATCCTTCAACGGTCCAAAATCAAGAATTCCGGCGCCGGAAAAATGCGACGCCGCTGAGCGCATCACTTGCACCGAAAACCTCAATTGATCAGCGCTTTCCTAGCGCCTTTCGGTTGTGCCGGGGGCGAAACGACAGGAAAAAGTATGACACCAACGCGAAAACTCGTCGCTGCGCTGACCTTGGTCTCGGTTCTGCTATTTGCAACGATGGTTCCAGGCGGGCCAATCGAGACCAGGAACTTTGCCAATATTGGGGAGGCTTCGGTCATCCTGTTCAATATATTCCTTACGGCGCTGGGCATAGGCAGCTTGGCACTCGTCTATTTTGTCCTGAAAGGCGGCCGATGGGCTGCGCATGCCACAGCCATCGCTGGTGCAGGCTTTGCCGTCGTCTACGCTCTCGATCTCCTGAGTATTTTTCCGGTCTCGCTTGATCCGATGCCAAGCCTCTTGCAAAGGCGGGAAACTATTGGAATGATCATCTCGCTGGCACTGATAGGAGCGTCCCTCGCACTGGCACGTGAAAACTCATCAGGGAATGATCCGATAACAATGATGGGCGCAAAGCCAACATTTCTGATTGCCGGTGGAGTGGCAATTCTCATCGGCGCAGGCATCGTCATCTTTGCTAGCTATCATGCAATGCATTGATGAATCCAGTAGATCGCGGTCAACGCGGGCGAAGCGCGCCACTGACTCGATCCAAAGCAACAGCGCACGGCGACCCTCAATGCTGCTCGTTTCAAGCAATATGCCGTGAGCGCAAAACGAAACCGTGACGAGGAGGGACCGCAGCTTGCCTCGTCGCTGGCAAACGCGGAGTACGCTTGCGGCGGGACGAAAAAAAACGGAAGCCGAAGCTTCCGTTTTTTTTCAGCTAAGCAAATTACGCTTGCTTGACTGCCTTGCGACGACGTGCCAGGAAGCCGAGCACGCCCAGGCCAGCGAGCATCATGCCGTAGGTTTCTGGTTCTGGTACTGGCGCCAGCATCACGGTGCCGCCGAAGCTGCCGGCGGTGCCCGACACCATCTTGCCGCTGACCTGCAGGTAGTAGTTACCCAGGCCCAGGCTGTCCGCGCGCAGGCTCCAGATATCCACCGCGCCAGTGCTTTCCTGGGTGCCGGAGGTGATCAGGGTGCCGGTGCTGCTGAACAGGCTCAGGCCGGTGATGTCCATGCCGGTCTTGTCGTTGCGGGTGATCGACGACACGATGGCGTCGAAGTCATGCTCAACGCGGGTGACCGAGAAGCGGAACTTGTCGGCAAAGGTGTTGCCCTGGTTGTTCAGCAAGAACGAGCTGCCGAAGTTGGCAGTGTTGTCCAGCACAGGCAGCGCCTGTGGGTTGTTGGAAATATCAGCAGCGAATGCCGCCGACGAGCCGAGTGATGCGGTTGCCAGGACAGCCGCAGCAATCAGGGATTTCATATGTTTCATAAATATTACCTCGTAAGAAAAAATCAGCCGTGCAAGACGGCCTGGTTATCAAGAATCGGGGAGCTTCATGCTAGCAAAGGCGCGTTCAACATCGACATTACGACACAATGTGTGCGCAACACCTCGGCATTCTTGCATCGACAAATTAATTACTCCCCTATAAGTCGATTTTTACATTTTCATAGGGGAGCGCGTCCGATTCTAATGCAAATAAACAAAGATTACCAAGCTGTTGTATTGACTGTAGGCCAATACCTACACAAACGCGCGCCGATCTCCTTGGAAGAGCGCGCTTCTTCGCTTAACGTGCTCAGCTTGGGCTCGAGGTTAAAGTGTAAGAGAGTGTGACACAACAACAGAATGTTATCGGAAAAGAAAAAAGGCCTGAAGATTGCTCTTCAGGCCTTTCAACTTACGAATAATGGTGCGGCTGGCAGGAATTGAACCCACGACCCCTTGGTTCGTAGCCAAGTACTCTATCCAACTGAGCTACAGCCGCGAAAGACAAGATTATAGCAATGATTTCGCGAATGTCAAAGTTACCTGAGTAAAAAATTTCGCCGGCCTGCGCCGTCCCGCCCGCGCCTCGATGCCGACGCCGCTTGACCCGGATCGCCAGCCAGTGCTAATTTACCAACGGCTTCATTCACCCACCGCTTCAGCACAGGAACCACACCATGACCAGCCCAGATTCTTCGGTCGATTTCGACCTCACGCGCGTGTTCGACGCGCCGCGCGCCCTTGTATTCAAGACCATGACCGAGACCGAGCACCTGCGCAACTGGTGGGGGCCGCAAGGCTGCGCCATCGACGTGATCAGCCACGAGGCGCGGCCGGGCGGCGTATTTCACTATTGCATGCGCTTCGGTCCCGGCGTGGAAATGTACGGCCGCTTCGATTATCGCGAGATCGCGGCGCCCGAGCGCCTGGTGTTCGTCAACGGCTTCGCCGACGCCGAAGGCAATCGCATCGCTTACGCCATGAGTCCGACGTGGCCGCTGGAAGTGCTCAACACGGTCACCTTGACGGAAGCCGACGGCAAGACCACGCTGACGCTGGTGTCCACGCCGATCGACGCCAGCGACGTCGAGCTCGAAACCTTCAAGTCCGGCCACGCCTCGATGCAGCAGGGATTCGGCGGCATGTACGACGTCTACGAACAATACCTGGCCACTGTAAGCGCAGCACAAGCTTGACCAACCTGGCATCGACCGTTAGCAATCATGAAAAAACTGTTCTTTTTACTACTGGCCGGCATCGCCGGCGCGGCGCTGGCCGCACCGGTCACTTACCAGATCGACCCCACCCACACCTTTCCCAGTTTCGAAGCCGACCACATGGGCGTCTCGGTCTGGCGCGGCAAATTCAACAGCAATTCGGGCAAGGTGACGCTCGACAAGGCAGCCGGCTACGGCATGGTCGATATCGCGATCGACCCGGCCAGCGTGGACTTCGGCCATGACGTCCTCAATAAATGGGCGGCCGGACCGGACCTGTTTGATGTCGCCAGGTTCGGCGTGGCGCGCTACAAGGGCAAGCTGACCGGTTTCAAGGAGGGCGCCCCGACCCAGCTGCAAGGCGAGCTGACCCTGCATGGCGTGACCAGGCCGGTCAACCTGCAGATCAAGAGCTTCAAGTGCATCCCGCACCCGATGCTCAAGCGCGAGCTGTGCGGGGCGGACGCCTACGGCAGTATCAAGCGCGATGACTTCGGCCTGACCGCCGGCAAGGAATACGGCTTCAAGATGGATGTGGACCTGCGCATCCAGGTCGAAGCCGTGGCTGATTAAGCTTGCAGGGCGGGGTAGTCGGTGTAGCCGTCGTCGTTAGCGCCGTAGAACTTGTCGGGACGGGCCGCGTTGAGCGGCGCGTCGAGCTGGAGGCGGCGCGGCAGGTCGGGATTGGCGATGAACCAGATGCCGAAGGCCACCGCGTCGGCTTCACCGCTGGCCACCAGCGCTTCGGCGCTGTCCTTGGTCAGCTTTTCGTTGGCGATGTACACGCCGCCGAATTGCTGCTTCAGGTACGGGCCAAGGCGGCCTTCGCCCTGCGACTCGCGCGCGCAGATGAAGGCGATGCCGCGCTTGCCCAGTTCGCGCGCCACGTAGCCGAAGGTCGCTTTCGGATCGGAGTCGCCCATGTCGTGCGCATCGCGCCGTGGCGCCAGGTGCATGCCGACTTTGCCGGCGCCCCAGACCTCGATGCAGGCGTCGGTCACTTCGAGCATCAGGCGGGCGCGGTTTTCGACCGAACCGCCGTAGTTGTCGGTGCGCTTGTTGGTGCCGTCTTGCAGGAACTGGTCGAGCAGGTAACCGTTGGCGCCGTGGATTTCCACGCCGTCGAAGCCGGCCAGTTTCGCGTTCTCGGCGCCTTTGCGGTAGGCCGCCACGATGCCCGGGATTTCTTCGAGGTCCAGCGCGCGCGGCACCGGATACTCTCGCATCGGGCGCAGCAGGCTCACGTGCCCCTTGGCCGCGATCGCGCTTGGCGCCACCGGCGCGTCGCCGCCCAGCAGGTCCGGATCGGAGATGCGGCCCACGTGCCACAGTTGTAGCATGATCTTGCCGCCGGCCTTGTGCACGGCCTCGGTCACCAGTTTCCAGCCTTCGACCTGGGCGTCGGACCAGATGCCCGGCGTGTCGGCGTAGCCCACGCCCTGCGGCGTGACCGAGGTCGCTTCGCTCAGGATCAGGCCGGCGGAGGCGCGCTGCACGTAGTACTCGGCCATGAGCGCGTTCGGCACGCGCTCGCCGCCGATGGCGCGGGCGCGCGTCAGCGGCGCCATGATGATGCGGTTTTGCAGCGTCAGATCGCCAATGGTGATCGGGTCGAATAATGTACTCATGCTTGACTCCTAAAGTCCCTCGTTCATATGGTCGAGGAAAGCCTTGATGGTTTCCTCGTTACGCTTGTAATAGATCCACTGGCCAACCTTGTGCCCGGTGATGAGCCCGGCGCGCTGCAGCGCCGCCAGGTGGGCCGAGACGGTCGATTGCGCCAGTCCCGTGCGCGCGTCGATCAGGCCGGCGCACACGCCGACCTCAAGCTTGTGTTCCTGATGCGCGAAATGGACACGCGGTTCCTTGAGCCAGCCAAGAATCTGGCGGCGCATCGGGTTGGCCAAAGCCTTGTGAATGGCGTCGATTTGCATATCGGGTTTTTCCGAATCTAATATCGTCATATTACGATATATAAAAAGATCCTGCTTGCAAGTGAGCAAAACCGGGGAGGGGAGCTGCCGCCGGACGCGCCCGAAAGCTGGCGCGGGTGGCGGCGAAACAGGGCCCAGGCCTACAGATCGTCGTTGATCTGGTCGAGGAAGGCCTTGATGGCTTCGTCGTTGCGCTTGTAATAGATCCACTGGCCGACCTTGCGCGAGCTGATCAGCCCGGCGCGTTGCAGCGCCGCCAGATGGGCCGACACGGTCGATTGCGCCAGCCCCGTGCGCGCGTCGATCAGGCCGGCGCACACACCGACATCGAGGTTATGTTCCTGGTGCGCGAAATGCACGCGCGGTTCCTTGAGCCAGGCAAGGATCTGGCGCCGCATCGGATTGGCCAGCGCCTTGTGAATGGCGTCGACCGGCGAATCAGCTGTGTTTGAGTCGGACGTCGTCATCGGTCTCAGTGCGACAGCAAGTACAAGGCCAGTGCGATCGCCGCCGGCACGGTCTGGATGAACAGGATGGTCTTCTTGACCGTCAGCGCGCCCCACACCCCGGCCACCATGATGCAGGCCAGGCCGTACACGACGAACGCGCGCGCCACCTCGGGCTGGGGATGGAGCAGGCCGACCGCCAGCGCCGCCACCAGGAAGCCGTTGTAGCAACCCTGGTTGGACATGGCCGGCGCCATGATCTCGGCTTTTTCCGCTGTCAGGCCGAACACGCGCCGCCCGCGCGTCTTGAACAGCACCGTTTCGAGCAGGACGAAGTAGACGTGCGCCAGCAGGATCAAACCGATCAGCACTTGTGCGGCAATGGCCATTCATGGCTCCTTGTTATGGATTGTGGGAAGCGTAGTGTAACCGGGCGCAAGCCGCATGGCGACTGGCTGGAGATGGAACGTTGGCAGAAGCACTACTTGTTAATGTTATAATAATGTTCCCCGGTGCCTGCCGCGCCGATCGACCGCTTCCAGGCTTTGATGACCACCCATTTCTCCATCCCGGCCACTTGGGACGGCGTCACGCGCATGTGGAGGCGGCCGTGCTCGACTACAAGGCCGCCTGCCGGCGCGCCTCCATATTGATCGACCGCCCTGATGAACAACAACTGATGAACGACAAATTTACCCCGCTGGGGCCCGTGAGCGACTACCCGACCATTACCATCAGCGAGTTCATCGCGCACTTTCCGCATGTGGAGACCAACGAGGACGGCGCCGGGGACGGCGACTACGCCTTCAGCGACTACTACGCGTCCGATAGCATCATCCTGCTTACCGGCGATGTCTTCATTTCGCAGGAGCGCTTGAAGGATCTGCACGAGCACTTTCATCTGAAGCTGGCGGTGGACGGCAATCTGCATGTCGACGGCGCGCCCGCCAACCTGTTTTATGTCAGCGGCGACGTGTTTTGCACCACTGTCGATCTGGCCCGCTTCGACTTGCACGAACCGGTCGGAGGCGCCATCACCGCCACCGACTGCGCATGGCTGATCGGCGAAGAGCCGGTCATGGTGCTCGATCCGCCCCTGGTGCGGCTGGAGACGCCGTACCTGTTCGCGTGCTGGTACCGGGTCGGCCAGATGGCGCTCTCGCCGTCCACGGTGCTGTTCATCTGCGGCGAGTGGTGGTACGCGGGCGTCTTTGCCGACCCGCGCGCGGTCTTCATCGGCGCCCCGATGGTGTTCATCCTCGACCAGCGCTTCCTGTTTCCGTTCGAGCACGCGACGGCCAACGAGCCGCAGTGGCGCAAGGGCGAGATCGAAAGCGCCCTGCGCGCGGGCGAGGATATCCTGCGCAAGGACGTGTCGATGGCCAGCGTTCCGTTTGCGCAGGGCGCCGCCGACGCCATCCTGCTGGGCGACTACCGCAATGCCTATCTGCTGTACAAGCAGGCGGCGGCTCTCTCGCCGGGCGACTACACGGCGTGGTGCGGCATGGCCGACGCCCTGTTTTCGCAAGGTGCGTTCGCCCAGGCCTTGCCCTTGTACCAGCAAGCCAGCGCGCTGTTCCCGGACAACCAGACTGGCATGGTCAACGAGGCTGCGCAAAACGCGGCGCTGTGCGCGGTGCGCTGCGGCGACGCCGCAACGGCGGTGCGCATGGCCACGCTGGCGATCGGGCACGCCACCACGCTGCGGGAGGACCCGTCGGAGCTCTCGTTTGCGTACGAACTGCGCGCCGAGGCCTGTCTGCAAATGAACCAGCTGGCGCTGGCCGAGGCCGATCTCGCGCACGCACTGGCGATCGACCCCGGCACCGGCTACGGCAACTGGCTGATGGGCGCCCTGCATTACCGCCGCGACGAGCAAGCGCTGGCGGCCGCGTGCCAGGGCAGGGCGGTGGCGGTCAATCCCGCCTTTGCCGCGCCGTACGCCAGCCACGCGGGGATCGATTTCCTGTATCCGCCCCAGGTCCATGTCGGCTGGACCGGCGAGCCTGGAAGCGCCGGCGTGGCGCCGCTGCGCGACGAAGCATTCTGGGGCGTGTATCTGCGCTACCAGGATCCCAATTGCATACAGCGCGTGCCGGTGGAGCTGCGCACGCCGGCCCTGTGCATGGCTGTTCTGGAGCAGTATTCGTGGGGCCCGAACGTCAGCTTCACCCAGTATTTTCCCGACGCGGCGTTCACGCGCGCGATAGCCGAAAACATGGTGCGGCGCTGCCCCTCCAACATCGCCGATGTTCCCGCGCGCCTGGTCGACGCCGCGCTGCTCGATCTGGTGGCGAACTCCGAGCGTGGCCTGCGCCTGTCCCATCTGCCGCCTCACATGATCGACCATGCCATGTGCCTGCGCGCCGTCATGGCGGGCGAAGGTCTCTGCCAGGTGCCGCCCGAGCTGCAGGGCGACGACATGCGGGCGGCCGCCGTCCTGCACATTGGCGCAAGCGCCAGCGAATTGCCGGCATGGGCCACCAGGCCCGTGCTGCGGCTGGCCGTGGCGACCTACAAAAAGGCGCTCGACAGCATCCCGTGTTTTGCCTTCGACCGCGACCTGTACGAACTGGCGCAGGCCACCTGGGGCTTTGATGCCGACTGGCCCGCGATCGTGGCCAGGCACGGGCAAGCGGCCTGCCTGGACAACAACTTCTGGACCGGGGCGGCCAGCAGATGCTGGCGCGTGTTCTGGGACGAAGCGTTCATCCTGCGGCAAATGGCGCGCACCGACGGCGCCGACCTCGAGCCCAAACATATTGCGCCCGAATGCATGACGCGCAAGGTGGCCGAGGCTTGCCTTGCGCAGCATCCGGACTGCCTGGCGTACATACCGGCCATCTGGATTTCGCAGTCCGCCTGCGAACGCTTCATCGCGGCCTACCCGAAGCGCCTGGGCAGCGTGCCGGTCGCCATGCGCACCGCCAGCGTATGCGCCGCCGCCATGGAGGCCGCGCCCGGCCAGTTGGCGCTGGTGCCGCTTTCGTTGCGCAGCGTGGAGTTTTGCGTCGCCGCCGTGCGCGACGAACCGGCTTGCGCCGACGAGGTGCCGAATGCCCTGGCGTGCGCCGTCTTCACCGTTCTGATCGAGCAGCACGGCGACGAGCTCTATCGCGACTGGCTGACCATGTACCGTGCCAACGGCGCCTTGTGCGCCGAGCCACCCGATATCGACCTGGCGCTGGCCGACTTTCACACCGTCGCCGAGGCCCCGGCCAGCGAGGACTTCGACGGCGACAACGTGCCCGAGGCACAGTGGATGATCGGCTATTGCCATCATCTGCGCGGCATGCATGCCGAGGCGGCGCTGTGGCGCGCGAAGTCGGGGATTGACGACAACTACGACGAGACGAGCTTCGATGAACCGCTAGCGCCGTGCGACGCCGACACGCGCCCGGCCGACCGCGACGCGGCGCTCTCGCCCACGGCGGCGCCGCCCCAGGCGATCAGGCGCATTACCAGCTTCGACGGCTTCGAGCGCCTGTCGCTCGGTCAATTCCAGGAGCGCTTCCCCGACGCCTGCGTCGGCGAGCGGCGCGATCCTCAGGAACCGGGCAGTTCGTGCAGTACCGACAACGGCGCCTGCTGGCCCGACAGCGATGCGCTGCTCCTGTTCCTGCCCGGCGATGTCATGATCGACGACGCCCTCTTGCAGCACGCCGCCGACGACAGCTGGACCCACATTGCGGTCGAAGGCGACCTGTATCTGGACGGACGCGACGCCGGCGTGCGCGACGCGCGCGGCATCGACCGGGTGTATTTTGTCGGTGGCGACCTGCACGCGCGCTCGGTCGGCCTGACCCGCATCCCCAGCAATGCGGTGGCGGGGCGCATCGTCACCGACTGCGCCTGGCTGGAGGCCGAGGACGACTGCGCGATGCGCACCGCCCCCGAACTGCGCCTCGACGCCGGTTTCCTGTTTGTCTGGTTCTACACCGTCAACGACATGGCGATCAGCCCGGACACCGTCATCTTCATCCTGGGCAGCGACGATTACTGCGACGACCTGGGCCTGCCCAATCCCGCCTTCCAGTGGCATGAAGATATTCACGTGCTGGCCGAACCGTTCGTCTGCATCGTCGAGGAAGAGCGGAGCGACGCCAACGGCTGGGTCGACACGGCGATCGAACAGGCGCTGGCGCGCGGTGAATCGATTCTTTGCCATGGTGTCGACATGGCCTGCTACCCGTATCACCGCGCCGCGCAAGCGCAGGCCGGCGCGCGCGAGCATCGCAGCGCCTATCTGCTGCATAAAAAGTCGGCCGCCATCTCGCCCGGCTTCTACCCATCCTGGCTCGGCATGGGCAACGCCCTGTTCGGCGCGGGAGCGTACGAGCAGGCGCTGGACATGTTCATCCAGGCGGGCACGTGCTTCCCGGCCGAACAGATTGCCATCGACAATCGGGGATTCGACCTGGCCTCGCTCAGTGCCTTGTACCTGGGCCGGTTCGATGATGCGATCGCGTGGGCTACCCTCTCGGTCGCCCATAACGAGGACGCCGAGGACGGCGATGAGGCCCACGGCTACGCCTACCGCTGCCGCGGCGAAGCGCACCTGCTGGCGGGCAGCCTCGATCTGGCGTTCGCCGACCTGCAACAGGCGCTCAAGCGCGACCGCTACGACTGGGCCTCGCACTGGCTGATGGGGCTCGTGCACTACCAGCGCGGCGAACATGAGCGGGCGCGCTTCCTGCACGGAGCCGCCTCGCGCGGCGCGCGCCATTACGCGCCGTATTACGATACCCGTAGCGGCACGGCGTTTCTGTATCATGCTCCGTGCCAGGTTGACTGGGACCAGGTTCCGCTGGACACAGTGCAGCTTCCCCCGACGCCGGACCACGACCAGTCAACGAGGTGACCGGAGACACTGAAAGACCAGGCCTGCCGGGACGACTACATGCGCAAGCAGCCGCGCAATCCGTCCATGCCCGGCCGCGCTGCCCGGGCACAGGCGCCCTGGCGGTGGTATACTTCAGCGACCTTTTTCTCCGGCAGGGACGACCCTGCCACTGACGGAGCCAGGCTTGGACGACCTTGCCAACCAAGGAGTTTGTCATGGCATGGATCTATTTGTTCGTCGCGGGTTTGCTGGAAGTCGGCTGGGCCGTCGGCCTGAAATACACACAGGGCTTCACGCGCCTGGTTCCCTCGGTACTGACCCTGGCCGCCATGGCCGGCAGCGTGGGCTTGCTCGGCCTGGCGCTGCGTAACCTGCCGCTGGGGACCGCCTACGCCATCTGGACCGGGATCGGCACGGTCGGCACGGCGATCTTCGGCATGCTGGTGCTGGGCGAACCGGCCGGCGCCATGCGCCTTGGCTGCATCGCCCTGATCGTGGCCGGCATCCTGGGGCTCAAGCTGCTCTCGCCGGGCTGATTGGCGGTCCCTCGCCACGCTGGCGCTTGTGCCAATTTCGCCGTGGCGTCGCCGTCGCCGCACAAGACAAGCGCGCCATCGCGGGGTATGCTGGTGACATGAAAACGATCTCCATCATCGACTCCCATACCGGCGGCGAACCGACCCGCCTGATCATCGACGGCGGCCCGGACCTGGGCGGCGGGCCGCTGGCCGAACGGCGCGAGCGCTTCCGGCGCGACTTCGACCATGTGCGTTCGGCCGTCGTGTGCGAGCCGCGCGGCTCCGATGTGCTGGTCGGCGCGCTGCTGTGCGAGCCGTTCGCGCCCGATTGCGTGGCCGGCGTCATTTTCTTCAATAACGTGGCCTACCTCGGCATGTGCGGGCACGGCATGATCGGCGTGGTGGTCTCGCTCGCGTTCATGGGGCGCGTCAAGCCCGGACGGCACCGCATCGATACGCCGGTCGGCGTCATCGAGGCGCAGTTGCATGACGACGGCGCGGTCACCATCGACAACGTAGCCTCGTACCGCACGCGCCACGCGGTCACTGTGCAGGTGCCGGGCGCCGGTCCGGTCACGGGCGACGTGGCCTGGGGCGGCAACTGGTTTTTCCTGGTCTCCGGCCACGGCCTGGCGCTGCAGCGCACCAACGTCGACGCACTCACCGCCTACTGCGTGGCGCTGCGCGATGCGTTGGAGGCGAACGAGGTCACCGGCGACGACGGCGCCCTGATCGATCATATCGAATTGTTCGCGGAGTCAAACACGGGGGCCGACAGCCAGAGTTTCGTCCTCTGTCCCGGCAAGGCCTACGACCGTTCGCCCTGCGGCACCGGCACCAGCGCCAAGCTGGCGTGCCTGGCGGCCGACGGCAAGCTGGCCGAACACGCCCAATGGCGCCAGGAGAGCATCATCGGCAGCGTGTTCGAGGCCTCCTACCGCTACGACGGCGAGCGCATCATGCCCAGCATTCGTGGCAAGGCCTGGGTCAACGCCACGGCGCAGCTGCTGTTCGACGAGAGCGACCCATTTGTGTGGGGCATTCGCTGAGCCGCACCGGCGCTTACTCGGTAAAGCGCTCGAAGTCGGTGTTGGCGCGGGTCAGGTAGTACCACTCCGAGTTCGGCCCCGCGTTCACATCGGGGAACAGGATCTTGCCGTCGAATTCGGCCAGCACCGGCGTGCCGTCGGCGCGCGTGCCGATCTGGTCACCGGTGGACACCGGGTCGAAACTGGACCACACGCGGCTGAACTGGTCGCCCGCATCGAGCTTGTCGTGCACCACCACCATCGACAGCGCTTCCATCTGGTCGAGCGCGATCGGTTCGGGCCGCGGCGCGTCGATCAGGCCAAGGAAGGCGAGCGTATTGACGATGGCGCGGTAGGCCACGCCTGGTGCGGCCGGGTCGAGGTGCTGGCCGCATTCGAGCGTGAGCGCATAGCCGCCGGTGCTGCGCATGTATTCGGTGGTGCCCATCCCGTAGCGCAGCACAAGGTCGAGGGTCGAGGCGTCGCCGCTTTTCAGGCGCCGCTGCACGCCCTGGCCGTAGGTCGCCAGCCAGCCGTCGACAAAACGGCGCACCCCCAGGCGGCGCGCCAGCGCGCGTTCCTGTTCGGCGTGGCGAAATGGTTGCAGGGCGCCGTCGTTGTTGCGCGGGCCGACCATGACGAAGGGCTGGCTTTGCGCATTGAAGGAGTGCAGGTCGAGCAAGACGTCATGCTGGGCGAGCAGGGGGCACAGCCAGTTGGCGACGCGGTCTTCGAAGTCCCCCGGCTGCGGGTTGGGGAACAGGTTGCGGTTCAGGTTACGCTCGCCCGAGCGCTGGTTCAGCGCGTAGGCGAGGGGATTGGTCACCGGGACGAAGGTCACGCTGCCGGCCGCCACATGCAGCGCGCCGCTGTCGATTTCTTCCATCACGCGCAGGATCGCCTTGGTGCCGCAGGTTTCGTTGCCATGCACGGCGCCGGTGACGATCAGGCGCGGGCCGGCGCTGGCGCCGGTGTAATTGATCGATTTGAACTGCAGCTCGCGTGCGGTGGTCATGGTCTGGGGTGGCCCTGTTGATTGGTGGTCGTCTATTCTAGCGGACATTACTGGCGCCTGCCGACGCCCCGTGGCATCATCTGGCGCATGAAAATTCCCTCCTCCACAGAGCGCATCGAAGGTCTCGACACCCTGCGCGCGCTGGCAGTCACCCTGGTCGTGCTGCACCACTACGTGCTGTTCGTCAGCCGCGCCGATACCTTTGGCTGGGTGGGAAAAATCGGCTGGATCGGGGTGGACCTGTTTTTCGCCCTGTCCGGTTACCTGATCGGCAACCAGATCTTCGCCGCCATGCGCTCGCCGCGCGATTTTTCGCTGGCGCGCTTCTACGGCCGGCGCGCCCTGCGCACGCTGCCGGTGTTTTACGTGATGCTGGCGATTTACTATTTTTCGCCGTGGTTTCGGGCCGGTCTCGAACTGCCGCCGCTGTGGCGCTTCCTGACGTTCACGCAAAACATCAACCTGGCGCCGGGCACCGCGTTTTCGCACGCCTGGTCGCTGTGCATCGAGGAGCAGTTCTACCTGGTGCTGCCGGCGCTGGCCCTGATGATCGCCTCGCTGCGCGCTTCCCTGCGCTGGAGCTGGGCCGCCATCGCGGCCGCCATCGTGGCCGGTATGCTGGTGCGCGCCTATACATGGCAGGAGCTGGTCGTTGATCATCCGCACGGCTCGCGCAACTACTACCAGTACATCTATTACTCGACCCTGTGCCGCTTCGACGAACTGGTGGCCGGCGTGGCGCTGGCGCTGCTGAAAAATTTTCATCCGCGCCAGTGGCGCACGCTGACCTCCAACGGCAACCTGGCCTGCGGCGCCGGCATGGCGGTCATTGGCCTGGCGATCTGGCTGTTCCTGGACGAGCGCCAGGGCTTCGGCGTGACGGTGTTCGGCTATCCGCTGCTGGCGCTGGGCTTTTCGCTGCTGATCGTGGCGGCCCTGGGCCGCAAGTCGCTGCTGCGGTCCATGCGCGTGCCCGGCGCGGCCAGCATGGCGCTATGGTCGTATGCGATCTACCTGACGCACAAGCAGGTGTGCATCCTGGCCGCCACGCCGCTCAAGGAACACGGCTACGGCGCCGGCTCGCCGGTGGCCATCGGCGCCATGCTGGCGCTGTCGGTGTTGTCGGGCTGGGTGTTGTACCGCTGCGTCGAACGGCCATTCATGGCGGTGCGCGCGCGCTACCTGCCGACCAACTTCAAGCCGCTTTGACGCGGCACGGCGTCGATCACGCCGAATGCGGCGGCACTGTCGCCCAGGAAGTCGAGCACGGCGCGCGGCTCGCCCTCGTTCACTTCAATCGCGGCGCGCAGGCCGGGCAGGGCATCCTTGGTGTACGGGCTGCGGTAGGCGCCGATCAGCAGTGCGACCAGGTCGAGCGGCTGGCCGCCGTGCTGTACGCGGCTGCCGATCATGCCCAATATGACCCGTTGCATGTCGGGCGTGGGGTTGGCGATGTGCGAGAAAATCATCGGCGTATTGGCGATTTTTTCGCACACGGCGCGCTCGATCTGGTCCGGCTTGAGATCGGAGGCGATGTCGAAATGCGCGCCGCTCCAGTGGGTACGCGCGTGGGCGTGCCCGGGAGGGAAGGAGTCGAGGGTGTCGAAGCCGCATACACGGCTCACGTAGGCCAGGGCCTGGGTCAGGATTGGGAACATGCCTCCAGTGTAGCGCAAGATGTTCTCCTTGTGGTTGCGGGGGGCTAGGAGCCTGCGCGGCAGAAGGAGTCGAGACGAAACGGATGGGAAAAGAACCCAATTCACACCCACTTTTGAGGTCTGTAGCCGTGGCTACAGACCGAGAAATGGGTGGGAAGTGGGACTTTTCTCCACCCGTTTCGGCCGACGAGCTTCTGCCGCGCAGGCTCCTAATGCCTCAGGCGCCGAAGCGACCGGCCCGGAAGTCCTCGACCGCCTGGAACACCTCGGCCTGGGTATTCATCACGAACGGGCCATACTGGGCGATTGGTTCGTTCAAGGGGCGCCCGGCGATCAGGATCAGGCGACTGTCCTGGGCGGCCATGATGCGCACGCCGTCGGCCTGCGCCGAATTGGCCAGGATCGCCATGCGGCCCGCCGGCACCGGTTTGTCGCCGACCAGCACCTGGCCCCGGAATACGTATAAAAATGCGTTGTGCCCCGGCGGCAGCGCCTGTTCGAAGCTGGCGTTGGCCGGCAGGTTGACATCGAGGTACAGCGGCTCGGTGCCTTCGCGCCGCACCGCGCCTTGCACGCCGTGGCTGGCGCCGGCGATCACTTGCACCGTTACCCCCGCCCCGGTGGTGAAGCGGGGGATCTCGGTGTCCTGAATGTCGCGGTACCATGGGGCGGTCATCTTGTCCTTGGCCGGCAGGTTAAGCCACAGCTGGAAGCCTTCCATCATGCCGTCGCTCTGTTCCGGCATCTCGGAGTGGGCCACGCCGCGCCCGGCCGTCATCCACTGCACGCCGCCATCGGTGATCAGGCCTTCGTTGCCGGCGCTGTCGCGGTGGCGCATGCTGCCGGCGATCATGTACGAAATCGTCTCGAAGCCCCGGTGCGGGTGTTCGGGGAAACCGGCGATATAGTCGCCCGGCTTGTCGCTGCCGAAGGCGTCGAGCATCAAAAACGGGTCCAGGCGACGCTGCAACGATTGGGTGAGCACGCGGTTGATCCTGACGCCAGCGCCGTCCATCACGAACTGGCCGCCCACCAGGCGCTCGACGGCGCGCGGCGTGTGTACGATGTTCAATTCTTGTGTCATTTTTCTCTCCTGCGTTTTTACTGTGATGCAGCGTCGTCCCGGGTGAATCAGGCTACTGCGGCTTCGATCTCGGCGTTCGCTTCGGCCTGCGCCTTGACGACCGCTTCCGGACCCATGGCCATGCCTTCGGAGTACACGAACGTGACGTCGGTCATGCCGAGGAAACCGAGCAGCATTTTCAGGTGCGGGGTCTGGGTGTCGTTCGGGGTGTCGCGGTACATGCCGCCACGGGCGAAGGCCACGTACACTTTTTTGCCGGTCAGTTTGCCGACCGGGCCGGCGGCGGTGTAGGCGAAGGTGACGCCGGCGCGGGCAATCGCATCGAACCAGCCTTTGAGCTGCACCGAGCTGCCGAAGTTGTACATCGGGGCGCCGATGACGATGGTGTCGGCGGCCTGCGCCTGGGCGATCAGGGCGTCATCCAAGGCCACGCGGGCCGCTTGTTCCGGCGTGCGCTGGTCGGCTGGCGTGAACAGCGCGCCCAGGGTTGGCTCGTCGAGCGCCGGATGCGGGTTGCTGGCCAGGTCGCGGCGGGTCAGTTGCGCGCCGGGGTTGGCCGCTTGCAGCTTGGCGACGATGGCGTCGGCCATGCGGGTGGACTCGGAACCGGTCGAACGGGCGCTGGAATTGATTTGCAAGATGTTCATTTTATTTCCTTTTTCTACGTTGAACTGCGATGTAGTTACTTTACGCGTCCCATAATCAATGCGGAAGTCTGTAAAATGGATATCATTATTCTGCCAGTGGGACAATCAAATGGATGTGGAACCGAATGACCTGCTCTTGTTCGCACGGATCGTGGAGGCGGGCAGCTTCAGCCAGGCCGCGCTGCGGGTCGACTTGCCCAAGTCGACCGTCTCGCGCCGCATCGCGCTGCTGGAAGCGAAACTGGGCGAGCGCTTGCTGCAGCGGACCACGCGCAAGCTGATGCTCACCGAGTTCGGCGCCAGCCTGCTCGATCACGCGCGCAAGGTGGTCGAAGAAGTCGAGGCGGCGGGCGCGCTGGTGCAGCACCGCCAGCAGGCCCCGAGCGGGCGGCTGCGCATTTCGATGCCGGCCGATTTCGCCAGCCTTGGCATGACCCAGGTCATGACGCACTTCATGGCGCAGTACCCGGCCATCACCCTGGAGCTGGACCTGTCGCCGCGCCGGGTCGACCTGGTGAGCGAAAATTTCGACATCGCGATCCGGATGGGCGACCTGCCGGACGACGCTTCGCTCAACGCGCGCCGCGTGGCGCTCGAACAAATGGCGCTGTACGCGGCGCCGTCGTACCTGGCGCTGCGCGGCTTGCCGGAGCATCCGGACGACCTGCTCAAGCACGACCTGCTGTGCCTTTTGAGTCGCGGGGGCGGGCCGTCGCCATGGCGCCTCACGCGCGGCAAGACCGTGTGGGAGCGCGATCTACCCGGCCGCCTGACCGCCAATTCGCCCGACCTGCTCACGCGCGTGGCGTGCGCCGGGGCGGGGATTGCGGCCAGTTCCGACCTGTTTGCCGCGCCCTGCGTGGCCAAGGGAGAGCTGGTGCGCGTGCTGCCCGAGTGGGACTTGCCGCAGGTGACCGGGTGGGCCGTGTTCCCAGGCCGGCGCCTGATGCCGGCCAAGACCCGCGCCTTCCTCGACATGATGGAAGGGCTGTGCTGCACCGAAGCGCGCAAGCGCATGGGGATGGTCTAGTGTCCTGAGTTGGAAATTCGTTGAATAAATATGGCGATAATCGCGCCGATACCGCGTCACAAATGCTCGCCAGGCGCTTGCCTGTCTGCGCTTTGTTCCTTGTCTCAGCACGATTTCGCCATATTTATAATCAACGAATTTCCAACTCAGGACACTAGGGCGAATTTTCCGCTCGGATACGCTGGAGCGGGGAATCGAAGATAATAGGTTCCCCGCGGCGCCGCTCTCGTGTGCGCCCTGGCCTTGACATTACCCGAACGACTATATAAGAGGACATTCCATGCTGCTTGAAAAACTCCACTGGCGCTACGCCACCAAAAAATTCGACGCCACCAAAGTCGTCCCGGAAGACAAAGTCGACCGCATTCTGGAAGCCGTGCGCCTGGCGCCGACATCGAGCGGCCTGCAGCCGTTCGAACTGATCGTGATCAGCAACCCCGAGCTGCGCGAGAAAATGCGTCCGATCGCCTCGAACCAGGGCCAGGTGGCCGATGGTTCGCACATGGTGGTTTTTGCGGCCTGGGACAACTACACCGAAGAACGCATCAACGCCATGTTCGACCTGGTGAACGAAGAGCGCGGCATGGTCAACGAAGGCTGGGAGAACTACCGCAAGTTCATCCTGTCGATCTATCCGCAGCGTGACCCGAAGGTCAACTTCGAACACGCCGCGCGCCAGGCCTACATTGGCCTGGGCATCGGCCTGACGGCGGCCGCTTTCGAGCAGGTCGACGCGACCCCGATGGAAGGCTTCAATCCCGACCAGCTCGACGAATTGCTCGGCCTGCGCGCGCGTGGTTTGCGCTCGGTGGCGATCATGGCGCTCGGTTATCGCGAAGCCGAAGGCGACTGGCTGGTCAACCTGAAAAAAGTGCGTCGCCCGAGCGACGAGTTCATCACCCGGATGGCCTGAACGACACCGGCTTCATAGCCGATTTCTCAGGATGGCCGGCGCCTGGGCGCCGGCTCCTTCAAGCTACGCTGACGGCTTTTCCGCCAGCCGCTTGTTCATCCGTTCCAGCACCGGCACGATCTTGCCGCCCACCTTGATCTGCGGATTCGAATAGCCATCGTCCTTGCCGGCTGCGGTTTCGCGTTGCAGGATGATCTTGCGCGAGGCGGCATGGGCCTCGGTGAACGAGCGCGTGGTGGTGCGCAGCTGTTCGTCGTACATGGCGCGGCCGAAGAACGTCAGCGGCGACTTTTTGCCGCAGCCGTAGGACGTATGGTCGGCGTCCGACGCCGTCATCACCAGGGTGCCGTCGGCCGCCAGCGGCGCGATCCAGTTGCCGGCGAAGCAGGCCGAAATCGACAGCACGCGGTAACGGATGCCGGCCGCATCGAGCCATTCCTTCAGGTCCGGCGGCATCACCGGTTCCACATCGATCGGCCAGAAATTGGCCGCCAGTTCGCCGTCCGACGCCCCGTGCGAGGTCATATGGATGAACAGCACATCTTCGTCGCGGTCCATGATGGCGCCAATGCCTTCGATGGCGCGCTGCAGGTTCAGCGGCGTGGCCCACGGCAGTTCTTCGGCCGTCTTGCGGTGGTTGATCAGTTGCAGGCCACGGCCGGCGGCGTCGAAGCGCCTGGCCATCACGTCGGCCACCATGGCGCTCTCGCGCCGGAACACTTCTTCGCCCTGGTAGGGCGCGAAGGTGATCGTGTACATGTCGATCACGCCCGGACGCTGCGGCTTGAGCGCGTCGAGCTGCTCGTCGAGCAGGGGCAGCTGCGCTTCCATCATTTCCTGGCTGACCATGAACGGTTCTTCTTCCGGCGCCTCGGGTTGGGGCGCGGCGCGCCAGGCCATCGGCGTGGGGGCAAGGTGGTACTCCAGCACAGAGGTCAGCATCACCACGGCAATGGCGACAATGGCCCGCAGCGACGCAAGCGGGCGGGCGGCGCGCAGCAGCAACGCCAGCCTTGCAAGTACGCTCCACAGTATCGGCACGCTCCAGACGATCCATTGCGCCCAGGCGCTGGTGTCGCCGACAAGGCCTGTACGAATCAGGGAAACATGCAGAGCGAAGATCAACAGCAAGAAAATGTTCGACTGCGCGATCACCAAGGTGAACAAGTGGGCCGCACCGGGGGCGCTGTGGGGGCTGCGGCTGACGCGCGGATCGGGTTGGATCAGGTAGCACAGCCATGCGGTCAGCAGGGCGCCGAACCAGCCGGCCAGCAAGGCGCGCCACAGGAAAATGGCCTCGCCCTCGATGGAGGATCGCTGGAACAGCATGCCCAGGCCGTAGTGGATCAGCACCTGGAACGCCATCTGCCAGGGCGACGCCGCCAGCCGTTGCCAGCGTGGCGCCAGGAACAGGGACGAACGCGCAGCTTCTGCGAGCCAGTCCCACGTCACCAACACGCTTGGCCGCGGCGCGCTCTGCGCGTGCGCTACCGGCGCACTGGTAAGGTTGTCCACCACGTCGCCTCCCCGTCGAATCAGGCGCGTTTGGCGGCTGGCTTGTTGCCCATCACCTCACCGAGGCGCACCGAGCGTTCCGGCGCCCACTCGGGATTGAAGCCGATCGTGTCTTTCTTGAACAGCATGACGATGGTCGAGCCAAGCAGGAAGCGGCCCATCTCTTCGCCTTTTTTGAGGACGATGGTCTTGTCGTCGTAGCGCCATTCCTTGACCACGCCCGGGCGCGGCGGGTTGACCAGGCCGTGCCAGGTGGTGGCCATGCTGCCGACGATGGTCGCGCCCACCAGCACCAGCACGAAGGCGCCATGCTCCTTCGAGTTGAATACGCAGACCACGCGCTCGTTGCGGGCGAACAGGCCGGGAATGCCGCGCGCGGTGGTCGGATTGACCGAAAACAGCGCGCCGGGCACGTAGATCATGCGCGTCAGGCGGCCTTCGCACGGCATGTGCAGGCGGTGGTAATCCTTGGGGCTGAGGTACAGGTTAGCGAAACTGCCATGCTGGAACTGGGCCGCCAGGGTTGCGTCGCCGCCCACCAGCGCGGTGGTGCTGAACTTGTGGCCCTTGGCCTGGAAGATCTGGTCGTCGTCGATGCCGCCGAACTGGCTGATCGCGCCATCGACCGGACAGACGAAATCGGCCTTGGCCAGCGGTCGCGCGTCCTGGCGCAGGGGGCGCGTGAAAAATTCGTTGAAGCTGGCGTAGCTGGCGATGTCCGGATTGGCCGCTTCTTCCATGTTCACGCCGTATTTGCCGACGAACCAGCGAATCAGGGTGGTGGTGTACTGCCCGCCCTGGTGGCCGGCGATGCGGCCCGCGAACCGGGTCAGACCTTGTTTGGGAATTAAATACTGGGGAATGACTTTTATGCGATCGGACACGGGCTTCAACCTGTTTAAAAAACGATGGCCAATTATAACGGCGCGCCGCGCCTGTGCAGCGCTTTCCGGCCCCTGCAAGGCCAATGCGATGAAAAATAGTCAGGAAGGAGCGGCGGTGCGCGGCGCCGCTCAGCGCTGCCGCACGCCGCCGGCCAGCACGGCGGGCGGGTAATGGCGTTTGAGGCTTTCGTACACGGCGCCCGACTTGACGGCGCCCGCCAACAGGTTCTGGAGCGCGGCGCGGTCGCCGGCGCTCACCGCCCGCTTCGAAATATAAATGCCGCTTTCGCCCCACGGCAGTTCCTCGAGCGGCTCGATGCGCAGCTTGGGCGTCATCCAGGCGAAGCGCTTGTCGTCGGCGATGGCGCTGGCGAAGACGGTCGGCGCCATCAGGGTCACATCGGCAAAGCCGGCATCGAGCACGCGCGCCACGGCGGCGCCGTCTTTTTCGAGCAGCAGGCGGCCCTGGGCCGACAATTGATCGATCAGTTCCAGGTAGGCGGTGCCGTAGTCGAAGCCGCGCACCAGCACCACGCGCAGCTCCTTGCGCGCGAGCAGTTCGCGGATCGAGCGCACCGGCGCTCGCGTGGCGTCCACCGACATGAGGGTGGCGCGGGTGCCGATGACTGGGACGAAGTAGCCATGCTGGTCGCGCCGCGGGGTGCGCACGGCCGGCAGCAGCAGATGCGACTTGCCGGCTTCGAACATGGCTTCCTGGCGCGCGCGCGGCACCACCGAGAACGTGAACTTGCAGTCGCTTTTGGCGCTTACGCCGCGCAGCAGGTCGGGGTAGATGCCGCTTACCGCATCGCCTTTGACCGTCACGCTCAGGCCCGTGGGCGCGACCGGGACCAGAAATGGTTGCTCGCAAGAAGCTGTCGCCATGGCGCTGGCGCAGGTGGCCAGGACGGCGGCGATCAGTGCGGCCGCGCGGGTCCCACTGCGAGTAGAGGATTTGCCCATTTACCAATTCTAGCGCATGCCCGCCTCACGTGCGCATCCGATGTGATTTGAAATAGAAAAGTGCAACGCCCACCGCCACCGCCTGCATCGCGGCGCACAAAAAGAAGGTGCTGCCGATGCGCCAGTCGTGCGGCGGCAGGTGGCTGGCCAGCCCCAGGATGGCGGTGCCCAGCAGCGGCATGAAGATCACCCCCAGGCTGCTGATCGATTGCAGCGAGCCCATCAGTTCGCCCTGGGAATTCGCGTCGGAACCGCGCGAAATGATGCTCTGCAAGGCCGGGCCCACGGTAAACGATAACAAATTGCACAATATGAAAACGTACATCATCCAGCCCTTGGTGGCCAGGCCGTACAGGACAAAGGTGATGCAGCCCGAGACCATTCCCAGCAGCGACAGGCGCACCTCGCCGAAGCGTTTCATCAGCATGCCCAGCAGGCCCGCTTGCACCACGGCCGCCGACAGGCCCACGCAGAACAGGGCCACGCCGTTGTCGCCCGGGCTCCAGTTGAAGCGGAAGGTGGTGTACAGCACCCAGGTCGACTGCAGCATCATCTGGGCGAAGCTGGTCAGGGCGAACACGATCACCACCGCGCGGATGTCGGTGCGGCGCACCAGTTTGAGCAGCGACGAGAAGGGGTTGATCTTCGCGATGGTAAACGCCGAGCGGCGCGACAGCGGCAGCGACTCGGGCACGGCGATGTAACCGTAGACGAAGTTGGCGGCGCACAGGGCGGCGGCCACGTAGAACGGCAGTTGCAGGTTGATTTCGCCGAGCATGCCGCCCAGCGCCGGGCCGCAGATGAAGCCCAGGCCGAAGGCGGCGCCCACCTTGCCGAAGCTTTTGGCGCGCGTCTCCGGCGTCGATATGTCGGACGCATAGGCCGAGGCGACCGACATGCTGGCCGAGGACATCCCGCCGATCACGCGGCCGATGAACATGAACGCCAGGTTGGGCGCCCAGGCGGTAAACAGGAAGTTCAGGCACATGCCGGCCATCGAATAGAGCATCACCGGGCGCCGTCCCACGCGGTCGCTGATGGCGCCCAGCATGGGCATGAAGATGAACTGCATCAGCCCGAACACCATGGCCAGCACGCCGAACCAGAAGGCCTGTTCATCGCGCCCGTGCACGAACTGGCCGACCAGGGGCGGCATGACCGGGATGATCAGGCCGATGCCGAGCATGTCGATGAAGACCGCGACCAGCACGAAATTGAGGCTGGTCGGGGGTAGGGGGGCGACAGGTGCGGCGGCGGGACTACTGCTCATGGAGAAAAGCCCGGGGAGGGCGCGAAAGGGGAAGCCGTATCTTAGCCTACTCCGCCAGTTGCGAGCGCGGCCGTGCCTACAAGAGCCTATCTCAGTAGATCGGGGGAAGCGGATGGCGACATGCGCGTAGGCGACATGCGCGTAGGCGATGCATGGCAAGCGCGGGCAAGGCGCGAGGAGGCCGCATGGCTAGCCATGCAACGACGAGGGTATTGCGCAGCAATACCGAGGCAGCCCGCGTTTGCCAGGCGCGTCAGCTGCGACTCCGATCTACTGGGATAGGCTCTAAAGTCCATTCCTGCGCGAAGGCGGCCCGGAAGGTCGTCAGTTGCGCCAGCCGGGCCGCTCCCAGCGCGCGCCCGGCGGCGGTCTGCATCATCCCTGGCAACCTGGCCAGCTTGACTTCGATATGGTCGAGCGCATAGGCGCGGTCGTCGCGCTCACGGTGCTCGGCCAGCGGGTCGTCGGGATGGGCCAGCGCGCTGCCCATCTGGCCGGCGATATAGAACAGGCGCGCCAGGCCCACGGCGCCCAGGGCGTCGAGGCGGTCGGCATCCTGCACCAGCTTCGCTTCGATGGTGTGCGCTGGCAGCGCCGCCGAAAAGCTGTGGGTTTCGATGGCGTGGGCCACCGTGTCGAGCTTCTCGTCCGGGAAGCCGATCGCGGCCAGTTCGCGCCGCGCCAGTTCGGCCGAGCGGCGTGAGGCCATGCCGCGCTGCGGATGGTTCTTGGGCAGGTTGACCAGGTCATGCAGGTAGCAGGCCGCCATCACGGCCAGCGCGTCGGCTTCCGGGTGGCTGGCCAGCAGCGCCTGCGCATTGCGCCAGACGCGCTGCAGGTGATTGATGTCGTGGGCGCCGTCGTCGCCGCAGGCGGCGCTGGCCAGGGCCTGCAGGCGTGGCTGCCAGGTACTCAGTTCGTCGGTGGTCATTGCATGCTCCGGGTAGGGGGAGCGATTATGCCATGTCCGCTGGTTCGAACGCGGCCACGGCGCGCTGCGAGAGGGCGTCGGCGGCCTGGTTCTTGTGGCGCGGCAGCCAGCGCACGCAGGCGTCGTCGATCCGCGCCAGCAGCGCCTGCGCGCGCGCGCGGTACTCGCGCAGCGATGGCGCGCCGGCCGACGCCGGGCCATTCACATCGTCGATCACGACGCGGCTGTCGCCATGCACGCTCAAGCCGCGCGCGCCGATGGCGACCGCCGCTTCGAGCACCGCGATCAGCGCCAGGTATTCCGCTTCACTGCTGTTGCCGTAGCCGGCCGGGCGGGAGATCTCGATTTTTTCCGCGGCCGGGCCGGTGAGCAGGGCGCCGATGCCGCAGCGTCCCGGATTGGGGTGCGCCGAGCCGTCGAACCAGGCGCGCCAGGCGCACGGCGGGCCATCGTGTTTGCCGGTGGTGGCGCTGCGCGCCAGTGCGCGCCTGGCGTCGCGCGCGGCCAGGCGCGCCGTTTCGGTCGCCGCCAGCGCGGCGCGTTGCTCGAGCAGGTGCGCCAGGCCGTGCGCGCCGGCGCGTTGTTCGAGCGTGGTGCGCAAGGCTTGTTCTTCGCCGATGCCGGTGCGGGCGGCGAGCTTGCGGCTGGCGCTGCGTTCGGACTTGAAGGCCGCCGCCAGCAAATGGGTGAGTTCGGTCATGGCGACAGCATAACCGTAACGGCAATTTGTTGCCCAAATGATGCGCTTGCGACGGTTGGAAGCCCTCATCAGCACGATTGTGGCGCATCAAACTGCCGAGCCCGTCAATGCCTAGTATGGCCCTTAGCGGTCTGCACGAGGTGAGTGGAATTGCCACTCAACCAGTTTCAATTATTCAAGGAGAACATCATGCGTAACTTGACCAGCACTGAACTGCAACATGTGTACGGCGGCGGCAAATCCGATTGCCACACCAAATGCCACAGCAAGAGCAAGAGCAAGAGCCGTTGCAAGAGCAAAAGCAAGAGCAAAAGCCGTGGTTGCGGCAGCAAGTCGCACAGCCGCGGCCGTGGCGGCCTGCTCGGATGGCTGCTGTAAAGCGTTTCTTGCTTAAGCGTATTGCCGTGCAATTGTTCCGTTAGTTGGCGGAACTACTTCTTCAGTCCGCCGCCGGACGCGGCGGTGGCCTGAATTCTCCAGTGAGGTTGCAAAATGCACGATTCCGACATCCCGGCACCCGAGGCCGCGCTGGCGCGGCCGACCCACGAAGAACTGTGGCTGCTCGGCCAGGCGCCGCTGCAAAAATATCTCGATTTCGCCGACGACCTGTGCGCCGAGTCGATCGAGGCCATTCGTCCCGCGCTGATCCGCGAATGGAGCGCGGCCAACCTGTATTACGAAGAACTGGCAAAAACCGAGGCCGGCATTGCCGACGATCTGGACTGCGCCGCGCTGCCTGCCGCAATGGCGCCGCTGGCCGCGCAGGTATGCGCCGGTTCGCAGTACGCGCGCACCTTCAACAGCCTGCCGACCCGCATCGCCATGGTCGAACTGGGGCGCATGGTGGTATGCCAGAACCACGTCACGCGCACCTTTGTGGACCAGCTCAAGGCGCAGTTGGGGCCGAATCCCGATGCGGCCGCGCTGTTCAATTTTTGCTTCCCGCCCGACGAGGCGCGCGCGCCGGTCCAGATCCGCGAGGCTGGCTCGAAGCGCTACGTGTTCCGCTCCGACTCCACCGATTTCCGCTTTCACGAACCGGTGCTGCTGCGCCCCGATCAACTGAACGACTACCGCGCTTCCGGCATGGTTGCCGGCGTGCTCGGCCTGGTGGTCGGCTACAGCGCCAACATCCTCAACGCCGTGTGCGACGACGACAGCGGCCGGCTGGTCCTCAACAACGGCTACCACCGCACCTGCGCCTTGCTCGAACTGGGCGTCACCCACGCGCCATGCGTGATCCAGACCGTCAGTTCGCGCGACGAACTCGATCTGGTGGCCAAGTCGATCGTCGCCCAGGATCCCGGCTACTTCTTCAACGCGCCGCGCCCGCCGTTGATGCGCGACTTTGCCAATCCGCGCATCGGCAAAGTGCTGCGCATCAAAAAAATCGCCCGCATGATCGAGGTCAGTTACGATGTCCGCGACTACTTCATCGAAGAGTGAGGCCGGGCAGCCGCTGTTCCGGCCGCAGGTGCTCAGTGAACAGCAAACGCGCTGGCTCGGCACGGTCGCCATTCGCCCGCGCCTGTCGCACCGCTGGTACGCTTGCGCCTCGCTCTTGATCGTCGCCGCCATCACGGCCACGCTGTTCATGGCCAGCTACACGCGCAAGGCGCGCGTGGCTGGCTGGTGCCGGAGCAGGGCATGATCCGCGTGTTTTCGCCGCGCGTGGGCGTGGCCACCAAGTTGATGGTGCGCGAAGGCGACGTGGTCGCCGCCGGCCAGGCGCTCGTTGCGCTGTCGGGCGAGGAACGCAGCGTGGCCGTGGGCGAGACCAACGCCCAGGCGGCGCAGGAACTGCGGGCGCAGCGCGCCAGCCTGGGCGCCGAACAGGCGCGCGCGACCCAGTCGTTCGAACAGCAGCGCGCCATGCTGGTCGACCGTATCGCCGCCGCGCGCGCCGAGCAAGAGAACATGGTGCAGGAAATCGCCCTGCAAAAACGCCGCGTGGCCCTGGCCCGCACCTCCGAAAAGCGGCTCGAAGAACTCAAGGCGCGCGGCTTCATCTCGGCGCAGCAGGTGCAGAACACGGCCGAAGCCACGCTCGACCAGGCGGGCAAGCTGCGTTCGCTGGAGCGCGCCTTGTCCTCGCTCGGGCGCGAACGCATGGCGCTGGAGGCGGAACTGAACGACATGCCGCTCAAGCTGGCCACGCAAAACGCGCTGGTGGCGCGCAACACCAGCGCCATCGACCGCGAACTGGCCGAGGTGGCGGCCAAGCGTGAACTGCTCATCACGGCCCCGCAGGCCGGCACCGTGACCGCGATCCATACCTCGCGCGGGGCGGCGGTGAACACCGGCACGCCGGTGCTGAGCATCGTGCCGCGCGGCGCCACCCTGGAGGCGCACCTGTACGCGTCGAGCCGGGCCATCGGCTTCGTGCGGGCGCGGCAGCAGGTCCAGCTGCGCTACCTGGCCTATCCGTATCAAAAATTCGGGCACTACACCGGCGCCATCAAGAGCATGTCGCGCACCGGCATCGAGCCGGCCGAGCTGCCGGCCCAGTTCGGGGCGGTGGCGGGCGACGGCAAGGCCGGCGAAGCGCTGTACCGCATCACCGTCACGCTGGCGCGCCAGGATGTAACGGCCTACGGCGCTCGCGTGCCGCTTGCCCCCGGCATGCAGGTCGACGCCGATATTTTGCTCGAGCGCCGCCGTTTGTACGAATGGGTGCTCGATCCGGTCTACACCATCACCGGGAGACTGGGGCGATGAGCAAACCACTTGACGCCGCCGCCGGCCTGGGCGTGCGCCTGCCGTCGATCCTGCAAACCGAAGCGGCCGAATGCGCTCTGGCCTGCCTGGCGATGATCGCCGCATACCATGGCAACGGCAGCGACCTGGCGCACCTGCGGCGCCGCTTCGGCATGTCGCTGCGCGGCGCCACGCTCAAGGACCTGGTCAGCATCGGCGTGCACCTGGGACTGGCCTCGCGGCCACTGCGGCTCGAACCCGAAGAACTGGAGATGCTGGCCACGCCCTGTATCCTGCACTGGGACCTGAACCACTTCGTGGTCCTGAAACAGGTGAGCGCCAAGGGCGTCGTGATCCACGATCCGGCGGTCGGCGTGCGCCGCTTGCCGCGCGCCGCCGTGCTGAAACACTTTACCGGGGTGGCGCTGGAACTGAGTCCCACCGCCGCTTTCGAGTCGGGACAGGCGCGCCCGCGTGTGCGCCTCGCCGCGCTGCTCGGGCGCATGACGGGCGTCAAGCAGTCGCTGTTCGCACTGGCCGCCATGGCGCTGGCGATCGAGGTGCTGGCCGTGGTCAGCCCGTTCTTCATGCAGTGGGTGGTCGACGAAGCGCTGGTCAGCGCCGACCGTGACCTGCTGCTGACGCTCTCGTTGGGGTTTGCTTTTTTGCTGATCATCCGGGTGGCGGTGACGGCGGCGCGCGGCGCCACCCTGATCGCCATTTCCAGCACCATCAAGGTGGCCGGGCGCGCCAGCCTGTTCGGCCACCTGGGCGACATCATGTCGCGCTTCGGCTCCCAGGAAGTGATCCTGCAAGCGATCACCACCGACATGGTCGAAATCCTGCTCGACGGCCTGATGGCGGCCATCACCCTGTGCGTGATGCTGTTCTACGCGCCCCAACTGACCATGCTGGTGGTGGCGGGGAGCGTGCTGTATGCGCTGGTGCGCGCCGCGTCGTACACGGCGCTGCGCGATGCCTCGGTCGAAGCGATCGTGTGGGGCGCGAAGCGCGACAGCCACTTTCTCGAAACCCTGCGCGGCATGCGCACCATTAAACTGTTCAATGCGCAGGCCTCGCGCCAGGCCCACTGGCTCAACCTGCTGGTGGAAACCGTGAACCGCCAGGTGACCACGCAAAAACTGGGGCTGATGTTCCGCACCGTGAACTCGCTCCTGATCGGCATTATCGCGATCCTGGTGGTGTGGCTGGGGGCCGAGCGCGTGCTGGACAATACCTTCTCGGTCGGGATGCTGCTCGCTTTTATCAGCTACAAGGACCAGTTCATGGGGCGCGTGAGCGCCTTGATCAACAAGGCGCTCGACCTGTTCATGCTGCGCCTGCACGCCGAACGGCTGGCCGATATTGCGCTCACGCCGCCGGAAGTGTGCCACCTTCCGCTGCCGTCGAACCAGGACAGCAAACCGATGGCGATCCGCCTGCGCGATCTGCGCTTTCGCTACGGCGCGGGCGATCCCTGGGTGCTCGATGGGATCGACCTGGAGATCGCGGCCGGCGAATCGGTGGCCATTGTCGGCCCGTCCGGCTGCGGCAAGACGACCTTGCTGCGCCTGTTGGCCAGTTTGCTCGAGCCGGTAGCGGGCGACATCGAAGTCGACGGCCGTGCGCTCAACCGGAGCGGCCTGGGCGAATACCGCGCCCAGATCGGCGTGGTGATGCAGGACGACCAGCTGTTCGCCGGCTCGATCGCCGACAACATCAGCTTCTTTGCCGATGCGCCGTCGATGGAACGGATCCGCGAATGCGCGCGCCGCGCCGCCGTGGAGGACGACGTGAACGCGATGCCGATGGGTTTTCATACGCTGATCGGCGACATGGGCACGGTCTTGTCGGGCGGGCAGAAACAGCGCATCCTGATCGCGCGCGCGCTGTACCGCGAACCGGTCCTGCTGTTGCTCGATGAAGCGACCAGCCATCTGGATGTGCAGCGCGAGCAGGCTGTCAACGCCGCCATCGGCGCCTTGCCGATGACCCGCATCATCGTCGCGCACCGGCGCGAAACGATCCTGTCGGCCGGGCGCATCATCGTGCTCGAAGAGGGCAAGGTGGCCTGCGACCTGCGCGGGGAAGAGGGCAGGGCCGCTTATCTCGCGCGCATGGCGTCGGGCGAGGCATGAAAAAAGCGCCAGCCGGGTAGCCGGGCTGGCGCTTGCTGAAACTACACCGTATCAGTCGCGGCGTGGATTGTCGGGACGGCTGTCGCGGCGGTTCGGGACGCCGTCGCCATCGCGGTCGCGGTCGACGCGGTTGGGCACACCGTCGTTGTCGCGATCGCGGTCGTAGGCGTCGGGCACGCCGTCACGGTCGCGGTCACGGTGTTCCAGGCGGTCCGGCACCCCATCGCGGTTGCGGTCGCGGCCTTCCAGGCGGTCCGGGATGCCGTCGCGGTCACGGTCGCGGCCCTCGAGGCGGTCCGGGATGCCGTCACGGTCACGGTCGCGGCCTTCGAGGCGGTCCGGGATACCGTCACGGTCGCGGTCGCGGCCTTCGCCATGGCGGCTCCAGCGGGCCGGTTCCATGTACCAGTTGCCGTCGCGCTGGACCCAGGCCGGCTGCGAGTACACATAGCCTGCGCGTTCGCGCATCCACTGGCCGCCGATCCAGGCGTGGCGGTTGCCGCGCCATTCCCAGTGACCGGGAACCCACACATGGCCGGCGCGTGGGCGCGGCATGCGTTCGTAACGTGGCGGTGGCGGCGCGACGCGCACTACCGCGTAGTTTTGCTGCGACACCTGCTGCCAGCCACCCTGGTTGAGTCGATAGCTGTTGTTATCGCGGATCCATTCGGTACGGCGGTATTCGTAGCCGCTGCGCGCGCTTTCCCAGTGGCCGGCGGTCCAGACGTGGCGGTTGTTTTCCCAGTTCCAGAAACCGGGCGCCCACACGTAGCCGCTGCGTGGCGCCGGCACGCTTTCGAAGCGCGGTGCGGGCGGGGCGGTGTTGATGATCACACGGAAGTCAGTTTGAGCGACCGACGGCAGCGGCATGAAACCGGCGGCGCCAAGGGTGATCAGTGCTGCAAAGGTCAGGGTACGCTTCATTTTTACTTCTCCTTGTGAATTCCTATGAATCCAATATAGCAAGGCGCCCGACGCTTCCGGACCATTGATTCACCTGCTTACAATTGAAACAGAATCCGGGGCAAACGTAAGTTCCGTAACGTGGGCCGGCAAGCTTGCACAGTTGATAAGCTTGCATGGTTTCGCTGGCCCCCCGCTAGTGCCAGGCAGGCCACGCGCGAGGCGTGCCACGGAATTTGCGGAGAAATGATGACAGGCTGGCTCGATTCGGTTATGCAGGCGTGGTCCGGACGCCGGACGGCATGGCGCCGCGCGCGCCACTTGCGCCAGGGTTCGCGGCAAGCGGTGGCGCCACGCACGTTTGCGCTCACGTCCGCGCACTGGATCGGCGCGGCCGGCGTCATCGCCGCCTGCGCGGGCGCGCTGCTGATCGGCGCCCACGCGCGCCACCTGGCCGCGTCATCGGAACCCGGCGCCGCCATCCTGCACGACGCCGGCCTGCCGGTACCGGCCGATGCCTTGCAGGGCGCCTTGCCCGGAGCGCAATTTAGCGTGGCGCCGCAGCCCGGCATCGGCGTCACGTCCCATGCTGGCGGAACGCTGCTGGTCGCGTCCAGGCTGCGCAGCGCGCCGCCGGTGCGGATCGACCTGTGTACGCACATGCAGGGTCCCGCCAATGCGCGCCTGCTTCCGCTGCGCATCGGCTACCGCTTCGCCGACGTGGCGCGCTGGGTCGCCCGCAACGACGCCTCGGCCAGCCCGGTCACGCTGCGTAACATCGCCCTGGCCGGGCCGGACGTGGCGGGCATGCCGCAAGTACAACTGAGCGGCAGGGCCTCGGCCGATTATGCCGCCCCATTGCGGCTCGAATGGACCGGGGCGCAGCCGGCCATGCGCTGGGTTGGCGAGGGTACGCTCGCCGCTGGGGGCGCGCGCGGCGCGGTCGATTTGCGGCGCGAGGGCTGGCTGGTCTGGAAAGACGCCGCCCTGCGCTTCCAGCGCCGTGCCAGCAACCGCTGTCCGCAGGCCGGCGAGCTGCTGGTCCAGCTATTCCGAACGGGCGACGTCGCCAGCGCCGCCAAAGCGCTGGTGGTGGCGTTTCCGGCCGACGGGCCGGCCGTGTCGGCGTGGTTCTCGCCCGGTCGCTACCAGGTGCCGCTGCTGCCGCGCGCCAGCCTGGAAGACCAGGCCCTGTTCCAGGCCTTGCAGCGGCATGGCCTGGTGCGCCTGGGTTCCGGCGGACTGGCGGAACTGGCGCCGCGCGACCTGGCGGCATGGCAGGCGGCCGGCGACGGCACGCGCGCCGCGCAACTGGCCGGCTGGCCCGGTGCGCGCCTCGATCCCGATTCCCTGAAGCTGCTCAAGCGCCTGTACCGCATGGCCGACGGCGACTATGTGCGCGAACAGGTCCAGGTGTTCAACAGCGAACGGCGCCTGCTGGCGTGGCGCATGAAGCCGCAGCAGGTCGGCGAGTGGCAGGCCAGCGTGGCCAGCGCGCCGGCGTCCACCACCGCGTCGATGCCGCCGGCGGCCGCGCGCCTGTTCGCCGATGTGCCGCAAGGCTGGGCGCCATGGACCCGCGTCAAAGCCTGGCCGGACGCCGCCGCCGGTGCGCCCGCGCGCCTGACGCTTGCGCTTCCGCGTGCCGCGCAAGCCGGCCAGGCGATCGAATTGATGCTGGTCGGCCGCCTGCTGTCGGTGGACGGCGCGCGCCTGCGCGGCCAGCCCCGCGACGCCTGCAGCGGGCGCGATTGCCCCTCGGCTGGGTCGGTCCAGTCGCTGGTGCTGGACGTGGAGCCCGGCGCGCGCGGCATCACCCTCAGCGCCGCGCCGCTGCGCATGGCGGGACTGGCGGGCGACCAGCAGTATCGCCATCTTCGCGTGGCCGGCGGCCAGTTGGCATGGCAGCCGCTGGCGGCCAACAGCGCCACCGCCCGCGCCACGTCCCTGGCGTCGGTGACCCTGGCCGACCGTCATGGCACGGTCCTCTGGAGCGGCGGCGAGCCAAGCCGCGCGGCGCTCGATGCGGGACTGGCGCCGCTGCTCGGCATCCGCGCGGCGCACGCCAACAGCGTGGCCGGCATGCTGGCGCGCCTGCCCGCGCCCGATGGCGTGACCCACCAGGCGCGCCTGACCCTCGATTTGGCCCTGCAAACGGCGAGCCAGCAGGCGCTCGAGTGCATCGGCATGCGGCGCGGCCGCTGGAGCGGCGGCGCCTGCAGCGGCGCGCAGGCGGTGACGCCGGGCCGCCAGGCCGGCCTGGTGATCCTCGATACCGCCACCGGCGACGTGCTGGCGGCGGCCGGCGCCGGCGGCGGCGCCGTCACCCCGGCCAACTGGAACGAGGTGCGCGATTTCGACCGCGCCAATCCGGCCCGCAGCCCGCTGCGCCTGCCGGCCTTGCAGCACGATGGCGGCGCCCACCGCAGCCCCGGTTCGACCTTCAAGGTAATCAGTGCGCTGGGGCTGGAACTGGCCGCCAGGCGCGATCCGCAGCTCGAAGCGCTGCTGGCCGGCCTGCCGTTGCCGGCGATCAACCGCATGGCGCACTCGAAGGGCTTCGCCTTCCAGACCAACGCGGCCAGTTATCCGCTCGATACCAGACTGGCCCACATCACCAACTACAAGGACCAGCACCTCGACCGGCGCGCGCAGGATGGACGTCTTGGCTTGTCGCAGGCGCTGACCTACAGCCTCAATACCTGGTTCGCCTGGTCCGGTGAGCTGAGCGACCGCAGCCTGTTCGGGCGGCCGGACGGCGGCGCGCCCGACCTGCAGGCGCTCGACGGCGGGGCGCTCGACAGCGTGCGCCCGATCGTGGCGATGGCGCACCGGCTCGGCTTCGAGCAGGCCGCGCGCCTCGATGGCGGCTTGCTGCCGCCCGACTTCTCGTGGTCCAGCTGGGACGCGCTGCAAGCGAGTGCCGCCCACATCGATCCGATTCACACGCGCCACGAGCTGCGCCAGATGGCGATCGGCCTGCGCATGCAGGTCACGCCGCTGCAAATGGCGCTGGTGGCCGGCGCAGTGGGCGAGGGCAGGGTGATCGCTCCGCGCCTGCTGCTCTCGCTCGACGGCCGCGACGCGCTTGCCGGCGCCACGCCGGCGCTCGGCGTGCGCCTGGACCGGGTGCGCTCCGGCATGAAGGGCGTGGTCGACAGCGGCACGGCGGCCGGCGCTTTTCGCGGCGCGCACCTGGCGGCGGTGCGGCGTGGCCTGTCCGGCAAGACCGGCACCTCGCCTTCCGTCGTGGAGGGACGCGACCTGGCCACGGTGTGGTTCACCGGCTGGCTGGAGCCGGGCAGCCTGCCGGGCCAGACCCGGCGCCTGGCGGTGGCGGCCTTTGTCAGCCATTCCGACGCTACCGGGGGCGAGCACGCGGCGCCCATCGTGGCGGCGGTGCTTGGGGCGATGGCGGCGCGCAATCCAGAACAGAAGGGTAAATAGGCGTTTCAAGCGCGCCTTGCCGATCCCGGTTGTATGGCATTATTTTGATGCTAAGACAACGATGGGGATGCGATGCGCTTGCCGGGAACCCGGTATCAGGAGCAGGGCTGGGAACAGGTGCGCAAACTGCTTGGGCACTGCTCCCTGGCGGCGTTCGCGGTTCTGTCGCCGGCGCGCCTGCTTGATGCGCCAGACGCGCCCGATACGCTGGCCGAGTATGTCGACCTGGCGGCCGAAGCGCTGCGCGCGTGCGCGCGCTCGGCGCGTGCCGGGGCGAGCGCCAACAGCTATGGCGAAAGCGTGCTCGAACTGGCACTGAGCCTGTTGTACGAGCTGCGCGCGCGCCCCGCCGACTGGGCCGCGCTGTGCGCCGCGGTGGCCAACGAACACCGGAAAATCGGCCCGTTCTGGGCTGCTCCCGGCGGCGATGCCATGTTGCGCAAAAAGGTCAACGATATGTACGCGGGCGTGCGCGATAAGGTCGATTCGGACAACTACCAGGTCGCCTGCGGGCGCGCTTGCAGCCCTAACAAGATGTATGCGTACCGCATGCTGGACACCGCCTACAGCGATATTGCGCGCATTTTCGGCGGCTGGCGCGAACATGCGGCGCAGGTGGCGGCCATTCTCGGACGCGAGGTGACGGCGATGCCGATCGAAGTGCGCCAGATGCGCTCCATCGGCGCCTGCAAGGCCGAGTGGGTGCTGCGCTGGAGCGAGTCGCTGGAACGCTTCGGCGGCGGCGCGGGGCCGTTGCACACCAAATCGAAGCGCTTCGCCAACCTGAAAACCAGCCCCGGGAAGATCGGCGTCATGCTGCTCGAGATCGGCGACTACGAAGAATTGTCGTCCAACCGCGACAGCGACTGGCTGCACGACGCCGGCGAAGCGGCCAACTGGCTCGAAGACCTGTGGAGGGTGGCCGACGCCGCCGTCGAAGAGGGCGAAAGCCGCATCCTGCCGGAGGTGGCGCTTGACAGCGACGGCGCGGAGCCCGATCCGGCCGCGCCCGAGGCGCCGCAGCCGGTCCTGTACGACAGCGCGATTGCCGCCAGCCTTTCACTGCCCCCCCGCTTCATGGAACTGGCGTGGGCGGCGCAGGAGCACGGCAGTTGGATCGCCCGCGCACTGGCGGCGACTTCGCTGCCTGTGCGCCTCGCCGTGTATCTCAAGATGATCGGTGGGCAGGACGACAGCTATCCCGGCGAATGGCTGGACCCGGCCACCGGCGAGCTGCCGACCATGCAGCAACTGGCGCTGCTGGACCAGGTCTCGCTGCCAACCCTGCGCAAGCGCCGCGACGCCGCCATCGCCAGCCTGCTCGACGCTGTTCCATGAAGGAGAATGATGTGAAAATGAACCAGGGACCGGAGCGCAAGCTGCTTGAACGCCTGCTGCTGTCGCCGCGCGTGGAGGGCGACCGCCTGATGCTGGCCGACGCCGTGCTGCTCGCCGCCATCGTCGGCAGCCAACCATTGAACAGCGCGGAACTGGCGGCCCTGCGTGCCTCGCCGCTGACCTTGCGGCGCTTTCGCCAGTTGGCGATCGAGCGGCGCGGCGCCGCGCGCGCGGCCAATGACGACAGCTGGAGCGGCAGCGCCGGCATGCTGCGCGCCGCCTCCGGTGGCGCCGACCTGGCGCGCTTGTTGACCGACGACGGTTACTGGACGCTGCATTTCGTGGCCCACGATGACGACTGGCGCCTGATCCTCTCGCTCGACGCCGCCGCGCCGTTCGCCGCGCGCCTGCTGCGCGAGCAAGCGATGCTGCGCGTGGTCGACGGCGGAGGGGCGATTTTGCTGCAAGGGCGGCTCGACGCCGACGGCGAACTGGAATGCGGCTGGCGCTTCGATGGCGCGCCGGCATCGCACTTCCAGCAGTGCGGCGCGCGCTTCGCGGTGGAACCGGTGCCCGCGTGAGAAACACCATGATCGGGCTGTTCAAACGCCACGCCAAAGCCACCCCGCCCGATACCACGGCGCTGGGCACGGCCACGCTGGCGCTGCGCATGGGCTCCGGCTGCACGGTGCCGAAGGGCTGTGCCGGCGTGGTGGCCGACCAGGGCGGCCACACGCGCCGCGTTGCCGAAGGCAGCCGCATGGTGCTGGCCGAGACCGAAAACGCGTTCTGCTTTCATCCCGGCCCGTATGGTGTCGACCTGGCGCCGTTCGCCGCCGCGCCCGAATTGGGCCTGCGCCTGTCGTTCGCCGTCGATGGTCCCGATCCGCGCGTGGCGCAGCAGCGCTTCGACCTGTTCCTGGCCAGCGAGGCGGGCGACACGCTCGGCGTGCGCGAGTTCGCGGCATCCATCGAGGGCGCGCTCCAGCGCGAACTGGCGCTCGGTCACCTGGCGCTGCCGCCTTGCACCACGCTGGACGAATGGAACACCTTTCGCGGCGGCTTCAATCAACTGTTATATACGCGCTTCGGCATCAGCGTCGACGATTGCGTGCCGGTGGACCTGGGCGACCGTATCGACTACGCGCAAATGCTGCTGGCGCGCGCGGTCAGTGTGGCGGATGCGCCGGCGCCGCCGGCGCAGAACGAGCCGATTGCCGCGCCGTTGGACGCCATTGGCGCCGACGCCAAAGCGCTGCGCCGCCTGTTCCTCGAGCTGCCTTGCGTCATGCACGGCCTGCGCATGGCACTGCTGCCGCCCGGCCAGGCGCTGTTCCAGCGGCATGCTGCGCTGTTGCAGCGGCTCGATGGCGTGAGCCTGTCGGTCAACACCATGCCGGCGCTGGAGCTGGCCGCGCCGGGCCAGATGCTGCCGGCCGACCGCCAGTTGGCCCGCACCCGCCACAGCCTGCGCGCCGGCGCCGCGCTGGACGAAGCCTGGGCCTTGCTGGCCCGCCTGGGACTGGCCGGGGATGCCGACCTGGCGGCGCTGTTCGATGACGCCGACCGCATCATCGCCAACCTCGAACACGCATGCGCCGCGCGCCGCGTGGCCATCGTTCTCCCCGAAAGCGAGCCGGCATGAGCATTGCAACGGACAAACCGACCGACAAGCGCCACGGGGCCGAATGCCGCAGCGTGCTGGCCGGCGGCGCAGTGCTGACCGTCAGCGCCACCGTGCGCCCGCGTGCGGGCCGCGCCGACGTCAAATGCAGCGGCGCCGGCGACGCCGCCCTGGCCGAACGCATGCAACAGGTGGTGCGCCTGGCGCGCCTGACCGAAGGCTGTTCCGACAGCCGCGACCAGGTGGTCATCAGCATCGATCGCGCTCCCGGGCGCCATGAACGCGACTGGGAACTGGCCGTGGTGCTGGCCGACCGCATGGCGCGCGGCGTGTGGCGGCCGAGCGGCCCGGTGCTGGCCAACGGCTGGTCCGAGCAATGGCAACTGGGACGCATCGGCGGCCATGACGTGGTCGACGCCCCGGCGCACGCGCTGCTGGGCGGGCCGGATGGCTTGGGCTGGCTAGGCGCGCTGACCGGGCAGCCCGACGGCGCGGCCAGCGTGGCCTCGGCGCGCGCCTGGTTTCCGCTGCACAGCGGCGGCGTCAACGACAGCTTGTGCTGGGTCGAGGTGAATGTGTATCCGCTGGCCGGGCCCGGATCCGGGGGCGAGGAGGAAGAGAGCATCGCCGCGCCCGGGCTCGACCCGGTCCAGCTGCTGGCGGTGCGCCAGGCGCTGGCCGGGGCGCGCCATTTCGACGGCCGCGCGCTGGGTCGCTGGCGCACGGTGGTGCGCTTCGGGCAGGCGCGCTTCCAGGGCAATTCGTTCGAACTGGCGCTGGTGATGGCCGACCGCATGGCGCGGGGGCGCGAATTTTTGGCGCGCGGGCGGGTCATCGCGAGCGGCTGCTCGGGCGCCTGGCACGCGGGGCGGGTCGATACGGTGGACGGCTGCGCGCCGAAGTGCGAACTGATTTTGCGGCAGGCCGTCGCCGGCGACCGCATTTTGCTGCCCAAAACGTGGCAAAGCGCGCTGGCGCCGGGCTTTGCCGAGGCGCTGCGCGAACGCGGCGCCAGCGTGGCGCTGGTGGAGCGGATCGGGATTATTTGAACACCCGTTCAGGAGAAACGGCGAGGGGCGGTGTGCGCGACGGTCGTGCGCCTTGTCCCCTGCTAAAATCGTACGGCCGTGCCAGGTTTCGTAAAATGTGGTGCAAGTTGAACAACCAGGAGTCGATATGTTCCAGATGTTTGGTTTTGGCGGCGTCACCTGCCCGCGTTGCGAGCATCAGAATGCCGGCGATGCGGGCTATTGCGCCAAATGCGGGTTGACCTTGGGCGGGCCGCGCAACGAACCGGTGTTCCGCGAGAACCGCTGGATTCCCGGCCCCGGCGAACTGGCGGTGTTTTTCGGCGTCGAGCAGCTTTCCGGCCTGTTCGTCAAGACCTTGCGGGTGCCGGCGACCACCCGCGCCTACATCCTCCAGGCGGACAAGGCGACCGAGGTGCCGCAGGGCGAATACGAGATCGAGGGCTTTTTCACGCGCCTGAACCACCTGCTGCGCAACCAGCACGCCGAAATCCTGATCACGCGCACCGCCGCCATGCCGGTCGAATTCTCGTTCGACGACCTGCAAACGTCCGAGCACCTGGCCATCGGCGCGCAGTTCACCGTAAGCGTGAAGATCGAACAGGTCAGCGCCTTTGCCCGGCACTTCATGACCATGCCGGGCGCGGTGACGACCGACCACCTGCGCGAACTGCTGGCGCCCTCGGTGCGCCAGCTGGCGGCCGAATTCATCGCCGGCCAGTCGATCCGCGACATGTCGGGCAACCGCGACCTGCGCCCACAGCTCGACGAGCGCCTGCAAGGTGCGCTCAAGCTGCGCCTGGCCCAGTACGGGCTGGCGGTGGCGCAGGTCGATACGCTGGCCCTGCGCCACGATAAATTCGACGCCCACCAGGCGCGCATCGGCACCCTGTGGCTGGTGGTCGACGAGCGCCACGTCAAGCTCGAACACGCGAAACAACTCGACCAGTTATACAACGACGAAGAATGGCAGCGCATCCGGGTCGAAGAGCAGGAAAACCGCCTGCGCTACCGCCGCCAGGAACTGCGCCAGGACGACAGCATCGAAAAAGCCGGGCTGACCTTGCAGAACGCCGAGCGCCTGCAGGCGCTGCGCGCGCGCGAGATCGACCTGTATGGCCGCATCGTCGAGTCGAAGAACCGCAAGCAGGCCATCGAGCGCGGCGCCGGCGACATCGTCACCGAGCTGGAACACGAACTGGCCAAGAAGGGCGCGGCGCGCGAAGACGAGTCGACCGAGTGGGCGCACCTGCGCCACCTGGCGCAGATTCGCATGCGCACCGAACTCGAAGTGGCGCAGCAGGGCGCGCTGGAGATGCGCCAGCTGGCGCAGCAGCGCTTTTCGCACCAGCTGCTGCAGCAGCAGATCCAGAACAAGATCACCCAGGCGCTCGGGATCGAGGACGAAACGCGCAAACGCGCGGAGCTCGCGCGCCTGCACCAGGCGCAAAAAACCGCCAGCGAGCGCCAGGCGGCACTGGAACAGGAACAGCACACCGCCCAGTGGCAGTCGCTGGCGCTGGCCAACGCCGCCTACAAGCGCGAGACCGAGCGCATCGCCGAATGGGAAGAAGAACTGGCGCTGGACCGCAAGCGCGACCTGCTGCGCGCCGACATGCTCAAGGATGCGGGCGCCAGGAGCGACGCGGAACAAATCAACCAGAATATCGAGACCCTGCGCCGTGGCGGTGCGCAGCACGATGCGATCGCCCAGCACGAAAAACTGCTGCGCACGATCGACGCCGACGGCCGCCACCAGCGCCAGTCGCAGCAGATCGAACTGGAAGCCGAAGAAAAGCGCCACGCGCTGCGCCTGCAGGAGCAGGAAGCGGCCTGGCAGCAGGAACTCAAGCGCCTCGGGCACGAGCGCGAAACGCAGTTCGCGCAACAGGCGCACGAAGCGGAGCTGGCGCGCATCGAGATCAGTCGCGTCTCGACCATCGGCGCCCTGAGCGACACCGGCAAGGTGGCGCTGGCGGCCGGCCCGAACGCGCTGGCGCTGGCCGACGTGATGAAAACCCAGGTCCACGCCAGCATGACGCCGCACCAGTTGGCGGCGCTGGCGTCGGTGGTGGCGGCGACCTACAGCGTCACGCCGGCCGAAGCGGCGCGCGGCGCGCAGGAACGGGTCGAGCGCGAACGCGCCCTGCGCGACGCCGAAGTGGACAAGGACCGGCGCCACCAGCTCGACTTGCTGGGGATGCAGAACGATGTGAACAAGGCGGCGCTGGCCTCGCAGTCGGGCCTGGGCATCGGCGTGGCGCAGGGCGGGGCGAGGGTAGGCTATGATCAGGCGGCGCGAGCGCAGGTGCGCGTGTGCGTCAACGGGCACCGCGCCGGTCCCACTGATAAATTCTGCGCCGAATGCGGCGCGGCGATCCAACCTTGACAGGACAGATGCAAACGGCAAGAGACAAGATCCGCGAGCTGCGCAGCCTGCACGAAGACGGCCTGTTAAGCCAGCAGGAATTCGACAGCCGCAAGAACGCCATCCTGGACGCGGAGTACGCGCCGCCCGGCGGCAGCGGCACGCCCATGGCGCCGGCGATCCACATCCGCCAGGGCACCGAGATCGGGCTGATGGTGGGCCAGGAGATCGGCCCGCAAAACCGCCGCTACCGCCTCGAACAGCTCATTGCGCAGGGCGGCATGGGCCAGGTGTGGCAGGCGATGGACCTGGCCACGCATGCCGAACTCGGTCACAGCGCGATGGTCGCGCTCAAGATCCTGCCGCCGCAACTGACGCAAAGCGCCACCCACGCCAAACTGCTGATCGAAGAAGCGACCCAGGCGCGCCGCCTGGCGCACGAACACATCGTGCGGGTCTACGAATGGGCGCAGGATCCGGCCACGTCGAGCTACTTCATCATCATGGAATGCCTGGAAGGCGAGGACCTCGACAGCCTGCTGGCGCGTGAAGGGCCACTCACCCTGGCGCGCGTGCAGGAACTGCTGGCGCCAATTGCCGAGGCCCTGCAGTACGCGTGGGACAAGCACAAGCTGGTGCACCGCGATATCAAGCCGGGCAATGTGTTCGTCACCAAAAAGGGCGAAATCAAACTGCTCGACTTCGGCATCGCCGCGCGTGCGCGCAGCAGCGCGAGCAGCATCGGGCTTGAAGCGCCCGGTAATTCGGGCACCGCCGGCTACCGCGCGCCGGAAGCGGGCACCCTGCAACGCCAGCCGAGCCGCGCGCTCGACGTGTATGCGGTGGCGGTGATGATCTACCAGATGGTGGAAGGGCACATGCCGTTCGACGGTCCGCGCAGCGCCAGTCACGAGCCGCCGCGGCCCGAGGCCTTGTCCGCGCGCGAATGGGATGCGCTGCGCAGCGGGTTTGCGTTCGACCCGGACCGGCGCCCGCTCACGGTGCCGGACCTGCTGGCCGCCCTGCGCGGCGCGGTCGGGCCGTCGCCGCAGGAACTGGCGGTCCAGCATGCGGCGCAACAGGCGCAGGAACAGCTTGCGCACGCCGCCCAGCAGGTGGCCCAGCGCGCGCAGGAAGAAGTGCGCGCCAGGCAGCTGGCGGTGCAGCGCAAGGCCGAGGCGGAAGCCGCCGCCGCCGCCCATCTGCTCAAGGAAAAGCAGCGCAAGGAGCAGGAGGCGATCGACCGCGCGCAAGCCGATGCGGCCAAGCGCGAACGCAAGGAAGCATTGAGCCGCCAGCTGCGCGAGCGGCGCGAGGCCGACTTTGAGGCAGAACGCAAGGCGCGCGAGGAGCAGCAGCGCAAGGCGATGCAGGCCAAGGCGGTGGCGGCGTATCGCGCCGAGCAGCAGCGTGCGCGCGAAGAGATGGCCGAACGCAGCGTGGCCGAATCGTCGGCCCAGCCGCCCGAGCAAGGCAGTCAGGTAGCCGATACCGAAGGCGTGCTGCGCGACCGCTTCCTGGACGGGACGGGCACCGGGCCGGAACTGGTTCTCTTGCCGACCGGGCGCTTCCAGATGGGGTCCCCGGAGCACGAGCGCAAGATCGCGATGCGGGCCGGCTCGCAGCAAGCGTGGGTGGAGCGCGAAACGCCGCAGCACTGGGTCGGCATCGAGCAACCGCTGGCGATGGGGCGCTTTCCGGTGACGGTGGGCCAGTGGCGCCAGTTCGTGCGCGCGACTGGCTGGCAACCGCACGGCGAGGTCAATTGGGCCGAGCCGGGGTTCGCCCAGGCCGACGACCATCCGGTGGTGGGCGTGACCTGGCATGACGCGCAGCTGTACGTGCGCTGGCTGAGCGAGCAGACCGGCCAGGTGTACCGGCTACCGAGCGAGGCGGAGTGGGAATACGCCTGCCGCGCCGGCACCAAAACCGCGTTCAGCTTCGGCGACGAGATCGATACCAGCCTGGCCAACTACGACGGCAACTACACCTACAACGGCAGTCCCAAGGGCGAGTACCGCCAGGGCACCACGCGCGGTGGGCTGTTCGCACCCAATCCGTGGGGGTTGTACGACATGCACGGCAATGTGTGGGAGTGGGTGCAGGACACGGTGCACGACAATTACCAGGGCGCGCCGAACACCGGCGACGCCTGGGAGCAGGGCGGCGACCAGAGCCGGCGCATCCTGCGCGGCGGCTCGTGGCTGTACAACCCGCGCTATCTGCGCTCGGCGCTGCGCAACGGGTTTTCGGCGCAGCTGAGCAACGATATCGTGGGATTCCGGGTGGCGCGCAATATCGTCGCGCCGTGATCGCGCGGCCCTGCGCTGTTTTACCGCCATCGTCAGCGTGGCGGATTGCAGAAAGTGAACCAATCATATGCCTGATGAAATTGCGGCAGTAAAGGACGACAATCAGCGCCCGATTCCCTCGGCGTGGCGTCCTGTCATCCTGAACATTGTGGACGCCTTCGTGCGCCACGACTATCAACTCGCTGCCGGCGTACCGGGCGTCGCGCCGGTGCCGGCAAACACCGCGATGCAAATCGAGGGCTACATCGAGCGCTACGGGGAGACCCTGGTGCCGCTTCCGGATGACACCTGGAATACATCCGTCTGCATGTGGACCGGTCATCATTGGGACGTCCTGGTCGATCTGTGGACCGTTGGCGAAGGCGGCAGCGACCTGGTGCTGGGCCTGGCAGTCATCGACAGCGGCGATGATTACGTTGTCGATATCCAGATGGTCTACGTGCCGTAAGGCGCGCACTGCGCCGCCGCCGCGCCTCGTCAAACCGCACGACGCACGGCGCCGCTTCTTAGCGGCCGAGCCGGCGCCGTTGTTGGCGCCATGTAATCATCCCCAGACCGACCAGCAACATCGCATAGGTTTCGGGCTCAGGCACGGGCAGGGGCATGCCGTTGCCGTTTTCCCAGGCATACGCGGTGACCCAGAAGTACGCGTCAACCGACGTTTCCCCCAGTTGGCTTTCATAGGTCGTGCTCATGGTCCGCAGCCCCGGCGTACCCGAGCCCTGGTAGAGGGACTCGACCGCATGCGCCGCGCGCTCGACTGCCCCGTTACCAATCCAGAAAGAGGCGCTGGAGGTGCCATACCCGTTGAAGTTGGCATTGGTTTTGCCGGAAAGTACGTTGACATCCATCGTGATCGTCACGGCGGTGTTGGGCGAGAGCGTAAACGAGCGAACCAGCAGCGCTCCCGCACCAGCGGTGCGCTGGCGGGTCCCGGCGACCGTTGCATTGGCGGCAAGCGCGAAGTGATCGAACGAGTCTCCGCCGATGCTGACCGAGCCGGTGACGCGGTTGGGTTTGGGGCCTGCCGTGGGGGTATCGAAAGCGACCGTGCGCGCGTCGAAATACGCCGGATCGGCGGAAAATGATTGGTATGTGCGAGCATCATTGTCCTCGTACCAAGTCGAAAAATCGCGCGTCACCGCGCCGCCGTCGAGCTTGGGAACCAGCGACGGTGCGATGCCGTCGTCCAGGTTCAGATCGGTGAGCGTAAAGCGGATGTTGGACATTGTCGCGCTAGCCGAAAAATCGGCATGCGCCTGCATAGGCGCGACAGCGAGCAGCGCGGCGAAGGGGAGTGCAAAAGCGCGTTGTATCATAGGGAAGGCCTCGAAGTAAGCACGTTGGTGAGGTTGCATTATAGTCAATATTTTATCGCTTGCTTAGAGCCTATTCTTGTAGGGAGCGTAGCTGGATGCCGGTCCAGCGGGAGCGCGGACAAGGCGGGAGGAGGACGCATGGCTAGCCATGCTACGACGAGCAACGCCGTCCCCGCTTCCGAGGGGCCGGCAGCAAGCGGCGCCTTGCCTACAAGAATAGGCTCTTAATAGGCGTGATCGAATTGACTGCGCTGCCAGCGACTTCACGTTCGACCGCGACCTGAGCGCATGCTGTTCGCGCCAGGGCAGCGATGACTTTGCCGTGCGTCTACCGCTATCGTCGGGTTTCGGGGCGCACCCATTCTCCATTGCGCGCCCGCCGGGAAAATTGCTGATATCGCCATAGAAGATTAAGTGATACATTGCTATTTCGCTATGGGACGGCCAGGCGTTGACGGTTGGATCGTCGCCGGCCGCTTTGCCACGACTGCAATTGAATCGCTTCCAGGGAGACTTCCATTATGGCACTGCATGCTGGCTTTGCCGCGGCGCTCAGTTTCACCAAGGACGTGCTGCAGTCGTTTATCCATGCCGGCTACGTCAACAATATTGTGCTCGGACGTATCAAGGGCGGAGCGCACGGCGTCGCCCAGAGCGATCTGAGCGAGTATACGGTCGATTACGACTTGTTCCAGGCCGAGCCGCGCATCACGCTGCAAGCGAACGCGGGCAAACATGTCATCCTGGCGATGGACCTGGCCGGCACGCTCACCTGCAGCGGCGAAAACAAGCCCACCCGTAGCGTGAACGTGCGCGTGAAGCTGACGGCTACCTGTGAAGTGGCCGCCATCCGGCCGAACGGCAATGCGCTGCACTTCGGGCTGAAGATGAGCAGCCTTGGCATGCTGACCTACGATCTGGCCGTGATCGGCGCCGACCAGGTCTCTTCGGTGTATCCCTCATCCATATTAAGCCCGCTGAACGGGGGAATGCTCTCGGGCGTGATCGCGAGGGCGATGCCGACAGTGCTTCTGACGCCGCCCCAGCTCGCCCATTTCGTCCGGCTCGGCTACACGCTGGGGCCTCTGGGCAGCAAGAAGGACAGCATCTCCGTGCGCGTGTCGGCCGACTCGCTCAACATCGGGGTCGACGTGCAGGAGTTGTACTTCCAGGGCGACGCCGCCCAGTTGGTCGATCTGAATCGCGTGTCGACACCGAAAGGATGGAAAAAGACCCTGTTGCAATCCGTACACACGGACGACGACGAATACGGCACCCCCCTGTATGACACCCAATGGACGGCGTCGAAGTTACGCACCGCCGGGGCGCACAAGACCGATGCCGCGGTGAGCCTGCACGAAATGGCTTTCCAGCGCATGTTCGACCAGCTGGGACGTTCGCAGGTCATGGCCACCTTTGAAGGGCAAAAATATGCTCAGGTGCAAACTGCGCTCTTGCAGTTGATCGGCAAATTCCCCAAGAAGAGCTTCGAGCCATCGACCTTGCAGCTCACCGCACTGAATGCCTTGAAGATCGTGTTCGGCCAGGACATCCTGACGATCAGCGGCACGGGCGGCAATTTCGAGGTCTTGCCGGTGCATGTCGGTTTTTCCCTCAAAGCGCGCATCGTGCATACGTATTTCGATGGCGATACCAGTTTTGTCATGCGCTATGCGAATGCCGACGGCATCACCGGGGAAATCTACGACGTCGATCTCGATTCGCCGGTCTGGCTCGGCTTCATCCATGCCATGGGGATCGCGAGCGGGATCATGCTCGCCCCGCACGACGGCGCGGTCAATCTTGCCGTGTCGGCGGTGGCGGCGACGGTTGTCGGCGCCGTGGTCGGCAACCTGCTTGGCGCCTCCCAGGACGACCTGATGCCGGCGGTCCTCGATTCCCTGTCCGGTTTTCACACGGCCATCCAGTTTACCTTGCCAAAGACCAGCGGGCCGACCTTCACCCTGCGCTGCGACGACGTCCTGCTGCGGCCGGGGGCCATGACGGCATGGTTCAAGCTGGAACGCAGCGCGGCCGGCGCGCGCATCTATGTCACGAGATTCCCCAACTACACCAGCACGGGGAAAGTCGAGCACCTGGATTGGCCTTCGAGCGAACTGAGCCAGATCGTGGTGCGTTTCAGTACCCCGGAACCGCTCCATAACGTCCACGACACCCAGGTGCGGATCGCCTGGAAGGTGTTGGCCGGCCCTTCCGCGGTGGTGCTGGTCGATACCGATCTGCCGTTCAACGCCGCGAACGCGCAAGTGAGCGTCGATCATGCCTCGCCGGCACTGGGCAAATACGACAGCTTCATCATCCGCTGCCGCATCTACCGCCCGTGGGACGCCTCGACCGATGAATTGTTCAGCCAGGAGATGGCCGTCAGGATCACCGACCGGCTCAATCGCACCCACCGCTACGTGCACTGGAACCATGTGGCGTATTACCCCGGTTTTTCGGCGCCGCTCGACCAGATGGACAAGCGGCACGCGACCGGCTGGGTGGTGGCTGAACGCAAGAGCAAAATCCATTACACCGATCCGGCCAAGCGCTGCCGCTTCGCGGACGCCTACACCCCCGAGCTTGGCAAGGACGACCTGATTTACCATGACGTTTTGCCGTTCGATATTGCTCACATAGCGCAGCATCGCAAGCTGGTTTGCCCCTATTGTTTTTTTGGCGGGCCGGACAAAAAGATACTCAAATGATGTTGCGGAAAAGGCGAAAAATATCAGATTAATGTTTTGACATTCACCACCCGGAATGCGATTATGAAATCGGAAACGTCCGGGTCTCGAAAGAACCCGTGGGAAAAATTGTAGACTGGCCTACTACGGTGCGCTGCTCTCCTTTACGGCTCGGGTCAGGTACCCGTGCGTGTGACACTCAATCGTCTTCCACCCATCCCGCCTTCTGGCGGGATGGTCCTTTTTGCGATAGGGCTTCCTGATATGGCCTTGCATGCGGGGTTTGCGGCAGCATTAAGCATCAGCGCAAAAGCGCTACAGGCGTTCATTCACGCGGCATATGTGAATAACCTGATGCAGGTGCGCCTGAAAAATTCGGTGGCCCATGGCGCCAATACCGTGGCCTTCGATCTGGTGCTGGTCGAGCCCATGCTCGATCTGATCGACAACCCCAACAATCTCGTTTTCGCCGATATCGAGCTGGTGGGGCCGCTCACCTTTTCCGGCCCCGGACTTCCTACCCTGGGCTGCGTGATCAGCGTCAAGGCCCGGATCAGCATGCCGGTCGTGCGGCTGGTCGATGACAAGAGCCAAGCGATCCAGTTTGGCCTGGACACCGAACGCGTCGTGGTCGTCTCGTCCGGCAGCACCTTCATTTCAGGCACCGATCCGAATCCCGTCTACGGCAATATCGTGGGCAACAGCCTGCTGACCTCTTTCGCGATCAGGGGGGCGGTCACGCAGGATCCGAAGCAATTTCTGTTTACACCACCACTGCTCGAACCATTTACCCGTCGCGCCTATGTGATTTCCGCGCTCGGCGTCCTGATTACGCAGGGTTCGCTCAATCTGGGCGTCGATATCGCCGGTTTCGGCCAGGGCGATGCGAGCAAGCTGGTGGACATGAACCTGGCGCCGACCGACAAGGGCTTCAAAAAAACCCTGCAGCAGGCGGCCCACACGGGTGACGACGACTACGGGGTGCCGTTCTACGATACCGTCTGGAGCGGCACCACCCTGCGCCAGAAAGGCCCGCACAAGACCGGCGTCGCGGTCTCGATCAATAGCGTGATCCTGAACGACCTGTTCCTGCACAGCGGCCGCTACGAACTGTTTTCGCGCTTCGAGCAATCCAAGTTTGAGGGTATTTCGGGCGCCATCAGGCAGATCAACAATCCATACAATACCGTGTACGAGCCGTCGGCGGTTTCGCTGACATCGCTCAATGCGATCGACGTCGTGCTGGGCCACGACGTCATCGAGGTCACCGGTATCGCCAGCAGTTTCAGCGCCATCGCCGTGCATGTCGACTTTGCGCTCAAGCTGCGCATCGTCCACACCTACATGGAAGGCAATACGCAGTACCTGATGAGCTATGCCAGCGCCGACGGCGTCACCGCCGAGAGCTTCGACGTGGACATCAGCCAGCCGGCGTGGTTGACCGCATTGCAGGGCGTGATCGGCGTGGTCGGGGTGTTGCTGGCGTGGCCCACGAGCGGCGCGAGCCTGGTGGTGGTGATGCTGCTCGAAACGGTCGTCTCGGCCGTCGTCGGCAGCGTGCTCGAAAACGCCGAAAGCGGTTTGTCGAGCGGCGTGTTCGATGCCGTGTCGGGCTTCAAGGGCATCATCGGGTTCACTTTGCCCGGAACCAAAGGCCCCACCTTTGCGTTCACGCTCGACGATGTCGTCGTTCGCCCCGACAGCATGAGCGCCTGGTTTCATTTCGAGGAACAATTCAAGCAGTCGTATATCCATATCCAGGGTAACAACGGCCCGGCCTACGCGCCTGTGGTGAACGATACCTGGTCCGCCAGGAGAAGCGAAGCGATCGACGTCATCATGGAAAATGGCGGCGAGCTGTATAACCGCTTCGATCCGCGGGTACGCATCCAATGGCGGGTCTATGCCAACGATACTGGTAATCCGATCGCCGAATCGGATGTCGACATCGCCAGTGTCGCCGATCCGCTGCACGTCTCGATCAACCATAGCTCGGCCGCGCTGGCGAGCTACACCGGTTTCATCGTCCGCTGCCGCATCTATCGTCCGTGGGGCGGATGGACCCAGGAGCTGTTTAACCAGGAACTGCGGATTGCCAAAGAGGACAGGCTGGACCGGACGCATCCTTACGTGCGCTGGCAGCACACCGTTTTTTATCCGGGCTATTCGGAAAAACAGAACGACCCCAAGCGCCAGGCCCTGGGCTGGGTCGTGACCGACCGGCTCAGCAAAATCCATTACACCGATCCCGCCAAGCGCTGCCGCTTCGCCGATGCCTACAGTCCCGACCTAGGCAAGGACCAACTGAACTACTTCGATACGCTGCCCTTCAAGCTCGCCGATATCGCCAAGCACCGCAAGCAGGTCTGTCCCTACTGCTTTTTCGGCGGCCCCGATAAACTCAAGCTGAAGTAGTCCCGGGCAGTGCGCAAGAGCGGCGCCACGCCGCTCGATGTCGACCGGATTTTCGCGCCATCCCCCCATTCCGTGGGATGCGCAATGCCGCGAAAGGGTGTAAATTCCGCCAACACCCACCCTGATCCAGAAGGAAACCCATGACCATTACCGTCAAGCGCGATCTGTCGCAACCGATGCGCCATATCGTCCACGTGCGCAACCACCTGATTCCGGCCGACGGCTCGGTCGAAGAGGGCGGGGCCGATGCCGGCCCGTCGCCGCACGACCTGTACGACGCCGCCCTGGGCGCCTGCAAGGCCCTCACGGTGGTCTGGTACGCCAAGCGCAAGGGCATTCCGGTCGAAGACATCGAAGTGAGCATCGAGCGCGACGCCAGCGACGAGCGCAAGGGCGTGTACCGCCTCTCCGCCGCCTTGCGATTCGGTGGCGAGCTGTCCGACGCGCAGCGCGCCGACCTGCTGGCCGCCGCCGAAAAATGCCCGATCCAAAAATTGATGACCGGCGTGACGACCGACATCACCACGACCCTGGTGCAGCCATGAGCGTGGCCCACTTCTTCAAACCGCACGAAAAAGACATCGGCGGCGGCTTTCGGGTACGCCGCGTGCTGCCGGCCGCCGCCAAGCAGGCGGTCGGGCCGTTCATCTTCTTTGACCACTTCGGTCCCATCGACGAGCCGGCCGAGGCCAATCACGACGTGCGCCCGCATCCGCACATCGGCCTTGCCACGGTGACGTATCTGTACGAAGGGGCCATCGAGCACCGCGACAGCGTCGGTTCGGTCCAGCGCATCGAACCGGGCGCGATCAACTGGATGACGGCCGGCAGCGGCATCGTGCACTCCGAGCGCACCCCGCCAGACCTGGCCGGCAAGCCGCGCCGCTCGCACGGCTTGCAACTGTGGGCCGCGCTGCCGCGCGCGCACGAGGAAGACGCGCCAAGCTTTGCGCACACGCCGGCGACCGCGATTCCGGTGGCGCAGCTCGACGGCGCGCTGGTGCGGGTGCTGATCGGCAGCGCCTTCGGCCACACGTCGCCGGTGGCCACCTTCAGCGAAACGCTGTATCTCGACATTGCGCTCGATGCGGGCCGCAGCATCGAGTTGGACGACCTGCCGCAGGAAGCGGCGATCTATCCGGTGACGGGCGAGATTGCCATCGATGGCGAGCTGCTGGCGCCGAACACGATGGCCTATCTCGACGCCGGCACCGTCGCGAGCGTGTATGCCGGCGCCGGCGCGCAGTTCGTGGTGATCGGCGGCGCGCCGCTCGATGGCCACCGCCATATGTACTGGAATTTCGTCTCGTCGAGCAAGGAGCGCATCGCGCGCGCTTGCGACGACTGGGAGCAGCAGCACTTCGACAAGGTACACGGCGAAACCGAGTTCATTCCCTTGCCAAAACGTTAGGCTTGCTTCAAAGAAAATGGAACTTTGCGGCAAGCCCGGAATCTAAGCCTTCACGCAAACAAGGTGTGGAGGTGATCATGAAAATTCCTGATGAGCTGCAAATTCCCGCTGTCGTTTTCAGCCTGCAGGCGGCGATGCTGTTCGGCCTGGCGATGGTGTTCCTGGTACTTCTTCCCGACTGACCACGCACGCGGCCGGCAGCAACACGCTGCCGGCTTTCTCCACCCCCAACCCTGCGCGCGGAAGATTATTCGTTCGGCCATACACAAGCGCCCCAATCCCCGCTTGTGTTTCCTCAATACAACGATTTAGCGAATTTGAAGTGGTCCTCGGTAGGCAAATAGTTGCCCGTAGTCCACAATCCGTTCCCTGAAACAATTACACCTTTGAGGACAAAGAATGAATCAACCACTGCGCCTGGCCCTGGTCACAGCGATCCTGGCAGCTTTCAGTGTTTCATCGCACGCAGCCGATGATGCTCCTGCCGTCACCATCAGCGGATTCGGCACGGCCGCCCTGACGGCCGCCGATACCGATGACGTTGAATACGCGCGTTTCAACCAGGCCGCAGGCGTGGGCAACAGCCCGCGCGCCGGCGTGGACTCCAATTTCGGCATCCAGGGCACCGCCAAGATCAACAACTGGCTGTCGTTTACCGCGCAGGGCCTGGCCCGCAAGAATGCACGCGATTCCTATGGCGCCGAACTGAGCTGGGCGTTCGCCAAGTTCAAGATCAATGACGAAATCTCGATCCGCGTCGGCCGCATCGGCATGCCGGTGTATATGATTTCCGATTTCCGCCAGGTGGGCTACGCCAACACCATGATCCGTCCGTCGCAGGAAGTGTACGGCCAGATTTACGGCGATTCCTACGACGGTATCGATGCGATGTACCAGCACAATTTTGGCGACACCACCGTGACCGCGCAAGTCGGCATCGGCAAAATGTCGACCAAGATTACCGACGACAACCGGGTCGAGTACAAGCCGGCGACCACGATTCATATCGTCGCTGAAAACGGCCCGTTCACCGTGCGTTTCGGCCGCGCCGACGCCAAGGTCAGCCTGCAGGGCAGCGAAACGCTCGACGGCCTGCTGGGCACCCTGCGCCGGGTCGGGATGGACAAGGTCGCCAGCGACCTGTCGGTGACCGACGTCGACGGTTCCTTCACCTCGCTCGGCTTCACCATGGACTACAAGAACATCCTGGTGCAGAGCGAGTACGCCGTGCGCAGGACCGATTCGCTGGTGATCCACGACACCACCTCGTACTACACGATGCTCGGCTACCGCTTCGGCAAGATCACGCCTTACTACTATTATGGCAACGTCAAGCAGGACAGCGATCGCGCCTACGCGGGCTTGCCATCGACCGGGCCGCTGGCGGCGCTGTCGGCCGGCGTGAACACGGCGATGAAGGCCGGGCTGCAGTCGACCAATGCGCTCGGCGTGCGCTGGGACTTCCATAAATCGGCCGCGCTGAAGGTGCAGGTCGACCGCATCAAGCCACGCGATGGCTCGGGCACGTTCCTGAACGCCAAGCCAGGTTTCCGCGATGCGGTCAATGTCTACGCCGCCGGCGTCGACTTCGTATTCTGAGGAAGCGAACATGAAGACAATTATCGGCAAGATGTTGCTGGCGGCGGGTTTGTGCGCCACAACCGTGCCCGCCCTGGCGGAAATCGTGGTCATCGTGAATACAAAGAACCCGGCCACGCGCATGTTCAGCGAGCAGGCGGGCCAGTTCTTTATTGGTAAGTCGGCCTTGTTCACGCCGGTCGAGTTCAACGAGGGCGCACCCATCCGCAACGAGTTCTACAGCAAGGTGCTGCAGAAGGAACCGGCGCAGGTCAAGGCCATCTGGTCCAAGCTGGTGTTCACCGGCAAGGGCACGGCGCCCAAGGAATACCATACGGCGGCCGAGGTAAAGAAGGCGGTTGCCGCCGATGTCAGCGCCATCGGCTACATCGACAAGTCGGCCGTGGACGACAGCGTGAAAGTCATCCTGACAGTGCAGTAAACGAAAGCGGCCCGCGCGCGTGCGCCGGGCCGTTCTCATCGGTTGGCCCCCTTGCGCCCGTCATCGCGACTGGCGCAACCCTCCTCGCCACATCCCGGCAGTCATCATTGTTTTCCTCCTGCCTCGTCTTTGCTTGCCAAGCGTAATTCACGCTTGCGCTTTGTCACGTCTGGATATTTTCTCTTTTGGCATGCCATAAAAATACGGTTTACGGAGAAGGTTATTTGTTAGGCCATATTCAAGCGCGCCAATGCCTGCCTATGTTCCTTCGATACAACGCTTTCGTGAATTAAGCCGCGCGCGCGGTACACAAACAGTTACTCGTGGCCCACACTAGGGACTCAGCACTAGCGAACTATCGAGGAGAAAATATGAATAAACCAATGCGTCTTGCCATGGTCTCAGTCATCCTGGCAGCTTTCAGCATGTCGTCGCAGGCGGCCGATGGGCCTACCGTGACGATCAGCGGATTCGGTACCGCGGCCTTGACCGCGACCGATACGGATGACATCGAATTCGCGCGGCCGAATCAACAAGCCGGCGTGGGCAAGAACCCGCGTCCCGGGGTCGATTCCAATCTTGGTATCCAGGGCATGGTCAAGATGAACGATTGGCTGTCGTTTACCGTGCAGGGCCTGGCGCGCAAGAATGCGCGCGATGCCTGGGGCGCGGAATTGGCGTGGGCATTTGCAAAATTCAAGATCAATGATGAGCTGTCGGTGCGCGTCGGTCGCATGGGCATGCCGGTCTACATGATTTCGGACTTCCGCCAGGTTGGTTACGCCAATACCATGATCCGTCCGCCCACCGAAGTGTATCGCCAGGTCAATGGCGATTCCTTCGACGGCGTCGACCTGGTGTACCAGCACAGCTTCGGCGATACCACGGTGACCGCACAGGCCGGTATCGGCAATGTATCGGCCAAAATCACCGACGACAACCGGGTCACTTACAAGCCGGCCACGATGATTCATATCGTCGCCGAAAACGGTCCGTTCACCTTCCGCGTCGGCCGTGCCGACGCCAAGGTGACGATCCAGGACAGCGAACAGCTCGATGGCTTGCTGGCCACCTTGCGCCGGGTTGGCCTGGTCCAGGTCGCGAACGATCTGAGCATCACCGATGTGGACGGTTCGTTCACCTCGGCCGGCTTCACGATGGACTACAAGAATTTCCTGGTGCAGACCGAGTATGCGATCCGCAGGACCGATTCGCGCATCGTGCCGGATACCAATTCGTATTACGCGATGTTCGGCTATCGCTTCGGCAAGATCACGCCGTATTACTACTATGGCGACACCAAGCAGGACAATGCCCGCACGTATGCCGGTTTGCCGACGGCCGGCCCGCTGGCGCCGCTCACGGCCGGCGTCAATGGCGTGGTCAAGGCGGCTCAGCAGTCGACCAACGCGATCGGCGTGCGCTGGGATTTTGCCAAGTCCGCCGCCTTGAAGGTACAGGTCGACCGCATCAAGCCGCGTGACGGCGCCGGTACCTTTTTGCGCGCCAGGCCAGGGTTCCACGATACCGTCAACGTATATGCCGCCGGTATCGATTTCGTATTCTAAGGAGAGCAGGATGAAGACAACAATCGGCAAGATGCTGCTGGCGGCAGGCTTGTTTGCGGCGGGTCTGCCCGCCTTTGCGGAAATCGTGGTGATCGTCAATCCGAAGAACCCGGCCACGCGCATGTTCAGCGAACAGGCGGGCCAGTTTTTCATCGGCAAGTCGACCTTGTTTACGCCGATCGAATTCAATGAGGGCGCGGCCATCCGCACCGAGTTCTACACCAAGGTGCTGCAAAAGGAGCCGGCCCAGGTCAAGGCAATCTGGACCAAGCTAGTGTTTACCGGCAAGGGCACGGCGCCCAAGGAATATCACACGGCCGCCGAGGTGAAAAAAGCGGTCGCGGCCGACCTGAGCGCGATCGGCTACATCGACAAGTCGGCCGTGGACGATACCGTCAAGGTGATTCTGACGGTGCAGTAATCAGCGACGGCACGGCACGGCGCAGGAATGCAGGCCCTCCAGCCCCCGGCGGAGGGCTTTTCCGTTTCTGGCGCAAGCAGCTTGCCCTTGCGGGGCAGCATCTGCTAGGCTGGGCGACCGCCGCCACCTTGCCACCTCGATGACGCCACTTTCCGCCGCACCCCTGACCGTTCCCGCAGCGGACGGCCATCCCGCCTTCGGCCGCTTTGCCGGCGCCGCCACGCGCTTCGACTGGGCGCTGCTGGCCGCGCCGTACGCGCGCAGCCGCTGGTGGCGGCGCTTTCACCACAAGCGCTGGCACTACACCGCACTGGCCACCGATCAGCTGTTCTGCGGCATCGCCATCGTCGATGTCGGCTGGACCAACACGGCGTTTGCCTACGTGTTCGAGCGCACCCGGCGCGAGGTGGTGGCCGGCTTCTCGCGCGACGGTCTGCCGGGACTGACGGCGCGCCTGGCCGGGCACGCGGGCGGCCACAGCCGCTTCAGATTCGGCGCCAGCCGTATCGACATGTCGGCAAGCGCGCTGTCGCTGCGCTGCAAGGGCCTGGAGATCGAGGCCGCCTTCGACGCGCCCGGCGCACCGCTGTTGCTGGCCGTCGGGCCGGTGCGCGGCGGGGCGGTGCATGCGACGCAAAAATCATCGGGCCTGGCGCTGAGCGGCAGCGTACGCGTCGGCACGCAGGCCTATGCGCTCGATGGCGGGGTGGCCAGCTTCGACTACTCGAACGGCTTGCTGGCGCGCGAGACGGCGTGGCGCTGGGCCTCGGCGCACAGCCTGGCGCTCGGCTTCAACCTGCAGGCCGGCTACTTTGGCGCGCACGAGAACGCCTTGTGGCTGGACGGGCGCTTGATCGGCCTCGGCGCGGCCACCTTCGATTTCAACGAGCACGATCCGATGGCGCCGTGGCATGTCTTCACCGACGACGGTTTGCTCGACCTGCATTTCACGCCGGAAGGGTGCCGGCGCGAAGACAAGAACCTGCTGGTGGCGGCGAGCCGTTACGTGCAGCCGATCGGCACGTTTTCCGGATGGGTGAGGGCCAGCAGGGATGCGCCGCGCCGGGCCGTGACGCGGCTGGCGGGCGTGACCGAGGACCACGCCTCGCGCTGGTAGGCGTGCAGACAAGCAGGCGCGTGCGTGCGGCCTGCGCAACATGCAATTCTTTTTATCTTGACATCAAAATTCAGGCGGCATATATTCCACCTGCCTGAGTTGGAAGCGTTTCCATAATGGAGGGAACGGGTTGTTTCCTTGCTCCAATAATTCAACAGGCCCCCGCATTTTGCGCAGTTCGGCACAGCGCGGTGTCAGCGATGGTGGAAGCGCTACCACAGTGCTTTCCGGCTTGATGCCGTTTTTATGAAGAGCAGTTATCAGGAGACATTGTGAAAAATCAAAACAACATCCAGGCAAAGCGGAAATTCATGCTGTCCGCCATCGCGGGCGGCATTCTCGCCATGTACGGCGCCGGCGCGCACGCCAGCGTGACCAATCCCGTCATCGGGCAATTGCTGTGGTCGGAAGAATTCAACGGCCCCAGCCTGAACAGCCTGGTGTGGACGGCGGACGACGGCAACGGTTGCCAGATCAACCTGTGCGGCTACGGCAACCAGGAATTGCAGTACTACAGCCCGAACAACCTGTCGATCGTGAACGTGCCGTTCGAATCGAACTCGCGCGCGCTGGCGATCAAGGCCCAGCGCCAGACCATTGGCAGCAACTCATTTACTTCCGGTAAAGTGACCTCGGCCGGCAAGGTGCAAGTGCAGTACGGCATGATCGAAATGCGCGTGAGCACGCCGGCGCTCGGCACCGGCTTGTGGCCGGCCGCATGGTTGCTCGGTTCCAGCCCGCAGAGCTGGCCGCGCAATGGCGAAATCGATATTGTCGAGATGGGCCACCGCGCCAGTTCGCGCGCCCCCGCCGGCAATGCGCCGATCGACAGCTTCGTCGGCGCGAACGTGATCACGTATCAGCAGGCCGCCTGCGTGCCGGGTAACGAAAGCTGCGCGGCCTCGACCGCGTGGCAAACCAAGAACTGGTATATCGCGCCGACCTCGATGGCGAACCGCTTCGTGACCTATCGCCTGTACTGGACCGAGTCGCAAATGCGTTTTACGGTCGTCGATAACGGCGTCGAGCACAATATGTACGACAACCCGCTGCCGGTCAATTCGAGCGCGCTGCAAGCGCCGTTCTACCTGCTGCTGAACCTGGCCGTGGGCGGCAACTTCACCGACGCCGCCTCGCCCGGACAAGTCACCGCGCCGCTGCCGGGCACCATGTACGTCGATTATGTGCGCGTGTACCAGCTCGACGGCAAGGGATCGGTCAAGCTGGGCAACCAGTCGACGCCGGAAGTGGGCAAGTTCGGCGTCTTCACCGATAACACCGCCGTCAACAACAAGCAGGTGGCTGGCGCCAGTTCCGATATCTTCGTGTGGAATAACGCGTCCATGTCGGCCGGTAATATCGCGCCGTTCGAGGGCAGCAATGTCATGGCCTTGAACTACACCGCGCCCAACCAGTGGTTCGGCGGCAGCGTGCAATCGCGCCAGGCGCACGATATGAGCAATTTCAGGAACGGCAACCTGAAATTCCGCATCAAGATTCCGGCCAATGTGGCCTTCAATGTGAGTATCCAGGATACCTACACCAACCAGAATGCGGTCAAGTTCCCGGCCAACGCGACCACGTACGGCCTGGTGCGCAACGGTGACTGGGCCACGGCGACGATTCCGGTATCGACCCTGGTCGGGCCGAAAGTGGCCTTGCAGTCGATGCTGGACCTGTTCCAGTTTTCCAGCGAAGCGACGCAACTGCCGACGGCGCCGTTCCAGATGGCGATTGACGATATTGTGTGGGAGTCGGGTACGCCAACGCCAACGCCGACGCCAACCCCAACGCCGACACCAACCCCGACGCCGACCCCGACGCCCACGCCCCCCACCCACCCAGCCACGCCCCCCGCCCCCCCGCCAAAC
>NZ_VUYU01000030.1 GCF_011682065.1 Massilia rubra | reverse complement strand
ATTGCGCAACCCGCTCCTCCCACAATGACTCGCGTTCCAAATTTGCCATCTCTATCTCCAAGTTGAAGATCACAGTGTGGACAATTTATGGAACGGAAGAAAGGTGGGCGGGCTGGATGCTTACGCTGGCTGCGTACTCGTCGTATTCATAGCGCGACAACAGTCCGCCAGGCTGGCTGTGTTCGACCATCACATGATTGCGATAGGCGAACTGGCGCATCACGTCGCCCTCGCCGTTGCTGACCTTGGCCAGGTTGCCGCTTGCATCGTAGTCGTACGAGACCAGCAGTTCGGTGTCGCTCTCGGGATCGGCCGGCTGCATGACAATGCTACGCAGGCGCGGGTAGCCCCGATGGTCTTCAAACGCCAGCAGGTAGGCGCGCCCGGCGCTGTCCTCGACCCGCTCCGGCAACTGGCGCAGGTTGTAGGAAATGGTGATCCGGTTGCCGTTGGCGTCCATCTGGCCCACCAAACGGGCGATGTTGTGAGCGGAATCCGGCAGGGCGGACAGATCGCGCTCGCCTTTGTCGTCAACCAGCTTGAAGCAGCGCTCGTGCGTGTGCACGAGCGTGATTTTTTCGGACGGCGAGTACAGCGATTCGCCGATGCCGGGCAAGGAGAAGGCGATCTCGCCGGGTAAACATCGAAACGTCCACTAAGGCGACTCGGGACCGCCTAACATTCAGCCCATGGTAGTTTGCAGGCGCTGACCCCGTGCCGCTCTGCCGTTGAGAAGGTGATCTGGCCTGGAAAGCATCGAACGTCCACAAAGGCGACTTAGGAATGCCTAGTGTTCAGCCCGTGTTAGTTTGTAGGCACTGACCCGTGCCCTGACCCCGTGCCGTCCCGCGGACCTGTCCACTATTGACAGTACACCTCAGGTCTTCAAACATTAGCAGGTAGCCGCGCCCGGCGCTGTCCTCGATGTGCTCAGGCAGTTGGCGCTGGTTGTACGCGATGATGATCCGGTTGCCGTTGGCGTCCATCTGGCCGACCAGGCGGGCGATGTTGTGAGCGGAGTCGGGCAGGGCGAACAGATCGCGCTCCCCTTTGTCGTCAACCAGTTCGAAGCAGCGCTCTTTCGTGCGCACCAAAATGATTTTCTCGGAAGGCGAGTACAGCGATTCGCCTGGAAAGCATCGAAACGTTCACGAAGGCGACTTGGGCTGCCCAATGTTCAGTTCGTGTTAGTTTGTAGGCACTGACCCCGTGCCGCCTGCGCTAATAATTTCGACACTATCAGGATTTTCAAGATTAAGACGAAACTTTCGTCCATCGGTACTATGGGCGATTATTTCATCTTTATCAACGTCCACCGACGAAAATGGATTGGAAGATACCAAAAATACCAGCCAAATAAGGTCTCCAGAAGATGAGTTTATCAGAGAAATAAATCCATTCTCCCCTGATGAGCAGCATTCGCCGCACGAAATGGTCAAATCCGATTCTGACAAATCTTTGTGATAAAGCGAAGCAAACCCTTCATTTAGATTGTCACTAATGTCAATGCCGGCAATTTGTGAGGCAGGAATCCATGAGTTCGACTTCAAAATGATAGTGCCGCAATCGGAGTCACTAAGAGGTTGCAAAGGGAAAATTTTTCCATCTGCAAACATGATTAAGTCAAAATATGGACACTCTTCATTATTCCAGAGGCGTTTAACTAAAAGACTATCGATTTCAGATGTATGGTTAGCAATTGTCATTTGTCGATTTTATCTCAATATTTAATTGATTTTCGGTAGATTGGGCAACCCTGTTGGTGGCACGGGCTTCCCATCAACACGATTGATTTCCTTATTTCGTCGTATGTCAAATGCTTTCTGCCATGTTTTCTTCGAGCCAGGCATAATTGCATTTGGATCTAAAATTTCTATCGGAACACTTTTCTGGCCGCTAAGCCGACTAGCTGTAAGGCGTCGATTGTCGTACGACACTAGTTTCCCATCAACCTCCATAACTCTAAGGGGGCCAGATTTGTTCCAATCCCACTTGTTGTTCTTCATGTCGTCTACATAATCAAGCACGTTCTTATTTACACCTGGTTGGGTGAAATTTATTTCATTTGGATCTGCAGTGCTGGGCCCAAAAGGACGTGGATCTGGCTTTTTTGCGCCACCGCAGTCACAGGTTTTCGTCAATCCAAGAGGATCTGTCCATCCGCTTGGATTTGGCGCGTATTGGTACGAGTTACTGCCGCCTGCCAAACCGATCGGATCTAGCGAAACGTACCGCCCGCAGTCAGCATCATAGTAGCGGAATCGGTTGTAGTTCAAGCCTGTTTCGGTGTCATGATACTGGCCCAGAAAACGGATCGGCTGGAACTCGGCAATATCATTCGCAGCCTCAGCCTCAACAGCGACCAAACTGCGGGTCTTCGGCGCAGCCTGGACGACACGTAGCACATTGCCCCAGGCCTTGTACTCCGACGCCCACACGATCTCGCCTTGGTGGTCTGTCACCTCATTCGGCGTGCCAAGGTGGTCGGTGTGGATATGGTGGACTTCACTGCGGCGCTCGTCGCCGCCATCCTCGGCGACCGTATCCAACTGCGCCAGCGGCACGAACGATTCCGGTTCATAAATATACGTGCGCTCCCATTTCCCGCGCGCCTCGCACAGCAGACGATTCCCATCCCATACAAAACGCGTCATGCCAAACGCATCGCGCTTCGCGATCCTGCGTCCAAAGGGATCGTAGGCGTACTTGACGGTCTGCACCGTCGGATTCGCTTCCTGGGCATTGCGCGTCACAACCGACTTGGCCAGTTGATGCGCCGCATTCCACTCCAGCTTCAGGCGCGTGTGCTTGCCGGTCAGCTTTTCGGTCAGGTTACCGTGCGCATCGTAGTCGTAGCGTTTGTCCTCGAACACCCGCACGCGGTTTCCTTCAACCCGGCCGGCGCTGGCAACCGTTTCATCGAGCAAATTGTGCGCTGGATCGAACGCAAAGCGCTCCGCCAGGTTCGGCTGCACGGCACTCATGATGCGGCCGATCACGTCGTAGCTGTAGGTCTTGCGACCGTTGCGCTTGTCATCGACCGCCAGCAGGTTGCCGCTCTCGTCGTACTCATAACGGCGCGCGATTACCGGCTCGGCGCTTGCACCCACGCCCAGATGGCCTGCGACCTGCGCCAACAGCCGGCCCACCGGGTCGTACTGGAACTGACTGGTCAGCGTGCCCTGAGTGCGGCTGGTGGCACGGTGCAGCTTGTCGCGCTCGATATCTGTAATGACGTCGCCGTCGATGTTGATTTGATGCAGGTGTCCCGAACCGTAAAACAGGTTGTTCAGAACGCGCCCGTCAGGCAAAACCGTCTTGATCCGGTTGCCCAGCTCGTCGTACTCGTGGCGCAGCTCGGAGCTGAAGTCGCGGGCCTTCGTATGCTCGCCCACCAGTTGGCCCAGCACGTCGTAGCGCAGGCTTACTTCGGCGTCGGCATTGATGGCCTGGGTCATCCGACCGACTGAATCGTAGGCGTAGCGCAGGCGCAGTTGTTCTGCCTGGGCCTCGCCCGTGGTGCGCGAGATGAGCTTTTCGACGAGCTGGCCGGCGCTGTCTCGACTGAAGTGCGTGTCGATGCGCGTGAATTCATTGCGCTCGCCGCTGCCAAGTTCTTCCTTGGCTGTGATCTGGCCGCTGTCGTCGTAGCGGTAACGCGTCAGGCGCGCATCGAAGCCGGTTTCTTCAATCAGGCGATCTAGCGCGTCGTAGACGAAGCGGTGCGCGTCGCCGTTTTCGTTGATCAGCTCTGCCACACGTCGAGCATCGTCGTAGCGGTATTCCATCACGCCGCCACGCGCGTCGATGCGTTTGAGCGGCTGTCCATCGGTGTCGAGCACGTAGCTGGTGCGATTGCCGAGCGGGTCGATGTGTGCGATCAGGCGTCCCAGCGGATCGTACTCGTAGCTTTCACCGCCCTCGGACTTTTCGGTCCCTACAGGCCGGCCGAGTGGGTCGTAGCTGTAGACGGTGCTGTTGCCGTTGGCGTCGGTGGCGCGCAGCAGCCGGCCCTTGTCGTCGTAGCTGAAGTGGGTCGTGTTGTTCGAGCAGTCGGTGTAGCTGATCAGTTGTGCGGCGCGATTGTAGGCGAGTTTCTTGACGCCGCCTGCGGCGTCTGTCACCTTGACCGGCAAGCCGTTCGCATCGTACTGATAGGACGTACGCTGACCCAGTGCATCGGTCACGCTCGTCAAGTTGCCGAACGCGTCGTAACGCAGCGCTGTTGTGGCACCGAGTGCATCAGTAATCATCGCCGGCTTGTCGAAGCGGCTGTCGTAGACGATCCCCGTGCCCTTGCCGTCGCTTTCGATGCGGGTTACGCGGCTACGCTGGTCGTAACGGTAGCTGGTGCGACGTCCGCCCGGATCCGTGATGGTGAGAAGGTTGCCGTGACTGTCGAGGTGGCGCGTGGTCACGCCGCCGGCTGCGTTTACCATGCCGATAAAGCGCTTCCGGGCGTCGAATCGATAACGCTCTTCGCGCCCCAGGTTATCGGTGACGACGGTTTCCTGTTCCAGGTAGCGAAAGTTCCACGACAAGCCGTTGTTGATCCAGTTTCGCGTGACCTTGCCGCTGGCGGCGTACTCATCGTATTCGTAGCGCGACACCACACCGCCCGGAAGGCTGTGTTCGACAAGCACATGGTTGCGATAGGCGAACTGGCGCGTTACCTCGCCCTGGCCGTTGCTCACCTTTGCCAGGTTACCGAGTTCATCATAGTCGTATTCGACCAGCAGTTCGGTGTCGCTCTCGGGTTCGGCCGGCTGCATGACAATGCTGCGCAAGCGCGGGTAGCCCCGGTGGTCTTCGAACGCCAGCAGGTAGCCGCGCCCGGCGCTGTCTTCGATCCTCTCTGGCAGTTGACGCTGGTTGTAGGTGATCGTGATCCGGTTGCCGTTGGCGTCTATTTGTCCAACCAGGCGGGCAATATTGCTGCTAGTGGTGGACAGGGCGAACAGGTCACGCTCCCCCTTGTCGCCGACCAGCTCGAAGCTGCTGTCGTGCGTGCGCACCAATGTGATTTTCTCGGACGGCGAGTACAGCGATTCGCCGATGCCCGGCAACGAAAATGTGATCTCGCGCGCGAAAGGGTCGAGCACGACGACGCTGTCGACATTGATTTCCAGGGCAATCGATAGCGGCGTGCTCCAACCGGAGCCCAGCCAGCCGGCTTGCCGTTGGGCCGAGCTGTAAGTGCGTTGCCACACCAGCGGCAGCGCTGCAGGCAGCGCGAAGTCCAAGTCGATATCGCCTGCAAAGATTTTGCTACCCGAGATCGGATTGACCGGATTTGCTTTAAGTACGCAGGTCGGGCAATCAATCTTTGCCTGTCCTTCATTTTGCGCTTCATTCTGCTTGGGCTTGGCACCCTCCGGCTTCGCCGGCGCCGGTTTTTCCGGGCTCGGCCCCTTGGCCGGCCCTTGCGCCGCTGCACGGCTTTTCGGCTTGAGGGCCGGATGCTCTTTAATGATTTGCTGGTTCTTCTTCAACCAGGCGGCAAACCCATTCCCTAATTTGCTGCCGCCGACTTTATCAACCGCAAGAGTCACTCCTTTACGCAACACCAGCTGCGCAAGCGCCGCCATCAGCCCGATAACCAGGATGAACTTGCCTTGTGCAAAAGCCTCGGTCGCCCCCTTCATGAGCATGGGATATTGCTCACGTTGTTTGTCGGAAAGCATACCGGCGCGGACCGCTAAAGCGAAGCCCTCAATGATGGGCTTAACAAGCAACGACACCACGCTAACGAAACCATCCACCAGGTCTTCCAGACCCATCAGCGCCATGATGGCGCTGCCAATTTGCATGCCAAGTTGGGCGCCGACCACTGCGCCTGGCACCGCGCCGACGCCGCCGGCCAACGCGCCAAGCGCACCGCCCGCTGTGCCACCCAAGACAGCTCCTCCCCCGAGGTACATGGCAATTTCTTTGGCTGCTTCCATGAGGATGCTTTGGACCATTTTGAAGTCGAGCCCTTGGACGGCGGCTGCTAACATCTGAGCGACGAGCTTGTCCGATGCGTCCAGCGCGTCGTTGACCGCAATCAGGCAATTTCCCCCTGGGAATTGCTGCACCACGCCCCTTACAGTGGGCAATGGATGCGATTTAGAAAACCGCTCCAGGCGTTTCTCAATATCATTGACTGCCTTCGCGCCACCCGTCACGTAAGTCCGCTCGAAGGTGCCCAAGGCATTGCGGATCTGCTGGAAATCGATAGGGATGTCAAAAGTGCTCATGGAGCGGATCTTTCTTTGCGGGTAACGTAAATCAGTTTGGTTGATATTGGGAATGCAATCTTGTGCTTACATCATTTTATACGATATTGAACTGCCAACTCAAAAACCGGGCTGATGTGGACGAATTACCAGCTCGCGCGAGCCTGCAAAGCCCGGCTCAGCGCCGCTGGCCGGGTGTGCCTTCAACAGGTCCGACCGGTAGCGCGGCAGGCCTGTCCGCCCGCGCTGGCGTGGCAGGCGCCTGCGGCGTAGCCGCCAGGCGCGGCACCCGGCGCGCCGTTTCAATGCCCTGGTTGAACAGCACCTGGAACGGATTGCCCAGGTAAGGCAGCACCATCACAATCACCAGCATGCCCACCCCCAGTGTGATCGGAAAGCCAATCCCGAAAATATTCAACTGCGGTGCCGCGCGCGTCAAAATGCCCAGCGCCACCTGGGTAATGAGCAGCGCCGCCACGATCGGCAGTGACAGATGCAGCCCCGCGCTGAAGATCAGCCCGCCCCATTTGGCCATCTCCCATTCCGCCGACGACGACATCGGGGTGGCCGAAATCGGCATCGTGATAAAACTCTCGGCCAGCGCTTCGAGCAGCACCAGGTGCGCATTGGCGGCCAAAAACGCCATGGTCGCAATCAGCGCCAAAAACTGGCTCACGGCCGACGAACGCCCCTTGGTCAGCGGGTCGAAAAAGCTGGCAAAGCCCAGTCCCATGGTCAGGCTGCAAATCTCGCCGGCCATTTCGATGGCGGCGAACACCAGGCGGATGGCAAAGCCCATCGCCACCCCGATCAGCATTTCCTGCACCAAAATCAACAGCCCCGCCATCGACAGCGGATCGGCCGCCGGCAGCGCCGGAATGGTCGGCGCGATAATACTCGCCAGCAGCACGCCGAGCGCAATCTTCACCGGCACCGGCACGCTGGCATTGCCGAACAGCGGCGCGGCCGTGATCAGCCCGAGAATGCGGGTCAGCGGCCACAGCAGCCCTGCGATCCACGCATTCATCTCGATGCTGGTAAAGGTGATCATGCGATGGGATGTGACGCGCGCGGGCGCGTCAGTTGACCAGGCCGGGAATGCCGCTAAACACCTGGCGCATGTAGTCGAGCATGACCGCCAGCATCCACGGTCCGGCCACGATCAGGGCGACAAAAATGCCGACCAGCTTAGGAATGAAGGACAGGGTCGCTTCATTGATCTGGGTGGCGGCCTGGAAGATGCTGACGATCAGGCCGATGATCAGCGCCACCAGCAGCATGGGCGCGGCCACCATCAGGGTCACTTCCATGGCCGTGCGGCCCATTGTCATTACGCTTTCGGGAGTCATCGGCAGCCTCGCTAATAGAAACTCTGTGCGAGCGAGCCGAGCAGCAGTTGCCACCCATCGACCAGCACGAACAGCATCAGCTTGAAGGGCAGCGAAATGACCGCCGGCGACATCATCATCATCCCCATCGACATCAACACCGACGCCACCACCATGTCGATGATGAGAAACGGAATGAAGATGGCGAAGCCGATCTGGAACGCGGTTTTCAGTTCACTGGTCACAAACGCCGGAATCAGTATGCGCAGCGGAATGTCTTCCGGCCCCTGCAAGGCGGCCGAGCGCGAAATCTTGACGAACATGGCCAGGTCGGCCTGGCGCGTCTGCCGGATCATGAAGGTTTTCAGCGGCGCCACGGCGCGGTCCATGGCGACGTTCATCTCGATCTTGTTTTCTTGCAGCGGCTGGTAGGCGTCCACATAAATCTTGTCGAACACCGGGCCCATGACGAACAGGGTCAGGAACAGCGCCAACCCCACCATCACCTGGTTGGGCGGGGCCGACTGGGTGCCGATCGCCTGGCGCAGCAAGGAGAGCACGATGATAATGCGGGTAAAACTGGTCATCATCAGCAGCACCGCCGGGATGAACGACAGCGCCGTCATCAACAGCAGCGTCTGCACCGGCAGCGAGTACGCCGTGCCGCCGCCCGCCGCCGGCGCGCTGGTGAAGGTCGGGATGCCCGGCGCAGCCAAGGCCAGCGCGGGGAAAGCGAGCGCCAGCAGCGGTAGCCAGCGCCGCGCGTGATGCGTCAAAACAGAAGTGCGCTTAGCGTCCATTGCGTTTGTCGATCGTCTGTTTCAGCCATTCGGCAAACGTGCCGGACGCGGGGCCGTTGGCCAGCACGGCGGGGCCGCCCGCGCTTTCCTGCTTGGGCATGGTGGCCAGCGCGTTGATGCGGCCGGGCGAAGCGCCCACCACGATCCACTGGTCGCCCACTTCGATGACGATCACCCGTTCGCGCCCGCCCAAACTGAGCGCGCCGATGGTGCGCATCTGGGCCGCGCCGGCGGCTGCCTGCGGGCCGAAGCGCTTCATGAACCAGACCATCGCGCCCAAGAGCGCCAGCACCAGGGTCAGGGCGAAAATGGTTTGCAGCAGGTTGCCGGCCGACGGTCCCGCCATCGGACCTGGCGTTGCTGGCACGGCGGCGGAGGGCAGGGTGGCCACGGGCGCCGGGGCAGGGGCCGCAACCACGGCAACGCTGGCCGGTGCCTCGGCGGCGGCGGAAACCGCTGCCGCTGGCGCCGAAGCGACCGGCGCCGATGCCGCTGGAACCGATGTGACCGGCGCCGATGCGGCGGCAGGAACGGACTTAACCGGCGCGGATGCCGCGGGCGCAGCCGCGGCGGCCGCCTGGGCGGCGGCCAAGCCCGGCGCCAGGCTGCACGCCAGCGCCACGGCGGCAAGCAAGCGCGCCGTCATTTATTGAGTTTTCGAATCCGTTCGGACGGCGTGATGATGTCCGTCAGGCGAATACCGAATTTATCGTTCACCACCACCACCTCGCCCTGGGCGATCAGGCAGCCGTTGACCAGCACGTCCATCGGCTCGCCGGCCAAGCCGTCAAGCTCGACCACCGAACCCTGGGCCAGTTGCAGCAGGTTCTTGATGGCGATCTTGGTCCGTCCCAGCTCGACCGTGAGCTGGACTGGAATGTCGAGGATGAAGTCGATATCGTTCGGCGTGTCGGGCTTGGTGCCCTTGTTCGAAAAATCCTTGAACACGGCCGCGCTGGCTGCCTGGGTTTGCAGCGCTTCGGCTTCCGCCTTGGCCTGCTCGGCAATGGCCGCGCCCCAGTCGTCCATTGCGTCGTCATCGGTAGTATCGGACATAGTGCTCTCCTAAATTATTTGGTGTCCGCATTGGCGAGCAGTTTCTCGACCTTTAGCGCATATTGTCCGTTGAGCACGCCATACGTGCAATCCATCACCGGCACCCCATCGACGGTGGCCTGGATCTGTTCGGGTACGTTGAGGGGGACGATGTCGCCCACCTTGAAATTGAGAATCTCGTCGAACGAGGCGCGCGCCGTGCCCAGCACCGCCACCAGCTCGACTTCGGCGATCTGGATCTGCTGCGTCATCAGGCGGATCCAGCGCTTGTCGACTTCCAGCGCCTCGCCCTGCAGGCTGGAGGTGAGCGTGTCGCGGATCGGCTCGATCATCGAATACGGCATGCAGATGTGGATCTGGCCGCTCACCGAACCGAGCTCGATGGTGAACGTCGACGACACCACCACCTCGTTCGGGGTGGCGATGTTGGCGAACTGGGTGTTCATTTCGGAGCGGATGTACTCGAATTCGACCGGATACACCGGTTCCCACGATTTCGCATACGAATCGAACACGATATCGAGGATGCGCAAGATGATGCGCTGCTCGGTCTGGGTAAAGTCGCGGCCCTCGACCCGGGTATGAAAGCGTCCGTCGCCGCCGAACAGATTATCGACCAGCAAAAACACCAGGCCCGGATCGAACACGATCAGGGCCGTGCCGCGCAGCGGCTTCATGTGGACCAGGTTGAGGTTGGTCGGCACCACCAGGTTGCGGATGAATTCGCTGTATTTGGAGACCCGCACCGAGCCCACCGACACTTCGGCGCTGCGGCGGATGTAGTTGAACAGCCCGACCCGCAGCAAGCGCGCGAAACGCTCGTTGATGATCTCGAGCGTCGGCATGCGCCCGCGCACGATCCGTTCTTGCGTGGCCAGGTTGTAGGTGCGTACGCCCGTGTTGTCTTCGGGCGCGGAGGCTTCGTCGGCGTCGCCGTTGACGCCCTTGAGCAGCGCATCGACTTCTTCCTGCGAGAGAAAATTATCGGCCATGGAGGATCACTGGATGATGAACTGGGTGAACATGACTTCGTTGACTTCCTGAGGCTCTTCGTGCTCGGTGAACGGCTTCTTGATCGCTTCCATGACTTCCTCGGCCAGCTTGGTCTTGCCTTCGACCGTGGTCAGCTCCGACGCCTTCTTGGCCGACAGCAGCAGCAGCACGCGGCTGCGCACCTTCGGCATATTGTTCTTGACCAGGTCGGCCTGTTCCTGGCCGGCCATCTCGAGCGTGATCGAGACCTGCAGCATGTGCTCCAGGTCGGCGTCCGGTTGCAGGTTGACGGTAAATACTTCGAGCGGGGCGAACACCGGCGCCGCATGCGCCTTGGCGGCCTTTTTCTTCTTTTTGCTCGGCTTCGCGGTTTCTTCGGCCTCGTCGCCGCCCTTGTCGTGCATCAGGAACCAGCCCGCGCCGCCGCCGCCCAGCACCAAGACGGCCACGATCGCACCGATCATGGCCATTTTCTTCGATGGCGGCTTGACGGCCGCGTCAGGGGGAGCTGCAGCTTTCATGTTTGCTTTCGCTTTCAAAGTACCTCAAGACAGCGTCGGTGGATCATGCCGTCATTATGTCATTATCGCGAGGAAATGAGCGGGCAGATGCGTGGAAAACAGGGCCGATCGCGGCCCAACTCGTGGCTTGGCATCGACATCCGATGCGCTTTTCATACGCTGCCTTGCGCGCATGGCCGGGAAGGCTAGGCAAATCGACAAGTCCGCATGCCTGGCCTGATCAGGCGAAGGTGTCGACCAGGCCCAGGCCGGCGCCTTGCACCGGGGTTCTGGCGGCCAGGCGCTCATTGGCGTCGGCCGCGCTGCCGTTGATGATGCCGCCCAGGCCGCCGCTACCGCCGCCGTTGCCGGCGGTGGTGCGCTCGCCCTGGTCCTGGCGCTGCTCGGGCATGCCGGCGTTGACGCTGGCGTTGCCCAGCGAGATGCCGCTGTCATCCATCATTTCACGCAGTTTCGGCATGGCGTTTTCCAGTGCCTGGCGCACTTCCAGTTCGCCCGAGGAGAACGTCACGCTGGCGTTGTCGCCGCTGATGTTGAGCACCACCTGGACCGGGCCGAGGTCGGGCGGATTGAGCGTCAGGGTGGCGCTTTGTTCCTTGCCGGCCACCATCCAGACGATTTTCTGGCCGACCTGGTTATCCCAGGCCGGGGTGCCGACCCGCGCCGACAGTTTGTCGGCGCCGCCATTGGCCGCTTGCGCCAGGCCGACGGCGGCTTGTTGCAGCGGCGCGGCAAGCGGCGCCGGCTCGGCCGCCTTGGTGTCGATGGCGGTAATCGCCTCCGGCAGCTCGCGCGCGCTGCTTGCCAGTTTGGCGCTGTCGCCTGGGATGGCCGCCGTTTGCAGCGCCGTCGTTTGCGCCGCCGTACCTTTGTCCTGGGCGCTGTCGGCAGTGGCGCCGGCGGCGCGCGGCATGGTGCCTTCGAGCATGGAGCGCAGGTCGCCCTGAGGAGAGGCGTCGGCCTCCATCGTCAGCGCCGGTTCGGTGGGCAGGCCCAGCGCGCCCACAGCGGGCGGGGTGGGGCCGCCGTCGACCGTCGCAAAGCGCCCGGCAGCCGCCATGGCGGGAGCGCTGAAGGCGGCCAGGGCGGCGTCGGCCGCCAGGCTCGGGTCGGTGGCGGCGCCGGTGGCGCGGTTTGAGGCCAGCGTGCTCCAGGCCGGGTCAAGGGCGACCGGCGCGGCCGCCGCTTGCGCCGGCTGGGTCAGGCTGGCGACCAGGGCCAGCATGTCGGCCAAGGGCAATTCGGCGCGCGCGGCCGCGGCGGCGGCGCTGTCGGCGGCGGCTGCCGCAGCCGCGCTGTCGTCGCCGGCGGGGGCGCCGCCGTTCTCGCTCGATTGGGCCTGGGGATTATTGTTCGCTGGCGCTGGCGAGCGGGCTGGCGCGGCGTCCGGCGCGGGCGCGGCGGCCTGCTCGGCCTTGGCGCCTTGTTCCGTACGCGCGGCCGGGGCTTTCTCGGCGGGGCGCGGCGCGGCTGCCTTGGCGGCGGGCGCGGGCGGCTGCTGGCTCATGCCCTGGCGCTGCGCGATCTCGCGCGAGAGGGTCTGGCCGAACTGTACCGCCGGTTGCGCGGCGGCGGCATTGGTGCGCGCCGGGGCCGGGGTGGCGTTCAGGGCAGCGACTTGCTGGGCGATGGGAGTAGTGGACATGGCGGGCGATCGGTTGGTTGTATTGGCGGCGGCCGGTGCATCAACGTTTGTAATAAGCCTGGCGGGCGGCGTGTTCATCCATCTGTTTCTGGTCGCGCTTGTTTTCCAGGCGCAAGGCTTCGGTGGCGGCGCGCTCGTTCAGGGTGCGGTACGACACCCGCTTGCGCTCGCTGGCTTGCCACAAGCCCTTTTCCACCGCGCTCCGGTGATGCGCGTGCTTGACGATCTCGCGCTGGCCCATGATGGCGTGCTCCAGCTTGCCCATGAAGGCAATGAAATTGGCGTACGCCATCGGCGTAATGCCGTTGCGCTGGGCCGCGTCCAGCTTTTGCGCGTAATCTTCCAGGTAGCCGAGCAGCATTTGCAGCTTTTGTTCGGTTTCCTCGGCCGCCTTGAGCGCCACCCCCAGCCGCTTGGCGGCATCGTCGGTGTCGCGCTGGGCCAGTTCGAGCAGGGTATCGAGGACGGTTTGTTTTGCCATAATGCATCATTATAGGCATCCCGTCCGCTATTCCATCACGAGAACAGAGCGGTCAATTCGGCCAAGCTCTGCGGCATGCCGATGTTGTCGCCGATCTCCTGGCACAGGAAAGCTTCGATCTTGTCGTTCAGGGCGATGGCCTGGTCGAGCACCGGGTCGCTGCCGTGGGCGTAGGCGCCGACCGTGATCAGGTCGCGCGAGCGCTCGAAGCGCGAATACAGTTGCTTGAGGCGCCGCGCCGCGTGCTGGTGGGCGGTGCTGGTAATGGTGTGCATGGCGCGGCTGATCGATTGCTCGATATCGATGGCCGGATAGTGGCCGGCCTCGGCCAGGCGCCGGTTGAGCACGAAGTGGCCGTCCAGGATGGCGCGCGCCGAGTCGGCGATCGGGTCTTGCTGGTCGTCGCCTTCGGTCAGCACGGTGTAGAACGCGGTGATCGAGCCGCCGCCCTGCAGGCCGTTGCCGGCCCGTTCCACCAGCACCGGCAGCTTGGCGAACACCGACGGCGGATAGCCCTTGGTGGCCGGCGGCTCGCCGATGGCCAGGGCGATTTCGCGCTGCGCCATGGCGTAGCGGGTCAGCGAATCCATGATCATGAGCACGTTCTTGCCCTGGTCGCGGAAATGTTCGGCAATCGCCGTGGTGTAGGCCGCGCCTTGCAGGCGCATCAGCGGCGGTGTGTCGGCCGGGGCCGCCACGACGGCGGCCCGCGCCAGGCCTTCCGGTCCGAGGATGTGTTCGATGAATTCCTTGACCTCGCGGCCCCGTTCGCCGATCAGGCCAACCACGACCACGTCGGCCTTGGTATAGCGCGCCATCATTCCCAACAGCACCGATTTACCGACGCCGGAGCCGGCGAACAGGCCCAGGCGCTGGCCACGGCCGACGGTGAGCATGGCGTTGATCGCGCGGATGCCGACGTCGAGCGTTTCGACGATGGGGGCGCGGTCGAGCGGATTGGCGGGGCGCACGTTGATCGGGCCGCTGTCGTCGGTGAGCAGGGGGCCCAGGCCGTCCAAAGGCCGGCCGGCGCCGTCCACCACCCGGCCCAAGAGGCCCATGCCGACCGGCAGGTGGCGCGCGCGGTCGCTCGGACGGCGCCGTGGATGCGCCACCGAACCGGGACGCGGCAGGGTGGCTTCGACCGGCAGCACCTTGGTGCCGGGGACGATGCCTTCGACATCGCTTTGCGGCATCAGGAACAGGCGGTCGCCGTCGAAGCCGACCACTTCCGCCTCGACCCGGTTGCCGGCCGGCATAGGGATGGTGCAGGCGCTGCCCACGGCCAGCTTGAGTCCCACGCATTCCATGACCAGCCCGGCCACGCGGGTAATCCGGCCCGACACCAGCTGCGGCTCGACGAAGCCGACCAGGGTGCTGCAGTCGCGCAGGTAAGCGGACCAGCGCGCCGTGTGTTTGTCGGGCGTGGCGGCGGGATCGGACTGGCTCATCGGTTCAGCCACTCCACGTCGTTCTTGCCGAGCGCATGGGCCAGGCGTTGCCAGCGCACCTCGGCCTGGGCGTCGATCTGGTTGCTGGCGGTATCGATCTTGCAGCCGCCCCGGCCGATCTGGGCGTCATCCACCACGCGCCAGCCGCCCTTGTCGAGTTCTTCGCCGATTTGCTCGCGCACCAGGCGCGCATCGTCCGGATTGAGCATCAGCAAGGCTGGCTGTTGCAGCACCGGCAGGTACGAGATGGCGTCGCGCACCACCGGGATGATCAGCTCGGGCTTGACCTCGAGCGCGATGCGCAGCATGTTCTTGGCCAGCTGCAGGCTAAGCTCCAGCATGTCGTTGGCGATGCTCTCGTCGGCCTGCGCCAGGGCCTGGGCGAAGCTGGCGGCGATCGATTGCAGGTTGGCCAGCTCAAGCGCGTTTTCCTCGCGCCCCTGCGCGAGCGCGTCGGCGTAACCGGCTTCGTGGCCGGCCGCGTGGCCCGCATCAAAGCCTTCCAGGCGCGCCTGCTCGCGGATGGCGGCCAGTTCTTCGTCGGAGGGCAGTTCCGGCGCTGGCGGCGCTGGCGGCGCCGCCTCTTCCAGGCGGGTGTCGAGAAACACCGGTTCCGGCTCCGGCACGCGGTCGAAGGAATTCATTTCCCAGCGCTGGTACGCGGTTTGCAGTTCTTTTGGAAGGGTAGCCATCAGACGAAGGAATCCTCACCTTTGCCGAGCACGATCTGGCCTTCGTCGGACAGGCGGCGCACGATCTGCAGGATTTGTTTTTGCTGGGTTTCGACTTCGGACAGGCGCACCGGTCCTTTCGATTCGAGGTCTTCGCGCATCATCTCGCCGGCGCGCGCCGACATGTTGCGGAAGATTTTTTCGCGCAGTTCCTGGGACGCGCCCTTGAGCGCCATGATCAGCATTTCGGACTGCACCTCGCGCAGCAGCAGCTGGATGCCGCGATCGTCGATATCGATGATGTTGTCGAACACGAACATCTCGTCCATGATCTTTTGCGCCATGTCGTTGTCGTAGTTCTTGATGTTGTCCATCACCGAACCCTCTTGCTCGCCGCTCATGAAGTTGAGGATTTCGGCCGCCGCGCGCACCCCGCCGAGCGACGATTTCTTGATGTTCTCGTTACCCGACAGCAGTTTGGTCAGCACGTCGTTGAGCTCGCGCAAGGCGGCCGGCTGCACCCCGTCGAGCGTGGCGATGCGCAGCACCACGTCGTTGCGCAGGCGGTCGGTAAAGTTGCCGAGGATTTCGCAGGCCTGGTCGCGCTCGAGGTGGACCAGGATGGTGGCGATGATCTGCGGGTGCTCGTTGCGGATCAGTTCCGACACGGACGAGGCGTCCATCCACTTCAGGCTTTCGATGCCCGAGGCGTCCTTGCCGCCCAAAATGCGCGACAGCAGCACCGACGCCTTGTCGTCGCCCAGCGCCTTGGTCAGCACCTGGCGGATGTATTCGTCCGAATCGAGGCCGACCGTGGAAATGAGTTCGGTTTGCTCGCGGAAGGAGTCGAGCACCGTGACCACCTGTTCGTGCTGCACGTTCTTCATCGTGGCCATGGCCGCGCCGAGTTTGAGCACTTCGCGCGGGCCGAGGAAGCGCATCACTTCGGCCGCCTCGGACTCGCCGATGGCGAGCATCAGAATGGCGGCCTTCTGGATTCCATTATCATTCATTTGTACCTACCCATGCCTTGATGACGTTTGCGACGATGCGCGGATCTTCCTGCGCCAGTTTCTTGGCCAGCGCCAGGTTGGCGCGGTAACTGTGGTCCTGCGCCGATTCGGCCTCGGCCTCGGCTTCCTGGGCCGCCGCCGCCGCTTCGGCAATGCTGGCCTCGTCGGCCTTTTCTTCTTCGGCGGCAGTCGGCTCGGGTGGCAGTTCGTGGGCCTTGTCGAACTTGGTCATGACCGGGCGCAGCATCGGACGCAGCAGGCGGAAGTACAGGAAGGCGATGATTCCGGCCACGAACAGGTACTTGGCGATATCCTTGGCCAGCGGCAGGTTGGCCGGGTCGCGCCACCAGTCCAGCGTGGCGGCCGGCACGTCCGGCTTGTCGACGCCGTCGAACGCGGCATTGGTCACGTTGAGCGTATCGCCACGGTCCTTGTTGTAACCCATCGCTTCCTTGACCAGGTCGTTGATCTGGGCGACCTGGGCGGCCGAGAGCGGGGTCACGGTGACCTTGCCGGTCCTGGCGTCGACCGAACGGCGGTGGTTGACCAGCACGCCGACGGTCAGGCGCTTGACCAGGCCCATCGGGCGCTGCTCGTAGCGGATCGTCTTGTCGACTTCAAAATTGGTGGTGGTGTCCTTGCGCGTCGGGCCGGTGCTGACGCCCGGCGCGGTGGCGGGGGCGCCGGTGGCGGTCAGGGGCGCCGTGGCCAGGCCCGGCGGCTGGTTGGAGAGCGCGCCCGGCACGCCGGCCGGGTTGGCGGTGCCGGGGCCGTTCGCTTCCGAGGTTTGCTGGCTGCGGATCGATTGCGGTTCCGGCGGGGAATTCGGCTTGTAGACTTCGGCGGCGGTGTCGACCTGGGCGAAGTCGATGTCGGCGGTCGCTTCGGCGCGCACATTGCCGGGGCCGACCAGCGGGGTGATCAGCGACTCGACCTGCTTGATGATGTTTTTCTGGACCGCTTCCACGTATTTGAGCTGGTTCGGGTCGAGTTTGCGTCCGTTGCCGGTTTTGTCGGGGTCCGACAGCAGGTTGCCGGCCTGGTCGACCACGGTCACGTTCGAGACCGGCAGTTCCGACACGCTCGAGGCCAGCAGGTGGACGATGGCGTTGACCTGGGCCTGGTCGATCACGCGCCCGGTTTGCAAATTCAACAACACCGAGGCGGTCGGCTTTTGCTGCTCGCGCACGAACACCGACGGTTTCGGCAGCGCCAGGTGCACGCGCGCCGAGCTGACGGCGGCGATCGACTCGATCGAGCGCGCCAGTTCGCCTTCGAGCGAGCGCTGGTAATTGACTTGTTCGTGGAACTGGGACACGCCCAGTTTCTGGTTTTCCATCAGTTCGAAGCCGACCGTGCCGCCCTTCGGCAAGCCTTGCGCGGCCAGCTTCAGGCGCACGCCGTGCACCTGTTCGTTGGGGATCATGATCGAGGCGCCGCCGTCGGAGAACTTGTAGGGCACCGCCATCTGGTCGAGCGAGGCCATGATGGCGCCGCCATCCTTGTCGCTGACGTTGGTAAACAAGACGCCGTATTCGATGCGCTGGCTCCACATCCAGACACCGAGCATCAGCGCCAGCACCGCCGCGATGCCGAGACCGCGGATGAAATTCTTTCCGAGCGGAGTCTGCAGGAACGTCGGGGGCGGCGTGTCCTGTGGGGGGATATCGACGAGATCTTCTGCGGTTGCAGCTGCCATGGTGGTGGGTGTCCGACGGGCCAGGCCCGAAACTTGGTAGGAATTTCCCAAACCTGCGCAAAGGCTGGGGCTCAGACTCCATTATGTGGGGAGGGGACCCCGCTCAAAGCATCGAACAGAGCGCGCTTTCGGGCCCTGCTCGACGGCCCGGCGCGCCACCCGGGTGCTATTCTGGCACCCTGACTTCGCTGGTATACATATTGCGTATTGTACGCCCGGCAGTGTGAACAGAGGAAACGACATGAATGTGAACGGAATCGGATCGGACCGGATCGAAGCCATGATGGCCCAGCTCAAGGCGGCGTCCACGCGCCCGGCTGGCGGCGTTGTGCCGTCGGTCAAGGTCACGCCCGAGCCGGCCGTCGCCAAGGTCGATTTTGCCGATGCGCTCAAAAATTCCATCGCCCAGGTCAGCGAGGCCCAGAACAAGGCGGGGGAGCAGGGCAAGGCTTTCACCATGGGCGACGACCGGGTGAGTTTGTCGGATGTGATGGTGTCGATGCAGAAGGCCAGTATTGGTTTCCAGGCAACCGTGCAGGTGCGCAATAAACTGGTGTCGGCGTATCACGAAATCATGAATATGCAGGTGTAAGCAGGAAGTGACGATGACATTGCGCGACCAGCTCGACACCCTCAACACCGACCTGTATCAGTTTTTTGACAGTGCATTCGATAGCGAAGAAGACGAACAACAGGCCAATCGGGCCCTGAAATCGAGGATCCGGGAAGTGATCCTGGCTGCGCACGCCTTGCCGGACCCGGACCTCATGCGCGAGGCGCTCGAAACGCTTTCAAAAAACACCGGCTGCGCGGAGGATTATGCGATGTTCGTTGAAATCACCGATGAGCTGATCGTTAAAGGGATCATCACTGCCAGCGACCATCAAGATCTGCTGGCGGCGGCGCCGGTGAATCGATGGTGTTGACAAGGACAATGACAACGGCGCTTGCCGGGCGGGCATGCTCCTGAGGCGCGCGCCAGTGGGGTAACAATCCGCCTTGACTGATCGTCTGAAATTTTCTTTCTTGCAATATCTCATCAAATCACGTTTACTCGTGCTTTTACGCGGCCTCGGTGCCGGGAAAGCACGATTGCCGATTCATGGATGAGAAACACAAGACCTTTCCGAACGCACTGGAAGCGCTGATGCTGGTCATCGCCTTGTACATGGCCGAGTACCTGGTGGGCGCGGCGCTGTACGACGTGCGCGGCGCCTTGTCGATGGAACCGCGCGACCTGGGCGGCATGATCATGGTGCTCGGCTATGGCATCGTCTTCACCGCGCTGATGCACTACAAAAACCTGAGCTACCGCGAGCTGTTTCATTCTACTTGCATAGCGGGACGCCCCGCCATGCTGGTGCTGTTGCCGGCGCTTGCCCTGACGCTACCCTTGATCTTCATGTCCATGGTCACGCTGAACACGGCGCTGGTGACGCTGTTTCCCATGACGTCCCAAGACCAGGCACTGCTGGCCAGCATGAATGCCGACAGCGTCACCATGATCGTGGCGATCTGCGTGCTGGCGCCGGTGCTGGAAGAGATGCTGTTTCGCGGGATCATCCTGCGCAGCTTCCTGGGCCAGTATCCGAAATGGGCCGCCATCCTGGCCTCGGCCGGCCTGTTCGGCTTTGCGCACATGAATCTCTATCAATATGTCGGCGCTGTGATCATCGGCGTCTTTCTCGGCTGGCTGTACGAGCGCACCAGGTCGCTGCTACCGTGTATCGCGCTGCACGCCGCCTACAATACCGCGTGCATCACGGTCGACTGGGACGACGCCGGCAGGGCGCAGGAGAGCTTTGCGCTGTTTTCCGCCTCGACCTGGTTGCTGGCGCTGCTGTTGGGCGCCGCCGGGATGGCCGGGCTGTACCGCGCATTGCAGGCGCCGGCAACGCGGCGCGACCGATGATCCAGGATCGAAAGGCAGCCATGTTCTGGCATCTGGACATCGGGCAGGGCGTGGTCGTGTACGACCAGATTTCCCATCTTCCCGATGCGTTCGAGGTGGCCCGGCATATCGGCTGCCTCAGGGAAGACATGCTGCAGATCCGATTTGGCGAGAAGCTCTTGCTCGATGTCGGCTGGTATCCCTCGTTTAACGAGAGCGGCCGCTTTCTCCTGCTGCTGGTGAAAGATCAGGAATGGGACACGCCGCTTGAAAAAGCCAGATTCCATGATGTGGTCTCGCTCAAACAGCGGATCGCCCATATCGCCGGCAAGCTTGCTGGCTCACTTTGAAACGGAAACGCTGATGTCGACCTATTTTCAACAACTGCTGCTGGGCGCTGTCCTGACGCTTGCCGCGACCAGCGCCAGCGCGTCCAGCCCATGCCGTGATCCGGACGGCTGCCTGGACAAGTGGGCCGTCCTGATACTTCTTTCAGCGGAAGCGCAACTGACATACTGTCCGGCGTTCGCATCGTTAAGTGACGCTCAAAAAGAGGAACTTTTGCAAGAGAACGTCAACGGGGAAGGCACGCCCGGCTACCTCGCGCGTTTACGCGCTACCGAACACTATGCCAATCGTCCCGATATCGCCGTCCAGATCAGGGAAAAGCCGGAGCTCATCGAGGATATGTGCAAGGAATTGATGATCAAGAAAAAGTGAGGAGGGCGGCGCCACCGCCGTCGCCAACCCTCCGCAGCGTCAGTTGCCGCAACCGTCGAGCGCCGGTTCACCGCAGGCAATCATGCGTTGCACAGTTGCATTGCGCGGGTAATCCGTGTGTGCGCTGTTCGGCAGTTCCAGCAGCCCCAGATACGTAGGCGCGTTCGACACCACCACGTCGATGATCGGATAGGTGGCGCGCGCGGCGAACGGGCTGTTCACCAGGGTGTACGCGAGCACGTCGTTCGGATCGGTGAACGCCACCACGGTCGGCACATTGGTCGGCTTGCCGACGCCTTGCACGCGGTTGCGCTCGATGAGCGCCTGGATCGGATCGGCCGGGAAGTCATTCGGCCCGCGCGGCGCCATGCTGCCGTCGAGATCCATTTCCGCCAGCCTCAGTAGCGGCAACTGGTTGGCGCGCATGAACACCAGGGAGGTGCGGTTGAACACTTGCAACGCCGCCACCGACTGATCCGGCGTGCCGGCCAGCCTGAACAGGGCGTCGAAGGTGATTTTGCTGCCCAGGCTGTCCGTGATGAGCACCAGCGGCAGCGGTTCGGGCGGCACCTCGCCGCCGCCCGGCACCAGCGCCGCACCATTGCCAGCGCCCACCGCCTGCAGGATCGCTGCCTGCATGCGCCCGCTGATGGCCTCGCGCGCCTTGCCCTGGTAAATCACGGCGTCGGCCAGGCAATCGTCGAGCAGCTTGTCTTTCAGCGCACGGTTGAGCACTGCGCGCTTGTATGGATAGGCGGGCTGGTCCGCCGGACAGGTGGCCGACTTGTTGCTCTGGTCGTAGCACAGCTCGGCCTTGAGCGGCGTCGTCAGCGGCGACCACAGGAGCGCGTTGATGTTGACCGAGCCGCCCGCCAGCGGCACGCTCTGGCGGTACAGCACGATGCCGGTGTCGCCCACCTCGCTGCGCGACAGCGCCACCTGCGCCGTATCGCCGCCCAGGCCGGCGACCAGTTGCTCCACCGATTCCCTGGCCCAGGACTCGTCCTGGGTGCAGATGCCATGCACCAGCAGCACGTCGAGCGCGCGCTCCGGCTTGAGCAGGTTGGCCACGCCCGCAAACGTCGGCAAGGTGGCCGGCGTGGCGTCGACCACAGGGGTGCGATAGGGGGTGGAACAGGCAACCAGGCCAGCGAGCGTGGCCGACAGCACGAGTGTACGTTTCATCATCATTCTCCGAAAAATTCGCGGTGAACTTGAAACATACCCCTTCAGGCCGGGCCGTGGCCGGCTATCGGCACGCTCTTGGCCGCCCGTCAATCAGGCTGCTGCCGGGAGGATATTTTGTCAGCCCAGGCCGGCGAGGCGCGCGTTGCGTTCGCGTTCGAGCTTGGTGATGTACTTCTGCACGCTGGCAAGTCCGCCGCGCGAAATGTCGACAAAGGCGCAGCCGAGGCGGCGGTTGGTCTTGTCGTTGAGCAGGGTCAGGTCGACCGAGTTGCGGATCATCAGGGTGGTCTGGACCGCGCCCACGTCCGGCAAGTCGATGCGGCAACTGCTGTAGCTATGGCCGATGGTGCTGTCGAGCACCAGCTTGTTGTCGAGAATGGCGATGCCGCCGCAGCTGATATCGGACAGCGGAAACACATGGGTGCCGCCGCCCACGTCTTGCGGCAGGCGGATCACCACCGACACCGGGTTGCTGACCGGCGTGATCATGCGGTAGAACTCGCGCCGCTGCAGGCGGATCATGTGCTCCGGCAGCGGCATCACAAACGCCGGCGTGTCTTCGAAGGTGGTGGCCTGCACTTCTTCCGACGAGAACAGGATGCGGATCTTGTCGAGCGAGGTCTCGAACATGATCCGGCCGACGTTGGCGAAGCGGCGGTGCTGCTCGGGGTCGGCCGAGCCATCCAGGGTCACGGTGTTGTTGTCGGGATCGACATCGAGGATGGCCGAGACGCATACTTCGGTGCCGCGCCGGATGACCATGCGCACCAGTTGGCGTTTCTCGCCGATGCTGCGCAGCAGTGCGATGATTTCCTTGCGCGAGGCGACTTCAAAGTCGTGCCAGCTTTCTATATCGGAATCATTGGTTGATTGCATCTTTGTCTGCCGCTTCTTGTGGTCGGTCAATGAAAAGGGCTGCGTCCGGTGGGGCGGGCAGGGGGCCGCCGGTGGCTTGTGCGGCTTCAATATGATATAGCCAGGCCAGCAGTTCCGCAATCGCCCGATACAGGCCGGGCGGGATCTGGCTGTCCAGGTCCACGCCCATCAGCAGGGCCACCAGTTCTTTCGATTCGTGCACGAAGACCCCGGCATCCTTGGCGCGCTCGATGATCTGGGCGGCGATCAGGCCCTTGCCCTTGGCCACCACTTTGGGCGCCGGATCGCCATTGTGATAGGCCAGCGCCACCGCCGTGCGGGTGCGTGTCGGCGGCGCTTCAGCCATTGCCGGGCTCCTGGGTGCGGATGATCAGCGAGGCCAGCGCGGTGCCGGATACATCCAGCGCCGAGGTCAGTTCGCCGGCGCGCGCGCGCAGGGCCTCGCCGGTGCCGGCGCTGGCGGTGCGCAGTTCGATGTGGACCTTGTCGCCGCTGGTGACGATGGTCGCCTCGATCTCGCCGAGCAGGGGAAAACGCAGGCGCATGCCGCTGCGCCAGACCGGTGCGCTGTCATCGCCGGCGCCGCGTCCGCGCTGCTCGGGCGCATCTTTATGGATTTCCCATTGCAATTCCTGGCCTGGCGCCAACTGGCCTTGCCAGCTCACGCGCGCCTGTTCCTGGGTCGTCAGTTGCAGGTTGATGAGCTGGGCGCTGGCCAGTTCCGCCGCCGCCGAAGCTGGCTTGGCGCCCGGCGTGGCCATGGCTTGCTGCATCTGCGGCTCGCGCTGCAGTTCGCTCAGCGCACGCTTGCCGTCGGCCCATTCGGCCACATGCGATTCATAAAACACGCCGCTGCCGCTGATGCTCTGTTCCAGCTTGCGCGCCAGTTCGGCCGCTTGCGGCGCGCCATTCTTGGGGTCGATCAGGGGCGCGGCGCCGGCGATCGCGGGCGCTTTGCCGGATGGCGGATGGCCGATGTCGAGTATGCGCGCGAGCAATTGTCCGGTATTGCTGATCCTGGCCGGCAGGGTGTTGGCGTCGAGCGAGGGCAGGTCGGCGCTGGCGGTCATCGGCGACTTGCCGAGCAGGGTGGCGGCCAGGCTGGTGGCGCGCCCGGCCATATTGGCGGCGGCGGCGCCCTGGCCTTCCTGCGGCGCCGGCTGCGCCTGCGGCAGGACCGGGGGCGGGGCGGCCGTGCGGTCCGGCCCGGCCGCGCCAGCGGGCAAGGGGAGTTGGGGTGCGCCGGGAGCCTGGCCCGGCAACTGGGCCGGCTGGCCGGTGTCCAGGCGGAACTGGGGGCGCGGCGAGATCGAGATCAGGGTCATCGGCACCTCGGTGCCGGCTTCCGCCCCTTGGGGCAGGCTCATGCGGGCCTGTTCGCCCGCCACCCTGACCAGAAACGTGCCGTCGTTGAACCTGGACAGCACCGCCACCCGCATCGACTTGCCGACCTCGGTCGAGAGCGTGCGCGTGAGCGCTTCCTGGCGCGCGTCGCCGACCCCCGGGGTCGGGCGGCCCGGGTCGACTCTGCCGACCTGCCCCGGTCCGTCGGTACGCGCCAGCATCGCGAGGACGACTAGACGCCGCCGTAGGCGTTATTCAGGCGGCGCGATGTGCCGCTGCTGTTGATCATGTGCGACAGCTGCGCCATCCATGGCGTGGTCAGGTCGCGGATGGTGCGGTCGCAGGCCAGCAATTGCTTGATGATCGCCACTTTCTTGACCCGGCTGGCGCCGTCGAGCAAGATCTGCTGGTCGTTGGCCTGCAAGGCGCTGGCGTGCGCGCCCACCCGTTTTTCGAGCAGGCTCAGTTCATCCCACTCGCCGCTTTCGGCCGCGGTCACCATCTGTTCGGACAGGGCCAGCATGGCTTCATAGGTGGACAGCACGTCGTCATTGGTCATGGTCATGGACATCATTCAGGCGCTCACAAGGTTGGAGGTGCGGTTGGGCGCCATCTCGGACGCGGGCGTGACGGCAGGGGCGGCGCCGATGGCGTTCCAGGTTTCGCGCAGCTCGGTCAGCAAGCCCTGGATTTCCACCATGATCTCGATATCGTTTTTCAGGTTCGCCGCCAGCAGGCGCGCGCTCATGTATTCGTACAGCGCATCGAGGTTCTCGGCGATCTGGCCGCCGGCGGTTTTGTCGAGGCTGGCGCGCAAGCCATTGTCGATGATCTGGATGGCTTTCGAGATCGCCTTGCCTTTTTCCGGGATGTTGCCCGACTTCATGTGCATCAGGCCGGTGAGCACCGCCACCAGTGCGCCGTCGAACAGCATGACGATCAGCTTGTGCGGGGAGGCCGCCACGACACTCGTTTCCAGGCCGACTTTGGCGTAGCTGCTTGCGCCCCTGTTGGGAGATCCAAACATAATTAATGTCCTCTTTCTGTCGCTATCGGATGGTGCTGAGGGAGGCGAGCTGCTGCGCCAGGAAAGTGCTCGTCGAACTCATGCCCGAGAGCGTCACGTCGAGCGAAGAATACTGCTTGCGTAAATCTTTTTCGGTCTGGGTCAGGCGAATATTCAGGGCCGCGCGCTGCTTGGCGATATCGGCCAGGCTGGCGTTGATGCCGGCGTTCTTGCCGGAAATGGTGCCCTTGCTGTTGAGATAACTGTCGATCAGCTCGGTGAACTGGGCGCCGGCGCCTTTCGAGATATTCACGGTGCCGCGCTCGCCGATGGCGCCGCCGGTGATCTGGATCTGGATCCCGGAAGCGGTCGAACCGGCGTTGCCGGTCAGGTTCTGGCCGCTGCCGGTGGCGGTGGCGCCACCGATGGTGCCGGCCACGTCGAGCCCGTCGACCAGGGTCGGCGTGCCCAGCAGGCCGGCGGCGGCGTTGCCGCTGATGCCCACTTTCGAGGTCGAGCCGTATTTGTTCGAGGTGATCGTGAAGATCCCGTTTTCCTGCTTGACCAGCACCCCGGTGCCGCTGGTGGCGCTGGCGCCCGTCGCGCCGACCGCGCCGTTGATGATCGACTGCACGTGGCTGGCCAGGCTGGCCGCCGTGTAGTTACCGGCCAGCAGCGTGGCGGTCGAGGTCACGCCGTTGATGGTCAGCGACAACTGGTCGTTGACACCCTTGGTGATGCTGGTGTCGGCGGCGGTGCTGCCGGTGGCGCTGCCTTGCGTTGCCATCTGGCTGATCAGCACGCTCTTGGTGCCGACCGTGCTGTTGGTGGTGGAGCCGACAAAGCTGACCAGGCTGTCCGTGGTCGAGCCGACCGTACTGAGCAGCTTGGAAACACCTTCCAGGTCGGCATCCAGCGCTTTTTGCAGCTTGCCGCTGTCGAGCTTGAGGGAACCGTCGGCCTGGAACGACACGCCCAGCTGGCTCATGCTGCTGATGTCGCCATCCATGCCCGGCACCGGCGTGAAGAACATCTTGCGCAGGCTCGATTGCAGGTTGCGCACGGTGGCGTCGCCCAGCAGTACGCCGGCGCCTTTGCCCTCGCTGGCCTTGGGCGCCGTGGTCAGGCCGGCGATCGTCGTGTTCAGTTCGTTGTACGACTTGATGAAATTGTTGATCGCCGTTTTCGCGCCGGCGCTGTCGCTGGTGATGTTGACGGTGCTGGTGCCGACCTTGAGCGCGCTGATGGTCACGCCCTGGATCGCTTCCGAGACGTTGTTGCTCTGGCTGCTGATGGCCACGCCGTTGATGGTCAGCTTGGTGTTTTGCGCCGCGCTGTTCTGGGTCATGTTCTGGGTGCCGTCGGCGGCGTAGCCGAGCAGGCTGCCGATGGCCGGGTCGCCCGAGACGCCGATGCGCATGCTCGACGTTTCGCCGGTCTGGGCCGAGGTCAGCACCAGGCGGTTGGGGCTGGCGCTGCCGTCCGAAATGATGGACGCGGTCACGCCCACATTGGCCTTGTTGATGGCGTCGCGGATGCCTTGCAGCGAATTGTTGCTCGCGTCCAGGGTGACGGTGCGCGCCGAGCGCGTGGCGTCCTGGGCGAAGGCGGCGCCGGTGTAGGCGCCGTTGGCCAGGGTGCCGCCCGTGATGCTGCCGAATTCGAACGTCAGCGTGGTGGCCGCGCCGCTGCCGATCAGGGCGGTGGTGCTGGCCTGGCCGGCCGAGGTCAGTGTTTGCGCCTGCGACAGCTGGCTCACGTTGACGCTGTAGCTGCCCTTGACGGATTCCTTGCCGGCGCTGGCGGTGAGCACGCCGCTCTCGGACGAGGAGGCGCCGATGGTCTTGAACTTGGTCGGGTCGGCCAGGCCGGTGACGGCGGTCTGGAAGCCGTTCAGCGCACCGCTGAGCGTGCCGTAGGCCGCCAGCTTGGCGGTGTACGCCTTTTCCTTGTCCTGCATGGCGACGAAAGGCCGGCTCTCCGCCACCATCAATTTATTGACGATGTCGTTGACGTCGATAGAGCCGCCTGAACTGACGGATGAAATGGCCACGAACGCCTCCTGGTAAAAGCATGAATATACTAAGTTAACGGCATCTTCTATCCATACTTTAGAGGGGTAATCCGGTGCTTGTTCGGTTTATGCCCGGATTGCGCACGTTTCACGGGCTTTTTCGCCAATTCCCTCAAGCAACCTGGCTGATCAGCAAACCCTGGACTTTTTCCAGCGCCTTGCCGATTTCGAGCGCCTCCGCGCTGGGCATCTGGCGGATCACTTCCTTGGTGGTCTGGTCGATGATCTTGACCACCGTGCGCTTGCTGTCGGCGTCGACCGAAAACTCGATATTGCGCGACATCGCCTGCATCGCCACATTGATCCGGTCGACCACCTTGCTCACTTCGGCCGGGTCGGGCTCGGCCGCCTCTTTGGCCGGTTCGGTCTTGCCCGTCGCGGCGCTTGGCGCCGTCTTGAGGCCGGCGGCGGCGCCGCTCTCGCCGGACGCGGCCGGGCGCGGCAAAGGAGCGGCCGGCGTGTTCTCTAGTGGGCGAAGTTCCATGACCGTATTCCTTTAACGAAAATTCCCCGGCGCGCAAAAAGCGGCCGGGGAGTGCAGCGAAGCGGGGCTGGTTAGCCGCGCAGCAAGGACAACACACCGTTCGGCAGGGAGTTGGCCTGAGCCAACATCGCAGTCCCCGCCTGTTGCAGAATCTGGCCGCGGGTCAGTTTCGCGGTTTCCGAAGCAAAATCCGTATCCTGGATCCGGCTGCGCGAGGCGGACAGGTTTTCCGAGGTCGATTGCAGGTTGGTCACCGCGGTTTCGAAGCGCGACTGCAGGGCGCCGAACGAAGCGCGCTGGCTGTTGACGTTGGCCAGGGCCGAGTCGAGGATCTTGAGCGCGTCGGCCGAGCCCTTGGCGGTCGAGACGTCGATACCGGAAACCGTGTTGAGCGTGGCGGCGACACCGGTGCCGACCGCGTTCGAACCGCTGCTGCCGATCGAGAAACCCTTGTCCGAGTTCATCGACACATAACCCATCGAGGTCGAGGTGGCGCCGGTGATAACGCTGGCGGTGGTGCCCACGGCGCCGGCGGCGTTGATCGAGGCGGCGGTAACTGATGCCGAGGCGCTGTTGTTGGCCAAGGTAATGTTATTGCCGGCGGCGTTGGTCAGGATCAGGCCATTGTTGGTATCGTTCAACTTGGCGGTGACGCCGGTCTTGGACGACACATCGTTAAAGGCGCTGACCGCCGACGCCAGGCCGGACGCGTTCAGGGCGGCGCCGACGGTGAAGGTGACATTCGCAGGGGTGCCGGTATTGTCGGACGTGACGGCCAGCGAATACACGCCGGCCGCGGCCAGGGTGATCGCTTCTTCGGTCTTGGCCGAGGCGGTCACGCCGGTGGTGGCGGAAGCGCCGTTGATGGTCGAGGCCAGCGTTTGGGCGGTGTCGGTGGCGGCGACAGCGATGCTCGAGGTGGCCAGGCCTTGCAGGGCGAAGCTGCCGACGCTGTAGGCGGTGGCGGTGGTGGCCAGGGTGGCCGGCGCCGTGGTCGACACTTCATTGTTGCCGTAGTTATTGGTACGGAAGTTGGCGGTGGTCGCTTGAATGGTCTGGCCGGCGTTGGCGCCGACCTGGAAGGTGGCGGTGCCGAAGCTGCCGTCGAGCAGTTTCAGGCCGTTGAATTCGGAGGTCTGGGCGATCCGGTCCGCTTCCGACAGCAACTGGCCGACTTCGGCCTGGATCGCTTTACGGTCGCCGGCGGAGTTGGTGGCGTTGGACGACTGGACTGCCAGTTCACGTACACGTTGCAGGATGTTACCGGTCGATTGCAGGGAACCTTCGGCCGTTTGCAGCATGGACACACCATCGTTGGCATTGCGCTTGGCTTGGTCCAGGCCGCGGATTTGCGACGTGAAACGCTCGGAAATGGCCAGGCCAGCCGCATCGTCCTTGGCACTGTTGATACGCAAACCGGAGGACAGGCGCTGCAGCGAAGTCGCCAGGGCGGAGCCGGAAGTGGTCAGGTTGCGTTGTGCGTTCAGGGACGAGATGTTGGTGTTGATGACGCTCATGGTAGTGCTCCTTGCAATTACTATTTATTCATGTTGGCTCCGTGCCGTTTGCCTTGGTCTGCCCCTTTTCTGCCGGGACAATCACACCGCAGTCCTTATATGTAACGGATTGCGACCTGGAAAGTTTAGGGGGATTTTGGGTGTATATTTTTTGTTTTGGGCCTCAAGGCGTGACAAGGCACGGCGCTAGACGACAGCGTTTTCCTGAACTTGAGGGCAATAAAAAACTATTTGGCAGCGCATGAACGAGGCCAGGGAGTGAATAACCGGGCATTGCGCCTCGGCGGGATTGCATGTACTACAAGGAATTTACTGCCACAACGTACTGCTGAGATAAAATTCCCCAGCCAGCCAGGGGCCGGCCGGGGAAGCAAGGAGCTTGCTGGCTGGTCGATTAACCGCGCAGCAGGGACAACACGCCGTTCGGCAGCGAGTTAGCCTGGGCCAACATCGCGGTACCTGCCTGCTGGAGGATCTGGCCGCGCGTCAGTTTGGCTGTTTCCGAAGCGAAGTCGGTATCCTGGATCCGGCTGCGCGAAGCAGACAGGTTTTCGGACGTGGACTGCAGGTTGCTGACAGCGGTTTCGAAGCGCGACTGCAGAGCACCGAACGAAGCGCGCTGGCTGTTGACGTTGGCCAGGGCCGAGTCCAGCACTTTCAGGGCTTGCGATGAACCCTTGGCGGTCGAGACGTCGATACCGGAGACGGTATTGAGCGTGGCGGCGGTACTGGCGGCAATCGCAGTCGAACCGCTGCTGCCGACCGAGAAACCCTTGTCCGAGTTCATCGACACATAACCCATCGAGGTCGAGGTAGCGCCGGTGACAACGCTGGCGGTGGTGCCCACGGTGCCGGCCGAGTTGATTGCCGCTGCCGTGACCGTTGCTGCTGCACTATTGTTGGCCAGGGTAATGTTGTTACCAGCAGCATTGGTCAGGACCAAGCCGTCGTTGGTATCGTTCAGCTTGGCGGTGACGCCGGTTTTGGACGACACATCGTTAAAGGCGCTCACTGCCGATGCCAGGCCGGACGCATTGGTCGCTGCGCCGACGGTGAAAGTAACGTTGGCGGCAGTGCTGTTGTCCGAGGTGACAGCCAGCGAATACACGCCGTTTGCAGCCAGGGTGATCGCTTCTTCCGTCTTGGCCTGGGCGGTCACGCCGGTGGTGGCGGTGGCGCCGTTGATGGTCGATGCCAGCGACTGCGCGGTATCGGAGGTGGTGACAGCGATATTGGTCGTGGCCAGGCCTTGCAGGGCGAAGCTGCCGGCGGTGTAGGCGGTGCCGGTGGTGGCCAGGGTCGTAGGCGCTGCGGTCGCTGCTTCGTTGTTACCGTAGTTATTGGTACGGAAGTTGGCGGTGGTAGCCTGGATGGTCTGGCCGGCATTCGCGCCGACCTGGAAGGTGGCGGTACCGAAGCTGCCGTCGAGCAGTTTCAAGCCGTTGAATTCCGACGTCTGGGCAATACGGTCGGCTTCCGACAGCAGTTGACCAACCTCAGCCTGGATCGCTTTGCGGTCACCAGCGGAGTTCGTTGCATTCGAGGACTGCACAGCCAGTTCACGTACACGCTGCAGAATGTTGCCCGTCGATTGCAGGGAACCCTCAGCCGTTTGCAACATCGACACGCCATCGTTGGCATTGCGCTTAGCCTGATCCAGGCCGCGGATCTGGGACGTGAAGCGTTCCGAAATGGCCAGGCCGGCGGCATCGTCTTTAGCGCTGTTAATACGCAGGCCGGAAGAGAGGCGCTGCAGCGAGGTCGACAGTGCGGAAGCCGAAGTGCTCAGGTTGCGTTGTGCATTCAGCGATGCGACGTTGGTGTTGATTACGCTCATGGTATTACTCCTTGCAGATACTACTTATACATGTTGGCAACTTGCCTTCGCTTTGGTCTGCCCCTTCGGTCCGGGACAATCACACCGCAGTCCTTTTTTGTAACGGGTTACCAGCCGGAAAGTTTAGTGAATTCAGGCAGGTATATTTTTTATTTCGCCCCTCAAGCACAGCGCCATCGGGGCGCTTGACGGCAATGGGCGCCAGAACTTGAGGGTAAAAAAAGCGAAATTTCGGGATTTTTTGGGACTGTGGCGCTGGCTGCGCATGGCCTCAAGCATGTGTTTTTGATAAAAATGCGATGGCCGCACAAAGCGACAAGCAAGGGAGACGCTGTAGTATCCTGCTCATATTGCCCAGAAACATTGATTATTTCGGAATACTTACATGGATGACAGCGACACCACACCCGAGCAGGAAGCTGCGCGCATCAACGTCTTTGCCCACATGGCGCTCGGGATCGGGGTGATGTTGCCGCTGGTGGCGGCGCTGAACCGGATTGGCGACATCGAGCTTGCCGGGCGCTTCCTCGGCGCCAGCGCGCTCGGGGTGTTGATTTTGCTGGGGCTGCTGAAATTGATCCTGAAAGACCATGCGCCGGTCGGCATGGCCTGGGCCAAGCTGGGAATCGGGATCGTGCTGGTCGTGTTGGGGATCCGGCAAATCAACAGCGCCGAGCGCGACCTGCACGCCATCAAGCAGGCGGCGCGCCAGGTCGTCGCCACCATGAACGAGAAGGAAGACCCCGAGCCGGCGGCGGCGCCCGCCGCCAGTGAGGAGGCGCGCCAGATCGTGGCGGTCGTGAACGGCGTCAACGCCTTGCTCAAACGGCAGATGGCGCAAACCGATTTGTTGAATAAAGAGTTCGACAAAGTCGACATGGGCGATACGCTCACGCCGTCGAGCCTGACGACGCGCGCGGGGATCGACGGGTCGCGCCGCAAGCTGGTGCGTTTTGGCGAGCTGATCGGACAGCGCGACCGGCTGCTCGCCGATTCGGTCGCCGAGGGGCGGCAGTTTTTGCTGACGGCAAAAGTTCCGGAGCACTATCGGGCTCCCGCATTGGCCAACGCCACCAAGGTGGCTAAACAGACCCTCGGCCTGAGTGCGGAATTGTCCGCGGTGCAAAAGGAATTCATCAAGCAGATGAGCGCCATGCTCGACTTTTCCCAAGCGCAGCTTGGCAGGACGGTGATGCAGAAAGGCGATTTGATGTTTGCCGGCGAGCGTGAGCTTGCCACCTACCGCAGACTGGCGGTGGCGATCGACAAGACCGGCGCGCGCGAAGAAGCCATCGTCGCCAGATTCAATGCTCATGTTCAACAACTGAAAGACAATGCTAACAATAAATTCAAGACGCTCTGAAGCCCGCGCTTCACGCCAACACCGGGGTCTGACCTCTGACTTGAAACATTGTGGCATCAAGCAAACCTCCTTGGCCGCGCGCGCGTGCGCGTCGCCTTGTCGGCTTGTCGAAACCGCCGTTACTGTGAGTTCAACACCACAGACTGTGAAATGTTTCGAATCAGAGGTCAGACCCCGAATTACGCGAATTACGGCACGTGGTGCAAAAAGAGTTCATCAAGCAGATGAGCGCCATGCTCGACTTCTCGCAGTCGCAACTAATTGGTTTGACTTGGCCCTAATCGGACCCTAAAATTGGGGTGGATTTAGTTCTTCAGGAGCGGAGGCCATGGCTGATACAACGGTGCTGACGTTACGCGAAGCGGCGTTCGTGTTCGGCGACTCGCTTAAGAACATCTCCCGCACCGTCGATGAGCATGCGGGGCTTGCGGTGACGCTCACGCGGGGCAAGCGCAACGTTCGGGTCCTGCGCATGCCGGATCTGATCTATCTGCAAGCACTCAACGACGTCGGCCACTTGCTGACTCCTCAAGGCCGGCGCGCCCTTCATGAGGCATTGCTGAGTGGCCGAAGCGCGAATCAGGTCATCGTCGGCGGCTTTTCACTTCCCCTTGCGCAGTTGCGAAACGAGGTCGTAAGGCGGCTCGGCACGCTCAATCGCTTGAAAAACAGCGTTGATGGCAATCCGGACGATCCACTGATCAAGGGGACGAGCGTCGAGGTGTATCGTATTTCGGCGCTGCTCGACGGTGGCGCTGAAATCGATGCTGTGCTGCGCGACTACCCCGGTCTCACCCGCGCCGAAGTGCAACTTGCGAGCGATTATGCGCGCGCCATTCCCAAGAAGGGAAGGCCGTACCCGAAGATATCGTTCAAGCGCGCAATCGTGACGCTGGGCCTGGATGCACTCGATGAACTGGCGGTAGAGGAGTGAAGTATGTTCTCGACACCAACGTCGTGAAGCGAATCGGCAGTGCGAACCGCAATGCAAACGTCGACAAATGGATGGCAACGGTCAACGATTCTGATCTCTATCTTACCTTGATGACCCTTCAAGAGGTGCAAAAAGGTATTGAACTGCTGAAAAGGAAATCGGATCCGGCTAAAGTCCTTGCGGCACGACAGATAGAACAAGATTTCGACAAAATCCTCTCCGTTTTCAATGACCGTATTCTTCCCTTGGACGCGTTAGCGGCGCGCGAATGGGGGCGCAGACTGGCGCGGCACGGGACGAAAGAGGCGAATGACCTGGCGATCATTGCGATCATCGCCATGCATGGCGATGCGATTGCTGTCACGCAAAATATCAGCGACTTCCGCCATCGTGGCATTACCGTGATTAATCCATATGACAATCCGCCCAGCCTGTTTATTGATCCGGAAACTTAGCTTTCAGGCGATATACCAACGCTGTGGCAGACGCGTCATGAAAACGATCAGCCCCTTGCGTCGGCAACAAACTCCACGAACGTATGATCCTCGCCCGCCAGTTCATCTTCAATGATAGGGACGATACGTGCCCAGTCGCCTCCGGCCGACCGGCGCCGATCTTCGCGCCAACACCGGGGTCTGACCTCTGACTTGAAACATTGTGGCATCAAGCAAACCTCCCTGGCCTCGCGTGCGTGCGCGTCGCCTTGCCTGCTTGTCGAAACCGCCGTTACTGTGAGTTCAACACCACAAACTGTGAAATGTTTCGAATCAGAGGTCAGACCCCGAATTGCGAGCGCAACGTTCGGATCCTGCGCATGCCGGATCTGATAATGTTTCGAGTTAAAGCTCTGACCCCGGTTGAAAAACGTTTCAGTGGCGGAAGAAGTCGTCGATCAGGGGCCGCTTGGCCGCTTTGATGGTCAGTTCGCCCGCCGTGCCGGCGAACACCATGCACTCGCCCGGCGTGTCGCGGTTGATCACGCCCGTGCCTTGCGACACCGCCGTGTTGGCGCCAATCCGGCAGCGGCCGATGATGGCGCTGTTGGGATACATAATCACGCCATCGCCCAACACCGGGGCCACGCCGTGGTTCTTGCCGACCGTGCAATTTTGGTACAGCACCAGGTAGTTGCCATACGTCGCCTTGGCCAGCACGATCCCCACCGAGTGCCCGATGAAAAACACGTCCGGCATGGCGATCTCGTAAAACAGGTCGATGCCGTTGAGCGCCTTGTTGAGCAGGAACAGGCGCGTCGCTACGCCCAGCGCTTCCCCGCCACGGTCTTCACGCCAGATCGTATTCGATAAAAAGTACAAATACTGGCAGTACTGGCTTGAATTCAAGTGATTGAATTGCCCTTGCGGCCACATTTTCACCTTGTCGATGCAGGCCTGCAGCCGCGCCATGGTCGCGTCCCAATGGTGCGCGATGATGCCTTGCAGCACGGTCGGGTCCATGCCCGGAAAAAACGTGCCGACCTGCTGGCAGGTGTACTGGATCAGGTGTTCGTGCGCCATGCCGTGCCTAAACCGGCGCCTGGTAGCGCATGTAGACCAGCGCCGGGGCGTCGTCGCCGGCCGCCGGGTCTTCGGTCCAGGTAACTTGCCCGCCGGCGCTGCTGCTGGCCAGCGGTACACGCTTGACTTCACTAAAGCCCGCCTTCCGGTAAAACGCCACCGCCGGGTTGTCGGAGCGCACCCGCACCCAGGCATCGGGCAGGCCCAGGCCCACGCGCGCCCAGTGCAGCAGCGCCTGCAACGCGGCCGTCATCAAGCCCTTGCGGCACTCGCCGCCGCGCACGATGGCGTCCGCTTCCACGTAACCCTTGTCCCAGTCGATGAAGCCGAGTCCCACGTGCCCGACCGGGCGGCCGTCGAGGGTGTCGACCATGAACAGGATCTTGCCCGGATCGTGCGCGACCGCCGTGGCCAGCCAGTTGGCGGTGCGCGTTTCGTGCGCATCGAACTCGGTCAGGAACGATGTGACGAAGCGGTTGCGCCATTCGCTGAGCAGGCGCGCATCCGTCAAGTTGATGTGGGCGCTGGCGGTGGCGATCGGGCGCAGCAGGGCTTCGACCGGCCGCCCCACGGGGATCACCAGGTCGGCCCCGGCGCCGGCCGCCAGTTTGTAGGCGGCAAACAGGGCTTGCCCGTTCATGCCGCTCATGCTGTTTTAGCCGCGAAATACATCCCGATCTGGCGGCACACTTCGTCGACCAGGGCCAGGTCCATGCGCGAGTGCAGCGGCAAGGACAGGATTTCATTGCCGACCCGGTCGGTCACGCTGAGGTCGCCCGCGCGGCAGTTTTTCCACAGCGAGAACCAGTGCCCCGGTTGCCAGTGGATGCCGGTGTCGACCCCGTTGTCCTTCAAAAACTTGCGCAGCTCGTCGCGGTCCCCGGCCGGCACGCGGATGTAGTACAGAAAAGGGTTGACGTCGTTAAAGTCGGTCAGCGGCGTGCGCACCTGGTCGATCCCGGCCAGCAGGGCGTTGTATTTGATGCAGGCCTCGCGCCGGCTGCTGGCGATCAAGTCCAGCTTGGAGAGCTGGGCCAGTCCGATGGCGGCGTGCATATTGAGCATGTGGTAGCGGTAGCCGACGCGCTCGACATCGAAGGTCCAGGCGCGCTGGTTCTGGTACATGACCGAGGCCGGCTGCTGCATGCCGAGCAGGCGCAGTTCGTGCACCATGGCCAGTTCTTCCTTGGTCTTGACGACGATGGTGCCGCCGTCGAGGCAGGTGATGGTTTTGACCGGGTCGTGGCTGAATACGCAGATGTCCGAAAAGCTGCCGACCGGCTTGCCCTTGTAGTGGGAGCCGAAGGAGTGCGCGGCGTCATGGATCACGCGCAGCTTGTGGGTGGCGGCAAATTCGGCAATCTCGTCATGATCGCAGAGGATGCAATCGTAATCCATGACGATAATGGCTTTTGTCTTGGGCGTGACGAGCGTGGCGGCTTGTTTCATGTCGATCGCCAGGGTCTCGTCGAGGCAGTCGCAGAAGACGATCTCGGCCCCCACCCACGAAATGGCCTGGAAGTCGGCCGAGCAGTTGAACGAGGACACGATGACTTCGTCGCCCGGGCCGACGCCGGCGATCAGCAAGGCCACGTGCAGCCCGGCGGTGCCGGTACTGAGGGCGGCGACGTAGCGCTCTTCGGTGCCGAGGATTTCCTTGACCTTGTTTTCGAACCCGGACACGTAACTGCCCATGCCGAGCCAGCCCATTTCGAGCGATTCACGGCTGGCGTCGATTTCTTCTTTTTCGATCAGCGGCTTAAAAACGGGAATCATGGCGTTCCTTCACAGGGAAGTTAAGAGGTAAGGCCGGCCAGGGTCGGCCATGCCCGGTCATTGTCGGCGATCGTGCGCGTCGCGCAGGGCGGCCAGGGAATGTTGAGGGCCGCATCGTCCCAGCGCAGACCGCGCGCGGAAGCGGGGCGGAACGGCGCGCTCATCTGATACAGGACTTCGGTGCCGGCCTGCAGGCTCTGGAAGCCGTGCGCCATGCCGGTGGGAATATATAACTGGCGGCGGTTCTCGGCCGACAGTTCGGCGTGGAATGCCTTGCCATAGGTGGCCGAGCCTGGCCGCAAGTCGACGATGACGTCAAAAATCGCGCCGCGCGTAACCCGCACCAGCTTGATTTCTTGATCCGGCGCGATCTGGAAGTGCAAGCCGCGCAAGGTGCCGGCGCGCGGATTCCAGGACACGCTTTGCTGCACGAAATGGCTCACCAGGCCATCCCGCGCGAACTCGTCTGCGCAGACGGTGCGCGCGAACAGGCCGCGCTCGTCCTCGACCGGATCGATGTCGATGAGAAATGCGCCGGCCAGCGGTGTCGGGGTCAATCGCATCAGGCCACCACGTGGATGTGCGGGTTGGCCAGCAGGAATTGCCCGCCCCAGTCGCGGATGCCGGCCATCTGGCTCATCAATTCGTCCTTGATGTTCCACGGCAGGATCAACAGGTAGTCGGGACGCGTCTCGAACACGGCGTCCGGCGCGCGCACCGGGATGCGGCTGCCTGGCAGCAGCTTGCCTTGCTTGGCGGGATTGCTGTCAACCACGTAGTCGATGATGTCGGCGCCGATGCCGCAGTAGTTGAGCAGGGTGTTGCCCTTGGCTGCCGCGCCGTAGGCGGCGATGGTCTTGCCCTGGTCCTTGGCGTCGATCAAAAAGCGTTGCAGCGCGCGCTTGGTGGCGCGCATGCGCTCGCCAAAGCCGGTGTAGGTGTCCAGGCGCATGAGGCCGGCGGCCTGTTCCTGTTCCAGGCAAGCGGCGACCTGCGCCGTGGTGGCGTGCGCCGCCCCTGGCAGGCAGGCGTGCACGCGCAGGCTGCCGCCGTGGGTAGTCAAGTGCTCGATGTCGAACACGCGCAGGCCGGCGCGCGCGAACACGGGCATCAAGGCGGTCAGGGATAAATATGCATAGTGTTCGTGGTAAATCGTGTCGAACTGCTGGTCGGCGATCAGGCGCAGCAGGTGGGGAAATTCCAGGGTGGCCACCGCTTGCGGCTTCATCACGGCCGGCATGGCGCCGACGAAGTCGTGCAGGTCGGGCACATGAGCCAGCACGTTGTTGCCCAGTAAAAGGTCGACCTGTTCGCCCTGCGCCGCCAGCGCGCTTGCCGTGGCGCGGTTGAAGAACAGTTCGCGCGTGTCGATGCCGCGTGCGCGCGCCGCCGCCGCCGTATTGCCGCTCGGTTCGATGCCGATGCAGGGAATGCCCGCTTGCTGGAAGTATTGCAGCAGGTAGCCGTCGTTGCTGGCGATTTCCATCACGCGGCTGGACCCGTTCAAGCCAAGCCGCGCCGTCATCTGGTCGACGTAGGCGCGCGCGTGCGCCAGCCAGCTGCTCGAAAATGAGGAGAAATACACGTAGTTGGCGTGGAAATGCAGTTCGGCGCGGGTGGCGTCGGCCAGTTGCACCAGCCAGCACCGGGCGCACACCATGGCGTGCAGCGGATAGAACATCTCGCCCTCGGCGGCCTGGTCCGGCTCGACAAAGGCGTTCGACACGGGCGAGAGGCCCAGGTCGGCAAAGCTGTGGTGCAGCGGTGCGCCGCAAGCGCGGCAGGAGCGGGCGGGCGTCGTCATGCGCAGAAATGCTCCAGTTGTTGTTCGGTAAAGGCGCGCATGTCGCGCTCTTCGTGCGCGGCGGCGTACCAGGCGGCCGTCTGTTCGATGCCGGTCGCCAGCGGCCAGCGCACTTGCCAGTCGAGCTCGTGGCGCGCCTTGCTTGAATCGAGGTAGAGCAGGGCGGCTTCCCGGGCGGCGTGCTGGTCGCCGTCGAGGCGCCATGCCAGCTGCGGCCAGTGGGTTTGCAAGCGTTTCAACAGGGTCGCGACCGACAGGTTGTCGGCGGCGTCGGGGCCGAAGTTGTAGGCGCCGGCGCAGGAAGCGTCGCCGGCCAGCAGGCGCGCGGCCAGCAGCAGGTAGCCGTGCAGCGGTTCGAGCACGTGCTGCCACGGGCGGGTGGCGTTGGGACTCCGCACCGGCAGCGCGCTGCCTTGTTGCATGGCGCGCACGGCGTCGGGAATCAGGCGGTCCGCGCTCCAGTCGCCGCCGCCGATCACGTTGCCCGCGCGCGCGGTGGCGATCAGCGGGCCGTTTTCGCTAAAGAAACTGCTGCGGTAGCTGTGCGCCACCAGTTCGGCGCCGGCCTTGCTGGCGCTGTACGGATCATGCCCGCCGAGGCGGTCGTTTTCGCGGTAGCCCCAGGGCCAGTGCTGGTTCTCGTAGCATTTGTCGGTGGTTACCACCAGCGCGGCGCGCACGCTCGGGCAGGCGCGCAGCGCGTCGAGCACGTGCACGGTACCCATCACGTTGGTCGACCAGGTCGTTACCGGGTCGGCGTAGCTGTGGCGCACCAGCGCCTGGGCCGCCAGGTGCAGCACCAGTTCGGGCGCGGCCTCGGCCATGGCGGCGGTGAGGGCGGCCTGGTCGCGCACGTCGGCGATGTGGTGGCGCGCCAGGGTGTCGCCCACGCGGGCTAAGCCGAACATGGTGGGCGTGCCGGATGGGGCCAGCGCATAGCCGGTCACGCGCGCGCCCAGTCGCGCCAAAAACAGGCACAGCCAGGCGCCCTTGAAGCCGGTGTGGCCGGTGACGAACACGCGTCGCCCGTGGAACGCGTGCGCGAGCGCGTGCATGCCGCGCATGTCACTCATGCCCAGACCTTCCATGGCGCCGTGCCCGACTGCCACATTTCTTCGAGCATGTTCTTTTCGCGCAGGGTGTCCATCGGTTGCCAGAAGCCGGCGTGCTCGTACGCCATCAACTGGTTTTGCGCGGCCAGCGCCTGCATCGGTTCGACTTCCCAACTGCAATCGTCGCCGTCGATCAGGTCGACCACGTCCGGTTGCAGCACGAAAAAGCCGCCGTTGATCCAGCCGCCGTCGCCCTGCGGTTTTTCCATGAAGGCGGTGACGGCGTCGCCCTGGCGCACCAGCGCGCCGTAGCGTCCGGGCGGCTGCACGGCGGCCACGGTCGCCAGGCGGCCGTGGGCGCGGTGAAAGGCGATTTCGGCCGCGATGTCGATGTTTGCCACGCCATCGCCGTAGGTGAAGCAGAAGGGCTTACCCGGTTCCAGGTATTCGCGCACGCGCTTTAAGCGCCCGCCGGTGAGGGTGTCGGCGCCGGTGTCGACCAGGGTCACGCGCCACGGTTCGGCGTGCCGTTCGTGCACTTCCATGCGGTTGTTCTGCATGTCGAAGGTGACGTCCGACATGTGGAGAAAATAGTTGGAAAAGAATTCCTTGATCAGGTAACCCTTGTAGCCGACGCAGATGATGAACTCGTTCACGCCGTGGTGCGAGAACACTTTCATGATGTGCCAGAGCATCGGTTTGCCGCCGATTTCGATCATCGGTTTCGGCTTCAGGTGGCTTTCTTCGAGAATCCGCGTGCCGAGGCCGCCGGCCAGGATGACGGCTTTCATGGTTGCACTCTTTCGCTACTGTCGCACCCGCTGTTGCACCACTTTGCCCACATGCCCCGGTAGGCATCTTCCAGGTGGTGGGTGAAGCGCGCCATGTCCATCAGGGGACTGGCGCGGGTGCGCTCGCGCAGGCCGTCGCGCAGGCGACGCAGGCGCGCCGGGTCGCGCGCGATGTCGACCGCGATGGCGACATAGGCCGCCTCGTCCTCGCCGATCAGCTCGTCAAGGCCGCCGTTGTGCAGGATCGTCACGCCCAGGCGCGAAATGAAATTGCTGCCGGCCAGGGTCACAAAAGGCACGCCCATCCACAGGGTGTCGAAGCTGGTGGTGCCGCCGTTGCACGGGAACGGGTCGAGCGCGATGTCGATCCGGTTGTACAGCACGAACTGGTTCTTGCGGTCGTTGGCGATCAGGACCAGGCGCGCCGGGTCGATGCCCAGGCGCGCAAAGCGCTGTTCGACGCCGTCGCGCATGCCGGGGTTGTCCAGGCCGAGAATTTCGAGCATCAGGCGCGACTCGGGCACTTGCGCGAGAATCGCGGCCCACAGCACGATGGTCGGGTCGCTCACCTTGGCGTAATTGTTGAAGCAGCCGAAGGTGATGAACCCGTTGTCCTCAAGCGGCGGATGGTCGATCACGGCCGGGCTGTTGACGTGCGCGGCGTAGCAGCAAAACACTTCCGGCAGGCGCCACAGGGTTTCCACGTTGACGTGCTCGCTCTGGCCCGGCGGCTCGGCCCAGGCGTCGGTCAGGCGGTAATCCATGCTGGTAAGGCCGGTGGTGGACGGGTAGCCGATGTAGGTCAGCTGCACCGGCGCCGGCTTGCGGGCGAAGGCCAGCAGGCGGTTGCCGGACGTGTGGCCGGCCAGGTCGACCAGGATGTCGATGCCGTCGGCGTGGATGCGCTCGGCCAGCTGCTGGTCGGACATATTGCGGCACGGTATCCAGTGGTCGGCGTCAGCCTGGATGCGGGCCGTGAATTCGTCGTTGATCACGTGGCTGTAGTAGCAAAACACTTCGACCTGCGCCTTGTCGTGGCGCGCCAGGATCGGTTCGATGAAGAACGCGACCGCGTGGCGCCGGAAGTCGGGCGAGACGTAGCCGATTTTCAGGCGTTTGGCGGGGTCGCGCCCGGGCGCATGGACGAAGCGCTCGGCCGCCAGGCTTGGTTCGAACTGGGCGGCGAAGCGCAGGTGCAGTTCGAACAATTGTTGCTGGGTGATGCCGGCCGCGTACTGCATCGACAGCAGCAGGTTGTTATGGGCCGCCGCGTAGTTGGGCGCGATCGCGATGGCGCGCTCGTACATCTGGCGCGAGGCGTCGGGTTTGCCCTGGTCTTTCAATGCGCTGCCGAGGTTGTTGTAGGCTTCGGCGAAGCCGTCGCGCAGGCTGATCGCCTTTTCGAAGGCGGCCACCGCTTCGTCGAAGCGGCCGCGTTCCTTGAAGGCCACGCCGAGGTTGTTCCAGGCGTCGGCAAATTCCGGCTTGCGCACAATCGCCTGCTCGAACGAGGCGATCGCTTCGACCGTGCGGTCCATATTGGCAAAGGCCACGCCCAGGTTGAAGTGGGCGGCGGCGCTGTCGGGCCACATGGCCAGGGTTTTTTCGCACCAGCGCAGCGCTTGCACGTGGCGTTGCAGCTCGGCGTTGGTCAGCGCCAGCATGGCGTAGGAGTCGGCGTATTCCGGTTTCAGGTGCACCGCGTTCTCGAAACAGACCAGCGCTTCTTCCAGGCGGTAGTCGGCCTTGTAGGCGACGCCCAGGTTGCAGTACGCTTCGGCGTAGCCGGGACGCACGGTGACGGCGTGCTGGAAGCATTCGATCGCTTGCCCGACCTGTTGCTGGTCGAGCAGGGCGCCGCCGAGGTTGTTGAGCGCTTCGGCAAAATCGGGCGCCAGCGCCAGCGCGGCCTGGTAGGCGGCAACCGCCTCGTCGAGCCGCCCCAGTTCCTTGAGCGCGATGCCCATATTGTTGTACGGTTGGGGCAGGCGCGGATCGCGCGCCAGTGCGCGCCGGTAGCAGGCCACGGCCTCGTCCAGCAGGCCCTGGTGCTGGCGCGTCACGCCGAGGTTGTAGTGGGCCGCCGCCAGGTCCGGCCGCAGCGCCAGCGCGGCCTCGAAATGCCCGGCCGACAGCGCCCATTGTTCCTGCTGCTGGTACAGCGAGCCCAGGTTGTTGTGCACTTCGGCAAAGCCGGGCTGGAGTTCCAGCGCCTTGACGTAACAGACCTGGGCTTCGTCCAGGTTGCCCATCAGTTTCAGGGTGTCGCCCAGGTTGCTGTAGGCCTCGGCATGCTCGGGCTGCAGCGCCAGCACCGCCAGGTAGCTGGAGAGGGCGTCGGGTAGCCGGCCGTCGTCGCGCAGGGCGTGGCCGAGCAGGAGGTGGGCGTCGATATTGTCCGGCTGCCCTTGCAGCAGGCGCGCGTAACTCGCTTGCAGCGCGGGCAGCAGGCCCAGGGCGCGGTAGCTGGCGTCGAGCGCGACGTAATACGGCGCGCGGCCCGGTTCCTTGTCGATCGCGCGTTGCAGCGCGTCGATGGCGTCGGCGTGGCGTGCGCCTTGCTGGTAGAGCAGGGCCAGCAGGTGCAGGGCTTCAGCCTTGCCGTCGAGCTTGCGGTACAGCGCTTCCGCCTGCTCCAGCCGTCCCGCCCGGTGATGCTCCATGGCCAGGGCGAGGGGAGAGGGTGGAGCGTAGGAAGCGGGTTTTTTCATGGGCGCGGTCAGTTCCTCGGTCAGGCAAGTGCGGTCAGTCGGCGATCACGACCCGGTTCTTGCCGGTTTGCTTGGCCTGGTACATGGCTTTGTCGGCGCGCCGCACCAGGCTGGCCTGGTCTTCGTTGGGGCTGCGCAGGGCCACGCCGGCGGAAAAGGTGATCAGCACTTTTTCGTTATCGTGCAGGAAAAAATGCTTGGTCAGGTCGCGTTGCAGGCGGGTCATGGTCAGCGAGGCCGCTTCGACCGTGGTTTCCGGCAGCAGGATCAAGAATTCCTCGCCGCCGAAGCGGGCGATCACATCCATCGAGCGGATGGTTTCCTTGACAATCTTGACCAGGTGCTTGAGCGCGTTGTCGCCGGCCAGGTGCCCGTAGGTATCGTTGAGGCGCTTGAAGTCGTCCAGGTCGAGCATGGCGATGCACAGCGGGGTGCCGCGGCGGTCCGAGCGCGCCGTTTCGCGCTCGAAAATATCGTCCAGGCCGCGCCGGTTCAGGCTGCCCGTCAACTGGTCTTCGCGCACCAGTTCGCTCATGTGCTGGAGCTTCGCTTCCAGGGTGTGGATGCGCTGCTCGGCTTCCTGCACTTCCTGGCGCGCCAGCACCATGCGGTCGCGCGACTTGAGCGCTTCGGTCTGCACCAGGCGCGTTTCGCGCAGCACTTCTTCGAGGATGATGTTCAGCTCGGCAATATTGTCGGTATGGCTGATCTTTTCGGAAAAGCTGCCGATCTTTTCGTGGAAGTCGCCGGTCGTGGTGGCCACGGAACTCAAGCGGTCGATGAAGGTGAGCATCATGTTCTTGACCGTCAGCTTGACGTCCGACAGGCTGTGCTTGAGCTGGCTCTGCTTGTAGATGACTTCTTTCAGGCTGCGGGTGGCGTCTTCCAGCGCGCGCTGGTCGATCGGGCCGGCAATGAGTTCCTGCACCGAATCGATCTGGCCGCGCAGCCAGCTGTCGTCGTCGAGCAGTTCGCTGACGTTTTCCAGCAGCAGCTTGAACAGGCGCAGCAGCAATTCCTGCTGTTCGCCGACGTCGCCGCTTTTGACATCGATCTGGTAACACAACTGCTTGAGGCGCACGCTGACATCGTTCAGGGCATCCTCGCTGGTGGCCACCTTGACGGCGGCGCCGAGCGCTTCGGCTTCGACCATCAGGGCCGGGGTGTCGGCCAGCAGCGAGGCGACCGCGACGCTCAGGGTGCGGCTGAGCAGGTCGCGCAAGACCTTGGCGTCGGGCGCGTCGGACAGGGCCGACAGCGAGGCCAGCTCGATGCCGCCACCCTTGCGCAAGTGTTTCTCGACCAGCTGGTTCAGGTTGCGCGCATAGCCCTCCCAGTCGCGCGTCTTGACGGCGCGCGCGAAGCGGCGGCCGAAGTCGGCCAGTTCGCCCGGCGTTTCGCTCAGCTTGCTGGCGAAGTCGCCCAGCACGTTTTCGGCGCCGGCGTCGGGCGCGGCCTCGGGGGCGGCGGCCTCGGGGGCGCGCGCCGGCGCCGGGGCGTCCGCGATGCCGGCGATCTCGTTATAGATTTCGCGGTAGGCTTCCGGAGTCGGCGCGATCCGGCGCGTGGCCAGGCGGCGGAAGGCTTCGCGCGCGATATCAGCCGGATTTTGCGCGGCGGGATTCTGGGCGGCGGTGGGCGGAGTTGTAGCCATGTAGAACAGTGCCTCGGTCAGGTTCGGCGATGATGTGCCAATGATAAGCGTGTTTGTTTCCTGCCATCTCAGGAAAAGAGCGGATAAAGCATCTTACTCCAGAGCATTAAGCTGGCGTGCGGCGCTGGAAAATACTTATTCGATCAGCTGGTTTTTGATCGCATAGTGCGTCAATTCGGCACTGTTTTTCAGTTTCATCTTGACAAGCAAGCGCGAGCGGTATTCGCTGATGGTCTTTACCGACAGCGACAATTCCTTGGCGATCGCCCCCACCGTCTTGCCCGAGGCGATCATGGTCAGGGTCTGGTATTCGCGGTCGGACAAGGTGTCGTGCAGCGGCGTGTCGTGGTTTTCGCCAACCGCGCTGGCCAGTTCCTGGGCCAGCGCCGCGCTGACGTACTTTTGCCCGCCGGCGACCTGGCGGATGGCGGTGACCAGTTCGCGCGGGGCGCTCTGCTTGGTCAGGTAGCCGGCCGCGCCGGCCTTGAGCGAGCGGATCGCGTACTGGTCTTCGCGGTGCATCGACAGCATCAGCACGGCCAGTTCGGGATGCTCCTTCTTGACCAGCTTGAGCACTTCGATGCCGCTGCGGTCGGGCAGGGAAATATCGAGCAGCATCACGTGGCACCTGGCCTTGCGGATGTGCTTGATCGCGTCGACCCCATCCTCGGCCTCGCCGGCGACGATGATGTCGGGCGACTCGGCCAGGATTTGTTTCAAGCCCTCGCGCACGATCGCGTGATCGTCGGCGATGAATACCCGGATGATGGCGTTGTCGGTCATTGCTGCTTCTTTACTTTACTGGGTGGCGTCGGGCGCCGCCGCGTCGGCCTCGGCGCCCTGATCCGTCATTATCGTCGTTTTGGCCGAACTGAGCCTGATTTTGATGCTCACCACCGTGCCGCCGCCGGGGGCGTGCGCCAGGGTCATGGTGCCGCCCAGCGCCTGGGCCCGTTCGCTCATGCCGCGCAGGCCGAACGATTGCGGCTTGTGGCGGTCGGCCTGGGCGATGCCGGCGCCGTTGTCGGTGATCGTCAAGACAATGTGCTGGCGCAGCAATTGCAGGCGCACCGCAACCCGGCTCGCGTGCGCATGCTTGGCGATATTGGTCAGCGCTTCCTGGAAAATCCGGAACAGCGCCGTCGCATGGTCCAGGTGCAGGTCGATTTCCTTGTCGGTGCAGGCAAAGCTGCAGGCGATGCCGTTCTGCTTTTCGAATTCCTTGATCTGCCATTCGAGCGCGGCGACGATGCCGAAGTCGAGCATCGAGGGGCGCAGGTCGAGCGAAATACGGTGCACCGCATCGATGGTGCGGTCGACCAGCGCCTCGACATAGGCGGCCCGCTCGGCCAGCTGCGGCTGGTCGGGCGGCAGGCGCTGGGTCAGCATCATCAGGGCCATCTTGATGGCGGTCAGGTTGCCGCCCAGGTCATCGTGGATTTCGCGCGCGATGCGGGTGCGCTCCTGTTCCTTGACATGCTCCATGTGCGCGGCCAGCTCGGCCAGGCGGGCGCGCGAACGGGTCACTTCCAGCTGTTCGAGCTTGCTGGCGGTGATGTTGGTCATCACTCCTTCCCAGTGCACGCTGCCGGGATGGTCGGCCATGGCGCGCGGGGACGAACGCAGGTTGATCCATTTCTGGTCCTTGTATTCGTGGATCCAGACCCGCCCTTCCCAGTTCCAGCCCGCCAGGCTGGCGGCCGAGGCATGCATGGCGTCGAGATAGCTCTTGCGGTCTTCCGGCACGATCAGCTCGATGAAGCGCTGCGGTTCGGCCTGCAGTTCGGCGGCGGACAGGCCGAGCAGGGCGGCGCAGCCGTCGCTGACGTAGGGAAAGGCCACGCGGCCGTCCGCATGCAGCTCGAACTGGTACACCAGCGCCGGGGTGTTGCTGACGAACGCTTTCATGGCGTGGGCGATGGTGGGGGGAACGGGGCTCATCTAAGTGTCGGCGGAAGAAACGATGGCTGGAATCATACGGTAAAACCGGGCTGGGCCGCATTTCCTTGCTCCCCATCCATGCAGCACTTTTATACAACACAATTTGACAATTCAATTTGACTACCGGGAATCATTTCTATAAAACAATGTCTTTACATTTTTTCATCACAGGCACATTCCATGGCAAATTCCATCGTTGGCGATAACAGCAGAAACATCTTGTGGGGTACCCCGGGCGCGGATGTTATCGACGGCAGAGGCGGCGACGACGATCTGTATGGCATGGAAGGCAACGATACCCTCGCCGGCGGCGACGGCGACGATACCCTCAGCGGCGGCGCCGGCGACAACCTGCTGGCCGGCGGCGCCGGCGACGATCTCTATCTGTTCGCCGGCGGCGGCGTCTCGATCGTCGACGACGCCGCCCGCCCGGACGGGACCTCCGGCAATGTGCTGCGCTTCGCCGCGGGCGTCTATCCCAGCCAGGTCCAGGTGGTCAACACGGGCGACGCGCGCCATCTGTACGACGGCAGGGGCGGCCAGGTCACCTTGCTCAACCAGGGCGCCGGTGTCAGCTGGGTCGAGTTTGCCGACGGCAGCATCAAGACCATCGCCCAGTTGAGCGAGCGCGCACCGGTGCTCACCATGCCGCTGTCCGACGCCGCTGCCAGCGCCGACATCGGGTTCACGCTGCAGCTGTCGGCCAGCCACTTTTTCGACCCCGACGCGGGCGACGTGCTGAGCTACACGGCGCTGCGCGCCGACGGCGCCGAACTGCCGGCGTGGCTGCGCTTCGACGCCGCCAGCCGCACCTTCAGCGGCACGCCGGGCCTGGCCGACATGGGCGTGTTCGACGTAAAAGTGGTCGCGACCGACCGCAGCGCGCAGTCGGCCAGCGACATTTTCCGCCTGACCGTCAACGGGCCGAACGTGGCGCCGGTGGTGGTGGCGGCCAGCGCCGGCGCCAGCGTGGCCGAAGGGACGGCCTTTTCGCTGCCGGCGCCGGTGTTTGCCGACCCTAACCCGAACGATACGCTGGCCGTCGTGCTCACGCGCGCCGACGGCAGCGCCGCGCCGGCATGGATGGCCTACGATGCGGCCAGCGGCAAGATCACCGGCACGCCCGGCTTCCAGGACAGCGGCAGCTACCAGCTCAAGGCCAGCGCGACCGACCGGGGCGGCTTGACGACATCGAGCGAGTTTGGCATCGAGGTGCTCGACGTCAACCGCGCGCCGGTGCTGACCAAGGGCTTGCCCGACTTTAGCGCGGTGTCCGGGCACATTTTCGGCCTCACGCTCGGCGCGCGCATGTTTTCCGACCCCGACAGCGGCGATGTGCTGACCGTGTCGGCCTCGCTGGCCGGCAATGCGCCGCTGCCGTCATGGCTGCACTTCGTGCCGCATCCGACCTTGGGTGGCAGCTTTACCGGTTTCCCGGCCAGCGCCGACGTCGGCACGTACGAGCTGGTCATCACCGCCACCGACAAGCAAGGCTTGCGCATCAGCGACAGCGCGCGCATGACCATCGAGCAGAACCTGGCGCCGGTGTATGCCGGCGGCGGCGCCAACGCCACGCTGGCCGAGGGCGGCAATTTTTACCTGCGTCCGGCCGCCTTTACCGATCCGAACCAGTTCGACGCCGTGAGCCTGAGCATCACGCGCGCCGACGGCAGCGCACTGCCATCATGGATGGCTTACGACGTGCGCAACAACTACCTGAGCGGCAGCGCCGGCTACGACGACAGCGGAACCTATGCGCTGAAGGTCACGGCCACCGACCTGGGCGGCCTGACGACGTCGCACCCCTTCGCTGTGATCGTCGCCAACACCAACCGCGCGCCGGTGCTGGCCGGCGCGCTCGCGCCCTTGGCGGTGACCGAAGGCATACCGTTCAGCTACAGCCTGCCGGCGGCAAGCTTTACCGACCCGGATGCGGGCGACGTCGGCGTCTACAGCGCCGCGCAACTGCCGGCATGGCTGGCGTTCGATGCCGCCACCCGCACGTTTTCGGGCACCCCGGTCTTCAGTGAGGCCGGCGCCAGCGTCGCCGTGCGCTACACCGACGCCGGCGGCCTGGCGGCGACGGCCACCCTGGCCCTGAACATCGGCCAGGGCGCGAGCGTGACCCTGACCGGCAGCGCCGCCGCCGACACCCTCACCGGCAAGTCGAACAAGGACACCTTGTACGGACTGGGCGGGGACGACACGCTTGACGGCGGCCTCGGCGCCGACACCCTGGTCGGCGGCGCGGGCAACGACAGCTACCTGGTCGACCAGGCGCTCGACGTGGTGAGCGAAGGCGCCGGCGCGGGCACCGACAGCATCTACAGCAGCGTGAGCTACAGCCTGCCCGCGAACGTGGAACACCTGATCCTGACCGGCAGCGCTCCCATCGACGCCACCGGCAACACGCTCAACAACACGCTCAGCGGGAATGCCGGCGCCAACGTGCTCAATGGCGGCGCCGGCGGCGACGTCATGATCGGCGGCGCCGGCGACGACACGTATTACGTCGACAGCACCAGCGACGTGACGACCGACATGGCGAACGGCGGTCTCGATCAGCTGTTCAGCTTGGTTAACAGGACCTTGGCCGTCCACATCGAAGTGTTGACCCTGACGGGCACGGCGTCCATCAACGGCACCGGCAATACAAGTAACAACCTGATCGTCGGCAATAGCGCGGCGAACGCCATGAACGGCCTGGCCGGCTACGACCTGCTGCTGGGCGGCGCCGGTAACGATACGCTGACCGACAACGGGACCGAGGCCAACCTGTTGAGCGGCGGCAGCGGCGCCGATGCGCTGGTCGGGGGCGCTGCCGGGGAACTGTTCATCGGTGGCGCCGGCAACGACAGCATCAATGGCCAGCAGGGGGCCGACGTGCACGTCTTCAACCGGGGCGATGGCCAGGATGTCCTGAGCGCCGTCGGCGCCACCGACGACACGCTCTCGCTGGGCCACGGCATCGCGTTCGCCGGCCTGGCCCTGAACAAGGTCGGCGCCGAGCTGGTCCTGACAATGGGCGCGGGCGACCAGATCACCTTCAAGAACTGGTACGGCAACAGCGGCGCCAGCGTCTCGACGCTGCAGGTGGTCACCGCCGGCGGCGTCGATTACCAGCCCGGTTCGGCCAGTGCGATCCACGACAACAAGGTCGAGCTGTTCGACTTTGCCGGCCTGGTCGGCCAGTTCAACCAGGCGCGCCTGGCCAACCCGTCCTTGACCAGCTGGAACATGGCGGCCTCGCTGGCGGCGTTCTCGCGCGGCGGCAGCGACACGGCCGCCATCGGCGGCGACCTGGCCTACCACTACGCGCAGGATGGCAACCTGGCGGCGCTGGGCATGAACGCGGCCCTGACCATCATCGGCAGCGCGAGCTTCGGCAGCGGCATGCAGACGCTGCTGGCCGGCGGCGCGCTGGTGGACGCTTCGCCGATGCTGTACTAAGCAAGCGCGTGCGGCCGGGAGACGCGTTACACTGGCGTCATGAAAAAACGCCTGTTCTCCCTGCTCGTGTGCATCTGCGCATGCCTGTGCGCCCAGCTGTGCCAGGCGGCCGACGCCCGTTTCACGGTGGTGACAATCGACCCGGCGCGCCAAGACCTGCGCCTGTTCCTGTACGACGAGGCGGGCCAGCCCTTCCAGGGCTTCGCCCGCCTGCAAGAATGGCTGCAAGGGCGCAAGCAGCGCCTGGTGTTTGGCGTCAACGCCGGCATGTACCATCCGGGGTTTGCCCCGGTGGGCTTGCATGTGGAAAATGGCAAGCAACTGGCGCTGCTCAACCTGGATGATGGCAAGGGCAATTTCTTCATGAAGCCGAACGGGGTGTTCGTGCTGGGCAAGGGCGGGCCGGCGGTGGTCGAGTCGTCGGCTTATCCATCGTACGCGGCCAAGGCCGTGGAGGTGCGCCTGGCGACCCAGTCTGGTCCGATGCTGGTGATCGATGGCCAACTGCATCCCCGCTTCGACCCGGAATCGCCGTCGCGCTACGTGCGCAACGGCGTCGGCGTGGTCGATGGCAAGGCGATTTTTGTGATCAGCAACGTACCGGTCACCTTCCACGAATTGGCCACCTACTTCCGCGACACGTTGCATTGCAAGAATGCACTCTACCTGGATGGCTCGATCTCGAGCCTGTTTTCGAGCGCACTCGGGCGCGCCGACGGCGCCGCGCCGCTGGGACCGATACTCGGCGTGCTGGAGTAACTATACCCGGCGGGCGCGGCGGGCCTGGCGATCAGGCCTGGCGTGCCTGGTCGCGCCGCTTGCTGCGCGCGACGCCGCCGAGCACCAGCAGGCCGGCCAGCAGCATGCCATACGTCTCCGGTTCAGGCACCGGCGAGGTGTTCTGATCGGTGTAGAAGGAGGCGGAGGTGCCGGCTGCGAGCACGCCAGTCCCGATCGCCGATCCCGTATCGAGCACGCCCTGCAGCAGTTCGCTGCGCGCCCCGGCGTTGGTCGAGAGCGTGGTGGAGAACGATTCGTAGCCCCTGACCCCATCGATGGTGGTTTCGAAACCGCCGCCCAGGGTGGCGTTAGCGGCCGTGTCCTTGATCCCGTTGTCCTGCACGAAGACCTCGGCCTCGGCCGAGAACAGCAGCCGGGTCGAGGGCGACAAGGTAAAGTGCAGCCTCTGGTTGGTGGAGACGAAAGAGGTCCACACGGGCAGGGGCGTGTCGATATGCATGTCGGAACGCATGCTGGTCGGCCCGTTGTGCGTGCTGGCGCCGCCGTAAGTGAACGGCTTGTTGACGGTCTCGAAGCGGTTCGAATAACCGGTCTCGTCGATGCCGGGGTCGGAAGAGAAGAAGCTGAGGTAGCCGCTGGCGCTGGTGCTGAAGAAGTCAATGCTTGGGCTGATGTTGTCGGTCAGGTCGAGGTCGATCAGCTGGAACTTGATGTTTTTCAGGCTGGCGGAAGCGTTGCCATTCGCGGCATGGGCCGGTGCGCAGGCCAGCAGGCCGGCGGCAAGCAGGCCGGCAACGATCTTGAGTGGATGGGCAAGCATGGGATTCTTTCGATGAGGATGGCGCATCCCGGCCGTGGCGGCCGGGTCGGAATGGTTGGGGCGGTGCCGGTTCATGCGGCCGGGGCCGCGGCGGCCTTGCGGCGGCGGCGCGCCACGGCGCCCACCACGGCGGCGCCGGCCAGCAGCATGGCGTAGGTGGACGGTTCCGGAACCGGCGGGGTCACTCCCATCAGGGTGGTGTGGGCGTCGAACGAGAATTGGCCGTTGCGTTGCGTGGCATCCGATCTCAGCGAGCCGTACAGATTGATGGTGGCCGAGGCATTTCTGTTATTGACCTCGTAGGACTTGTCGAATTGTCTATACTCCTTGCCATTCGCGTCCAAAAGATACGCCCGCATTGCGATACGACTGTCACTTCCCTCCAAGCCGCCATCACGTTGCTGCGCGATCTTGCCGACGGCGGTGAAGATCAACTCGGTATTCGGGCTCAGGATGAACTCGCCGACGCGCTTGCCATAGTTGCTGTATTCGTGACGAAGCTTATCCACAGGCACGGAATGGTCGAGGCTGACGTGCGAGAGCAGGGCGGTATCGGACAGCGTGCCGCCGGCCGAGCCGAACTGCGTCACGATCGAGGTCGTTCCCGATGCGCTGATTTGCTGGGTTTGCCCGTCGCCGGTGGTGGACAGCCAACGGGTGTCCACGCCGAAGGTGATCGAGGGAGCGATGCCATCGTTCAGGTCGAGATCGACGAGCCGGTACTGGAATTGCTCGATGCTGGCGCTCGCGGTGCTGGTGTTGGCCTGGGCGGGCGCCCAGGCGGCGGCCAGCGCGGCCAGTGCGCACAGGGTGCGTTTGTTGAAATGCGGGTGCATGCTTGCCTTTGGGGGTTGGCTGCCGTGGATCGGCAGGATGTTAACCAGAATACATGGCATATTGTCTGTTCAGAATGCTTTTTATGTAACACTGCATGCGTGCCATGCCGCGCAGGCTCCTAACCCAAAAAGCGCACGTCGAAGCCGCAGCCCCGGCCGGCCAAGCCGGCGACGATCCGGACCTCGCCCCGCATGCGGGCGCAAGCTTGCCTGACGATCGCCAGGCCCAGGCCGGAGCCTGGGGCGTCGTGTCCGCGCCCGCGGTAAAAGCGCTCGAAAATGTGCTGGCGCTGGTCTGGCGCAATGCCGGGTCCGTCGTCGGCGATCGACAGCAGCAGGTCGGCGCCGTCGCGCCGCAGGCCGACCTGCACGCAGCCGCCGGGCGGGACATAGCGCAGGCTGTTATCGAGCAGGTTGCTGACGATCGAGTGAAAAGCGGCCACTTCCACCGGCCAGTCCAGCTGGTCGGGCGCATCGAGCGAGAGGTCCATGCGGCGCGCCAGCGCCCGCCCCATTTGCTGCGCCAGCAACTGGCGCACGCAGCCGGCCACGTCGACTGTCTCGATGGTCGCGGGGGCCATCTCGTCGAGCGTGGCCAGTTCCAGCAGTTGGCCGGTCAGGTGCGAGGCGCGTGCAATGGCCAGGTTCAGATGCTCCTGTGCCAGCTGGCGTGCGGCCGGGTCGGCCGCGCGCGCAATGACGTGCGCCTGGGTCGAGATCACCGCCATCGGCGTGCGCAGTTCGTGCGCCGCATCCTCGATGAAGGCGCGTTCGCGCTGGGCCTTGCCGCGCAGGCTGGCCAGCAGTTCGTCGAAGGCCGCCACCAGCGGGCGCAACTCGCTGTATTTGGGATCCATGCCGATCGGCGAGAGGTCGTCGCGCCGGCGGGCGGCGACGCGCTCGGCCAGCAGCCGCAAGGGACGCAAGCCCTGATGCACGGCCAGCCACAAGGGCAACAAGACGCAGGGCAGGGAAATGAGCAGGTAGGGAATGAGGCCGCGTCCCAGGCCGCCCAGGGTGGCCGTGCGCGCCGGTTTGGGTTCGGCGATGCGCAGCGACCAGGCGGGCGCGGCACGCTGATAAATCCAGAAGGCGCCGTCCGCGCCGGCTGGCGGCGCCGGGCTGGCCTGGGCGAGCGAGGAATAGATCAGGCGGCCACGCTGGTCGCGTAGCTCGAACACCAATTCGCCCGGCAATTGCTTCGCATCCTGGCGCACCAGGTTGAGCCAGGTCGCGGTGGTGGCGAGCGCCGTTGTCACCTGCTCCGGGCGCTCGAGCCTGGTGAGGGCCGCGTAGAGCGCGTTTCCGATCTTGTGCAGGCCCGAATGTTGCTCGGTTTCTTGCTTGAACTGGATGTATTCATAGGCCAGCAGCATGCACCACACCAGCAGGAAGGCCATGCCGAGCGCGAGCATCACGCGCCGCGCCAGGGTCGGACGCGGCCAGGCGCTCATGGCACCAGCACGTAGCCGATACCGCGCGCGGTGTGGATGCGCTCGGCGCCGATCTTGCGGCGCAAGTTAGAAATATGCACTTCAATCGCGGCGAAATCGACCGCTTCGCCGAGCGGCTCGAGCCGCTGCGACAGCGCGCCCTTGGCCACCACCGCGCCCGGTTCGCGCGCCAGTTCCAGCAACAGCTGGAATTCGCGCGGCGACAGCTTGAGCGCTTGCCCGTCGAGCTGCGCCAGATGACGGCGCGGCTCGATCGTCAGCGCGCCGATGGTCCATTGCTCGCTGGCCTGGCGCGCGTAGCGCCGCAAGACCGCGCGCAGGCGCGAGATCAGCTCTTCGGTGGCGAAGGGCTTGACGATGACATCGTCGGCGCCGCCGTCCAGGCCGGCGAGCCGGTCCTCCAGCCCGGAGCGCGCCGTCATCACAATCACCGGCACCGCGTTGGCGGCCCGGCGCCAGCGCGCCAGCAAGTCGAAACCGCAGCCATCGGGCAAGGTCAGGTCGAGCAGCACGCAGTCGAACGCCGTGTCGTGAAAACAGCGCGGCGCGTCGCCGGCGCGGCGTAGCCATTCGCTGCTGATGCCTTCGGCTTTGAGGGCGCCTTGCAGGGCGCGCCCAAAGTCCAGATCGTCTTCAATGAGGAGTAGATGCATGGGCCGATTATACCGAGCTCAACCTTAACGCCAGCCAAAGGCCTCCGCGCGCCGGTCTTTGGCAAAGCCGAAGGTTGGCGTTTGCATAATGCCGTTGCCGCCTGCGTCGCCAGGCGGTCATGCGACCTTGATCGGCCATGTTTGCTCACTTACCGGAGGCACGATGCCACACGCAACCCCCTTGACCCGTTTTTCGCTACCCCGCCTGCTCCCCGGCGCCGCGCTGGCCATCCTGCTGGCAGGCTGCGGTGGTACTTCTTCCCCGCCAGCACAGCCTGCCCAGCCCGCCAGGGACGACAACGCGGGCGGGCGCGGCGCGCTGCTGCGCAATTCGCCGACGCGCCTGCTGTCGCTGGACGTGGCCGGCGTCGGCGCGCAGCTCAACAAATTCGGCTCGCAATTGCTGGTGGTGGCCGGCGCACCCAAATGCGGCATCGATTTTTTGCAGATTGCGTACAACACGGTGGGGGCGGCGGGCGAGGCGACCACGGCATCGGCCGCGCTGATGGTGCCGAGCGGTGCCGATCCGGCCTGCGCTGGCGCCCGTCCGCTGGTGCTGTACGGGCATGGCAGTTCCTTCCAGCGCAAGCTGAACATGGCCGCCATCGCGGACCCGGACAACGAGGGCGCGGGCCGGGCCAGCACGCCGGCGGCGCTGTATGCGGCCCAGGGCTACATCGTGGTCGCCCCCAACTATGCCGGCTACGACAGCTCGGCCTTGAACTACCATCCGCACCATATTGCCGAGCAGCAGTCGAAAGACATGATCGACGCGCTGGCAGCCGCGCGCACGGCGCTGGCAGGGCTGTCCCGTCCGGTAGCGGAGAATGGCAAGCTGTTTATCACTGGCTATTCCGAAGGGGGCTACGTTGCCATGGCAACCCACCGCGCCATGCAGGCGGCCGCCATCAAGGTGACCGCGTCGGCGCCGCAAAGCGGCAGCTATGCCGAGAGCCTGGACTACGAGGCGCTGGCGACGCCCGGCCTGCTCGACCAGCCCGGCGCGTTTTCTTTCTCGACCCAGCTCCAGCTGGTGATGCAGATAACGGCCTGGCAAAAAGCCTACGGCAATCTGTATGCGGCGCCGGCCGAGGTGTATTCCCCGACCTACGCCGGGGCGATGGAAACCCTGTTGCCATCGAGCAGGATGTGGACGACGCTGGTGGCCGATGGCAAATTTCCGCCGTATTTCCTGAGTACGGAGATGGCCAATTACGCCGGCCTCGATGACGCGCGCCGGGCGCAATTCGGCACCCCGGCGCAAAGCCTGATGACCGCCGGCTACCTGGGCCGCGTGCTGGCCGATATCGCCGCCCATCCCTGCCCGGTGACGTCGGCGTTGGCGCCGCTGGCCTGTACGCCGGCCAATCCGATGCGCGCCGCCTGGCTCAAGAACGACTTGCGCACCTGGACGCCGACGGCGCCGATGTTGCTGTGTGGCGGCAATGGCGATCCGGAAGTCGGCTTCGACCATGCGCGCCTGACGCACGCCTATTTCAAGGCCCACGGCGGCACGGCGCAGCTGCTCGACGTCGATTCGCCGGCTGGCGCGAACGATCCGTATGCACGCCCGAAAAATATCTTTGCCGCCATCAAACAGGCGGTCATCGACAGCGGCGGCGATCCGGGCACGGCCGACAATTACCATGGTTTCATGGCCAACGTGGCGTGCGAAGTGGCGGCGCGCGATTTCTTCAGCCGCTTCTAGCATGATGCCCGCCCGCGTGCGGCAAACTGTCTCGTTCGGGCGTCTCGTTTCGTCGCATTCTGTCTGCTTTTGTCTCATGTCCCCTCGCTCCTTGCTCGCCGAAAAAACGAGACAAGATGAGACAAGATGAGACAGCAAAACGAGACAGCTTGCCGCAGCCAGGCGTACCGGCCACGGCGCGCATCCCCGGCAAATTTCAGCTCTTCGCTGGCAAGGGGGGCGCGCCCCCCCTCCGTTCAAGCCTTGCGCGCTTTCCCGCGCGCCGCGCCGATCACCAGCAGGCCGGCCGCCAGCATGGCGTAGCTTGCCGGTTCAGGTACCGGCGACGCCAGCGGCGCCATGCTCAAGGCGTTAATGAAACGCGCAGTGGTGCTGGCGGTCAGGCTGCCGCGGCCGATCGACGCCCCCGTGTCCACCGAGCCGAACAGGAATCGGCTGCGCTCGCCTTTGGTGTTGCGCAGAGTCATGCTGACGGTCTCGTTGCCGAATACCCCATTGATCAGCATATCCATACTGGCGCCCAGGGTCGCGCTCGACCATGCCAGCATGATGCCTTCGTTCTCCAGCACCGTATCGGCTTGTGCCGAGAACGACAGCCGGGTCGATGGCGACAGGACGAAGCTCATCGTCTGCGAGGCGGTGGCGGTCGCGTTCAGGTTCGCTTCGACCACGTCCGCCTGCGCGCCGACCTGCAGGCTGGTGGGGGTGGCGCCGGCGCTGACCGTGGCATCCGGAACGCTCCGGCTGATGCTCTTGAAACCCGACGAGCTGCCCTGGGCGTTGTCGCTGCCGCTGCGGATGAGGACCGATTCGCTGGCGCTCTTGCGCGAAAACGTGATGCTCGGCGTGATATTGTCGGTCAGGTCGAGGTCGATCAGTTCGAACTGGATATTGCTCAGGCTGGCAGAAGCCTTGCCGTGACCCGCATGGGCCGGTGCGTACGCCAACATGCCGGCGGTAAACAGGGCGGCGGCGATCGTGCATGGATGGGAAAACATAGCGGTCTTTCTGTGTGGAAGGCGATGCCCGGTCGCGGCGAGCGGGCGTGAATGTTTCGTGGCGCTGGCGCTCACGCGGCGTTGCAGGCAGGTGTACGGCGTCGGCGGCGCGCCATGGCGCCCACTAAAACTGTGCCAGCGAGCAGCATTGCATAGGCCGACGGTTCGGGCACGCTACTGATCTGCCCGGCAAGCGTCGCTTGCGTCACCACGTCGAAATTGCCGCTACGTACAAATTCGTCCGTGCTCAGCGATGCGTACATGCGCAGCGTGGTCGAGCCGGCATCGGTCTGGTAGCTTTTGCTGAACGAATCGACCCAGTCGCCGGATTCGTCCAGCAACTTGCCGCGCATGGCGATGCGGGCGACCGAGGAGTCGAACACACCCAGGCGGTTTTCGGACACGCTGCCCAGCGCGGTAATGATCATTTGGGTATGGGGACTGAGGGTGAAATTCGTGATGCGGTAACTGTTCGTGGTGTACTGGTGGGACTTGCCATCCTTGACGGCCGGATGATTGACACTGGCCGAAGACGACAGGGTGCTGTCGGAAGCGCTGCCGCCGGTCGCTCCGAAGCTGGTCGTGATCGAGGTCTTGCCCTGTACTGTGTAGACCTGGCGCTGAGCGTCCCCGACAGAGTCGACGCCCCAGGACTGCTGGGTGAAGAAGAGGGAGGGAGTCACGCCATCGGTCAAGTCCAGGTCGACCAGTTCGATATGGAATTGTTCGATGCTCGCTTTCGCCGTGCTGGTCGCCGCATGGGCGGACGAGCACATGGCGGCCAGGGCGCAGAGTGCATAAAGGGAAATTTTGTTGACGTGCGGGTGCATAGCTGCCTTATGAGAAATTGACTGACGAATTGAGACAAACTATTGATCAGAATACATGACATTTAATACATAGTGATATGTCAATATGTTTTGGATGCCAAGCGAGGGCAATAACTGTTGCAAAATGGTGCGATCGGGAGGGCGCGGCGGCGGCTGAGGCATGGCCGCAGGGCGCGAGCGCTGTGGATACGGGGGGCAACACCGGCAGCAGCGCACCGGCCAGCGAGTTGTCAGGCAGTTGTGAGGAAGTTAACGGCGCCGCGCGCGCCACATGGCCGCGAAACGGCGCAGGATGCGGGTCGGGCGCAGGCTGTGGCGTCCGCCCCGGGAGCGCCGGCGCCAGGCCGCCAAAGCCCGGCGCAGGCGCGCGCGCAGGCCCAGCACGCTGCGGCTGGTGCGCTGGTAGGCCAGCGTGCGCTTGAGGGCGCCCACCCATTTATCCTTGAAGGCCATGAACACGCCATGCCAGCGCGCGAACCAGGCCAGGGTCAGCAGGCTGGGCAGGGTCAGCGCGTACAGCCGCGTGACCGCCGCCGCGCCGCCGATCTTGGCCAGCACCATCGCCAGCACCCCGCTCACCACGTGGCCGTTGGCAATCGCAAGCAGGGCCAGCAATTTCACCGGAAACAGCAGGATGGCGGGCAGCACGAATGCGCACAGGGCCGCGTACGGCGGCAGCGCCCGGATGCGCGCATCGAGCCCGCGCACCAGCGGCCAGCGCGCGATGGCCGCGCCAAGGCGCTTGCCGGTGTCCCACAGCCATTCTTCCAGCAGCAGGATCAGCGCCGCCAGGTACAGCAATGGTGCAAGCAGGCGCGAGCGGGTGCGCGTGGGTCGAGTCATGGTCCTCCCTGTGATGTTTCATGATACGTGAAAAGGATGGGCGCCCCCGAAAAGGTATCGCCCGGACAGGATGCGCGTGGGCCATTACAATGGAACGCATGAATAAAGCATTTGTCAAAGAATCCGATAATGACGACGAGGAAGCCATTGCGCTTGCGCAAGCCATTCCCGTGGGCGCCAAGAATTACATCACGCCGGCCGGCTACCAGCGCATCAAGGATGAACTGCTGCAACTGATCGACGTCGAGCGGCCCGAGGTGGTCAAGGTGGTGCACTGGGCCGCCTCCAACGGCGACCGCTCCGAGAACGGCGACTACATCTACGGCAAGCGGCGCCTGCGCCAGATCGACGGGCGCATCCGCTTCCTGACCAAGCGCATGGATTCGGCCGCCGTGGTCGATCCGAGCGTGCAATTCGGCAACGACCAGGTCTTTTTCGGCGCCACCGTCACTTACGCCAACAGCGCGGGCGAGGAACACACGGTCACCATCGTCGGCATCGACGAGCTCGACCCGCTGAACGGCAAGATCAGCTGGGTCTCGCCGGTGGCGCGCGCGCTGACCAAGGCGCGCGAAGGCGACCTGATCACCCTGCAAACGCCGCTCGGCCCCGACGAGCTGGAAGTGCTAAGCGTGCATTATCCGGCGCCCGTCGCGGACTGATTTTTCATTTTTAGCGAGTTGCCGATGTCGATTTCCCACGCCACTTTCAACCACGCACTGCGAATACCGCTGGCCGCCGAAGTCCATTCGCGCCCCTCGCTGCGCCTGAACGGTCCCGAGACGCTGACCCACCTGGCGGTGTACGCGCGCCACGAGGACGATGCCGAGGCGCACCAGCTGGCGTCGCAAAACCAGTTGCTGGCCGGCCTGTGCCAGCATTTCGGGGTAGCATCGCCGCATCCGGAAGCGCGCTATTTCTTCCACGATTTCGGCAGTTTTCGCCTGCAATGGGAATCGCACACCGAATTTTCGACCTACACCTTCGCCGAACAGCGCGCCCACCCGGTCGCGGCCGAGCACGCGTTCGACCAGGCGCCGCTGCGGCATATTCCCGATGAGTGGCTGCTGGGCCTGGAAGGCAAGGTGATGGCCGCCACCCACGTCAGCCTGCAGCAAGTGAGCGCTTCGCTGACCGAGATGCGCCATGTGTTTGCCGGCAACCTGCTGGTCGGCTGCGACAGCCAGAATTTCGCCAAGGTGTGGACCGATTTCGCGATTGCGCCGGACGGCTTCGGCCGGGTGGTGATCCAGGACCTGGGCATGCAGTACCAGCAGGCCGGACGCCTGGTGCAGCGGGTGCTGGAAATCGAAACCTACCGCATGATGGCGCTGCTCGGCTTGCCGCAGGCGCAGCAGGCGGCGCCGGTGCTCAACGGCATCGAAGCCGAGCTGGCACGTTTGTCCGCGGGCATGAGCGACGCCGGCGATGGGGTATCGGACGCGGTCGCCGGCATCCCCGACGCGCCTGACGACGAGCGCGAGTTGCTGCACAAAATCACGGTGCTGGCGGCGCGCATGGAAAAGCTGGCGCTGGAAAACAGTTACCGCTTCGCCGCGTCAAAAGCGTATTACCGGCTGGTGCAGGCGCGCATCGAGGAGTTGCGCGAAACGCGCATTCCGGGCGTGCCGACCATCCGCGAATTCATGGACCGGCGCCTGGCCCCGGCGATGAACACGTGCGAGTCGACCGAGCGGCGCCAGCAGGCGCTGGCCGAGCGCATCGGGCGCAGCAACGACTTGCTGCGCACGCGCGTGGGCATCGTGCAGGAGCAGCAGAACCGCCGCATCCTCGAGTCGCTCAACGCCCGCGCGGCCCAGCAGTTGCGCTTGCAGCAGGCGGTCGAGGGCTTGTCGGTGGTGGCCATTTCCTACTACTCGATCGGGCTGATCGCGTATGCGGGCAAGGCCATGAAGGCGGCCGGGGTGCCGCTCAATCCCGACATGCTGACCGGCGCGGCCATGCCGGTGATGCTGGCCATCGTCTGGCTGGGACTGCGGCGCATGCATCACCATGTGAGCCGCTGAACTTATTCGCCGGCCAGTGTGGCGCGCCCCGGCTGCTGGTCAACCGGCTGGCCGGGGGCGAAGATCCAGGACGTCGTTGAGAAGGCCAGGTCGGACCAGGTCATGCCATCGTCGTCCGATTCGCTGCGCAGTACGGCGCTGACGGTGCACACGGGCGGCCTGACGTGGTGCGGATCGCCGCCGCCGCAGCCGTCAGGCACGACCGGGTATTCCAGCGCCAGTACCTTGCCGCGCCGGGTCGCCGCGACCAAGGGCTCAACCCCTTTCCCCCACACCTGCTTGCTGCGCGCGAGCGCCTGCGCAGCCTGGCGCGGCAGCGTGCCGGGATACCAGATCTTGTCCGGATACGTCAAGCGGCTAAAGTGCTTGCGCTGTTGGTCGAGCATGCTGATGCCGATGTAGGGGACGCCGTTGGCGATGCCGGCGCTGCCGCAGTGCTCGTCGCGCTTGGGACGCGGAACGTTCGCCATGAAGGACAGCAGGGACAGCTCCGGCTCTACCTCGATGGCGGCCGTGCCGGGTGCGGCGACATAGGCGATCGAGACCAGCGGCATGAACATCGACCTCGCGCCGCCCCATTCGCGCTTGACTTCGTCGTCACTCGACTGCTTGCCGGTGAGAACAAACTCGGATTGATCGGGCAGGCGGCAACGTATCAGCATCGGCGTGCCCTGTGCCAGCCGGGCGCGCCGGTCGCGGCGCCGGTCTTCGTCCGGGGCGAAGGCGGGCCTGGCGGCATCGGGCTGGTCCAGCGCCGATTTGCCGATGGTGAACAATCTGGATGTCTTGCTGATGACCGGCTCGCTCCAGCTCACTCCTTCATCGGTCGACTGCATCCGCACCACGTGCGACAGTGGAGCGCTCTCCATGCCGGCGCCCGCGTAGTAGCCCCGGTAGCGGCGCGTGAATGCTTCTTCCAGCATCCATGTGGTGCCGAGTGCAGCGACGCGTTGATAGCCGGTATACGTCAACACTTCCGGTGCGGCGTTGCGATTGGCCTCTGTTTGGACCGCTTCGTCGCCACGGCGCTGCGCTGTCAAGGCCACGATCTGGCCCTTGACGATACTGCGGTACTGCCCGTCGTAGGTGGGCGGCACATGGACCGCATCACCGCTGGCATAGAACCTGGCGCACATGCTTGCGGGCGTGGCTGCGTGGTCCGCGTTTTTCAGGTCTGTCTTGCCCAAATCGAGCGCTGCGCCGCCGCCGGCCGGCAGGTAGCGGGTATCGTAGCGGTCGGCGCATTTTTGCCCCCGCACGCCGGGCGGCGCTTTGCAGTGTGCTTCCATCACAATCCGGCCGCCCTGGGGCAGCACGCATTCGAGGCGCTCGCGGGCAAAGCCGGAGGGCGCATGCAGGGCCAGCACCAGCGCGGCGGCAAGGGTGGTTTTGATGCGGTGCAGACGGTCGGTCATGGTTTTTCGGACGGTTTGGCGTCGTTGTCGTCGCGGTTGCGGTAATTGCTCAGGCTGCGTGCGGAAGGGCGGGCAAGGCCGGCTTGCCGGGCGAACGCGACGCCGGTCTTGAAAAAATAGGGCGTGCTCTCGATGCTGGCCGCCTGCCAGGTGTCGCCGCGGTCGCCTGAAGTCAGGCGCAGCACGGCGCCGACCGGACATTGCAGGGCGTCCTGTGCGGTGCAGCCGGGAGCGTCGGCGGCGTACAGGGGTAACTCCTGCACCAGCTTGCCCTGGCGCATGGCCAGGGTGCCGTGGCTGCCCATCAGATGCAGGCCGCGCTGGGACAGCAGGGCGTCGATCCGCTGTTGTTCGGCCGTGTCGAACCCGGCCTTGCCGGTGCGGGCCGGCACCCAAAAGCGCTGTTCACCCGGCATGCGCAGGGAAGACCCCGTGCCCGGCTGGCCTTGATGCAGGCCCAGGCGGGAGCACAGCAGTTCCAGGTTGGTGCCTTCCCCCAGCGGGCGATAGGCCAGGCTGGCGCCCGTGCTCACCAGCCTGGCGCTGCCGCGTGCGCGGTAATCCACCGTGAAGTCCTGCTGGTCGTCGCGGTTGCCGCGGCGGCCGCTGAAGTCTCCTGGCATCGCCCAGTCATGCTTTGCTTGCAGCACGAAGCCGCTACCGTCCGGCAAGTCGCATTCGACTGTCTCGGTGCGCTCGACGGCGCTGGCCGCCCCGCTCAGTGCGAGGGCCAGCCAGAAGGGCAGTGTGTGAAAAAAACGGCGATATCCCATGGAGCGGCATGAAAAGTTAGCAAGATTGTAAAGATTAACACATAATTGCCACGTGGAAGCTATTGAAAAGGCATCAAGGAGTTGAATCCGAAACCAGATTACGGCCGAATAAGCTTGCGTTGCGCTGTTGTTCAAGCGCTCGTTTTTCGATCACAGGCCCATCCATGCATGATTATCGACTCGTCCGCCGCCCCTTGAGCGCCCTGCTGCTGGGCGCCTCGGCCCTGGTCCACGCCGACGAGGCCGCCGAACCCGTGCCCCAGGTGGTGGTGGCCGCCTCGCGCCTCAGCCAGCTCGGCGTGGCCGACTCGGCCAATGCGGGCGTGGTCACCCAGCAGCAACTGGCGGCGCGCTCGGTGTACCGTCCCGGCGAACTGCTGGAAGCGACGCCCGGCCTGATCGTCAGCCAGCACAGCGGCGAAGGCAAGGCCAACCAGTTCTACCTGCGTGGTTTTAACCTCGACCATGGCACCGACCTGCGCACCACCGTGGACGGCATGCTGGTCAACCAGCGCAGCCATGCCCACGGGCAGGGCTGGACCGACCTCAATTTTCTGATTCCCGAGCTGGCCAACCGGCTGGAATACCGCAAGGGCCCGTACTACGCCGACGAGGGCGACTTCGCCGCCGCCGGCGCGCTGGCGGTGCGCTACGCCGACACGCTGCCGGAAGGCATCACCAGTGTCGGCCTGGGCCAGAACGGCTACCGGCGCGCGCTGCTGGCCGACTCGCCCAAGGCCGGCCAAGGCAATCTGCTATACGCGATCGAAGCGTTCCATAACGACGGGCCATTCACGCGCGGCGACGATTTCAACAAGCTCAACGGGGTGCTGCGGTTCAGCCAGGGCGACGCCGCCAATGGTGTCAACCTCACCGCCATGGCTTACCGCGCAGCTTGGCGCGCGAGCGACCAGATTCCGCGCCGCGCGGTCGATGACGGCCGGCTTGGGCGCTTCGACACGGTCGACGCCAGCGACGGCGGTGTGGCGCGCCGCTACAGCCTGTCCGGCGGCTGGCACGCCGCCTCCGACGCGGGCGTGACCAAGGTCAACGCCTCGGTGGTTGCCAACCGTCTTGCGTTGTATTCGAACTTCACGTATTTCCTGGACGATCCGGTCAACGGCGACCAGTTCAGCCAGCCGGACCGGCGCGTCACCAGCGCCGTGAACGCCGAGCACCGCTGGGGCAGCCACCGGATCGGCGTCCAGTTCCAGAACGACAATATCCACAACGGCCTGTACGACACCGTCGCGCGCCGGCGCCGCGCCACCACGCGCGAGGACCACATCGTGGAGACCAGCGCCGCCGCGTTCTACGACAACAGCACGCGCTGGACGCCGATGTTGCGCACGGTGGCCGGGATGCGCGTCGACCATGTCCGCTTCGATGTCGACAGCATCTTGCCTGAGAACAGCGGCCGTGCCAGCGCCGATCGCGCCAGCCCGACCCTGAGCCTGATCGTCGGCCCGTGGAACCAGACCGAGTTGTATCTGAACGCCGGCACCGGTTTCCACAGCAACGATGCGCGCGGCGCCACCATCCGCACCGATCCGAAAAGCGGCGCGCCGGTCGAGCGCGTGACGCCGCTGGTCAGGGCCACGGGAGTCGAGATCGGCGTGCGCACCGAGGCGCTGGCGGGATTGCAGAGTTCCTTGTCCCTGTACCAGCTCGATTTCGATTCGGAACTGGTGTTCGTGGGCGACGCCGGCACCACCGAGGCCGGCCGTCCGAGCCGCCGCAGCGGGGTCGAGTTTTCCAATTACTACAAGCCGAACGCGTTCATGACGCTCGATGCCGACGTGGCGTTTGCGCGCGCGCGTTTCAGGGATGCCGATGCGGGAGGACGGCGCATTCCCGGCGCGGTGGAGGGCGTGGCGTCGCTGGCGCTGGCGCTCGACAATCTTGGGCCATGGTTTGGCGCGGCGCAGCTGCGCTATTTTGGTCCGCGTCCGCTGATCGAAGACAACGGCGTGCGCTCGCGTTCCACCACCACCTTGAACGGGCGCATCGGCTACAAACTGGGCAGGCGTCTCAAGCTCGAACTGGAAGGCTTCAACCTGGCCAACCGGCGCAGTTCGGCGATCGATTATTTCTACGAATCGCGCCTGCAAGGGGAGGGCGAGGCGGTGGAGGACATCCATTTTCATCCGACCGAATCGCGCTCGTTCCGGCTGACCCTCAGTTCGGCGTTTTAAGGCGTGCGCGCGGCAAGGCTGATAGACTGTAGAAAAAATGCCCTACAGAACAGGAATAGTCTATCAACCAACATCCCAACCGCGCGCCCGGTGACGCCTTGAGCGCACTGCGCATTGCCACGGCCGACCGTCACGCCGTGCTCGACACCGGCATGCCGCTGGCCCAGCCGGACGCCGGCTTGCAGCATTACAGCGACCACCTGCACATGCTGCGGCGCTGGTTGGCGCCGCTGGAGGCGTGGCTGGCGCGTTACGCCGATGGTCCGCAGGGCGAGGCGAGTTTGCCGGCGGTGGCGCGGGTGGCGCTGATCGATGCCGACCTGGCCGATCCGGCGCTGGCCGGGGTGCGCGTCGACGCGCGGGGGCAGGACGCGACCGTGTGGCCGGATGGCGCCAGTGCGGCCTACCGTTGGGGTGTAACGTACGTGATCGAGGGTTCGCAACTGGGCGGGGCGGTGCTGTACCAGCGCCTGGCGGGGCCGCTGGCGCCGCATCGGCTGCGCTATCTGCGCAGCGGGGCCGAAGGACCGGGTCCGCGCTGGCGCAGCTTCATGCTGGCGCTGAGGGAGAATGTGAAAAGCGAAGGGGAGATTGCGGACGCGTGCAGGGGGGCGTGTGATGCGTTTGACCGGATTTTGGCGATGCGGTAGGGACAGGTCGACCACCGGCCTCAAGACCGTCATTCCCGCTAACTTAAAAACCGTCATTCCCGCGGAGGCGGGAATCCAATTCCGTTGAGCCGCCTGTGATTGTGCTACGGAATTGGATTCCCGCCAAGAGGGCCGCTCAGGCCGGGAATGACGGTCTTGAGGCCGGGGGGTGAAAAAGGCGCTCATGGGATGTATCGAAAACAAACGTCTTTAGGCGAACGACCTAATTGCGCTCGCGCTCCACCCTGGTCACCCCCACCACGCGCCGCAGATTCCTGATCAAGTGCGCCAAGTGCACCCGATCCTTGATCTGAATCGTAAACCGCAGCTGCGTCATGACGTGTTCTTCATCCTCGTCCATGCCCACATACGAAATGTTCGCATCCGACTCGCCAATCTCGGCCGCCACGCGCGCCAGGATGCCTTTTTCATTGTTAATCAGCAGCCTGATGCGGCAATCGAAGCGGCGGTTCAATTCCCCGCCCCACTGCACGGCGATCCAGCGGTCCGGCTCCTTGCCGCGCAAGCGCTTGGCACTGGCGCAGTCGCTGGTATGCACGATCAAACCCTGGTCGCGCCTCAGCTGGCCGATAATCTGGTCGCCCGGAATCGGCAGGCAACACGGGGCCAACTGCACCGACACGCCTTCGCTGCCATAAATGGTCACCGGATCGAGTTCGCCCGGCGTGGCGTTCGGGTTGGTCGGCAAACTGACCAGGTCGTCATCGACCAGGCCGAAAATATGCCGCGCCACCAGGGCGGCCATGCGCTTGCCGATGCCGATGTCGGCATACAGCTCATCCATCGACTTGGCCGACGATTCGTTGAGCAGCTTCTCGACCGCCGGTTCCGGCAGATCGGGCTGGATATTCAGGGCCGTCAGGGCTTGCGCCAGCAACTCGCGCCCCAGTTCGACCGACTCGTTCAGGTTGATCGTGCGCAAATGATGGCGGATCGCCGAACGGGCTTTTCCGGTGCGCACAAACGCCAGCCAGGTCGGGCTCGGCTTCGAGTCGGGATTGGTCACGATCTCGACAATGTCGCCATTGCGCAACTCGGTGCGCAGCGAGGCCGGCTCGTTGTTGATCTTGACCGACACCGTATGGTCGCCGATGCCGGTGTGGATCGTGTAGGCGAAGTCGAGCGCCGTGGCGCCGCGCGGCAGGGCGATGATCTTCGACTTTGGCGTGAACACATACACCGAGTCCGGAAACAGGTCGACCTTGACGTGTTCCAGAAACTCGGCCGAGTCGCCGGTTTGCTGCTGGATGTCGAGCAGCGACTGCAACCACGCGTGGGTTTTCTGCTGCAAGTCCGACAGGTTCGCTTCGCCATTCTTGTACAGCCAGTGCGCCGCCACGCCGGACTCGGCGGTGCGATGCATTTCCTGGGTGCGGATCTGGAACTCGACCGGCGTGCCGTACGGGCCGATCAGGGTGGTGTGCAGCGACTGGTAACCGTTCAACTTGCGGATCGCGATGTAATCCTTGAACTTGCCCGGCATCGGCTTGTACAGGCCGTGCAGGGTCCCCAGCGCCACGTAACAATTGGCGAAGCTGTCGACCACCACCCGGAAACCGTACACATCGAGCACCTGCGAGAACGACAAATGCTTGCTGCGCATCTTTTTATAGATGCCGTACAGGGTTTTTTCGCGCCCGTAGACTTCGGCCGGCAGTTCGGCGGTGGCGAGCGTGCTCTTGACCGATTCGAGGATCTTCTTGACCACTTCGCGGCGGTTGCCGCGCGCCGCCTTGACCGCCTTGGACAGGGTACGGTAACGCACCGGATACAGGTGCGAAAACGCCAGGTCCTGCAATTCGCGGTAGATATTGTTCAGGCCCAGGCGGTGCGCGATTGGCACGTACACTTCCATCGTCTCGGAGGCGATGCGGCGCTTCTTGGCCGGCGTCATGTGCTCGAGCGTGCGCATATTGTGCAGGCGGTCGGCCAGCTTGATGAGAATGACGCGCACATCCGACGCCATGGCCAGCAGCATCTTGCGGAAGTTTTCCGCCTGCGCTTCGATCAGGGTCTGGAATTCGATTTTTTCGAGCTTGGACAGGCCGTCGACGAGGCTGGCGACGGGGGCGCCGAAGCGCTCGATCAGCTCATCCTTCTTGACGTCCTGGTCTTCCATCACATCGTGCAGCAGCGCGGCCATGATGGCCTGGGCGTCGAGCTTCCAGTCGGCGCAGATTTCAGCCACGGCGATGGGATGGGAAATATACGGTTCGCCCGATTTACGGACTTGTCCAAGGTGCATCTCGTCGGAAAAACGATACGCTTCCTTGACCTTTTTGAGTTCGGAGGCGGTGAGGTACTCGGAGAGCTTGGCCGACAAGTGCGAGACCGATGCCACGCCCGGAACGGGAGCGACAGGAACCTCGGCCTCTTGCGCCTTGGTGGCGGCGCGTGCAGACCGGGTCTTGGGTGTGCCTGAGAGTGTCGTATCCGGAGGAATCAGATTCATACGCAAAGTCAATCAGCCGAAATGTGAAAAAAGTAAATCAGGATGGCTTGTTGACACCGTTCGGGCACGAAATAACTAATTACATCGGAACCTTTTTCAGCATCTCGATACCGACCTTGCCGGCAGCGATTTCACGCAGGGCGACAACGGTTGGCTTGTCCTTGGCTTCCACCTTGGGAGTGTGGCCTTGCAACAACTGACGGGCGCGATAGGTTGCGGCCAGGGTCAGTTGAAAGCGGTTAGGGATGTGCTTCAAGCAATCTTCAATGGTAATGCGGGCCATGTATTTTCCTCAATATGACGGTGTGTGCCGTGTCACGATTGTTGCGCATGGATACCCAGTTGGGCAAATAGCGAGGCGTTACGCGCAGCTTGTTGTGCAAAACGGCTGCGTGTCGCTCTGACAATCGCGCTCATCTCTGACAAGGCGACGTTGAACTCTTCATTGATAATAACATACTCGAACTCGGGAGCGTGAGCGATCTCGCCGCCGGCGGCCAGCAGGCGGCGCGTGATGACGTTCTCTTCGTCCTGGCCGCGCTTGTAGAGGCGCTCTTCCAGTGCTTTGATCGAGGGCGGCAAAATGAAAATGCCGGCCGCGTCCGGGAACTGCTTGCGCACCTGGCGCGCGCCCTGCCAGTCGATTTCGAGCAGGATGTCGGTGCCCAGTTTCATTTCCTTTTCGACCATCAGGCGCGAGGTGCCGTAGTAATTACCGTGCACTTCGGCCCATTCGAGGAATTCGCCGCGCCCGGCGCGCTCGACGAAGTCCTCGGCGGTGGTGAAATGGTACTCGCGGCCGTCCTGCTCGCCCGGGCGGGGAGGGCGCGTGGTGGTCGAGATCGACAGCTTGATGCCCGGTTCCTGCGCCAGCAGCGCGTTGACCAGGGTGGACTTGCCGGCGCCGGACGGGGCGGCGACGACGAACAGGCTGCCGGAAAAGCCGGGAATAGTGGTTGGCATAATGTGCTTTCGGGTGACGATGCGTAGCATGGGCGCCTCATGGGCTGCCGCGAGTCGTGATGCGACCGACTGAAATACACGCAAAGAAATCATTTTACCAAACAGGTCGACGTTCAGGCGTTGAAGATAGAACAGCAAGCGCCTGGCGGGACCGGTCCTGCGGCGGGCGCTTCTCCCGCCCCGGCCGGTGCTTCAGCGAAACGTGGAGCCTGCCCGATTCGCAAAATACCGCGCTGGCGAATCGCCAAAGCTGCGGCGGAACATCGCGATGAAATTGCTGGGCGTGGCATAGCCCAGTGCATCGGCGACCACGGCCACCGCGTCCCCCTGCGCCAGGCGTTCCAGCGCATGCGTCAAGCGGGCTTGCTGGCGCCACTGGGCGAAACTGATGCCGGTCTCGGAGCGAAACAGGCGGCTCAAGGTGCGCGCCGACAGTCCGGCCCAGCTCGCCCATGCGTCGAGCGTGCGGTCATCCTTCGGTTGTTCGAAAATGGCGGTGGTGATGCGCAGCAGGCGCCGGTCTTGCGGCATCGGCAAATGCAGCGCTTCGTGCGGGGCATGCCGCATCTCGTCGAGCAGTACCGCGATCACGCGCTCCTGTTCCGCTTCCAGCGTGTGTTGGGCGGACCAGGAGACCGCGCGTCGCACCAGCGCACGCATCAGTTCGCTGATGCCGATCACACAGGGATGCCTGGGCAGTTCGCTGGCCGCTTCGGGTGTGATCAGCAAACTCCATCCGCTCATCGCGCCGTTGACGCTGACCTTGTGCGCCTCGCCCGGCGGTATCCAGCCGGCCCGATTTGGCGGCGACAACCAGGAACCGTGGGCGGTGCGCATGTGCACCAGACCGCTTTCTACGCAAAACACCTGTCCTCGCACATGGGTATGCCAATCGTATTCGCGCGTCCCGAGACGGAATTCATTGCCGGCCTTGTCCTCGCCCCGGATCGCGACCAGCGCAGGTCCGTCGGAACGCTCGCTGATATTGGCAGGGACGGTCGTTTGTTCATCTGAAACTGACATGGCTGGATCTCATTATATTTTGTCTAAACAACGTTATCAGTGTATGCGGCGGCTGTCCAATACTGTTGCCTGTGACAGGGCATGCTGTCCTCCATAGTTCTCAACCAACCGCAACAGGAGTTTTTCATGAGTGCATCCGCTCCGGTGTCTGCTGTCGCAGCACCTTCCTTGATTCATCCTCACATTCCGCTGTGGGTCGCCGTGTTCATTGCGTGCGTTGCATCCTTCATGGTCGTCATGGACGGCGCCATCGTGAATGTGGCTTTGCCTTCGATGCAAGCTGATTTGCATCTCTCCAGTCTGCAATTGCAATGGGTGGTCGATGCCTATTTGCTCAGCCTGGGCGGCTTCATGCTGCTGGCGGCGCGTGCCAGCGATTTGTACGGACGCAAGCGCGTTCTACTATCAGGTCTGGTCATCTTCACCCTGGCCAGCCTGGTGGGCGGCCTGGCGACCAGTGGCACAATCTTGCTGGTGGCGCGCGCGATCCAGGGCTTTGGCGCCTCGGCTCTGGCGACCTCTACCCTGGCCGTGATCGTCGCGGTCTATCCGGCCGGCCCGGCGAAGGCCAGGGCGATCTCGCTGTGGGCGGCGTCAAGCGCGATTGCGTCGGCCATCGGTGTCGTGATCGGCGGCATATTGACGGCCGGGATGGGATGGCGCTGGGTGATGTTCGTGAACGTACCGATCGGTCTCGCCCTGATCGCCGGCGTGGCCTTGTGCATGCAGCCGGTCAAGGCCGGGACGCAGCGGCCAAAGCTCGACGTGTGGGGCGCCATCAGCATTACGCTGGGAATGGGCGCCCTGATCCTGGGGATCTCGCAAGCGGTCAATCTTGGCTGGGACTCCCGTACCGTCCAGTACATACTGCTTGCGGCGGCGGTGTTGCTGCTCGCTTTCGTGATCATCCAGGCCAGGACGGCGCACCCGCTGATCCGCCTCGACATATTCAGGCTGCCGAGCGTGCGCATGGGAAATATCGTGGTGCTTGGCCTGGGCGCTTCCCTGACCGCGTCGACTTTCTTCCTCTCGATCGCGCTGCAGCAGATTGCTGGCTATGACGCGCTCGACACTGGCCTGGCGCTGCTGCCGATGGGGATCACGCTGGCGATCGCGGCGATCGTGTCGCGTCCCTTGATGGATTCCGGCGTGCGGGGCTTGCCCTTTTTCGGGGGCATGATCAGCGCTGCCGGCTTGGCCTGGCTGGCCGGATTGCCGATCGAAGCCAATTACGTCGCCGATGTGCTCGGGCCCACACTGCTGATCGGCCTGGGACTCGGGCTGATGCTGATGACGGCAACCCATACGGCGCTGGCCGCTGTGCCGCCGAAGGAAGCCGGCCTGGCGTCAGGACTGTTCAATACCGCGCGCCAGCTTGGCGCCGCGCTGGGCATTGCCGGCCTCTCCACGCTGGCGCAGTCGGTGGCAAAAAAATCGCCGGATGTTCATGCTCTGGCGCAACTACAGGGCTATCATGCCGCCTTCCTCGCGACGGCGGCGCTGAGCGCGCTTGCCGCGCTCGCTTCTCTGACCTTGCGCAAGCTGGAAGACAGCTAGTGCCCGGTCAAGAGAAGCCGCTCGCGGGGCTTGTCTGACCTACTCCAGATTCTGCACCTGCTCGCGCATCTGCTCGATCAGGAGCTTCAATTCCATCGACGCATCGGCCAGTTCCTTCACCGACGCCTTGGCGCCCAGGGTATTGGCTTCGCGGTTCAGTTCCTGCATCATGAAGTCGAGCCGTTTGCCGACCTGCCCGCCCTTTTTGAGGATATGCCGGGTCTCGGTCAAGTGCGCCGACAAGCGCGACAACTCTTCCGACACATCGATCCGGATCCCGTACAAGGTCACTTCCTGGCGAATCCGCTCGAAGGCTTCCTGGCGCGTCAGCGTGGACGGCGTGCCATGCCCGGCCAGTCCCAATGCATCCTGCATGCGCTCGATGGCCTTTTGCTGGAACTGCGAAATCACCTGCGGAATCAATGGCGTGATGCGCTTGACGATGACATCCATCGCATCGATGCGCGAGACGAGCATCGCTTCGAGCGCCGCGCCTTCGCGCCGGCGGCTGTCGACGAAGGCCGCGACGGTGGTGGCGGTCAACGCGGCCACGTCGGCCTGCAGCGACTCCTGGCCAACCTGGGCTTCCTCGATCACACCGGGCCAACGCAGCAGCTCGGCCACCGTCATCAACGGCGCCGATACAAAATGCTTGGTCACTTCGCTCTGCAAACGGGCCAGATCGGCCAGCATGGCCGCATTCAGGGCTTGCGAGCCGCCCGCGACCTTGCGCCCGAAAGAGAGGCGTGCCTCGACCTTGCCGCGCGTGATGGCGGCCATGATCGCGGCGCGCAAGTCCGGTTCGAGCGCGCGCAACTCGTCGTTGATGCGGAACTGCAGGTCCAGAAAGCGCGAATTAACGCTCTTGATTTCAATTGTAAGGGTGCCCGCCGCGCCTTCGCTGGTGGCCACCGCGTAACCTGTCATGCTAGAAATGCTCAATGGAGTCCCCGGTATTTTTATCTTTTCTTTACAAAGCCGTGATTTATCCACACAATCGCCGTGTTAAGCAAGGAACACACTCTGATGGCTGCACAAAATAACGCTCCCCTGCCCGATGGACTTGAAATTGCCGGATATCGCATTGTAAAGAAAATTGCGTCCGGTGGGTTCAGTATTGTATATCTCGCTTATGACGCCGAGGGGAACGCGGTCGCCATTAAAGAGTACCTGCCGAGCTCCCTCGCTTTGCGGCAACCCGGCGAGCTCGTTCCGGTGATTTCACCGCCCAATCTGCCCGTGTTCCGCATCGGCCTGAAGTGCTTTTTCGAGGAGGGAAGGGCGCTCGCGCTGATCTCGCACCCGAACGTGGTGCGCGTGCTGAACTTTTTCCGCGCCAACGACACCGTGTACATGGTGATGGGCTACGAATCGGGCCACTCGCTGCAGGAACACATCGCCCGCCTCGGCAGCAAGGGCAGCCGCCTGTCGGAAGCGTTCATCCGCCAGATTTTCCTGGGCGTGTGCGGCGGCCTGCGCGAAGTGCACGCCAACAAGCTGCTGCACCTCGACCTGAAACCGGCCAATATCTACCTGCGCACCGACGGCTCGCCGATTTTGCTCGACTTCGGCGCCGCGCGCCAGACCATCAACGCCGACATCCCGAAACTGACGCCGATGTACACGCCGGGCTTCGCCCCGCCGGACCTGTACTCGAAAACGGCGGCGCTGGGACCGTGGTCGGATATTTACAGCATCGGCGCGACCATCTTCGCCTGCATGGCCGGCGCGCCGCCGCAGCCGGCCGACCAGCGCAAGACCGAAGACAAGATGCCTGGCTATTACGCCAAGCTCGAAGGCAGCTTTTCGCCGGCCCTGATCAGCATGGTCAAGAACTGCCTCGACATGGACCCGCTGGCGCGTCCGCAAAGCCTGTTCGCGCTGCAAAAGGAACTGGCGCTGCCGCCGCCCAAGAAGCCGGAAGCGCCGCGCGGTTTGGAAAAGATCGGCGGCCAGGTACGCGGCCTGGTCGACCGCCTCGGTAGTTTCGGCCGCAAAAAAGTCAACGATAAAAACACCTGATCCAGAAAGATTACTATGCAATTTTCCGTTTATCAGGAAAGCCAGCTCGGCGGCCGCAAGGTCAACCAGGACCGGATGGGATACAGCTTCACGCGCGATGCGCTGCTGCTGGTCCTGGCGGACGGCATGGGCGGCCACCTGCGCGGCGAAATGGCCGCGGCCATCACGCTGCAGACCATGTCGAGCATGTTCCAGCAGCACGCCACGCCGTATGTGCGCAAACCCGAACGCTTCCTGGAAGAGGCTTTCCTCGAAGCGCACGATGAAATCCACCGCTACCGCATCGCCAACAACATGCCCGACACGCCGCGCACCACGGTGGTGGCTTGCCTGATCCAGCACAACACCGCGATCTGGGCCCACTGCGGCGACTCGCGCCTGTACTGGCTGCGGCGCGGGCAGATTTTGGGCCGCACGCGCGACCATTCGCACATCGAGCACCTGATCGCCCAGGGCCTGGCCGATCCGGCCGAACGCGCGACCCACCCGGACCGCAACAAGCTGTATAACTGCATCGGCGCTTCTTCGCTGCCGAAGATCGAAGTGTCGCGCCAGGTCAGCCTGTTGACGGGCGACGTGGTCATGCTGTGCTCCGACGGCTTGTGGTCGATGCTGCCGGACGAAGAGATTGTCCATCGCCTCTCGACCCAGACCATCGTGCGCGCCATTCCCGACATGATCAGCACCGCGATTACCATCGGCGGCGAGACCTGCGACAACACGACCGCGCTGGCGATCATGTGGCAAGGATCGCCCGAAGTGGAAACGGCGGGCGTGAACACGGACGGCAGCGCGGCGGTCATTTCGACCATGATGCTGCCCGAGAACCTGGTCAGCACCACGATCCTGAGCGCCCCGGAGCCGGAACAGCCGCTCGAAATCGACGCGTTCAACGACGACGAAATCGAAAAAGCGATCGCCGAGATCCGCGACGCCATCGAAAAATCATCCCAGGTACTTAAGTAAGGCCTGCTTTTACAAGGTAATACATGACATTTGAATCACGTCCGAGCGGCCGCGCCGTCGACCAGCTGCGCGACATCGTGCTCACGCGCCAGTACACCAAGCATGCCGAAGGATCGGTCTTGATCGAGTGCGGCGACACCAAGGTCATTTGCACGGCCAGCATCGAAGAGAAGGTGCCGGGCTTTTTGAAGGGCAAAGGGCAGGGCTGGCTGACGGCCGAATACGGCATGCTGCCGCGTTCGACGCACACGCGCATGGACCGGGAAGCGGCGCGCGGCAAGCAAAGCGGGCGCACGCAGGAGATCCAGCGCCTGATCGGCCGCTCGCTGCGCGCGGCGTTCGACCTGGAAGCGTTCGGCGAGCGTACCCTGAACCTCGATTGCGACGTGATCCAGGCCGATGGCGGCACGCGCACGGCCTCGATTACCGGCGCCATGGTGGCGGCGTATGACGCGTTCAGCAAACTGGTGGCCAGCGGCGCGATTCCGAAGGTGCCGGTGAAGAGCTTCGTGGCGGCCATTTCGGTCGGCGTGTACAAGGGCATGCCGGTGCTGGACCTCGATTACGTGGAAGATTCGGGCTGCGACACCGATATGAACGTGGTGATGACCGAAGCCGGGCACTTCATCGAAGTGCAGGGCACGGCAGAAGGCGCCGCATTTGATCGCGCCGGGATGAATCGTTTGCTCGATCTGGCGCAGGCCGGGATTGCGGACATCATCGCGCTGCAGAAGAAAAGCCTCGGCTTGTAAGCTGCGGCCCGGTAGCGCATCCTTGACCCTACGTTCTTTTAGCCGTCGTTCCCGCGAAGGCGGGAACCCAAGTTCGTGCTGGAGCTGCTGGCTCAACGACTAACTTGGGTTCCCGCCTTCGCGGGAACGACGTTATAGCACGACCGTAATACTCCTGAACATCTGCTCTTCCTCCGCCATCTCCTGCCCCAACCGCCCTTCAGCGGTAGACACTCCTGATCAACGCCCGGTCCGGTGGAACCGGAAGATCGCCATGCTCCACGCGGTTGCGCGCCAGGCGCTCGGCCAGCACGTCGGGCAGGCTGCCATCGACCAGCAGGCGGCCGAGATGCCGATTGCCGGACAGGGCGCTGTCCAGAGCTCCCAGCCCTCGGCCCGTCACGCCATTGCGCGTTAAATCCAGGCTGCGCAAGGTACGCGATTCCGACAGCATGTCCATTGCGTACGCGACTCCTTCATCGCCGATGCGATTGGCCGACGCGCCCAGCACCCTGGTAGAAGGGGCATAGCCCAGGTTGAGGCATTCGATGGCGGGATGGCGCCGCAGCGCCTGGAACAAGGCCCCGGCGCCCTCCGGGCCGATGCCGTTGCTGGCCAGTTCCAGTGTCTGCACGTTGCGGTTCGCATGGAGCGCTTCGGCCAGCATGGCCGCGCCTTCGTCCCCCAGGCGATTCACGCTCAGGTAGAGCGCGGTGACGTGCGGCGCTTCGCGCAGCAGCCGGGACAAGGCTGCAGCGGCGGGCGGTCCCAGGCCGTTGCCGCTCAGGTATAGGGTGTGCATGGTGCGGTTATCGGTGCACAAGGCGTCGACGATGGCGTCCAGGCCCGCAGTACGCAGATCGGTATTGACGAGGTCGAGCACGCGCAGGTGCCGATTGCTGCGCAGCATCTGGGCGATGCTGGCAGCGCCCTCCGGTCCCAGCGGATTGCGTTTCAACCAGAGACCGGTGAGTTGCACGTTCCGCGCCAGCGCTGCGCCAAGCCGGCGCGCTCCGAGGGGCCCAATGTTGTTGCAGCCCAGGTAGAGCACCTGCAGATGGGCGTTCTTGTCCAGCAGCTGGGCCACCGCGTGCGCACCGGTATCGCCAATCGCGTCGGTGCCCAGCATGAGGCTGCGGACCTGGGTGTTGCCCTGCAGCGCCTGCGCGATCCGCAGGCAGTTGTCGCTGCCCAGGCTTTGCTTGCAGAGGTCCAGCCGGCCATCGTCCAGCACGGCGCCACGGGGAAAGTACTGGCTGCCTTGCAGCGCCTGATTGGCGCTCAGGTACGCCAGCAAGGGCGCCAGCTCGGCTGCGTCGCACGGCGTGATCTCGACGCGATGGACCGGGCATTGCACGGCGCTGGCGTCCTGTGCATCCGGAGCGGCGATGGGCTGGCGCGGCGGCAGCGACGGTTCACCAGGCATGGGGTTCGTAATCCTTGAGAAAATGGCCGAACAGCGGCGTGTCCGGCTCGTTGATGCCGCGCATGATCGGATCGATCAGGCGCGCCATGCCGTCGATGACATCGAGCGGCGTGTAGAAGTGCTGTTCCTGCCGCATCCGCTCGGCCTGGGGGTAGGGCTTTTCGTCGGTAATCCAGCCCGTGTCCACGGCGTTCATGTAGATGCCGTCGCGCGCCCAGTCCTGGGCGCTGGTGCGCACCAGCATGTTCAATGCGGCCTTGGCCATGTTGGTATGTGGATGGAAAGCGGTCTTGTCCTGCCGGTTGAACTGCCCTTCCATGGCCGACGCCTGGATCACGAAGCGCCTCTGGTTAGGCGAGCGCAGCAGCGCGGGACGAAGGCGCGAGGTCAGCAGGAAGGGCGCGATCGCATTGACCACTTGCACTTCCACCAGTTCCAGCGTGGACACATCGTGCAGCCGCTGCGACCACGAATTGCTGGGACGCTTGTCGAGCGCCTGCCCGTAGCTGTCCTGCTCGTTGCGTAAGAAGTAGTTTTCGTAGCCCGGCAGCTGTCCAAGGTACTGGCTGCTTGCCTCCAGCAGCCACGGGGTAGGTTCGGCGGCCATCAAGGCGGCGTAGAATTCGCGCGGGCGCTTGATGGTCTGCGCCGCGTTGTTGATGACGATGTCGAGGTGGGGCAGGTCGTGGCAAAGGGTGTCGGCCAAGGCCTCGACCGACGCGATATTGCGCAGGTCAAGTGCGTGCAGCGTCAGCCGGTCGCGCCATGCGCTGGCATCCGGTTCGCACAGGAAGCGCCGCTCGGCGTCGCGCGGGAAACGCGTGGTAACGATCACGCGGGCGCCGTCGCGCAGCAAGCGCAATGCCGTTTCGAAGCCGATTTTGATGCGCCCGCCTGTCACCAGCGCCACATAGCCGCCCAGGTCGGCGCGTTGTTCGCGCTTGGCCCAGTTTTTCGCTGCGCATACGGGGCACAGCAGGTGATAAAAGTGGTGCAGTTCGTGATAGGTCTGCTTGCAGACATAGCAGCGCTGGGAACGCAAGGTGCTGCCGCCGTCCTGCGGCGGCGGCAACAGCGCTGGTGTTGCTTGCTGTGCCTGCACCAGGCCGGTTTGCAGGCGGGCTTGGTGAAACTGCGCCGTGGACAGTTCTGTGCGCGCCTGGCGCAGCTCGCGCTTGGCCGTTTTTTGTATTTTGGCAATCAGCGCCTTGAAACGCGGGTGCGCGTTCATCCGGGAAGGCTGGTCCGCGATGGCTTGCAGCACACGCAGCGTGGTGGCAAGGTCCTCGTTTGTGAAAGTCATCGCAAAGTCTGTAGAAAAATTGATCCTTGGGGACAGCTTGCGTTCGCACCATGCCTCAAACCGGAAAAGAGCGGGCTGGATTTGAATCGGCGCCCGCCACCTTGCAAGGTGAGGTGCTGCGTGACAGATCCGCTCGGGCGCCGATGAAACGGCCATCGAAGCATCGCGGGGAAAGCCGACCGGGCTCGAACCGGCACCTTTTGCATGCCATGCAAATGCGCTTCCATTACGCCACGGCTTTCCGCTGACATTGTAGCATTTTCGGCAATTGCGGCGGCTGGGCCGGGCATTGCACCGGTCCGGAGCGCGCTAGAGAACGACCGTGATGCTCCGGAACGTCTGCTCTTCCTCCGCAATCTCCTTCACATGCGGCCCGCCGTCATCGCTCAAGATCTGCACCTTGCGCGTTCCTGGAATGGCAAACAGCGCTTCCGGCCGCACATCGTCAAAATCCTCGTGCACCAGCTGCTCCGGGGCGTCTCCGCTTTTGCCCGACCAGCGATACAGCGCAAACTCGCCATGATCTGCCGGCGGCCCGGCCACGATCATGTACGCCAGGCCCACCAGCTCCATGCTGCGAATCGCCAGCCCGCCCAGATCGAGTTCGAACGCCTCGCCAAGCTCGGCCCGCTCGCCCTCGACCACCTTTTCAGGATTGAGCAAATGCACCACCAGCGCCTTGCCCTCGGGCGCCGGATTGCGCAAGCCGATCAACAGCGTGCCTTCCGGCGTGGCCGCCAGCCCTTCGATGTTGAAAGCGCCATCGGCCTCCGGCGTCAATCCGGCCGCTTGCGCAAGCGGATACTTCTTCAATTGTTCAGCGGCGATCATGTCGTCCAGCAGGCCGCTGTAGGCCTGGCCGACCGGTTCCAGAAGCGCCTTGCCTTTGCCCTTGCCCGCCTCGGTCGCAAAAAAGCGGAAGCGGCGCTCCTGCACCTCGCCCTTCTTGTTGCGGCCATGCGAGGTAATCCAGTAAATCCGATCGCCGATGGTGGCCGCGCCTTCGAGGTCCGATTCCTTGTTCTTCTTGGTGCCCAAAAAGTCCGACAGGTCGAGTACCTGCACCGCATCGGCCACGCCTCGCCGGTAAATCTTGAGCTGGTTGCGTTCGTCGTTGGCGACCACGAACAGGTCTTCCCCGAGCGCGGCGGCGGCCGAGGCGTCGCACATGCCGCGATAGGTAAAATGCTCTTCCAATGTCGCGTGCAGCGCGCCCGCGATCAGGGTGGCGCTGGCCGCTTCGTGTTTGCTCATGGCGTCCTCCGGTGTGTTGATTAAAACACCATGATAGTGGCTAACGCAGGCGTCGCGCCGCACGCGTGACCAGCCAGCCCGCCACCACCGTAAATGTCGCGATGATCCCGGCGATAATCCAGAAACCGGCCGGGTGGTGCGACAGCGGAATACCGCCCACGTTCATGCCCAGCATGCCGGCGATGATATTGATCGGCAGCGCCAGCACCGTCACGATGGTCAGGATAAACAGGCTGCGGCCGGTTTCTTCGCTCACGCGCGCGGCGATTTCTTCCTGCAGCAGCTTGATGCGTTCCTGCAGCGACGACATGTCGCTCAGCACCACCGAGAATTCCTCGGTCGCTTCGCGCAGCTCCTGGGTGTCCAGGTCGGCCATCCACGAGGGCGGGCGTTGCAGCAGGCGAAAGAGCGCGGCCGGCTCGGGCGCCAGCAGCCGTTGCAGGCGCACCAGCACGCGCCGCATGGCTCCCAGGTCTTCACGCCTGGCGGTGGGGCGGTCGGCCAGCAGCTTGTCTTCGATGTCGTCAACCCGTTCCACCGCGTCGCGCACGATTTTCACCAGCACGTCGGCCTGGTCGCGCAGCAGGTGGATCAGCAGTTCGACCGAGGAGCGTACCGGCTCGCCCTGGCGCACCGCCTGGCGCACGCGCTCGATCGACTGCAAGGGCTTGCGGCGCGCGCTGACCACGACATTGCGCGCCACGCTCACCCACAGGGTTGAAATGTCGGATTCTTCGAACGAAAAATTGTGCAGCACATCGTTGACCACCGCGATCAGGGTGTCTTCGGCCAGTTCGATGCGGGTCGAGCGCGAGCCGGTGTGCAGCGTTTCGTAGAATTCCTCGGCCAGGTTGGCGTGCGTGGTCAGCCACTTTTCGCTGGCCGCGTTGGACAGGTTAAAGTGCAGCCAGATGAACTGCGCCGGATTGTTGGCCGCGTGGTCGCGCATCCAGGCCAGCGCCGCCGCCGAATCGACGGCCAGCGCTTCCGGCGTGACGCCGAACAGATAGCCCCACACCAGCCCCGAAGGGTCGGAGCCGTAGCTCACTTCGACTTTTTCGATTTCGAGCACGGCCGCACCTGCATTGTTCAAGGAGTTATTCATGGATTCGCTGGCGCACGGCACTGCCGCCGCCGGCAAACCGGGAGGGTCAAAATCGGATGCCGGTATAGTACAGCGTTTATCGTGCAATAACCTTAAAAGCTGCTGAAGCGACGGCGCCTGCGCCACAGGCTAAAATACGCACTTGCATTCATCCTCGGCCAGACCAGACAATTATGACCCAACGCCTCATCCTCGCTTCCAATAACGCCGGCAAACTCAAGGAGTTTGGCGAAATCCTCGCACCCGTAGGCTTCACCCTGCACGCGCAGGGCGAATTCGACGTGCCCGAAGCCGAGGAGCCGTTCGCCACCTTTGTGGAAAACGCGCTCGAAAAAGCCCGCCACGCTTCGCGCCTGACCGGTTTGCCGGCGCTGGCCGACGACTCGGGCGTGTGCCTCAATGCCCTGGGCGGCGCGCCCGGCGTATGGTCGGCGCGCTTTGCCGGCGAGCCGAAGTCGGATGCGCGCAACAACCAGAAACTCATCGCCGACCTGGCCGCTCACGCCGACAAATCGGCCTATTACTACTGCGTGCTGGTGTATGTGCGCCATGCGGACGATCCGCAGCCGGTCATCGCCGACGGTCGCTGGAACGGCGAAATCGTGGCCGAAGCGCGCGGCGCCGGCGGTTTTGGCTACGATCCGCACTTCTGGATTCCGTCCCTGGGCAAGTGCACCGCCGAACTGACGCCGCTTGAAAAAAACGCGCTGTCGCACCGCGGCCAGGCTTTGCGCGCACTGGTAGAGAAGCTGAAATGATTCCGATCAAAGTCGCCGGCAGCGCCGTCAAGACCGAGCCGCGCTCGCCGGCCGCCAGTGCCCTGCAATACCTGCAACCGGGCGCCTTGAACCTGGCCGCGCTGCCACCGCTGTCGCTGTACATCCACTATCCGTGGTGCGTGAAGAAGTGCCCTTATTGCGATTTCAACTCGCACGAGGCGCGCGGCGAGCTGCCGGAAGAAGCGTACCTCGACGCGCTGCGGCTCGACCTGGAGCAGTCGCTGCCCCTGATCTGGGGCCGCAAGATCTACACTATCTTTATCGGCGGCGGCACGCCGAGCCTGATGTCGGCCAAGGGCCTGGACCGGCTGATGTCGGACGTGCGCACCTTGCTGCCGCTGGACGTGGACGCCGAAGTGACGATGGAAGCCAATCCGGGCACGTTCGAAGCGGAGAAGTTCAAGTCGTTCCGGGCCAGCGGCATCAACCGCCTGTCGATCGGCATCCAGAGCTTCAGCGGCAAGCACTTGAAGGCGCTGGGCCGCATCCATGACGACAACGAGGCGAGGAGGGCGGTCGAGATCGCGCATGCCAACTTCGACAACTTCAACCTGGACCTGATGTACGCCTTGCCGACCCAGACGCTGGAAGAAGCGCGGCTCGACCTGGAGACGGCGCTGTCGTTCGCGCCGCCGCATTTGTCGCTGTACCACCTGACGATGGAGCCGAACACCCTGTTCGCCAAGTATCCGCCGGCGCTGCCGGACGACGATGCCAGCGCCGACATGCAGGACATGATCGCGTTGGAGACGGCGGCGGCGGGGTACGGGCATTACGAAGTGTCGGCGTACGCGCAGCCGGGGCGGCGCGCCAAGCACAATGTGAATTACTGGGAGTTCGGTGATTATCTCGGGATTGGCGCGGGTGCGCATTCGAAGATCTCGTTCCCGCACCGGGTGCTGCGCCAGGCGCGCTACAAGCAGCCGAAGGCCTTCATCGAGGCGGCGCGGGCCGGTAATCCGGTGCAGGAAGAGCGCGAAATCGGGCGCGCGGACATGGGGTTCGAGTTCATGCTCAACACCTTGCGCCTGACCGAGGGGTTTTCACCGAACCTGTTCGGCGAGCGGACCGGGATGGGGATCAATGCGATCGAGCAGACGCTCAACGCGGCCGAGGCCAAGGGCTTGATTTACCGCGATCACAAGATCATTCGCCCCACCGAGCTGGGGCAGCGCTTCTTGAATGATTTGCAGGAGATGTTTTTGGGGGCTTGAACAGCCCGCCGTCGTCTCCGGCAGTGCAGGAGACGACGGGTCAAGCCGCCAATTTCAGCGGCGCCTTGCCGGCCACCCGCTGCGGTCGCGATGTCGCCGCCGTCGACGCCAGCTTGAAGCCTCCGGCCACCTCGGCCAGGCGCGCCGCCTGTTCTTCCAGGCTGCCGGCCGCCGCCGCCGCTTCCTCCACCAGCGCCGCGTTCTGCTGCGTCACCTGGTCCATCTGCGCAATCGCCTCGTTGACCTGGTCGATCCCCACGCGCTGCTCGTTACTGGCCGCCGTAATCTCGGACATGATGTCCGTCACGCGCGCCACGCTGTCGACCACTTCGCCGATGGTGGTGCCGGCTTCCTGCACCAGGCGCGTGCCGTTGCTGACCTGCGCCACCGAGTCGCCGATCAAGCCCTTGATTTCCTTGGCCGCGCCTG